>CAWEJW010000001.1:0-1444783 GCA_963809535.1 uncultured Actinomycetes bacterium
GCTCAGCGGCGTCCAGCGGCCTATGCTTTGCGGCAGGGCACGCGGGGGAACGGTTCCGACGGAGGTGCAGATTGACCACGCAGACTCGGCGCATACTCGTCGTCGAGGACGAGAAGTCCATACGCGACGTGGTTGTCGCGTACCTGGAGCGTGAGGGGTTCTGGGTCACACCTGCTGCCGACGGGCAGATCGCCCTGGACGAGTTCGGCAAGCACCAGTTCGATGCCATCGTGCTCGACCTCATGTTGCCCCGGGTCTCCGGAGAGGAAGTCTGCCGCCGCATCAGGGACGCCTCTGACGTGCCGATCATCATGCTCACCGCGAAAGGTGAGGAAGAGGACCGTATAGCGGGCCTTGAGCTCGGCGCGGACGACTACCTCGTGAAGCCCTTTTCGCCACGCGAGCTGGTCGCTCGTGTTCGTGCGCTGCTGCGCCGGGCGCATGTGACCGAGGAGCCACAGCGCGACCGACTCGTCTACGGCGACCTGGAGGTCGATATCGCCGGGCACAAGGCGTTTCTCGGCGGCACGGAACTCGACCTCACGGCCAGCGAGTTCAAGCTGCTCGTCACTCTGGCTCGCTATCCCGGGCGCGTGTACTCACGGATGGAGCTCGTCGAGAAGGTCCTGGGATACGACTTCGAAGGCTACGAACGCACGATAGACAGCCACGTGAAGAACCTGCGGGCAAAGCTGGACGACGACCCGCGCGAGCCGCGGTTCATCTACACGGTGCACGGGGTGGGCTACCGGTTCGAGGCTCCGAAGGATGAGTAGCCCAACGTGCGACTGAGGACGCTCACAGGCAGCTTCGGCCGGCGGTTGGCGATCGCGTTCGCCGCGGTCGCGGCGCTGACGGCTCTTCTGGCCGCGCTCCTGATCTCGGCCATGTGGGGATCGCAGTTCCGGCAGTACGTCCAAGGCAACCTGCAGACCTCTGCCAACAATGCCGCGACACTCCTCTCGAGGTCCTACACCCAAGACGGACAGTTCACGGTCGACGCGCTTTCACAGCTTCCGCGCTACGGCATGATGAGCGCCTTCGGTCTGCAGGTGATCGACTCCCGCGGCAACGTGATCTACGACGACAGCGCCATGGGGGGCTTCCTGAGCGAGGGTCTGCCGGAGCAGCCGTTGCGGGCCGCGGAGGCCGGTGGGTACACGGTCACCGCACCCGTGAACATCAATGGCAGCACCATCGCGACGGTCAAGGTCTGGAACTACGGGACCCACGGGCTGCTCACGCAGAAGGACCTTCAGTTCCGGAGCAGCTCCTTCTACGCTCTGAGCCTGGCTGCCGTTATCGCCGTGGTGATGTCCTCGGCGGCCGGTCTTCTGTACGCCCGGCGCATGGTCAAGCCCATCGAGCAGGTGACGGAGGTCGCCGAAGAACTGCGCTCGGGGAATCAGTCGGCCAGGACCAACATGTCGGGGAGCGACGAGATCGGCTTGCTCGGCAGGACGTTTGACGAGATGGCAGACGCCATCGAAGCCGACCGAGAGCTCGAACGCAGGCTCACCGCCGACGTCGCTCACGAACTGCGTACCCCGCTCCAGGCGATCCAGGCAACCGTTGAGGCCATGCAGGACGGGGTGCTGCCCGTCGATGAGGAGCGGCTGTCGACGGTACGAGACGAGACCGTGCGCCTCTCGCGACTTGCCGACGGGATACTCGAGTTGACCCGGCTTGAACGCGGATCGACTCCCATGCGCATGTCGCGCGTCGACCTCGCCGACATGGCCCGGACTGCCGTGGACGCCCACAGCGCGCTCTACGAGTCATGCGACCTCACGCTTTCGCTCGATGTGAGTGACGGTGTGTGGGTCGAGGGGGATGCGGACCGCTTGGTTCAGGCCATAGGCAACCTGCTGTCGAACGCCGCGCGCTACACACCGGCCGGCGGACGCGTGGTCGTCGCTGTGCGCCGCGAAGGCGACGAAGCGGTCGTAGAAGTAGCGGACAGCGGCGTCGGCATCGCCGAAGAGGACCTGGATCACGTCTTCCAGCGGTTCTGGCGCGCCGACGAGGCCCGAGACCGGACTTCTGGAGGCCTGGGCATCGGTCTTGCCCTGGTCAAGGAGATCGTGGAGCGGCACCAGGGAACGGTGTGCGCCAGGCGCCGCCCTGAAGGCGGAACGGCGTTCACGTTGAGGTTCCCCAGTGCGAAGGGGCTCCTGCCCTAGCGGTGCCTGTGCCCGCTATTGGCCGGATTCCGGCGGCGCAAGCCCGGGGGGCGTCGGCAGAGGCTGACTCGCGTCCAGCTGTCCGAGCACAACGACGTCGCTCGCGTCGACCTGGACCGGGTAGGACTCGCGCACCGCGCCCGTGAACCAGACCTCGACGATGTCTCGAACGCGAAGCTGCGTCGAGGGGATCTTGGTCGCGTCGGCGACGTTGCCCGTGGTCGTCGCGAACACACGCGTCTTCGAAGTGACGTAGACCTGCGCGGCATCGTATTGCAGCTGCGTCCCGAGATCCTTGTCCCACACGACCCGCAAGGAGAGCGTGCCGTTGGTGCCGCCGTCGAGCGAAGTCACGACTCCGTGGATGTCTGGCGATCCGCTCGGTGGGCGATTCGCGCACCCGGTGAGCACGACGGCCAGAACCAGCGACAGGGCCACGGTCATCACGCGGTTCATAGCAGTGCCTCCTTCGCCACGCCGTTCGGACGGTTGCTGCCCATAAGGCGGCGACACGATTCCTCGTGCACGTGCATCAACCTTTGGACGCGGGCCATGCTCACCGGGTTCTCGCTCTGCTCGCGTGCCGGGCTCGAGTGCGTGTTCGCGCTCCTCCACCCACCCGATAGGGTATCGTCTAGCCGAGAGGGGCTCGCGGCGTTCGGGTGCAGACTGAGCACCCCGCGACGACAGCTGACGGCTTCGGCCTCACGGAGGGCTAATGATCCTCGGAATTGCGCTCACGCCCACCTATCTCATCGTCGGCGGCTTGATGATGGCCACGCTGCTCATCATCCAGGCGCTCATCGGCCTGCGCGTGATCCACTTCAAGGGGGCGCTCCATCTCCGCGTGCATAAGACGTTCGCATTCGTCCTTCTCGGCGCGGCGGCCCTGCACGGAGCGGCTGCGCTGACGTACTTTCAGGGTTGGAAGATACTGTCCTGACACCCCAGACGACCGCTTCTCGCGGGCGCGTTGTCCTTCCCCTACAATGACCGCGAAGCCGTGCCCGCCGAGTGCGCCCTGCGCGCTGGAGATGCGGCGCCAGCTTCGGCCGCCTTCTGAAAGGACCCGTCCCAGTGCAGCAGCCGATCGACCTTCGTCCTGACAGCCAGGGCAAGGTGCGCGACCTCTACGACCTCGGCGACAAACTGCTGCTCGTGGCCTCGGACAGGATCAGCGCGTTCGACGTCGTCTTGCCCGACGAGATCCCGCACAAGGGGGAGGTTCTCACCCGACTGTCCGTCTTCTGGTTCGGCCTTCTCGGCGACATCGTGCCGAACCACCTGCTCTCGACGGACGTGGCGGATCTGCCGAGCGAGTTCGCGCCGTATGCCGACTGGCTCCGAGGCCGGTTCATGCTCGTGAAGAAGGCGAGCGTGTTCCCGGTGGAGTGCATCGTGCGCGGCTATCTCGCCGGGTCGGGCTGGAAGGAGTACCGGGAACGCGGAACGGTGTGCGGCGTCGCACTTCCCCGCGGGCTTCGGGAATCGGACCGCCTGGTTCAGCCCCTCTTCACGCCATCGACCAAGGCCGAGATAGGGACGCACGACGAGAACATCTCCTTCGAGCAGCTGACAGAGATCGTCGGAGCGGATCGAGCCGAGACGCTCAGGTCGACCTCCGTGAGCCTGTACTTGGCCGCGCGGGACCACGCGGCCAGCCGGGGCATCATCATTGCCGACACCAAGTTCGAGCTCGGGCTGGTGGACGGCGACCTCACGCTCGTGGACGAGGTCCTGACGCCGGACTCGAGCCGCTTCTGGCCGGCAGACGACTACGAGCCAGGGCGGTCGCAAGCTTCGTTCGACAAGCAGTACGTCAGGGACTGGCTCGAGGCGAGCGGGTGGGACAAGACCCCGCCGGCGCCGAAGCTTCCTCCCGACGTCATCAAGGGCACCAGCGAGCGCTACATTCAAGCCTACGAGCTCATCACCGGACAATCGTTCGAGCCTGAAGGTGAGGTGCGCTAGATGGCACGGCGCAGCCCCCTGAACAAGCGCTACCAGAAGGATTCAAAGGTCGGAAGCACGCGCAAGAGCGCGGCGGCCGCGAAGCCCAAGCGCTCGAATGCGAGCGGCAGTTCGTCGAGCTCCTCGTCGAGCTCATCGAAGACCAGGTCGAGCTCCTCGCGACGCCTCACTCCCAAGGTCCAGCTTTCGCCGGAGGTCAAGCGCCTGCAGAAGTTCTCGTTCGGCATGCTAGGCGTGGCGGTTGTGCTGTCGGTCATCTACCTCTGGAAGTTCCGCACGCCCAGCACCGTCGGCTACATCATCATCGGGCTGGCCTATGCGCTCATGTTCGGTGCGCTCTTCATCGACTTCGCCAAGGTTCGGCCCGCGATCAAGGCTGCGCAGGGTGGCGGGAAGCGAACCGAAGCGCACGGGACCTCCTCCCTGAGCGGGCTGAGGCAGTTCCTGCCCTGGACCGCAACTCGGGGCACGGAGTCAGGCAAGGACGACGCTGACAAGAAGGAAGCGCCCGAGAAGAAGGCCGCGGACTGGAAGCCCGGGGACGACTGAGGCAGGAAGGAAGATGGGATGGCGCGCTACGAGATCTTCGTCACATACAAGGCAGGGATCTTCGACCCTCCTGGTGCCACGGCCAAGCGCGCTCTTCTGAACTTGGGCTATCAGGGCGTCTACGACGTGAAGATCGGCAAGTACGTTCAGCTGGACGCGGACGCACCGCTCGAGATCGTGCGCGAGATGTGCGACCGGCTGCTCGCGAATCCGGTCATCGAGGACTACCGCATCGAGACGGTCGAGGAGTGAGTCGGATGCGCTTCGGCGTCGTCGTCTTCCCTGGTTCGAACTGCGAGCAAGACGTTGTCCATGCCGTGCGCTTTCTCGGCTACGAAGCCGACTACATCTGGCATGGCGACACCGATCTCACCGGGTTCGACGCAGTCGTGCTTCCCGGTGGCTTCTCGTACGGCGACTACATACGAACCGGCGCCGTGGCGCGCTTCTCGCCCGTCATGTCCGAGGTCATGAGCTTCGCCGAGAGGGGCGGGCCCGTCATCGGCATCTGCAATGGGTTCCAGATCCTCACCGAGGCCCACATGCTCCCGGGTGCTCTGCTGCGGAACCGCGGGCTCAAGTTCATATGCAAGCCCGTACACCTTCGGGTGGAAAGTCGCCTGAGCGAGTGGCTCGATGCCGGGCCCGGGACGGTCCTCACGATCCCGATCAATCACAACGAGGGCAACTTCATCTGCGATCCCGAGACACTCAAGCGGATGAACGCGAAGGGCCAGGTGGTGTTGCGCTACTGCGAGGTGGACGGCAGCCGTGCCGAGGGCGGGTCGGCACCCAACGGCGCGCTCGATGACATCGCCGGCATCTGCAACGAGCGTGGGAACGTCTTCGGCCTCATGCCGCATCCCGAACGCGTCGTCGACCCCCTGGGTGGCGGCACCGATGGCCAGGTCATCTTCCGCTCCGTGGTCCGCAAGCTCGCGGAGGTCGCCGGCTAGTGCACGACACCCTGCTCGTCCAGGGCTGGTTCTTCTGGCTCGTGTACGGCGTCGGTTTTGCGATCGTCGCCGGAGCGGTCGCGGTTCTGGTGAGCGCGCTGCGGCGTCCTGCCGGAGACTTCGGTCGTCTCGGGCGTGGCCCGTGGGTAGTGCTTCAGGCCGTCTTTCTCGTGCTGAGCGCGCTCGCCGTGGTTGCGTCAGCGCTGAAGTTCTCCTCGGCGCTCCCGCAGTGGTTCGCCACCATCCTGGGTGTTGTTGTGATCCTGGCGGCAATCCAGCAGATCGCGTATCTGCTGCGCGTAGTCTATCCATCGCCGCGCCGCGCGATGCGTGATGATGTGCCCGACTCGTGACTCGGGCGACCGCCCGGGCGCCCTCGTAGGCGGACGCTAGCGGCTGAGAAGAGCGGCCACGACCAACGTGATGGTCGGCAGCAGCTTGACCAGCACGTGGAGCCTAGGTCCAGCCTTGTCCTTGAACGGGTCGCTCACGGTGTCACGGGAGAACGCAGCCTTCGTAGCGCGGTGTGACCAGGTCCTCGCAGAGCCTGCGCCGACCGAGGTCACGTCGGTGGGGCTTCCTTGCCATGCCCGCGGAACCGCCTGCAGCCGGGCGTCCAGCCGGTGACGTTGAGATCGACGACGAGTGCCGCGGCACCTTCGTGCCATCTTTGCGGAAGATTTGCAGCGACGAAGCCTGACTTTGCGCGCCGCTAACGCGGACTGGATAGAATCTCCTCGGCCCCGATGTGATGGTGTCGGACCGAGGAATCGGGAAGCGGCCGTCGCGGAGGACCTGGCGGTTCGAGCATCCTTGGGAACCGAAGGTTGATCGGAGAGAACATGGGACTCCTGACAGCGCCCGAAGAGGTCATCCAGGTCAGTGGTGAGCGCGGATCAGTCCTCGTGTGTGAGCTCGAGAACCAGGAGGTTCTGAAGGGAGCTTTTGGGGCCCTTCCGCCCCATCTGGAGCTCTTCTACTTCGCGATCTTGAAGGCGGTGCCGCCAGACCATCTGAACGCTACTCCGATCGAGGTCTGGGTGAACGGCGTTCGGATAGGCTACGCGGATGAGAGCCAGTCGCCGCGCTATTGGCGGCAGCTGCGGGAGATGTCCGCGCTCGTGTCGTGCGGCTGCATAGTCCGGACGGATGGCTCGTCGAACCTCATCTGGGCGAGGCTATCGCTGCCGAAGAGTATGTAGCCGCGACCAACGACACCCGTTGCCCCGGATATCGAGCGGTTCGTCCACAGGTTACAAGTACCTCCACTATGACCCACCAGAACCGCAAGGGACCCCAGGCAACCTTGCCGGGGCCTCTTGTCATATCCTCCTACGCAGACCGCACGTGCAGTGCGGCTTCGAGCTGCGGAAGCTGAGGATGGAATCGCGGTGACAGTGGAACTGCCCACGGGCATGCAGTGGCTACTCGTCTGCGGAGCGGTCGTGGTGCCGCTCATCCTCCTCGCCCTCGTCGTCGCCATCCTGGTCCGCGTCACAAAGACGCCCCGTCCTGTCGCGGCTCCCCCCGTGCCACCGGCCAGCTGGTTTCGAGACCCGTGGGGTCGGCACGAACAGCGCTTCTGGGATGACACCGCCTGGACGTCCAAGGTGCGGGACCGCGGCGTGGAGTCAGACGACCCGCCCACAGGCTGATCTCCGCCGCCCCCCGCCGCCTATGCAGTTCGAAGATTGTCAAGTACGGTCAATCAAGTACGGTCAAGATAGGTTCCCGACCTGCTTGAAGAGGTCATCCTCGGCCGGTGCTCGGGAGCGGAGGAGTCGCATGTCGGTTGTTGTGGACCTGCTGTTGTTCGCCGGAGCGGCGCTCTTCTTCGGCGTGTGTTTCACATACGCGCAGCTCCTAGACCGGATGGTGGGCGGCAGATGAGTGCCGAGAACATCATCGTCGGCCTGATTGCGTTGGGGCTGCTGCTTTACCTGTTCTGGGCGCTGATAAACCCCGAGCGACTCTAGGCGGTAGCGGATGCCGATCCTCGATCTGGTCCAGCTCGCGCTCTATGTCGTGCTGCTCGTCGCCGTGGCCAAGCCTGTCGGCACGTACCTGACGCGCGTGTTCTCGGGCGAGCGCACGTTCCTGCACCGCGTCATGGCGCCCGTCGAGCGCGCCTTGTACCGTGTCGTCGGTGTTGACCCCGAGGGCGAGATGAGCTGGGTGATCTACACAGGCTCCATGCTGGCGTTCAGCATGGTCTGTTTCACCGTCCTCTTCGTCATCCTGCGATTGCAGGGCGTGCTACCGCTCAATCCTGCTCATGTCCCGGGGATGCCGAGTGAGCTGGCCTTCAATACGGCCGTGTCCTTCGTCACAAACACGAATTGGCAGGCGTATGGCGGCGAGACGGGTGTGAGCTATCTTAGCCAACTGGCCGGGCTCACGTGGCAGAACTTCATCTCGGCGGCGGTCGGCATCGCCATCGCGGTAGCGTTCGTGCGCGGCCTCACGCGCGCCGCCTGCCGCACCATCGGCAACTTCTGGGTCGACGTGACCCGCGCGACCCTCTACGTGCTGCTACCGATGAGCCTGGTGATCGCGCTCGCGCTTGCCTCGCAGGGCGTCATCCAGAACCTCCGAGGACCGCAAGAGGTCAATACTGTCGAAGGCGCCACGCAGACCATCGCTCAGGGGCCGGTCGCGTCGCAGGAGGCGATCAAGGAGCTCGGCACGAACGGCGGCGGCTTCTTCAACGCGAACTCGGCCCATCCGTACGAGAACCCAACGCCACTTACGAGCTTCCTTGAGGCGTTCGCCATTCTCATCATCCCCGCCGGACTGACGTACATGTTCGGGAAGATGGCGGGCAACACCCGCCAAGGCTGGGTGCTGCTCGCCGCGATGGTCGTGCTCTTCGTGATCGGGTTGTCGACCATCTACGGTTTCGAACGCGCGGGCAATCCGAATCTCGTCCGTGCAGGAGCGGATACTACTGCAGCCTCCGGTCGGCCGGGTGGGAACATGGAGGGCAAAGAGGTGCGCCTCGGCATCGCCCAAAGCGCGCTCTTCGCGAATGCCACGACGGCGGCCTCCTGCGGTGCTGTCGTCGCGAGCCACGACAGCTTCACGCCGCTAGCCGGCGGCATGGCGATGCTCAACATCGCACTCGGGGAGATCGTATTCGGGGGAGTCGGATCGGGCCTCTATGGCATGCTCGTCTTTGCGATCCTGGCCGTGTTCATAGCAGGACTCATGGTCGGCCGAACTCCCGAGTACCTCGGCAAGAAGATCGGGCCGGCCGACATGAAGCTTGCGATGCTTGCGATCCTCGCGCTGGAGGGCAGCATCCTGCTCGTCGCTGGATTCGCCGCGATCTATCCGTCGGCGCTCGCTTCCAGACTCAACCTCGGGCCTCACGGTCTCTCCGAGATCCTCTACGCGGTGACCTCGGCGGTCGGCAACAACGGCTCGGCGTTCGCCGGTCTGTCCGCAAACACGACGTTCTACAACATCGCCCTGGGCTCCGCGATGCTGGCGGGCCGGTTCCTGTTCATAGTCCCCGTCCTTGGCATCGCCGGCTCGATGGCCTGCAAGAAGGTCGCGCCGCCGTCCTCGGGCACCTTCCCCACAACGGGGCCGCTCTTCGTCGGCCTGCTGGTGGGCGTGATCCTTATCGTCGGAGCACTCACGTTCTTCCCGGTCTACGCGCTCGGACCGATCGTCGAGCACTTGCTCATGCTCGCCGGACGATTGTTCTGAGGAGGCTGCCGTGACCAGAGTCAGACTCACCGACGCCCACGAGCAGCCGACCGGCCGCCGACAGCGGCAGGGACTGTTCGCCGATCCGCGCCTTATTGGGCGAGCGGTGGCCGACGCTTTCGTGAAGCTCAGCCCACGCACGCTGTATCGCAACCCGGTCATGTTCGTTGTCGAGGTAGGCAGCGTGATCACGAGCGTCTACGCGCTGCGGGCCATCATGGACGGCACCGCCGAGGCAGCGTTCCTCACGGGCATTGCATCGTGGCTGTGGTTTACGGTGCTGTTCGCGAACTTCGCCGAGGCGATGGCTGAGGGAAGGGGCAAGGCACAGGCCGATGCTCTTCGGACGATGAGGACCGACACGATGGCGAACCTGGTCGTCGGCGATGCCATCGAGGTGGTACCAGCCTCGCAACTCCGCCGTGGCGATGTGGTTGTCGTGACCGCCGGTGAGATCATTCCCGGCGACGGGGACGTTACCGAAGGCATCGCCTCGGTCGATGAGTCGGCGATAACCGGCGAGTCGGCGCCGGTGATCCGCGAGAGCGGAGGGGATCGTTCCGCAGTGACCGGCGGTACGAAGGTTCTCTCCGACCGGATTGTCGTCGGCATAACCTCGGACCCCGGCGAGACCTTCCTCGACCGGATGATCTCGCTCGTCGAAGGGGCGAGCCGCCAGAAGACACCGAACGAGGTCGCGCTGGATATCCTTCTCATCGTGCTGACCATAATCTTCCTGTTGGTCGTGGTCAGCCTGCAATCATTCGCGACATACTCGGAGAGCGTCGTGTCGGTGAGCGTGCTCATTGCCCTACTTGTGTGCCTCATCCCCACAACCATAGGTGGCCTGCTCTCCGCCATCGGCATCGCGGGAATGGACCGTCTCGTGCAGCGCAACGTACTCGCGATGTCGGGGCGGGCTGTGGAGGCTGCCGGTGACGTGGACACGCTGCTCCTCGACAAGACCGGCACGATCACGTTCGGCAACCGACAGGCCGCTGAGTTCCTGCCAGTCCCCGGAGTGACAGAGACAGAACTCGCGGACGCAGCTCAGCTGGCTTCACTGTCCGACGAAACGCCTGAGGGCCGGTCGATCGTGGTGCTGGCGAAGCAGTTTGGTATCCGCGAGAGGCACCTCCGCGCGGAGGGCACCGTGTTCGTGCCGTTCACGGCTCAAACCCGCATGAGCGGCGTCGACTTGGACGGCACGCAGATCCGCAAGGGTGCGGCGGACGCAGTCACCGACTGGGTCACATCGCTTGGGGGATCTGTACCCGCGGAGCTCGATCAGCTCGTCCGCGGAGTCTCCGAGCAGGGCGGCACCCCGCTCGTCGTGGCTGACAGCCATAGGGCTTTCGGCGTCATACACCTGAAAGACATCGTCAAGGGCGGTATTCGCGAGAGGTTCGATCAGCTGCGTGCGATGGGCATCCGCACGGTCATGATCACTGGTGACAACCCGATCACTGCCGCGGTGATCGCCAAGGAGGCCGGCGTCGACGACTTCCTCGCGCAAGCGACGCCCGAGACGAAGATGGAACTCATCCGCAAGGAGCAGGGGATCGGCAAGCTCGTGGCGATGACGGGCGACGGAACCAACGATGCGCCCGCGCTCGCCCAGGCGGACGTGGGCGTAGCGATGAACACGGGCACGAGCGCAGCCAAGGAAGCCGGCAACATGGTCGACCTCGACTCGGATCCGACGAAGCTCATCGAGATCGTCGCGATCGGCAAGCAACTGCTGATGACGCGTGGCTCCCTCACCACGTTCTCGATCGCCAACGATGTGGCGAAGTACTTCGCGATCATACCGGCGCTCTTCGTGACCACGTATCGTCCGCTGGAGAGCCTCAACGTGATGGCCCTTCATTCGCCGGAGTCAGCGATCTTGAGCGCGGTTATCTTCAACGCGCTCATCATCGTCGCGCTGATCCCGCTTGCACTTCGCGGCGTTGCATACCGGCCGGTCGGGGCGGGTGCCCTCTTGCGCCGCAACCTGCTCGTCTACGGCCTCGGCGGCATCATTCTTCCGTTCGTCGGTATCAAGGCGATCGATGTCGTGCTTGTGGCACTCGGAATCGGATAGGAGCGAGACGTGAGACGAGCCTTCATGGTTGCGCTGCGGTTGGCGTTGCTCTCTCTCCTTGTGACCGGCATCCTCTATCCACTTGCGGTGACCGGCATCGCTCAGGTGCTGTTCGGCGACAAGGCCGACGGCAGCCTAGCGACGGCCCAAGGCCGTGTGGTCGGATCCTCCCTCATCGGCCAGTCCTTCACGTCTGATCGCTACTTCCACGGGCGGCCATCCGCAGCCGGCGCAGAGGGGTACGACGCGATGGCCTCCTCCGCCTCGAACCTCGGCCCGACGAGCGAGTCGCTGGTGTCGGCGGTCACATCGCGCGTCGCCGAAGTGGTCGCCACGAATCCCGGCGCCCGGAGAGGCGAAGTCCCCGTCGATCTCGTGACCTCGTCCGGCAGTGGGCTGGATCCCGACATCTCTCCGGACTCCGCGTACTTACAGACCGCACGTGTGGCAGGTGCGCGGGGTCTGCAAGAAGCACGCGTGCGAGACCTGGTCGCCGAGCATGTGCAGGGACGACAACTGGGTTTCCTCGGCGAGCCGCGTGTCAACGTCCTCGAGCTGAACCTCGCGCTCGACCAGCTTGAAGGACAGCGATGACGTGAGTCGCAGGGCACTGCACGGTCGCCGTCACCTTCATGGCGGCAACGGTGGATCTGCAGCGGACCGACCAGAAGCTAAACCACCGGCTACGTCGTGCCAAACCGCGGCGGACGCAGGGCACGATTCGACGTGTGCCCGCGGTCCCCATCGGATCTTCCTGGGTTATGCCGCGGGAGTCGGCAAGACGTACGCCATGCTCGTCGAGGCGCGACTGCGCGCGTCGCGCGGCGAGGACGTCGCTGTCGGGTACCTCGAGCCGCACACACGGTCTGACACCATGGCGCTGATCGATGGATTGCACTGTATCCCGCTCAAGAAGATCTCGTATCGCGGAAGAGAGTTCACCGAGATTGACACCAGTGCGGTCATCGCTCGGAACCCGCAGTGGGTGCTCGTCGACGAACTCGCACACACCAACATCCCTGGGGAGGGTCACGAGAAGCGCTGGCAGTCGGTTGTGGAGATTCTCGATGCAGGTATCGGCGTACTGTCTACGCTGAACGTCCAGCACGTCCAGCGCCTCAATGACTACGTCTACCAGGTTGCCGGCGTGCGTGTTGTTGAGACGGTACCGGACGAGATAGTCGACGCGGGGGAGATCGTCGTCGTCGACTCCGACCCGGACGACCTGCTCGCTCGTGTTCGGTCCGGCACTGTGCTGCCCCCCGACGAGGTGGGCCAGGCATTGACGCACTTCTTCCGCAGGGTGACCCTTGTAGCGCTGAGGGACCAGGCTCTCGCGATCGGCCGACGAAGCTCGGGAGACGCGAGCAGTGCGGCGGGAGGTGCGTGAGCCGTGCCTCCGCCATCCTGAACTCCCGATCGTTGAGCCCGACTCAAGAGAGCCGCCGATGAGCGACGAGATAGAGAACAGCACGCGCTCGCGTGGTCGCCACAAGATCTTCCTCGGCTATGCGCCCGGTGTGGGCAAGACCTACACGATGCTCGCCGAGGCACAGCGTCGCGCGTCGCGAGGTGAGGACCTTGTGGTCGGCTTCGTGGAGCCCCATCGGCGCCCCGAGACGATAGCGCTCATGGCGGGCCTCGAGTCGATTGCGACGAAGAAGATCGAGTATCGGGGCGCGATCTTCGAGGAGCTCGATACCGACGCGGTGATCGCCCGCCGCCCGCGCTGGGTGCTCGTCGACGAACTCGCCCACACGAATGTCCCTGGCACGCGTCACGAGAAGCGGTGGGAGTCGGTCGAGGAGATCCTCGACGCGGGCATCAATGTCATCTCGACACTCAACGTGCAGCATCTCGAGAGCCTGAACGATGTGATCTCGCAGATCACCGGCATTTGCGTGCGAGAGACGATCCCGGATCGTGTCTTGGACGAGGCGGACGAGGTCGTGCTCGTCGACGTGACGCCGGAGGCTCTTGTGAACCGGCTGAAGCGGGGCGTCGTATACACCGAGGAGAATGTCGACCAGGCCCTCCAGCACTTCTTCCGCAAGGGCAACCTCGTGGCCTTGAGAGAGCTAGCGCTGCGCAAGACGGCCGAGGAGGTCGACGAGGAGCTTGAGGCGTTCATAGCAACGCACGACGTGGACAAGACGTGGGGGGTCATCGACCGTGTCCTTGTGGCGATAACGGCACGCGAGTCGAGTTCCAAACTCATTCGGCGAGGCTACCAGCTCGCCCGCAGGCTCGACGGCGACTTGTGGGTCGTGCACATCCGGCCACCAGGAGTACTGCTTCCAGCTTCGCAGGAGACGGTGCTCGTCGAACTCCGAAGGCTCGTCGAGGAGCTCGACGGGCACTTCATCGACATGTCCGGCGATGACGTCGCCGCCGAGATCATCGAGTTCGCTCGCGCCCACCAGATCACGTTCATTGTCATGGGCCAGTCGGCGCGGAGTCGGATGGATGAGATCGTGCGGGGCTCCATCGTCAACCGCATCATGCGGGAGACCCGCAATATCGATGTCGTCATCGTTGCGGAGGAGGACCGCTCGGGACGGACGACCGGGGCTCGACGCTAGGGTTGCCGCGTCTGCGCTGACGGGTGAGACAGCGCGAGACTCGGGCCTAACGCTACGAGCGGGTAGAGAACCGAAAGCCGACGCGCGGCTCGGTGAGGAGGTGGGTCGGCACGTTTGGATCTGGCTCGATCTTGCGCCTCAGGTTGCTCACGTGCACCCGCAACGTGGCCGGATCTGCGTCGAGATCCGCTCCCCACGCGGCATCGACGATCTGTCGCCACGTGAGCACGCGGTCGGGGTTCGAAGCGAGCGCTTCAAGAATGGAATACTCGGTCGGAGTCAGCGACACGTCTTCGCCCGCCTTGGTCACCCGCCTGTGAACGAAATCGATCACGAGATCCCCGGTCTCCAGTTGCGGCTGGCCGCTGCTTCCGGTCGAACGGCGCAGGAGCGCCCCAACTCGCGCCAACAGCTCGCCTGCCGAGAACGGCTTCGTGAGGTAGTCGTCCGCTCCGCCGTTGAGCGCGTCAACCTTGTCTCTCTCGTCGCCCCGCGCTGACAGGACGAGGATCGGTGTCTCAAGAAATGAGCGCACGCGGGCGAGCACCTCGAGTCCGTCCACGTCAGGCAGCGTCAGATCGAGGACGATGAGGTCGGGTGTCTGCTCCAGCAAACGATCCATGGCTTCGGCAGCCGTCAGTGCTGGGACGACCTCGAAATCGCGGGCTTCGAGAATGGCCGAGACCGCACGCTGTATCTGGGGCTCGTCGTCGACCAGCAGGACGAGATGTCTGCGTGAGACAGTCATCGCTCCTCTGTCTCCTTCATCGTGTCGGCAGGCACGCTGATGACGAACCGGGCGCCCGAAGGTGAGGCATCCTCCACGTGGATCTCGCCTCCGTTCGCGGTCACAAGATCGCGCGCGATCGCGAGTCCGAGACCGGTACCTCCCGGCACACTCCGACCTGCCTCTCCTCGAAACCCGCGGTCGAACACGAGCGGCCTCTCAGTTTCCGGCACACCCGGTCCACAGTTCTCCACCCAGATTGCGGTCCGCCCATCGGCACGTTCGGCCCCGAGGAGTATCTCAGAGCCCGGCGGGCTGTACGTCACAGCGTTGTCGAGAATCGCCGAAACTGCTCGAGAGAGTTGTGCGAAGTCCACGTACACCTGCGCGCGCGACGCCTCGGATACGTGGAACCTCAACCGGCGCCGCACGCCGGGAAGCGCGTCGGCGGCAACGTCGGCGAGGATCTCGCCCGCTTCGTAGATCTCGGGTTGCGGCACCCACGCGTCCGTCTGGAGACGCGACAGGTCGAGCAGATCGGAGATAGCGGCCTCAAGCTGCCGCAGATCGTCCGCGACGCTGCCGAGGCGGTCGCGCATCTCCGATGGCTCTCGCGCGACGTCCTCGGAGGCCATGTCCGTCACCGCCGCCATCGCCGACGCAAGCGGTGTTTTGAGCTGATGCGACACCGCCGAGAGGATTGCCGAGCGCACCTTGCCCGCCTCCTCGGCTGCCTGCATACGCGTTGCCATAGAAAGTGCCCGACGACCTGCGAGGAAGATCGCAAGCAAGTGTGAAACGGAGACGAGGACGGACGCTTCGTCGGCCGATAGGCCACCCGCGCCCGGAAGCACCTGGACGACACCTTCGACCTCGTCCGCAGACACCAGCGGCACGAACGTCCCGCAGCACCGGTCGTCGAACTGCACGTCTCGGGCGGGCCAACCGGCTCCCAGACCGTCGGCGCCGTGCACGTCACCCGGTAGGCCGAGAGCCTTGACTTCGGTCATCGCGCGTTTCGCAAGAGCGTGGTCGTGCTCCGCGATGAACCTCGCGCCTGGCCCGTGCGCCTCCAACTCGTCTGCGTCGCTCGGAAGCCAGACGGTGACGCTCTCCACGCTCGGGAGCCGCGTGAGGGAGGACACGGCTCGACTGACCACCGTATCCACGTCCGCGCCTGCGGCCATGTCGGCAGCAAGGCGGGCAAGTGCCGTCGCCTCGCGTTCGACATGTATCGCGGAGATCTCGCGCTCGCGAAGTCGACCGGTGAGCAGTCCAACCATCGCTCCGCCGGCAAGGAACACGAACAGCAAGATGAGGTCCCGAGGATCCCCGACCCGCAGCGTTCCGTATGGGGGAGTGAGGAAGAAGTTTCCAAAGAAGAAGGAAAGTGCGGCCGTGAGCAGGGCCGGCCCGGTCCCCGCAATCCACGCGACCACGCAGACTATCACGAGATAGAACCAGGCAAGGTGGGCGAAACCGAGCGATTCGCGAAGGGGCACGAACGCGATGGTGGCACCCACCACCGCGACGATGGCTACGAGCCAACCGTATTTGTGAAGACGCTCGAGGATCCTCGATCCGTTCACTCGACCCCTCGTTCCCAGACCTGGTCGTGCGCCCGATGTTCGGCGTGTCCATCTTCGGCACTGTCAGTCAATTGTAGCTATCCCAAGCAGCCGTCGAACCATGGTCGCGTGCGGCGGCCCCCGCAGGGCCTGATCGCGGCGGTGCGCCCAGCCATGCCGCCTCCGGTGTCGGCTACAATGCGACCGAACCCCACTGAACCGGCCACATCGAGGAGCAGGCGCACGATGATTCCCGAGTCGCTCGACCCCGGCATGGCCCCCCAGCTCGCCGAAGAGCTCGGACTGAAGCTCGACGAGTACGACAAGATCGTCGGGATCCTCGGCAGGGTGCCGAGCGTCACGGAACTCTACATGTACTCGCTCATGTGGAGCGAGCACTGCTCGTACAAGCACTCCCGGACGACACTCAAGTTGTTCCCGAACGAGGGCCTGCACGTGCTGCAGGGTCCAGGCGAGAATGCAGGGGTCATCGGGGTTGGCGACGGCTGGGCCGTGGCGTTCAAGATGGAGTCGCACAACCATCCGAGCGCGATCGAACCGTACCAGGGTGCGGCGACCGGCGTCGGCGGCATCATCCGCGACATCTTCACGATGGGCGCTCGCCCGATCGCATCCCTGGATTCACTGAGGTTCGGCATGCTCGACAAGGCGCGCCAGCGCTACCTGTTCGAGGGGTCGGTGGCCGGCATCGGCGGGTACGGCAACTGTCTCGGCGTTCCGACCATCGGTGGCGAGGTCTACTTCGAGGAAGCCTACGAAGGCAACTGCCTCATCAACGCCATGTCGATCGGGCTCATGCGCGAGGAACGCCTCACCCGCGCGGTTGCCGCGGGCCCGGGCAACCTCGTCCTGTTGATCGGTTCGACGACGGGCCGCGACGGCATCGGTGGCGCCTCGACTCTCGCGAGCCAGGAGTTCGACGAGAAGGCCGAGGACAAGCGCCCGAGCGTGCAGGTCGGCGACCCCTTCGAGGAGAAGCTGCTCATCGAGGCGTGCCTCGAGCTGCTCGACAAGGAGCTGCTCGTCGCGCTGGGCGATTGTGGCGCAGCAGGACTGACCAGCTCGATCAGCGAGATGGCGAGCCGTGGCGGGGTGGGTGTCGACATCGATGCCGCGGCAGTGCCGCAACGCGAGGAGGCGATGAAGCCCTTCGAGATCATGGTCTCCGAGTCCCAGGAGCGGATGGTTGCGATCGTGACCCCGGAGAACCTCTCGGCTGCTCGCACGATCTGCGACAAGTGGGGACTGCTTTCGACAGTCATCGGGACGGTCACCGACACGGGGCGGTTCGTCGTTCGCCAGGGCGACCGGACCGTGGGCGACATGCCCGCGGCCACCCTCGCGCACGACGCGCCTGTTTATCACCCCGAGTCGAAGCGGCCAGCCTACCTCGATGAGGTGCAGGCCTTCGACCCGCTCGGCGAACTCGAACATCCACACACGCCCGAGCAGCTCACCGAAGTCTTCCTCGGCCTGCTGGCGAGTCCGAACATCTGCTCGCGGCACTGGATCTGGCAGCAGTACGACAACCAGGTGATGGTGAACACGATCGTGCTGCCAGGTGGCGACGCCGCGGTGCTCCGCATCGGGGACTCCGGCCGCGGCGAGATGTCGGGGCGTGGTATCGCCGCATCTACCGACTGCAACGGGCGCTACTGCTACTTGGACCCGTACGTGGGCGCGCAGATCGCCTTCGCTGAGGCTGCGCGCAACGTGGCCTGTGTGGGCGGTGATCCGGCGGCCATCACGGACTGCCTGAACTTCGGCAATCCCGAGAAGCCCGAGGTCTTCTGGACCTTCTACGAGTCCGTGCGTGGGCTGGCCGACGCGTGCAACGCGTTCAACGTGCCCGTCATCTCGGGGAACGTCTCCTTCTACAACGAGTCGTTCGGACAGGCCATCTACCCGACGCCGACAATCGGGTTGGTGGGGCTGCTCGACGACGTCACGAAGCACGCGACCATCGGCCTCAAGTTCGAGGGCGACGTCATTCTCCTGCTCGGCGAGAGCGAGGCCGAGCTCGGCGGGAGCGAGTACCTGAAGGTCGAGCACGACCTCGTGGCAGGTAGGCCGCCCGCGCTCGACCTCGACCTCGAGAAGGCCCTCCAGGCGACCGTTCGCGCGGCCATTCGGGGTGGCATTGTCCGCTCGGCACACGACTGCTCCGAGGGCGGCATCGCGATAACGCTCGCCGAGTCGTGCATCGCCGGTGGCATCGGCGCCGACGTGCATCTCGAGAACGACCTGCCTCGCGTAGCGTCGCTCTTCGGCGAAACGCAGAGCCGAGTCGTGGTGTCCGTGGCTGAGAACGCCGTCGAGACGCTGATCGATCTTGCGCTCGCCAAAGGCGTCCCCTTCTCGGTCATCGGCGAGGTTGGGGACGATCGGCTCGTGATCGCCGATGAAGCTGACGAACTCATCTCGGTCTCGCTGGACGAGATGCGCGAGGCCTACGAGCCCACGCTGGAGCGGCTCGTGCATACGGTCGACACGGTGCAGACCGAGGAGCTCTTCGAGGGCTGAGGCGGGTCGCGCAGGATGTCGGCACCGTGCGTGCTATCCTACCCGCGTCACGCCAAGCCACCCCTCGAGAACGCCGCTTCATGACTCCCGTGACTCCCCATTCGGATAGTCCTTCTCTCACCGTTCACTTCGGCGATCGCCCAGATCGCCCGGAAGAGGCGTGCGGTGTCTTTGGCGTGTACGCGCCAGGCGAGGACGTGGCGCGGCTCACGTACTTCGGGCTGCACGCGCTGCAACATCGCGGGCAGGAGTCGGCGGGCATCGCCGTCGGCGACGGGGAGACGGTAACGGTTACCAAGAACCTCGGGCTCGTGTCGAGGGTCTTCAGGGAGAGCGACCTGGACTCGCTCCCCGGTGACGTCGCGATGGGCCACACCCGCTACTCGACGAGCGGTTCGTCCACGAGTTGGGAGAATGCTCAGCCGCACCTGTCCACGATCGGCTATCAGGTCATCGCGCTCGCCCACAACGGCAACCTGGTCAACACGCACGAGCTCCGCGAGGGACTGAAGGGCAACGGCATCCGTTTTCGCTCGACCAGCGATTCCGAGGTCATCACGACGCTCGTGGGCTGGTTCACGCAACAACACAACAAGCTTCGAGAAGGCATCCGCGAGACCATGCAGCTCATTCGCGGCGCCTACTCGGTCGTCATGATCACTGAGAGCGCCCTCTACGCCTTCCGCGATCCCCACGGCGTCCGGCCGCTGGTACTGGGCCGGCTCACTGGCAAGCGCGGATGGGTCGTGTCGAGCGAGACGTGCGCGCTGGACATGGTCGGGGCCGACTACGTTCGAGACATCGCGCCAGGCGAGATGATCAAGGTCAGCGCCGAGGGTCTCGAAGCCGAACAGGCCGTGCCCGCCGAGAACCCGTCCCTGTGCATGTTCGAGTTCGTGTACTTCGCGCGCCCCGACTCCGAGATGAACGACTGCAGCCTCTACGACGCCAGGCGCGGCATGGGCATGGCTCTGGCCGCCGAGGCGCCTGTCGACGCCGACATGGTGATGGGCGTCCCGGACTCTGGTCTGCCTGCGGCCGTTGGCTTCGCGCAGGCGAGCGGCATCCCCTATGGCGAAGGCCTCGCGAAGAACCGCTACGTCGGACGGACCTTCATCTCGCCGAGCCAGACGCTCAGGCAACAGGGCATCCGGCTCAAGCTCAACCCACTCAAGCGAGCCATCGCGGGCAAACGCCTCGTCGTGGTCGACGACTCGATCGTGCGCGGCAACACGACGAGGAAGCTCGTCGCACTCCTGCGCGAGGCGGGGGCGACGGAGGTGCACATGCGCATCACCTCGCCACCGGTCAGATGGCCGTGCTTCTACGGTATCGACACAGACACGCAGGACCAGCTCATCGGTGCCGTCAAGTCCGTCGAGGAGATTGCTGAGCACATCGGCGCCGATTCGCTTGCGTACCTAACGCTGCCTGCCATGGTGGCGGCGACCGGCTCGCCGCCGAGCGCCTTCTGCCTGGCATGCTTCGACGGCGACTACCCCGTCGAAATCCCCGAGTCGGTCAAGCGCGGCAAGCTCGCGCTGGAGGCTTGCAGCTAGGTCGTTCGCGTGCTCGCGCCGACGCCCTGCGCCGCCTCGCTCCTGCTAGAATCGCGGCGCGGGCGCGAAACGCGCCTTGCTTCCCGCGCCGAGGAGCGACATGCCTGACGAGTCCGGGCCTGAGGGCTCTTTCACGTACCGAGATTCCGGGGTCGACACCGCCGAAGGTGCGCGTGCGGTCCGGGCGATCCGCGACGCCGTGCGCTCCACCTACCGGCCTGAGGTGATAGGTGACATCGGGGGGTTCGGCGGACTCTTCAGCGCCGCTTCCTTCAAGCAGATGGACGACCCGGTGCTCGTCTCGGGCACGGACGGCGTCGGCACGAAGCTCAGGATCGCCCAGCTCGTCGGGCGCCACGACACGGTCGGGATCGATCTGGTCGCCATGTGTGCGAACGACGTCCTCGTCACGGGGGCCGAGCCGCTCTTCTTCCTCGACTACATCGCTGTCGGCAAGCTCGACACTAGACGTGTCGACGCGATCGTCTCGGGAATCGCAGAGGGTTGCCGCCAAGCCGGTTGCGCACTCGTCGGCGGCGAGATGGCCGAGCACCCAGGCATCATGGCCGAGGACGACTACGACTTGTCCGGCTTCTGCGTCGGCGTCGTCGACCGGCCCCGCATGGTCGACGGCTCATGCGTCGCGGTCGGGGATGTCGTACTCGGGTTGGCCTCGAACGGCTTGCACAGCAACGGTTTCTCGCTCGTCAGGCGCGTGTTGGTCGACGGTCACGAAGACGAGCTCGACCTACCCCGAGTCGACCTCGGCGGGAAGCGACTCGGCGACGCACTGCTCGAACCCACGCGCATCTACGTGAAGTCCGTGCTCGATCTCTTGCGCGAACTTCCCGTGAAAGCGATGGCGCACGTCACGGGCGGTGGGATCACCGAGAACCTCGACAGGGTCCTACCCGATACGTGCGACGCGCGCGTCGTTCGGAATTCGTGGAGAGTGCCGCGCGTGTTCGATCTGGTGGCACACGAGGCGGGGCTCGATCGGGACGAGATGTATCGGACCTTCAACATGGGGATCGGCTTCATGATCGTGGTCGACCCGCGCCTTGCCCCCGATGCTGCGGCGGCGCTGCGCGCGTCCGGCGAGAGGGTCTTCGAGGTCGGCGAGATCGTCGAGGGCACGGGGAAGGTGACCTACGATGGCTAGGCTTCATATGGGCGTGCTGATCTCGGGTAGCGGCACGAACCTCCAGGCGATCATGGACGCTTGCGCGCAGGGCCGCATCGACGGTGAGGTTGCGGTCGTGATCTCGAGTCACGTAGAGGCATACGGCCTCGAGCGCGCTCGCAAAGCCAACATTCCCGCTGTCTACCTCGACCGAAGCTCGTTTCCGACCTTCGGCGCGTACAACAAGGCCATCTTGTCCGGGCTGGAGTCGCATGGAGTCGATCTCGTCGTGATGGCCGGCTACATGCGCCTGCTCGGCAAGGACGTGCTTCGCTCGTATCCCTACCGCGTCCTGAACATCCATCCCGCAGTGCTGCCGGCGTTCCCGGGTGCGTCGGGCATCCACGACGCGTTCGACTACGGCGTGAAGGTCACAGGCGTGACGGTGCACTTCGCCGACGAGGAGTTCGACCGCGGACCGATCATCGCGCAGGAGGCGGTCATCGTCGCCGAGGACGACACGCTTGAATCGCTCGAGGCCAAGATCCACGAGGTCGAGTACACCATCTATCCTCGAGCGCTGCAGCTCATGGCGGAAGATCGGCTCGAGATCGTCGGCCGAAAGGTACGCATCCGCAGCCACGCGGGCTGAGCGGATGGCCCGCGGTAAGAAATCGGCAAGACCCCCGCGTCACGATGAGGGCGGCCGCAACGCGTCCGGCATTCTTCTGCGCGACGGGGTAGGCCGCGTTCGAGTCGAGTCGCGCAACGGGGGCGTCATGGAGTGGGAGCCATTCGTCGAAGAAGGCGTGGTCGTGTCCGCGGAGGGCACGCAGGGTCTGGCCATGCCACGGGTCAACGAAGGCTGGGACGCTATCATCCGTGCGCGGGCGCGATACAGCGAATGCCGGTACTCGGCTGCCAACGAGGAGCTCCGGAATGCGATGGCGATCGCCGGCGAGGGGCTCTGTCTCTACTACGGCTACAGGCTGACCGAGCCGACATCGATCGAGATGTCCGAGTACATCTGCACGTCCTTCTTCAAAAGGAACATAGCCGAGGCTGTCTTCGAGCGCGGTCGGATCCTCGCAGGGATGCTGCCCCTTCCTGAAGAACCACTCGACGACGATGTCGCGCTCCGGGTTCGCCACAGCATCGGCGCGGGTGCGGAGCTCTGCGCGATGGTCGAGAGTTTCGTGTACTTCTAGGGCCGCTCGCCCATGCGGCGCCTGCGGAGGGCTCTGCCGCCACACTGCTCCACTCGGCTACACTTGCGGGAAGCGACGCCGGGCCGCGCGATGGGTCCGCGGCGTTCGATTCCTGGAGTCGATTCCGAACAGGGGAGCGGGGTATCCATGGAGCACGTGACCATCAAGCGCGCACTTGTTTCCGTGACCGACAAGACCGGTGTCGTCGAGTTCGCGAAGGTGCTTGCCGAGGAGTTCGGCGTCGAGATCGTCTCGACCGGCGGCACCGCCAAGGCACTCGCCGAGGGCGGCGTGAAGGTGCGCCCGATCGACGACCTTACCGGCTTTCCCGAGATGATGGACGGGCGCGTCAAGACGCTTCATCCGCGCGTCCACGGGGGCCTGCTCGCGCGCAGAGACGTGCCCGAGCACATGCGCCAAGCCGAGGAGCACGGCATCGGCATGATCGACCTCGTGTGCGTGAACCTCTACGCGTTCGAGGCTACGGTGGCGCGCGAGGGTGTGACCCTCGAGGAAGCCGTCGAGAACGTCGACATCGGTGGGCCGTCCATGCTGCGCTCGGCGGCGAAGAACTTCGCCGCAGTGACCGTCGTGACGAGCCCGGCCGACTACGACGACATCCTCGCCGAGATGCGCGCGAACGGTGGCTCGACGACGGGCGCGACCCGCATGCGCCTTGCCGTCGAGGTGTTCCGCAAGACGAGTGCGTACGACAACGCCATCTACAACTACCTCGCGCGCGCGAGCGTGACGGCTGCGGGCGGAACACCCGAACTCTTTCCCCCCGACGTGCGCTTCTTCCTCGAGAAGGTTCAGGACCTCCGGTACGGCGAGAACCCCCACCAGAAGGCGGCCTTCTACCGGTTCGTGGATGCGAAGGAGCACTCGCTGGCGCGAGCCGAGCAGCTCCAGGGCAAGGAGCTCTCGTACAACAACATCCTCGACACGGACGCGTGCTGGTCGGCGGTCCGCGAATTCGTCGCCGAGCCGGCGTGCGTGATCGTGAAGCACACGAACCCGTGCGGTACGGCCATCGCCGACGACATCACCGAGGCGTACCGCAAGGCGTGGGCGAGCGACCCGATCTCGGCGTTCGGCGGTGTGATGGCGTTCAACCGCTCCGTTCCGGCCTCCCTCATCCAGGCAATCTACGAGAACGAGCAGTTCGTGGAGGTCATGATCGCTCCCGACTACGACGCGGGTGCGCTCGAGTTGCTGGCGTCAAAGCCCAACCTGCGGGTCCTGAAGACCGGGGGCAGTCGCCCCGTCGGCGGACACTACGAGTCACGCGCGGTCGAAGGCGGCATGTTGGTGCAGACCTCCGACTCGGCCTCGGAGAACCCGGCCGACTTCACCGTCGCGAGCAAACGCCAGCCGACCGACGACGAGATGGAGCAGCTGCTCTTCGCATGGAAGGTCGCCAAGAGTGTCAAGAGCAACGCCATCCTGCTCGTGAAGGACTTCGCGAGCGTGGGCGTCGGCGCTGGTCAGATGAGCCGGGTCGACAGCGCCAAGATCGCCGTCGACAAGGCCGGCGAGAAGGCGAGGGGCGCGGTCTGCGCGAGCGACGCGTTCATGCCGTTCGCCGACTCGCTCGAGGTCTGCGCCGCAGCTGGGGTCACGGCCGTGATCCAGCCGGGCGGATCGGTCCGCGACGCGGAGGTCATCGCGGCGGCAGACGCGGCGAACATGGCGCTGGTGTTCACGGGGCACAGGCACTTCCGGCACTAGGCGCAGTGTGTGGGCCGGCGTCTGGCTCAGGCCGGAGGCTGTCCAGGTCGCGCGGCTGGCACAGCAGGCGGCGCCTCGGTACCTTCTTCGGCTAGACGCAGCTGCAAGCGGCGGATGAATTCACCTCTCACGGGTACGCGTTGGGCGTACGACACCACGCGGATGACTGTCGTGAACGTCATCGTCGGCGGCGTGAGGTCCGTGAACCGCACGACCGGCTCCGAGCCGGCTACTGCGCCGTCGACCTCAGCGATGACCGAGTGCGCGACGTCGAGCGCAAGGCGCTCTATCGTGTCAGGATCGGCCGTCTGTGCGACCGACACCGGTATCGCCAAGCCGTAGTCGCCCGCGCCCGCGCTGAAGTTGGTGACGAGCGAGCGCCCGATGACCGAGTTCGGCACGATGACGAGCTCGCCGCTCGGACACTGGAGCGTCGTGTTGCGCCACGTGACATCCTCGACGACGCCCTCTTCGCCCGTCTGCAGCCGGATGAAGTGTCCGGGTTCGATCTGCCGAGAAGCCAAGACCTGCACGCCGGAGAAGATGTTCTCGAGGGTCGGCTGGAGGGCAAGTCCGACTGCCAGGCCGCCTACGCCGAGCGCGGTGATGAGCGGGGCGATCGAGATGCCGAGTGCTGCAAGTATCGCCGTTCCGCCGATGACCCACACTGCGGCCCGGGCGAGGTTCGCGAAGATGGAGCTGGATGGTAGACGGGTGGCTTCGCGCTCCGTGTACGCGCCCACCACACGCCCGAGGATGCGCGCCGAGAACGCCGTGATGACGACGATGGTAAGTACCTTGACGGCGTTCGACGCGAAGTCAGCCGCGCTTCCGTAGAGCGCGGCCCGAGATACCACGAGCCGCAGCCCGATGAGGATGCCGACTGCTGTGGGAAGACCGCGCAGCGCGGTCGCGACAGTCAAGCCGGGAACCGATCCTGCCTTCGCGAAGCGCGAATTGAGCGCGCGGAAGAGCAGTTGGTCGGCGAGCAGCCCGATCAGAACGCATCCGATCACCAGTGCGACCGTCGTGACCGTGTCGGATGTGAGCAGGTCGAACACGGTGCAGCACCTCCTCCTCGGCCATGCTATCACCGCGAAGCGCTGTCCCGCCCTCGCGTTGACCCGCCTGGCCGCTGGAAGATAGACTAGCGCGTGCTCCGCCCCCGCGCGGCGCCGAGCACGCGTGCCCTGTAGGCACGCGCACCAGCACCGCGTGTACTCCCGGGCCGTTAGCTCAGTTGGCAGAGCACCGGACTTTTAATCCGGGTGTCGTAGGTTCGAGACCTACACGGCCCACCACGAATACCGGCGCGCACGCGCACGACATAGGCCCCCATCGTCTAGCGGCCAAGGACTCCGCCCTTTCAAGGCGGCAACAGGGATTCGAATTCCCTTGGGGGCACCAGAGTTTCCGCAGGTAAGCTGGGGTTTTCACCCCGGCGTCCTGCTCAAATGTCGCTATCTCGTCGCCATCTGGCCGGATTCGCGTGATAAACGGACGGTTTCGAACGCCGGATGAGTGGTGGCCCGACGGGCAGACGGACCACCATTGGTTGAGCCGATGGGTGGCGGAGCAGTGAGGCATCCGGGCGGCAGTCCGGCTCAGTTCATCTGGTTGATGCCTTCTTGGACACCCTGACGCAGGAGTTCCTGGAAGACATTCGGGTCGAGCACGTACGTCAGTGCAAGCACGCACACGATAATGTTCGCGGCCAGCCAGCGCGTGTACACGCCGCGGGTGCGCACGATCAGGATGATTGCGAGAACCGCCATGAGCGCGGGCCCGACGATACGGATGTCGCCCAGCGGGACGTTGTATCCGGCCACCTGTTCGCTGCTCGTGCCGAGAAGCTTCGCGACGTCGAAGCCGACGTGAAAGATCACGAGGATGAACTCGAGAACGAGCACTGCCACCATCGCCCATGCGGCCCAGCGTGTGGATTCGCCTTCGGTGCGGTACGCCTCGTACCCCACGCTCGGGGTGAGCGCGATCAGGATGACGACCGGGCTCTTCGCGGCGAGGCCCACGATGATGCCGATCACGGCGACAACGGACAGGATCGTGCAGATGAGCGATGCGTACTTTGTCGGCCTTGCCACAGTCGGCTCCTCCCCATCGCGGGATCGAAGCTAGCGGTATTCCAGTCGGCCCTCGATGCGGGCATCGAGGTTCCGTGTGTCCGCGAGGCGCTCTTCGAGCACCTGCTGCGCCGAGGTGGTGACCACCTTGGGCGGCGCGAGCTTCTCGGCGTCGGCCGCCGGGATCGCGAGATAGCGCTCGGCATTCTTGGCGTGGTACCCCTGGAGGCAGATTGTGTACTCGCGGGACTCATCGACCGGCTCGCCGCCGATTTCGAGTGAGATAAGTGCGTTGGCGCCGGTGTCGAACACTGCCCGCACCCCCGCGTTCACCTGGTAGCACTCGCCCTCACCGTCGCGGTTCTCGTTGCGCATGATGTGCCCGAAGGTGCGTTTGAGCTGCTGGCCCGTAACCGTGTAGCGCATCATCGAGTCGTCGTAGGGGAAGCACGAGACCAAGTTGCCGAGCGTGACGGCGGGTCCGATCTCCTCCACGCGGATGGATCCGCTGCCAAGGAAGACGACGTCGCTGCTGACCGCAAGCGCGAGCTGGTCCGCGAGCGCGTTGCCGAGCTCAGTCTCAATCTCGCGCTTCGGGTGCGTGAGCGTGCGACTGAAGCGTGTGAGCAGGGAGTTGTACTTCGTGTCGACGACTTGCTTGAACGAGTCGATGTAGTCTATGAGCTTCTGGTCGGGCTCCGCCACTCCCGGCTCGATGGGCACGAGCTGCCATGTGTACTCGACGATAGCGTTCGTGTCGTCGTCGACCATGATGTCGAACCGCCCGATCTGATCGGTACCGACCCCCGCCTGCGCGATCAGAACGTCGTTCTCCTCGGCTGGCCTGTCGAGGCGCGTGTGGGAGTGTCCGCCGATGATCATGTCGACGCCCCACGCCGGATCGAGCAGGCGCGCGAGTTCGACGTCGGAGTCGAATCCGATGTGCGTGAGCAGGATCGTGAGGTCGATGTCGTCGTTCTTGTACGCGTTGCAGATGCGCCCGACGGCCTCGGACGCCTCGCCGACATCGACGAAGCTGCCGATGAGGCTGTCGAGCTTGAGCGCATCCATCGCCTTCTCCGTGAGGATGCCGGTGAACAGGATGGCGAACCCGGCTTTCTGGAGAACGAGGTAGGGCTGCATGATGCGCCGTTGGTTCTTGCGGATGTAGAGGTTTGCATTCACGAGGGGGAACGCCGCCATCTTCTCGAGGAAGAGCAGGTGCGGCAGGCCGTAGTCGAGCTCATGGTTGCCGAGGGCCACCACGTCGGGGGAGAGGTAGTTCATGATCTCGATCGTAGAGATGCCCTTGTACTCGGTGTCGATGAGCGAGCCCTGGAGCATGTCGCCTGCGATGACGTAGAGGACGTTCTCTTCCTCGGCGCGTACCTTGTTGATGTAGCCGGAGAGCAGCGCAAGGCCGCCTGTGAGCCGGTCGCTCCCGGTGGCCATTTCCGAGAAGAAGTCGCCGTGCATGTCGTTCGAGTGCAGGATCGTGAACTTCTTGGTGTTCATTCGCCGCCCCCTTGGGTCCCCGTCATTCATCCTCCCGGCGCGTGATGTGACGAACATGCGCTTGACAGGCGGGGACGGTCAAGAAGGGAGCGCGTGTTGCCGCTCTCTGGCCAGCCCTGGCTTCAAGGTAGGTCGAACATGCTCCACCATCGCGTGCCCGGACGTAGTCCGGTCCGTCTTGCGACCCCTAGTCCAAGCCCGAGACAGGAGGGCGTGAGGTGGAATGCCCAAGAGCGCCTGGGTTGCCAGGCGTTCTCATCGTCGTGCTTGAGCGCAGCTGCTATCTTGCCGATTCCTACTCCAAATGCCTCTGTCGACTCTTCTTCAGAGATACCCCAGTGCGGCGCGGCTGCGGGCGCTGGATGTTCGTCGCGCGTTGAATCGAATCCGGGGGGCTAGCAGGGAGCGTTTGTTCGGTGACGAAGCGGCCCTGGCCGCATATGTCAGGTTCGTCGAGGTGCGGCGCGTAACGGTCTCGCTCGAGCAGGGGCCAGCATTCGAACCACTCGACCAGTTCGCGCTGCTCCTCCATTTCGTGTCCAAGCACATGTTCGACCTCGGCGCCACGCGCGATGCGGCTCGAGAGATTCGCATACTCCGTGCGACAGCGGCGAGTGCTCGCTCGGCAGCCCTCGTCTCGCCGATGAAGACTCCGGACATGACAGCCGGCGTCTTCGGTCTCGTGGATCCGAGTCCCCATCACTCTCCAGTTGCGCAAGTCGATGCGATTCTCCGAGCAGGCCGCAAGGGCACATACGTCGCTACCAGGTACTACATGCCGCCCGGAGAGGAGCCCAGGTTCGGGGCCATCGCAACACTCGCGCTCTTCCAAGCCGTGTTCAATGGGTTCACGATGCGAGAGGAGTACTTCCTCGTCGCCGGGGCCTTGGACTACATGCTCAAGGCATACGACAATCGCCCGGGGTGCTGGACGTCACCGCAGGCCACTACGTCCGTGCCTGACGGGGCGTTCATCGCGGCAGGCCGCGTCCTGGAGGATGCGCTGACCGTCGGATAGACGCACGACTGTCACCGAGCCGATCGCACCCGCGAGCTGCGCGCCACCGGTGATGTATCGAGGGCCTGCAATTCGCTACGGCCGTCGCACATGGCGCCAATGAGAGGAACCGCGTTGAGCAGGGTGCGCGTCACGGTAGCCGTCGTCCTGTGCGTGGCCCTGGTGGCCGGGCTTTGGATGTCATCGCCTGTCCTGGCGAAGAGCGGACGTGTTCAGAAAGCGCCGCGGGCCAGCCAACAGCAGCCTGAGCGGCGCCTCGAGCCGTCAGAGGTCATCGTCGGAAGATGGCTTGTCGGTCTGGATTCGCCCGAGAGCCGGGCGCCGGTCTCCAAGGCGCTCCGGAACATGGGAGCCGAGGTAACACACGTCTCCTACAAGGGCACGGTCGTTGAGTTCGAGGCGTCCAACGAGATTGCCGTTCTGGCGCAGGGACTCGAGGGCGTGCGCTACGTCGAGCCGCTGGTCCGTGCTTCTGCTGTCTACACGCCCGCCGACCCCGAGTACGTGCACCAGTGGGGTCTGCCGAGGATCGGAGCCCCCACGGCATGGGACGAGACCAGAGGGTCGAGTGACGTCCTCATAGCCATTATCGACACCGGCGTGCTTCTCAGCCACGGGGACCTCGATGCACACATCGACACCGTCAACGGCTACGACTTCGCGAACAACGACCCGACAGCCAACGACGATCAGGGCCATGGCACGCACGTCGCGGGCATCGCGGCTGCGATGGCCAACGGCGTGTACGGCGTGGGCGTCGCTCCCGACTGCACGATACTTCCCGTGAAAGTCCTTGACGCGAACGGAGACGGCGACAGCTACGAGATCGCAGTGGGAATCCAGTGGGCTGCGGACCACGGCGCCGATGTCATCAACCTCAGTCTGGGTAGCTACTCGTTCAGCCAGGTCGAGGCCGACGCGGTTGCGTACGCGCAGGCAAAGGACGTGGTCGTCGTTGGGGCGTCCGGCAACGATAGCCTGAAGTACGTCACGTACCCAGCCGGACTTCCTGGCGTGATCGCCGTCGGCGCTACGAACTCGAGCGATGTCGCCTCCTTCTTTTCCAACGGGGGTCCGCGCCTGGATCTCGCTGCGCCTGGACAGACCATCCTGTCGACGAGCCTCACCGGCGGTATGACGATGATGGACGGCACGTCCATGGCGGCACCTTTCGTCTCGGGGGCGGCGGCACTGGTGCGCTCCAAGTTCCCCGAGCTGACCGAGGCTCAGGTTGTCGCCTGCCTCGAGGCCAGTGCCCGGGATCTCGGTGCGGCTGGGAAGGATGACTCCTACGGCCGCGGACTCTTGGATGTGACGGCTGCACTGAGTCGCGCGGCTCAACTGCAGACGTGGGACGTGCCAGGTGTCGCGCTTCCCCCGTCACCTGTCAGCGCTTCTGTTGACGCCGACTACGGCACGGACAGGGTATATGCCGTCCCCCTGGCGGCCGGGCAGAAGCTCACCGTCTCGATGAACGGGCCGTCCGATGCGGACTTCGATCTCTACCTGTTCAAGCCCGGTGTGGCAACCGTGTACGGGGCCGACCCCGCGTGGACTGCGACGAAATCTGAGGGCAGTACCTCATTCGAGAGCCTCACCTACACGGCTGCCTCCTCCGGCACCTTCTACCTTGATGTACGCGCCCTCGAGGGGACCGGTTCGTACACTCTGACGTGGGACAGACAAGCGGCGCCCGACACGACGCGGCCGACCGTCTCGATCACCTACCCCGCCGACGGTGCAACGGTGTCGGGTTCAGTTGCTCTAGCCGCTACGGCCTCAGACGACACCCGCGTCGCCAGGATCGAGTTCCGCGTCGACGGCGTGCTCCTCGCTAGCGACTTCACGGCGCCGTATGCGGGCACGTGGGACGCCAGCAGCGCCTCTCCGGGACCACACACGATCACTGCGTCGGCCTACGACGCTGCAGGCAACAGCGCCATCTCCGGTGTGAGTGTCACCGTGCCCGACACCACGAAACCGTCCGTCTGGATCGACGCTCCGGCCAACGGCTCGGAGGTCTCGGGCTCGGTCGCGCTCATCGCCACGGCGCGCGATAACGCCGGCATCGCACGGGTCGAGTTCCGCGTCGACGGAGTGCTCATCTCAAGCGATGCCAGCGCTCCCTACGGCGCCACCTGGGACGCCTCGGCAGTTCCGCCGGGATTGCACATCATCACGGCAACGGCCTTTGACGCCGCGGGCAACTTCTCCGTCACGACCGCGGGCGTGACCGTTCCGGCGCCGCCGGACACCACGAAGCCGTTCGTCTCGATCACATCGCCCGCCGACGGCGCGGTCGCCTCCGGGTTCGTGAACATCGCCGCTCTCGCTTCAGACAAAGTCGGTGTCGCGAAGGTCGAGTTCCGAATCGACGGAGCGTTGCTTCTGAGCGACGCCGACGCACCCTACGCGGCTATGTGGGACGCTTCGGCGGCCTCGCCCGGATCGCACACCATCACCGCCACGGCATATGACGCGGCGAACAACACAGGCGTTTCGAGCGTCAGCGTAAGCGTGCCCGCACCGCCGATTGTTGCCACAACCCTCACCGGCACCTCGGGCACCGTGACGACCGCCTACAACGGTTCGCTCGCAGTCTATGCAGACCTGAAGGGGGGCGCAGCGCCGCTGCCTGGAAGGGCCGTCTACCTTGAGTACTCATCGAACGGCAGCACCGGATGGTCACGAACGGCGGCGGCCATCGCTCAGCCCATCTCTGGTCGCTATCAGACGACCGTGAGGCGCACGACGACGCTCTACTACCGCTTCAGCTTTGACGGCGATGCGATCTACGGCGCCGCGACGGGCAGGAGCATCAAGGTCTACCCGAAGCCGTACCTCACGAATCCTTACGCTCCGAGCTACGCGCACCGAAGCCGGGCGTTCACGACGTACGGGTACCTGAAGCCCGGTCATAGCTCCGGGAGCTACGCCGTCCGCATCTACAAGTACCGGTACGTGTCGGGTGCCTGGAAGTCGTACGGCTTCACCACTGCGAAGGCGTCCAACTACTCCGGCTACACCAAATACATCAAGGCACTCTCTCTGCCGTACGTGGGCAAGTGGCGGCTACGTGCCTACGCACCAGCGGACAGCGGCCACGCCGCGGCCTGGTCGAGCGGGTACGACTACGTGACTGTGAGGTAGGCCGAACCGACGGCAGAGTGAGGGTGCCGGGGCGTGATGGCCGTCGTACGGTGCTGACCGAAGCCCCACTGTCGTCGAGCGCGATCGCAGCGTAGAATCCGCACCTATCCCGTCGTGGTCTTGTGCACGTCCTGAGTCCACTCACGCCCGTTCCAGTAGCGCATCTGACCTGGCGTAAGCGGGTCGGCGTACCACCCCGCGGGGACCTCTGGCTCCCTCGGAGCTGAGTAGGTCACGGGCGGAGCCGCTTGAGAACGCCTCTGGGACTGCCCTACGAGCCAGACCACGAGTGCTACCACGATCACGATGGGGACGAGCATCACGCAGCAGATGAACAACTCCCCTGCGCCGAGTCCCGGAATCCCAAGAACCGTCTGCATGTCCCCCTCCGTTGAGTGGCAACGACCCTGTCCTCGGCCAGAGTACCCCTAGAGTGCGTTGGTCGTCAGGAGGGCGCATCGTGTGGAGTGATTGAGCAGCTCGGCTCGTAGGCCGATTGCTCCTCCGGGACGAGTGATTGCGGTCGTGCGGCGCGGGGTTTGCTGCCTGGACAGAGCCCCCATCGTCTAGTGGCCAAGGACGCCGCTCTCTCAGAGCGGTAACGGAGATTCGAATCCTCCTGGGGGCACCAGCGATTCTTACGAGAGCCGCCCTTCGAGGCGGCTTTCGTCCTCGCCGAGGGTCGTGATTGCTACACTTGCTGCGGCCGCCTCACGGCGTTGCACCCACGGGCGATTAACTCAGCGGGAGAGTGCTTCCCTTACAAGGAAGAAGTCGGGGGTTCAAATCCCTCATCGCCCACCAACAAAACCGCAGCTAGAGTCGGGTGTAGTCTTCCGGCTCTACTCATGTCAGCTGTCGGGAACCGACAGAAGGACCGACAAAGCACGGGTCTGTTCGGCTGGCATCGGTTGCTTTCGACCGCCATGTCGCATCGTCGCACGCCACATGGGTGACCAAGGTAGGGAATCGCGCGCGGATAGGGTGAGACGGGCTTAAGCCCCCTGTTCTCGAGTCATAAGGCATCCATTGGCTAGAAGCGGATGTATATGAAGCTCGAAGTCGCGCCGGAGAAGAGTGCAAGGGCGATCACGAGCAGCGCCAACAACGCCGCCCAAAGAAGGCTTCGAAGCATTCGATACATAGTGTCGTTCATGCGTCTACCCTAGTCTCGTCAGCGCACGAAGCATCACCAGGAAGTCGCTGAGGGGCATGATGAAGAGTCCCCAGCCGAGAGTGACGAGGGAGAACGTCAGCAACCCGCTCGCTCCGGCGCGCAGCCATCGCATGCGCTGCCATCCGCGTCCGGCAACCGAGGGCGAGTCGTCGAGCATGCCAAGTGTGCGAGGACGGAGGAAGACACGCCATATCCGATAGAGAACCAGCAGGATTCCATGATAGAGACCCCAGAAGACATAGTGCCACTCAGCACCGTGCCAGAGTCCTGAGATGCTCATCGCGGCGAGTGTATTGAGGACAGCGCGCCCGAAGCCACGCCTGCTTCCGCCAAGAGGTCTGTAGACGTAGTCGGCAATCCATGTCTGCAAAGACATGTGCCAATGGCGCCAGAACGAGGCAATGCTCGTGCGCAGGTATGGCCAGTCGAAGTTCTCCGGCACACTGAGGCCAAACAGCCGTGCCGAGCCGATTGCGATGTCCGAGTAGCCCGAGAAGTCCCAGTAGATCCGCAGCGAGTAGGCGACAAGGCCGATCACAATCACGCGGGGCGAGAGTTCGGCAAGACTCTGACGGTCCAACAGCGGCTGGACAAACACCGCGAGCGAGTCGGCGAGGACGATCTTCTTCGCGGCTCCCACGGCGATTCGAAGTACCGCTCTCCACGCTTGGTCGGGCGATAGGGACGGGGCCTCAAGCTGCTCGTCAAACCGCTCGAAGCGCTTGATCGGTCCCGCGACCATAGTCGGGAAGAAGAATGCGAAGGCGAAGAAGTGTGAGGCAGGTCTGTCGGGAATCATGCGCTTCCGGCGGTCCACGATGTAGTGGACATACTCGAAGGTGAAGAACGAGATGGCGAGAGGCAGGAAGAGGCCTTCGACAGTCGGGATCCTGAAGCCCGCGCGCGAGGCTGCCCATGATGCAGAGGAAGTAAGCATGCCGGCGTACTTGAAGTACGCGAGAGCTAGCAGCGGGAGCGCCAGCCCGGTCGCGAAAGCCAAGCGACTCCTGGGTGTGAAGCGCCCGAGCAGCCACACCGCGACGGCGAGCGCGCCCACGAGGAGGGCCGACTCCGGAGCGTAGTAGACGTAGAACGCTACTCCCGTGGCAACAAGCAGCCAGGGCCGAGCACGTCTGGGCAGGAGCCACCACGCGGCCACGCACAGAGCTAGGAACAGGGGGTAGGTGAGTGAGCTGAAGATCACGGCACTGCACCCTGGAGGTAGGTTCGAGCGTCCTGCCAGAGACGCCGCCCTACACGCTTGCCGCCGGAGTCTGTCGTGTGTGTGAGGTCGACGAAATCCGCAGAGGTCAAGAACGGACTTGAGTGATAGTCGAGAAGCCCGTAGCCACTCTGTGACAGGGTCTCGCGAAGGAGGTCCACGTTACCCTGGTAGCGTCGCTCGTCGAGTACTTCATAGGCTTTGAGGATGTCCTCGTCCATGGGCGCAAAGAAGAACACGGCTGGCTTGTCGTTCGAGCGCAGGTAGCCGGCGAGGCGTGACAGCATCTGCAGTTCACGGTTGTCCGCGCTGAGGGTAAAGCTGCTGTTCTCGCTTGCGCGCGCGATTGCCACCATCTGCAGGGCGGGGTCGAGTTCGTCAAAGGGAACAGTGGGATCCGTACCCAGCGCCGAATCCCCTGGGTCCTCGGGCGGCTTGTCAGGTTGAGTGCCGCTGTCCGGCGACGGTTCGTCTTCGGGAGACACGTCGTCTACCAGCAGTCCTTCATCTGTCGGTCCGCCCTGGAGCGGGTCGTCCGACGTCGTCCCTTCCTCAACGGGGGGCTCCTCTTGCGGGGACTCCTGCGACGGGACTGTAGCGTCCTCCTGCCACGCTTCCCCAGAGCGTTCGGCAGTACTGATCGGCATGCCTGTCGTGTTCTCCTGAGGGTCTCCGCTTGCGACGTTCTCAGTGGCAGGACCACCGGCCAGAAACGCGTATAGCCGCCGCGGCACGTCCGCGAGCGAGAACCGCTCGAGGATCGAGCCCTTATGCTCAAGCATGTACAGACGCGTCCGAACGATCTCGTCGACCGCTCGATCGAGCGGCGTGTCTGTGCGTCGCCCGACACCTAGGGCGCGTGCCTCCTCTGCGGTTATGCCCACCTGGAGGATTGTGGGAAGCTCAGGAACGCGCATGTTCGAATCGCTGCGACGCGGGTCAAACGTCTGATACGTCAGTTGAACGACGAAGGCGTCGACGACGTCTGAAAGGGCTTTTGCGATCACAAACTGATCGCCGATGAGCAGGCCGTTAGCGGCTAGGTTGAAAGCACGCACTCGACGGCCATCTGCGAGTGGCGTGTCGGCTGCCGCTGCTTCGAAAGAGGCGGGGAAGGTATTCTCGGAACCGCGTATGCCGATCCCGTATGTCGGTGACGCGCCGAGGAACACCACGACGACGTCGCGCGGACGCGACGCATGCACATCACGGATGTGGCTGACGAGGGGCGCGAGGTCGCTCATAGGCGCGCCCTCGGGCAGTCGATAGGCACTGTCGAAGGAGGGTTCGGCGACGATAACAACGGCCCGCGCAGCAGTATCAAGTGCGACCAGCAACACAGCGGCGAGCAAGAGCCTCAGACCGAATTCCCACCACGTCGTGGCGCGGAATCTGTCCCTCGGGCGCACCCGCAACTCCTCCCGGATGACGCAGACAGGCATGATCGATTGCGACTACGAGAGCGCCGGCGAGGGCTGTTCCCTCTGGCGTACGATTGACATTGTACGGCGCGGGGAAGCATTGGAGTGACTTACGCAACGAGGAGGGACTTCGATGAAGCGAAGACTCGCAGTCACAGCCGTCCTGTTGTTCGTGCTCAGCTCCGCAAGTGTCGCGTACGCGGCCGTAGGGCTCTACCCGGGACTCGGTGTGTCCGGCGCACGTCTCGGGATGTCACAGACGACCGCTGTGACTGCAATGAAGAAGGTGTTCGTTCTCAGGGCAAGCGGCGTGAACAACAACTACGCCGGCCAGCGTGTTCGCTACTACTTCTATGGCTATCGGTACCGCAACGGTCACTATCCGGTCGAGATGTACACCAAGTACCTGGGCGGGTACTACCGCGCGTTCCTCTTCGAGGTGAATACTTCTGCATGCGTTACGAGCAAGGGCATCCACGTGGGGAGCACCCAGGCTCAGCTCAAGACCGCATACGGCACCGCGCTCACGAGACGGATCACCCCCACGTACTACATCTACTCGATGGGCGGGAGGTCGAATCGAACGGACTTCTACGTCAGCAGGTCCACTGGGCGAATCACGAGGATACTCATCTCACGCTACTAACCCGGGGAGCGCACTGATGAGACGCAATCGCACCGCCTTCTCGCGTGGCCACGTCCTGCTGCTCACCGCCTTGTGTTCCGTGGTCGTGGCTGCTGTCCTGCCCGCGGTTGTCGTCGCCGCAGACGCGCAGGCCGCAGGACTATCTTCCGATGCCCTGAGCTCAGTTTCCCTGCGGGTCGCGGGCTACGCCCTGGACAGCCGGGACGTCCATCTGAGGGTGGACGGCATCCCGGCGGGTGCCAGCGCCATAGCGGTGAGACTGGCAGGTGTTGAGGCGACTCGTGTGCCGGTGGCCGCGGGACAGTATGCGAAGACGTTCCCGCTCGCGATCCCTAGCAGTGTTACGGAACAGTGGAGGACGGCAGACGTCAGCGCGACCGTTCTCGGGCCCGACGACGCGGTCATCGCAAGCTCGCCGGATCTGCATATCGACACGTTCAAGTTCATCCCCGTCTATCCGAAGCTCTCGGTGAAGTCGGATCAGCTGGTGCTGCCCTCGCAGTCGATTGGGGTCTCGACGGGAGGGGCGACGCGAATTGCCGCCTGGTTTGCCGGCCGCGCGTGCTGGACGACGTGCACCGTTGAGGGTTCATCCTGGAGAGTGCGGCTTCCGAACCTGGCTACAATGTCTCGCTGCGAACTGCGCGTGCACGTGTACAACGCTTGGGGTGTCCGTGCTATCAGAATCCCCGTGTGGTCGCTACGATGGAGACCATCCACGTATCGGTCGATCCTCGTCGACAAGTCGGACTTCCTGCTGTACTACGCGGAGTCGAGTCGCATGCACCTGGTCTATCCCGTCGCTATCGGTATGCCCGGAACGCCTACTCGGACAGGCAGCTTCTGGCTCGGCGCTCCCCGTCCGGCGAGCGGCGCGTGGGGCGTGCTTCGAATGGCGCTGAGCAAGACCAAGGGCACCGGGTATCTGCCTTCGTGGGGCGGATACTACATCCACGGAACCAACCAGCCTGACACAATCGGCACCGAAGCAAGTCACGGGTGCGTCCGGTTGTTCAACTGGAGCGTGGTGAATCTCTCGAAACACACGAGCCACCGGTTGACGTCTGTGACTATCCGTCCCTAGGGCAGTGCCGGCGGCCGGTTCGGCGGCGGGCCTCCATTGGCCTATGCTCGTGCGAGGGCGGCGCCTTCGTCGTCGGCCACAGGAGCGGTCCCGAGTCGAAGTGCGGAGCCATGCAGACTCAGGCTGACCAGGGTCCCCTATGGGCGGCACTCACGGTGTGGGGTGTGGTCAACGCAGTGTGTGTGCTGCAAGCCGCCGGCTTCCTCTCGAGGATCCCCGCGGGCAGCCGGGAGGCCAATCACCTCCTCGGCTACGTGATGATCGCTCTGGCGGTGCCGACGGCACTAGCCCTCATCGCGTTCATCCGTGCTCACGCCGACTGGCGTCTATGGATCGGACCTGCGGTCTACCTCGCCTTCATCGCGCTGATGGTCGTCGTCGAGTACATCCGACCTATCGAGTTCCGATCTCCTCCGCGCTACGGCATCCTGGTACCGTACCTCGTGCTCTTCTTCGGCTCGATCCTGCTGATGGGACTTCCGATGTTCCGGCTGAATCGTTCGCTGTGGCTCGTGACAGTCGCGAGCGCGACGTTCCTGCTCATCTCTATGGTGGTTGCGATGCGCAAAGGTGTCGGCTGAGCCTTTCGTCCGGACGCGGGTACCTACTCCGTGGTGAAGGAGGTGCAGCCATGTCACGTAGGTGGGAGTTGAGAGAGGGCAAGGTGTTGGTGATCGAGGATGCCAACACCGCTTCGCTCGTGGTTGTTGCCAGGGACCTCAAGGACCGGGATGACAAGGTCGCTGCGCTGGAGGAAGTCCTGCGGAAGCTGCGATCCTAAGGCAGGAGCGCATCGGGCCCTAGACGTGGGCACGACTATTGGCCGCTACGGCGAACTTTCGAGGGGAAGAACATGGGCGCCATACCGGATCGCTTTCCGGGGACTGGAACCGACACCGCGGTCAGCATCACGCGGGCAGTCACCCGTCCCCAGCTGATCGCGCCGTGCGGGATGAACTGCGGTATCTGCTCAGCCCATCTCAGGGCCAAAGACACGTGTGACGGCTGCGGCAGTGAGAGTGCTCTCAAGGCGAAGTCCCGCGCCGCCTGTCGGATCATGAACTGCAACGAGCTAGTCGCGGGCGAATCGGGCTTCTGCTATGAGTGCACGAAGTATCCGTGCACTCGGCTGAGGCAACTGGACAAGCGGTACCGCACCAAGTACGGCATGAGCATGCTCGAGAATCTGGTGAGCATTCGCGAACGCGGCGTCGAGGCATTCGTCGCTTCAGAGAGGAAGCGTTGGACCTGCCCGGGCTGCGGCGAGTTGATTTGTGTGCACAAGCCAAGCTGCATCTACTGCGGTCGCGCGAGAGCCTAGGCTGCGACCTTCTCAAAGGGCACCTCGCGCGGACGGCATCAGCGTGCTCGATGGTGCTTGTTGCTGGCAAAGGTGCATAGATACGGCTTTCCTCAAGAGCGTCGCGAACCCCAGAACCTGTGGTCTGCCGAGGCCGGTGCGAAGGTCCAGTGCTCGGGCAAGGGACCTACTGCCATATGCTGTGACATGGATGTACCCTCGCTACGGCCGCCAGGCGTCGAGCCCAGGCGGCATGGAGCTCGCGGCACCCCTGGGCGTGTGTCGCATCTCGAAGGGAGCGTCTATGGGCGAACAACCGGTCATCCGAACTGAGGACCTGACCAAGTACTACGGGAAGGTACACGCGCTCGAAGCCTTGGACCTCGAGATCCGGGCCGGCGAGGTGTTCGGCTTCCTTGGCCCCAACGGGGCGGGGAAGACCACGACGATCCGCACGATGATGGACGAGATCCGGCCGACGAGGGGCCGGGCCTCGATCCTCGGGATGGATACCCACGAGAAGTCGATCGAGATCCGTCGACACATCGGGTACCTCCCCGGCGACCTCGCGATGTACCCGGGTCTCACCGGCCACGACACGCTCAGGTATTTCGCGAACCTGCGCGGGGGCGTCGATTGGTCGCGTGTCGAAGCGCTGAGGGCGCGGTTCGACGTGGACCTCTCAAGGAAGATCGGCGATCTCTCGTCGGGCAACCGCCAGAAGGTCGGCCTGATCCAGGCGTTCATGAACAAGCCCGACGTACTCATCTTCGACGAGCCGAGTACCGGACTCGACCCTCTCATCCAGCGCGAGCTCCAGAAGATGATGCGCGAGATGGCCGACGAGGGATGCACGGTGTTCCTCTCGAGCCACACGCTCTCGGAAGTCCAGCGCGTCGCCGACCGGGTCGGCATCATCCGCCACGGCCGCCTCGTCACCGTGGAGTCCGTTTCAACGTTACGGTCTAAGGCGAGGCGGCGCGTTGAATTCGAACTCGATGCACGCGCGGATCCCGAAGTGTTCGAAGCTGTGCCCGGCGCGAGCGATGTGGATGTCGAGAACCACCGCGTCTCCATGTCATTCGACGGCGACATGGGCGTGCTGCTCAGGGCGGCGACCGATCACTACTCCGTTCTCGACATCAGCAGCCAGGAGGCTGATCTCGAGGAGATCTTCCTCACGTACTACCGTGACGAGGAGGTGACCGCCTGATGCTGGGGAGCGTGTTCGCGAAGACGGTTCGCGACCGCTGGCTCGGGTGGTTCATCGCGGTCCTCAGTCTCGGCTCACTTCTGCTCATCGCGATGGCGGCCTATCGGAGCGTTGACCTTGGCATCTACACGTCGCTTCCTCGGGTCTATCGTGCGGTGCTGAACATCCCCTCGAAAGCCGACGTCGGCAGTCTCGCCATCGGGGTTCTGATATCGACCTATGGAGCAATGACGATGGCGGTCATGGCGCTCTCGATGGGCGGGTCCTCCATCGCGGGCGAAGAGCGAGCGGGGACGATCGGTCTGCTGCTCGCCAATCCGAAGAGCCGGATCCACGTGCTCGTCTCCAAGGCTGCGTCGATGGTGCTGCTGACGGCTCTCGGCGTACTCGGGCTGTGGGGGAGCATTATCTTCTCGTCGAATGTGCTCGGCGTCTCGATCGAGGGCATGCATCCCGGCGCACTCATGCTGCATGTGTTCGCGATTTCGCTGTTCTACGGCTGTCTCGCCATGTTGGTCGGAGCCTGGACCGGCAATCGCGGAGCGGCGGCAGGGACCTCTGCCGGTGTGATGGTCGTTTCCTTCCTCGCAGTCGGCGTGCTGCCCCTCTTCGACTGGGGCAAAGACGCCGTGAAAGCGTTTCCCTGGTACTACTTCAGCGGAGGCAATCCGCTGATCAGGGGTGTGCAGTGGTGGCATCTCGCAATTCTCCTCGGCGCGTCGGTTCTGTTCGTGATAGCGGCGGCTGTCGGTGTCGATAGGCGCGACCTCAAGGGCCAGTCAGTAGCCATGACACTGCTCGACCGCATCCGCGCGAATCCCACTGCGGACAAGTACGTGGGCAGGATCGTCGGCTCGGCGCAGGTCTCGAGCATCTGGGTGAAGACGGCATCGGACTACAGGGGGCTGCTGATCATCGTCAGCTACTACGCGATCCTCGTGCAGCTAGGGCTTGGACCGCTCTACTCGACGATGCCGAAGGCCGCCTTGGCGGCGCTCTCGCAGCTCCCGTCGGGCCTCGTCGCGCTCGTTGGAGGCGGCAACATCAGCACGCCCCAGGGCTTCTATCAGATCGAAACCTTCGGCATGATGGGCCCGCTTCTTGTCATGGTCGCCACGGTTGCCATCGGTGGGATGGGGTTGGCGGGCGAGGAGTCGCGACGAACGATGGGTCTCCTTCTCGCGAATCCCGTCAGCCGCTCTCGCGTACTCGCCGAGAAGACCCTGGCGATGATCGTGTACGCGTTCACGGTAGGGTTGGTGCTCTTCGCCGGGGTCGCGCTCGGCTCCGTTCTTGGCGGGTTGCACATCAGCACCTGGAACATCGCCGCGACGTGCGCGCTCTCGTCTTTGGTCGGACTCGGTTTCGGAGCACTGGCCCTCGCGGTGAGCGCGGGAACCGGCCGAGCGAAGGTCGCCATCTACAGCGCGATCGGTGCAGCCATCGCTCTGCATCTGCTCAATGGGTTCGGCATGCTGAACGACAACTTGGCTCAGTGGGCGAAGCTGTCGCCCTTCCACTACTACCTGGGCAACGACCCGTTGAACAACGGCATGGACTGGGGCCACGCCGCGGTGCTCACTGCGATATGCGTCGTGTTGATAGGCCTGTCATTCGTGCTCTTCCAGCGTCGCGACATCCGGCAGACGGGATAGCCCGGCACCTGCCGCGCACGGCGCGACAAACGCGCGCCCCGGGACTACTCCCAGCGGAAGAAGCGTGCGGCGAGCGCTGTGCAGACGACGAGCACGCCGAGCAGCACCGCGGTCGCCAGCACGAAGTCGCTCCAGGGTTTGCCGAACCACAAGCCCCTGAGCAGATCCACCGCGTACTTGAGCGGGAGGAACTGCGATATGCGCTGCACGGATTCGGGCATGACTTCGGGCGGGATGAACACGCCTGACAGGAACATCATGGGATACAGGACCAGCAAGCCGACCACATTGGCGATCCGCGGAGTCGGTGTGACAGCGGCGATCAGGTAGCCGATCGAGAACATCGCAAGCGCACAGAACACGATTGCTACCGCGACGACGAAGACGTTCCCGTCGAAGGTTGTGTGGTAGAAGGTCCAGCCGGCCAAGACGAGCACCAGGACGCCGACAGACGCCATGAGGAGGTTGCTGACCACGTCGGCGGCGATGAACGTCATCGGCCGAAGTGGCGTGCTTCGGAAGCGTCGCAGAACGCCTGATTCGCGATAGCCGCAGATGGTGACGGGGATCGACATGAAGCCCACGATGCAAAGCACCATTGCGGCGTATGCGGGCATCGCGATATCCATCGATCCAACGCCGCCGGAGAGCAGGCTGGGCTTGTTCCCGAAGATCAGCCCGTTCAGCACGATGAGAAGCGGCGCGAATGCGATCGTGAAGAAGATCGCGACGGGCTCGCGAATGAAGAGCCGGATATCGGTCGAGGCGAGCTTCAGGAAGCTGCGCATGGCTAGTCCCTCATCTCTCGACCGGTCAGCGCGAGGAAGACGTCTTCGAGGTTCGGTTGCTCCGTGCGCAGGTCCAGGAAATCGACCTGGGCGTCTTCGAGCGCGGAGACGACGCTGCTCGCAAACCGGTCGCCTCGGCCATACACCACGACTCGCGAGCCGATCTGCTCGACGCGCTCAACGACCCCCATCCCGTCGAGCGAAGGAGCACTGACGCCCTCTGGGAGTGTGAACGCGATACGTCTCTCCACGCCCAGACCACTTATCAGCGCGCCTGGGGTATCGAGTGCGACCACCGCACCGTGTTCGATGATGAGGACGCGATCGCACAGGCGTTCTGCCTCCTCCATGGAGTGCGTGGTGAGCACGACGGTGCATCCCGACTCGCGAACGTCGCGGACGAGATCCCACGTTGAACGGCGCGCCTGCGGATCAAGCCCAGTTGTCAGCTCGTCGAAGAAGACGACCTCGGGCTGGCTCACGAGCGCGAGCGCGATGAATAGCCGCTGCTTCTGACCTCCGGAGAGCTTCGAGAAGGCCGCCGAGCGCTTGTCGGAGAGTCCCAGTCGTTCGATGAGCTCGTCGACGTTTGCGCTGTGGATGTAGAAGGATGCGAAGAGAGCCACCGCTTCCTGCACGTGCAAGTGTGGCGGCAACGCGCTCTCCTGAAGCTGGACGCCAATCCTGTCGGAGAGCCTCTCGCGATTCGCGGGATCCTCGCCGAGAACCCGGATGGTCCCCCCATCGGGCCGCCGAAGCCCCTCGATGCACTCGATGGTTGTGGTCTTGCCCGCCCCGTTGGGTCCCACGATGCCGAAGATCTCGCCATCGTGCACGTCGAACGAGACGTCGGCAACGGCGATAACGTCCCCGTACTGCTTGTGAAGCTCGTGCACTTGGATGACGTCCGGCATGTCGTCCCCGATCGCACGTTCGCGTGAAGAGCCCCGCGAAGAAACTTGGCTTCATCGACCCCCAAGTGCATACCCGCCCGGCGGCGCGTCAAGCAGGTCGACGCGCGCCCAGGACAGTCTCTGTCATATCCTCCTACCTAGACTGCGTTTGCACCATTGGCAGCATCGGCGCGCCAGTAGGGGGGCAGTGTGCAGGACTACGCGTCCGGGGAATCGGCTCCAATCCTGCCCAGGGGTGCTTCCAGGGTCTGGGCCTCGTTCGGCCTGCTGGCAGCGGCGCTCCTTGTGGCCGTACCGGTGTACGGAGGCTGGTTCTCCGGCGGCGTCGAAGATATCTATCGCTTCGGCATGCCGTTGCTGTGGGGTGGTCTCGCTCTGGCGACTACCAGAAGCTCGCGCCTGGCTCCCTTCCGAGCCCTGCTGCTGAGCCTCTTCGGCGTGTCCCTCGGCTTTGCGCTTGCCCACATCGTAGGGAGCTGGCCGACCGACACGCTCGGATTGTCGCCGGCCACGCCGGCGGGAGCGGCCGTCGCCAAGATCACCTCAGAGGTGATCCCCGTCTGCGCCTCGATCTTTCTCGCGGCGTTCTTGGCACAGCTGAGTCTGGAGTCACTCGGTCTGCGCGGCGGACGGGTCTGGCTCAGCTTGGGACTCGGGATTGTGGCGAGCGTCCCGCTCCTGGCGTACTTCCTTCTCGACCCCTCAGGCGTCAGCAAGGCGATTCTCACCCTGCCAGTGGCGACGCTGCTGTCCTGGCTGCCATGGCTCGTTGCGTTCTCGGTCGCAAACGGCTTCATGGAAGAGCTGTGGTTCCGCGGACTATGGTTCGCCACGTTCAAGCAGGTAGTCGGGCCGTCTGCCGCGATGCACGTCACGAGCGTGGCGTTCTGCGCGATGCATGTGATCGTGTACTGGGGCAATCCGACAGCCATCATGATGCTTACGCCGGCGTGGCTCTACATGGGCTACGCGTACGCCCTTATCGTGAGGAAGACCGGCTCGCTGTGGGGACCAGTGCTGGCGCACGCCATCGCGGACGTGATGTACATGTACATCTACTTCACTAGCGTGTAGGGCTGCGCCTGCGCGCGGGAGCTCTAGCGCTCGCGTCTGTTCGGTCCGGTACTCGGCTTCCTCGATCCGGCCCGGACGCCGAGTCTGCAACGGATTGGCCGGATGAGGTGCCTCGGACGAGGGAAGGTGCGAGTGCGATGAGCACAGTGCTTAGGATCGGTCTCGGGTTGTTCCTCGTGGCCCACGGGCTCGTGCACCTGCTCTACTTCGTGCCTTCTGAAGACCCCAAGTACCCGATGACCGCGGAGAAGTCGTGGCTCGTAACTCGGGCCACTCTGAGCCTTCGAATAGTGGGTCCGCTGGTCGCGGCGCTTGCCATCGCCTGCACGGTGGGCTTCATCGCGCTGGCTCTCAGCTACTGGGGACTCGTAGTTCCCGAAGCCTGGTTTCGAGGCATCGCCGTGGTCTCGGTCACGATGTCGATGCTTCTGATTGCCATCACGTGGAACAACCAGTTCGTCTTCGCGGTTCTCATCAACGCGGCGATCATCGTGTGGGCCTTCAGGTGGGGACCCCGCTGATCTCAGGGCGGCCTAGGAGGGTGCCGGCAGCAGCATCACGCTGATTGCGCGCAGCGCTCAGTCAGGCTTCTGTGACTTCGGCTGATCGGCCGCCTCGTCCAGGATCTTGTCGTCGAGTGCCTGGTTTGGAACGACGCCGAGCGTCCTGGGCAATTTCGCTTTGCCTCGGACAGCCAACGCGTCACGCGGCACGCTCCTGGAGTCGTAGGGCCGGCGTAGATACAACACCAGAAGGATCAACGGGATTGCGAGGGCCGGAACGATGAGGAATACCGATGGGTCTCTCGGGTAAGCGGTCTGAGACGTCCAGCCGTACCAGGCGAGAGCACCAGCGGCCAACAGGGCGGCGACGGCAGCGGCTACTGCAACCCATCTGCGGAATGACACGTCCCACCACCCATCCCGATTCTGTCCGATACATACCCGCCGGCGTCCATTGTCGTACCCTCTCATGTGGACCACACGGGTCGCCGGTGGCAAACGGTATGCTCATCTACACGGTCATCGTGAGTTCCGGCTACTTCGCGCAGCGCGGGCAGTGGCCGTTTGTGGGGATGTTCGCGGTCTTGCTCGTGCTCGCACTGTTCTCGATTCGATCGCTGCATCGGCAGCGGGCATGAAGGGCATACGCATGGACGATTACGCGTGGGACGAGTCGCTTGCGACAGGCGATGCGCTCGTCGACCAACAGCACCGCAACATCCACGAACTCGTGCACTACCTCGAGGCGGCGGACGACCGGCCTGACGAACTCATGCGTGTGCTCGATCGCCTGATGGAACATGTCGACTGCCACTTCGTCACGGAAGAAGACCTGATGCGACGGTCCGGCTACGTTGGCGAAGAAGCCGACAAGCACATTGCCGACCACCGCAAGCTGGCCCAATCCGCTCGCGAGACAGTACTGCGGTTTCGCCGAGGGGAGCTGACGAGCACCAAGCCGACGGTCGAGTTTCTACGTGAGTGGCTCGCACTGCATGTGCACGACTGCGACCGCAGGTTCGTCGAGTTCGTGCAGGCTCGTGCCGTCGTGGCCGAACTGCCCGAGCCCTGGGCGTCGAATCCGCTCTGGTAGTCTGTGGTCGGCAGGGAGCCGCCACGCGCGGCCGACCATGAGGGGGCGTGATGATTCGGAAGTTGGGCGCCGAGTTCTTCGGCACGTTCTGGCTCGTCTTTGGAGGATGTGGTGCCGCCGTCTTGGCGGCAGGCGTCAAGGACGTGGGCATCGGCTGGCTAGGCGTTTCGCTTGCCTTCGGACTGACCGTCATGACCATGGCCTTCGCCGTCGGCCACATATCCGGCGGGCACTTCAACCCGGCGGTGTCGCTTGGTCTGTGGGCCGGCAAGCGGTTCAGCGGCAAGGAGCTCCTGCCCTACATCGTCGTTCAGGTTGTTGCGGCGATCGTTGCCGCGGCTGTGCTGTACGTGATCGCTAGCGGCGCCGCGGGCTTCTCGCTTTCGGACGGTTTTGCCGCCAACGGCTACGGAGCTCACTCGCCCGGCGGCTACAGTCTCCTCGCAGCGTTGGTCGCAGAGTTCGTGCTCACCTTCATGTTCCTGCTGGTGATCATGGGCGCCACTGACTCGCGTGCCCCTGCCGGCCTCGCGCCGATCGCCATCGGGCTGTGCCTCACGCTCATCCATCTGATCGGCATCCCCGTGACGAACACGTCGGTGAATCCGGCACGGAGCATCGGACCGGCGGTCTTCGTCGGCGGCTGGGCGCTCGAGCAGCTGTGGTTGTTCATCCTCGTACCGATCGTCGGCGGCATCGCAGGGGGGCTCGTCTATCGCGCGCTGCTTGGCGGCGAAGCGAAGTAGTCGGAGGTCCCGCCGGCGAATAGAGCGAGTCCGGTCTATCGTCGGAGCCTTCGTCGGTGGCTGGGTCTCGGGGTTGTTTGGCGGCCCGGGGGTCACCAAGTTCGACCTTGTGTCGATTGTGGTGGCGGCAGTCGGAGCCATCATCGTGCTCTTCGTGTACGGGCTCATCGCCAGGAGACGCTAGCCCGCTTCGTCACTGTCCGACGAATACGACGGAGGTTGACCACGCCGGGTGAGCCCATGGGCGGCGCTTCCTCGTCGCGCGTCGAGGGCGAGTGGGGTCCTACAGGGCTGCGGCGGTGACGCCCGGGTCCTAGCCTCTGGCGACGTTGACGGCACGCGCCACCAGCATGGCGACAACAGCGATAGAGATCGTGCTCTCCGCTCCCATGAGGAGCTTGGCGGTCCTCGAATACGGCATGGCATCGGTAGGCGAGAATGCCGTTGCCGCGGTCACCGAGACGTAGAGGTAGTCCGAGAAACTCGGCTTCCAGTCCTTCGGCGCGAGCCCCTCTTGCTGCGCCTGCTGCTGAGGGAACACGAGGTCGGGCAGCTTGCCGCTGTCCCTGGCGCGGTCCTCGGGTCCTCCGCCGTCGATCTCCCAATAGGCCAGCGCGAACACCGCGACGTTCACTACCCAGAGCACGACGCCGGCAAGGAGCAGCCCGAGCGGGTCGAGTCTCGATCCCACGAAGACGTCTCGGACCAGATAGAGCAGACAGAGGACGTTCGCGAGAGCGAGTATCGCCACAACCCCGCGCGCGAGCCACCGCATCTGAACGCTCGGCTCTTCCAGGTCCGACCGGTAGACAACGACCGAAGCGACCAGCATGGCGGCCGATAGGGCAGGGAACAGCCAGACTGGTCGAAGCGCCAGGCTGTTCGCCAGCCAAGCCTGTCCGGCGATGATGACAACGGCGGCCAGGAACGTCGATCCCCGAGATCCGGCGTAGGCCTTCAACTCCGACGAGAGCGTCCGCCTCGTCCGAGGCGGTTCAGTGGGGCTGTGGTGATCCGTCGCGTCGCTCACGATCGAGTCCTTTCAGGTGGCTGACTACTTCCCCAGCGCCGCGAACACCACGAGTGCGATGGCACAGCCGCCCATCAGCAGGGTCACGACCCATCCCCAGACGTTTACCCAGCGCGGGCTGGTGAACGGGCCCATGACCTTCTTGTCCCGCCCGATCCTGAAGATGAAGAACATCAGGATCGGCGCGATGACGCCGTTGACGATCGCGGCGTAGTAGAGCGCCTTGATCGGATTGATGCCGATGAAGTTCAGCAGCATCCCCGCGAACATGGACCCGATGATGACCCAATAGAAGCCTCTTGCCGCGCGAAACCGCCTGCTGAGCCCCTCGTGCCACTCGAAGAGCTCGGCTACGGCGTACGCCGAGGCGCCCGCCAGGACCGGCACGGCGAGTAGTCCGACGCCGAAGATCCCGACCGTGAAGAGTACAGACGCCAGATTACCGGCTAGAGGCCTCAGCGCCAGCGCTGCCTTCTGGGCGGAATCCACGTTCGTAATGCCGTGGTCGTGCAGCACGAACGCGGTGGTCACGACGATGAACAGGAACACAACGTTGGCGAGCGCCATGCCGGTGTAGGTGTCCTTGCGCATCTCGCGGATCTCATGCGTCAAGACCGTGGCGCGGAAGTCACCGATCTCACCCTCATCGAGCTCCTGCTCGACCTCCTCGGATGCCTGCCAGAAGAACAGGTAGGGAGTGATCGTTGTGCCCATGACCGCGACCATGCCTGCCAGGAACGCGACGGTCAGCTCGAAGTGCGGGATCGCGAGACTATGAAGCACTGCTGCCCAATCCGGCTTGATGATGAAGCCAGTGATGATGTAGGCCGCCAGAGACACCGTCAGCCACTTCAGGATGCGCGAGTAGCGGTGATAGGGCACGAGGATCTCAAGGGCTGTTATGGCGATCGTGAGGCCGACGACTCCCGCGATGAAATTGATCGGGATGAGCAACTGCAGTGATGCGGCCATGGCGCCGATGTCGGCGCCTATGTTCACCGTGTTCGCGACGAGCAAGAGTCCCACGAGCGGATACAACACGCCCTTGCCGTAGCGATGTCCAATGACGTGCGCCAGCCCGGTCTGGGTCACAATCCCGATGCGTGCCACCGTCTCCTGTACGGCCATCATCATGGGGAGCAGGTAGACAGCCAGCCACGAGAGCCCTAGGCCGTACCTCGATCCAACAGCCGAGTAGGTGCCGATGCCGGACGGGTCATCGTCCGAGGCGCCGGTGATGAGCCCCGGGCCAAGCGTCTTGATGTAGGACACGTGATGCTTCTCGACCACCTCGTGCGGCTGGTCCGCGTAGTGGCGTAGCTCGGAGACTGAGATGAGCAGCTTCTTGCCCTCGAGTTCCGCGTCGACTACGCCGGTCCTGATAAGGAAGGCCAGCTTGCGCACGGGAATGTCGAACTGCTTGCTTGCTTCCTGCAGGGTGAGCTTGCCGGGCATGAATGCCTCTCCGTTTGTCGGCAGGATGGCATCTTCACGTGGTCTACCCGCTCAGTCCACAGGGTAGACCAACAGCGCCGAGCCGACTCTCACTCGAAGGAGGTGCGGTAGCATTGCGCCACGCTGACAATCCGGTTGACGCGTTTTCGGTGAGGGGCTGGGAATCCGATGGAACAGCGCACCTTCAAGGCGTATGGCTACCGCTGGGTCGTCCTGCTCGTCTTCATGCTTGCCGTGGTCTTCAACCAGGCCTCGTGGATCACGTTCGCGCCCATCACCAGCACCGCGGCCGCGTACTACCATGTGTCCGATCTGGGCATCGGGCTGCTGTCGATGAGCTTCATGATCACCTACCTGATCGTGTCCATACCTGCGTCTTGGGTCATCGACACCTATGGGTTCCGCGTCGCCGTGGGGATCGGCGCAGGACTGACCGGCGTATTCGGGTTGATGCGCGGTCTGGTCGCATCGGACTACGTCCTCGTGCTGATCGCGCAAACCGGCATCGCGATCGGGCAGCCGTTCCTCCTCAACTCAGTGACCAAGGTCTCCGCGCGTTGGTTCCCGCTGCGAGAGCGAGCCACGTCCTCGGGGTTCGGCTCGCTGGCCGCCTACCTCGGCATCCTCATCGGTCTCGTGCTGACGCCGCTGCTCGCCGCTCAGGTGGGAATGACGAGCATGTTGCTGGTCTACGGGGTGGGCGCGGTCGTTGCCGCGCTCGCGTTCATCGCCTTGGCGCGTGAGCACCCGCCGACACCGCCCGGCCCGCCTGAGCAGGAGGAACGCGCGCTGATGTTCGACGGGCTGAAACAGGCCCTGCGCAAGCGGGACTTCCTTCTGCTGATGCTGATCTTCTTCATCGGCCTCGGGGTCTTCAACGCCGTGACGACGTGGATCGAGGACATTCTTCGCCCGCGTGGCTTCTCCAGCGTCCAGGCGGGATATGCCGGCGGGATCATGATCGTCGGAGGCGTCGTCGGGGCGTTGATCTTGCCGACGCTGTCCGACCGCTACCGCCGAAGGGTGCCGTTCATTGTCCTCTCACTCGCGGGCGCGATCGCAGGGCTCGTCGGCGTTGCGTTTGCCACGAGTAGCAGCCCACTGATGGTCTCGGCCTTCGCCCTCGGCTTCTTCCTGCTGGCCTCGGGACCGATCGGATTCCAGTTCGGCGCTGAGATCGCCCGTCCCACGCCTGAAGGTACGTCCAACGGCCTCCTCCTGCTCATGGGACAGATCTCCGGCATCGCGTTCATCTTCGCTATGGACAGCTTCAAGGTCGCCGGGACTGGCTCGATGACCCCATCGCTTGTTGTGATGATCGGACTCATGTTCGTTGCGCTCGGGGTGGCGACCCGGCTCCACGAGTCGGAGTTGCTCGCAGCTCAGACGAGCACACACACCAACGCCGAGTCCTGATGGCTGAAGACGGCGACGTCGTCGGCATCCGCCCGTGGCGTGAGGGCGATCTGCCCCTGCTCGAACGGCTGCTCGGCGATCCCGCCATGACCGCCTACCTTGGCGGACCCGAAACGCCTGACAAGCTTCGCTCGCGCCACGAGCGCTACCTGGGGCTTGCCGATCCGGCCGCGGATTGCGTCTTCGCGGTGGCGGTCGGGGTCGATGAGATGCCCGCCGGCTGGGTCGGCTACTGGGAAAGCGCGTGGCAAGGGGAGGCCATCTGGGAGGTTGGATGGAGCGTGCTTCCCGAGTTCCAAGGCCGTGGGGTTGCGACCGAGGCAACCGCACTCGCCCTCGCGCGTGCGCGTGCGGCGGCCACGCATCGCTTCATGCACGCGTTCCCGTCGGTTGACAACGCCGCCTCCAACGCCATCTGCCGCAAGCTGGGATTCACACTGCTAGGTGAACGCGACATCGAATACCCGCCAGGGAATCCCATGCGCAGCAACGACTGGTGCGTGGATCTTCTCGGCGAGGCGGCTCTCGGGGATTCCCTCGGCGATGATGCTGGCTGAGGAGCCCGGCTCTTCGGCGGTTCGACCAGCCACATTTTGGTATGCTGGCGCCGTCGGTTGTCTGCGTGCCTTAGAAGGGGGCCCCATGCCCGTCACGGTCATGATCGGGATTCTCGCGCTGATCGTCGCACTCGTCCTGTACACGATGGCTGTGTGGCAAGCATTCCGCTCCAAGACCCTCAAGCCGAAGCAGCTCTACTTCCTGTGGATCGGCTTCGGTTTCGATGTACTGGCCACGTCGATGATGGCCATCCGCGCGGGGGGGATACAGGACGATCTCCACTCGATCATCGCGTTCATTGGGATGTTCGGTATGTTGGCGGCCGTGGCCATCGCCACGTGGGCCTATGCCAAGCGCAACCAGCCCGTGCTCGCAACCGTGGCGAAGTGGATCGTGGTCCCATGGGTCGTCTGGGTGGCCGTCTTCGTGTGGGGGATGGCTTCGCGCGGCCCCGGCAGCGGGGGCGCGTAGCCGCTCCGCGCCTGGCTAAGGGCGCGACTCAGCTAGTTCCAAGCGGGCCGCGGATTCCCGCACCGTTCGACCATACGGTGGCAGGCCGTATGCTTGCCCACATCTTGGCTTCCAAGTCGTGGCACGTGATCGTTCGAGTGGAGAGGGTTCGATGCGGCGCGAGACCCGAAATGCGGTGCTGTCTGTGCCTCGCGACGTCGCCTATGACTTCCTCGCTGACTATCGCAACGGCCTGCTGTGGCGTGCGGAGCTCAAGGTCGCCGAGCTGGTGTCCGGCACGTGCGGCGAAGTTGGCGCTCGCTACTCTGGCACGGTCGAATGGCATGACATGAGCGTCCCGCACGAACTCGACCTTGTCGCGTGCACCCGCCCGAGTCGAATCCACTTCAACTGCCAGATCTCCGATCTGGCCCTGGAGGTGGTGTACAACCTCTACGACAAAGGTTCGGACGCCTGCTATCTCACCGTCGACTACATCTTCGAGATAGCTGGCCCCCTTTCGATACTCGAGCCATTCGGATGGGGCCTGTTCATGGGTTGGGTCGACGACGACCTTCCGCGCCTCCCAGTGGTCCTCTTGGAACAACAAGGACGATGACCCTGAGCTGCTAGTGGATGAACCGCGCGATCAGCGACAGCAGGACCGTGAGCAGCAGGCTCAACAGGATCGACGTCGTGATCGGGACGACGCAACTCCAGCCTTCGCCGTGAAGGCGGATGTCTCCGGGCAGCGAGCCGAGGCGCACATTGACCCCGGCGCGCCCGAAGACCCAGAGCAGCCCTCCGATGAGTGCGAGCACGAGCGCAGCTAGGAGGAGGATCTTGCCGAGCTGCTGCGGTCCCACGCGCTCACTCCTCCGGAGGCGGCACGCGCCTCGCCCGTTTCTTCGCGGCAACGCGGGCCTTGCCGGCGAGGCGTCTCTCTTTCGCGGCTGCCGTTGGGGTCGTGGGCCTGCGTTCGGGAGGAGGCGGCGCCAGTCGCTCCTTGATACGCTGGCGCAACCGCTCCAGGCAGTCCTGCTTGTTGCGTAGTTGGCTTCGTTCCCGACGGCACACCACGACGATGCCGGTTGGCCGGTGCTTCAAGCGCACCGCCGAATCGCTGGTGTTCACCGACTGCCCGCCGGGGCCGGTCGCCCGAAACGTGCTGACGTCGCACTCGGCGAGCAGTGCCTCGTCCGACTCGGGCAGCTCATACGGTTTCGGGGAAGGCGGCCGCGCGACCTCGCTGTCCTCGGCAGCGCTCACTCTTCTCCGAGCGTGATGGCGTCGACCGGGCAGCTGTCACAGGCGTCGCGTGCGCAGTCGTAGAGCTGCGGATCAGGCGTCTCGTCGATGACCCACGCGTAGCCGTCGTCGCGAAGTTGGAAGATCTCCGGGCAGGTGTCTTCGCACAGCCCGCAACCGATGCACAGATCTCGGTCCACTACTGGGTTCATGCGGCTCCTCCTCACTCGGCGACGGATCTCGTTCGTACTGCTCACCCGGCTTGGTGATGTGCTGTGCCTAGCATACCCAGACTGCACGGGCGGCACACGGAGACTCATCCTCAACGGGTATCATCCGGGCAGGTGGAGGACTCCGCGGCGCGAAGGAGTTCGCATGGGCGACGTGGTCGTCGGTACGTGCTCGTGGACGGACAAGACAATGATCGAGCGGTGGTATCCGCGAGGGGTCTCGACCGCCGAAGGCCGACTGCGGTACTACGCGTCGCGCTTCGATGCGGTCGAGGTGGACTCGACGTTCTACGGCCTGCCGAAGCGCGAGGTCGCGGCCGCGTGGGTGCAGCGCACGCCCGATGACTTCACCTTCCACATCAAGGCATACGGCCTCATGACCGGCCACGAAGTCGACGAGCGATCGCTGCACCCGGATCTGCGCGAATTCGGCTACGGAGTCACACCTCGCGGCCGCGTGCGAAACCCACCGTCCGAGATGGTCGAGCGCGCATTCGAGCTGTTCGTCTCGGAGCTCGAGCCGTTGCACAACGCGGGCAGACTCGGCGGGGTGCTCATGCAGTACCCGCCCTACTTCACCGCGAAGGAGCCCGGACTCAAGAAGCGCAACCTGGACTTCATCGAGATGGGCGCCGAGATGCTTCGGCCTCTGCCCGTCTTCGTGGAGTTTCGGCACAACTCGTGGGTGGAGGGTCCCGAGATGGTCCGCACGCTGCGCTTCCTCGCGGACCGTGGACTCACATACGTTGGCGTCGACACGCCTCAGATTCCGGGCGGGACGACAATGCCGTCGATCACCGCGGTCACAGCACCGTTCGGGTACGTGCGTCTGCACGGGCGCAACCAGGGGACGTGGTACGCGCACACCGCCTCGGCGGCCGACCGCTTCGATTACCTCTACACTCCGGAGGAGCTGGCCGAGTGGCGCGAGCCGATCCGGGAGCTGGCCGAGGAGACCGAGCGCACCTGGGTGATGTTCAACAACTGCAAGTACGACTACGCCCCGCGAAACGCGCGCGAGATGGCTGAGATCCTGGGCGACATGGTGGCGGCCAGAGCCGGAGGCGCGGCGACGGGGGAGTCTGTCGACGAGGCAGAGCCGAGGACTCTGGACGCCGAAGACGCACCGAGCGGTGGCACGGGCAGCGAGCCGGGAGGCGTGGCGCCGGCCAGCAACGGCGATTCGGGGGAGCAGCTCGGCCTAGGAGTCTGAGTGGGCGGAGACCCCCCGGACGCCGCACGCCGGCGTCTCGGCCTTCTAGTCTGTGTGGACGCCGCGGTGCAGCGTGATGACGTGGATCTCCGGCTCCGCGAAGAAGCGGATCGGCGCGGTCACCGTGCCGACGCCGTTTGAGACAAGCACGGGCACGCCGCTCTGATACGACCATCCGCTCCGGAAGCGCTTGCGTAGCCAGTCGGGCGCGAGCGGCAGGAGGGTGCCGAAGAGCGTCACCTGTCCGCCGTGCGTGTGTCCGGAAAGCGCCAGGTCCCAGATGCCCTTCATCTCCGGAAGCTGCCCGCCGAACACGTCGGGATTGTGGGAGACGAGCACCGAGAAGTCGGACGGCTTGAGGTCCTTGCCGGCCACTCGAGCGTCGGGATGACCGGTGTAGAGGTCCTCGACGCCGGCAATGGCGATCGACTCGCCGTTCCTGCTGACGCGGACGGCTTCGTTCTCCAGGAGAGTGATCCCTGCATCCTCGAGACCTCGCCGAGCAGCGCCGGAGTCTTCCCAAACGTCGTGATTGCCGAGGACGGCATAGCGCCCGAGCGAGGCCCTGAGACGAGCCGCCTGAGGGTAGAACATCTCGGCACCGTCGAGCCTGCCGCCCACGTAGTCTCCGCCGAGGATGAGGATATCGGCGTCAAGCTCGTTCACGGCGTCGACAAGCGCCGACACGCGGCGACGACCGAGATGCGGACCCGCGTGGACGTCGGCGACGAACACGATCCGGGCGCCGTCAAACTCCTCGGGTAGGTCGGCGCTCACGAGTTCCTTGCGGTCGATGCGAAGGCGACGAGCCTCGGTTGCGGCGATCGCGAAGAAGGCGGCCGTCAGCGACACGACCACGATTGCGACGGTACGCAACGCGCGGACGAGCGGGGTGGAGCGGATGGGACGGAGGACGGGCATCGTAGTGAGAGGTTGCACGCCGCGTGCCAGCGCCGCGAGCGCCTCGACGCGCGAAGGCCGGGTCAGCTCGCTACGGGCTCGTTCGCGGTCGCTTCGGCCTGTGCGAGGTAGCTATTACGCACGTCCTGGACGAGCATGCCGTCTGTGATCTCGAGGATGCGGTCCGTCTGCTGGGCGACAGCGCGATCGTGGGTGACGATCAGGAACGCAGTGCCCGTCTCGGCGTTGACCGTGCGGAACAGGTCGTAGACGGCCGCTGTGTTGACGGTGTCTAGGTTGCCCGTCGGTTCGTCGGCGAGCAGCAATGCCGGGCGGTTCATCAGCGCGCGAGCGATGGCGACCCGCTGCTTCTGCCCGCCGGAGAGCGCATTCGCGTTCTTGTCTTCCAGGCCGTCGAGTCCAAGCATCGCGAGCGTTTCCTCGGCGCGGGACTTCATCTCTGACGCCGGGAGCGTGCCGCCGATGAGAGAGGGCATCGTCACGTTCTCGATGACGCTGAATTCCGGGAGCAGGTAGTGGAACTGGAACACGAATCCTACAAGGTCGTTCCGGAGCTTGGCACGATCGGCCTTCGACATCGCGCCGACGTCCTCGCCCCGGTACAGCACCCGTCCTGCTGAGGGCGTGTCGAGCAGACCGAGCATGTTGAGTAGCGTCGACTTGCCCGAACCCGACTGGCCGATGATGGACGCGAACTCGCCCTCTTCCAGCGTGAACGACACGCCGCGAAGCGCATGTGTCGCTGTCTCGCCGCTGCCGTAGACCTTGTCTAGGCCATCTGCGACCAGGAGTGTCTCTCGGGATTCGACGCCCGCTTGCTCGGCGGTTGCGACGACGGTGCGCTCGGCGTCCTCACCCACCCTGGATCACCTCGATAGGATCGAGGCGCGAGGTGCTGCGCGTCGGGATGATCGACGACAGGAGGGCTACCGCGATGCCGATGCTCGCCGAGATGGCCACGAACGCAGGCTGGACAGTGATCGAGAAGCTCACGGGCGCGAACGAGAAGCCCAGGATGAGCAGGTATCCGACCCCGATGCCCGCGGCGGTGCCGATGACACCGAGAAGCGCGGCTTGCCAGAGGAAGATGCGGCCCGCCGCCCTGTCGCCCATTCCCATGGCCTTGAGAATGCCGATCTGGCGCGTCTTCTGGACGGCCGAGATGGCGAGCGTGGAGGCGATTCCGAGGGCGACCGCAATGAGCACGAAAGCCTGGATCATGTAGCTTGACGAGGACTGGCTCTGGAGCGCGGTGAGCAGGTCTGCGTTCTGGGCCTGCCAGTCCGAGACGCTCACTCCGGGCAGCTTGGCGCTCCACGAAGCGGCGACAGTCGCCGCGTCGAACGGGTTCTTCATCTGGGTCTCTATGGCGCTTTGCTTGTTCGACGACCAGCCGAGAACGTTGCGGGCCAAGTCGGGATTCACGAAGGCCTGTCGCTCATTCACCGCCGATGAGCCTAGGTCGAAGACTCCTGAGACACGGAGTTGAGTCCTCTGGCTGCTTTGCAGTACGAGCCCAACGGGATCGCCGGGTCGCAGGTTGTACTTCTTCGCGAAGTCGCTTCCGATCATGATCTCGCCAGCGCCGAGCGACGCTCTGCCTTCGACGGTCTTGTCGACCAGTCCGGAGATGGCGTTCAGGGCGACAAGGTCACCCCCCTTGAGGTTCAAGGGCGCGCTGTCTCCCGCGCCATTCGTGTACAGCGCCGAGATCGTCACGACCGGAGAGACGGCGCCGGGCTTCACGCGCGGATCGGTCGTGATGACTTCCCGCATCCTGTCGGTGTAGACGACCGGATCTCCTTCGTTCACCGCGCTGATCGTCACTTGCGACGCCGAGCCGATGGTCGTGTCGACGAGGTTCGCCTGCAAGGCTCGTGATGAGCGAGCCGACGAAGATCTGCACCGAGATGCCGACGGCGATGCCTGCCATGATCAGCGCTGATTGGAACACGGGACGTGCGCAGGAATCGGGTCGCGATCCTAAACGGCAGCATCAGCTGGCGGCGTCGTCGCTTGGCGGCGGCGCGCCGGGCAGGCCGAGTTCGGCTGGGTCGAGAAGTTCGTCTGCGGGCCAGTGCCGGTCCAGCGTGAACGCCGGGCCGCCGACCGCCAGGCGCACGTTGGGGAGCGCGGCACGGAGGGCCCGCCACCACGTGGCGGAGCAGCAACCGGTTGAAGTGAGTCGACGCCGAAAGCACGAGCATGTGGACTCCAAGCGTCCGCGTCGCCTCCGCAATTTCCTCAACGGGCGTGTCGGTTCCCAGGTAGTAGACGTCCCAGCCGCCCAGCCGGAACCGATCCGCCAGCATGCGTAGTCCGAGGTCGTGCTGCTCGCCGGGTGGACACGCCATGAGGACTCGTTTGTCAGTCGACGCCGCCGACCCAGCCGCCCCCAGGACGTCGGGTGCGAGGGCGTCGATGAGGTTGCGCACCGAGTTGGTGGTGAAGTGTTCTTCCCAGACCCGGGTGCGCCCCTCCTGCCAACGGTCGCCGATCTCGGCCATGAGCGGGCCCAGGACTTGGGTGTAGAGGTCGGCGATGCCGATCCGCCCCTGCCGCACGGCGTCGAGGCCCAGGCGGACGACGCCGTCGCGGTCGTACGCCGAGAGACGCTCGTCAAGGGCACCGCGCAATTCCCGCAGGTACTGTGGGCTAGCCGGTGATGATTGTGGCGCCGCGTTCGGCGTGCTCTCCTCCATGGGGGAATCGTACCTGACCGCCGGGTAGATGGCACGACCGCGACGCGGTGCTCGCGGCATCTGGCGCGGGACGCCGCGGCTGGCATAGTGGGCCGCGAATTGGACAGCCGCCAAGGTGGCGTATACAATCGCGCTCGCCGTCCGCTCGCGCGGGCGCCTCCGCGGGGGTGTAGCTCAGCTGGTTAGAGCGCTGGCCTGTCAAGCCAGAGGTCGCGGGTTCGAGCCCCGTCACTCCCGCCATAGAAACCGCAGGTAGGCGTGGTCATCAGTGGCCGCGCCTGCTTTGTCTCAGGCGGCATCGGTGCTTCCACAGGTCGTATCCCGCGAGAGGACCAGCGCAGACTGGCGCCCGTGAGCGAGGTCACGTGCTCGAGGCCAAGGGAAGAATCGATGCGCAGTGCGTCAGGCCCCAGCGCCTGGAAGGGCGGCGCGGATCGGCGCGTACAGCAACCAGGGGACGACGTACTGCAGCGCGAGCATGACCGCCGGAGCCAGCAGCAGCGCGATGGATCCCCATCGCCGCGCGAGCCTCGTGCCGAGCCAGTAGAGCAGCGCGCCGGCCACAACTGTGAGCCCCCACCACACCGGCTGCGGCACGCTGACCACAGCACGCAACCACCCTGGTATGGAGTCGATGTGTCTCACCAGGACCGTGAGCTCGGCAAGATCCTCCGTAGCGACCGCGGTAGCCGCGGCGGCCGCGGTCGCCACGGCAGAGGCGGCGTATTCCCAACGCTGTGGGGGACGTACCTGTGTCGAAACCACGGCACTCCGGCTCAGAAACGATGAATTCACGCAAGTCAGACCAGAACTGTTGCGTATGCACTTTACACCCGACAAGGGCGCGTGTAGGTTCGCTGTTAGTCGTCACTAAGGGGTAGGCGGCTTTGGGGGCCCCGGCAGGCCAACAAGAGGACTGGGTCTGGTTGCCCTCGAGCCTGTCACGCCTACCGCACTCGTCATGCAACGGCGGACCGGCCGTTAGGGTTCCCGGGGAAACTCGGGTGCCTGCCATCTCGCAAAGGGGGCGCGCCAGACGTCGCTAGACGTCTGTGCAGCGGAACCTGCGAGAAGGGCACCATGTGTTCCGTATCTGCGAGGGCTGCAACGCGATTTCGCGCGACCTTAATGGTCGTGTGACGTCGCGTTTTTTGTTGGCCGGAGCAGACGTCTGACTGAGGGCGAGGAGGCGAGTGTGTGAAAGGTTCGGTACGCGCACTTCGTACGGCAGACGCATCTTCTGTCAAGGATTGGAGGGATCGCAGCCTAATGGCTGAGCAAACGGGACTCTTCCCCTCCCTGAGTGGGGACTACGGCTCGGAAACCCAGGCGGGAGTTAGCCGCCGGGACTTCGTTAAGGGCGCGAGTTTCCTGGGCATCGGCGTCGTGAGCGGCGTCCGACTTCTGAGCACGCTCACCGACAAGAAGCCCATTCTTGTGGACTCGAAGGGTGTGCTTTTCCATGATCCAACTCGTTGCGTGTCATGTCGGCGCTGCGAGCTTGCCTGCTCCGAGTTTAGGGACGGCGCAGCGAGTTCGTATCTGGCCCGCGTGAAGGTCGCCCGCAACCTTAATGCCACGACCCACGGCGCGAACTTCAAGTACGCCACCATGGAGGGCAACCTCGGCGACGGGCGCGTGACGGCCGACACGTGCAAGCAGTGCCCGCACCCGGTGCCCTGTGCCGAGGCGTGCCCTGCAGGCGCCATCACCGCGGACGCCACGACCGGAGCACGGAAGATCAGCACGACCCTGTGCATCGGTTGCGGCATCTGCACCACGGCGTGCCCCTGGGCGATACCGGTGGTGGACCCCACCATCAAGAAGGCCATCAAGTGCGACCTTTGCCAGGGCAAGCCGGAATGCGCTCGGGCCTGTCCGACCGGCGCGTTGCGCTACGTCAAGTGGCGTGACCTGCGTTTGTCGACGCCGCTGGTTCAGCCCAGCCTCATGCCGGCAACGACGACCACGGACTGCTCCAGGTGCCACAAGTGACGTCCGTGCGGACGTGCGGCACCGACGACTCGAACAGGAGGAGATAAAGCATGGCAACCGTGGGAGGTTGGACCGGAAAGACCCTACGCGTGAATCTCACCACGCGTGCGGCCACGGTCGAGAACACGCTTGAGAAGTACAGCAATTTCTGGGGTGGCACGGGCATGGCCTACAAGGTCCTCTGGGATGAGACCGACGCGGCCACCAAGCCATTCGACCCCGAATGTCCCATCATCTTCGGTTGGGGCCCGCTTGCAGGCACGGGTGCCCCATCGGGCGGACGTACCTGCATCACGACCCTGTCGCCCCAGCACCTAAAGTATGCGGTCGCTACCGGTCACATGGGCGGGCACTTCTCCGCCGAGGCGAAGTACGCCGGATGGGACGGAATCATCGTCACCGGCAAGGCGTCCGGCCCTGTCTACATCGCCATCCGCGACAGCAAGGTCGACATCGTCGACTGCCCCGAGCTGTGGGGCAACGGCCTCTACCGCATCACCTCCGAGATCACGCAGGCGATGGGAAGCAGCTGCCAGGTCGCTGCAATCGGACAGGCCGGTCAGAACCTCGTCGCGCAGTCGGTCATCATGACCAACTACTCGCACTCCGCTGGCGGCCAAGGTGCGGTCATGGGAGCGAAGAACTGCGTGGGCATCGGCGTCGTCGGAACAGGCAAGATCAAGATCGCCGGCGACAAGCGTCAATGGAAGTCAACCATCGACAACGTCATGGCGATCATCGGTTCCAACAACCAGGCCGTCGTTCCAAACACCCTGCAGGCTTGGGCGGAGTACTCGCCCTCTGGCGCGCGGTGGTACGCCGCCCCCGGACGCTTCTGGGGAGCTGCGGACCCGCCCGTGGAAACCGGCATCTGCGATCCGCATGACCGCCAGAAGGTCGGCTACCGCTGCTACAAGGCGGATCCGGGAGCGACATCGTACCCGTACACCGTTCGCATGACCGGCTGCCACTCCTGCCCCGTCCGCTGCCACCAGATGATCGACATCCCCACCGCTGTCAAGTGGGGCGTCGACACGACAGCCCAGAACACGTGCACCGGCTGGTGGGGCCGCAGCCTGTCGCCCAATCCTCCGACCGCCTGGTCGCAGAATGACAAGGACATGTTCAACCTTGAGAGGTACGTCGTCGGCAAGCACATGACCGACGACTACGGGTTGACCAACAACTACGGCACCACGGACCGCGGCTTCACCTTCATCTTCACGAAGGGTCCGAGCGGCGCCGTCCCTGCTGCCAATCAGTTCGTCAAGGTGGGCGACAGGTCGAACGCCTGGTCCTGGCTCCAGCTGAACGTGCCGGACGCAGAGTGGAACCAATTGATATCGGCCAGCGGGTTCTTGGGGCTCTACAAGAACAGCGACCTCAAGTGCCTCAAGGAGTTCGGCCGTCTCATGGCGTTCAAGGTCGGCGAGTTCGGCAAGTTCATGGGCGGTCCCGTCGAGGAAGGCATCACGAACTGGAAGGACGCCGACGGCAACGAGATGGCGCCGAAGTACCGGCCCGATAGCAGCGTCCAGTACTGGCAGCACGGCTTCCCCAAGCACCACTCGTTCGAGAACGGTGGGCAGGTCGGCGGCCTTGTGAACAGCGGCTACAACCGTGACGCGCAGTTCCACACCTGGGTCAACTGCATCAGCAACGGACTGCCGGACAACGTCCTCAAGAACATATTCGAGGTCGAGTTCGCCCGGGTCGGCTGGGGTGCGGGCATGAAGGACTCGCTCGACGAGGGCGTCACCACTCCGGTGAACGAGCCGAAGGCACGTGCGGCCAAGTTCAGCATCTGCCGCAAGGAACTTCATGACTCCCTCGGCCTCTGCAACTGGATGTGGCCGTTCGTGGTGTCACCGCTCAAGGAGCGTGGCTATCGCGGAGATCTGTCCCTCGAAGCGCAGATGTTCTCCATCGCGACCGGCCGCACCATGAACACCGTGCAGTTCGACCGCGAGGGCGAGCGCTTCTACACGCTCCAGCGCGCACTGACCATTCGCTCGTTCAACACGATGGACATGCGCATGGAGCACGACCGGGCCCCTGGTTGGGCGTTCGACTACAACCACTCGCCCGCCGTCGCGTTCACCGAAACCGGCAGCTACTACGTCACCGACGCGGACTGGGAGAAGTCTCTGGACCTCTTCTACGAGCAGTGGGGTTACGACAAGGCGACCGGCGCCCCAACGCGAGCGACGCTCGAGTCGCTCGACATGAAGTTCGTCGCAGACGAGCTCCAGGCTGCCGGCCTGCTGCCGGGATAGCGCGACTGACGTGACAGCGGTCTGGGGAGCCGAGACCCGAACCCCCAGGGTCTCGAGCTCCTTGGCCGCGTCGCGCAAGCTGAGGAGGTGAACATCGTGGATCTGGAAGCCGATGAGGCGGCGGACCGCGTCGAGGAGACGTACTCCGATGAGGAAGCCGAGACCGAGGTCGAGGCTGAGGTCGAGGCAGCTCCCGAGGCAGCTCCCGAGGCACACTCGCCCGACGACCCGGCCGCGCGAGTGGCCGAGCACATCCGTGCAGAGTCGCGCGCTGAGCGGCTTGTCGATCCCGCGGTGTTCACCGACGAGCCGTTCTCCTTGACGGAGAACGAGCTGGCCCAGGTTTGGGTGCAGTTCGATACGGAGGAGCAATACGCGGACATCGTCCGCACCCCAGACGAGCGTATCGGCGTAGAGTACCTGCACGCCCAGTACATCTTGAGCGTGCCCTTCGCCAAGCTCCTGCTGCGCAAGCAGGCGAACGATCCCAAGCACCTCATCGCCGAGGTGGTTCGAGAGAACTCGGAGCTTTGGCCTCGGCCAGTTGCCGCGAGCTTCTTCTGGGACACAGAGCTCTTCAGCATGACGGCCGATGAGGTGGGCGAGGCCATCAAGGCAATGATGGCCGATGCTGCCTATGCCGACGTCAAGTCAGTCACCACGTCCAACGGGGCGATCTACCTCTACTCCGACCGGTTCATGGTCGAGCCTATTGCTCAACGCAAGGCCGAGTGGGTCGAGGTGGAAAGCCACGACATGTACAACCAGTGAACGGACATCCGCCCCCGAGGCATAGCAAGGAGGGAGACATCGTAATGAATCAAGCGTACAGCGCCGGACGGGCTCTGCGTCGCAGGCTTCTGCCTGCGGTCCTGCTCGCTCTGGCGTTCGTCTTCGTACTCGTGCCAGCCATGGCCCACGCCGGACCGCTCGGCGATATCACCGCCCCGGTCAGCGTGTCCGACGTCGAGGCGTCCTACATTGGTCCGGCGGCGATCCACATCACCGCGCAGGACCTGCCGGGCGGCAGCGTCGAGACCAGCGTCGTGACCGGCGTGAAGTCGATCACCTACAGCGTCGACCTCGGCTCAGACGTCGTGGTCCTGGGCGCCAGCGCGACGGTGAACGTCGCGGCTCTCGGACCCCACTCGGTGACGTTCTTCGCCACCGACAACGACGGCAACGTCGAGGCCCCGAAGACGGGGTACTTCACCGTCAACGACAACGACTTCACCCCGCCGATGACCATCTCGGACCGCGAGGCGGTCTACCTCAACTCTGGCGTCATCCACTTCTTTGCCGTGGATGACACGGGTGTCGAGGCGACCTACTACATCCTGGACGGCGGCACGCCGACCCAAGGCACCGAGGTGGCGTTCGACACCTACGGGCACCACACGCTCTCGTACTGGTCCGTCGACCTCGCGGGCAACGTGGAAGAGCCGACCGAGACCTTCTTCGAGGTCTACGACTCGATCGCTCCGGTCACCACCTCCAACGCCAAGCCCGACTACTACAACTCCCACGCGGCGATCACGCTTTCCGCGACCGACGCCAAGGGCTCGGGCGTCGCGGCGACCTACTACAAGCTGGATGGTGGCGCCGACGTTACGGGTACCACCGTCACGTGCGACGTTCTGGGCGCCCACACCCTCGCCTTCTGGTCTGAGGACACAGAGGGCAATGTCGAAGCAGCCAAGACGGCCACGTTCACCGTGAACGCAGGCCCCGCGCCCGGCGGCGACATTATCGCGCCGGTATCGACCTCAAACGCCCAGGCGACCTACGCCACGTCCCCCGCGACCGTCAAGCTCACCTCGACGGACGAGGATGGCGGCTCGGGCATGAAGTCGCTGTCCTACAAGGTCGACGGCGGCGGGACCATCGTCGTGACGTCCACGCCGACAGCATCGGCGCTCCAGGCGCTGACGATGCCCATCACACCAACGATCATGTCACCGGCCACCCACCACAACGGGAGCGGCACCGCTACGGTGAACTCGTGCGACTGCCACACGCCCAATGGGTGCGGGGAGTGCCACGACGTGGCCGCAGCTCCGGACATCACCAGTGAGGATCCCAAGCCGGCCAACCACAGCCACATCACGGTCACGCCGTGCACGGGATGCCACGTCGTCACGGAGGTCGAGCCTGAGCCTGGGGCGAAGACGATCTCGAAGGACGTCGTGGTGGCCGGCAACGGCAGCCACACCATCGAGTTCTGGGGCGAGGACGTCGCCGGCAACGTCGAGACGCCTCACAAGTCCGTCACCTTCAGGATCGGCCCGCCGGCCGACACGGTCGCACCGGTCATCGCCATCGGTGGTGTCACGGACGGCGGCGTCTACACCGCGGCCGTTACGCCGACCTTCTCGGCGGTCGATGCCGTTGATGGCCCGGTCGCTTCCACGGCCACGCTCAACGGAGCGGCCTTCACAAGCGGCACGGCCGTTTCGGCCAACGGTGCCTACACCCTCGTCGTAACCGCGAAGGATGCGGCGAACAACACCGCGACCAAGACCGTGGCCTTCACCATCAACGCGCCGGCCGATACGCTCGCGCCTGAGATCAGTGTCTTCGGCGTGGTGGATGACGGCGTCTACACCGCGCCCGTCACCGTCTCGTTCATGGCCATCGATGCGCACGACGGCCTGGTCGCCTCCACGGCCACGCTCGACGGGGCCGCGTTTGTGAGCGGCTCGGTCGTCTCAGCGCTCGGCAGCCACACGCTCGTCGTGACCGCGAAGGATGCGGCGAACAACACGGCGACCAAGACCGTGGACTTCACCATCAACGCGCCGGCCGATACGGTCGCGCCCGTCATCACCGTTCTCGGTGTGGTCGACGGTGCCGTCTACACGACCAATGTCGCACCCACCTTCGCTGCCATCGATGCGCACGACGGCCTGGTCGCTTCAACGGCCACGCTCAACGGAGCGGCCTTCGTGAGCGGAACGGTCGTCACGGCGCCAGGTGCCTACACGCTCGTCGTGACCGCGAAGGATGCGGCGAACAACACGGCGACCAAGACCGTGGCGTTCACCATCAGCGCGCCGGAAGAGGAAGCCACGGCGACGTACCTGTCGGTTCGCTTCGCCGAGACGACGGCCTCCAGCTACGGCATCCCTTACGGCGCCTCTGCCTACCTGACCGTTGAGGGGATCCTGGTCGAGGCGGACAACACCGCTAACCGGGTGAGCGGCCAGACGGTCGATCTGTGGACCTCTTTCGACGGCACGCACTACACGAAGAGCAGCGCTGCGGTGGCCGAGGCCCCCGGTGACCCGGGCCTGTACTCCGTCCGCGTCAAGGTCACCCAGCGGACCTGGTACCGTCTGCGCTTCGCGGGAAGCGAGGACTACGGGCGCTCGCTCGGCCGCACGCTCAACGCCGGTCCCAAGGCCTGGCTCACGGCGCCCAACGCGCCGAGCACCATGGACGACTCGCGCTCCTACAGCGTGAGCGGCTACCTGAAGCCGCAGCACTACGGCTCCCCGGTCAAGATCTACGCCTACCAGAAGATAGGCGGCGTCTGGACGGTCCGCGCCTCGTTCTTGGCCAAGGCCTCCGTCTACTCGACCTACTCGCGCTACGTCGGTTCGATCCGCCTGCCTTCTGCCGGAGCGTGGCGCATCCGCGCCTACCACCGCGACAACGCCGGCGGCGTGCACTACGCCTCCTACAGCTCGTGGCGCTACATCACGGTGGAGTAGCGGCCTAAACCGAAAGGAGCTTATGGAAGCGGCTGCCCCGCATGGGACAGCCGCTTCCTTGCACTACTCATTTGCTGGTGGGCAGCCGCAGCGTCACCGTGGTGCCGCATCCCAGCTCAGACTCCACTTCTAGAGTCCCATGCATCGCCTCGATGAGTTGGCGCGCTATGGACATCCCGAGCCCCGTGCCGGCAGCGCCCTCGCCCGTCGCGCTCCTTCGTTCATAGCGTACGAAGATACGTGCAAGCAGCTCCTCGTCCATGCCGGCGCCTTCGTCGGACACCGTGACCACCGCACTACCCTCTTCGTTTCGAGCGGCGAAGCGCAGTCGAGCGGGCCCTGCGGCAAACCGCCGACACGCCGCATCGTTTGCGAAGGCCACCACACCCGAGGCGTCGAAGACCACAACGGGACCTGTGCTCGTCTCGATGATCGCCTGGGCGAAGGAACTCCAGGATTCTGGCGGTGTTTGGTCCATATGGGCGCTACTTCTTCGTCTCGTTGCCGCCAGGATCGGCACTAATCGCGTGACGTACTCGGGCGCAGCAGCAGTCCGTCTCGTAGGGCCGTTTCGCGCCGGCACACCCAGCGCCGAGAGTCGCGCGCGCTGTATGTACCCCGGGGGGTACGGGAAAGCGCCTCTCCACGGGCTGCGCCTGGGTCGGTCGGTGGCGCGGTGAGCCGAAGGGTTGTGCGTCGAGTTGCCGGGTGGGACCGGCGACGGAAACCCGGCAGAAGGGGTAATCTTCTTCCTGGGAGACGGCACACTGTGTCACCCTGAACAGGAACTGACGTGCATACCCGAGTGGAGGTCTGGGCATGGAGCTTCTGAGTCGAACCTGCAAGACCGAAAGCATGAACGTCGAGCGCATCATTGCGCGACTCTTCGTGGTGCTCGGAGGGCTGTTCTGGATCTTCATGCTGTGGGGATCGCAAACCGGGTCCGGCTACTCGCTCGGTCCGTTGTCCAGCAACGAGATCAGGAGTGCGCTCGGCAGCGCGGCCATCCCGCTCGTGTTCACCGTCCTCGTCTTCGTCCTGGGCCTGTTCTTCGAACGTCTCACGGCGCTCGTGTTGCTGATCGCGGCCGCAGCGGTGGTCATCTGGGGCATCGTCGCCGCGTGGGAAACGGGTGTGTGGATGATGGCCATCGCGGTACTCGTCGCGCCGATACTGATTGCGGCGGCGCTGTTCTGGCTTGCGGGACGCATGCAACAAATCTGCCTGATGGAGGAGCACGCCGGCTAGGAAGTCGCCGGGCGACCCGCCACGACCCCAGCTCTTCTCGCGGCACGACCTGCCTAGGATCGCGTCGCGTCCTGCTACGAGCGTGCCTCCAAGATCTCGGCGACCTGAGGCGCCAAGTCGAATCGCTCGTCGTCCGATAGGTCTTTGATCGCTCCCCAGATCTGGGGACATTTCGCATCCGTTCCAAGCTCAAGGACCTGTCGGATCGCGCCGTCGACCAACGCCCGGTTCTTCTTGTCCGAAGGCAGTCCCAGCTCATCGAACAGCCAGTTCATGTGCCGCATGTAGCAGGTCAACGCTTCCTCCATCATTCCGGGTGTGGTCTAGGTCTCCTGCGCCGGTTCCTCGAAAGCGACGGGGATGCGCAACTCCAAGAGACATCTTGAGGAACCAGGCCGGCCGAGCCGGTCAAGGAACAGCAGATCGAGACCTGCGCCCTCGAAGGTGCCCTCGTCTACCGCTGCGGCGATCTGGCAGAGCTTGTCGACCTCGTGTGCCGTCGCACCTGCAGCACGCCAGGCGTCGATGAGCGGGCAGGCGGTCATGCGGAGCACGATGGCATCCTCTTCGCGTCGTTCGACGCCCGGCTCGAAGAGCGTGCCCTTGCACGGCGAGCCTTCGCAGAAGATGCGGCCGACCTCGTCGAGGTCGGCCGCCTCGCCCGCGGACCGGTACTTCTGACCCACCTCGAGCCCCCGACGGTGGATCGCGCGCTTCATCACGTCGACGGCGCGCTCCTCGCCGAGCTCATCGGCAAGCACCTCGAAGAGGTGGTAGTACATGAGGGCGCGATTCTCGAACGCCGCGCGCGTCTCGCGGCGAGAGTCCTCGAGCGCGGCCTCGAGGGCATCAGCAGACGGAACTCTGTCATCGGGCTCGTTGGTCACGGTCTCCTCCTCGACTCGGCGGTGTCTCGACGGTAGCAGCACTGGCTCAGTCTCGCGACGCTCTTGGGTTATCCTTGCCCCACGATGGCCATTATCGACGTCCATACCCACGCTTTCACCGACGCGCTCGCACCCTCCGCGATTCCTGCGCTCGAGGCGCAAGGCGGGCTGCACGCGCGCTACGACGGGACGATCCGGGGGCTCATCGCCGAGATGGACAGCGCTGGCGTCGACCTTTCAGTCGTGCAGCCCGTGGCGACGAAGCCATCGCAGGTCGCGCCTATCAACGACTGGATCGCCTCGGTCCAAAGCGACAGGATCGTGGGGTTCGGAGCCATGCACCCGAATCTCGAAGATCCCGCCACAGAGACGGCACGCATGCGGAGCATGGGGATCCGTGGCTTCAAGATGCATCCCGAGCACCAGGCGTTCGACCCACACGACCCCCACCTGTCAGCGATCTACGCTGCGGCGATCGAGCAGGGGATGATCGTCTTCTTCCACGCGGGGGCCGACGTGATCCATCCGACTGTGCACGGCACGCCTGAGTCCTTTGCGGCGGTGATCGATGCCTGGCCGGCGCTCACGGTCGTGCTCGCACATCTCGGCGGGTATCAGCAATGGCGAGGAGTCTCAGAGTACATAGTCGGGCGCGACGTATGGCTCGACACGGCGTACACTCCTCGCCACCTCCCCGACGACGAGTTGGTCGCCCTCGTGCGCGCGCACGGGCCCGATCGCGTGCTATTCGGCACCGACGGACCGTGGACGGACCCAGCTGCCGAGATAGCGCACATTCGCGGCCTTGACTTGAGCGTTGACGAGATTGAGGGAATTCTTGGAGTGAACGCGCGGCGCCTTCTGGACGCGCACGCATGAGGGACGACACAGGGCGCGTGGCCCGCGGGCACGCCTGGCGAACGGAGACACGGTGACAGACGATCGCAAGTGGGGAAGCGACATGGAGGACATGGGCTCCGGGGATGTGCCCGAGCCTGGTCCCGACGAACCTGAGCTCGTCGAGGGCGCCACGGGCGAGCCCCCTGCGTCAACTCCCGAAGGCCCAGAAGGCGAAGCGGCTGAGGAGCCCGAAGGCGGGTCTACCGAAGAACCCGCCCGCCGCAGCTTCAAGGAGGCGGCCCGGGAGACGGTCGCGAAGGCCGCAGGTGTGGCCGTCGAGTTGGGCTCGGTGCTTGGTGGACAAGGTGGCGAGATCGTCGGCGCCGAGCGCGAGATGGTCGAGGCCGAGACCGAGGATTTCATAGACCGCGTCGACGGCGAAGACGACTAGGGCGAAGGCGGCCCGCTCGACCACATTGCCACAATTACCCTTAGGTAACACGTGTCGACAAACCTCGGACGCTCCGGTAACGTCCCGATTGACGATGCCCAGCCACGTCACGGGGTCGCCGTAGGTCACCTACCGAGGAAGGAGATGCTGGTGAAGAAGGCAATCCGCAGTATCGATCTTGGCAAGGCCGCGCTTTATGGTGCCGTCCTTGTCGCGTTTTGGACGTTCGTCTTCGGCGTGTACTACTGGCTCATCGGATGGATCTTCGGGGCATCTTCAGCACTCATCGATATGAACCTCGCGAATTGGACGTCGTTCACGGTCACCACGGCCCTGCAGGTCGTCTGGCGCATGCTGATCAACGGCCTCGGCGGAGCGTTTGCCGGCTTCTTCGTCGCACTCATCTACAACGCCGTGGCCGGCTTCATGGGAGGCATCGTCATTCATCTGGACGACGCTCAGTAGCACCGGCTCGGATGTGAGCGCTCTCTAGGTTCCTCGCGCGTGAAGGCCACATCGAGGCGCTGCATCCAGATCGAACCATCGACGTTGCCCCGGCCTCTTCTCAGATGACCGGGGCAACGCCCTTCTCCGGGGCGTGTTTCCGGCAGGTAGAACCCAAGGTGTAGCGAAGGTTTCACACACCAGTTGACTGTCGCTGTTTGGCGAGAAGAGGGGGCCCCATGGCGAAGAAGGCGGGCATTTTGAAGGTCTTCGGCGCGGCCTACGAGGACGTGGGAGACGCCATGAAGGACTTCGCGGACATGCAGTCCATGCACGTGGAAGGCCAGATCGGCGACTACGACGCCGCAATCGTGACCAAGGAGCCGAGCGGGCAGCTCATCGTCTCGAACGGCGACTCGAGTGGGCACTTCAAGGGCGCGACCGCGGGGGCGGTCGTAGGCGCCGTCCTCGGCGCCGTGTTCCCGCCTTCGATGATCGCTCTTGCCGCTTTGGGCGCGGGAGCGGGCGCAATCGCGGGGGGCTCGAAGAAGTTCATCGGCCGAGGAGACATGAAGTCTCTTGGCGATCTCCTTCAGCCAGGTCGGTCGGGGATCATTCTCGTCTCCGAGCGCATCTCTGACGAGGCGGCAGCCAATCTGATGCCCCGCGCCTTGCGCAAGAAGTCGACAGAGGTCGAGGGAGACGCCGAGGACGTCGTTGCGGCGATTCGCACGGCGGCGCTGCCGGAACAAATGAGCCGGACCGACCCGGAGTAGACAACCCACACGGAAGGCAACCGATGGCGCACGAAGACACCGCCAGCTCCCGCCAGACGCTTCTGGGAGTCCCGAGCGGCCGAGACGCGGCACTCGACACGTGGGCGGCGATCGCCGCACGGACCTCCCCGATAGACCCGGAACTCTACGTCGAATACGACGTCAAGCGCGGTCTGCGCGATCAGAGCGGCAGAGGTGTGCTTGCGGGTCTCACACGGATCGGCGATGTCATCGGCGCGGTGCCGGAAGGGGACCAGCTTGTTCCGGCCCCCGGCCAACTGCTGTATCGCGGGATTCAGATCACGGACCTCGTGAGCGGGTTTGTCAGCGGTGGCTACCACGGCTTCGAGGAGACAGCGTACTTGGTGCTCTTCGGCGAGCTCCCCAACAAGGGGCAGTTAGAGGAGTTCGAGGAGTACCTGTCCGGCATGCGCAAGATGCCTCGGTCGTTCGTCCACGACGCGATCATCCGCATGCCAAGCCGCGACATGATGAATGCCATGATGCGAGGTGTGCTGGGTCTGTACACGCTCGACCCGCAGGGCAGTGACACAACGTTCCGAAATGTCCTGCGTCAGGTTCTGCACCTGGTCGCGAAGTTCCCTATGCTCGCGGTCTACGCGTATCAGTCCTACCTCGATGAATTCCACGACAAGAGCCTCGTGATCCACCGGCCGGAGCCTGACTATTCCACGGCCGAGAACGTCCTTCACATGCTCCGGCCGAACAGCAAGTTCACCGCGCTCGAGGCGCTCGTCCTCGACATGACGCTCGTGCTGCACGCCGAGCACGGCGGCGGCAACAACTCGTCATTCACGGCTCACGTCGTCTCGTCGACTGGTACCGACACGTATTCGGCGATCGCCGCTGCCCTCGGCTCGCTCAAGGGGCCACTGCACGGTGGCGCGAACCTCAAGGTCGTGCAGATGCTCGACGACCTGCGAGGCGACATCACCGATTGGGAGGACGACGAGCAGATCGCCGATTACATACACCGTTTGCTCGACAAGGAGGCGTTCGACCGGACCGGCCTCGTCTACGGGATGGGGCACCCGGTCTACTCCGTCTCCGACCCGCGAACCGTCATCCTGCGCGAGTACGCGGAACGCCTGGCGAAGGAGAAGGGCTACTCCGAGGAGTTCGCGCTGCAGACTCGGGTCGAACGGATCGCGCCCCTCGTGATCTCCGCACGGCGCAGGGTGTACAAGGGCGTGAGCGCAAACGTGGACTTCTACTCCGGCTTCGTCTATCGGATGCTTGACATCCCCGCCGAGCTCTACACGCCGCTGTTCGCGATCTCGCGTGTCGTGGGCTGGAGTGCGCACAGGATCGAGGAACTCGCAGCCGGCGGCAAGATCATCCGCCCGGCGTACAAGAACGTCGGGCCTCTCCAGGACTACGTGCCGCTCTCGGAGCGCTAGGCCCGGCTCCTCAGGCAACTGGATCTCGAGCGCCAGGATGGCAATGGCGCCCGCAGGATCGCAGTCGGTGACTTTCTAGGAGAAGGACTCGCGGGTGACGGACAGCCCGTAGATGATGAGTACGTCGAAGACGAGTGCCGCGATGCCCGCCAAGGGGAGCGCGCCCACCCAAGGAACCCAGACAATGAAGCTGAGGGCCGCTAGGACGATCGCGAGGATTCGGCCCCAGTTCTTTCGAGCGGCGAGAACCATCGCGAGAACGAACTGAATCACGCCGAAGATGAGCAGCGCCCATCCCCACTGTTGTAGCGTAAGGTGAGCGACGCTGTTCTCCTGACAATCCTGCATTGGTTATCAACGCTGTGATGCCGAAGATCACGTTCACCGAGCCAGCCATCATCGCCATGACGATCGCGAACGCTAGCCAACTCTCGTTCTGCTTTCCGTTCGTCACAATCCATCTCCTCCTCGGATTCGAACAACTCAAAGGGTAGCTTGCCGGAATTGTTGCTCGTAACTTTCCGACCGGTCAATTCGGGCTCCCCGTGCGTGCGCTCGATTCGTGGCCGGCTCTCCAGCCCGGCAGCTCGTCGCCCGGGCGCGGCGCCAGTGGGGGAAACTCAGCTCCCGCAGCACGCCTTGTACTTCTGGCCGCTGCCGCAGGGGCAGGGGTCGTTCCGGCCGGTGTGAGCCGCTTCCTCGGCGAGCATCGACATGATGTCGCCAGCGTCTCGCCCCTGTTCGAGCAGCGTGGCCATCATCTTCATGCGCCTGTCCGTGTGCGCGAAGAAGTGCTTCAGCCCCTCGCACAGCCAGTTGAGACCTGGCTCACCGTCTGGCGTCAGCAGGATCCGGTTCTTCGGGACACTCGCCGTTGCAGGCAAAGAGGAACTCGCACTCACGACAGTAGCGCGGTAGTTCTGTCGCGTTTCGCTTCGCCGAACGCCCGCTGCTTCTCAGATCGGACCAGATCGCCGATCGGCGTCTCCAGGATGTTGCCGAGCAGAGTACGGCGGGTCGACGAAGTGGTCGCACGAGTAGAGTCGCCGTGTGCTCGAGCGCGACCCTCTCACCGCACGTCGGCCGCAGCACGCAGAGCGACGAAGAGCCCTGCAGGTAGGCCGCGAGCACCCCATCGAAGAACTGCACGAACATCTCGCCGACGTCATGGCGCACCCACTCGTCGAAGATCGCCGAGAGGAATTCGCCGAAGGCACGCCCGCTGACGCTGCGGTTGGTGACGGTCCCGGCCGCACCCTCGGCAGGTGCCGAGTCGACCTCGACGATCGGGATGAACTGAATGTAGCGCGCGCCCAGTTCGTCGCGGAAGTAGCGATAGACGTCCAGCGGATATGCGGCGTTGGCCGCATTCACGGTGCAGAGCACGTTGAATTCCGCGCCGTGCTCCTGCAGCAAGCGGGCAGCCGACTCGACCTTATCGAAGACAGAGCGGCCGGCGCCGTCGTGACGGTAGGCGTCATGCAGTTCCCGTGGCCCGTCTATGCTCAGGCCCACGAGCACGTCGTTCTCGGCCAAGAAGGTTGCCCACTCGTCGTCGAGGAGAGTGCCATTGGTCTGTATGGTGTGCTCGACCTGCCAGTCGGGCGGCAGCGCCCCCTGCTCGACCTCGAGAGCGCGCCGGAAGAAGTCGAGGCCTATCAGTGTGGGCTCGCCACCTTGCCAGGCGAGGGTCACGAATGGCAGTCGCTGCGCCTCGATCGTCTGGCGCACGAAGGCGCTCATGACCTCGTCGCTCATGCGGAAGTCGCTGCCGGGGTAGAGCGAGGCCTTCTCGAGGAAGAAGCAGTAATCGCAATGTAGGTTGCACCGCGCCCCGGTGGGCTTGGCCATCACATGGAATGCCTCGGGCGGTCCGTCGCTCATGTTGTCATCGTACGCGAGGGTGTGCTACCGGGCGACGGCCGCGTCGCATCGTCCGCGCTTTCGGCATAATGTGCCACGAGGACATCTCCGGAAAGGGGGCCCCACGGAATGGATCTGGCAAGTGCGGCCACTGCAGCGACGCAATCGGTTGCAGCCACGTCGTCGCTCGTTGCCACCGGTAGTGCGGCAGCCACGAGTGTCGCAGGACAAGTCGGGAGCTTCGTTGCCACCGTGGTGCCGGAGATTGCCGCCAGTGTGCTCCCGTCTAGTCTGACCACTACCGCCCCGGTCGGCGCCTCATCGGTGCTGATTCCGCCCGTTCTCGAGGTCGCTTCGGCTTTTGCGGGCGGCCTCGCTGGCGCTCTCGTGGGGGTCCGGCGACAGCTCGACGCGATAGGCGTGATCACCCTCGCGGTCGCCGCCGGGCTCGGGGGCGGCATTATCCGCGACCTCCTGCTCCAGCGGTACGGCATCTACGCATTGGAGAACCCACGTCTGCTGTTCGCGGTGCTGATCGCCGCAGTCCTGGCCTTCTTCTTCTTCGGGGCAGTCAGCCGGGTCAAGCCATTGCTTGTGGTTGTCGACGCTCTCGCTTTGGGACTCTTCGCCTGCGTCGGCACCGACAAGGCCTTGCTTGCGGGCCTTGCCGTGCTACCGGCAATCCTGCTCGGCACGATCACGTCGGTCGGAGGAGGCATGATCCGCGATGTGCTCACTGACGAAGTGCCTCAGGTACTCCGTCCCGGAAGCCTCTACGCAACTGCAGCCGTACTGGGCGCGACGACGTACGTGTCTCTGGTCGCGTGGCTGAACGTCGTGAAACCGGTGGCCACCATAGCCGTGATCCTTTTGGTCCTGGGACTCCGGCTCCTGTCGGAATGGCTTGGCTGGCAGTCTCCGATGCCCACCGACCTCACTCCGCTCGTGGCAGCGGCGCCAAAGAAGGCATTTCGGGCCAGCGGCCGAGGGATCTCATGGGCACGCCGCATGTTCGGTGCGCCCTTGGGCAGCGGCCGCGGCGATGTTGAGGCCGGCAATGGGTCTACTCCCGGCAAGGACGCCGGCCAGCCGGAGGGCGGCGAGGACGAACGGTGAGCCACAGAGACTCGAGCGCACGTCGTACCGCGGGGTAGACCGCCGAGGCCTGAACGCAGTACCGCCGCGGGCGCAGCCCCGGAAAGGGCGCAACCACGGCGGTACGAAGAACTCCCACTGCGCCGATGACCCTCGGCGCAGTCCGTCCTACGAGTTGAGGATCTGCGCCTTCTGCTGCGCGAACTCCTCCTCGGTGAGGATCCCCTGAGCCTTGAGCGCTCCGAGGCGCTCGAGTTGGGCGAGCTTGTCGTCCTGATCCATCGGCGCTGGAGCCGGGGCTGCGGCGTACACGGGCTGCGGCGCGGGTGCCTGCTCAGCCTGCTGCTGGTAGGCCTGGTCGTAGGCGGCTACGTTCTTGCTGGCCTGGCGACGATTGACCGCGTTGGCGGTCGCGGTCGCCGTGCCGGCGACGACGGCGGTACGGGCCATTGCTCTCATAAGTCTTGGCATTGCGTCCTCCTCTACTACTCGGCCGTCAGCGCGGCGATTGCGTCGTCAACTTCGGTGGCAGGGATGCGGGTGTGGAGAGCGACTTCGGCGCCCGCCTCCACGAATGCATTCATGACGGGGACAGCCCACGCGTTCTCGATCGCAAGCGCGAGGACCACTGACCCCGGCACCATGCCTTCGTAGATCATGTCCGCGTCCTCTGAACTGAAGAGTCCCTTGGTGCCCGTATCGATAAACCCAAGTAGAGCCTTCGACTCCTCGCCGAGGTCCTCGACGTCGAGTCCGAAGCGCTTGCCCTCCTCGTCGACGGAGAGCAGCATCGCGTCCAGGACGCGTATGCACCCCTTGTCCACCGCGTCCGCGAGGGCGGACAACACACCGCCTTCGAACTTGGCCTCGCCGGTGGCGAGGACGACCACGTCCACAGGTCCGTATTTCACTTGATGCTCCTTTCGATCCTTCGGTGCGCGAACTACACGCGCGCGCGTACGTCCTCATTGTGAGGTTGTTACCCGTGCATACCTTGCGGCGAACCTCCCCTCAGCCCTTGCGCATCTCGAGAGCTCAAGCGCGACCGCGCGAAGATCACGACTCGGTCGGGAAGAGCTCACGGAGCTGCGCCTCGGCACCCTGAGTGAGGTTCGTCTTGATGACCGTCGCTTCGGTACCGATGAGCTCGGCAGCGACCTTGTCCGGCATCGCCTCTTCGACGAGCATGAACACGCCCGCCTCCCCAGGTTTGATGGCCTCGGCGGTCTCCTTGATGAACTTGTCCTCGATGCCGAAGTCGGCAAACTTGCCCGAGAGGGCGCCAGTAGCGGCGCCGATGGCCAGCCCGACCCATGGCACCCAGAAGATCAGCCCTATGAGCAGGCCCCAGAAACCACCGGAGAGAGCGCCGGACTTGGCGGTGAAGTCCTTGCCTTGATGGATCTTCGTCTTGCCGTCGGGCCGACGGACGACCTTCACGACGTCCTGCAACCCGATGATCTGCTCCTTCTCCATGTGCTGCAGCTTGTCGATGAAGGCGTCCGCGCCGGTCTCGTCCTTGAATCCGAGCACAATCAACTGCGCCATGGGGCCTCCCTCACAATCCGATGGGCAACCGGAAGCCTGCCGTCCACGTGCCAGCCAACCCTTGGATATTACCCGACGGTTGCTGATTCTTACCACGAGGTCAGACAGGAGGCAACCGTCGCATCAGACAGGGCGCGTGTTGTAGGTCAGCCGCCGACGGAGCGGCCGCGCTCTCTTCCAACAGTGCGGCTACTCAGCTCGACCGAGTGCCCCGGGAGTGGCTCAAGAGCCCGAGTCTCGGGCGCTGCTCTCCGGTGCTCGTGCTCTCGGCTGTTCCAGCGCTGGCGCCGCCCATGCGCTCGTGCCAGCGGCCGTACGCTGCCGCAAGTGGGGTTGCGCTGATGCCATGTGCGAACACGCTGAGTACGACGGTCGCGAGAATCGTCTGGATGAGCAGGGATTCGTGTGCAAGCGACGCCTCGAGGATGCCGAGGCCGAAGACGATCGACGCCAAGCCACGAGGCCCGAACCATCCGACAAAGGCTACGGATGGCAGCTTGAGTCCCGTGCCGAGGCAGGCGAGAGCGACAGGCAGCATGCGAATCGCAGTGAGACTGACGACGGCGTACACGAATGGTCGCCAGCCCATCCCTGGCAAGACTGTCAGAGCGATGGCGCCAGCAACGAGGAAGACCGCTGCGCTCAACAGTGCAGAAAACTCCTCGGAGAGGTAGGCAGTGCCCAGCCCGCGGTCCTTTGCCCAAGCACCAAAGGCCATGCCGCCCACGAACGCGGCGATGAAGCCGCTGCCACCGAGCGTGTCGGCAAGGGCGAAGGCGAGCACGGCGCCGGCGAGCATGACGACTTGGCGCCACTCGGACTCGATCCAGCCTCCCGCACCGAATCGTGCGAGGATCAATCCGGCCAGAGCGCCCGCGGCGAGCCCAACGATGAGTCCGATGCCAAGTTGCTGCGCAGCGACCAGAACGAACTTCGAAGTCGATGACGAGGTCGCCTCGGCCTTGGCGATCTCGAGTACGACCAAGTAGATGGGAACGGCAATGCCGTCGTTCAGACCGCTCTCGACGTTCAACCCTTGCCTGATCGGCAACGGCACATGCTCGTCGGTCACGACCTGCTGACCGAGAGCCGCGTCCGTCGGCGCCAAGATCGTTGCGAGCAGCACCATCTCGGCGATGCTCAGGGCGGGAAGGAGCGGAACCGCAACCAGGGCGCCTAGGACAATGGTGAGCGGCAGCCCTATGCCGAGGAGGCGGGCGGGTAGCTGGATGCCGGAACGAAGGGCCTTGAGGTCAACACGTGCGGCATCACTGAAGAGCGCGATCGCGAGCGCGATCTCTGCGAGGAACGTTACCGTCTCGGCTGTCACATTGAATTTCAGAACACCGATGCCGGCAGGTCCCAAGATGGCACCTGCGACGAGGAAGACCATCGCCGCCGTCACCCACACTCGCTCCAGGCGGCGAGACACCGCGGCGTATCCGAGCAACAGGAGCGTGAACACGACAAGGCCGGTCATAGCGATTCGCCTTTCTGATCACTCTGCCGAGGAGGACACGTCTCGCGCTCGGCGAGCCACACCTCGGCGTCGGTGACGGCCGCATCGAGTGAGGCCGTGAGAGCAGGTTGCGCCACGTAGATGTGATCCCGGCCGAGAAGATCAGCCACGCCGGTCCGGACCAGCTGGTCGAGCAGCGCTGGGCCGATGCCGACGAGGGCGAGGTAACCGCCGCCTGTCTCGAGCTGGTTTGCGTAGCGTTTGATCAGGGTCAAGAAGGTACTTCCGACGTCGGCACGGCCTCGGAGACGTAACACGACGACGGCGTCCTTCGCCCCGATCGCATCCGGCATCAGACGATCGATGACATCCGTTCCCGCGTAGAAGACGCTGCCGTAGACATCGAGGACGGTGAGCGAGTGATCGAGAAGCGACGAGGGACACTCCTCCTCGGCGAATCTGCCCTGGTCATCGCGGATAAGGACGACGACGCGGATGTCAAGCGAAGAGCTGTAGACGTACTGGACCACGGACAGCGCCACACCGATCATGACCGCGTACTGCACGGGGATCATGAGTGTCGCGATGAACGTAACGAGCATGACGACCCGGGCAGGCACGTTCGTTTGCCAGACGGCGCGAATAGCCGGCACGTCGATGGCGCGAACGCCGATGAGCACGAGCATGGCGGCCAAAGCCGACATCGGAATGAGCTCGACAAGGGGCGCCAGGAGCAGCAACACCACAGCGATGATCGGTCCGATGATGAAGTTGGCGATGCGGTGGCGACCTCCGAGCTGGACGTTCAGGGCGGTGCTCGAGAGCGATGCCCCGATAGGCATGCCGCCGAACAGAGCCGACGCCGTATTGCCAGCCCCCTGGCCGATGAAGTCCCGATTCATACTGGGGTACGAGCCGTCAGGGTTGGGGACCGCCTTGCTGATACCCGCCCCTTGTATGAGCCCCACGATCGCCACGGATAGCGCGGGCACCAGCATGTTCGCCATGCTGCCGGGACTCGGGAGAACGAGCTTCGGCAAGGCCGACGGGATCTGAGACGAGTCGCTGACGACCGCTACCGCGATGTTCCCGAGGTAGACGACAAGCGTGGAGGCTACCAGCGCAACGGGGAACGAGAAGACGTCCGCCCGGGTGCGTTCGATGCCGAGGATGACTGCGATCGTCAGTAGCGAGACGAGCACTGTTGAGAGGCCCCACGCTCCCGGATGCAGGAGGGTGTCCACGAGGCGTATCACCTTGTTCGAGAACTCGCTGTGATATCCCGTGAGGTCGGCGGTCTGCGAGAGGACGATGTTGACGGCAACACCGGTCAGAAAGCCGCGCATCACTGAGTTTGAAACGAAGCGAACGAGGGTGCCGGCTCCAAGGGCGCCGAAGAGGAGTTGAAGCGCCCCCACGAGCAGCGTAAGCGCGATCAGCACCGTCGCGCGCTCTTCGGCGGGCGTGGAAGCGAGCGCGTCCGCGACGATGAGGGCCATCGAACCCGTCACCGCGACGGTCATGAGCTTGGATCCCGTCGTGAGCGACGCCACGGGCGTGCCGACGACGAGCGAGTACAGACCGTGGATGGGGTTCAGCCCGGCGAGAGTCGCGTTTGCCATCCCGTCGGGGATGTTCGCGATCGCGTTCGTGAACCCCGAGAGGACGTCCCGGCCGGTGGCGCGACGGACGGGCGCCGGTAGATGGGCGGCCGCGACGTCGGCACCCTGCTTGAGGGACTCAAGGGGCGACGTCTTGGGTGTGACGGTCTCGCTCACAGCCTGGCCATCTCCTCGGAACGGGAGGCCCGGCGCAGATGCCCGGGCCTCCCCTTGTCGTCCTCCCGCATCGTCCAGCATACGTTAGGCGCCGACGCCAGCTCCCGTCGCGCTAACCTGCCGCACCGCCACCCACGGACTGAACCGCCGAGAGCCCGTGCAGCTCCCGCTCAGTCTCAATGGGCTCAGGCTTGAGGTCGAAGGTGACCTTCTTCACTGTACCGCTGAACGCGTACGGTGCCTTGTCCTCGTAGGCGTCGTCCACGACGCCGCCGTTGTCGCGGCCCATGTCCATGCCCGCATAGGTGGTGAAGAGCATCGAGCAGGTGTGGTCGAGACGCCCCTCGCCGATCTGCCGGTCGTTGGCCCACAGGCTCACGGCGCCGCCAGCGCCCGGCCTCGGCTCGTCGATCTCGAACAGCATCTTCACGCTCACGTCGCCGGTAGGGATGGGCTCGGTCGAGACCTGCTTGTAGGTCTCCACGCCCAGGAACTGATAGGTGTGGACCAAGTGGCCCCGCTCGTCCACCCAGAGCGCGAAGCCTCCGATGAAGTCGGCGAATGCGCATACGACACCCTCGGCGCCGCCCTCAGGGACGTGAATGTCGGCCTCGATCGCGTACGAGCGCCCGTAGATTCGCGGGATCACCGTGGTCGAGACGTTCTGGACATCGCCGGCGAACTCGAACCGGGTGCTCGTGGGCATGGGGGGCAGGATGCCGAAGAAGACCGCCATGCCGCCGAGCAGCGGCAACGCCCTGTTGCGCTTGGCCTCCTCCCAGAAGAGCTCGCGCAGCTCGGCCAGCTTCTGTGGCTGCTCAGCAGCGAGATCGTGGGCCTGCGAGAAATCGTCCGGCAAGTAGTAGAGCTCCCACTTGTCTTGGTCCGGGTCGTACCCGCTACCCGGCTTGAACTTGGCAAGGGTGGCCGGAGAGTAGTCCCATGGGAGCTTGTCCAGCCGGGCGCAGGCCCACCAGCCGTCCTTGTAGATAGCGCGACTGCCGTACATCTCGAAGTACTGGACTGTATGCCGTTCCGCAGCGCCCGGGTCCTGAAGCGTGTACGAGAACGGCGTCCCGTCCATCGGCTCCTGCTCGATCCCGTCGACCATCTTCGGCTCCGGTATGCCGATCAGGTCGAGGATCGTCGGCGCGATGTCGATGCAGTGCGTGAACTGCGTGCGCAGATCGCCACCGCTCTTGATGCGGTTCGGCCAGGCGATGACCATCGGGTCGCGGTCGCCGCCCAGGTGGCTCGCCATCTGCTTGCCCCACTGGAACGGCGTGTTCTGGGCGTGAGCCCAGGCGGCCGCGAAGTGCGGGGCGCTGTGGAAGCCGCCGAGACCCTCGAGACCGCCGAACTTCTCGATGAGGGCCAGCTGTTCCTCGGCGTTGAGGACCAGGCCATTGAAGAACGTCGTCTCGTTGAAGGACCCCGTGATCGTGCCCTCCATGGACGCGCCGTTGTCGCCCCAGATGTAGAGGATCAGCGTGTTGTCCAGCTCGCCCATCTCTTCGACGGCGTCGAGAAGGCGGCCGATGTTCCAGTCGGTGTTCTCCGAGAAGCCGGCGAAGACCTCCATCTGGCGGGCGTACAGCTTCTTCTCCGTGTCGCTCAGGCCGTCCCACGCCGGGTATGGGTCCGGTCGCGGCGCGAGCTCGGTGTCCGGCGGGACGATGCCGAGCTTCTTCTGGCGTTCGAGGGTGCGCTCGCGGTACGTGTCCCAGCCGTCGTCGAACTGGCCCTTGTACTTGTCGGCCCACTCCTTGGCGACGTGGTGCGGAGCGTGCGTCGCGCCAGTCGAGTAGTAGGCGAACCAGGGCTTGTCGGCGTCGTGGGCCCTCACGGCGTGGAGCCACTCGATCGACTTGTCCGTGATGTCGTCGGGGAAGTAGTAGAGCTTTCCGTCCTTGCCCTCCGGCACGCCGAGGACTGAGTTGTCCTGCGTGATGATCGGGTCGTACTGCCCGGCCGCCCCGGTCAGGAAACCCCACCAATGGTCGAAGCCCCACGCCTGCGGCCAGTGATCGAACGGCCCTGCGGGCCCCATCTCGCGCCCGGGAGTCATGTGCCACTTGCCGAAGCCGCCTGTGATGTACCCGTTCTCCTTCAGAATCCGCGGCAGGGCCGTGCAGCTGCGCGGCCGCGTCCCCGTGTAGCCCGGGAACGGCCCGGGGAACTCCGCGATCCCGCCCATTCCCACGCGGTGGTGGTTGCGCCCGGTGAGGAGTGCGGCGCGCGTCGGCGAGCACACTGCCGTCACGTGGAAGCGATTGTAGGTGAGGCCCATCTGCTGGACTCGGGTGAGCGTCGGGGTCCGGATCTCGCCACCGAACGTCTCGGGGCCGCCGAAGCCGGCGTCGTCCACCAGGATGATCAGGACGTTGGGCGCCCCATCGGGTGCCTTCGGCCCGGGGATCATCGCCCAGTCGCCGACGGACGTGTCCATGGTCTGGCCGATCGACCCGCCGAAGGTGCGGTCCGGGATGGGGAGGACGGTCCGGTCCTGGGCAAACTTGCCCATCGCTTCGGCGAGCGACGACTTAAGCTCCTTGATGCCGCCCTCATCGGACTGAGCGACCGACTTAGCTATCGAGCCCGCAAGCGCCAGCTCGATGGGAAAGCGCTGGTCGTCAGCGGCCATGACGATGACTGCCGCCGAACCGTTCGGGAGGTTCTCGCCGATCTTGCCCTGGATCCCGGCGTTGACCTTGTGGTTCGCGAACTTGCCCGCAATGGCGCCTGCTGCGGCTCCCACCGCGACCGCCGGCAGGAGCGCCGGCGCGAACAGCCCGACGATGACGCCTACCCCGCCGCCCCAGCCGGCACCCTTGCGGCCGAGGTGATTGCCCGTGTCGGCGATGGTGATCTCGCCTTCAGCATCGCGACTGACGAGGATCGCGCCCTCGATCTTCACCTTCTTGTCTTTGACGAGCCCGACAAGCCCGTCGAAGTCTTTCTGCGCCGCATCGACGTTCCCGTATACGCCGACCACGACATCCATCATTTCCTTGCCCATGGTGTCTCCCTCCAAGATGCCCTCATGTCGGTGGCTTCCCAAGACACGCGGTAGTGAATCTGTCGTTATCGAAGAGCCTGCCGAGGCCCTTTTGGTACCTTACCATTTGGTGAGATTAGTCCATCGCTCGACCATCACGGCATCCGAACGGGCATAAGCTCTAGAGAAGCGCATGGCGATCGGAACCCAACACGTAGCAGCTCAGGAAGAAGAGGGGTCAGATGATGTTCGACCTACCGTTGGAATACGCCCTGATCGAATTCGAGGATGCCAAGTTCTCAGGCAAGATCGTCCCTGAGCTCCTGGATCTGGCGGCGCGGGGCATCGTGCGTTTCGTAGACATCGCCTTCATTCAGAAGGAGGCGGACGGCGTTACGCGAACCCTCGAACTGAACGACCTCGACCCCGATTTGTACGAGGCGTTCGTCCCCATAGGCGAGCACGTTTCCAGCATGTTCACGAATGACGACCTGGAGATCGCGGCGAGCAGACTCCCCGAGAAGTCGGCGGCCATGCTCATCTTGTGGGAGAACCTCTGGGTCGCCGGTCTGCGCAAGGCCATCCTGGATGCCGGCGGCCAGCTAGTGGAGCGCGTCCAGATCGCTCCCGTGGTGGTCGAGGAGTTTGAACAGGAACTCGCGGCGGAGTAGGACCGAACGCTGAAGCTCACTATGAGTCGACGATCACTTCTCAAGAGGAGACGGAATCATGATAGGTAGAAGAGGACCGAATCCCCCTGGCCCGATTGGCGGGGTCGGCGCTGGGAATCCCCCGGGCCCTGTCGGCGGAGTCGGCCGTGGACCGAATCCCCCGGGCCCCGTCGGCGGAGTTGGCCGTGGACCGAATCCCCCGGGCCCCGTCGGCGGAGTCGGCAGGCGCAATGGAGTCGGGCTGCTGCGATAGCAGTCTGTACTGGCAGCCCAACTTAAGGGCAAGACGAGCCCGACAAGACAAACGGGCGAAGACGAGACCTCGAGTCGGGAGCTCGTCCGGTTGCGACACGCTTCGCGGTCGCCGGTTGTGGCGAGAGTCGGCGCGTAGAATACTCTGTGACTGGCCGCACGGGATTGAGGCAGACCAGTCGAACATCGTGTCTCTTGGCTAGCCGCTGTGCGTCTGTGGGAGGGTGTTCATGTCAGAGGGACGACGGTACTTCTCATTCCTCCAAATGGTTGTTGGTATCGCCGCGGTGGCGGTCATCCTCACGGTCGTCCATGGAGCCTCGCAGATTATCAGCCAGTTCCTCATGGCGTTCGTTATCACAGTGGCCGTGGCACCTGTCCAAGGCTGGCTCATCCGCCGAGGCCTTCGCCCGGTCTGGGCGTTCCTGATCACCGTCGTGACGATGGTCGTTGTCATCGGTCTGGTGATAACCGTACTCACCGCGTCGTTGAACCAGTTCATACAGGATCTGCCGCAGTACAAGGCCCAATTCGCCGACTTGCAGAAACAGGTCACGCAGACGCTCTCATCGATGGGCGTCAGCAGAGCGACGCTTCGCTCGAACCCCACGCTCGATGCGAGCAACGTCGCGACCTGGGCTGCGAGCGCCGCCGCGTGGCTCCTGAGCGCGTTCGCCAACTTCGGGTTCATGCTCGCGCTCGCCGCCTTCATGCTCTTCGAGGCCACGGCCATGCCCGCGAAGGTCAGGGCGATTGCCTTGCCCACCCGCCGAGCGCCCCTCGATCGTTTCGTGAACAACGTCCGCACGTACGTCGTGGTGACCGCGTGGGTCAATCTCCTCGTGGCAATCGTGGATACGGCGCTGTTGTTCGTAATGGGCATCCCGTATGCGCTGCTCTGGGGAGCTCTCGCGTTCCTCTTCGGGTTCATACCTAGCGTGGGATTCCTTCTCTCCCTCGTGGGGCCCGCGCTGATGGCGCTGCTGATTTCCGGCCCGCAGGCGGCCGCGATCGTCATAGTCGCTTTCATCGTGATCAATGGCGGCATCCAGAACATCATCCTGCCCCGGCGGATGGGGGAAGGAACCGACCTCTCGCCAGCTGTGGTGTTCGGCTCGCTGATGTTCTGGGGCTTCGTACTGGGCCCGGTTGGGGCAATCCTGTCGGTACCGATGACCATGATCGTGCGTCTGGCACTCGAGTCGTCTGACAGCACCCGGGGATTGAGCTACCTGATAAGCAGCGGGAAACACCCGTTCAGGGCGACCGAGGCAGAGCTGGAGGAAGCGGCAACGCCCTAGGCCCTTCGGGCGCTGCGCGCGACCAACGCTGATGGCGGCATTGCAGCCGCGGATTCTCCAGTGCCGCGCTACTACTACTTGGCAGCCTCGGGGCCGGCGGGCTTGAGGGCTAGGTTCTCGAGGTAGGCGACGATCTCGCCGAGCTGGCGGTAGATCTCGTCCTTGCTGTCCGGGTCGAGGTCGAAGATGTGCCAGGCCCAGTCTTCTGTGGCCGCCCAGCCAAACAACAGAGCTGAGATTGCTGCGACGAGGACCTGCGGACCGATGTCGTTCGGGGCGGGGACGGGAGCCGCCCCCGAAGCGGCCATCCGCTCTGTCAGCTCTATGAGGGCGTGTCCGGTGCGGATACGTTCGTTGAGCGAGACATACTCGACGCCGTCCATGGCCGATCGAACCAGGCTCTTCGAGTGCACGCGGTTGGTGAGGATCTGGTCAGCGATGGCCTGGAGTGCCTCGTCCAGAGTGTTGGACCTTCGGACCAACGCAACCCGGTTGGTCGCGACGCGCTGGATGACCGCATTCAGCAGATCTTCCTTCGTGCCAATGTACTGATGTACGAGGGCGTGGGTGACGCCGGCCTTCTCGGCGATGTCCCGGACCGTGACATCAGAGGGGTGTCGTTCGGCGAACAGCTTCTCAGCAGCGTCCAGGATCTCCTCGGTCGTCTTTTCGCGCGACGCGCGCGGCCGCTTCCTCGGCGCCGCAGTGGGCGCCCTGCTCTTCGTGCGCTTCGGTGCCTGCTTGGCCATTACGAGCACCTCATGTCGGTCGAGTGGATCAAGCTGGTGCCATCTTTCGGCCTGAAGACGTCTTGCACGTGTCTACGGACTAGTCGTCGCCTCGGCACCCGATGTCGCCCCGGGCGACGGCGCGGGCAGCGGCGTCACTGTCGGTTCGAGGCTGAACGACGGAAGTCCGATCGTGATCGTCACGATCGTCCCGGGGTCGACCTCTGTGCCCGCTTTCGGGTCTTGTGCCGCAACCTTGAGGAAGTTCTCCGTCGCAGGCCCAAACTCGATCGAGAACTTGAGTTCCGCTTGCCTCAGGGTTCGAACCGCCTCGAGTGCGCGCATACCCACGACGTTCGGAACGGTCGCTTTCGATGGAGCAGGGGTGGCCGGCTCGGTCGGCGTGGTCGGGGTCGTCGGCGTCGTCGGCGGGGCCGGTGCGCCCGTCGAGACCTTGATGGTGACAGTGCTGCCGGCCGCTATGACCGTGCCGGCCGCCGGCGACTGCGACATGACGTCGCCCGCGGGCACGTCCGTGCTGGTCGCCGTCGTGATCGTCACTTTGAACCCGGCGCCCTCGAGCGTCGTCTCCGCGTCGCTCTGTGACAGACCGACTACGTTGGGGACTTGTCCCTGCTCCACACCCTTGGACACCGTGACGTTGACCGCAGAGCCGACGCTGACCTGCGTGGTGGCCGCTGGCGTCTGCGCCGTGATGCTTCCGGCCGCGGCGCTTGAGCTGAACGCGTATGTGATGGTGCCGATCCGCAAGCCCTCTTCAGCGAGTGTTGCAGAGGCCGCCGACTCGGTCTGGCCGACGACGTCAGGAACCGCGACCTGAGGAATCACCGCCACCGAGATGTCGACGGTCGAGCCCTCCTTGACCTTGGTGTCTGCCGAGGGAGACTGCGAGACAACGAGCCCCGGCGCGACGGCCAAGGTCGCCTCCTGCGTGATCTGGCCGACCTTGAGCCCGGCTGCGGTGATCGCGGTCTCGGCTTCCGCTTGAGGCTGCCCGACTACGGACGGGACGCTAACGTTCTGACCGCCGAACAGGAAGAAGAGACCGCCGGAGCCGGACGAGGCGGACGCCGCGTAGATGCCTCCTAGTATCAAGAGGATCACGGCGCCGATACCGACCCAGACCCAGGGACTCATCTTCTTCTTCGCAGGACCGGTCGAGGGCGCACCGGCGCCGCCGACAACGGGGGCGTCCGCCGACGGGGTATCGGTATCCGGCACCTGAGGTTCCGACGTGGAGTCGTCCATGGTGTCGTTCTCCTCTCGAGGGCGATTCGACCGATGCTCCCGGCAGTGTCTCACCATGTGGTAAGACACCGCAATCCTACCAGGCAATCATGTGGACAGACGGCACCGTCTCGCGGGCTATCGCAGACTCGGAGCTTGCGTTGGATTGTGCCTCACCGCATGGTAAGGTGGGTACGAACACGAGAGTCGCGTCGCACCATGGCGGCGCGCCTCGTCAGTCAACTTCGTCGATAGGGGTGCGTATGTTTGGTGGTGCGACCGTCTTCAGCAGCAATCCGATCCTGGAGTTCTTCTGGTGGATGCTCATGTTCTACCTGTTCTTCATGGTGATCTGGATGTTCATCGCCGTGTTCGCGGACATCTTCCGCCGCGAGAACCTCTCCGGTTGGGGTAAGGCCGGATGGATCCTCCTGATCTTCATCATTCCGTTCCTCGGCGTCCTGATCTACATGATCGCTCGCCCGAAGAACACCGAGCAGGACCAGCGCATGATGGCAGAGGCCCAGGCGCAGCAGGCGAGGCTGAGCGGCGGCTCGAGCGTCGACGACATTGCCAAGGCCAAGGACCTGCTCGACAAGGGCGCAATCACCCAAGCCGAGTTCGACGCCATCAAGTCGAAGGCGCTCACGTAGGTTAGTACGGGCGCGCCGATCGACTGAGCATCACGCCACCGAGCAGTGAACGTGCAAGGAGCCGTCCCATCCGGGACGGCTCCTCATTCGTTCCCGCGGACTGCAACCGCAGCCTCGCGATCAGCCAACGTGCAGACCGCCGAGGATGAATCTGCTCGCTAGGCAGCGGTCTTGTCGCGCTCGGCGGCTGCCGTCTGGCGGTAGACCCCCGGCAAAGTCGGGGCGATGGCCTGGCGCACGACATACGCCGCGACCGCGGCGATTGCTATGGGCGAGGCAAGGGCGGGGTTCGCGATGACCACGAGGAATATGGTCATGCCGAGCGGAGAGACTGTGGCGGCGACGAGCATTCCCACCATCAGCGCCATGACCGCAACTCCTTGAGGTATGGCGGGCACGACCAAGTTGAGCGCCAGTCCGAGACAGAGTCCACAGAACATCAATGGGAACAGTGGGCCGCCGAAATACGCGGTGGACAGGCTCCAGATGCTGAGCGCCACCTTGGCGATGCCGAGGCAGATCAACACGAGCACGCCAAGGCTGGCGGCTTTCTCGAGGACGGTCGGCACTTCCGATTGGCCTGAGAAGAGCAGGTAGGGGCTCACAACCGCAGCGATCGCCGTGATCGAGCCGCCCGCGACAGCTGCAAGAGCGGGCTTCTCGCGAAGGCTCTTCAGCTTCACTCTTGTCTTGACCATCACCGCGCCGTAGACAAGGCCCAAGAGAGCCCCCAACGCTCCAATGGCGAGCGCCAGCAAGAGGTCGGCTTCTCTAACGCTGGTGTACTCGGCAAAAGGAAAGAGCACGCCTAACTTCTGGCCGCCGAGGATTGAGTAGGTCGCCCACGCCGACGCCGCCGAGGCGAGTCCGCCGACCAAGTCCGTCCGACTGATGCTGATCGCCTTGGGGCTGATGAACTCCATGGCGATGAGCGCTCCAACTGGAGCGCTTCCCAGAAAGGCCCCGAGTGCGCCGGCCACCCCGGCGTACGCCAACATCTTGATGTTATTGGGTTTGAGCCCGGTTCGTTCGGCTACCAACGTGCCGAGTCCGCCGTTGATGTCAACGAGGGGGGCTTCCGGACCGACAGCGGCGCCGGAGAACAGCGACGCGAGCGAGTAGGCCGCGCCGGGCAGTATCCGGCGGTATTCCATGCGGCCCTTGACATCGTACTCGTGCTCAGCCTCCCCCGAATCAAAAGGACGCCCCTTGCTCGCGAACACGATGAGAGCGGTGATGGCGGTCATGACGACGACTACGGCGACCGGCACGACCCATGTAGGCAACGTGGAGAAGTGCTCGGGCAGGGTTTCCCAGAAGAACTTCACACCCAAGTGGTCCACGGTCAGGAACAGCCACGTGGCCGCTCCGGTGATGATCCCCACTCCGAATGCGAGCAGGATCAGGCGGGTTCCTTCGCGCGCCGCCGTGCGGGAATCGACGCGTCGCTCCGGCTCGCCCTCGTTATTGTGTGTTTCCTCCACGTGCGCCCCCTCGTGTGCGCGCCGCGTGCCGTGATTCGCCTTCCCGCTGCTTCCCGTCAAGCTCGGGTCACATTCCTTCTGGTGAATAGTACCGATTCCTCTGACCTATGGGTAAAGTTGCTATGGAGCGACTAGGTGGCTACGGCGTCGCGCGAGCGACACTGGCCCGATCAGAGAGGGCGGCGCATGAACATCTCTGTAGTGCTCGAGATCCTGGTGGTCGTGGGAGCCATCATCCTTGGTGTTCGGATGGGTGGCATCGGCCTGGGCCTGTGGGGCGTCGCGGGCGTGGGCATCCTCGTCTTTGTCTTCGGGTTGCCGCCGGGCTCGCCTCCCGGCTCGGCGATGCTCATCATCATCGCGGTGATCACCGCGGCCGGCGCGATGCAGGCAGCCGGAGGCATCGACTTCCTCGTGCAGGTGGCGACCAAGATCATCCAGAGGAATCCGAAGCAGCTCAACTACATCGCCCCGCTCGTGAGCTTCATCTTCACGGTGGCTGCCGGAACCTCGAACATCTTCTATCCGCTGCTTCCGGTCATCTATCAGACGGCCTACGACAACAACATTCGTCCCGAGCGTCCCCTCGCGACCGCGACCGTGGCCAACGTCTACGGCATCACCTGCAGCCCGGTCTCTGCGGCGATGGCTGCGATGCTGACCTTGGTGGCAGTCCCCCAGTACGGCTACAGCCTCGGCAAGATCCTCCTGATCACGATTCCGTCTGCGATCGTTGCTCTCTTCGTCATGGCGTTCGTGCAGAACCGGATCGGCAAGCCGCTAGAGGACGATCCGATATATCAGGAGAGACTGAAGGCTGGCCTCATCGCACCTCCGAAGTCGCAGAAGTCGGCCGATGAGCCGCCCGCTGAGCTACCGAAGGGAGCCGCGCTGAGCGCCTACCTGTTCCTCGCGGGCGTCGTCCTCGTCGTGTTGACCGCCTTCCCGGCGTTCCAGCAGATGGTGCCAGATGGAGAAGGCGGCATGGTGGCGGTCTCGGCCACGACAATCATCCAGATCATCATGTTCGTCGTTGCTCTGCTGATCGTGATCCTTACGAAGATCGAGCCGGGGTCCATACCGAAGCAGTCCGTGTTTGGCTCCGGCGTCGTCGCGGTCCTGGCGCTCTTCGGCATCGCGTGGCTCGCGGACACATTCGTTGCGGCCTACAACGCCCAGATAGTGGCAGCGCTCAGCGATTGGGTTACGGCGGTTCCGCTGCTGTTCGCATTCGCGCTGTTCGTTCTGGCGGCTCTGACAACCAGCCAATCCGCAACGACGCGCACGTTAGTTCCAATCGGGCTGGCAATCCTGCCTGTTGCGCCCGTAGTGGCTATGTGGCAGGCCCTCTCCGGCGTGCTGTTCCTGCCGGCGAACGGAACCCAGCTGGCCGCGGTGGCCGTCGACCAGACGGGAACGACCAAGATCGGCAAGGCCGTCGTGAACCACTCGTTCATGATCCCGCTGCTGGTGAGCACGGTGGTAGCGGTCGTCGTCGGATTGCTCATCGCGCAAGTAGTCGGGTAGGAACGGAGGATCCTCAGATGGACGTTTCCCAAATCAAAGAGTCCACGCGGGCGATGATGCCCGAGATCATGGACGAGCTCGGCACGCTCGTTTCGCATGCGTCGTGTGCGTTCCCGGGTTTCCCGCCCGAGCCGGTGCATGCCGCTCGCGCGCAGGTCATCCAGATGCTCGCGAACGCAGGCTTCGAGGCGCACGACCTCGACCTCGAAGGCGGAGGCTACCCCGCAGTGTGGGGCGAGATTCCGGCGCCGGAGGGCGCTCCGACGGTGTTGCTGTACGGCCACTACGACGTTCAGCCCGCGCCCATGGAGCAGGGATGGGAGACGGATCCCTGGACGCCCACAATGAAGGACGACGGACGTATGTACGGACGCGGGGCCGCCGACGACAAGAGTGGCGCGGCGATCCACGCTGGCACGCTGCGCGTCTTCGGTGGAAAGCCGCCAGTCGGTGTAAAGGTCATCATCGAGGGCGAAGAGGAGACTCTGTCGCAGCTCGAGGCGTTCGTGGAGAAGCATCCCGAGCGGTTCAAGGCCGACTGTATGATCGTTGCCGACATGGGCAACATCGAGTGCGGCCAGCCGGTCCTCACCACCATGTTGCGCGGCCACTGCCAGTGCATCGTCGAGGTGCGCACGATAGACCATCCGCTGCACTCCGGTGTGTTCGGCGGACCCGTGCCGGACGCCTTCGTCGCGCTCATCCGTCTTCTGAACTCTCTGTGGGACGAGCGCGGCAACACGATCGTCCCGGGACTCGAGGGATTCGACTGGCCAGGAGCCGACTACCCCGAGCCGCTTGTGCGCGAGATGGCCGGCGTGCTTCCCGGAGTGGAGATCATCGGCGACGGCTCCGTTGGCTCCAAGCTCTGGAGCAAGCCTAATGCGACCGTGATCGGCATCGATGGTGTGCCGTGCATCGCCGACGCCGGAAACGTCCTGTTGCCGGTAGCGCGTGCGAAAGTGGCGCTGCGCATCGCCCCGGGCGCTGATCCCGAGGTCGAAATAGCCAAGCTCATGGACTACCTACGCGCATCTGCCCCTTGGGGCGTGAAGGTCGACGTCAAGCGGGTCAAGGCGTCAGACGCGTTCATGGCCCCGAAAGGCGGCCCGGCGATGGCCGCCGCCGCCGAAGCACTCGAGGCCGCATACGGCGTCGCGCCGTCCGAGGTCGGCAGCGGCGGATCGATCCCGTTGCTCGAGACGCTCATGAAGGCCTCGCCAGGTGCCGAGTTCATCCTCCTTGGCGCCGAGGACGCCAAGGCCAACATTCACGGCGCCAACGAGAGCGTCCATCCTGACGAGATCGAACGGATGATCGTCGCGCAGGCACTGCTGATTCAGGCGCTTGCCGGGTAGAACCGCGATTAGGAGGGTGCCATGTCTGACGGCCAGAACCCACCGACTTGTTCGCGCGGAGTGATGACGCGGTCCCAAGCGGTCTTCATCGGAGTCGGTGCGATGGTCGGGGCCGGCATCTTCGCACTACTGGGCGAGGCTGGCAAGATCGCGCTGTCTGCGGTCTGGCTTTCATTCCTGATAGCGGGGATCATCGCGGCTTTGCAGGGCTACTCCTTCGCCCATCTCGGCAAGAAGTACGCCTCCGAGTCCGGTCTGATGGGCTACCTCGCTGCCGGCTTCGGCCAGGCAAGCCGAGTCACCTCGGCACTGTCCTGGATGGTCTGGTCCTCGACGATCATCGTCGTCGCGATGGTCGCGGTTTCGTTCGGCAGCTATGCCGCCGCGGTCATCACCGGCGGGCAGATGCCCGACACGCTCACGAAGGTCATGGCTACCGTGATAGTGGTCGCCGTGATGATCCTCAACTCGCTCGGCGGGGCAAGCGCCGTCGCCAGAGTCCAGTCTCTGGTCATTCGGCTGGTAATCGTCGTCCTGCTTGCGCTCGCTGTCTTGACGATGGTGACCGCCGACTGGAGCCTGCTCGCTCCCTCGACGTACCCACCCGTCCGAGCGATCATCGGCAGCATCGCTCTGACCTTCTTTGCATTCCTCGGATTCGGCGTGGTCAGTTTCACGGCAAAGGACCTTAAGGACGAGAAGGACTTGGGGCCGGCCACTTACATTGCGTTGGCGGTCGCGACTGTGACGTACGTGGGGGTCTCCCTGGGCGTATTCGGCCAGCTGACGCCGGAAGAGGTCACCGCGGCCGGTCCGACGGCCATCGCCAAGGCGGCGGAGGGCGTCCTTGGGCAGGCCGGCTACTGGATCGTCGCCATCACGGCGATGCTATCCACAGCTGGCGCCGTGAACTCGACGACGTACCCCGCAACGGGCCTACTGGGCTCGCTTGCTCGCCAGGGAATCTTCCCGCCGATGTTCGGCGAGAAGCGAGGACGTTTCCCGTTGGCCCTTCTCTTCACCGGTGCCCTGATCCTCCTGCTCGTGTGGTTGTCCGATCTGACTGCGATAGCGTCCTTGGGGAGCGCGGTGGCGCTGCTCATCTTCCTCGTGATCTCGATCGGGCACTTCAAGATCCGCAAGACGACTGGTGCGAGCGGGATCGTGCTTGCGATCGCCATGCTCACGGTCATCATCACGCTCATCGGCTTCTTCGCGACCACGATCGAAACGAGCCCCACCTCGCTTGTTGCGTTCGTTGCGCTCGCTGTCATCGCCTTCATTGTCGATACGGTCTGGCGCTCGGTGCGGGACAAGCGCGGTTCCGCACCGCCTGCAGCATCTCAGTAGCTCGCGACATGCGAACGGCACCGTAGCGGCGCCTACCGATCGACCGCTTCGATTACACGCTCCGCACGGGGTACCATCAGGGTCCGGGCGCGGAAGCGCATACGCCAAGGGGGCGCACGATGGCAAGAGCACTGAACGAAGAACAGATCGCAGAGATGATGGGGCTGCTCAAGAGCGCCGACAGCGTTGAGATGAAGCTCTCGGTCCCCGAGGAGCAACAGATGTCGACGATCAGGGCTCTGGGCATGGATGCGATGGGTGCCCAGATACGCCAGGTGTTCTTCTTCGACACGCCCGACCTCGCACTCGACCGCGCAGGAGTGGTCGTCCGGGCGCGCAGGGTCCAGGGCAAGGGCGGGGACTCGGTCGTCAAGCTGCGACCCGTTGTGCCGAGCGAACTTCCCAAGAGCCTGCGCAAGCTGGCTGGTTTCGGAGTTGAGGTAGACGCGATGCCCGGCGGCTACGTGTGCTCGGGAAGGCTTAAGGCTGCGGCCGACAACACCCGGATCAAGCAGGCCGCCTTGGGCGAGATTCCCCTGCGGAAGCTCTTCAGCAAGGAACAGCGGGCTCTCTACGCCGCGTATGCACCCGAGGGCATCGGGTTCGAGCACCTCTCCGTACTGGGTCCGATATTCGTGTTGAAGCTGCCGTTCACGCCGACCGAGCTTGGCCGCAGGATCGTGGCCGAGTTGTGGTTCTACCCGAACGGCAGTCGCATCCTCGAACTCTCCACCAAGTGCTTGCCGGCCGACATGCTCACGGCGTGGTCCGACGTGCGCAACTACCTGATCGAGCGCGGCATAGATCGGACCGGCGACCAGCAGGCGAAGACCAAGACTGCGCTCACGTTCTTCTCGAAGCGCCTGAAGATGGCCGAGGAGGGCTCGGCCTGAATCGGTCGGATCAGCCCTCCTTATGACCGGCGCGAGACAGCTCCTCGTTTCTGGCACAATTGCACAAGCGCCAGCGGTGTCGTGACACGGCAGTCGGACCTGTACGCTCCGAGAGCGGGGAAAGCGTGAAGACGGATACCGGCGAACCGAATGGAGCGGTGAAGGTCGCCGCAGCCGCGGCAGGCGGTGTGTTGCTGACCCTCGGGGCCGCGCAGTTCCTGATGGTCCTCGACACGTCGGTGATGAATGTGTCCATCGCGACCGTGGCGGAGGACATCGGGACGACCGTCACAGGCATCCAGGGTGCCATCACGCTGTTCACCCTCGTCATGGCCACGCTCATGATCACGGGCGGCAAGATCGGGACGATCTATGGCCGGCGCCGCGTATTCAGCATCGGCCTCGTGATCTACGCGACGGGCTCGGGCATCACCGCGGTGGCGCCGAACCTCCCCGTGCTTCTCTTGGGATGGTCGATCCTCGAAGCCATCGGGGCCGCGCTGATCATGCCCGCGATCGTCGCGCTCGTCGCGGGCAACGTGGCCGTCGAAGGACGCGCCCGCGCGTACGGGTTGATCGCCGCTGCCGCCGCCATCGCCGTGGCGGTCGGTCCGTTGATCGGCGGCGCAGCCACGACGTACTTCTCATGGCGATATGTCTTCGCGGCGGAGGTCGTGGTCGCCGCGGTGATCTTTGTGATGGCGCGTCGCATGGCCGACTCACCGCCTGAAACCAAGTCGCGCCTCGACCTCGTCGGCACGGTTCTGACGATGATCGGACTTGGGTCCATCGTGTTCGCGGTGCTCAAGTCCAGCGAATGGGGCTGGGTGACACCGAAGACTGACGGGCCGTCGTGGGCCGGAACCTCGCCGACGATCTGGTTGATGGTGATCGGCGCACTCGTCCTATGGCTCTTCGCGCTCTGGGAGCGACGCTTGTATGAGCGCGGGGGAGAGCCGCTCGTGAAGCCGGGGACTCTCAAGAACGCACAGCTGTCAGGCGGCCTGACGATGTTCTTCTTCCAGTACTTCCTCCAGGGCGGCTACTTCTTCGTCATTCCGCTGTTCCTTTCGGTGGTTCTTGAGCTCAGTGCCATCCAGACCGGTGCCCGGCTGGTGCCGCTGTCGCTGTCTCTGATCGTGGCTGCCGCGGGTGTCCCGAAGGTTTTGCCCAAGGCCTCGCCACGGCGGGTTGTGCGGATCGGCATCCTTCTCATGCTTCTGGCACTCCTGGGGCTGCTCACGGCAATCGACGTGGATGCCAGCGCCGAGATCGTCGCGATTCCGATGCTGGTCATGGGTTTCGGGATGGGTGCGCTCGCCTCGCAGTTGGGAGCCGTGGCCGTGGGGGCACTGCCGAGCGAGCGCAGCGGCGAGGTGGGCGGGCTGCAGAACACGTTTACGAACCTAGGTATCTCACTCGGCACGGCGCTCGCCGGCTCGGTGATGATCGCTGTGCTGACGACGTCATTGATTGCGGGGATCCAGCAGAATCCGCAGGTGCCCGACGAGGTCAAGACGCAGGCGAGCGTGGAGCTCGCCTCGGGCGTGGAGTTCATCTCCGACACGGATCTCGAGGCCGCGATGTTGGAAGCCGGCGCGACAGAAGAGGTAACCAATGCCGTGGTGGAGGAGAACAGGGTGGCCCGCATCGACGGCTTGAAGGCAGCACTTGCGGTGCTGGCGGCAGCTGCGGTGCTTTCGCTGTTCTTCACAGACAAGATTCCGACGACTCCACCAGGCGCGCCAGCCACAGAGGTCGCGGCGGTATAGCCACACGCGCATAGGTTGCGTCGAGGGCACTCCGCGAACTGGCCCTTCATGAGCGCCGTCACCTGAGGGGACGGGATGAAGGAACTGGTCGTCCGCACGTACAAGGAGTTCCAGCGAGACGGGGGCTCGCAGTTGTCAGCCGCCCTCGCGTACTACGCCTTGTTCGCGCTCGCGCCCGCGACGCTGTTCGCGGTAGCCGTCTCGACTGCAGTCGTGGATCAAGCTTCCGTGGACGCCCTCCTGCAAGACTCACTCGTCCGGCTGCTGGGGCCGACGCTTGCGAACATGCTCATCGAGCTCTCCAAGAGCCGCTCTGCGGCGTATGACTACGGTACGGCGTGGATCGCCGTCGTGGTTCTCTTCGTCACGTCGGCTCTCGCGCTCAACCAGCTCCAGGCCGCGTTCGACCGAATGTGGGGCGTCAGCCCGAAGACCGGCGTGCCGTGGTGGTCGATTGTCCGGGCGCGGCTCGCACAGGCCCTGATCGCGCTCCTGCCAGCGGTCCTCCTTCTCGCAGGCGTGCTCGCGAATTCCCTGGCTGCGGTGCTCGCCTCGCGCCCGGTACTTGGTAGATTCACCGGCTTCTCGCAGATTCTCGGTTCTCCCCTCGCGATACTGGTCTCCTCGGCCGTGGCATTCGTCGTGATCTTCAAGTACCTGCCTGACGCGATGGTGCCATGGCGCGCCGCGGTGATCGCCGCCGTCCTCACCGCCGTTGCCTGGGTGGTGGGCACGTACTTCTTCGGGCTGTACGTAGGCCGAGCAGCGATTGCCAGCCTCTACGGTGCCGCCGGCTCCGCGTTCGTTCTGCTCATCTGGCTCAACTACTCCGCTCGTATCGTGCTCATTGGGGGCAAGGTGTCGAAGGTGCTTGCCGAGCGACAGGAGGGGTCCGTCCGAGTCAGGCCGTATGCCACCGGCGTGACGTATCAGGTGACGGAGACAGCGGAGGGGTCTTCGGGGGAGTGAGACCTGAAGAGGGGCGCGCGCTGAACCGGGAATGGGTACACTTAATGTCAATGAGGGTCAACTAGAGGGGGTTTAGATGGGCTGCTGTCTGTTCGCGTCGGTTCTTGCTGGTGCTCCTCGTCTTGCATTCTTGCTCTGGTGGATCTTCCAGCCCGTTCGCATCAACGCGACTTTCACCACGTGGATCTGGCCGCTGCTCGGCGTGCTCTTCTTGCCGTGGACAGCGCTGATGTACGTGATCGTGTACCCGGGCGGCCTGAGCTTCATCAACTGGGTGTTCCTGGGGCTCGCGTTCGTCGTCGACATCGCGTCCTATGGCGGTGGAGAGTACGGAAGGCGCCAACGCGGCTACTCGAGCAACACGCCCTCTACGGGTACGCATCCGTCCAGCATGGCCTGAGTCTGTACGCCGAGTCCCCGCGCTAGCAGAAGGGGCACAACGGGCTCGCCCCGTTGTGCCCCTTGTTTGCTTCGTCGCGCTTGACGCAGCCGACTGACTCAGTGCCTGGCTACTCGCGACTGCCTGTCTTGAGGAAGTACGCCAGGGCGAAGATCACGGCTGCAATACCGACGCCCTGCAGTGCCAGGTCCCTGGCTGAACTGAAGTTGACTGCAAGACCCAGGAAGATCACGCCGAGCACGACGACGACGACCGCCGCGAGACGATGCTTGAGGTCGTCGATATCGTTGAACTGCAGCCAATCCGGCAATGCCACATCGGGATCGATGAACAGCTCGTACAGGCCGACCGACATCATGTAGAGCACGACAGCCAGCAAGAACAGGTCTGCGAGCTCGATGAAGGTCACCATGACCTGTTTAGACGTGAGGCCTGGGCCGAGGGCGGTGAGTACCGTCGAAACGGTCTTTACCCCGCCCACGGTGACGAGTGTGAGGGCGCCAATGAAGAGCGAAACCACGGGAACGAGGATGATGAAACGAGTGAGACCCGCCCCGATTGCCCGCATGCTTCGTCTGTCGGTGCCCTCGGGGGGCGCCTCGGCCATCCTCGTCTCCCGTCGTAGAGAATGCGCACTTCCCAACGCATTCTAGCGGATGAGGAAGTCCCCTCCTCTACACCTCGAAACGGCTAGACTAGAGCCAGGGCGCACGGCAACGCGGCTGCTGGCGATCGCTGCAAGGGGCACTCGGCAGGGAGGCAGGACCGGTGGAGACGTTCGCGCAACTCTTGCCGTGGATCATCGCCGGCGCGTTCCTCCCCACGTGGACGTCCTACGTCACCCTGCTGCTGGGCACCGACCGACCGATCAAGACGTCGTCAGCCTACGTGGTCGGCAATGCGACCTGGCGGATGATCCTTGGTGTAGTGGTCCTGTTCCTAGTCACGGCGGCGGCCCCCGAGACCCAGAACACCGGCATCACGATGCCTCCTTGGATCGCGTGGACTCTGGCCGCCGTCCTCGCCAGTGCGGGACTGTATCTCATCACTCGAAAGCCGAAGTCCGATACGGCTCGACCCGACGAGCTTCCGAAGTGGCTGCAGACGCTCAAGAAGCTGCCGCCGTGGGCGGCCTTCGGATACGCCGCGTACAACTGCATGCTTCCGGGCGCGCAGTGGGTCTACTTCTTGGGCGGCACCGCCGTGATCGCCGCGTCGGGATTCGACGCGCCACGGCAGCTTCTGCTCTTGACCGTCTTCGTCGTGCTGCTTCAGACGATGCTGGTCACGCCGATCGTCATCTACTACCGGCGCCGGGAGAAAGCGCAGGCGACCTTCGACAAGCTCGACTACTGGCTCGGTCGAAACGGCTCGACCGTTCTCGGCGGCATCCTCATGATGATCGCCGCGCTGTTCGTCTACATCGCACTCAACGGAGGGCACATCGGGGGAGCCTAGGTCGGATCGTCCTCGGATCCCTTGAGCTTGACGAGGCGCGCATCAGTGACATCCTCGCCGCGGCTGTAGAGCGAGACAAGCCGCGCGACCGCTGTCACCAAGAAGACCTGGCCGATGAGGGCCTCGATTGCGACCAGCATCTTCCCCAGCGAGTACGCAGGGGTGAAGTCGCCGTATCCGACAGTCGTAAGCGTTATGTAGCTCGCGTAGATGAAGTTGACGGGGTCCTTCGTCATGCCCTGTGCGTAGAACGGCGTGCCCAAAATGAAGTTGAGCGCCATGTACGTGAAGGCGAATAGCAGACCGAAGATGACGTAGATCGAGACGGCACCGAAGAGTGTCGCGATTGTCACGCGGCGGTGCTGGAAGATTCGCCTGCCTATCACACCCGGCGTCACCAAGAGGAGCGCCGCCATCGCGGCGAACATCCAGCCGAACCACATGGAGCTGCGCTGGAGGGCCGCTAGGAGGCCGAACACGACGCCGGCAGCGACCGCCACGTAGGCGAATCGAGTCGCCTTCGGGCCTACGCGGGAGGTGCGTAGGGCCAAGATGAGGGTTGCGGCGACGAGCCACATGAGCAGGAGGATCCACTGCCAGCTCGTAGCGAATGCAGCCGCGAGCAGGTCCAGGATCAGCATCGAGAAGAGCAGCACGTAGCTGTCTTCGGCACGAAAGGCGGCACGAACGAAGTGCCTGCGCGCCCGCCTCTCCTCGACGCTCACAATGTCGCCCGGCTTCGCTTCACGTGTCGCCGCTCCTCAGCGTTCCTCCATGACCGGGTCATTCGGGCAGATTCTACTCTCTGACGCGCGGCGGGCCGGGTCGAACTAGAGGAGATTCGATGCGAGGCGGCTCATCGAATCGACAAACCGCTTGTAGGCGCTCCACGACTGGACCTCCTCCAGAGTGACCTCTCGGCACTTCTCGAGGTCGGCAAGGAAGATCTCCTCCTGCCTCTTGGCGAGTCCCTCGTCGTACATCCATACCATGAGTTCCTTGTGGAGGTGCAGCGAGCGCATGTCGAGGTTCATCGTCCCGACTGCGCCCATTGTGCCGTCGATGACGATTCCTTTGGCGTGAAAGAAGCCAGCCATGTAGAGGTAGATATGCCCTCCGGCAAGGAGGATAGGCTCCCAGAACGACTGAGCGGTCCGGAACGCGATCTTCTTGTCGGGCCAGCCGGTCATCATAAACTTCAGATCGATGCCCGAGAGAGAGGCATTGACGATGGTCTCCATCATCCCGGAATCGGGCACCCAGTACGGCGACTGGATCCATGCGCGCTTCTCGGCACCTGAGATCGCGATCTCGTAGGCCCGAGTCGATGACGACCAGTACTCCTCCACGCCCTGGGCAACCACTTGGAGCATATAGGGATCCTCGCGGATCGCAGCGTCCTCGGCGGGGAAGTACATCGAGTTGAACAGGCTCTCCTGGTAGACCTCGTACCACCGGTCTGCGAACAGCTTCTGCAGTTCACCCGCGACGGCGCCGGTGAAGCGAATGCCGGTGTCGCGCCAGGTCGGGTACTTCTCGCCGCCGTCGATGTACTCCTGACCTATGTTCACGCCGCCCGAATGGCCGACCTCGCCGTCGATAACCGTGATCTTGCGATGGTTGCGATAGTTGAGCTTGCCTATCTGCGTAACGTCCGAGCCAATCTTCGCTCCAGCGTCCTTGAGCGCTTTGAGCTGGTCCTTCTTGTACTGGATGTTGCCGAGGTAGTCGTTCAGGATGCGTACTTCGACCCCGGCCTTCACGCGCTCCATGAGCGCGTCGCAGATCTTCGTTGTGAGTTCGTCGCGCTCCCAGATGAAGTACTGCATATGGACGAAGCGCTGCGCCTTGCTGATGTCCTCTATCAGGATGGGGAAGTACTCCTCGCCACTGGGGTAGATCTGGACATCATTGGCCGGCAGCGGCGGAGCGAACTGCTGTTTCTCTATCGCGGTCATGACACGATCGACGTTCGTGCCCGCGTACTTCTGGTGTGCCGCCTGGGAGTAACTCGCGTATCGCTTGTAGAAGTTCTCCATGTACGGAGGGCGGATCTTCATCCACTCCGCGAACCACTTGCTCTTGAGCGTGATCTTCCCCCAGTCGCGGCCTGCGAAGAAGTAGATCAGAAGTCCCAGGATAGGCAGAGCCACGAGTACCAGAATCCACGCCAGCGTGAGGGACGGCTCGCGGTTCTGAGACACGATGATGAGGATGACGGCGAGCCAGTAGAGACTCAGTGCAAGGGCAATCCAACCCGAGTAGTTCGCCAAGTTGCCGAAGATGTTGAACATGCAGCCCCTCCGTCTGACCGCTGAGCGGCACGAGACGCGCCGCTCAGCCGTTACCCTTCGGTGAATTGTACTCGATTCGTGCTCCCCGACATGCGCGGTTCGGCGGCGCATATGCAAGCGCGCGGCCGCTATCGTAGATGGTCGCGACCGCGCGCTGGGCTCTGGTGGACGGGCCGCTACATATTGGCCGCCTCGTCGATCGCCTTCTTGAGGTCCTCGGCCTGTGCGTCCACTTCCTGCTTCATCACCTTGGCCGCGTGCTTCATGAAGTGCTCGGTCCCGGCCTCGATAGTGGCGAATCCGACTAGCACGATGCCGTACGTTCCCTCATCGAGCATGTCGGCCATCGCCTTTATGTCGTCGGTCTTGATCCCCCGCTTGAGCTGACCGGCCACAGCTCCGACGCCCGCGCCGGCGATTGCGCTCGCCAAGATCGTGGGTGGGAAGATGAGACCGATCGCGGCGCCAGTGATCGCGCCGACCTTCGCACCCCAGCCACGTTCGCTGGCGACGGTGTCGTAGATCTTGAGCTTGCCGTCGGCCTCCTTGCCGAAGAGCGCCGCCTCGTACTCGCCGATCCACTTCTCCTTGTGTGCCACGTGGATGAGGTCGAAGTCCTCCTTTGCGTCAGCGAGGTCCATATAGGCCCCGACGTACATGATCACGCCATCTGGTTCAGCCATGACTCACTCTCCTCCTAGGGTCGACGTCGGCAGGACTGGATGCCCGCATCTACTGCGGGACGTGAGAGGAGCGGGACTGGTGCCACTGAAGGCCGGGCTCCGCGCTCCCCAAGCATTGATATACCCGTCGACGCGGGCGATCCTGGTGGGCGCTCGGTGCTGCTGCGCGAGAATCGGGCTAGTCGGCGCTCGACGGAACCCCGGTGTCGACGGCCGCGTCGGAGGACTCGTGAGCCGGTGCCGAGAGCCGTTTGACGACCGAGATCGCGATGGCAGCGATCGGGGCGCCTAAGGCCGCCCCTAGCAGACCGCCGAAGATGCCGCCAAGCATGGTCGCGACGAGGACCACGATCGGACTCAAGTTGAGCGAAGAGCCCATGACCTTGGTGTTGACGGCGGTCTGAATGAGATTCTGAGCGACCAGAACGACGACCAGCACAGCGAGAGCTGTGTAGATGCCACCAGAGGCAAGGGCGACCAGGAAGGCGAAGGCCCCTGAGATCAGCGCCCCTAGGAACGGTATGTAGCACGTCAGGAAGGTCACCAGCATCACTGGGACGGCGAGAGAGACCCCCATCACCACCATGGCGATACCTATGACGATCGCGACGACGAATCCGGTGATCGTGGTCGCCCGGAAGTACCCGCGCAGGGCTCTCACGGCGTCGTTCACGATGTCGGCGCCAACGTCGGGGCGCACGCCCATGTGACTGCCGAGCCAGCTCGAGATGTTGTCGAAGTCTGTGAGCACGTAGTACAGGAGAAGGCCGGCTATGAAGATGCCGAAAATGAAGGCGGAGATCCCGGACAAGCCGCTCGCCAGAGTGTGTCCGAGCGAGGAGGCCAAGCCGCCTGTCGCGCTCCCGCCTGACATGCTGCCTGCCTGGTCGAGAGCTCTCTTGAACGTGTCACCATTGAATCCAGCATTGGTCAGCCACGTCGCGATCTGCGAAATGCCACTCTGGACCTGCGCCTGTATCTCCGGCCACTCCCCGACGATGCCTGCCACGGTAATCCAGATGACCGCGATCATGATGGCGGCGAGTAGCACGATCATGATGGCAGCGGCGACTGCTCTGGGCAGACCGCGGCCGACCATCCTCTCGACCATGGGGTACGAGATCATCCCGATGACCAACGCGAGGATAAGCGGGATGGAGATGCTCGAGCTTGCGCCGAGAAAGGCCGCGATGACGACGACCGCACCCGCCGCTCCGAGGAACATCCAGCTCACGATCCCGATGTTCAGCAGCCAGCCGGGCAAGTGTCCGGGGCCGCTGCGGGCGAACTGGTCTTTCGCGGCGCGCACCCGATCGCCAAGTGGATCCATGAGCAGGTGTCCCCCTAGGCTCGTGACGACCAGCAGGGCCGGCACGAGATCAGCGTCTCGGACCTCGGGGACAGCGTAGGAGAGAACCGTTCTTGCGTCGAGAGGACCGGGACCGGCCACGCTGCGCCGCTACGTCATGCGCGCTCCCATTTGAGCGAGCGCCTCACTGCTTCGGCCCAACGCAGCCTGAGCTCGTCGAGGCGTGCGAGTGAGTCGGCATCGTGCGCCGGGTGATAGGTTCGCGCGACGCCACGCAGCATGGGCAGGTCATCGGGCTCACTCCACACGCCGACGGCCTTGCCGGCCAGGTATGCCGCGCCCAGCGCTGTCGACTCGGCCATCTCCGCGCAGGCGACATCGATGCCGAGGACGTCAGCGAGCGTCTGCATGACGAGTGTGTTGACGGTGACGCCGCCGTCAGCCCGAAGTACGTGCAGGGCGTAGCCCGACTCGGAAGTCATCGCTTCCATGAGGTCGGAGAGCTGCAGCGGGATTGCCTCCATTGCCGCGCGAGCAACGTGTGCATTCGTGGCGCCGCGGGTGAGGCCGAAGATCGCACCGCGAGCGAGCGGATCCCACTCGGGCGCGCCAAGACCTGTCAGAGCCGGGACGAAGATCACCCCGTTGCTGTCGGGAACGCTCTCGGCGAGGTGCTGCGCGGCGGCGGGGGAGTCGGCGAGCTTCAGGCCTTCGACGATCCACTGCACGACTGCGCCACCCATGAAGATCGAGCCTTCGAGCGCGTACTCGAGCGCGTGGGGTGACGATGCGGCAATGGTGGTGGCCAGCGTCTCCGAATGCACGCGCGTCGCACCGGTGTGCATGAGCGCGAAGATGCCCGTGCCGAAGGTCGCCTTCGCATCGCCCGCCGAGAAGCAGCCGTTACCCACGAGCGCAGCCTGTTGGTCGCCGACGAGCGAGGCGATCGGGACCGGTGCATCGAAGACCCCGGGTGCAGTCCCGTCGACCAGGCCGCTCGACGAGACGACATCTGGCAGGAGTTCGGCAGGCACACGGAAGAGCTCGAGCAGCTCGGGATCCCAGGCGCCTCGCTCGAGGTCGTACAGCAGCGTGCGCGACGCATTCGTGACGTCCGTGGCGTGCACCGCGCCGCCGGTGAGCTGCCACAGGAACCACGCGTCCACCGTGCCGAAGGCCAGCTTACCCGCCTCGGCGCGCGTCCGCGCGCCCTCGACGTTGTCGAGGATCCACGCGATCTTCGTCGCCGAGAAGTAGGGGTCGATCGGCAGGCCGGTCTTCGCTCGGACTCTCTCGCCAAGGCCGGAAGCCAGGAATCCGTCGCAGATCGCAGCCGTCCTGCGGTCCTGCCACACGATCGCGTTGTGGAGAGGCTCGCCGGTAGCGCGATCCCACACGATCGTGGTTTCGCGCTGGTTGGTGATGCCGAGGGCGGCGATGTCGCGAGGGACCAGGCCCGCGTCGGCGATTGCCTGCCGAGCACAGGCGAGTTGGTTCTCCCACATGACGCGCGCATCCTGCTCGACCCAGCCGGGTTCCGGGAAGACCTGCGGCAGGGGGATCTGCACTTGCGACTGCTTCTCGCCACGCTCGTCGAACACGACGGCACGCGAGCTCGTGGTTCCCTGGTCGAGTGCGAGGATGAGGGGCATGGGCCTCCCTGTGCATGCGGGACTTGTTGGTGCGTTCGGTTTCACCGCTTGGGTAGATACTCTCACATGGAACTGGTGGCCAACTGACCGATGCTCAAGACCGTGAAGGAGACATGACGATATGCGCAGACGAGGATGGTTGCTCGCAGCCCTGACGCTCACCGTACTGGTCGCCGTGGCGTTGACTGGCTGCGCGAAGGCTCAGACCGCTGTCGACACGGCCAAGGAGAAGGTCAAGACGCAGACCGAGCAGAAACAAGCCGCCGTCGACCAGGCACTGAACTCCGCGCAAGACACCGTCGGCCAGCTCGCCGCCGCCGTTGGTGGGCTCGAGGCCCGGATCTCTGGGCTCCAGATCAACTCCGACCTGCAGGAGATTCAGCGCAAGTTGACCGCGGCGATCCAGGACGTTGGTGACAAGAAGGTAGCCGCGCTGAACGAACTGTCGACTGCCTTCAACAACGTGATCGGTAAGGTCGAGACTGCTGCCGGCAAGCTGCCCGCGGGCGGCGTCCTTCAGACCGAGCTGAACGATTTCGCCGCGAAGCTGAAGAGCACCCAGGCGAGCCTGGCCGCAGCGGCTGCAAGCTACGAGGCGTCCTCGACCACGAGCCCCTAGCATTTCGGCGCGCAAGCGCGGCCGCAACCCTGACGCGCGTTCAGCGGGGAGCGGGGAATCTCTCACAAACGGTGCATCTTGTGAGAGCATTAAGAAGCGTTCAGTCGACGCATCGGGTCGCGCAATCAACATTGGTACGTGTTGGCGTAGACGAGGGGAGAGGGAATGAGTAACGGCACAGCAATGGCAGGGACTCAGGACAACTCTGGGTGGTGGGTGCCACTCATTCTGGGCATCGCCACGATCATCTTCGGGATCCTGTTTCTGACGAACCCAGCGGCAACGTCGGTGACGTTCACATTCGTGATCGGCATGTACTGGTTCGCGCGCGGGATCATCGATCTGGTGCTGATGTTCGTCGACACGACCATGTGGGGCTGGAAGCTGTTCGTCGGCGTGATCGGCGTTCTCGCAGGCTGGCTTGTCATGTCATCAACGCTCGACACGCCCTTCTTCGCAGCCCTGGGGCTTGGGTCCGCCTTCATCGTCGTGCTTGGCATCATGGGCATCGTGATGGGCATCTCCGACATCGCACAGGCATTCATGGGTGCCGGTTGGGGCCGCGGGATCCTGGGCGTGCTCATGATCCTTCTTGGCATTTGGCTCGTCGCGAACCCCGTAGGCAGTGCTCTGGCGCTGCCGTGGCTGTTCGGCGTCGTGATGATCGTCTTCGGTGGGTTCTCCTGCGTTGCGGCTTTCATGCTGAGGAGCGCGTAGCACCCCCAGACGTTCGGAATTGGAGCGGCCGAGCGCGTAGACATCGGATCGCCCGTGCGGTTCGCCAATAGATGGCAGCAAGGAGGCGGGGCGACCTTCTCGGTAGCCCCGCTTCTTGTCATGGCCTTCCGAAAACCCAGTCGTTCGGCCATCTTCCGAGCGGGTATAGACCCCTTGAGTCTTTCAACGGGGTCCCCGCGCCTGTTCGGCTTCAGGACCCCTCGCGTGAAGGAGGATGCCTCATGGAGTATGCAGACGATCCCTCGATCAAGCTGGACGCGGAGGGAACGGCTCCACCGGAAGTCGCCGCACCGCACGTTGCCAAGAAGGTCGAAGCTCCCGCGCTCAAGGCGAACCTGAGCGCGATCGCCACGGCGGACGTCGTCGACCTCGAGACCACCGCCAGCGCACTTGGGATCACACAGGTCTCGGGCGATGCACACATCAGCACATCCTGGTGCGGCGTGATCTATGCGAAGCAGGGCGGAACGTTCCAGCAGGGCTACGCGAGCACGGCGATCTTCGGCGGGGACACGACCGTCAAGCAGGCGGGTGCGCCGATCATCGTCGGCCGGAGCATGAATATCGAGCAGGGCGGCGGCGCGCTTCTCGTCGGCAGTGACGTGAAGGTCAGCCGCGGATTCGTCGGCATCGTGGTGTCCGGTCGCAGCGAGATCTCGGATGATTCGAAGGTGCTGATCGGCACGAAGGCCGCGATCATCATCGCCGCGGCGATCCTGGGCGGATTCGCCGTCGTCGCTGTGGTCTTGGCGATGGGCACGGCGCGCATTGCGACGTGGGGTCGCAACATCAAGATGCCGGACTTGCCGAGCAGGCGGGACATGCAGGCCAGATGGCACGACGTGCAGGCGGTTCTACAGGACGTGCCGGCTAGGCTGCAGCAGCTGCGGAAGAGCGCATAGACGCGTCTCGCTCATGCGCCCGTGCTCAGGCCGGGGGCAACAACAGAACGGCGCGAGCTGGGTGGAGAGCGGTGGCAGCCGGAGGGCTACGCTGCGGTGCTTCTACGTGTTCTGGCGACTGAAGTGCGTGATCGCGTACTCCAGATAGCGTGACTTCATCTGCTTGCTTGCCATGACCTGTTTGATGGGCGGCAGGCGCAGGATGACGCCGAGCGTTCCAGCCAGCGCGCGGTGGTTCCACAGCACGCGGTTGTCGAAGATCAGGTCCTGCAGATCTCCGCGCTCGATCGCCATGACCACCACCCGGTGCAGCGAGTTGACCGGTGTGATGACCCGCCCCGGCCGCGAGCGCAGCGCAAGGCTCCCTCGCTGACACGTGCGCACGCACACGCCGCAGCCCAGGCACAGCTGCTCATCGACCTTGGCCTTCCGGGCCTTTGGCTGGTGCGCATCATTCGCCGAGACGAGCGACATAGCCTCCACGGGACAAACAATGGCGCACTTCCCGCACCCATTGCAGAGCGCGTCGTCAACCGCAGGCAGGAAGTTGGTGGTGTGCACCGGGTTCAGCATCCCGAACTTGCGGGCAGCGATCATGGCCTCACAGCAGCACCCGCAACAGTTGCAGATGAAGTTGACGCCCTCGCGCACGTTCTCGCCGAACTGCACCAAGTTGCTCTCGTAGGCCTGCTGGAGCAGGTCCAGGCCTTCGCTCGCGTTCACGGAACGGGCGTAGCCGTGTCGCGTCAGTGCGTCGGCGGAGTTGTTGAAGGTCATACAGATGTCCATCGGGGCGTCGCAGTTGCGCCCGACGTGCATCATCTTGTGCCGGCAGTAGCACACGCCGATCCCGCGATGCGTGGCGGTGCGGATGACCTCGCTCGCGCGCTCGTAGTCCAGCACATGCAGGGCGTTGTCATTGGAAAGCACCGGCTCGTGGACGAACACGCGCCCGAGCTGGGTCTCCCCGGTGGCGAAGAGAGAACGAATGAACTCTTCTTCGACGTTCAGGTACTGGTAGAAGAGCTCGGCGAGCAGCTTCTGGTCGACGTCGCCGCGTAGACGCATCATTGAGAACTCGAAGAACCCGGCCATTGGTGGCGGCAGGGTGTAGGTGGTCTCCCCGTCTCGTTCGATATCCACCAGAATGGCGCGACAGGCCAGCTCGTCGAGCACCTTACGCGTCTCGATGGGGTCCATCTTCAGGATCTTGCTTGCCTTGCCGACCGTGAACGGTTTGATCGGCATTTGAGAGACGACCTCGGCCTCGCGCTCGCTGAGAAGGATCGCGAGGATCTTGTAGAGCGTCTCGGAGGGCGGCGCTCCTTGAGGGAACCTATTGAGTCGATCGACCAGGTCGGCGTAGCCAGACTTCAACGAGACGTGGGACATGGGCTTCCTTCGTGTGGGAGCCGCCCTGGGCCGTTCGGTTCCCGCGCGGCCGAAGGCGTCACAGCGACGTCATCGAATCCAAGCACATATCCCCACGACGCGCTACCAGTCGCACGGCTCATGCGGGCGGCAACAGCAAGACCGCGCGATCTGAATGGAGAGCGACTTCCCGAGCCACGCTGCCGAGGACTCCGCGATGCAGCAGCCCGTGCTGGCACGTGGCGACAGCGATCGCGGTGGCATCGGTCTGCGTCGCGTCGGCCAGGAGTCCCTCCGCTGCATTGCCTACATTCGTGACGACTTCGATTGCAGAACCCACCTGGGCTGCGCGCACGGCCTCCTCGAGTTTCTGCTGTGCGGCTGCGCGCGACGGTTCATCGGCGGCTACATGGACAACACGCAACAACTCGATACCTGGGAGGCGTCCAACGCTTCCGATGAGCGCCTGCGCGTCACCCTCGAGATCGACGCCGAGTACGATTCGCTGGAACGGGCTGCCGATGCCAAGGCGGCACCATTGCTCGCCGCGGTGTTCGACGCGTTCGACGAGCACGGGAAGTCCGGTCGCCGGCGCAAGCCGCTCGGCCGTGCTGCCGAGAAGCCGGCCGGTCAACGCCCCCTTGCCGAGGTTGGTCACCGCGATGAGATCAGCGCCGATCTCATCGGCGACCGACTTGATCGTGTCGACGGCGAGACCGATCTCGACCCGCACGTCGACCTCGAATCCCAGCTCACGCAGGTCGGCTGCCACCTTCTCGAGCTCGACGTTCGCCCACTCGGCGATGCCTGGAACTGAGCCGCCGGCCGTGTAGAGGTCGAGGTCGATGACGTGCAGCAGCGTCACGTGCTCGAAATCGCTTGCCTTGCAGGCGCACAGGCCCTCGACGGAGCGAAGTCCTGCTTCGGACAGATCTGTTGCCAGGAGCACCTTCATGACCCGAACCCCCTAACGAGTAACCGCGCTTTGCTCGCGGCGCTGAATCCATCCGACGCTCCTGTTCGCGATCCATACGAGCGAGAGCATGATCGGCACCTCTTCGAGCACGCCGACGACAGTCGCCAGTGTGGCGCCCGACGTCAGACCGAAGCAGGCGATCGCCACCGCCACAGCGAGTTCGAAGAAGTTGGACGCGGCCACGAAGCCGGCTGGGGCGGCTATTGGGTGAGGCAGACGCCACAGCCACGCCCAGCCGTAGGCTATCGCGAAGATGAGGTACGTTTGGATGGTTAGCGGGATAGCGATGAGCACGATGTGCAAGGGGTTCGACACGATCGTCTGGCCCTGGAAGATGAAGATGATGACGAGGGTCGCGAGCAGGGCCGTGATCGTGACCGGAGCAAGAGCGGGCAGGAACGTCTGTTCGAACCACGCAAGCCCCTTGCGCTTGATGAGTTGCACGCGCGAAATCCAGCCGAGCACGAGCGGCACCACGACGAAGAGCACGACGGAGAGGATGACGGTGTCATAGGGCACAGTGATGTCGGTGAGCCCGAGCAGGAACATCACGATGGGCGCGTACGCGAACAGGATGATGAGATCGTTCACCGCGACCTGCACGAGCGTGTATGCGGGATCTCCATTGGCGAGATAGGACCAGACGAACACCATGGCGGTGCAGGGCGCGGCACCGAGCAACACGGCTCCCGCGAGGTACTCATTCGCTAGTTCCGGAGAAAGCCAGTTCGCGAAGACAACGAAGAAGAAGAACGATGCAATCGCATACATCGTGAACGGCTTGATGAGCCAGTTGCTCACGGTAGTGACGATGAGCCCCCGCTTCTTCTCGCCGACGCGCTTGAGCGAGGCGAAGTCTATCTGGAGCATCATCGGGTAGATCATCAGCCAGATGAGCACGGCCACGGGGATGGAGATCTGCGCGTAGGTGAACTTCGATAGCCAGGTTGCCACGCCGGGCCAGGCGTTTCCGATAAGCGTGCCCGCGACGATGCACAGCACGACCCAGAGCGACAGGTAGCGCTCGAAGAATCCTATCCGCCGCTTCTCCACGGGCGCCGCGGGTGACGTTGTTTCACTCATGGTTGAGCCCCTTCACTCATCGCGGGTCTGCTGCCCCAGCCGCCAACCGATGACAACTCAACGTCGTTCTGGTCCGGCAACGCATGTCGCTGCGCCCACCCCGAGCTCTCCCACCGACTGATGGAACTCTTCAAGCACGGCGCCCACGAGGCAGTAGACCATCGACGTGCCCAGAGGCTGCGAATGCACGAGGCCAGCCTCTTTGAGAACCCGCAGATGCTCGGAGACCGTCGACTGGGCAAGCGGGAGTTCCGAGAAGACCTCATGACCTCTGCACTCAGATTGGGCTGCGAGCAGGCGGATGATGCGAATGCGGGCGGGATGAGCGAGCGCCTTCGCGACAAGAGCAACCTGATCGTCTGTCACGAGCCACCTCCTGAATCGCCTATCGACAATGAACGATACAGAGCCTCCGAGTCTGAGGCAAGCGCTCCCGGGCTGCCCCTTGCAGGATCTGTCGGTGCATCATATGATTCGACAATCATCGAACTATCAGAGGTGGTTCCGTCATGTCCCAGGTCCTGACGCAGCTCAGTGAGAAGGAGCTCGACGCGGCGATCAAGGCACTCGCTTCGGCGCAGCGCCGCGAGATTGTGCGTGTACTCGCGAGTCGTTCTTCCGAGCCCGGGAAGACCTGTTGCGGCCCTGAAGAGATGTGCGCCTGCAAGTTGGCGGAACACCTGGGGCTGGCGCCATCGACCATTTCGCACCATATGTCGGTGTTGCGGGACGGTGGGCTCGTGACCGCTCGCAAAGACGGAACCTGGGTCTACTACGGGCTGCGCGACGATGCGTTGCGCGCCGTCGCCGAGGCGATCCGTCTCCTGTAAATCTGGTGCGGCTACTGGAGTTGGGCACTCTTGCGCTGCGAGAGTTCGACGGCAATCGAAATGCGGAATTGGTCGAGAAAGGGCGGACGCGAATGGTCATCAAGATACTTGGACCGGGTTGTACGAACTGCCAGAAGCTCGAGGGACTCGCCAAGAGGGCAGTGGATGAGCTTGGCATCGACGCCGAGATCGTCAAGGTCAGCGACTACCCGGAAATCATGGCGTTCGGCATCATGTCGACGCCCGGGCTGGTCGTCGATGAAGAGGTCAAGGTCGCGGGGCGAGTGCCTTCCTACGACGAGGTCAAGCGGGTCCTGCAGGGTGCGAGCGGTCGCTAGACGGCGATGCGACCAAGCCTCCAGACGATCATGAGCTACGCGATCATGTCGACTCCGGCGCTCGCGGTAGATGGTCAGATTCGACTGGCCGGACGTGTCCCATCGGTCGATGAGGTTGCGACGGTGCGGTCCTCCAGAGGTCTGTCGTGACCGACATCGGAGCGATCTTCAGTTGGCTCAACGACGCCCTCCTGAAGATGGTGTGGCTGAACACGCTCGTAGGCAAGCTGGTGGAGGACGTGTTCCGCTTGCCACTGAGCGGGCGTGTGGGCCCGACCCTGCAGTTCTTCATCTACGACACGATCAAGATCTTCATGCTGCTCTCGGTGCTGATCTTCACGATCTCCTACATCCAGAGCTACTTCCCGCCTGAACGCACGAAGCGCATCCTCGGCCGGTACGACGGCATCGGAGCACGCACTGCTGCCGCTCTGCTGGGTACGATCACGCCGTTCTGTTCGTGTTCGTCCATCCCGATTTTCATCGGCTTCACGTCGGCGGGCCTTCCGATCGGGACGACCTTCGCGTTCCTGATCTCTTCGCCCCTCGTCGATCTGGCATCGGTGCTTCTGTTGGCGAGCATCTTCAACTGGAAGATCGCCATCGCCTACGTAGTCGTCGGCCTTGTCCTCGCCGTCGTCGGGGGCTCGGTCATCAGCTGGCTGAAGCTCGAGCGCTACATCGAGCCCTTCGTCCTCGGATCGCATCTTGCCGACGCCGACTTGCCCGAGATGACGACGCGACATCGCGTCGACTTTGCGTGGGGGCAAGTGGTCACCATCGTCAAGAACGTGTGGCCCTACGTTCTCGGCGGCGTTGCCATCGGCGCGATCATCCACAACTGGATCCCAACAGGTGTCATCCAGTCATTGCTCGGTGACAAGAACCCGTTCTCGGTGTTGCTCGCCGTTCTCATCGGCGTGCCCATCTACGCCGACATCTTCGGCACGCTGCCTATCGCCGAGGCACTCGTCTATAAGGGAGTAGGGATCGGGACTGTGCTGGCCTTCATGATGGCGGTCACCGCGATTTCGCCCCCGTCTCTGGTCATGCTGAAGAAGGTCGTCAAGACACCGCTGCTCGTGACGTTCTTCACTGTCGTCGTGGTCGGCATAATCATCATTGGCTACACATTCAACGCGTTTGGCTATCTGTTCGTATGATCGAAATGCGCCCGTAGGCGCGGAGGGGTTCCTCATGGAGACGGGAACGAAGTTCATCTTGCTGCCAATCGACGGCTCAGCCACGGCTGAGGCGGCGGCTCGCTTCGCCGAGGACATCGCTCGGGCCGAGGGCTCGACCATACTCGTCCTCGGGGTGACCGTTCGGATGTCGTTCGACCGCGAAGAGAACGAGTTCGCCCGCGAGAAGAACGAGTCGGTCACAGCTGCGATACACGCGTACATGAGCCAACAGGTGGCGGCTGAAGCGGTACGGATCCGATCAGCCGGCGTGCCGGCCGAGGAGCTCGTCGTGGAGGCTGACTCGCCGTACGAGGGCATCCTGGATGCAGCGGCCAGGTACGGCACAAGCATGATAGTGATGGGTACCCACGGCAGGGGTGGACTTGTCCGTGCGGTCATCGGCTCGGTCGCCGACCGGGTTGTCAGGCATTCCGACGTGCCGGTCGTGCTCGTACCGCTGAAGGACGGGGAGTGACGTGACCGACGAAGACGTAGCGCCCGACATGAACGAGCCGCCTACTACTCGCCCCAAATCGACGTTGCTGAGGGTGGCGATCGTACTTGTCGTGGTCGCTTTCCTCGCGGGTATTCTGATCGCCAAGGCAGGCGTCGATCGCGATGCGGCGACGAACAGAGGGAAGGCCCCGATCGGCGCGACCTCCGTCACCTCGATTCACAACAACGCAGTCGCCGACTACGAGGCAGCACTCAAGACCGGCAAGCCCGTCTACGTCCTGTTCCACTCGCTGAGTTGACAGTCGTGTCTTGAGATCTCGGCGGTCGCCGACAAGGTTGTGCCTGAATACGGAGACAAGATCTTCTTTGTGAACGCCATCACCGGTGACGCATCCGGAAAGCAACTTGCCTCGAAGTTCGCGTTCCAGTACATTCCGCAGTCATTCTTCTTGAAGGCTGATGGCACCACCGCGGATTCGTTCACTGGGGCAATGAGCGAGGGCGACATGCGCGCTCGCCTCGATGCGCTCCTGGCGAAGCAGTAGCCGTGGAAGCCTTCGCCGAGCGACTCGCCTCCGGGGCGATCGTGGGTCCTGCGGCCTTCGGCCTCGCGCTGCTCGGGGGCCTAGTGGCAGGCTTTGGCCCGTGCATCCTGCCGATGGTGCCGGCCGTGTTCGGCTACATAACGGGCACTGTTGCGGGGGCAGACGAGAACATTGCGCAGGCTGCGCCATTACGCGCGCTGTCGCTCACAGCGGTGTTCGTCGTCGGGATGAGTCTCGTGTTCGCGGTCATCGGCGCCCTCGCGGGTTTCATCGGCCACGCTCTCATCCTGGGGTCGTGGGCGAACTACGTTGCCGCCGCGGTCTGTGTCGTCATCGCGCTGCAGCTGCTCGAGGTGATCGCCCTTCCGATCGAACGTTTGAACGCTCTGCTGCCTGTTCGGCGACCCGAGCGGCGCGGTTTCGCAGGCGCATTCCTCTTCGGGATGCTCTTCGGGCTCGTCGCATCGCCGTGTGCGACGCCGATCCTTGCGGCTATTGCCACGCTTGCCGCAGCGAGCGGGAATGCGGCCCGAGGCGCCGCCCTTCTCTTCGTCTATGGGCTCGGCAAAGGAATCCCGCTCTTGCTGATCGGTGTGGCCTCCGGGTCCCTCGCCTTCATGCGTCGGTTCTCCAAGGCGAGCGTGGCTCTGTCCAAGATCGGTGGAGTGGGCTTGCTCGTCGCGGCGGCCTACCTTGTCTGGATCGCCTGAGCTAGCCTGACCTGACCTGCGGAGCTCCAGAAGGAGTGTGCTTGAATGACCGACTGCTGCTCGAACGAGGAATCGATCCGGGCGTCGAATCTCGCCGGTGAAGCGGAAGTGCCGGCGGGCGCCATGATAGTCACGCTCGTGACAAACTCGGCGTGCGCTTGAGGCGGGGCATGTGACCCCGGTCCGGTGGTCCAAGTCGATGTCCCTGAGGGCTCCACTTGAGACATGCCTGGAGCGTGGCGTGTCCGCGTCATGAACGAACGCCTGAGGGCCGAAGGCATCGAGGCGTCGGTTCTCGAGCGAGACCTGCTCTCCCTCGAGGGGGCCGAACGCCAGGCTGTGCTCGACGCGATGGTCAGGCAGAGTGCGGACGTGCCGATGGTGCTCGTTGACGGCGTTGTTGTCTGTTCAGACGGGGTTGATCTCGACGCCATGGTCGCGGCCGCCCGTCAACACATGAACGAAGGTCAGAGTTCGTGAAGCGCTTCGCCGTCTTCTCAGACATCCACGGCAACATCGCGGCACTCGACGCCGTGCTCGCCGACCTGGATGCGGTTGCGGTAGACGAGCGCTACTGCCTGGGCGACCTCGTCGGCTACGGCCCAGAACCATCGGCTGTCATCGAACGCATCCGCTCACTCCGCGTTCCCACGATTCGCGGCAACTACGATGACGGCGTTGGCAATCGCCGAGGCGAGTGCGGCTGCTACTACGCCAGTGAGCAGGCGCGCAGTGACGGCGCGGCATCATACGCCTTCACCGAGGCCGCTGTGAGTGACGATGAAGCCGCGTGGCTGGCGGCACTCCCGGGCGAGATCCGCTTCGACGTGGAGGGCGTTCACGTGCTTCTCACCCACGGCTCGCCCCGCAAGATCAACGAGTACCTGCTCCCCGACCGCACGGATAGGCAGCTGACGCGCCTGGCTCTTGCCGCCGATGCCGATCTCGTGTGCGTCGGTCACGTGCACATCCCCTACCACCGGGCGATGCTCGCCGAGGATGGCCGCCGCCTGCACTACGTGAGCAGTGGGTCCGTCGGCAAGCCGAAGGACGGCGATCCCCGGGCGTGCTGGGTGGAGGTCTTGATTGGCTCGGCCCTGGAAGTCGGTGCGGTGGCATCTGGCGATACGGCTGCAGGGCCGGTGGGCGCGGACCCTGGCACGTGGGTCGGTGTGCGTATCCACCGGGTCGACTACAACGTCGATGCGGTGGCATCCGAGGTCATCTCGGCCGGACTGCCGTTCACTCTCGCCGAGGCGCTGCGGCGCGCCTAGCACCTCTCGCGGGCGGCGCCTACTCCATCACTTTGGTCGCCTCGGCGAGGTCGAGGCGCAGGATGCGGCGAATCGGCGGGATCTCGGAAATCAGCAGCACGACGAAGGCGGCGACGAGCACCAACACGTAGGTTCTCGGGTAGACAAAGATGCGCATGGAGAACTGCTCGGTGGACATCTGAGTCAGCACCGATTGCGCGACGACGAGTCCCAGCCACACGCCGAGAGGGATGCCGACGAGTGCCAGTAGGACGTTCTCGAGAGTGACCATTCCAGCGAGGTGTGCGCCGTCCTCACCGATCGTGCGCATCGTGGCAATCTCTCGTGTGCGCTCGATGACGTTCGCTGTGAAAGTGTTGTAGATGACCACGAACGCCATGGCGAACCCGAACGCCATCAAGATCGCCATGAAGAAGTACATGAACGACATCATCTCGTTTAACGACTCGAACATCGTTTGCCTGATGAGGACCTGAGACGCGCCAGGCATGTCGAACAACCGCTCCTTGACCTCGCTTGCCAGGCGGGAATCGGAGTCCAGATACAGAGCGTTGTACGTCTGCGTCGCTGCCCCGACGAGTTCGGCGCCCTTGCCGAGGCTCGTATAGACCGGCATAGCGATGCCTTCCTCGCTGATCGAGGAGACCGAAAGCGAGAGGGTCTCCTTGCGGTACGGAGACTTCACGGCCACCAGGTCGCCGAGTCCCACGCCGAGCTTTCGCGCCAACACGCTGGGGAGTATCAAACCACCGCCTCGGAGCGCCTCCGATACACCCGATCCGCTCGAGATCTCGAAGACGTGGAAGTTGGCGGCCGGATCCATTGCGGTAAGCACCGTCTCGTGGGTGACATCGTTCGCAGCGAACTTGACTGGAATGACGAGCGCCGGCTGCACCCGCGAGACGCCGTCCCACCTTCCGACCTCCCGAACCTGCCCGTCAGTCAGGTTCGAGGAGTAGAACGCCGACACGTCCCAGTTCTCCACGACTCCGAACTGGTGGTCGATCATGTACTGCACCGAGTCGAAGAACGCCGCCGTCCCAAGCGTGAGAAGAACGGCGAATGCGATCCCTACGATTGTGTAGAGGCTCCGGCGCTTGGCTCGGAATACGTTGCGCAGGGGGATACGCAGCACGAGATTCGCAGGGAGCCAACGCCCGAACCAGCGCTCGACCAACGGCATGGACCCGCCCTTGAGAGAGAGGTTTGGATCCGGGCGCATTGCGCGTGCGGGCGGGATGCGGGCCGAGTTCCATGCGGGCAGCAGGCCGGCGAACACGCATGCCGCCGCGCTGATTCCCACCGCCGACAGCGCGACGTCGGCGTACAGACGGTTGGTCAGATAGGGGATGCCCAGCATGTCTGTGTACTCGCTCGTGATGATACCCGAGAGAAGGTAGCCCGCGGCAAGCCCCACGACGGATCCAGCAATCGCTACGGCTACGGAGAAGGACAGGTAGTGTGCGAGCACCTGTCCGTTCGTGTAGCCAAGCGCCTTCGCTAGGCCTATCTGACCTCGCTGGGACTGCACGAGGCGGGACAGCGCGATCCCGAGCGATGCCGCGGAGACGATGAGGATGAGCGCGGGCATCAACGACGCCAGGATCCGGTTCTGCTCTATCTCGCCCTGGAGCTCGTAGTTGCTCGGCTGATCCGCGCGCAAGGTCGTCGCGACCACTCGGTAGGGCTCCAGAACGTCCTCGGCTTCTTCCATGACGTCACTGGCGTCGGCGCCATGGTCCACGCGGACCGCGACGTTCGTCACGGTGTTCGGCTTGCCGAACAGCCGCTCCACCTCGTGCTGTGGCATGAAGAGCACCGTGAACTCGGTCGTCGAGGGCATCTCGCCCTTCGCCCGCGTGGTGAACATGTACTCGGGGCTTGCAGCGATACCGACGATACGGATGTCTTGTTTCTCGGCACCGTTCCGGATGCGCAGAACGGAGCCGGGCACTCGACCCATGTCCTCGGCGAACGCCGTGTGAAGCAGGCCTGCGTTCAGGTCGGACGTCTCCAGGTAGCGCCCGGACGTTACGAGCACGTCGTTCACGTCAGGCCGCTCCGGCGGCACGCCGACAATCCGGACCGTCCCCTGCACGCCTGGTTCGACGTCCATCCCGGTGTCCACGACGAGTCGTCCGACGATCGCGGCCACGCCGGGCAATTGCTCGATCTTGTGAACGACCGAGTGGGGAGCTCCCACGACATCGACCGTGAAATCCGCGAACTTGAGCCGACCGTAGGTCTCAGCTTCTGAGACCTTGAGGTTCCGGTATCCGCCGACGAATGCCACGTACGTCGTGATACCGATGGCGACGAGCAGAATGAGCGCGGCGAACTGGCCCCAATGGGCCCGCATGTCGCGCCATGTCTTCAGGAGCAGCAACCTCATCGGCGGTTTGCTTCCTTGCGCACGGCTCCGCTACCAGACGATGTCTTCGGGAGGCAGGGGATGCTCGATGACTTCCTCCTGTGCGATGCCGCCGTCGCGAAGGTGAAGAACACGATCGGCGACCTGCGCGATCGGCGAGTTGTGGGTGACGACGATGACCGTCTTGCCCCCCTGGGCGTTCACGTCCTTGAGTGCGCGCAATACGAGCTTGCCCGTGTGGAAGTCGAGGTTGCCGGTCGGCTCATCGCCGAGGAGCATGACCGGATCCTTGGCGAGCGCGCGTGCGACCGCCACGCGTTGTTGTTCGCCTCCCGAGAGCTGTGAGGGGAAGTGCTGGAGCCGGTCGCCGAGTCCAACGGATTCGAGGAGCTCGCGCGCGCCTCGCGAGGGGGGGACGCCGTCGCGCGACGCGAGTTGAATGGCAAAGCGCACGTTCTCCTCGGCGGTCAGCGTCGGGATGAGGTTGAAGAACTGGAAGACGAAGCCCACCTTCTCGCGCCGGAAGAGCGTGAGCTCGCGCTGGGTAGCTGTCGAGATGTCCTCGCCGTCGATGACGATGCGCCCGCTCGTGGGCGTGTCGATACCGCCAAGCATGTTGAGCAGCGTCGTTTTGCCCGATCCGCTCGGCCCAAGGATGACGACGAACTCGCCCTTGCGGATGAGAAGGTCGGTGTGATTGAGCGCGTGAACCTCGACCTCGCCCATGCGATAGGTCTTGATGACGTCCTCGAGCAGGACAAGCGTGTCGGGCTGAGCGACGACCCGCGTCATTGCCGCGCCTCCTCCCGGGGCGATGCGTGCGCGCGCGTCTTCGGCACAGGTCGGCGGCGTGAGTGGTTCGTCGCGGACCCCTGCTGATTCTACCCTCGTGCCTCGATCTCCCATCGCGCCCGGGGGTTTGACCGACATTCGCGTGCGCGGGTACCATACACAGGCACTCGACACGGCCAGGTAGCTCAGTTGGTAGAGCAGGGGACTGAAAATCCCCGTGTCGGCGGTTCAAGTCCGTCTCTGGCCACCACTGATCATGACAAGGGTCGGGCCGAAAGGGCCGGCCCTTTGTGCTTCCTGGCTGCGGCTTTTCAGGTTCGCGCTTTGGCGCTCACCTCGGTGCTCGCGAGGAGACCTCTCGCTCGCACACCAGTCCCTGCTCTACCAAATGAGGCGTTTGCTACAGAAATACGACAGAACGGACGACCAGGGAGTGAAGCAAGTATCTGGCGCTCTCGGATCTGTGCGGCCACGCGGAAGAAGGGCCCCTCCTAACAAGATGGTCAACGACCTTCTGACCTGCACGTTTTCGGGGATACACTATCCCCGTGTCAGTTGAGACATCCGCGTCGCGGGGCGCGCGTCGCGCAGCAGTCTCATGTGGACTGCAGGATTGCTGCCAGCCGCGCGGGCATGTACTGCTTCGAGAAGAGGGGGGCGGTTATGAGCGACGAGTCCGTTCTGCGTGCCGAGGGCGACGAGACAGCCTCGGACGACACGGCGTTCTTCCCGTCGCTCGACCGCTTCAACGCGTTCTCCGACGGCGTGTTCGCCATCGCGATCACTCTGCTGGTACTCGACCTTCCCGTGCCGCCCGCCAGGATAGCCATCGTGCCCGCGCTGCAAGAGGGCTGGCACGAGTTCCTCGGCTACCTCATCAGCTTCGCCTTCATCGGTGGTATCTGGCTCACGCACTCCGGACTGACCAGGGTGATGAAGCGTGGGGACAACGTCGCCTACGGTATGAACCTGATGCTACTGCTCTTCGTCGGCGTACTGCCGTTCTCGACGAACCTTATGGTGACGCACCTGAACGCGCTGGATGTTCGAGTGGGCGTGTTGCTCTACGGCGTCAACGTCCTGCTCGCCACGGTTACGCTCAGTCTGCTCATGTTCTACGTCGCGAGCGAGCCCGGACTTGTGGTAGGCGGCATCGCAGATCAGTCGATCAGACGCATGTACCGACGTCGCTGGTTCGTCATCGGCGTGAACGTCTTCGCACTCCTCGTGGCTGTCGTGGCGCCGCTTGCTGCGGTGGGTCTGTACTTGGTCGTAACCGTTCTAGTGCTGGTGCTTCCGTTCTTCGGCTTTGGGCGGCACCGGCGTCGGGCTAAAGGCGCCTAGTATCTACGCCGTGCGTGCAGCCTTGTTCCTGTCGGCAGTCACTGCGGAAACGACTGCGCGGGCAACTGCAAAGTGAGATACCGCGAGTGGAAACGCCGGTACCACGAGACGACGTCCTGACACCCCCACGTGAACCTGGCCGTGCAAGATCCCTCCGGCGATCACACATGCGTCACATTGGGAGGTTTGATCGCCGTCTGACCTGACCTTCTTCGGGGATGCACACTCCCGGTGTCACCGTGTCTACCGAGCGTGCGCGCATGGTCTGTGCGTCACGCGATCCACATCCGTGCCGCCATTTGCCAGCGCTACCTGTCAGAATCCTGGCTGATGGTCTGTCGTTCCGCGAGGAGGCAAACGCCGATGGCCCGGAGATCAAGTGAGCTGAAAAGCACGGGATACGAGATCTTCATCGGGATGTTATCCATCCTGTCCATCTTCAATCTCGTGTTCGTCTATGCGTTCGTCAAAGACGCCAACCTGCAGAACATTCTTAGGACAATGAACAGCGTGTTGAGCGCGATCTTCCTGGGGGACTTCCTGTACCGATTCTTCACGACGTCCTCGAAGGGCGCCTACTTCTTCCGTCAGTTCGGCTGGGCGGACCTGGCGGCGAGCCTGCCGCTCCCGCAGTTCAAGATCCTGCGTGTCTTCCGGCTCTTCCGCGTCTACCGTCTGATGCGCGACCTCGGTCCGAGCACCGTCTTCCACAGCCTCGTTGACGACCGGGCCGGCAGCGCACTCTACACGCTGCTGACCGCTGGCATCCTCGTTCTGCAGTTCGGGAGCCTCTCGGTCCTGCGCATCGAGCAGTACGCGCCTGGAAGCAACATCAAGACGGCGTCTGACGCGCTCTGGTACACAATCGTCACCATCTCGACGGTGGGCTACGGCGACCAGTACCCGGTGACGAATCCAGGACGATTGGTGGGCGTCCTGATCATCGTGATTGGAGTGGGCATCTTCGGCACCTTCACCGGCTATCTCGCGAACTTCTTCCTATCCCCAAAGCGGAAAGCGGAGGAGGAGCAAGCGACGGTGGTCGGCGACGCTCAGTCCAGGCTGGCGCATCTCAAGGCTCTCATCTCCCAGCAGCAGGCCGAAGTCGAAGGAATAGAGTCTCTGCTGCAGCAAAGCGCCTGAGCGACAAACCGCGACGTCAGACGTACGTGGCACCAGACCCCATATTGTGTGCCTGAGCTGGTGACTTCCTGGGACTGAAAATCCCCGTGTCGGCGGTTCAAGTCCGTCTCTGGCCACCAGCGAGATCACGGAAGCCTCGCCCTAGCGACGAGGCTTTCTTGCTGTCTGAGCTGCGGACTTGACCGCCGGCACTGGGCATCTTGGCCTTAGTGCCGCTTGCGTTGCGGTCCCCAGTCCTTCAGCTGGAATCGCCACTCTGAGGTGACTACGACAGACATACGACAGAACGAAACGTGATCTCTGCCTGTTCGGCTCCTCCATCACGTTCGCGAGACATACGACAGACCGGAGACGTCCTCGGGTCCTCTACCTGCGTGTCTTCGGGGAATACTCTGTCCCCGTGTCAGCTGCCCGCCTTCGGGGTCAGACTACCGCGTACGCAGCCCTTCCCAAATCATCTCGTCGACCTGCAGCAGGGCTTGCTCGGCGGTGAGGCCGCTCTCCAGCAGTGCCTGCTCGTCGCGGACCGCGACAGCCACCTGCCGGAACACGTGCGCGAGGAAGCGCGTGTTCATGGGCCTGATCTCATCGGCCTTCACGGCCTCGTCGAGAAGCTCGACGAACCGATCGATGAATCCGTCTGAGACCTTCCGATACGCGAGCCGGCTCGACTCGAAGCGTTCCATGTCAACGCGAAACGCGTGGGACAGCGGGTGGAGCCTCTCCGCTGCGCAGCGGTAGTAGCGTCGCGCTCGCTCGGAGGCCGTCGTGCCCTTCTGCGCTGCAGCCTCGGCTAGGTCAAGCGTGATCTTCCCCCAGCGGCCTATGGCGAGCGCAACCAGGCTGTCCTTGTTCGGCGCGATCTTGTACAGGGACGCGACCGAACAGTGGAGCTCTTCAGCCATCTCGGCAATGCGGACGTCCGAGAACCCGCGTGCCGCGATGATCTGCATCACGCCGTCCAGCAGTTCCTCTCGGCGACCGTTCGCGAATCTCTTCCGCGCCACTTGTCCTCCTTCGAACTGAGATCGGCTGCCCGCGAAGGGGAGTCGATGCGCAGCCCACCAGCGTGTGAATCCCTGCTTTCTCTATCGTTTGAGAGTAACATAATCGGGTATGTTATTACGGTAATGAAATGGGTATGATGGTTACTATATAGGTTACTACCCATCAAGCGGACCAAAGAAACACCGGCAACGAGACCGAAGCGTTCGCCCAGGCGAACCATGTTCCCGGGGGACCAGGAGTCCGCTGGGGGAGAAGGAGGCTCACATGACGGTATGGCAGTTCTTCTGGTACATGCTCGTGTTCTACCTGTTCTTCATGGTGATCTGGATGTTCATCGGGGTGTTCGCGGACATCTTCCGTCGCGAGAACCTGACCGGTTGGGGCAAGGCCGGCTGGATCTTGCTGCTCTTCGTCATCCCGTTCCTCGGCATCTTGATCTACATGATCGCGCGCCCGAAGAACACCGAGCAGGACCGGCGCATGATGGCCGAGGCTCAGGCTCAGCAGGCTCGCGTTTCTGGCGGCTCGACCGTCGACGACATCGCCAAGGCCAAGGAGCTGTTCGACACGGGCGCCATTACCCAGGCCGAGTTCGACGCCATCAAGGCCAAGGCGCTCGCGTAGGAGGAGGTGACCGCCATGACGAATCACGACGTTCCGGAGAAGAAGCAGACGAGCCTCGGCCTCTATGTGGACGCAAGAGAAGCGTACGAGATGTGGAGAGCCGATCCCGCCGGGGTCAATATCATCGACGTCCGCACCCCCGAGGAGTACGTGTTCGTCGGCCATGCGGAGATAGCGCGAAACATCCCCCTCGTCTTCATGGAGTACCAGTGGGACGCCGAGAAGGACGAACCGGTGGTGCGACCCAATCCCGACTTCATCTCACGCGTGAAGGAGTTGTTCGCTCCCACCGACACGCTCCTGATGATCTGCCGGTCCGGCGGACGCAGTGCCTGGTCGGTCAACGCGCTCGCACAAGCCGGTTTCGAGAACGCCTACAACGTGATCGACGGCACTGAGGGCGACAAGGTTTCCGAGGAGGGGAGTGTCTACCTGGGCAAGCGGATGAAGAACGGCTGGAAGAACTCCGGATTGCCGTGGACGTACCACTGCGATCCAGATCTGCTGTGGACAGCAACCGAAGTCTAGGTCGACGAGGAAGGGGACTTGAGATGGCTGAAGAGAGAGTCAGCACAACAGTACCGCTGAACTGGAAAGAGGTGTGGTTCACCAACTGTCCGATGGTATCAGCGAACAACGTCGACCAGGAGCTGGGATGGTGCCGCGAGGAGTTCAAGAAGATCGGCGTCGAGTACGCCTACTTCCGCCACGCACCCGAGAACAACTGGTACCCGCACTACATCCACAACCTCGACAACCTCGTGCGCTTCGGCGGCCTGTATCCGCCCATCCACGTTCACGCCGACATCCGCCGGACCGTGCTGCTGGGGGCGACGTGGGTCTACGAGGGCGGGTGCATGGCGGTGCGCGCTCGCGATCGAATCTTCAAGATGTCCGACCTCAAGGGCAAGAAGATCGGCATCTCGAAGAGTCTCAACACCATTAAGAATGACTGGTGGCGTATCCAGGAGCACATGGGCATCGAGAACATGCTCAAGCTGAACGACATGACCATGGACGATATCGAGCTCGTCGAGTTCCCGTACCCGGACGACTGGTACGACAAGCCGGAAATGCTGACCCCGCCGATGAACAACCCGTCCGAGCTGTGGATGCGCCGCGACCACAAGCACGACCTGGCCTTCCGCCCGCTCGAGAACGCGCTTCTGGGGGGCAAGATCGACGCGATCTACACCCAGAGCAAGGTCTTCCAGCACCTCCAGGAGGCCACCGGCAAGATCAAGATGATCGAGGATCTGTCCAAGTACCCTGACTGGACCATCCAGGTCGCCAACACGCCTGCGGTGATCACCTGCACCGACGTGATGGCCGACGAGCACCCCGAGCTCGTCATCGCCTACATGAAGGCCATGATCAAGGTCGGGCGCTGGGCCAACGAGAACAAGCACGCCGCCGGGGCGATCCTGAACCGCCAGACGTTCTACCTGGATGCCGAGGACACCTACAAAGGCATCAAGGACGTCGACATGGTGCCGAGCCTGAGCGCGCAGAACATGGAGTGCGTCAAGATCGGCAAGGACTTCATGTTCAGCCACGGCTACATCAAGAACGACTTCGATGTGGACGGGTGGGCACGTCCTGAGTTCCTGGAGAAGGCGGCCGAGGAAGTGCTCAAGGAGGAATGGGCGAGGCGGAGCTGGAGCAAGCTTCCCGCAGGCGGCGGACTCGAGGTAGAGGGCACGCGGCTCGGGTAGGCGGGATGAACGGCTGGTTGCGAGTGGAACGGACGATGCGACTGGACCGGACAGGGCGTTAGTCGCCTGCCCGGTGTGCATCGTGTCGGCTCTCACGAGGCCGGTGTTCGGCTCGACATCTCCGAAGGATCAATAAGGGAGGACAACATGGCCGAAAGCAGCGACACGCGCATGAAGCGACTTGGCTACCGGCCGCCGCTCGATGTCGCGGAACCCGACGATCTCGTTCTCGTCGAGTACGCCTCGGAGGGGCGGGTGGCGGTCATCACGCTGAACCGGCCCCATGCCGACAACGCGGTCACGACGGCGCTGGCGGTGCAGCTGATCGAGATACTCGAGACGATTGCGGCGCGTCCTTCTGTGCGCGTCGCCATCCTCACTTCCGCAGGCGACCGCGCATTCTCGGTTGGCGGAGACTTGTACGAGCGCAAGCAGATGACTAAGGAGGAGTGGCTGCGGCAGCGCCAGGTCTTCGACCGCGTTCTCTACAACCTGCGTCAGCTGCGGAGGCCGATCTTCACCGCAGTCCACGGAATGGCCTACGGCGGCGGCTGCGAGATGGCCATCAGCACGGACTTCATCGTCGCCTCAGACGACGCCGTGTTCGGGCAGCCCGAGGCGATGGTCGGTCTGTCCGCCGGGGGTGGCTCGCCCGTGTTCCTTCCTCGGGTGCTTCCTCCGGGCAAGGCCATGCAGATGCTGATGACCGGCGAACCGATAACCGCGCAAGAAGCCTACCGACTCGGAATGGTCAACGAAGTCCATCCCCGAGCTGAGCTGATGAACGCCGCACTGGCCATCGCCGAGAAGATTGCAGAGAACTCGCCTACTGCAGTCCAGTCGGTCAAGCGTGCCGTTCAGAATGGACAGGGCGAGCCGGTGGAGCAAGCGATCGCGATCATGATGGACGAGCATTGGCGCTCGGTCGTCAATCCCGACCGCGTCGAAGGTATCAAGGCCTTCACCGAGGGTCGTGAGCCGACGTTCCCGGATCCAGACTTCTGACAACCGACGCCGCGAGATAGTCGGCTGTCCCCGGATCTGTCGGAGTGCTTGGAGAAGCCGGCGATCGAAGTACTCGAGGAGGCATGACGATGACTGACCAGATCACCCAGGAGGTCTCCGAATCGAACAAGACGAGCTTGGGACTCTATGTGACGCCCCAAGAGGCCTACGAGCTTTGGAAGGACGATTGCGACGGCGTGCACATCCTCGATGTCCGAACGTTCGAAGAGTACGTCTTCGGCGGCCACGTGGAGTGCGCCAAGAACATCCCGCTGGCATTCCCCCGGTTCGACCCCGAAGGTCCCTCGATGCCGGGTCGGCCACCCGGCTGCTCCGGCGAGATGAACCCTGACTTCGTGGCCAAGGTCAAGGAGGTCTACGCCCCCGACGACAGGATCCTGGTCATGTGCGCGACCGGGGGTCGTGCCGCGATGGCGGTCAACCTGCTCGCGCAGGCGGGATTCGCGAACGTCTACAACATCATCAACGGCTTCGAAGGCGACCGGGTCGACGATCCGGGCAGCGTCTACCACGGCAAGCACATGCGAAACGGCTGGAAGAACGCCGGGCTTCCGTGGGGCTACGACTTCCACCCGGATCTGATGTGGGTAAAGGAAGAGTGAGAAGGGACTACGTCGGGGTCGAACCGCCCGACGGCAAGCTGAACACCCGACCGCGTACACGAGGGCCGTCGGCAAGAACGCCTTGCGGCATCTCAAGGTGCGACGCGCAAGTCCTCACCGTGAGACCGAGATCGCCTAGCACTGGCGCCGAAACCGACAGACCGCGGCAGGGGAATAGTCTGAGACGACGGCGTGGGCGAGCCGCGTTGGCGGGTCATGCCTGAGACGTTACGCCGTTCCAAGTCCGTCCACGATGGCCCACCACTCGATCGTATGACGACCGGTCCTTCGGGGCCGGTCGTTTTGTATGTTCTACCTGCTGATTTTCGTCCCATTCCGGTCGCCTTCGGCTTGGGTCGGAGTCGGGAGGTCGTCGAGTCCTCGGCTCTACCAACTGAGCTTCATGACGAGTTGCGGAAGAACGGGGTCGGCCTGCATCGGAGCTTCGACGTCGGAACGCCATTCCCCGTGTGATCCGGTCCGTCGCGCTCGCTAAGGGTAACGTCTTTCCGGGTAACAGTATCCTAGGAACGGGGTCGCACCCGGTCTTGTGACGCCAACCCAAGGGGGCATCAATGGGCGACCGCACCAGGCTCAGCACTCGACGCTCAAGGCAAGGCATCGCATTGGTCGTGGTTCTCACCCTTGTGGCGTGCCTGTCCAGTGGATGCAGCGGTCTCGCGGATAGTGTGACATCGCGGTATGGGTCGAGCACTGCCTTCGCAACACCTGGTCTCTACGAGCAACCGAACGGGACAACGCAAGCACTCGGCGTTCTTGCCTATCGAGACACCGAAGGCGGGTTCTGGGCGGTCGTTGACGCTGCGCTCCCGCAAAGGATGAACTCCGCGCCAGTTGTCGCAGTGATTATCCCCGACAGCAAGATGACCTCGCAGATGGAGTCGTATCGAGGGAAGTACGTCAGCGTGATCGGCACAAAGGACGACGGACCGAGTACCTATCAGGCAGGACCTGTCATCAAGGCCACGTCGATCGCACTCGTGAAGGATAGGGTGGCCGAGTAGCCTCGTCACGAGGTTGGTGCAATCGTACGATCCTCGTCGTGCTCGGCCTTGCCTTCTTGGCAGAAGGACAGCCGTTCTGCCCTTCCTGGCTGCGGTCATGGTCGGACTGAGAACCCCCACGTCGTGACACATCAGTGACAAGCTGCAGATGCATATGTGGCATCAGAACCTGAATTGTGGGTCAGAGCTGGACATCCTGTGGGACTGAGAATCCCCGTGGTTCAAGTCCGTCTCTGGCCACCACTTATCATGAGAAGGGTCGGGCCGAAAGGGCCGCCCTTCATGCTTCCTAGCTGCGGATTTTCAGGCTCGCATTTGGGTGCCCGGCCTCTTGACTCCTGAGAAGGTTGCTTACTCGTCCCCAGTCCCTGCTCCACCAAATGAGGCATCTACTGTAGAAGCACGACAGGAGCGGACGACCAGAGAGAAACAAGTAGATGGCGCCCTCACATCTGTGCGGTCACGCGGGAGAAGGGCCCATCCTTCGTCCGTCCGCGCATGTCATGGGAGTCGGCATGGATGACATTCACGACACAGCGAGCGAGTACTACCTGGCGATGATCGCCAACGGGAAGGTCCCCTTGGAAGTGAAGGTTGGGCCTCTCGGTGACTTCGCTACTTCTCGATTGAAATCGACGACCGGCTGCGGTCGCCGCTGGGATCCGCGAGGGAGTGCGCGAGGGAGTTGACCTCCTTCGTCAGCGTCAGGATCTGCCGCGAGAGGTCGAGCAGCTCGACGTTCTGTTCCTCTTCCTCCTGAACCGTCGTCCACTGCTGATTGGCGACCACTTGGCGGGTGGCGTCGGCGCGGTTCTGCGAGATCAGCACGAAGGTCGAGAGGAAGATCGCTTCGAGCGAGACGATCATCGTCAAGAGACCGTACGGGTAGTCCTCTACGCCGAAGCCGATCCAGCAGCTGAACCAGATGATGTGGATGTAGACGAAGTTCAGCGACCCCGCGAATGCAGTGACCCGGTCCGCGAGCCTGTTCTGCCGTGCCTGCGCGCGCGCCCGGGCCTGCTCAAGCAGAGCCGGATTGATCGGGGGTCCCGGGCTGGGGGCCGGTAAGAGCACGCTGCGCAGGCGTTGGCCCAGCGTCTTGCCATTGCTCTTGCCGTTGGGCGCGGCACCGGCTGTGGTTTGCACCCTGTCTTGAATCGACATCGGGGTCTCCTTTTCAGCGGGGGTTCGGGCGGCCCCTTGTGCTTCGCCGACCGCCTGCGCTTCGCTTCCGACCCCTGCGGTGGTGCTCAGCTGACGCCACGGACCAGAAGAGCCAGACGGCCGCCATCGCCACGAGCAGAAGCAACACGTGCGCGGCGAATCTGCCCCAAGGGGGAAGCACGGACTGGCCCGATGCCAACGCGAGGGCGATGGCCATGGCAGAGAGCAGGATCGTGAGCGAGAAGCGATCGACCATGGACTCGGTTCTATCCAGGATCTCGTCACTGTTGTCCACCGTGACCCTCACACCCAGCTCGCCTTGGGCAAGATTGCGAACGAGACCGTCGAGCGCTTGCGGCAGCCGGGCCATGAAGTGGCCGTACTGCCTGAGCTGGTCGAGGAGTTCCCTGCTGGCCCGCTCCGGCAGCCTCTTGAGAGCCACCCGCTTGATGTAGGGCTCCGCTATGTCCAGGAGCCTCGTCTCGGGATCGAGCTTCAGGACGACCCCTTGCAGTATGCCGAAGGTCTGGAAGAGCATCGCGTACTCTGACGGCATGTGCAGACCGTGACTCCGGATGATGCCGAGCATCTCTGACAGGACCGACTGTCCCATCGTCTCTGCGATGCCCGCGCGGGCATACCGGTCCATCATCTCCTCGATCTCGGCGCGCAGCTTGTCGAAATCGACTTCCGGACCCGCAAGGGCTATCTGAAGCACGACATCCGTCACGCCCGAAGCGTCGTCGTGGGCGAGCGCGACGAGGCAGTCGGCCGTCCGGTCCAGAGCGCGCTCCGACAGCGTGCTGACCCGACCGAAGTCGACGAATCCTACGGCGTCGCCCTCAAGCGCAAAGAGGTTTCCCGGGTGCGGGTCGCTGTGGAAGCTCCTAAGTTCGAACACCATCCGGAGATAGGCGTCTACCCCGTTCCGAACCAGTCGGTGGATGTCACCGCCTGCGCTTCGGATCTCCTCCGGCCGGCTCAGGGGGATGCCTTCAAGACGACCTTCGGTGAGGACGCGGCTCGATGTCTGGTCCCAGTAGGCGAGGGGGATCTTGACCGCGCCGTCATCGGCAAAGAACTCGCAGAAGAGGTCCAGGCTCCGTGCTTCGCCGGTGAAGTCGAGCTCGGACCGCACGGCCTCGGAGAACTCCGAGACGAACCCGACCAGATCCGCGCCCCTCGCCCACGGCGTGCCCGCCAGTCTGCGCGCCGCACGAGTCATAAGCTCCAGGTCCAGATCGATGAGTGTCCTGACCTCGGGCCTCTGGACCTTGACGACGACCTCGGTGCCGTCGTGCAGCGCCGCAGCATGGACCTGTGAGATGGATGCCGAGCCCACGGGCGACTCTGCGAACGTCGCGTAGGCCTCCGGAAGTGAGCACTCGAGTTCGGACTCGATCACCTGCCGGACCGTCTCGAATGGCATCGGTGCGACGTCGTCCTGCAGCTTCTCAAGCTCGGTGACGTAGTCGGGCGGGATGAGGTCCGGCCGCGCCGAGAGCATCTGCCCCAACTTGACGAACGCTCCCCCGAGTTGCTCGAGTGCCCGACGGAGCCGATCGGGAGTGTCAGGTTGCGCCGACGTCCCGACCGTCGCTTCCCGGGCCTTGAGACCCGGCGGCGCGTACTGCCACAACCCCGACCTCACGAGCAAGTCGACGAGCCCGAGGTCGGCAAAGACCCTGATGATCTCAGCTCGTCGTTCGTTCAGCGGGTTGCACCGTGTTGGCTGCTGAAGTTGGTCATACCGAGCTTCCGGAGTCTCGTCCGCTGGCGATGCTTGGGCGTTGGATGTCGGTTCCGGTGACATGTCGTGCTCCTCCCAGCGACGGCGCCCGCTCCCCGGGGTAAGGGGAGCGGGCGTTCCCACTCGGGTGTTCCTCAGGACGGAAGGTCAAGGTGCATATGCCCCCCGGCGCTCGCCTCAGGCGCCGACCTTCTTCTTGAGCGCGTCGACGCGCTGGTCCCACTTGGCCTCGATCTCGTCGAGCTTGGCCTTGCGCTGCTGCTTGCGCTCCTCGTGCATGACGCGCGCGGCCTCGCGCTCGGCGGCCTCCGTGGCCTCTTCCGCCGTCTCCACGGCCGCGAGGACCTCGGCCGCGGGGATGCGCAGGACGGTCCCGCCGAGGACGGACATCTCGCCGTCGACGACCTCTCCCGCGTACTCATCCACTTCGGCCACGAGGGCGTTGCCGCCGAGCGGGAGGGTGTCGGCGATCAGATCGAGCACGCCGCCCTCGCGCTCCGCCCGCTGGATGTCGAACAGGCCGCCGACCAGCGCGCCGGTGCCGAACCCGAAGAGGACTCCCACGGGTCCGCCGAGCACTCCGAGGAGCAGGCCGATCAAGCCGCCGCCTACGGTCCCCGTTCCGATGACCGCGTCGGCCCCTTCCGGGACGGAGATGCGACCGTCGATACCGCGCTCGACGACTGCCGCACTTCTGACTCCGACGCGACCTGCGCTGCTGGCCTGCTTCAGCCTGCTGAGCGCCTCGTACGCCTTGCTGTTGTCTTCGAACGTGACTGCGATCAGGTTGTGCCCTTCGTTCATTTCAAACGCCTCCTTCATCGGTGGTACAGATCCTTGATATGCTTTATGCACCCTTTGGAGGGTCGGGGAAACGTGCGTGGGTCCAAAGTTCGGAGCGAAATAGGGCATAATGCACAAGGCACGTACGAACAGAGCCGGCCTGAGCGGAGGCGGACATGGCTGCAGCCGAAGTGTGGCGGCCATTCGGCGAGCGAGGCCAGGAGTTCAAGGCATTCATGGCCGAGCGGGCGAAGACGGTCACCGAGAAGACTGTCGAAGCGATCGCTGCCGAAGTGCCGGAGCTCGTGGGACCCGATCCGCGTCTGAGGGAGCTGCTCGCTCTCGTGATCGCGGCGAACCTCGACAACCTCGGGGCCGCCATTGCGTACAAGGTCCCCACGGAGACACCGTTCGAGCCTCCTGCTGCCGTCGAACATGCGCGGATCCTCGCGCAGCGCGGCATTCCGGCGATCTCCCTACTGCGCGGGTATCAGATGATCCAGCGGTCATTGACAGGTCCGGTGGTCCAGGCGGTCCAGAGACTTGTCGAGGACCGGGACGAGCTTGTCCTGACACTTGAGGCGGTGCTGGCGTACCTCTTCGTGCAGGGCGACGGTGCTTCGCAGGCAGCACTGAGAACGCACGCGGCCGCCCGGGACGTCTGGCTCAGGGGACGCGGCGCCGGTCTTTCGAAGCGCCTCGACGCCGTTCTCGATCGAACCATCACCGACGTCCAGATCGCCGAGCGCACTCTCAACTACACGGTTTCGGGGAACCACGTCGCGCTGATCGCGTGGCTGGACGACCCGGATAGGCCACTTGACATGGCCGAAGCCGAGAGACGCGTGGCCGCCATGCGCGGAGTGCGAGACTCTCTGCTGGTTCCGCGAGACGAACGGACACTGTACGGGTGGCTGCACGTCTCCGGCGGCGATCACATCTCCGAATGGATAAGCACTGTCACGGACTTGGAGGAGGCGCGTATCGCGTTCGGCGAGCCCGCCGAAGGGATCGAGGGATTCAGACTCTCGCACGCGCAGGCCCAGTCCGCGGGCGCGGTGATCGCGGCGTCGCGGACGAGGAAGAGCAACATGACCGTTCGCTACAGGGATGTCGCGGCGCTGAGCTTCCTCGTCGGCCGGCCTGCGGAGTCCAAGGGATGGGCGGACGCCGTACTCGGTGATCTGGCCGGGCCGGGAGAAGACCGGGAGCGGCTGAGAGAGACACTACGCGTGTTCCTTGAGGAGGGCGACAGCGCGATCGCAACGGGGCAGCGGCTCTTCGTCCATCGGAATACAGTGAAGTACAGAGTGGACCGAGCGTACTCGCTCTTGCCGGAGCCGCTCGGCAGCCGCCGTCTGGAGGTGGCCCTTGCGCTCAGGTATCTCGACGTGGTCGGCGTGGAGGCGGCGACGAGCAGGGACTTCGCGAAGCGAGAAGGCGCATGACCGCCGCGGCGGGGGTTTCGTCCGCAACGATGGGGAGGCCCCTCGGCAGCAGCAGCCCCACGAGCGCCGTGGGGCTCAGGACATTAGCGGCAGGGGACGGCCGAGCTATCCAAGCAGGGCGAGCACCTCCGAGACAACGGGCAACGCAGCCTCGCGTCCGGAATCGATGATCTCCTGGACCCTACCGAAGTCCCAGGCGGAGAACTCCCCAGTCTTCGGTCGGACTAGGAAGTCGGCTTCCTGGCGCGACCCAAGGTTTGTGCTCGCCATGAGGCTGAACGTGGATGCGATCACATCGCGCAGGTTCTCGGGCCTTCTCCCGACCTTCACGTCCGCGCCGACATCTACGGCTACGACCACGTCGGCTCCCATGTTCCTGGCGACGTTCACGGGCAGGTTGTCGAGCACCCCTCCGTCGACCAGAAGCATGTCCCCGCGCTCGACGGGCGCGAACAACCCGGGCACTGCGGCGCTGGCAACCGCAGCCTCCACCACCCGCCCCGTCTTGAGGATCACGTGAGTACCGTCAACGATGTTGCAGGCCACTGTGGCGAGTGGGATGTCGAGGTCGTCGAAGGTGATGTCCCCTATCGCGCTTTCTATCCACGCGCTCAGCGGAGTGGTGGTGAAGACGCTCAAGGCATGCGCTCGAGGCCGGCCGGTCACCGCCCGCCACGTGCAGCCCTTGGCCATCTCACTGAGGCGCTCGACAGGTACGCCTGCCGCGTATCCCGCGCCGACGACGGCGCCTGCGCTCGTGCCGGCTATGACGTCTGGCCGAATGCCGGCCTCCTCGAACACTGAGAGGAATCCCAGATGCGCGGCACCGCGCACGGCGCCTCCACTGAGCGCGTATCCGATTCTCGGTCTGCGCAAGATATCGCTCCTCTGCTGAGAGCCATCGACCCCTGGTCGAGTCGTGGGGGCGGACCCGATGTGGAGCCGCCCGTCCGAAGCCTGTGATCTGCGGGGCATTCTACGCCCGATGCGCGCTGCACGTGACAACCCCTGGCGTACGGAGATATCACGTCCCCGTGTCGTCGCGAGTCGAGCATACGGGGAACGCGCGGTCCGAGCCATGCTCATCCCGCTCGTCGGAACCTGAGCTCGAACGTGCTTCCGGTCCCTACCACCGATTCCACGGTGACTCTGCCTCCCGAGCGCTCGACCGCGTGCCGAACTAGCGCGAGACCGAGACCCGTACCGCCGCTGTCGCGTGACCGGGCGCGATCTACCCGGTAGAAACGCTCGAAGATCCGATCCAGTTCCGCCTCGGGGATCCCGCACCCGGTGTCGATGACACCGATCTTGACGGTGTCCTTGTCGCCTTCCAGCCGGACCGTGACCCGACCGCTGTCGGTATAGGCGAGCGCATTATCCAGAAGGTTGTCTAGTGCGACCGCGAAGTCGGTGGGATCGGCACTGGCGAAGACGTCCTCACCGGCGGGCGCCAGGTCCTCGACGAGCAGCGTCAGGCCTCGACGCACGGCGACAGGGTTGTGTCCGGCGACAGCATTTGAGATTGTGCCACGTACGTCGGTCAGAGCTTCAGGCGACGGTGTTGCTTCGAGTCGTGATAGTTCCAGAAGGTCAACGACAAGCCGTTGAAGACGCGACGACTCCTGTTCGATCTGCCGCGCGAAGGCCATCGCCTGTGCATCGTCCCCATCTTCGGCTGCGTTCTCCGCCGACATGGCCAGGAGCTGGATCCCGGCAACCGGCGTCTTGAGTTCGTGGCTGGCATTTGCCACGAAGTCCCGTCGTACCTGCTCGAGCCGGCTGCGCTCGGTGATGTCGGACACGGCGATGAGCGTGCGCCCTTCCCCCTCGATCTCGCCGAGCGGCACGCCGGACAGTCGTAGGCTGCGGCCTGTCGGGTCGGGGCCGATCTCTTCTGTCTGTGGCGTTGTCGACGTGGCGAGGTCGAACATCCGCGTTGATAGAGAAGCGGGAAGGCCAGACTGAAGGACCGCGCGACCTTGCCAGCCATCGGCCGGAGCATCGAACAAATGACTTGCGGCTTCGTTCGCGAATCTGATCGTGTGGTCGCCCAGCAGGAAGACTGCGTCCTGCAAACCGTCGAGGGCTGATCGCAGGCTTCGCTCCTCCGTCTCGAGCTCGTCGAGGCGTTGGCGAATCTGGATCCTTAGGTCCGTCAGGCTCTGCGCGAGCACGCCCAGCTCTCCGGATGGCTGCGGAATCTCCACGCCGAGATCACCTTCGGCCATGCGTCTGGCGGCGTCGGAGAGGCGCTCGACCGGTTCAGCGAGACTGCGGCTGACGACCACCGCAATCGCTCCCGCAGCAAGAAGCGCGAACGCAAGCAAGGCAAGTCCGAGTCTGCGCGGACGCGCGACGATGGCCTCGATGTTGGCGACCCTCTCCGACGCCCGGACCGCGACACGATCGCTGCCCAGCGTGCCGGGCACCGCGACGTAGAGCTGCTCTGTCCCCTCCGTTTGAGAGATGCGCCTCGCCTCGCCAGTTCGACTCGCGAGTGCGGATTCGACCTCGGGGCGATTGGCGTGGTTTGCCATCGCGGCCGCATTCTCGTTCGAATCGGCGAGGACCGTGCCGTCAGAAGCGACGATCGTGATACGGGCGCCCGTCTGCGAACCGACGTTGTCGGCCACGGCCTGCGGCGTCATGCCCGATGTTTCAACCAGAGTGCTTGCGGCCTGGGCGATCGCTAACAGCGAGCGCTTCTGCTGCCCGACGAGCGCGTTTGTCAGCGGGCCGAAGAGGCTCCAGGCCCACGCGATCGAAACGACGGCCACAACGAGCGCATAGCCCAGAACAAGGCGGCTCCGGTACGAGCCGAGAAGCTTGAAGCCTTTCCCGGTCACGCGCCCGCATCCCTGCCAGCGCCCGACTCCTGTTTCGGACGCACCTCGAACCGATAGCCCATGCCGTGCACCGTGTGCACGTACAGATAGTCGGAGGGTTCTTCTATGGCTTGTCTCAGTCGACGTATGTGTACGTCGATCGTCCGCGACGAGGGCAGGAACTCATAGCCCCACACCTCATCGGCGAGTTGTTGACGCGTACAGAGAGCGCCGGGCTTGGATGCCATCGCCACGAGGAGCTGGAACTCCTTGAGTCGCAGCCCGGCCGGCTTGCCCTTCACGAAGGCCCGCAGGCTCTTGGGCTCGATCCTGAGGTCGCCGACTTCCAGCACCTCCTCCTTGGAGAGCACATCCTGCTTGCGTGCGCGTCTGAGGTTCGCACGCACGCGTGCCAGGAGCTCCTCCATGGAGAACGGCTTCGTGATGTAGTCATCTGCACCGGCGTCCAGGCCGCGGACCTTGTCACGCTCCTGGTCCAGGGCCGTGACCATGATGATCGGCACATCGCTGCCCGAGGATCTGAGTCGCTCGGCGACCTGGTATCCGTCGAGACCCGGAAGCATCAGGTCGAGGAGTACGAGGTCGGGCCGCAGTGTCTCGGCCATGGCCACGGCCTCGGCGCCGTCCGCGCGACCCGAGCCTCGAAGCCGGCGCGACGCAGCGCGTACTCCACGGTTGTTCTGATGATCGGATCGTCTTCCACCACGAAGATCGTGGTCATCGGTCTCCCGTTTCCCGTTGGCGGTGTTTCACGTGTGCATGATGTCACCCTCGTGGGCATCCAGCGAGGCATTTAACAAAGGTTTCACATACGTAGGCCGAGATGTAACAACGGTGCAACCACTTCCGCCTGACGGCTTCCTAGCATGGGCGACGGAACGGCAACCGCCTTCCAAACGTCGTCCACTCAAAAGGGGAGTGAACGTGAAGCGCATCGCGTGGCTCTTGGGCGTCATCTCGGATCGTGCTCGCACTTGGCGCCATCGGTTTGACCGGGTGCGGCACAAGGCGCCGGCAGCACCTCGAACAGCACCTCGTCAAGCTCGGCCTCGGAACTCTCAGGATCGCTGAACGTCGAGGGCTCGGACACGATGGTCAACCTCGCCAACTCGTGGGCCGAGCAGTTCATGACCGACAACCCGGACGTGAACATCGCCGTGAAGGGTGGCGGTTCGGGCAACGGTATCGCCGCGCTCATCAACGGGACCGCCGACTTCGCGAATGCCTCGCGCGAGATGAAGCCCGAGGAGATCGACCAGGCGAAGGCGAAGGGCGTCAACCCCGTCGAGACGGCCGTCGCCCGCGACGGCATCGCGGTGATCGTGAACCCCGCGAATGGCGTCAAGGGACTCACGACGGACCAGCTCGGCAAGATCTATCGCGGCGAGATCACGAACTGGAAGGACGTCGGCGGGGCCGACCAAGCGATCGTTCTTCTGTCTCGCGATTCGTCGTCGGGCACGTACGAGTACTTCAAGGAGGCCGTCGTCGGCAAGGACAAGAACTACGCGAAGGCCGCCAAACTGCTGCCCTCCACGCAGGCTATCGTCGACGAGGCCAAGGGCAACGAAGCAGCCATCGGCTACATCGGCGTGGGCTACGAGACGCCCGACGTGAAGGTGCTCGAGATCGACGGCGTCGCGGCCTCGGTGGCGACGGTGCTCGACAAGACCTATCCGATCAGCCGGAAGCTCTACATGTACAGCAACGGCGACCCGACGGGTGCGGGCAAGGCCTACGTCGACTGGATCCTCGGCACTGAGGGACAGAAGGTCGTCGAGGATGAGGGCTTCGTTCCGCTCGGGAAGTAGATGAGCGACACGTCCTCCACAACGGCCGCGAGGCGGGCCTCCTCTCTCTCGCCTCCTCCTGCATCGAACGCGGTACTCGGCCGTCGGGCACGTAGCCTGGCGGCCGAGACCGTCGTTCGGTTGCTCATCTACCTGAGCGGCTGGATGGCGATCGTCATTCTCGGCGCGATCATGGTCTTCCTCGCCTCGAACGCCGTGCAGGCGATCCAGGTCAACGGGCTCTGGGCCATGCTTCGAGGCGACTCGTGGTTCCCGACCGGCACCCCGGCCTCCTTCGGCTTCCTGCCGTCGATCGTCGGCTCGGTCTGGATCACGCTCGTCGCAGTCGGCGCCGCGGTCCCGGCTGGGCTCGCCTCGGCGGTCTTCATCTCGGAGTTCGCGGGCGGTCGCATCAAGGAGATCGCGAAGTCGATCATCGAGTTCATGGCCGCTATTCCGTCGGTCGTGCTCGGCATGATCGGCATCTACCTGGGTGTGCCATTCGTGAAGGACACGCTCGGACTGAGCACGGGGCTGACAGCCCTTACCGCTGGACTGTTCGTCGGTTTCATGGCGCTGCCGACCATCGTCTCCATCTCCGAAGATGCACTGCACGCGGTTCCCGAGTCACTGCGCTTCGGCTCGCTCGCCCTCGGCAACAACCGGTGGCAGACGAGCTACAAGGTTGTCATCCCGGCCGCCTCCTCGGGTATCTTCGCTGCGGTCATGCTCGGCGTGGGGCGTGCCATCGGCGAGACCATGGTCGTGCTCATGCTCGCCGGCAACTCGGGACTCATCACGAAGACGCCACTCGAGTCGGTTCGCAGCCTGCCCGGCACCATTGCGAACGAAATGGGCGAGGTCGTTCAGGGCGGACTGCACTACTCGACGCTATTCGCCATGGGCCTCGTGCTCTTCGCGATCACGTTCCTCATCAACCTGGCTGCCGATGTCGTCCTTGAGCGTCAGAGGGCGAGGTGGCGCCGATGAGCGCCCGTTCGCAGCGAGCCCGTGCCGTCCAAGCAACGGCGGCTGTCATTACCGGCGGCGCGACGCTGTTGGTCATCGGCATCGCGGTGTTCTTCCTCGGGCTCATCTTCGTTCGCGGTATCGGCGCGATCTCGTGGGATTTCCTCACGACGCCACCAAGGATGGGGATGCGCCAAGGTGGCATCTATCCCGTCATCGTCGGCACGCTGCTTCTGACGGTTGGCACTGCCTTCTTCATGCTGCCGATCGGAATCGGAGCCGGCGTCTACCTTTCTGAGTTTGCGCCGAAGGGTCGCTCGACGCGGCTCATCCGCCTCGCAATCGCGAACATGGCCGGCGTCCCTTCGATCGTGTACGGGCTGTTCGGCCTTGCTGTGTTCGTCATGGCCGCGCGTTTCGGTGCTTCGATCATCGCGGGCTCCCTCACGCTCGCGTGTCTGAGCCTGCCGGTCGTCATCACGGCGACCGAGGAGGCGCTCCAGCAGGTTCCGAGCGATCTGCGGCATGCGTCGCTCGCGGTTGGCGCGAGCCGCCTTCGGACCATCGGGAAGGTCGTCCTGCCTGCGGCTGCGCCCGGCATCGTGACCGGCTCCATCCTCGCGCTCTCTCGTGCCGCCGGGGAGACAGCGCCGATCATCTTCACCGCGGCTGCCTTCTCGCTTCCGCAGCTGCCGAACTCGCCGCTCTCGAAGGTCATGGCGCTGCCATATCACATCTACGTGCTCGCGACGCAGATCCCCCGACGGCCCGACGACATCATCTGGGGCACGGCGTTCGTGCTCGTATTCGGCATCGGCATCATCAACGTGAGCGCTGCGATGTGGCGCTCGGCACGCAGGAAGAGGATTCGATGGTGAACGCATATTCAGCCGCATTCGAGTCGCCAGCCAGCCTCCGAGTTGTTGAGGAGATTGCGGAACCGGCTCTTCGCGTAGTCGATCGGCTGCCGCAAGTCGTTGGGGACACACGGCGTCACGCGTCCTCGCAAAGCCAGACGGCCGTGGCCGTGGCGGACGCGGTCGCCGTCATCGCTGCGGCGACCGACGCGGACATCGCCCTCGAGCCGAGTGCGGGATCCGGGAGTTTCGACCTGCGCGACGTCTCGGTTACCTATGGCCGCGAGACGGCGATCGCCGGCGTCGCCATGCACATCCCGTCGCACGCTGTTACGGCGTTGATAGGTCCTTCGGGCTGCGGCAAGTCCACGCTGCTGCGCTGCCTCAACCGGATGAACGACGAGCTAGGCAACGTACGGGTGGGCGGCACCATAATGCTGGACGGCATCGACGTGTACGACCGGTCCGTGGACCCGGTCGACCTGCGCCGGCGAGTGGGCCAGGTCTTCCAGAAGCCCAACCCGTTCCCGATGTCCGTCTATGACAACGTTGCGTACGGGCCTCGCACCCACGGCGTGAAGCGCGACGAGCTTGACGATCTCGTGAAGGATTCGCTCGAGCGCGCGGCGCTGTGGAGCGAGGTCAAGAACTCGCTGAAGAAGCACGCCTTCGAGCTGTCAGGCGGCCAACAGCAACGCCTATGTATCGCTCGGGCGCTCGCCACCACCCCGGAAGTCCTTCTGATGGACGAGCCCGCGTCGGCGCTGGACCCCATCTCCACGCAGCTGATCGAGGACACGATCGCCGAACTCAAGTCGGCCGTGACGATCGTGATAGTCACGCACAACATGCAGCAGGCCGCCCGCATCTCCGACCGCACAGCGTTCATGTTGCGGGAGAAGACGGATGAACCGGCGGGTCTGATCGAGCTCGGCGACACCAAGATGATGTTCACGAGTCCGAGGGACAGCCGGACGGAGTCCTACATCACGGGGCGGTTCGGATAGGTGTAGGTTGTCCCCTTGTCGCCGTCTTCGTTCGCTCGCCGATGTCGTAGAGCTGAAGACGCCCGTCCTGCCCCTCGCCAACTTCCCACCGTCCCCTGGGTACATTAGTGGAGCCGGGCGAGTGCGGAGGTTCACATGGCTGTGATAATCGCGTGTCCACTTTGCGGCTCGATGTGGGAACTCGGGGCCGAGGAAGCCAAGCAGCTCACGTACAAGTGCCGGGATTGCGGCGCGGAGTTCCCCACCCAAGATGCGCCGGGCGAGCCTATCGAGTGCGGCAAGTGCGGTATGTCATACGACCCTCATCTCGATGCGTGCCCCAACTGTTCGAGTCGTGATCGTAGGGTACGTCGGCGGAAGAGAAGCTGATCACCCTGCCGTTCGTGTAGGTTGCCTGCCCCGCGAGGCGCAAGCCCTTCCCCGTGTCATCGTGTTGGCTGCCGGCAGTAGATAGCCAGAGCAGCTGCAGCTAGACTGTCACTCGCAGGCGATGGAGCTCGCCGCAACCGCCCTTTGGGCTGATGGCTCCTACACACGACGTGTAGGGGCTTGTTCCGTTCTTAAGGAGGTCATCGGTGAAGCTTGCCGGCGTTGCTGGGGTCGCCATCGGTGCTGGGATTGGGGGCGGCCTACGCTACGTTCTCGGTGGCTGGATTGCGGAGCGATGGGGTACGTCGTTCCCGTGGCACACGATGGTCATCAATGTCACAGGTGCCTTCTTGCTGGGCATCCTCATGGCGTTGAGCGTCGACCGTGACCTAGTGTCATCCTCGATGCGCCTTCTCCTTGGCGTGGGTGTCCTCGGTGGATTCACGACATTCTCGACCCTGTCCTATGAGAGCATGGCTCTCCTCCAACAAGGGCTCGTTGCCCAAGGCATGATGAACATGTTTGGGAGCGCGTTGTTGGGCCTGGCTGCCGTCGTCGTTGGACTGCTTGTCGGCAGGGCGATCTAGGAGGCTGGCACATGAAGATCGAGGGTGACGCAAAGCGGGTGACCATCTTCATCGGTGATGCAGATAGGTGGCACCACAAGCCCTTGCACACTGCCATCGTTGAGATGTTGCGAAGCGAGGGTTGTGCAGGGGCGACTGTCGTGAAGGGCATCGAAGGCTTTGGCAAGAACAGCAGACTGCACACGGCAAGCATCCTGCGCTTGTCGGAGGACTTGCCTGTCGTACTCACATTCATCGACACACCGGAACGCGTCGACGCAGTGTTGCCCCAGATTGACGAGATGGTGGGTGGAGGTCTCGTCATCGTCGAAGACGTGCACGTACGCAGGTACTCGGACTCCAATGGCGGTTGATTTGCAGTGCCGTGAGCAGTGCAACTAGCACAGGGAGCTGATGGGGTGCCCGACTACCAGATCGACAAGTCAGACGATGGGATCGACGTCAAGGTAGACGGCGTTGCCGGCGACCAGCAGGCGAGGTTGCTGGAGGCGTTCACGGAGTGCCAGGAGGGACGTTGAAGTTGTCTCACTTCCGAGTATCGGAAGCTGGAGTCGTTGGACGTTACTGCGGGCGAAGACGGGATCAGTCTGCGTCTACACGCCAAGGAGGGCACGCGGATTGACGCCAGCGAAATCGAGAAGTGTCTCGACTACACCGTCGCCAAGGTCTCCCAGGGTGATGGCGCTTGAACGGCTCTACCCCGCCAGATCTGTGAGCTGCGGGAATCCGATGACAATGGGTTCCCGCTTCTGTTCCCGGACATGAGTTGCACGGCACTTGCTCCCATCCTCGAGGAGTCATTCGGACAGGGATGGTGTCGTGGTTCGTCGATGTCGCATAGGCGCATGCCTGATCGCCCTGGCAGTCTTCCTTCCGCTGTTCTTGCTGTCGCTCTCGGGCTGCACCTCGGGAGGACGCATCGCAGCGGTAAGCGGGAGTCTCGCCGCGACGGCGTCGCCGAGGACCGTGGGAGGTAAGGGCATGGCTACTATCTACCTTGCGGGCGGCTGCTTCTGGGGCGTCGAGAAGTACATGGCCTCTGTGCACGGTGTGATCAGCGCGGAGGCTGGCTATGCGAACGGCACCGTCAAATCGCCCACATACGAGGATGTGAGCACTGGTCGTAGTGGCTACGCCGAGACGGTGCGCGTCGACTACGACCCGAATGTGGCGCCGCTCCCGTTCCTACTCGACCTGTTCTACGAGGCCATCGACCCAACGTCGCTCAACCGGCAGGGTAATGACATCGGCACGCAGTACCGGAGCGGCATCTACTACACCAACCCCGCGGAGCGTCCGATCATCGAGGGCTCGCTTGCGAAGCTGCAAGAGAGCTACGGCAAGCCGATTGCCATCGAGACGCGACCCCTTTCGAGCTACACGCCTGCCGAGGCCTACCACCAGGACTACCTCGACAAGAACCCCGGGGGATACTGCCACATCAGCCTGGACTTGTTCGAGAAGGCGGCAAAGGCGGTGCCTGATCCGTCCCAGTTCCCCGCTCCGTCTGATGTCGAGTCCGCCGCTCCTCCACCCGAGGAGTGATCCCGGGGCTGGGCCGTCTAGTGGCCCTCTCGGCTCAATCGCACGTACGTCGCGCCTCTGAGATCGATGAAGTTGCCGTGGGGAGTCGCCGACACGCGGGCCACGACGTTCTCGCAGAACGGGCAACGCAAGACAACGGCGGGGGCATGCGTGAATGCCAGCAACGCGCCCATTGGCGAGACCTTCCCGCAGTGGGCGCACTGCGCAGGCGCGGTCGTCATCTCAACGCCGAAGACCGATCGCAACAGACCGGCGACGGCGTTTCCGTCGACCATCAACTCCCGGTTCCGATCGACTTCTCGATGATCCGACATGATGCCTCCGCTCGGTCGTGCGGATAACCTACGTTCCCGTTGGTCCGAATCGCTCAGTCCGGACGTCTGCCGGTCGATACCCGGTCGCCACGAGTGACTCAGCCACGGCCTCCACCAGGGCGGTGGGGCCGCAGACGTAGGAGCGCGCCGACGATCCCAGGGGCTGGCTCACCTCGCGCAGCATCTCGAGATCGATCCGCCGGGCGTACCCGGTCCAGCCTGAGGGCTTCTCCCTCGTCAGTGTGTAGGCAACTTCGAACCCGTCCATGCGTTCCTGCAGTCGGTCCAGTTCGTCGCGGTAGATCATGTCCTCGCGAGTCCGACAGCTGTACAGAAGCCGCACGCGGACGGGCGACATGATTGCGGCGCGGTGTCGCACCATCGACATGAGCGGAACGACGCCCGAGCCTCCGGCAACCAGTAAGGCTGGCGGTTCCGGTTCCGCCTCCCACACGAAGTACCCGCCGATCGGCCCACGGACCTCGATCATGTCGCCGGACACGAGCACGTCGTGCATGTACGGCGACACCTCGCCATCGTCAATCTTCTCAACCGTCAGGTCGATCTCGCCTTCGCACTCGGGCTCAGAGGCTATCGAGTAGCTTCGCTCTGCCTGGTAGCCGTCCGGTGCCGTGAGGCGGATGTCGTAGTGCTGTCCTGGCCGGTGGCGCATCCAGTTCGGCAGTCGCAGCGTGAAGCTCTTCACCCTGCTCGTTTCGGGCCGGATGCCGGTGACTGTGGCGATCTGCCACTCCAGCGGCGCGTCCACGTCAGTCTCCCTGATACCGCTCTTCCTTCCACGGATCGCCGTGATCGTTGTAGCCGAGTGACTCCCAGAAGCCAGACACGTCCTCTTCCATCAGCCGAAGTCCGCGCACCCACTTCGCGCTCTTCCAGAAGTAGAGGTGCGGCACGACGAGCCTCGCCGGGCCGCCATGCACCGGGTCCAGAGGGGCGTCTTCGTACTCGTATGCTACGAACGCCTGCCCGTTCACGAGCTCAGCAATTGGGATGTTCGCGGTGTATCCACCATCCGAGAAGGCCGTCACGAACGCGGCCGAGGTCTCGAGTTGGACATGTTCGAGCAGCGTGTCGACGCTCACTCCCTTCCACTTCGTGCCGAGCTTGGTCCACTTCGTCACGCAGTGAATGTCTGCGACCCACGACCGCGCCGGCAGGGCGCCGAACTCCTCCCACGTCCAGCTCACGGGCTCTTTCACGAGTCCTTCGATGCGAAACGTCCACTCGGCAAGGGGCGTGTGCGGGGTCGGGCCCGCAGACAGGACCGGGAAGTCGCGCACGACGTGTTGGCCCGGCGGCAGCCGATGCTCCGCTACGGCCTCGGGATCCCGGCGCTTGCCGACGAAGCCCCTAGAAACGAACTTGTCCGCCATATTCGTGCTCCCGTCCCTCGCGCCGGTCAAAGAGCTACGAGAAGTACGTACCCGCTCGTGGACCCTGCGTCAGTGCAGGCAGTAGGGTCATGCTAGCTCGAATACAATGGCGTGGGTGGCTGGGGCCGCCGGTTCGGACACGGGTTCACGGCGCCGACCTGGTTGCCGGTTCGGGCGGGAGATGACGGTACGCTGGACCAGTCAGAGCGCGACAAGTGGAACCGGCGATACGGGGCTGCAGAGCTAGCGATGGGGTCCGAACCCTCGTCGTTTGTCGTCGACTGCATGCCCGCCGAACTGAATGGCACCGGCGGCAGACGTGCACTCGATGTTGCCTGTGGCGAGGGACGCAACAGCATCTACCTCGCTCAGTGCGGGTTTCAAACGGTCGCGATCGACAACTCCGATGTGGCTTTGGACAAAGCAAGGAAGCTGTCCGAGGGCTCTGGGTGCGACATCGACTATCGTCTGCTGGATCTGCGCGAAGAACTCCCACAGGGACACTTCGACCTCGTCATCGTGGTCAACTTCTTACTTAGGCCATTGATCCCGAGGCTCTATGACGTCCTCACGCGGGGTGGTTACCTCCTGATGCAGGTGATCATGCAGACAACGAATGGCCATGACAGACGCCACAACCCTGAGTTCGTGGTCACCAGCGGTGAGCTCGAGAGGCTGTTCTCTGCGTTCGATGGCATCATCGTGCGAAGCTCGGAAGTCCCGGAACGCGAGCGAGCGCGGATCCTCTTCAAGAAGTCCTGAGCACGAGGCGCCCGACAAATCGTCTTCCCAGGTTCTATCCGCGTTCTTGAGTGCGAGGGTGCCCGGGGGTCGAAAGGCACTGCGCCGACTACTTCCCTCGCCCGGCTTCGAGGCCATTCAGCAGAGCCAAGAGGCCCTCGTTCATCCCACGGCTCCAATCGCGCAGCTCGGGCGCGAGCGAGGCTGCCAGCGGTGCCGATCAGGTGGGGCGGCTGGGCCGGTTGGATGCTCGGCATCCTCGCTGCGCTCGTGGCTCTCGCCGGCCTCGGAGTCTTTGGCTTCATGGCGTGGGGCAGATATGTCGGATTCCCCTTCGGGTTCGCCGGCTGATGCTTGGTGTTTGGAGCGTTCGTCCGGGCTTGACATTGGCCGAGTTATGTTTACGATATACGAAAGACGGATATAGTACAGCGTACAGAACCGAGCCATGGAGGGCCTGAATGCCCGCAACCAAAGACGAGATTGCGCAGCTCTTCTTGCGACACGTCGAGCACTACGGACTTGCGAAGACGTCCGTCGAGGAGGTCGCTCGAGAGCTGGGTATATCGAAGACGACTGTCTACCAGAACTTCTCGAGCAAGGACGAGATCCTTCAGTACGTTGTCCAGGACGCTGCCCAGCACGAGGCCGATCAGGTCGAGCGGGAGTACGCAGGCCTGCCGACCTACTGGGACCGGTTCGAGAGACTCGTTCGAGAGCGGGTCCTGCAATCGACGCGCGATTGGCTCGACCGCTACCAGGCGACCGAGGCGAGGCATCAGTTCGAGTTCGGCGTTCGCGTCTATGGGCAGGTGTACGACACGCTCGTGCAGCGTTGGGCCGCCGAGGGGGCCGAGGCCGGCGAGTTCCATCTGATCGGACGGGACGTCGTGCTAACGGCACGGTTCATCGGGTCGGTCCTGCAGTTCGCGATCGCAAGGACACGTGCGGACCGTGACCGGGACATCGACGACGCCGTCGTCGAAGCCGTGCGCAAGCTGCTTGCGTAGGGACAGACAGGAACAGTGAGGGGCGCCGATCACGCGAGTCGCGGGGAGTCGGCGATTCCGCCGGGAAGACCATGCGGAACCGAGTTGCAGAAGGTGGGGAAGATGAACGAGCGGATTGCTGCGAGCGATGCGGCTGGAGACACCGGAGCCACGAAGAGGGTGCTCGCCCTTGTGGGCAGTGGGCACAGGGGAGGCGCCACCTACACTGCGGCCCGCACCTTCCTCGACAAGTTGGAATCCTTCGGCGACGTCCAGGGCGAGGTCGTCGTTCTGAGCGACTACAACATCGGTATCTGCCGAGGATGCAAGGCGTGCTTCAACTACGGCGAGGAGCGTTGCCCCCTCAAGGACGACCGTGACGTGCTCATCCAGAAGATGGACGACGCTGACGCCGTCGTCTTCGCATCGCCCAACTACTCGTGGCAGGTCTCCGGTCTCATGAAGGTCTTCCTCGATCGGATCGGCTTCGTCTTCCATCGGCCGCGTTTCCACGGCAAGGTCGCGACCCCGATTGTGGTACAGGGGATCATGTTCGGCGGCAGGATCAGGAAGTACCTGCAGTTCATGGCGGGGGGTCTGGGCTTCAAAGTCGTGAAGGGCAGCGTCATCCATACGCTCGAGCCGATGACCGACAAGGCCCTGAAGCAGATGGACGAGACGCTTGCCGAGCAGGCCCAGCGATTTCACGCGCAGCTGCTACGGCCGGCATACGCGACGCCCTCGCTGTTCGCGCTGATGATGTTCCGGATGAGCCGGACTGGCCTCAGGCTCAACGCCGCGCAGGACGAGCGCGACTGGACGTACTACCGGGACCAGGGCTGGTTCGAATCCAACTTCTACTACCCCACGCATCTCGGCCCGCTCAAGAAGGCCCTCGGCGCGTTGTTCGACTGGGCCGGCGCACACATGCCTGCGTTCAAGGTCGCCAAGGAGGCACCCGCAGGAGCCACTACGTCATCGACGCCGGCTCCGCAATGAACCCCTCGTTCTCGGCAAGATCGTGCGAGCACAGGGCGGTGAGTGAGCCATGAAGGCGGTTGTCGTCTACGACTCCTCCTTCGGCAACACGAAGGTTGTCGCGGAGGCAATCGCCGAGCAGCTCAGGGCCGAAGGATGTGATACGGAGCTACTCAGCGTCCGTGAACGTCGTCCAGCGCCCCCGGAGGGCGACATTATGTTCGTTGGATCGCCGGTCCGATTGGGCTCGGTCACGGGCAGGGTGAAGCGATTCGTCGAGAAGCTCGACGAAGATGCCTGGAGGGATAGGCCGATCGTCGTGTTCACCACAATCCTGAAGCTGCGCGACAACGCGACGGACGAGCAGAAGCTGAGCTACGAGAAGTACGACATTGGTGCCGGGCGCAAGCTCAGGGATCTCGCGAGATCCAGAGGCCTGAACGCGGTCGATGACCACCTGGGGGCCGAGGTCAAAGGCATAAGAGGTCCGTTGGTCGAAACGGCGATTGACAAGACCAAGCAGTTCACTCACGACACGCTTCTCTCTTTGGAGGACTGAGAGGCTGTCCTTCTCGTGACAGTGTTCGCCAGTCGCGGGGAGGTTGCATTCATCACCCTGGGTCGCGACTGATCGCCCTGTTCCAGGTCCGCTGCCCGCGGCTCTTCTGAGGCTGAAGACCTCCTGCCGGCGTGAGTGACGAGCGGAGACGACTTCTGTCAACGGGGCCCTCCTGTATCGTTGCCGCAGGGCGAGCTGAGGGCGTCAAGCCCCTGACAGCGGGAAGGTGCTGTGACCAACCCAAATACGGCCGAGTTCCATAACTACCTGGATTGGTCGAATGAGGGGAAGCCGACCTTCTGGCGGTACGTGGGAATGCTCGCCATCGTTCTCTTCATCTGGCGGTTCGCGCAGTCAGTCCTTCCGATGCTCGTCGCACCCCCGTACGAGAATCCTGTGATGGGCATGGTCGTGCTGGTCGTGCCATTCCTCGGCGCGTTCATCTCGCTGCCGCTCTTGACCAAGTACATCCTTAAACGGCCCACGTTCAGCGTCGCTCTCCCGTCGTGGCCGCCCCGGTGGGGCGACTGGTTCCTGGGAGCCGGCTTCGGGCTCGTGATCTATGTCGTGACCACCGCCGTCCTGCTACCGATGTCGCCCCTCATCTACCGCGGCTGGGACTCATGGTCGAACTGTGACGTCGTTGCGCCGTTCTTACTTGTCTCGATCGTGGGCCTGTTCTTCCAGGCCGGATTCGAGGAGATGTACTTCCGGGGCGTCTTCGAACAGCTTGTGCGGAAGTACACGAAGAACATCTGGCTCGTTCTCGGCCTGCCGGCGATCGGGTTTGCGTCGACACACATCGGCAACATCTCGGATTTCGGCAGCAGGTGGACCGCGATGCTTCCGTACCTGCTCTTGGCGCTGAGCTTTGCGTGGGCGGCGTGGCGCACCGGATCGCTCCTCATGTCGATGGGTCTGCACTTCGCCAACAACCTCTCCATCGCGCTGTTCGTGTCGACTAGAGGCGACGTGGTCCCGACGATTTCACCTTTCGTCAACACGGACTCATCGCTGACGGGCGCCATCGCGTACACCTTCGTCCAAGCGGTCCTCACGGTCGCGGTCGTCGAGCTAGTCGTGCGGCGTAGGGAGCGGCGGGTCGCACCGGCACGCACCATTGCGTGAGACATACCTGAAAAGGATGCCTTCGTCTCGCCCCTGACCTGCTGTCTCTCGGGAATAGACAATCCCCATGTCGCGGCTCGGATCCCTCATGGCCGACTTGTCTTGGAATCGGGTCGAGGACCCCGACTCCACACTATCTTCGCTTGGCAGCCACGTAGGTCCCGCGTACGCTGTCAGAGTTCAGGCGAGCGCAGGACCCGGCGCACATCCACCTCAGCGGGGGTCGGCCGGGCTGGGTTCCTACGCTGCTGCTGGAAGCCACGGGTGCTCTCGTTTGAAGGCCGCGTGCAGCCTGGTGCTCTTCGCCCGGGTAGGAGGCATGGTGCTTGGTCTGCGTCAGTTCGACATGAACGGTCTGCTCAAGTCGGCTCTCATGGTGCTGCTGTTCATCGTCGGCGTCGTGCTGCTATCGCTATGCCCCGAAGGTTTCGGCGTCGACTGTGACCACCCGTGCTGTACCGGCGCATATCGTTCCCGGTCACTCCAAGGTCTGGTTCGCAGACTGAGGAACCCATGTCTGTCGGCTGTCGGGCTGCTGCCTCACGTCGCTCGAGAGAGCTCCCGCACGCATGGCCGGTACGTGCTCGTTCCTGGCTTCCGCTCAGCCGATTCCGGAGGTCTCTCCCCTGAGAATCTGATTGTTCGGCGGCACGTGCCTGTCGTCGTCAACCGGGTCAGGAGATTCCTAATGTCCAAGAAGACCATTCTGACGGTCGCCGTCGTCGCCCCGATCTTCATTCTCGCAGTCGTAGTCGGTGCACAGGCGGTCAAGCCGAAGTTCGATGGTGACACCATCACGAAGACGTTCTCCCAAGGACAGCCGTGTGCGACCGCAACCATTCCGCTGAACCTGACGGCGGTGCTGATCCGCTCGATGTCTCGGAGAACCTGTTTGAGGCACTCCGGCCGGTGAAGGGGATGAACTCTGCGACCTTGAACCTCAAGACCTCGAGTATCGAGGTGGGCTTCTGCGAGTCGTCCGCTAGCGAGGGCGCGATTCGACAGGCGCTGCTCCCGACCGGTCTCGTGGCCGAAGGAAGTTACACCCCGTAGGCTAGGCGGTGGAGAACCGCCGGCACGTGGGTGGTGAAGCTCTACTGCTGCGGCTACCAGGCGGGCGTGTGGGTCATGCGCAAGCCCTACTCCGTCAAGTGTTCGGACTACTCGACCTTACTTCAATTACGCGGCGCGCATCGGGCTGCCCTACACGGGCACGTGGCGCATCCGCGCCTGCCATGCGGCTGACTCGCTGAACGCGGCGACCTACATTCATGCCGCTGTGATCTGGCCATGCCGTTTGGTAGTCTGTGTGCCATCAATGGACCCGTCATCAAGACGAGTACCGAGGGGTGGAGAATCATGAAGAAGTGCAGGCGTACGCGTGTTGCAGTGTCGCTCGTAGTGTTCTCGCTGGCGGCGATGCTGGCGCTGCCGGCGGTGAGCATGGCGCAGATTCACATCACCAAGGCGGCCTCTCCTGAGGCCCTCACGTCCGGTCCGGGTTCCGTCGAGTACACCTATGAGGTGACCAACGATTCCGAGCAGGCTCCCATTAGCGGAGTCACGGTCACCGACGACAAGCTCGGCGTCCTGCCCGGCCCTCCAACTGGTGACACCAACGAGAACGAACGTCTCGACCCGGGTGAGATGTGGACATACACCGCGACGGCAAATCTTGCGGCAACTACGACGAATGTCGTGACCGTCACCGGCCTCGAATTCGGTGAAGTCGGGGTCACGGACACGGCAACCCTCACGGTTACCGTGACCACGGAGAGCGCTCCCGAAACCCCCGAAACCCCCGTAACCCCAACCGTCGAGGGCGGAGAGATCCCGGAGACTGGCTCGCCCTGGTACGACCGTCTTCTTCTGGGCGCCGTTCTGACGTTCGTCGGAGCCGCGGGCCTCGTGGTAGCCGCGAGAAAGAGCCATGCATAGGGATCACTCATCACGGCGGAATCGTCGAACCGGATCGGCAAGGCGCAGGACGTCCCCTTCGGGTCTGTTCTTCGTCGGCGTCACGCTGCTAGGAATCGGTCTCGTGATATGGGCGCTGTTGGGGATCAAGGCGCAGTCTGTGCCGTCGGCGTCCGCACGTGAGACTCGTCCTTCGACGCCCGCAACTCCCGTGGTTGAGTCGCCCAGTCCCAGCCGGGTCGCGACCGAATCTGCGCCGAAGAAGGCAGTGTTGCCTCGTCCGGAGACAGGCGAGAAGTTCGGGACTCTGAGGATACCGAAGCTTGAACAGACGTTCCCGATCATCGAGGGGACCGGTACCCGGGAGCTTCAGAAGGGCGTAGGGCACTTCGCGCAGAGCGTGATGCCCGGCGAGTCCGACAACTGTGTTCTGTCAGGGCATCGAGACACTGTCTTCAGGCGGCTTGGCGAGCTGAAGATCGGTGACCGTCTGGTCGTGCGAACTGCGGCCGGTGAGTTCACGTACAAGATCAGTCGAATACGCATCGTGCACAAGGACGACAAGACGGTCATCGTCCACACCGACCGCGCGGTTCTGACCGTCACTACGTGCTACCCGTTCCACTACGTCGGCAGTGCGCCGGACCGCTACATTCTGATTGCGGATTTGGCCGAAAGCAGGTAGTTGGCTCGGTTCGGGTCACTGAGAGCCGCCGTGGCGGCGGTTCAGGTCCGTCCCTGGCCACCATCGAGACTACGGAAGACCATCGAGACTAGGGAAGCCTCGCCCGCGGCGGGGCTTCCTTGCCTTCTGAACTGAGGACTTGGCCGTCGGCACGGGACGTCTTGACACTTGTGGCGCTTTCCTTTGCGATCATCGATCGCTCAGCCGGAATCGCTGTCGTGACCTAGATCACGACAGACAGGCAACAGAACGAGACAGAGGTCCTCTCGCTGTACGGCTGCCGCCAGGTGTTCGCGTTGACCAGAGAGACCGTTGGGCGTGGGCCCTTCCAGCGCCAACCCCGCCAATGGTGCCCCAATTATGCCTCCTCTTCTTGGTTGAGCTGCGAGGTGTTGGGTCCCGGTCGCGATTCGCCTTCCCCTGGGCCACTACCCGTTCGGATGCCGTGATACTCGAGCGACAGGCTAGAGTCGGTACGCCGTTCAAACCCGTGTCGCACTGCAGTATGCCAATGGGAATGCTATGTGCGTGAGGCACTACTACGCCTGCCAACTGATCCGACGCTACCATGCGAGGGGGTAGTCGTGGCGAACAGGCTGTCCGGTGAGTCCAGCCCGTACCTCCTTCAGCACGCGCACAATCCCGTCGACTGGTACCCATGGGGCCGGGAGGCCCTCGACGAGGCGAGGGACGAGGACAAGCCGATCTTCCTGAGCATCGGATACTCCGCATGCCACTGGTGCCATGTCATGGGGCGGGAGTCATTCGAGGACTCCGTGACAGCCGAAGTGCTCAATCGGGACTTCGTCTCGATCAAGGTCGACCGGGAGGAGCGGCCTGACCTCGACGCCATCTACATGGACGCCGTGCAGACGATGACCGGTCACGGCGGTTGGCCGATGAGCGTGTTCCTCACGCCCGATGCGGTTCCCTTCTTCGGCGGCACGTATTTCCCCAAGACAGCGCGTCCCGGCCTGCCCGCTTTCACCGACGTCCTGGAGCAGATCGCCGAAGCGTGGAGGACTCGTCGGGACGAGATCGTCGAAGCGGGCGGCAGACTTGTCGAGGCGATCCAGGCTTCGTCTGAATTGGCGTCTGGTCATGGCGGCCGCGCTCATCCCGGGTGTGCTGGCGGTGGCCGTCGATCGCCTCGAGGCCTCCTTCGATACGCGGCACGGCGGGTTCGGCACGGCCCCTAAGTTCCCGCAACCCACAGTCCTCGAGTTCCTCCTGCGACGCTACATCGCGACCGACGACGGCGCGCGCGCTCGACATGGTCGTCGCAACCCTGGATGCGATGGCGCGGGGCGGGATCTACGATCAGCTCGGCGGGGGTTTCCATCGCTACAGTGTCGACGCCGCGTGGCTCGTCCCCCACTTCGAGAAGATGCTCTACGACAACGCCCAGCTTGCGCGCCTGTACCTGCACGCCTGGCAGGTGACGCGGATTCCTCGCTACCGGCGAGTGGCCGAACAGACGCTCGACTACGTCGTCCGCGAGATGACCGACCCTGAGGGGGGCTTCTACTCCGCGCAGGATGCCGATTCCGAAGGCGAGGAGGGGCGCTTCTTCGTCTGGACGCCCGACCAGATCCGCTCCGTCCTCGGTGAAGACGGAGAGCTCTTCATCGATGCGTACGGGGTGACCGACGCCGGCAACTTCGAGGGGTCGAACATCCTCTCGCAGCAGCACGACCCGCGCGAGCTGGCGACGCATTGGCGTATGGGGCCTGAGGTTGTCGAAGAGCGTCTGGTTCGGGCGAAACAACGGCTCCTCGCCGTGCGCGCGGGAAGGGTGTATCCGGGACGGGACGAGAAGGTCATCTCGGCTTGGAACGGGCTCATGCTTTCGGCGTTCGCCGGGGCCGCGCGCGTTCTCAATCGCGCGGACTACCTCGTCGTCGCCGAGACGAGCGCGCGTTTCCTGCTCGGCGCGATGCGCGACGACGATGGCCGGATCCTCCGCGTCTGGAAGGACGGGCGCTCGAAGACGAGCGGCTTCCTCGAGGACCACGCCCAAGTGGCCGAGGGGCTACTGGATCTGTATACGTGCACGTTCGAGCCCTACTGGTTCGTCGAGGCGCGACGTCTGTGCGACCTGATCCTTGCGCACTACAACGACACAGCCGGCGGCTTCTTCGACACGGGCGATGATCACGAGACCCTGATCGCTCGGCCGAAGGGCGTCTACGACGGAGCTCAGCCCTCCGGCGGCTCGACCGCGACGTTGGTCTTGTCCAGAATGGGCGCCTATACGGGAGAGTCCCGCTACATCGAGGCATCCCAAGCGGCTCTCGCACGGGTGCAGACCGCCGCGTCCGCCGCCCCGCTTGGCTACGCACAGTGGCTCAGTGCACTGGACTTCGCTACTCGCACCGCCCAAGGAGATCGCGATCATCGGCATGGACGTCGATCTGCTCGCGGTCGTATTCGACACCTATCGCCCGAACGTCGTGGTCGCCAGTGGCGCGGACGGCGCCGACTCTCCCGTTCCGCTGCTCCAAGGCAGGACGACGCTCGCTGGTGCTCCTACGGCCTACGTCTGCCGTCAGTTCGCTTGTCTCAGACCAGTAACAGAGCCGTCGGAACTCGCTGGTCTGCTTGACTCATAGGCGTCTACTCGCACGGCTTCCTTGTTAGGCCGACGTGGTGAGGGAGACCAACAGGACCAGTGGCTCAGTATCATCACAATGTCTACGTCGTGGAGCTTGATCCTTCGGTGCGGGACGATCGCCGCTTCGCCGAGGCGAATCCCGACTGCTCCGCCAGCCTGCCTTGCCTCTACGTTGGCCTGAACAGGCCTAGCTCCAGAGGAGCGCTTTGCCAGGCACAAGGCCGGAGTCCAACATTCGCGCATCGTGAAGCGTACGGTCTGAGATTGCTTGCCGGCAGATGTACGAACACCTCAACCCCATGCCATACGAAGCTGCTGCCCAGATGGAGACCGAGCTGGCGGAAGAGCTCCGAGCTGCGGGACACGGTGTCTGGCAGTACTAGCGTTACGCGCCCTGACAAGTGCTTCCACCTGGCTCGTAGAAGGCCCATTCCTCGAATCCGTCCGCAGTTCCTTGAACCGAGAGTGTAAGGTTCGCGGCGAGACAACGACTAAGGACAGATGGACGCGACACTGACACTCAGGCGGGTCGGGCTCCGTCGTCGTTCCGACGACGACGTGTTCTCGCTTGCGCTTGACGGGGATCCGCTCGCCTTCTCCGAGGTCTATCGCAGGTACCACAAACGCGTGTACGGCTACTGCCTCGCGTCCCTGATGGACCCTGAGGCAGCGGCCGATGCCGCGCAGGAGGTCTTCATCCGATTCCTTAATGCACCTCGAGAGGGGATTGAAAGGCCGCGTGCGTGGCTCTTCGGCGTGGCCCGCAACGTGACGACCGACATCCTTCGCAAGCGTGCGCACACGCCCGTGGCGGCCGAAGGGGATGCGATCGAGGCAGCGGTTGACACATCGGCTCCCGATGCAGCCGACGAGTTCTTCGGCCGAGAGGATGCCCGCAACGTCTTCATCGCTCTGCGCAGACTGCGCCCGCGTTATCGCACGGCGCTGATCCTGCGTGAGCTCCACCGTCAATCCTCCGCTGACATGGCAGACGCGTTCGAGACGACGCCGGGAGCTGTCGACACGCTTGTGAGTAGAGCCCGAGACGCGTTCGGCCGGGCTTACGGTGAGGTCGCCGAGCTTCCGTCTGAATGTCGCGAGGCGGTCGCTGCGATCTACAAGCGCAAGGGCACGGGACTCGACGCCTCAGAGGAGTCGCGGCTCGAGTCGCATCTGGTCGTGTGCACCCGCTGCCGGACCGAGGCCAAGAGAGCCTCGCGTCTCGACGGGCTCTCCGCCCTGCTCCCGTTCCTGGTGCCGATGAAGAAGTTCGGACTCAGCCTCTTCGAGCGAGCCGCCCTCTCGCTGCAAAGCTCACCGGATCTTGCGGCCAAGCTCGGGTACGTGATCCCGCCCGAACGGGTGGCTCCAGCGACGAAAGTCGCAGCAGGCGTCCTTGCGCTGGCCCTCGTGGCGACCGTCAGTGTCGGCACGGTCGACTCACGCTGGAGCAGCGGGTCGCCGCGAACGGGTAACACCGCGACCGCCGTCAGCAGGCCCGGCGGTACCACGGGAACCGGCGGGTCGGGTGAGCACCGGTCGCAGGATGCGTCGCACGACAGCCAGCTGCGAGCCGAGCACCTCTTGCTCCTCTCAATGCAGCACGACCAGACGTCACACGACACCCTGAGCCATTCGGACTCCCACGGGACCGTGACCTCGGCGGGTGACCATGCCACGTCGAGCGGAAGCGTGACGTCGTCGGGATCTCATACGGACTCCGGGACTTCGAGCTTGCCGGACACCCACACCTCTGATCACCACACGGAGAGCACGTCGAGCGATCCGCACTCAGGGTCGGATCCGGAAGCCCTGGCTCGGTAGTCCGAATCAGAGGTGTAAGGAATCGCCTCGCCGCACGACTCCTCTTCTGAAGCGCGCATGACGAGACGTGCACATACGATTCTGAGGAGTGGAAAGCAATGAAGAGATCGACATTCATCGGCGCGGTTGCGGCGGCGCTCGTAGCCGGGCTCGTCCTTGGCGGCGCCGGCATCTCCGTGGCCGGAACCCAGACTGCGGCGCACGCCCCGAACGCGAACGGGCCCATCGTTTCGCGCGCAACGACGCCTGCTGTGGGATTGTGGGGCCAGCCCTCCCCGTCGAAGGCGGCCACCGTGGCATCAAGGCCCTTGGCCAAGCATGCGGTGGTTCGCGCCCACGGCTCGGCGCCGAGACATCGAGTCTCAACGCGGAACGCGACCCCAGCCACTCGGCGGACCGCGACCAGGAGTGGCAGCACGAACTGCGACCCGCACGACACCAACCATCACGGGACGATGGGCTGCGGCGACTAGCCGGGCGAGGAGTGCGAGTAGGCCATGGGAAGGCTGTTTCGGGAGCCTGCTTCACTATCACGATCCCAAGGTCTTGAGGTAGGCGATGGTCGCGTCCACGTCCGCATTGGTCATCTGCCAGCGGGGCATCGCTGCGTTCAGCTGCTTCCCGCTCTCGTCCAAACCCCCAAGGATCGCCCGTTTGATGGTCGGGTCCGTGAAGCCTTCCTTGACGAGCGCACCGTAGGTGATGTCGGGCGTCTTGATGGCGGTCCCCATCATCATCCTGATCGTCCCGCCACGTCCGTTTGCGCGATGGCAAGACCCGCATCCGCCGCCGCTCATCGTGAGCGAGCCTTGGGAGACACTCGAGGCTCGCGGAATGCTCTGGCCGTCAGACCCCACACCGGTGAGAAAGATCCGTTGGCCGACGGACGAGTAGTTGCCCCCGCTCGAGCCGCTGCCGCCCATCATGCCGCCGGACCCGCCGGGGGTACCGGTCGATCCGCCACCCATCATGCCGCCGCTCGGGCCAGCGTTGGTTCCACCCCCCGAGGTGTTGGAGCTCGAGCATCCAGCGATCGCCACCGCGATGAACGCGCCCAGACAGACCACCACGACGACCCTCAGCATGTTCGGATGCATCTCGAATCCTTTCGCCATGGAGTTGGTACCCGTCGGAATGTCTTGAGTCGTCTTGCGTCGCGCCCACCCTGTGTCAGGTCTCTACTGCGAGGGCGTAGCCTAGTTGCATGGCATTCGTGGAGGACCTTCGTCGTCGAGCACGTGCGCTCAAGTCGGATACGTACGCCCTGTACTTAGCGGCGCGGCATCCCGGCACACCGTGGAACGCGAAGGTTCTGGCCGCAGCGGTGGCCGCGTACGCCTTCAGTCCTATCGACCTGATCCCGGATCTCGTCCCGGTGCTCGGCTATCTGGACGACCTGATCATCGTCCCGCTCGGCATAGCTGCATCGATACGACTCGTGCCGGAGAACGTGATGTCCGAATGTCGGGCTCGTGCCGCGCAGACGCTCGAGGGCGACAGGCCCGTCAGTCGAACGGCCGCCGTGGTCGTCGTCGTCGTGTGGTTAGCGGCAGCAGTTCTCATTCTGTATCCACTGACGGCCAAGCTCTTTGGACCCTGACATCAGATCTCAGATTGGCTGTGGCCCGTCTTCCTGCGGCTATCGGTCTCGGACGTCAGGTAGGGAACATCCACTATCGAGGTGATCGACGTGTCCAGGACCGACGATGCGATCTCAACGGACACCGCGCGGGCCAGCCATTCGACGCTGGTCGCCTTCGTCGTCTTGGTCATCATCGGTGGCGGCAATCCAGTCGCGGTCCAATTCAGCAACGGTGAGCTGCCGCCGTTCTGGGGGGCCGCGGCTCGCTTCGCGCTCGCGGCAGCCATCTTCTGGGTGATCCTTCTTGCAAGGCGCGTCGATGTGCCGAGGGGCAGGGCGCTGGTCGGCGCCGTCCTGTACGGCGCGCTCGCCGTCGGCGCGAGCTACGCCCTGCTCTACTGGGGCATCCTCAAGATTCACCCCAGCCTGTTCATGGTGATCCTGTCCCTTGGTCCCTTGATGACGATGCTCTTCGCGGTGGCGCACCGCCTTGAGCCTTTTCGCTGGAGGGGCTTGGCTGGCGCACTGATCGCTCTGGCGGGAATCGCAATCGGCGTCGGGGCGGAACTCGGACGGTCGGTGCCAATACCGTCGCTCCTTGCGGTGGTCGCTGGTGCGGCGTGCATAGCCGAGGGCTCGGTCGTCTACAAGCTCTTCCCAGGAACGAAGCCTCTCCCCACCAATGCGGTCGCCTTCACCGTGGGTGCCGGCATTCTCTTGGTCGTCTCCCTCATCGCGGGCGAGTCCTGGTCCCTGCCGACCGAGCCTCGGACCATCGCGGCCTTCGTCTACCTCGTACTCGTTGGCTCGGTTCTGCTCTTCTACCTCTACCTTCTCGTGCTCTCAAGGTGGACCGCCTCCGCTACGTCGTACTCGTTCCTCCTGTTTCCCGTTGCGACGATCGTGATAGCCGCGTTGATCACAAAGGAGCGAGTCACGCCGATCTTCCTAGTCGGCGCGAGCATCGCCCTGGTCGGAGTATGGATTGGCGCCGTTGGCAAACCTTCGAAGAGACCTGCCGCTGAAGAGCTCGCCGCCGCTGCCGTCAAACGCTGTGATCCGCCGTATCCGGGGTGTGCATGAGACGGCGAGGCAGCCCATCAGGAGGGAGTCGCGACACATACAACACAGCGAATGACGGATTGCCAGCGCGGTATCCCTGTCGTCTTCGTGAACCACCTGAGCACGCATTGGGTACTAACCGAGTGGTAGAGCAGCTGCGCGGTCAGTGGCCGATGTCTGGCATGGCGACCCGCGTCTTGTGGTGCGTAGCGCAGGCATATCCGCCTCGGCGGACCGTCTTTGAGGGGAGAGTGCGATGGCTGACGACGCGGATGTCTCCGGTGCCACGCCGGAAGGCCCGGCTCGCGATCTTGACGCCGAGGTCGAGCGCGTGAGAGCCGAGAACGAGCACATGAAGGCCGAGAATGAGCGGCTGAAGGCGGAGGTCGAGGGAAAGGCGCGAGAACGGGCCAGGGGATGGCGATGGGCAGGAGCCATCGTCCTGCTGGTGATCGGCCTCGTGCTCTTCGCCCTTGCTCTCCCCACGGTGTGGATCAATCGCACGATCATGAATACCGACCAGTGGGTCGCAACCGTCGGTCCGCTGGCTCAAGACCCCGCTATCCAGAACGCAGTCGCGGACAAGGTGAGCACGGCGCTATTCGCCAACGTCGACGTCGAAGGGCAGATCCGCAGCTTGTTACCCACGGCGCTCGCACCGATCGCAGCACCCGCTGCTGCACAGGTCGAGACCTACGCCGACAAGTTGATCACCCAGGTTGTCAAGTCGGACCAGTTCTCCACAGTGTGGACAACGACGATGCGTGCGACGCAGCAGGCGTTCTCCGCCGCGATCAAGGGCGGCAAGCCGGGCGGAGCGGTGAGCACCACGAACGGGGTGATCACGTTCAACACCGAGGCATTCGTGGCGGCCGCCCAGGAGCGGCTTGCGTCTACCCGCATTGCTGGCCTCACGAAGTTCATCCCTTGGGACAAGTTCCCTGCATCATTCGTGCTCTATGAGTCTCCTCGCCTTGCGCAGGCTCAGACCGTGTTCGGGCTTTTCAACTCGCTCATCTGGGTGCTGATCGTCCTGACTTTGCTCTTCGTCGGGCTCGCCCTCTGGGCGGCGCCGAACACGAGGCGGGCGTGGCTGTGGCTCGGCGTCGGTCTTGTCATTGTCACCCTGCTGCCGTTCGAACTACTCGTGTTTGGCAGGACGGCGTTCATCAACGCGGCCTACAACACGGCGGCAATCCCGACGGACGCGGCACAGGCCTTCTGGGATATCTTCTTCAAGTTCCTAGTGACCATGCAAACCACGGCTATTACCGTCGGCCTCGTCGTCGCTGGGATTGCGTTCTTCGCAGGGCCCTCGAAACTCGCTCTGTCGTTCCGGCACGGTATTGCTCGCGGCATGACCCTGGCTCGCGGCAGCTCGGACTTCGGGAAGTTCGGCGAGTTCGTCGCAGCGAACAAGACCGCGCTGCGTGTGGGTGCCGTCGCCCTCGGTGTGATCGTCGACGTTCTCTCGGCCCCGCTCACGCCGGGATTCGTCATCTGGACGGCGATCTTCATAGGACTGGCTGTCCTCCTCATCGAGTTCTTCGGGCAGAGCCCCACAGAGCCTCAGGTCGCGTTGGCCGAAGCTGGGGCAGGCGGGGTCGTAGCTATAGCGGTCTCCGAGGTTCCTGCCGAGAGTGCGCCCATGGAGCCGCCGGAGCCCGTCGCTAAGGAACCCGTCGCGACGATCGACGTCACCCCAGAAGACATGGACGACCCCGAGACGTAGGGCGCGCCCGTAGTCACAATCCGTTACGCGAACGGGCCCGGCATGATGCCGGGCCCAGAGGCGGTCGTGGGGAGGACACCAGTGAACCAACCGATGCGTTTCGCGGAGTTGGTGCTCGACGACAACACCCTGCGCACGCCGGTGGGTTCCATGCCGCTCTCCGAGATCAAGCGCGCAGAGTTCTCGCGCGAGGTCGTCTCCGATGGTTCAGCCGCTAGCACGACCCAGACGTCGGCGTCCGCGGTCGCAGGGGGGGCCATTGTCGGAGGGGCACTTCTCGGCCCGGCCGGTGCCGTGGCTGGCGGGCTCCTCGGCTCAACGGTGAAAGAGGACGTGCCCGGCACGCCGAAGTGGCGCACCCAGTCCGTCAAGATCATCTTCGAGACGGACGACCTTCTGTATTCGATGGACATCCCGCGCGAGCAAGAGATGGAAGCTAATCACTTCGCGAAGGCGGTCCGCAGCGCCGCGAAGCACCACCGCAGATAGTTCGAAGCCGAGCATCAGGCGACGAGCGGGATAGACAAGGGCTCGCTATCCCCCTGGCCAGAACGCCACTCCCCATATGGCGCCGCCGTGGGTGGTGATCGCCGACCCTGCCTCGAACGTAACGAGCTCGCTGACGCCCCAACGCTCCCTGATGCCTTCGGCGAGCCGCTGCGCCTTCTCGGCTGACAGGGCGTGACCAACGGCGAACCTGCCGGCGCGCTCAGTGCCCATCTCCTTAGAGATCCATTCGAGCATGAATCGAAGCGCCGCCCTGTCGCCCCTGTTCCCGCGGATCGGGGCCAACGCGCCGCCGGCGTCGACAACGATCGTGACCTTCAGTTTCAGCATCGATCCCACGAAGGACGAGACTGCGCCAATGCGGCCGCTCCGGCGCAGGTTCTCGAGCGAGTCCAGACTGACGATGATCTTGACCGTGTCGCGAGTCCGAGCGATCCGATCCAAGGCATCGGACACGCCGAGACCCTCGTCCGCGGCCGCCGCCGCATCGATCACCTGCCAGGCCAGTCCCCACGACAGGTTGCGAGAGTCGAACACGTGAACTCTGTCTTCGAACTGCTCGGCAGCGATACGGGCCGCATCGATCGTGCCCGACAATCTCGACGAGATGTGTACCGCGATCACCGAGTCCGCCGTCTCCAACGCGCCGGCATAGGTCGCTGCAAGAGCGCCCACGCTTGGCTGCGAGGTGGTGGGCGCGTTCGGCGTACTTCGCATCCGCTCGAACAGCTCATCCTGGGAGAGCACCCCGTCGACGAACACCTCATCACCTATGTTCACGGTGATGGGCACGATGTGAATGCCGCGTTGGAGGGCGGTTTCCGGCGTGATGTCGGCCGTGCTGTCAGTGACCACAGCGAACTGGCGTGTCGCAGGTCTGCTCAATGACATGCGTTTCGCTCAACGCCGAGGTGGTCGGAGGACGAGCACGGAGGTGCGCGCCTTGTACGATTCGTATTCCTCCTGCCCACCCCACCGCTCGTCCGCCCTCTTCTCCAGCAGGGGTATGCCGCTGACACGCGTGATGAGGAGGAAGACGAACACCGGCGAGACGAGCGTCACGAGCTGCCAGCCTTGCAGGACAGGAAAGGCGATGATCGCGATCCCGGTCCAGAGGGTTATCTCGCCGAAGTAGTTCGGATGGCGGGACCAGGACCACAGCCCGGTTCGGATGAACTCGCCCTTGTTTGCGGGGTCTGCCCTGAACCGGCGCTTCTCGGAGTCCGCGAGTGCTTCGATGACAAAGCCGACGACCCAGACGACCGCTCCCGCAATGAGGAAGGCATCCGGGGCGAATGGGGTAGCGGACGTGGTGGCAGTCGACACGCGCTCGCCCGACGTGATGGCCGCAAGCGCGGCGGCCAACGTCAAGCTCACCCAGAGTCCTTGAATGGTCCAGGTGTTCAAGAAGCGGAGAAACGACGGCTTGAGCTCGTCGAAACGGCCGTCCTTGCCAACCCTTCTGACTCGCGTGAACAGGAACGTCCCAAGTCGCGCCGCCCAGATGACAACAAGCACCAGCAGTAGCGTGGCTCGGGCATCGAGCGGCGGGCTCAGTACTACTGCCACCACGGTCACGAGTATGTAGGTCAGGCTGCCTGTGAGATCGAAGAAGCTCTCGGTCTGCAGCAGATACGCCGGGATGAATGCCAGCCACTGGATCAGGAAGACCAGCCCGACCGACAGCGCGAAGACTGGCACTCCACGGAACGTGGTTCCTCCCTGAGAGCCCGCTACAGCTATCGCAAGGCCTATGAGAACCACGACCAACACGGAGAGAAGGGCGCCACGCTCTGTCTTCACGAGGTGGTCTCCTCTCGCGGTGGTGATGTCGCTACGGCGCGGTCTGGTCTATACGCTCAAGTCTCTTGCGGAGTAGAAGTGGTACGTCCCGAAGACGGCAGCGGCGATGATGACCACAGAAATGGCGACGAAGACCGGGTCGAGCCCGCTCTTCAGCAGTACGGCAGCATCGTAGTACTTGAATGGCGTCAAGTACTTCAGGAAGTCCAGCTTGTCGTCCAGGTTTATCAGGTAGTACAGGAGGAACGTCAGTAGCATGATCGACGTCGCCCGGGTGCCGGCAGACTTCGGCTTTCGCGCGGTTCCGGCCACCACAGCGCCAATCGAGAAGAAGATCAGCTGCAGGAAGAACAGGCCCAGCATCAGGACCAGTATCTCGTTACCGACAGACTCACCTTTGCCGAAGTAGCTCACGAAGTAGATCGACGAGAGCAAGGTCACGAGGTTCAACACCACGAGATTCACGAGTCCGGCGAGAAGCTTCCCGGTGAGCGCCCTACCTCGGGAGACCGGCTTGGAGTAGAGGAACTCGGACGTCTTGTCCCGCTCCTCCTCGGAGATGACGTTCGCGCCCAAGAGGACCGCGTGCACGGCGGCCATCACGGCGAGGTACAGGAACAGGATCCCGTAGAAGCCGCTCGGTTTGGTGAGGTCGAAACCGGTCAGGCCGAAGATCACCTGTACCGCCTTGGGCAGCGTGCTCATGATCTGCTCAACTGACTGCCCGGCCCCAACATATGCGGCGAACTTGGCCATGCCGGACATCACCAGGAGCACCATCCCTAGGCTCCAGAAGAGGAGACCCCAGCGGTGCGCCTTCATTTCGCGACGGAAGATGTTCATGTCCTCCACCTATGCAGCGGCTCGGATGTCTTTCCTGAGGTAGATGAGGTAGATGGCGACGATGGCGACCACCACCAGGACGGCCTCGAGGATCACGTAGGAGCTCTCAAGGCTCACGTTCTTGATGATGTAGCCGGTGTCGAAGTACCTGAACGGCGAGAGGTAGCGAACCTTCGTCTGCCCCAGAACCTCCCCGAGCGTCCCAATGATGTAAACGCCGAAGACCGTGGGCAAAGTCACCGAGACAACCGATTTGACCTTCGGGATCAGGACCGCGAAGAGCGCCCCGAGCACGAGGAATAGCGCCTGGACGAGGAAGAACGTCGAAGACAGGACGAAGAACGTGCTTGCCGAGACCGGGCCAGTCGAAGCAACGAGCGCCGAGACGTAGGCGACGACTGAGAAGACCGCGCTCGTGAAGACGATCGCCACGAATGCGGCGGCCAGCTTTGCCGAGACAACCTTGGGGCGGGTGATGGGCTTGGAGAGCAAGAAGTCGGCGGTCTTGCCGGAGACCTCCTTGGAGATGACGCCTGTCCCGAGGTTCATCGCCATGATCGCGCCGGCAACGGAGGCGAAGCCTAGCAGATAGCCGTAGAAGCCGTAGACAGTGAAGAAGTTCGACAGCTGCACGTTGAAGGCGACTCGCACCGCCTCGGGCAATTGGCTGAGCAACTTCTTGGAGGCTTCAACGTCCTGACTGAACGCGGGATACATCCCCACCATGAAGACGATGACGAGCGCGCTTAGCGACGCGACCCAGATGATCGTCGACTTCCGGTATGCCTGCAGCTCGCGGAGGAAGACGTTCACCGCTACTTCTCCTCCTTTTGGTAGTAGTGCAGGAATATCTCCTCAAGGTCGGGCTCTTCCACCTGCAGGTCGAGCAGGTCCTGCTCTGCGATGATCTTTGTGATGCTGTTGATGTGGCCTCGGAAGAGGAAGCCCACCGAGTGATTCGCCACGGCCAGGTCGCTCACACCTTCGATCTCGAAGGTTGAAGCGACAGGCTCGTCGACCATCTCGAGTCTGAAGCGCTTGGTGGCATTCTCCAGGAGCGTCTTGATTTGCTCGACCTTGATGATCGTGCCCTCTTTGATGATCGCCACCCGGTCGCAGATCTTCTGCACCTCGCTCAGGATGTGCGAGGAGAACAGCACCGTGGCGCCCTTCGTGTTCTCCTCCTTCAGCAGGTGGAAGAACTGCTGTTGGATGAGCGGGTCCAGTCCGCCGGTCGGCTCGTCGAGGATGATCAGCTTGGGAGAGTGAGCGAGGCCCTGGATGATGCCGACCTTCTTCTTGTTGCCATACGACAGGTCGTCAATCTTCTTCTTCAAGTCGAGATCGAACAGCTGGGCGAGCTCGTTGATTCGCTTCTCGGCGGCCTTGGGGTCCATCTTGTAGAAGCTCGCCGAGTACTTGAGCAGGTCGACCGCCCGCATGTCGTCGTAGTAGAAGACCTCGGACGGCAGGTAGCCTACCTGCTGACGGATCTCCGGACCGAACTTGATGCAGTCCTTGCCGAAGACGGTCGCCGAGCCGCTCGTTGGGTAGATGAGGCCGAGCAGGGTCCGGATAGTCGTGGACTTCCCGGCGCCGTTCGGCCCGATGAAGCCGTAGATCTCGCCTTCTTCAACGGTCATGTCGACGTCGATGATGCCCCGGGACTTGCCGTAGTACTTGGTCAGTTTCGTGGTCTCGATCACATTCATCTCTGCTCCATCGATCTCGCCCGGTTCCCTTCACGGTCTTCACTAGTATCCCCGATAGTCCACGGGTGGGAGACATGCGGGTGATTTGGGGCTAGATTCCCGCCTGCGCGGGTCGCGAAGACGACCGGCCCCGAAGGGTCGGTCGTCGCTTGTGTGACCCCCTGACACCGGCTGACGCCTCTTGGGGCGCTCGCCGGGTCTAGGTGGTACGGCGTTCGGCCACGCGTCGCCCTACTCGGACTCGGCCCCCTCTTCCAGTTCCTCTATGGTCTCGAGAGCCGCAAGCTCCTCGGCCTCTTCGCGGGTGACGAGACCGATCTCGATCAGGTCGAGCGGGCCGATGAAGTCGCTGGCCAGGCGGAAACCACCAGCCCGGGCGATTGCGTCGCGCAACGGTACGGCCCAGTGGTGCTCGAGCAGGAGGAGGGCCACCGCCGAATCGTTCGGAAGCGTTTCCAGCATGTCCAGCGCAGTCTGGTCCGAGAAGACCTCGATGCCCTCCTCGCCGGCCAGAGCGCCCAACTCGGCGCCTGTTACGAAGCCTTCCTCACCTGCGACGCCGAGACCGATGAGCGCGGCGACCTTCGCGCCGAACTCAACGGATTCGTCCTCGGTCAGGTTGCCGAGACGCGCGACCGCCATGTCGCCGTCTTCGTTCTTGTAGACGACGAGAGCGTCGATGATCCTGACCGCGTTGCTCTCTCTGAGTCTCCTGAGCTCCTCGAGTGCCTCACCCTCAAAGTCAGGCGAGTAGAATCCGATGGCCAGCAACTGCACGGGTCCAATAGCCATGTGTGCTCCCTTCATCATGGCGGGTCGGCTTGTGCCGGCCCCAATCCCCCGGATGCTCGGTGTCACCACCGTCACAAGAACCGTATACCCATGGTTCGACCTGGCGATTCGGTTGCGTTCAGTGGCGAATACGAATGGAACTCAGAGGGCGGCCTCATTCATTGGACGCATCACGACCCGAGCGGCCAACACGCTGCCGGCTGGCTGAAGTTCAACGGGCATACCTTTCAATAGCCTTCAGCAGATAGCGCCGTTGGCCCGTGGGGAGCGAATCGAGCAGACAGGGCCTTTCGGAAGGTAGACTCGTGGTGGAGCGGGCAGCCCTTGCCCGGCGACTCCGGAGACTTGGGCCTGGGAGGTGCACATGGAATCCTTCGACTACTACGAGGTGCTCCAGGTGCACCCGAAGGCGGATCATGAGGTCATTGCCAAGGCCTATCGGGTCCTGATCGCCAAGCATCATCCGGACCGCGGTGGTGACGAGGACTTTGCGAAGCGCCTCAACGTCGCCTACGAAACACTCAGCGATCCCGAGCTGCGAGCGAGATACGACCGCGAGCGCGCACGGGCCTCGACGACCGGTGGACAGAGCGCAGCCCAGCAGCCGCGTACCGAGAGCAGGCCGCCACCCCCGCCGTCCGCCGGTGCCGCTCCAAGCCCAGCGAGTTCGCGGGGTATCGTGACCTACTCCTGGACCAATCAGATCTGGGTGGTGCAAGGCACGCCGAAGACAGAGGTGTGTCCTGACGGGATACATCGTCCGGTGATCTACGACCAACGAGCCCGCAGGTTCGAAGCACAAGCCGGCATCTGGCAACTGGTCGACTATCGTGATGGCCGTCGATGGGTGTGGATGTCCGGTATGTGGTCGCTCGACAAGCCGCAGGGCGCTGCCGAATGGGCAGACAAGCTCAGAACCGTCGTGGTAGGGGCAACCATCTCGACCATCGTGGAATACGTGGCATCCATTCTCGAGAAGCTCAGAACGAACCGGGGTGGACAAGGACTCTAGAAGCCAACGGGGGACGGCGATGGGGGAATGGGACGCGCGCTACCTGGGCAGCAGAGTCAGGGCAACGGGCACCAAGACGTTCGCCTTCGAGCGTCCCCAGGATCTGGACTACGTGCCGGGGCAGTTCTTCTTCGTTCTGCTCCGTGGCTCAGCTGCCCTGGGGACACGTCCCATCGAGCACCACTTCTCGTTCTCGAGCTCGCCGACCGAGCCCAACGTCGAGTTCACGACGCGAATGACCGGCCACGAGTTCAAGAACCGTGTGGACGCGCTTGCTGTCGGCAACATCGTGCATCTCGCGGGCCCCGATGGCGCGTTCGTGCTGGGCTCTGACATGCGGAAAGTGGCGTTCGTCTGCGGTGGGATAGGCGTCACGCCAGCCCGCTCCACGCTCCGCTGGGCACTCGATACCGGCAGCGACGTCGACATCGTCGTGTTGTACGGCAACCGCGACCTGGAAGCCACCGCCTTCCGTGAGGAGTTCGACGCGATCACCCCCGGGCGAGTGCGTGTCGTGAACGTGCTCTCTGAGCCGGAGCCTGGATGGGGTGGACGGGTAGGACACATCGATGGCAACGTCGTGCGAGAAGAAGTCCCCGACTGGTCAACTCGGGACTTCTTCGTCTCCGGTCCTGCGACGCTCGTGGATGCCCTGACGCGGATGTTGCTGGACGACGTCGGCGTCCCAGCTCGCCGGGTGATGTCCGAGCACTTCCCCGGCTACGCCTGAACACCGATTGCGCGGCGCCTGACGGAGAAGCCGTGCTCCTCCTAGGCTCGTCGCATACGCCGAGGTAGGTTTGGGTACGCAGTCTGCGAAGCATTTCTCCAGTGTGTGTCGGGCACAAGGTGAGCTGCAAATGACCCAGAGAGTTGAGACCGTCGTGGTAGGCGGTGGCCAAGCTGGGCTTGCCACCAGCTACCACTTGAGCCAGCGGGGCCGAGAACACATCGTTCTTGAGCAAGCCGCCCAGGCCGGAAACGCTTGGCGAAACGGCCGATGGGACTCCTTCACGCTTGTGACGCCAAACTGGTCGTTCCGACTGCCCGGCGCCGAGTACCGGGGCGGTGCGCCGGACGCGTTCATGCCGCGCGATGCAGTCGTCGCCCGCTTCGAGCGGTATGTCGAGGACTCTCGCCTGCCGGTTCGCTTCGGGGTTCAGGTCACCTCGGTCGAGCCGAACGCCGAGAACGACGGCTATCTTGTGAAGACGGAGGACGCGACCATTGAAGCCACTAATGTGGTCATGGCAACCGGTCTGTTCCAGCGTCCCAAGGTGCCGTCTCTGAGCGCCGACATTCCCGCCACCATCGACCAGCTTCACTCGGGTCAGTATCGCAACCCCGGTGCACTGCGGGACGGCGCGGTGCTCGTCGTCGGCAGTGCGCAATCCGGTTGCCAGATCGCGCAAGAGCTTTATCAGAGCGGGCGGAGAGTCTACCTGTGTGTCGGCGGCGCCGGCCGGGTTCCTCGGCGCTACCGGGGGAGGGACATCTTTGAGTGGATGAAACTCATGGGAAACCTGGACAGGACAGTAGATGACTTGCCGTCGCCTCGAGCCAAGTTCGCGGGCAACCCGCACGTCTCCGGCCGCGATGGCGGTCAGACGCTCAACCTGCACCAGTTCTCTAGAGACGGCGTGGTTCTGCTGGGGCACCTCCGAGGCACGGACGGCGACACGGTCCACCTCGCTCCGGACCTCAAGGAGAGTCTGACCAAGGCAGACGGCGCCGAGCAGCAGATCACTGCAGCCGTCGATCAGTACGTGGCCCAGAAGGGGTTGGATGCCCCCTTGGAGAGCCTGCCGGTGCTGCGCGACGGCTACTCCGCTGACGAAATCGCAGAACTGAGCCTGGTGGGCTCCGGCATCACGGCCATTGTGTGGGCGGTGGGTTACGCGTTCGACTTCGGCCTGGTCAAGTTGGCCGTGTTCGACGCCGACGGCTATCCCATCGCCAAGCGCGGGGTGACCGAATTCGGCGGGCTGTATTTCGTCGGGTTGCCCTACCTCTACAAGTGGAAGTCAGGACTGCTCATCGGCGTCGGCGATGACGCCGACTTCATCGCGTCCGCGATCGCAGCTCGATCCTCGTAGCGAGAGGATGAGCTTGAGCCGGGCCCTCTCTGGATGTGAAGATCGGCGTCATGCTTGCAGCATCTTCCAGCGGTGCGGCGTACTGACTCGCCGCGTGAGACGCGAGCGCGGTCAGACGGTGGTGAAGAACGGCACGGATGAAGGAGCAGGGAATGCAAGGGTCAGCGGGCTCGGTCGTTCTTGTCGGCGTGAAGTGGGTCTTCATCGTGGTTGCAGGACTCGTCGTCTTGCTCATCGTGGGCTTCCTGCTCGTTCCGCCTGCGACTCGCTGGTTCACGGATTCGTGGGGTGCAACTCCTGAAGAGGTGTCGGCCAAGCTACCCGGCGACGAGCTCATTCCTGCCAAGCGCGAAGTCTCGACCAAGGCGATCACCATCGCAGCGCCGCCGGATACCGTCTATGCGCTCATCCAGCAAATGGGGCAGCACCGTGCCGGCTGGTACGGCTGGGACTGGTTCTACAACCTGAGCAAGTCCTCTGACTTCGTCGACGGGCACTTTTCGAGGCGCATCGTGCCCGAACTTCAGAACGTCGAGGTCGGCGACCAGATCAACATCAACGACATGGTGTCTTACGAGGTGGTGGTTGCCGACCCCGGAAGCGCGTTCGTTCTCGCTGCCGGCAGTCTCGATCCGGACCAGCTTGGCCGCCGCTCCATGCCGGAGACGTGGACGGAGAACACGATGGCGTGGGTGCTGCGCCCCACTGCCGACGGAGGGACTCGCTTGCTCCTTCGCATGCGTGCAGACGGCACCGAGACCGGGTTCGCACGATGGATCTGGAACGGGCCGCTGAACTTCGGCGGTGCGATCTTCTCGCGCAAGACCATGGTCGGTCTGAAGCGGGTCGCCGAGTCGCTGCAGTAGGCGTCACCTAGGATTGCGACGCCGACGACCCCGCGCCCTGCCCTCGGGCTAGAATGGGGATGCGTTCGGCTGGGCCGTGAGCGTGCGGCAACCCCTCGGAAGGAGCGGACGTGGGCCTGTTTCTCATCGGAATGCTGATCTGGGGTATGGCGATCGGCTGGGTCGCCCAGATGCTTCTCGGCAGAGCGCGGAAGGCCGGGCAATACGACTGGCTGCAGGCCATCGTCGCAGGTGTCGTTGGCTCGTTCCTGGGCGGCGCGATCGGCAGTTTGCTCGCGGGCGAAGGATTTGCATTCCGACCAAGTGGCGTTATCGGCTCCATCATCGGCGCCGTCATCGTCGTGGCGATCTGGAACGCGTTTGCCGCGCGTCGGAAGTAGGTCTCCAGCGTCTGCGCCGAGGGAACCGAGCCCTTTCGCGCTCGTGATCGGCCCGCTGCGACTTCCGGGTTCGCCTAGCACATCGGGGGACGACTGATGGAACTTGTCCGCTGGGCGATTCTCGCCGGCATATGCGCCGCTGCCTACCTGGCTGGAGAGGGCCTCGCCCGGGTACAAGTGCCGCGCTTGCCAGCGTACCTGGCTGTGGGGGCCGTGGCGGGTCAGCTCATCAGGTCGTCAGCCGAGACAGCGAATCTCGCCTTCCCGGTCCTGAACTCGGTGACCTTGTGCGTCATCGGGTTCGTAGCAGGCAGTCACCTCGTGTGGAGCGCTATCCGACCTCGGATCCGGCCCATCGCGTTCCAGGTCGTGGGTATGACGCTGGCCGTCTCCGTGGTAGTGAGCGTCTTCGTCTACGTCGTCCTCCCCGCGCATGTTCCCGCAGCTGCGCGACTTGCCGCCGCCATCCTGGCAGGAACTGTCATGTTGGCGCTGTCCCCTCCGGAAGCGATCGCCGTCATCTCTGAGGCGAAGGCCGTGGGACCCTTCACGCGTCTCGTGCTCGGAGCCACCGTGGTCATGGACGTGGTGGTCGTGTCCGCATTCTCGGTGTCTCTCACCCTCGCCAAGGGGCTGCTCGGCGGGGGCGGCTCCGTGGGAGAGCTCGTTGCGACCGTTGGACTCGGGATCGTTCTGGCTCTTCTCGGTGGCCTTCTCGTGGGCGCGCTGCTGAAGCGGACGGTCGAGCGGGTGCAATCCGACGCCGTTGTCGGAGTGCTGGTCTTTGTGCTGTCGGCTCTCGCGGCCTTGGTTGCCGAGCTCTCCATCAGATGGGCCGGAAGAGCGTTCGGCCTGGAGGTGGAGATCGAGCCGCTCCTCATCGCCATGATCGCGGGACTTCTCGTCGCAAACAGGCTGGCAAATCCCGAGCGATTCGCGAAGATCCTCGCCCGCGTCGCTCCATGGGTCTACGTGGTGTTCTTCACGCTCACTGGATTGGGGCTGCACATCGAGACCCTCATCGCGGCCGCCGCTCCCGCCGCGCTTCTCTGGGCCCTGCGAGCAGGCGGGCTTTGGGCCGGATCGACCGCTGCGATGGCACTGGCCAAGGAGCCGCCGGTCATTCGCCGAGTCACGTGGAGGGCGTTCGTGCCGCAGGCAGGCATTGCCCTTGCGCTGGCGGCGACGATTTCAGCCGAATTTCCCCAAGGCGGCCCCCTCCTCGCCTCAGTGATAATCGGCACGATCGTCTTGAACGAAGCGACCGGACCGTTCTTCCTCCGCTCAGCTCTGCACGCGACCGGCGAGGTGGTTCCCGAGGGAGAGGTACTGGACTAGACGCAATGGCCGGAGCAGCGCGGTCTGGCCGCCTGCCAAGGAATGAGAGGTACGTATGCCGCATAGAATGCCGCGTGCCCTTCCACTGACTGTCGTGATCGTCGGTCTCGCCTGCGTTGCCGTAGCGGCCTCAGGTTGTGCGACGGGTGTCCCCAAGGGAGGCGAGATCAACAAGGTCAACTGGGTTCTCACCTCGTACTCGGACAGTGGCATGCTCAAGGACGCTCCGCAGGGCACGAACGGGAGTGCGTGGTTCGCCGACGACAACATCACCGGGCGCGTGCTGAACACGTACCAGAGCCCCTTCGTGGCGGGTGCGAACGGCAACGTGACGCGCGTAGGGCCTATCACGTCGACCAAACTGGCTGGCCCTCCGGATCTGATGGCCGTGGAGGACGCCTATCTCGCCGACCTCCAGAAGGCGACGTCCTACTACTCGGATGGGAAGACGCTGACGCTATATGGGGACGGCGACGAGAAGCTCATCGTCTATCAGGCAGGCGACGTAACCGTTGTCGGCAAATGGCGCGTCATCGCATATAACAACGGCAAACAGGCCGTGGTCTCCGTGATCTCGACAACCACGCTCACCGCTGACTTCAGCAATGACGGCAAGGTCACCGGTGAGGGCGGCATCAACGCCTACAACGGGGACTACTCGCTCCAAGGGGGCAATGAGATCTCCGTAGGGACCATCAACGCAGCGCAGATGACAGGTCCACCCGAAGTGATGGCGCAGCAGACGGCATATCTCGCGGCTCTGGAGTCAGCCAAGACGTATCAGGTCGCCGGAACCCGTCTCGAGTTGCGTACTGCCGACGGGGCGATCGCGGTGCAGATGGAACGGGCAGAGTAGCTGGTCGGTCAGTAGCCCAGATGCTGACTGCGGCGCCTCGATCTAGGTGAGCGCGGCCACCAGGTAGCCCAGAGCGAGCAGGGCGTTCGTCAAGAGAACCGCGATGACATTGGCGCCCTGCGCCGGTATCAGTTCCTCGAAACGGTCGTAGTACTTGAGGGTCGTTCGTATCGCCTGCCCCGCGAAGAACGCCGCTGGCAGCGCCAAGAGCGTCCACGGCGTGAGCACGCCCGTGATGACGCTGACCACGATCGACAGGTAGACTCCCACCTCGACCGCCGCGTACAGCCATCTGGCGTTCTTTTTGCCTAGTAGGACGACCATGTGTCGGCGCCCGCCAGCCTTGTCGGCCTCCGTATCCGGAAACTCATTCAGGAGCAGCAAGTTGTACGTGAGCAGGCCAGCTGGAATGCCTGACACCCACGCGACAGTGTCGATTCGTCCAGTGAGGACGAAGTAGGTGCCGACCACCGGGAGAGTCCCGAGCGCGAATCCCGCCGCGATCTCCCCAAAGCCCACGCGGGTCAGGATCGGAGTGTAGGCGACCACAGCGGTGGCTCCGATGGCGCCGATGGCGAGCAGCTGCCAGCCGGATACCCACGAGAGGTACAGGCCGATGAGACTTCCTGCCACGAGTGTGCCGATGCCTAGCGCAAGCGCTTGGCGGTCGGACATCGCGCCAGCCTTGAGCAATCCGCTACCACCCGAGAACGGGGTCTGCCTTGTCCGCAGGTCGATTCCACTCCGTGCGTGGTCATGCCAGTCGTTCAGGACGTTGACGCTCGCATGCAACAGCACCAGACCGATAGCTGCCAGTGCGAACCGCAGCCAGTTGAACGATCCTTGCCAGAGGGCGAGCATACCTCCGTGCGCGACAAGAGCCACGGAGAGCAGGAGGAACTGCGGGCGGGTCTCACGGAACCACGGGGTCTGCGCCACGAATCCCCATCTCCTCGTGCACTGAGTAGGCAGCTGTGTTTCTGAACCGCCTGCTAGCGTCTCATATCTCGGTCGGGATGTTCGCCTGTTGGGTGATCTTCGTTCACTCAACCCTAGCGAATGATGGCGGTCGGCGCTTCCACGAAGCGCATTGGGCACTCTTCTTGCAGTTCGTGGAGACTTGGTGAACACGCCCGCTCCTGTTGCCCGGATACGTTGCGAGGTCTAGGGTGTCATGAGCGCCATTTCTGTCCGCGCAGCCAAGTGAGAGTGAGTCAGCATGATTCGCGCACGAAGGATTCGATTCGCAACCGTCGCAGTGGCGTTGATGCTGCTCGCGCTGGTGCTGCTCGTCGCGGGGTGCGGCAGTAAGTCATCCGGCTCGACTGTCAAACCCGGCCCTACCGCACTCGGTAGCCTGCCCGCTGCTCGTTCGGCGCTTTCGACCATGGCTCCCGATGCCAAGCTGCTGGTCGTACAGACCGCGCAAGCCGTCACCCCGACCGCCACGCCGGTGTGGGCCTATCTCTTCGGCTCTCCGTCGAATGACAAGACCTTCGTCGTCTATCTGACTGGCGGCCAGTCGATGGGGGCGCAGGAGTACGGGACAGCCGGCCTGAGCGCAGATGAATGGAAGCAGGTTCCAGGCACCGACGGCTGGACAGTCGACAGCGACACGGCCTACACGAAGGCTTTGGCCGCAAGTGGCGCGAAAGGCGATCCCAACGCCTACATGATGGGCCTGTTGACGTACAAGTCCGCCGAGGACACGTCGACCATCAAGCCGTTCGTATGGCGAGTCATCTTCGACCCCGGCAAGAGCGGCGCGACGACAGGCACGATCGAAGTGGACGCAAAGACCGGCGATGCGTCGGTCGCGAAGTAGCCGCAATCTCGCGCGCGAGTGAGCCTTGCGTCACTCGCGCACGACAGCGTCTTGACGAGGAGCCGTCCCAGTGGGGCGGCTCCTCCGCATTCATGCTCCTCGGCGGACCCTGCAGCTCCGCCGCAAGACGACCTGCTCCAACGGAAACCAAAGGGGTCCACGGATGACCAGGCAACAACTCCTCGGCAAGATCGACAAGGCGTGGCTCGATCTCGCTGACTCCTACGCGGGTCTGTCCGAATCGCGGATGCTCGAGCGGGGAGTCACGAGCGCCTGGTCCGTACGAGACGTCATCGCCCACGTGACTTGGTGGGAAGAAGAGGCGTTGAAGCACCTACCCGCGGTGGCAGAGGGCGTTCGGCCACCGCGGTACTCGGATCTCTACGGCGGCATCGATGCGTTCAACGCGCTCATGACCGAGCAACGCAGCACACTGTCGGTGGACGAGATCCTCCGAGGTTCCACCGAGACGCACGCACGTCTCATCGACTACCTTGAGGACGTTCCGGAGGGACTCGTCGCGTCGGAGACGCCCTTCCGGCACAGGCTGCGGCTCGACACCTACGCCCACTACTCGAAGCACGCGAAGGCGATCCGGGAGTGGCGGGAGCGAATGGCTGCTAGTCCCTGGGGAACACATGGGGGACAGCTCGAAGGAAGGGAGTCGCCGTGAACCCCGAGCCGTCGAGCGACCTTCCGACCTGGCCGAAGGTGAACCTGACGCCACGGAGTCGGGATTCACTCGGCCGGCCAGTAGTACCTGGCTGGGTACCGCCAGGCATGGGACTTCCGAGTCTCTCAGGTGGTCGCTAGGTGGCTGGGCCAGACATGCAGAAGTAGTAGGAGCCCAGGTCGTAGTCGCTCCAGACGGGACACTCGCCACAGATGCACCCCTTGGGGTTGGGATCGCATTCCGTGGCGCCTCTCGAGCAGAAGAGCCTCTGGTCCTTTCCCTTCATGCACTCGTTGTACGTCGGGCAGCCGGGGCACAGGCACCTCGTTGCGTTGGCGCTCGAGTCCTCGACCTTCACCCTGCACCTCCGCCGGCGGGGGCGGAATCGCCAAGCCGCTCCTCGACGAAAGCGAGGTGACGCTTCTCATCAGCATCGAATCGCTTGAGCATTGTTGCGACTTCCTCGTCGCCGACGTCCCACTCGGTAGCCTCGCTGTAGTGCCTGTTGTGATAGTTCTCTGCGGTCTTCATCGCGTGCAGAACGCCGCGCGCCCCCAACATGCTGCGGAACGCGGTGACCCAATCGGCCACCCGGCCCATGACGTCCACCTTCAGATCCGGCTTCGTCCCTCCCAACCGCACGATCGTGTCCGAGAGCGTCGATGCGTGGTACTGGTGCTCTCCCTGGAAGCGCTCGAACTCCTTGCGCACGTCCTCATCCTTCACGTGCTCGAGTGCTTCCGCGTAGACCTGAACCGCATCGGTGTCCAGCTGGGCGAGATCCTCCAGCCTGCGCAGCAACATCTGCGTCTCCATAGTCGTCACCCCTTGCTGTCCGACAACAACTCGACAGTCCTACATTCCCTTCTTCTCGGATACGGGTTCGCATCCGGTGCAGGCGATTCTCGGGTACCCTTATGGACGACCGTTGCCGATGCCTGTGCGAGTGTGGAGGTGCGCATGTACGGCCGACCAGCCCGCGGGACAGTCCGCCGCCCCATCCCCGGGCGTTTCCTAGCCGCACTCAGCCTTGTCGCCGGATTCGCTCTGTTGACGGCAGCCGCGCTGCTCGTCGGGGGCGCACCCATCGCTCTCGGTGCAGGCGCCAGCGCGGGAGCACCGGCGTGGACGTACGTTGACATCGGCGTCGAGAACGAGGAACCGGGAGGGCCGTTCTGTCTCGTGGCCGGGGAGCTTCCCACCGCTACCCCGCTGCCTCAGGCCGTCGAGCTGGCGGTGCCCGCCAGTAGCACGCCGCAGTGGGTGGGGGAGATCTATCCCAGCAACACCGCACTGGATGCGCAACTGCCCTACAAGGTGTCTCGTCGTGGAACGATGGACGTGTACTCCCTGACCCTCGCGGGTTCGAGGCTCGGTCAGGTCGAAGCACTCGTGCCCAGTCTGATCACTGTGTCGGGTTCGAACTACGTGGTAGCGCTGAACTGGGTGGCGCCCGGGCCCGCAGTCACGTGCAGAATAGCCGTCACCCTGCCGTCGAACGCCGAGATCGTCACAGCCGACGAAGGTGCGCTGACGGCCATCGACTCGCAGGGCGGCAAGCACTACTACCGCTTGGTAGAGAACGTGAAGACCGGCGACACCGTGTCCCTGAACTTCACGTACACGGCTCCGACGACGACAACCGAGACAAGCGCCTCAGGCGGCATACACATACCGCTGATCTGGTGGATCATCGGCATCACGGCAGTGGTCGCGCTCGTGCTTGTGGTTGTGGTCCTGCGCCAGAGTGTGCGTGCAGCCGGCACCCCGGGCGAGGGACCGGGAAACGCCGAGTAGACCGCACCCAGCCCATTCAGAGCTGTTGATCGGCACGTACCGCGAGTGCGGTCAGGGATCCGCTAGAGGTACTGCCACACGTCGTCGATGCCAGCCTCGGTTGCCGGTAGACACTCGGCAATCGAACACGCGTACGCGCCGCTGTCCGGGTCGATCAGCCTCAGGTCGATGACCTCGGCCTCTTCTAGCCAACGCCCCTCAGGGTCGACAAGGATCTTCACGCGCGGGTGCAGCAGGTCGTCGTTGTTGACGCGGTAGACGATGCCGATGCGGCGGTCGTCGAGCATGACGACTGCGCCCATCGGGTAGATGCCGAGGAGCGCGACGAACGACTTGACTATGTCGGGGTCGTACGCCTTCCCGCGCCCCTGCATCAACACCGCAAGGGCCTTGTCCGGGCGAATCTCGCGTCGGAACGGCCGGCACGTCGTCATTGCGTCGTAGGCATCGCTTATCGCAACGACCTTGCTGAACAGATGCTGTTCCTGACCTCCGGTCGGTTCCGGGTAGCCTTGCAGGTCGTGGCGCTGGTGGTGCTCGTACGCCACGATCATCGGCATCTGGTCGACCATCTGGATGCGCTTGAGCAGGTCCGCTCCCTCTTCGGAGTGCGACTTCACGACGTTCCACTCGTCGGTGGTGAGGGGACCTTGCTTGACCAGGATGTCTTCTGGGATACGCACTTTGCCGAGGTCGTAGAGGAGAGCCGAGAGGCCGAGCGAGTGCAGCGATTCCTCGTCCAGGGTGAGCGCGGCACCCAGGGACAACGACATGATGCAGACGTTGATCGAGTGGTTGAGCGTGTACTCGTCGTGACTCTTGATCGCTGTCAGCCCCAGAACGGCCGCGGGGTCGCGGAGCAAGCTGTCGAGCATCGCCGACACGATCTGCTGGAGCGGGGAGACATCGAACATCTTGCCGAGCTTGCAGCGAGTTTCGACGTCGCGCATCGCCGCGATGCCGGCGTCGTAGCTCGCGCGCGCGGCTGCCTTGACCTCGCGGCTGCGGCTCTCGTCCTCGGCGGTGTCGAGCGTGCTCGTTTCGGCGAGTGTGATGGTGCTGACGTCGTGCTCCTCCAGGTAGAGCTTGGCCGAGTCGACCTCTGAGATCTTCGTATTGAATAGGAGGTTGAGGAGCGAGGCGACGTCCGACGTCGCGAGCGAGGGCGCGAACGTTATGGCAGAGATGCCCCGCGCGAGGAACTCCTCGATGAGTTTGCGATACGTCACGCTCTCCTCGGGGAAGACCTGGTTCTCCACGAAGAGCGTGTTCTTGTAGATGTTGATGGTGACGTCGTTGAAGCCCAGGCCGAGCACCGCTTCGACCGCCTGCACGAGGTCCGTGAGCGACTGCTCGACGAGCGGGTGCGTCAGCGGGTAGAGCGCCGCATTCGTGTGGGCGACAGCCAGCGTACGCACGAGCTCTTTGGCAGTCGCGAGTTTGTCCGCACTGGCGAATGGCGCCTTGCTCAGCCCATGTGTCTCGGACACCATGTCTTGCGGTGTCTCCAGGGCTCCGGCGTCAACGGCGGTTGCTTCAGGCACCATTATCGGCTCCTCTGTTCGCGGCTCCTACAGGCTGCATCTCTGATTCAGCGTGTGTCCACTGCACTCCGGAGTCGGGCTTCCCCCGTTCTGGCTCGGCACACGTCTCGCTCGGCAACGGGGGAACGGGCGTGATCTCGGACGAACGGGACTCAGCGGCCGGCCGCGGCGATGCGGGCGGAGAATCATCCGATGTCGCCCGGTCATTCGCGGTCCACGTCAGCGCGGCTTCGGCCTCGTTCTGCTGGGCGATTGTGAGTAATGCCCGGTCGGCGAGGAGTCGCAAATCCTTGGTCCGGCGCCTGAAGGCGGGTCGTTTCGAGATGCGGCGCAGCGTGGGAATGGCCTCGACCGTTCCCATCTGGGCCAGACTGCGAACGATCTCCTTCTTGAGCTCGTAGTTCTGCCGGAAGACGTTGATGTCGTCGAGGGTGCGTAGCATCAGCGGCACCGATTCCACCGCCCCGACTCTGCCGATCTCTCTGACCGCAAGGCGCTGTGTTTCGGGGTCCCAATGGGTGAGCGCCTTCCCAAGCGACTGACGCGCAGTAGCGTCCGGCGTCTCTGCTAGTGCTCGGATAGCAGCAAGGCGTACGTCTGTGTGGACGTCCTGGAGCGCTTTGGTGAGCGTCGGCACCACGCGGTGGTCGCCGAGGGCAGGCAGGATCCGCAGCACGGTGACCAGTGCGAGTGCGTCGTTGCCGCGAAGGCGTCGGTTCGCCACGCCGAGCACTGGTTCGCCCATGCTGCGCAGAACCGGGCGCATGAGCGAGCGACTGTCGTCGTCGGTGCGGTCGTAGAAGTCCACGAGTGCTTCGGCACCTGCGGCACCGGCTGCGGCCAGGATCTCGCCGGCGATCGCGGCCTCGGCGTCGTTGATCGGCGCTCGGCATACGTCTGTGAGCACCTTGGGGTCGGCAAGCGAGGCGCGGGCGGCCGAAACGCTATCGGTCAGCGCCGGATCGGATGCAAGCTCGTCGAGGCGCCGGAGAGCCATGCGCGTTGTCGTGAACGCTCCGTCGCGTGCTGCCCGGGGGAGAGCGTTCGCCATTGCGTGCACGGACTCGGCGTCTGCGTGGCGCCTCGACACCGCGATCGCCGCGGCGAGTGCCTTGCCCGCCGCCAGCGACGGCGACGCGACCGCGATCTGACGCTCGAGGTCGGAGCGGTCGGTTTCAGCCGAGGCTTCCTCGGCAAGGGCCGCGTGATTGACCGTCACGGGCACTTCGCAGTCGGAATCGGAGCGGGCCGAGGGAGCCATCATGATCTCCAGCAGCTGGTCCATGCCGGGCGGGAGCTGCATGGCGTTCGCGATGCGGGACGCATCCGTTCCGGTCTGAGCAGCCACGGTTGTAAGTAGCCGAGCGAGTGCGGCAGGCCTCATGTGAGCGAGCACCCGAAGCATGCCCACCATCCGGGTGCCTGACGCGTCCGCCTTGAGCGACCAGGCCAGCACCTTCATGCGGGTGCGCTCGTCAACACGCATGAGTGCCTCGGCCACGCGGGACATCGCAACGTCGCGCGTCGCGCGCTCGAGTCGGTCGACCGCTGCGAGCATCTGGTCGCGTCCCACTCCGATCCCCGCCGAAGTGGCCCACGTCTGCGCAGCCGTCACCGTCTCCTCGGCGATCTCTTCGAGAGAAGCGGTCAGCAGGTCGAGTCCCACGAGGCCGGCCTCTCCGGACGGGCGGAGCGTCACCTCGATCACGGCGATGTGTTCGACGCCGGCACGCACGAGACGGGCGCGGAAGCCGCCTTCGCGACGGACCTGCATGGCGTCAGCCAGCACGGCTTCGACGAATGCCGTTGTTTCGCGCTCCGTCACGCCCGGTACGATGATGAGCTGGCCGACCTGAAGTGCGTGGAGCAGCTGCGCGAGCTGAGTCCCGTGTGAGATGCCGGACGCCACCTCTTCTTCGCCCATGCGGAACCCGTGCGGGTCCACGATGTAGCGGAGTGGCCCGAGTTGGCCTGCAATCTCGTCCGACCGCGCGGCGAAGACGGACGCCGCTTGCGCGCGGAGCGGACTGGAAGGCGGGTACAGCCGCATGGCGTTGACCGCCGAAGCGAGCAGGCGCAGGGCCTCCTCGGCACGTGGGTGACGCTGTGGGTCCATCTCCCTCCCCCGCTCGGATCTGCCGTCGGTCCGTCTCGGAAGTGCGCGGGCACGCGGGTCGGCGCTCGCCATGTGGCGCCTGCAATCCTTCTATCGGCTTCTCGAGCGCACTCCTTCACGTTGTTGAGCAGGTTCTGATGTGGCTCGCCCAAGCGCGTGGATCCAGAACATCTTCCGGCGACCGTCACAGCGTTTTGTGGCGCGAGCCTCGGAATACATGTGACGGCGCTCACAGAACGACGCGGATTCGAGTGGGCGGCCGATGCAGTTGCGCGTTCACGCGACCGATACACACGACAAGTCCCGGAAACACCGGACCGGGAGTGGGGCGTGTCCCTCAAAACAGACGCATACTACAGGACGGTCGCCGACGAGGCGCTCCGACATACCGGCGTCGTCGAGCCGCCCATCGCCATGGAGGCGGTGGCGAGGCGACTCGGGCTACCCGTGTGTCTTGTTCACCTGCCCGCGTTCTTCTCCGCCGCCGCCATCAACGAGGACGGCATGCCCGTGCTCGTGCTCAACTCAGCGCTTGAGGAGGCGGGGCGGCGGCGTCATCTTGCCCACCTTCTGGGACACGTGCTTGCCGTGCTCGACGATCCTCAAGCGACCTACCCGAGAGACGGGCGTCCCGATCATCACGAGGCCGACGTCATCGCCTCCGAGCTCATTCTGCCTTCCTGGATCGTCGTGGAGCAGGCAGCGAAGTGGTTCAACGACCAGCGCTATCTCGCGCGACTCTTCGGCGTCACCGAAGCTGAGATGCTGTCGAAGATGCGAGAGATCGGGCTCGTGAAGTCACGCGGACTTGTCTGGGACTACTGATATCGCCGAAATGGATATCATCGAACAGTAGGCCCAAGACGCGCGCCAGGGAATGCACTGCGAGGCGCACAGCAGGGCGCCGCCCGGCGAGTCACTGCGGGCTCACGCGGAAGCCTGAACCACGACAGCACGCACAGGAGGATCCATGCGTACCAGCTACGCCGTCGGCGTGGATGTTGGTGGCACGCGCATCGCCGCGGGTCTCGTCGAACGTAAGGGACGCATCATCAAGGAGGCCAAGAGGCCCACCCCCAAGAACGGCCCATTCGCAGTCGTCGACGCCGTCATCGACCTAGCCGAAGAGGTCCAAGCCGGTATCCAGCCGAGCGAGGTTGCGGGAATCGGCATCGGCCTTCCCGCGCAGATCGACTTCTTGAGGCAATCCGTCGAGTTCTGCACGAACCTCCCGCTGGCCGGCGTCGATGTCCGTGCGCTCGTGATGTCGCGCGCGAGACAGGAAGTGACCTTAGACAATGACGGGAACCTTGCCGCCCTCGGCGAGCACCGCTACGGGGTCGGCAAGGGGACCCGGGACTTCTTCATGATCACGCTCGGGACTGGCGTGGGCGGTGGCATGTTCGTCGATGGCGAGCCCTACAGGGGCTCGCGCGGACTCGCGGGCGAGATAGGGCACATGGTCGTCGACCTGGACGGTCCGCTCTGCCCATGCGGCGGTGTCGGTCACATCGAGGCGTTCCTCGGGCGGCCGGCCATCGCCGGAAGCGGGCGTAAGGTCGCCCAGAGGCCCGAGGGCAAGGCGATACTCGACGCTGCGGGCGGTCAGCTCGACCAGATAACCGCCGAGGATGTTGTGCAGGCCGCCCTTTCGGGCGACGAAGCCGCACTGGCGATCATGCGTGGCGCGGGCGACGTCCTCGGGCGAGCCCTCGTGGGTCTCGTGAACCTCCTGAACCCGCGGCTGATCGCCATCGGCGGCGGCATCGGCGAGTCTGCCGGCTTCCTGATAGAGCAGGCAACCGAGGCAATCGATGCCGAGGCCCTCGCCGGGCGTCGCGACGTGAAGGTCGTCCAGGCCGAACTCGGAAACGACGCAGGCGTCCTGGGCGCCGCGGCGCTCGCTTTTGACGAACACGACTCGAGGGAGGGACTGCACCGATGAGCGACGCAGCGGCGGACGCTGGACGGAAATCGGACGGCGGGGGTCTTCAGGGAGAGGCCACCGCGAACCGGGCAAAGGTCTACTTCGCTCCCATGCGCAGTACGAAGAAGCAGTCGCTAGTGAAGCGATCGGGTGCCTTGCTCGAGCGCGCGGGCCTTGCGGCGGCGGTCTCGGAGAACGACCTCGTTGCGGTCAAGATGCACTTCGGAGAAGAGGGCAACACGGGCTTCGTGCAGCCGATCTTCTTGCGCGAGGTCGTCGCGCGCATCCGGTCTCACGGCGGCAAACCCTTCCTTACCGACGCCAACACGCTCTATCGCGGTCAGCGCCATAACGCGGTGGACCACCTCGCATGCGCCATTCACAATGGTTTCTCGTTCGCCACGGTCGGTGCACCGCTCATCATCGCTGACGGCCTGGATGGGCGCGAAGCTGTTGACGTGCCGCTCGAGGGATCCAAGCACTTCGACTCGGTGCGTTTGGGATCGGCGGCAGTGCACGCCGACGCGCTTGTCGCCGTCACGCACGTGAAGGGCCACGAGGCAACAGGCTTCGGCGGAGTGCTCAAGAACCTGGGCATGGGGTTGGGCTGCCGAAGCTCGAAGCAGCGCATGCACGCGGACTTCACTCCGGCGGTGACCGCCGAGAAGTGCACGGCTTGCAGGCGTTGCGTCCAGTGGTGCCCCGTGAACGCAATCGTCATCGGCCCCGACCGGGTTGCTGTGGTCGACTACGAGCTCTGCTACGGATGCGGCGAGTGCGTGGCCTCGTGTCCCTACGAGGCCATCGCCACGCAGTGGAAGACCACCCCGGAAGCCATCCAGGAGAAGATCGTCGAGCACGTTGCCGGGGTGCTTGGGGGGAAGGCCGGCAAAGCCGTCTTCCTCTCGTTCGTCACCAACGTATCGCCCGACTGTGACTGCTGGAATTTCTCGGATGCCAGCATCGTGCCCGACATCGGCGTGCTTACCTCCAACGATGTCGTCGCAATCGACCAGGCAGCCTATGACCTGGTCACGAACGCGATGGGAGCCGAGGGGTCGCTTGGGGAAGGAACAGCTGCGGGACAGGACAAGTTCGGCATGATCACGGGCATAGATGGCACGGTCGCGATGCGCTACGCCGAGGCGATGCACCTCGGCACGCGCGCGTATGACCTCGTGACAGTGGAATGATCGTGCGCACGCGGAGTTCGGCCGACGCAACGTCCTCCGTGCGCTGCATGTGAGCCGAAGCGACGGGAGGCTCCCCGATGGACTTCGCTGGGATCATCAAGCGCTCATGGCGTATCACCTGGCAGTACAAGGTCCTGTGGGTGCTCGGCATCTTCGCGGGCGCATCCGGCGGCTTCGGCGGTTGGGGCACTTCGAGCTACCGAACCTCCAGCCGCGACCTGAGCAACTGGGGCACGTTCGACACCGCTTGGTCCCAGGCCTCCGCGTGGACACACGACTGGGCCCCGGTTCTCATCGCCGCGGCCGTCGCCCTGTTCCTCATTGGCATGCTGTGGCTGGTGCTGTCATTCGCCGCGCAGGGAGGGCTTGCCTGGGAAGTGGACGTCGTTGAACGGGGTCAGCGGGCTTCGCTCGCCGAGGGATGGAACGTCGGGTTCCACAATTGGGGCAGAGTGGTTCTCGCGGGCATCGTGCTAGTGTTGCCCATCCTCCTGGTCGGACTGTTCGTGGCCGGGATCTCCGTTGCGGCGCTTGTGCCGGCGTACCGCGTTACCTCCCCGGGGCTGACAGGGCTTGGTGCCGCCTCAGTCACGGCGGGCTTGGCCGGCCTCGCCGTGATCGGCGTCGTCGCCGTTCCGGTCCTCATCGTGCTCGGCTTCGTGCTCGGCAACATGTACCTGCTCTCCGTCCGCTTCATCGCCATCGAAGGACGCACGTCGATGGAGGCCGTTCGCGCGTCGTGGGAGGTGGTGCGGCATCGATTCAAGGACGTCCTGCTCATGTGGCTCATCACGATCGCACTCTCATTCGCGTTCGCGATCGCGGTCGCTATACCGCTCGGAATCGCGGCCGTCGGCGTCGCCGTCACAGCAGTAGTCGGAGCCTGGCCAGTGTCGGTCCTGCTGGGGCTCGTGCTCTTCGCGGGCGGAATCGTCCTCTCGGGGATATGGAGTACGTTCACGTCCGCTATGTGGACGATCTTCTTCCGACGGCTGACGGGTAGAGAGGTCCCGGCCGCGCACGCCGTCCCGCCGGGCTACGCGACCCCGGCGGTTCAACCCGGCTACTACTACCCGCCCGGCAGCTACCCGTCGCCTCCTCCTCCTGCCGCGCCCGGCGGCTACCCGACGGTCGGACCTCCCGCAGCGCCCTGGCCAGGTGCTAAGACGCTTGCGCCAGCTGCACCACCCGCTCCGGCGGCTCAGCCGTCGACTCCTGCTCCGCCTGCGCCGGGACCGTCGTCCGAGCCTGAGGTGCGGTAACGGACGATGACAGGGCGGCTATGGGTCTGTGCGACCCCCATAGGTAACCTCGGCGACGTGACACTAAGGGTCCTCGACGCGCTGCGCGAGGCGAACGCGATCATCGCCGAAGACACTCGCATCAGCCGTCGGCTGTTGGCGCGCTACGACATTGTGACGCCGCTCGAGCGCTACGACGAGCACGTTGCCGACCAGCGCACGCCGGGGTTCATCGCACGCATGAGCGCGGGGCAGACCCTTGCGCTCGTCTCCGACGCTGGAACGCCGGGCGTGTCCGATCCCGGTGCGCGGCTCGTTGATGCGTGCATCGACGCAGACATCGCCGTGGAAGTACTGCCCGGGCCGAGCGCCATCCTAACGGCGCTCGTGGCGAGCGGGCTTCCCACGCACGCGTTCTATTTCGGTGGCTTCTTGCCGAGAAGGGCGGGGGAGCGTGCGGCCCTCCTCGCATCCGTTTCATCGCTAGATGCAACGCTCGTCTTCTACGAGTCGCCACGCCGAGCGGTGCGTACCCTCGGTTCGATCGCCGATGCACTTCCCGGGCGCCGGGTGGCATTGGCGCGCGAACTCACAAAGGTGCACGAGGAGGTCGTCAGAGGGTCGATCGAGGAGGTCGTTTCGGAGATCTCAGGTCGTCCGGAGCTCAAGGGCGAGATCGTACTGTTGATCGGTCCGCGCACCGCGGCCGAGAAGGTCGTTGAGATGGACAGCGACGCCGTACGCGAACGAGTGGATCGCTTGAGGGCGCAGGGACTCAGCATGAGGGACGCGATCAAGCGCGTGTCAGAAGCAACCGGGATAGCTCGCAACCTGGTGTACGAGGCCGCTCACAGACCGAAGGGCGGCGGGAAGCGCGCTACATCATCTTGACGGCCTGCATGCAATCAGCGCAGACCGGGCGTCCCTTGACTTGTGTGATGTCCTTCGGGCTTCCGCAGATGGTGCAGACGTCCTTGTGCTTCTCCAAGATGATGCGATCGCCCTCGACGTATATGGCCATCGGGTCCTTCACCATAATGCCGAGGGTGCGACGAAGTTCCATCGGTATGACTATTCGGCCCAGATCGTCGACACGTCGCACGATTCCCGTGTCATGCATCACGGCCCCTCCTCTACTGCGACGCACGTCCCATGCCCAAGAGTTTGGATAGAATCTGTTTCGTTGGGCTTTACATAGCTGAACGCTACCCCCAACGTGCACCATACCCATCCAGACGGAGTCTGCAAACATATGGCTGGCCATTCCTTCTATATCACGACGCCTATCTACTACGTGAACGCCGTGCCGCACCTCGGTACCGCGTACACCACGATCGCCGCCGACGCGCTCGCGCGGTATCGACGGATGATGGGCGACGATGTGTTCTTCCTCACGGGGCTCGATGAGCACGGTCAGAAGGTCGCTCAGGCCGCCGAGGAACACGGTGTGCCGCCTCAGCAGTGGGTCGACTCCGTGGCACCCGAGTTTGTGGCGACGTGGAAGATGTTGGACATCAGCAACGACGACTTCATCAGGACGACCGAGCAGCGACACGTCTTGGGGGCGCAGCAGTTCCTGCAAGTCCTGAAGGACAAGGGCGACCTGTACCAGGGGCACTACGAGGGCTGGTACTGCGTGCCGGACGAGACGTACTGGGCTGAGGATCAGCTCGCGGAGGGCGGCCTGTGTCCGACGTGCGGCCGCTCGCTGGAGTTCGTTCGAGAAGACAACTGGTTCTTCAGGCTCTCGGCGTATGAGCAGAAACTCCTCGAGCTCTACGACGCGCACCCCGAGTTTGTGGAGCCACAGACCCGTCGAAACGAGGTCGTCTCCTTCGTGCGTGGTGGGCTCAAGGACCTCTCCATCTCGCGCACAACGTTCACGTGGGGCATCCCTCTGCCCTTTGACCCTTCGCATGTCATGTACGTCTGGTTCGATGCGCTGCTGAACTACATCACGGCCGTAGGGTACGGCACCGATGGTGCCGCCGGGTTCAACGGCGAACGCGCGCGCTACTGGCCTGCTCAGTATCACTTCGTGGGCAAGGACATCATTCGGTTCCACTGCGTGATCTGGCCGGCGATGCTCATGGCTGCGGGACTCGAGCTCCCGGAGCGCGTCTTTGCGCACGGTTTCTTGCTCACAAAAGGCGAGAAGATGAGCAAGAGCAAGGGTAACGTCATGGCGCCCGCCGACCTGGTCGCCAAGTTCGGGGTCGACGCGTTCCGCTACTATTTCCTGCGCGACGTGCAGTTCGGCACGGACGGCACCATCTCCATGGAAGGCATGGTCCAGCGGTACAACGGCGATCTCGCCAATGACTGGGGCAACCTGGCATCCCGTCTGTTCAACATGGCAGAGAAGTACCTCGAGGGTCTCGTGCCGGAGGCGGCAGTGCTCGGCGAAGCACACGACGCCGACCGCGACATGCGACAGATCGCCGCAGCCCTACCGACGTGCTATGCGGATGCCATGGGCCGACTCGACTACGCGGGCGCGCTCGAGTGCGCGTGGGATCTGATCAAGTACACGAACCGCTATCTCGAGGCCGAGGCCCCGTGGAACCTCGCCAAGTCCGATGAGACGCGTCCTCGTCTGGAGGCCGTTCTGTACAACGCGCTCGAGGCGGTGCGCATCGCGGCGCTCTTCACGGCGCCCGTGATGCCCGTGACGTCTGCTGAGGTCTGGGATCGGCTTGGGCTCGGCGATGTCCTCGCCGTTTCGGACTTGTCGACGGTCGCCGTATGGGGCGGACTGCCGGCTGGCAACCGGGTGCGCAAGGGCGAGCCCCTGTTTCCACGCATCTACGACGAAGAGGAGTGAGTGCCGCGACAGCGGGGCTCGTACACGGTCGATGAGCTCGCCGGAGCGTTTTGAGATCGTGCCCATCGGCGCCACCATCGCCGACACCCACGCCCACCTCGACATGCTCGATGACCCTGGTGGAGCGCTCGCGCGCGCGGCTCTTGCAGGTGTGGCCCTTGTCATCACCGTGGTCGACCCAACGGAAGACGCCGAGCGCACGTTCGCAGACCTGGACGCCTGGCGCGCTACGGCGGCGGAACTGATTCGCGACAGCGCGAGTCATCCAGAAATCGCGGCGGACGCGCAGCCCCTCCCTCGGTCGCCCGAGGTCCGGGTCATCATCGGCGCCCATCCTCATAACGCCAAGGACTTCGGCGTCGAAGCGCGGGAGAAGCTCCGGGGACTGTCGGCCCATCGGCTTGTGGTCGGTATCGGTGAGATCGGATTGGACTATCACTACGACCACTCGCCGCGTGACGTACAGCGCGCCGTCTTCGCCGAGCAACTCGAGACTGCGGTCGACCTGCACATGCCGGTCGCCGTCCACTTGCGCGAAGCACACGACGACGGCGAAGCGATCATGCGCCACGTGGGCCTGCCAGCCGAGGGCTGCGTCCTGCATTGCTTCACGGGTGACGCGGTCCTGCTTGACCCGTTCTTGGATCTGGGCTGCTATATCTCGTTCGCGGGACCGGTCACGTTCAAGAGGGCCGACGCCATTCGCGAGGCCGCTACACTGGTCCCGCTCGAGCGCTTGCTTGTGGAAACGGACAGCCCTTTCATGACCCCCGAGCCATATAGGGGCCGCCCCAACGAACCGGCGCTGACGGTGTTCACCGCTCGGCGCATCGCCGAGGCGCGAGGGCTAGGTGACGTGGAGCTCGCCCGGGCGACCTGGGACAACTCGGTTCGCCTGTACGCTCGATCAGACGAGCCGTGTGCGTGAGCGGGTCGCGATGGCAGGGGAGGGAGCCGAGATGGGCGAGGCCGGTCTAGAGAGCGCGATCCCGCGCGTCCTGTGCGTCGCAGGCAGTCCGCGGCGGCATGGCAACAGTGAGCGCCTGCTGGATGCGCTCATCCGGGGCGTGAACAACTCGGGCGGACTCGCCGAGAAGCTCATCGTTGTGGACTACGGGATCACCCCCTGCAGGGGCTGCAACAGTTGTTCGCGGGACGGCGTGTGCGTTGTGAGGGACCGAATGCACGAGATCTATCCCCTTATCGATGCCGCGGATGCGATCGTGGTATCGAGCCCGGTGTACTTCGCGACCGTGCCCGCCGCGCTCAAAGTCCTCTACGATCGTTGCCAACCGTATTGGGCGCGCGTTCACGTTCTCGGGCACCCTCGACCCAGGAGGCGGCCGGGAGGAATGCTCGTCGTCGGCGGAGGTGGCGACCCATACGGCAACGGCTGCGCGATCACCACGACCAAGAGCGTGCTGGCGGTGCTCGGCGTGCAGTATAAGGTTGAACTACAGGTGGAGGGTCCGGACGCACCCCGCGACATCGAGGCGCGCCCAGAGTCGCTCGAACAGGCCGAGCTCCTAGGGTGCGAGATTGCGCGGCTTGCGCTGCATTTCCGCATGTCAGAGGCCTAGCCCCTTTGCGTCGGAGCCAGTGCTGCGGTCGTCCTAGACACGTCCGTGCCGGCCTTGAGTTCGTGGCGACCTGCGCGTTTGCGCCCCGAATCTCCGTATGCCTACAATCACACTCCGCCGCTTTTTCGGGGCCGACTTGTCTTGACACTTGAGGGGCTACATGGGAGCACGGCCGGTTCGGCCGGCACGATTCCTCAACACCCAGCAACTATTCGTAGCATTCATCCCAGCACTCATCGTCGTATTGAGCATCACAGGATTCGTGTGGTCACAGAAGAGCGTCACCGTGATCGTGGACGGTGACCGACGGCAGTTCACCACCCAGGCAACTGACGTGGCGGGTGCGCTGCGCGATGCCGGTGTTGTCGTCGGCGAGCGCGATCTTGTCACGCCCTCGGCCGATAACACGCTCGCTAGCGGCGAGACGATAATCGTCCGTCACGCTGTCCAAGTCGTTCTCGATGTCTCCGGCGAGCGTATCGAACTCGCCGTGGTCGGCGAGACTGTCTCCGACGCTCTGGTCGCGGCCGGCATCGACCCATCCAAGGAACCGGGCGTCAGTCCGTCCCTCACGACGCCGCTCGTCGAGGGGATGCATATCGTGGCGCCGAAGACCGTCGTGCGCGTGGTCGAGAAGAAGGTCCCGCTCGCCTTCAAGACCATTGAGCGGAACGACCCGAGCCTGCCCAAAGGCAAGCGCGAAGTCGTGGTCAAGGGCCGGGCCGGGAGTGCAGTCCGCGTCTTTCGCGTCCCGGTCACGGATGGCGTCAGCGGCACGCCCGTCCTCGTTTCAGAGCGCGTCGTGTCCAAGGCTGTCGATCGCGTCGTCGCCGTGGGCTTCTCATCGGCACGGACGGCTGCACGGCTCAGCACCTCGCACGTGGTGCGGGGTGCGGGGAGCAAGGGTGTGCGCATGGCCGTGACCGCTACGGGCTATGCTCCCGGGAGCGACGGTGTCGACTGGCGCACGGCCACGGGTGGACGTGCAGGACTCGGCGTGATCGCAGTCGATCCACGGGTGATCCCACTCGGCACACGCCTCTTCGTCCCCGGCTACGGCTACGGGATCGCGTCGGACACGGGTGGCGCCATCAAGGGGGCACGCATCGACCTGTGCTACGAGACGCGGTCGCAGGCGCTCCTGTGGGGGCGGCGCGCCGTGACCGTGATCATCCTCGACTAGCCAATGTCCTTCTCCGAGCTGGCCACGCCGTCGGCAACGCAGGCGGTTCTCGCAGCGCACGGCTTGGGAACAAAGAAGCGGTTCGGGCAGCACTTCCTCGTCGACGACAACGTGGTGGGCCGGATCCTGTCGCTCGCTTCACTAGCTGGTGACGAAGTGGTGCTCGAGGTGGGACCCGGCATCGGGACGCTCACCGTCGCGCTCTGCAAGCATGCGGGCGCCGTCGTCGCGGTCGAACGCGACGCGGACTTGCTCCCGGTCCTTGAGGAGACGACGGCCGCGTGTCCGCGCCTCGCGCTCATCCACGCAGATGCCCTCGAGGTCGTCGGCGGCGCCTTGGCCGATCGGTTCGGTCCGCCTGAAGCCCTCGTTTCGAACCTCCCGTACTCGGTCGCAGCGACCGTCATCCTGCATCTGTTCCAGACGCTCCCCGATCTTGCGACCGCCGTCGTGATGGTTCAGTCCGAGGTGGCCGACAGGATCGCGGCCGTTCCGGGCGGCAAGGACTATGGCGCATACACTGTGAAGTTGCGTCTCCTTGCCGAAACGGTCGCGCGATTCCAGGTCCCGAGGACGTGCTTCTTGCCGCCCCCGCGCGTCGACTCGGCTGTCGTGCGTCTCGAGCGTCGGCCGATGTCCGACGACCCGCTCCGGTTGTCTCTGGCCGTGGCGGCGGCCAACGCGGCGTTCGCACACAGACGCAAGACCATCCGGAACTCGCTCAAGACCGCGCTTGGCGCTGAACCTGCGGTCCTCGAGAAGGCCTTGGATGAAGCCGGAGTGGACGGGGGTATTCGTGCCGAGGCCCTTCCGCCGGTCACATTCCTGGAACTTGGACGATCGCTGAATAGTGCCCACTTACTGCGATTTCGGCGTTGAGAAGTACGCCTCCCTAGGGTATACTGTCCCGATGACATAAGGAGGCTGTATGGACCTTGCACGCCAGGCAGAGGTCGTCGGACGCATCAGGAACGACCTCGAGGGGCTGACCGGCACTCGCATGCGTCTAAAGGCAAATATGGGTCGCTCGAAGATCGTCGAGCGCGAAGGGGTATTGGAGCAGACGCATCCCAGCTTGTTCGTCGTCAAGGTGGAAGAGAAGCGCGATCGTACCGCTCGCGTTTCCTACAGCTACGTCGATGTCCTCACCGGCACGGTTGAGCTGACCCACTGCGACAGCGGCGAGAGTCTGCTGCCCTGGCTGAACTAGAGGCCACGCCAAGAGCGCACCAGCGGGAGCGTGGGCCGAGGGCCCGCGCTCCTCGCCTTTTCTGAGATGATTCCCACTGCGTGAAACGAGGCGGCGTGGTGTATCGCCGCTCGAGCCACGGCGCGGAGTGCCGCATGCGAAGGTGCCGGCGAGGCGCGGAGAGGACGGTGCACCGGACGTGGTCGCGATCAGCTCCGAGATCCTGGTCGAGGCGCCCGCCAAGGTGAACCTGCACTTAGGTGTCGGATCTCTGCGGCCCGACGGCTATCACGACGTCGAGACCGTATTGCAGACGATCGACCTCGCCGATCGGCTGACGCTGCGACCGTCGAGAGTGTTCCACCTCTCTTGTCGCCCGGACGTCGGCGTTCTGGCCCGGGACAACCTTGTATGGCGGGCCGCGACGCTCTTCGCGCAGCGCGTCGGGCGCGAACCGCTGGTCGAGGTGGAGCTGGTCAAGGCGATCCCCACGGGAGCGGGACTGGGCGGGGGCAGCTCGGATGCAGCCGCCGTCATCGCTGGTTTGGCGGCCTTCTGGGGGGTCGACCAGACAGACGTGCTCTTCGACGTCGCCGCGATCGGCGCCGACGTGCCCTTCTTCCTTGGGGGCGGCACGGCGCTCTTCTCGGGGCGCGGCGACGTGTTCACGCGGCCCATCTCCGCGCCGCCGCTGGATCTGGTCGTCGTGAAGCCATCGGAGTCGGTGAGCACCGCGGCGGCCTACGCTGCGTACGACCGCGCTCCCGTTGCGCCGGTATCACCTGACGTGCTCATCGCGGCCTGCGAGGCTGGCAATCCCGAGCGCGTTGCCGCGGCTCTGTCGAACAACATGGAGAGAGCGGCGATCAATCTGGTTCCAGAGGTGGCCGAAACGCTAGCATGGGTCCGAGACGCCCAAGGCGTTCTCGGCGGCAGTGTGGCTGGTAGCGGATCTGCGGTATTCGGAGTCTGCGTCGATCAGTCGACTGCCGAGCAGGTGGCGCGCGAAGCGCGCCTACGGGGATGGTGGTCGGCTGCGACGGTGAGTCGTGGCGATGGGGTGCGTGTGCTTCACTCGAAGGAGACGCTGTGAAGGTCGACGCGGTCGTGCTAGCCGGTGGTGAAGGCACGGTCATCGACCCCTCTGCGCGGTTCAAGGGACTCCTGCCGATCGCCGGCAAGCCCATGGTGGAATGGGTGGTCGATGCGCTTCGGCAGGCAGAGGACGTCCACGAGATCGCGGTCGTCGTGCCCACGGCCGAGAACCTTGGCGCGTGGGTCGACAAGGTCGACAAGCTCGTCGTCTCGGACGGCGACTTCATCGAGAACGTTCTCGCAGGGGTGCGAGCGTTCCGTGTTGAGCGCCCGCTGCTGATCGCCACCGGTGACCTGCCGGCTCTCACGCCCGAAGCGGTCGACGACTACGTGCGCAGGAGCCTCGACACGGGTGCCGAAGTCACGTACCCGCTCGTGCGCAAATCCGACATGCTCGAACAGTTCCCAGGTTCAGAGCGCACCTACGTCAAGATCGTCGGCGGGCCCGTGACCGGTGGCAACATCGTGTTGATCTCGCCCGAGGTGGCCGAGCGCAACGCGGAAGTAGGGCAGCGGCTGTTCGACACTCGTAAGAGCGCTTTGAAGATGGCGCGCGTGCTGAGCGTTTCGTTCGTCGTGCGACTGGTCACGGGGCGCCTGAAGCCGGACGACGTCGCGAAGCGGTTGAACGAGCTGTTAGGAGCTCGCTGCGCCGCCATCTACACCAGCCATGCGTCGATCGGTGCAGACGTTGACAAACCCATCGATGTTGTTGTCGCTGAACGCGTGCTCTATGAGCGCATCCGTGGTAGGAATAGAACTAACGGAAACGGTTCGCTTCCGTAGGGGCACGACGACCCATGCCGGCACTCGGTCGTCGTAATGGCTTACCGAGGGGGGCTCGGATGCAGATCACGAAAGTCACACTGCGCCCTGTGGCCATGAACAAGGTCTGCGCGATCGCGAGCATCGTGATCGACGACTGCTTCGTGATCCACGACCTGCGAGTCGTGAACGGTGACAAGGGTCTCTTCGTGGCGATGCCTTCGCGCAAGTTGCCGAGCGGCGATTTCCGCGATATCTGCCATCCCATCAACACCGACGCGCGCAACATGATCCAACAATCGGTTCTCGACCAGTTCGGCCAGGAGGGAGGCGTCGACGCGTTCACCGCGGCGGCCGCCGCCCAGCCGGCCTACGAGGTCTGAGGCTACTGACCTCCCCGGCGACGGTCGCTGGCTGCGGTGACCGAATCTCAGTCGCGCCGGGCCGCTGACGAATGTGCGGTCACCACACCCCACCATCCTCACGGGGTCGAGTTGACGCTGTTCTGCGGCTCTCCCTACACTGCGACAGGTCTTTCGGGGACGATGCACGTAGAAGATGTGTCGTCAGAAGGGCGCTCTGGGGCGTAGCCAAGTGGCAAGGCAGGGGACTTTGGATCCTCTATTCGTAGGTTCGAATCCTACCGCCCCAGCCAACCTACTCTCCCCGTGGCGCGCAGTGTGCGCAGCGTGCGCGGGCACGGGGTAAGGAGGACGTATGAGCGCAACTGCCCTGATCCTTGCCGCCGGCGAGGGTACCCGCATGAAGTCCGCGACCCCCAAGGTCGCACACCCCATCCTGGGCGAACCGCTCGTACGCTACGTCGTGGACGCAGCTCGTGACGCTGGATGCGAGCGCATCGTCGTCATTACGGGTCACAGCGCCGAAGAAGTCGAAGCCCTTCTCGAGGACGTGGAGTGCGTTCGGCAGAGCGACCAGCTCGGAACGGGGCATGCGGTCATGTGCGCGCGCCACTCGCTTTCCGGCTTCGAGGGATCGCTCTTGGTGTTGTCTGGCGATACGCCGCTCCTGCGGGCCGAGACGCTGGCCGGACTTGTGGCGATGCGCGAAACGTCGGGCGCCGCACTCACGCTGCTCACGACCCGCCTTCACGATCCTTCGGGGTACGGGCGCATCGTCCGGGACCGTGACGGCGCGGTGGAAGCCATCGTCGAGCACAAAGACCTCGCTCCTGAGCAGCACGAACTCACTGAAGTCAACACCGGCACGTATTGCTTCGACGCGGCCGTTCTCTTCGCTCATCTCGACCGGCTGACGACCCAGAACGCACAGGGCGAGTACTACCTCACCGACATGGTGCAGGTCTTCAACGACGAGGGACTGCTCGTCACGGCGCTTCCTGCCGGGGACCCGCTGGAGACGCTCGGCGTGAATTCTCGAGTGCAGCTCGCGGAGGCAGCCGAAGTCCTTCAGGGTCGCATCAACACGGCGCACATGCTCGGGGGCGTGACCATGACCTCGCCGGGTTTGGTCTGGATCGGGCCGCACGTAACGCTTGGTCGCGACGTCGAGCTGCTTCCGATGGCCTTCTTGTTCGGCAACACGAGCGTCGCCGACGGCGCCATCATCGGACCGAACTCGCGATTGACAGACTCGGCCGTTGGCGAGGACGCCAGGGTCGACTCCTCGGTGCTCCTGGAGGCGACGGTCGGGCCGGGGGCCTCCGTGGGCCCGCTCGCGTACCTGCGGCCAGGCGCGGTGCTCGGAGCTGGCGCCAAGGCGGGCATGTGCGTCGAGATCAAGACGTCTCGCGTGGGCGCAAACTCGAAGGTGCCGCATCTGAGCTACATCGGAGACGCGCTCATCGGGGAGGGCGTCAATGTGGGCGCGGGAACGATCACGTGCAACTACGACGGAGCCGCAAAACACGCGACCGTCATCGAGGACGGCGCGTTCATCGGCTCTGATACGATGCTCGTGGCGCCCGTCCGCATCGGGCGTGGTGCCGTGACGGGAGCCGGCAGCGCGATTTCGCGCGACGTGCCGGCTGGCGCTTTGGGGATCGAGCGTGCGGAACAACGGACCGTCGAAGGATGGGCGGCCAGTCACCGCGTCGCGCGCGCCAGCGACGGCATCGAAGCGAACGCGGGTTCGTCGGGCGCTCGTGATGAAGCAGAAACCAGTGACACGGACTGAAGCGACGACGCAAAGGAGCCGGGCGTCTGCCATGTGTGACACAGAAAAGCGCATGAGCGTCTTCAGCGGGACCTCGAACATCGAACTCGCCGAGGGGGTTGCCCGGCATCTCGGGATCGAACTGGGCAACGTGAAACTCGATGAGTTCGCGAACGGCGAGATCTACGTGCGCTATCTCGAATCGGTCCGTGGCTGCGACGTGTTCATCCTCCAGTCGATGTCCGCGCCGGTGAACAAGTTGCTCATGGAGATGCTCATCATGATCGACGCGGCCAAGCGCGCCAGCGCCCGCTCGATCACGGCGGTCATAGCGCATTATGGCTACGCGCGCCAGGACAAGAAGTCTGCGGCCAGGGAGCCGATCACCGCGAAGCTCGTAGCCGATCTTCTGACCGTGGCGGGCGTCGATCGCGTCATCGCGATGGACCTGCACCAGGGCCAGATCCAAGGCTTCTTCAACCAGCCCGTGAACCATCTGACCGCGCTACCGATCCTCGCCGACTACTTCGAGAGTCTGAAGCTCGACGACTCAGTCGTCGTTTCGCCGGATGTGGGACGCGTGAAGGCCGCCAAGAAGCTGTCTGACATGCTCGGCGCGTCGCTTGCGATCATGCACAAGGGAAGACCGCAGCATAACGTGGCCGAGATCACGCACGTCATCGGCGAGGTCGAAGGCAAGACGTGCATCGTCGCCGACGACATGATCGACACGGCCGGTTCGGTGACCGAAGGCGCCAAAGCGCTCATGAATGCGGGGGCCAAGGCTGTCTACGTGACGGCCACGCACGGCATCTTCTCCCCTCCTGCGTACGAGCGCATCGACGCGTCTCCAATCAAGGAAGTCGTTGTCACGAACACCGTGCCCGTTCCCGACGAGCGGCGTCACGGCAAGATTCACGTGCTCTCGGTCGCACCCCTGTTCGCGCATGCGATCCAGAACGTGTTCAACGACGACTCGGTGTCTGAACTCTTCGATCCCGACTTCCAACTCTAGAGAAAGCTGATAGACTGCTCAGGTTGCGGCCGAGGCGTGCCGCCGAAAGGAGACTTCGAGCACCATGACCGAAGCAATCGAGGTAGTTGCGTTTCCCCGCGACGTGGTCGGCAAGGCGAATCGCCGGCTGGCCTCTGAAGGCCTGATTCCGGCCGTCCTGTACGGTCACGACCGGCCTACCAAGGTCCTCGCCGTCAACCGTCACGACTTCGAGCTGCTCATGGGGCACCACGCTGCCGGCTCGACGATCGTCTCCATCGCCGTCGAGGGCGAGAAGCGCCCGGTGAACGCCGTAATCAAGGAAGTCCAGCACAGCCCGGTCAAGGGCGACATCCTCCACGTTGACTTCCAGGCTATCCGGATGGACGAATTGATCCACGTCACCATGACGATCCACTACGTAGGCGACCCGGCAGGCGTCAAGGCGGGCGGCGTGCTCACCGAGAACGTACACGCCATCAACGTGGAAGCGAAGCCGAAGGACCTCGTCGAGGTCGTCGACGTCGACGTGAGCACGCTCGAGATCGGCGACAGCCTTCACTTGTCTGACGTAGCCCTACCCAGGGGCATGAAGATCCTCGACGACCTCGACGAGATCCTCTGCTCCGTGCTGCCGCCGGCCGTCGTCGTCGAGGTCGAGGTCGTCCCGACTGAGGAAGAGGGCGAACCCGAGCTCGTCGGCGAGAAGCCCGAAGGGGCCGAAGAGGCCTAGAGCCGCTCATGACGATGATGATCGTGGGGCTCGGCAACCCGGGTCCTGAATACGAGCGCACCCGCCACAACGCCGGCTTCATGACCGTCGACCTCTTGGGCGAGAACCTTCGTGCCGCCTACTGGAAGGACGAGGGTGGCGCGAAGACTGCCGTGGTGCGGTTCGGCGAGGACGAGCTCGTCTTGGCAAAGCCGCAAACGTTCGTCAATCTCTCGGGTGCCGCCGTGAAGAACCTCCTGCAGGCGTACGAGGTTACCCTGTCCGCGCTTGTTGTCGTGCACGACGACATCGACCTGCCGGCCGGCGTGGTCAGGGTGAAGCGCGGCGGCGGCCACGGCGGTCACAACGGGCTCAGGTCCATCAATGAGTCGCTGGGCTCGGGCGAGTATGTGCGCGTGAGGATAGGAGTCGGTCGACCTCCGGGGCGAATGGATCCGGCCGACTACGTGCTCCAGCCGATGCGCGGGGAGGTGCTGGAGGACTTCGAAGCCATCATCCCGGCGGCGGCCCAAGCCACCACGCATGTGCTCGAGCACGGCGTCGAGCACGCGATGCAGGAGTACAACCAGGACTAGCTTCGGCAGGCGCGCCGACGTCGACCGTACGTCGCTCGATAGTCCCCGAACCGAAGAACCGCGGCCCCGTCCGACTCGCGAACCAGGCCGCTCAGCGGAACGCGACAGAAACCTGTTGCGCTTTCGCTCGAATGGGGCAGAATAACTCTTGCGAGGCTTTCGAGAGTCCGGATGGGCAGAACCGCAAGGGGATGTTCGTTCGGAGGACCGGAGGCCTCGCGCTTTTGCGTGTCGTTCGTCTGGAGTCGCGTCAGGACCGCGCTTCGAGCCGGAGGCGCCAGCCCCTATTGCACGTATCTCATCGGATTGGTCGGCTGACCGTTGATGCGCACCTCAAAATGCAGGTGCGGGCCTGTCGAGAACCCAGTGCTGCCGACGGTGCCGATGCGCTGGCCCTTGCGGACGCTCTGTCCGCTATGGACCCTGATCCCACCCGACGGCTGATGGGCGTAGAGCGTCACGATGCCGTTGCCATGGTCGATCATGACGGTGTTGCCATAGCCGCCGCGGTAGCCCGCGTAGATGACGGTGCCGTCGCCGGCTGCTGCGATAGCCGCCCCGTAGATGGGCTCACCGCCGTTCTTGCCGATGTCGATGCCGGTGTGGAGCTTCCGCGTGTGGAAGATCGGATGCACGCGGTAGCCGTAGGGCGACGTGATCCTGTAGAAGCCGGGGACCGGCCAACCCATGACGCCGTGGTAGGTCCCGCTGCCGTGTGAAGCCCCTGCGAGCTCGGCGGCGATCCTCGCAGATTCGCGCTCTTCCTCCTCGGCGATCGCTTTGAGCTTCGCAGCGTTGGCCTTGGTCTCCGACAGCAGGTCCGCCTTGTCGTTGAAGACAGCCTGCTGCGCGTTCACGCGGTTCTGTCGACGGTCGCGCAACTTCCGCAGGTCCGTCTCGGCCTGCTCGGCCTCAGCCCGCTTCAGCTGGACTGTTTCGAGGGTGCGGTCGAGCTGAACCTTGGCCTTCTCCAGGTCGCCCTTGGTGCGCAGCAGACTCTCGGCGAGACTCTGGTTCGACTGGATGACACGCCGCACGAGTTCCGTCCGCGCGATGAAGTCGCCGATGTTGCGCGAGCCGAGGAGGATGTCCAAGTAGTAGAGGTCGCCCTGCTTGTAGGTGACCTCGATGCGTTCGTCGAGAAGGGATTGCTCGCGACCGAGTTCGGCGCTGGTGCGCTCGATCTCGCCCGACTTCTCGGTGACTTTCACGCGCAGCTGCGCGACCTCGGTGCGCAGCTGCTTGGTTCGGGTAGTGGCATCGCCGATCAGAGGGTCAAGCTGCTCGACCTCGAGCTTGAGCGAGTCGATCTTGCTGTCGAGTGCGGCCGTCTCCTTGGCGAGCTGGCCGGCCAGCGCCTCGGCCCTCGCCGCTGCCGCGCGTGCGATGGCGGCCTTCTCGCGCGTGGCCTCGAGGTCCGACTGCGTGACGGCGAACGCGGGAAGCGCGAGCGATGCGGAGAAGACGGCCGCGATGAGAACGGCCAGATATGCGCGACTGCGATGTAGGGCCACGAATCCTCCGCGGGCTTGCCTGGTTGCGAGCCGTCTGGAAGGCGCATCAACCCATATAGGATACCAGCGCCTTCTGGGTACACTCAATGTCGGCAGATGAACGCAGCGCTCTGCAGTCTTGCTGGTGTTCGACGTTGCACCACTTCGACCGAGGAGGTCACCACGATGTCTGACGATATGCCCACTCCGAACGAGGGCGTTCCGCCCGCCGACGAGAGCCCCGCTCCCGCCGTCCCGACGCCCCCCGAGGTTCCCGAGGCGCCTCCCGCGGCTGCACCGACCCCGACGTACGCGCCGCCTCCACCTGCGCCGCCGTACACGCCTCCATCCCCGCCACCCCCACCGTACGCACCTCCGGTCGAGGTGATGCCAACACGCCCCGGGCCCGCGAGCGACTCCAGCAAGCTCATGGCGGCGCTCGGCTACCTCTTCCCGATCATCGCGATCATCGTGCTGTTCGTTGAGCCGTACAAAGACGAGAAGTTCGTGAAGTTCCACGCGATCCAGGCGCTCGTGGTTGGGGTGCTCTACATCGTGGCAGGCGCCATCGTGTGGATACCGGTCATCGGGTGGCTTCTCTGGGTAGTGCCGCTCGTCCTGGCGATCATGGGGCTCGTCAAGGCATTCCAAGGCGAGTACTGGGAGATGCCGATCGTCTTCCCGTTCATCAAGAGCTTCGTGGGCGAGTAGGACGCTCGAAGAGGAGGCGCGACTACTCCTCGCTCGCAGCGATCCTGTACGCCGCGCCTTCAGGGCCGGGCACGATGCGTGTCCGGCCCTGCGCGTCAACGATGAAGAGCCCAAGCCCGTGTTGCCGCGCGTAGGATTCGGCGCGGTCGATGCCCATTACGAACAGCGCGGTCGACAGGATGTCGGAATCAAGGCCGCTGGGCGCGCCCACGACTGTGAGCGAGCGCATGCCGTTTGCCGGCTTGCCAGTCGCAGGGTCGAGGATGTGGTGGTAGCGCACTCCGTCACGCACGAACGCCTGTTGGTAATCGCCGGATGTGGACACCGTGCCGAGCGGAGGCGCTCCCGCCGGGGTGCTCGTCGTGTCCCCGAGCGCATACTCGACGACGCCGACGATCCGCTGCGGGTCGCGCGGGTCCTCGATGCCGACGCGCCACACCTTGTCGCCGCCCGAGGCAGGCTTGTTTCCGATCACGATCGTCGTGCTGCCCGCCGAAACGAGCGCCCCGCTCATCACGCCCTCCTGCACGGCACCTTCGAGCACGCCGGCGGCTCCATCGAGCGCAGCTCCCTTGGCGGCACCCGAGAGATCCAGCCCGGCGGCGGGGGCCATGTAGCTTGAATATGGCGGGTCAGGAGGCGCACCGAGGATGCCGATGTCGGCGAAGCGCGCTTCCAATCCTACGGAGGTCACCGTCGTTTCGAATGCCTGCGCTGCGCGCAGCAAGCGAGCCAGTTCGGTCTCATCGGGTACGGCACCCTTGCCGTCGAAGTCGTAAAGGCCCATCACGCGCAGGAGCGTTGGCGAGAAGTACTGCTCGACGCCCAGGGCCTTGACCCGGTCAAGGATCTGCACGACCTCCGGCGGTAGGACGTGCCAGTCGAACGGATCGCGATTGAAGCCGACGACACTCGTCACCTCGAGGCTGGGGGGCTGCGCGGGTAGGTTCGGACTGGCGGCAACATCGGGGTAGGCCGACAGAACGCGCTCGATCTCGGCGATGGCTGCAAACGCGCCATCGACCGCGTGCGACATCGAAGCGGGCTGGCCGCCGTAGGGAGTGATGGTGACGATCGTGCCGAGCGCCTCGCGCGAGGTGCGTGCGGGCTCAGGCGCGCGCGTGCACCCGAAGAGAGCAGACGCAGCTAACAGGCCCGTGCAGAGAGCCGCCACGAGCAGCCCGCGCCGGCCCCACTGCTGGGCGCGAGCACCGGGCGTGTCAGGCGTAGGTATGTGACGCGCAATCATCGGCAGTCGAAGTCTTTCACCATCGAGGTGAGGTCGATGCGAGCTCGTCGTCTCGAAGTCGAGTGCTCGCATCGGCGTGAACGCAGCCCAGTATACTGAGCGCGCGCCACACGGCGGGCGAACGTCCGCGTGACCGCAGGGTAGGGCAGATCTCGGAGGCCTCGCACATGCGAGTCGTGAGCTTCAACATCCACCGTGCCGTAGGAGTCGGCAGCCGGCGCCCCTCCATCCGCGCTATCGGCGCGGTGCTGCGCGAACTCGCGCCCGACGTGGTGGCTCTGAACGAGATCCTTCGAACGCCGTTCCTCGCCGATCAACCGGCACGACTCGCCAGCATGTTGCACATGTCGCAGGTCTTCGGGCGCACCGCCACGAGTTGGGGCATGCCCTTCGGCAATGCGGTGCTCTCCCGTGGACGCATCCTCGATGCAGAGCGCGTTCTGCTGCCCGGTGAAGGCGCGGAGCCGCGCTGCGTGCTGTTCGTCGACACCGAGGTCGATGGCGCCAGGTTCACCTTCGCCTCCACGCATCTCGAAGTCCGCGGCGCGCCGAGGGCGGCTCAGCTAGAGGCACTGCCTGCCATGCTCAAGGCGGTTCGCGGTAGCGAGTTGGGACCAGGGGGTGTGGGACCGGGCGGTCATGCGAGTCGCGGCTTGGAAGGTGACCATGACGGCGGTGCGCTTGTGCTGGCGGGCGACTTCAACGCGCAGGGCGCCGAATTGCACCCGCTAGCGGAAGGCGCCGGGCTTTCACTCGCGCCAGAACAGGCCACCTTCCCCTCCGCCGAGCCAACCATCGCCATCGACCACGTGCTGTACAGCGACCACTGGCGTGCCGTCGATGCGTTCGTCCTCGCCCGACCGGTATCCGATCACGCGGCGCTTGTGGTCGATCTGGAAAGGGTCCGCTGAGCGGCCGCAACGCGCCGCACGTGCGCCTCGCTATACTGGGGGCTCCCGCTGCGGCCTGATAGTCTGCGGCGGACGCATCAGCTCCATTGATCGCGGAGGTCACGTGTTCCCGATAGTCCACAAACGCCAGCTCTCCAACGCCGTCTGGGAAATGGGCGTGGAGGCGCCAAGGATCGCCATCAAGGCCCGAGCCGGGCAGTTCCTCATCGTGCGAACTCGTGAGGGTGGGGAGCGCATCCCGCTGACGTTCTCCGACTGGTCCTCCGAGGAAGGCTGGATTCGCTTCATATTCATGCGCGTGGGCAAGACAACGCACGAGCTTTCGCACCTGGAGGTCGGTGAGGAAGTCGCCGACGTCGTTGGTCCGCTCGGCGTGCCCACGCACCTTGAAGGACTCGGGCGAGTGGCCGTGATCGGTGGAGGCGTCGGCGCCGCCGTGGCCTATCCGGTCGCCCGCGGCATGGCCGCGGCAGGAAGCGAGGTCACGGCTATCCTCGGCGCGCGCAACGCCGACCTTCTTGTGCTAGAAGACGAGTTTCGGGCCCTGCCGCTGCGCGAACTGGTCGTCACGACCGACGACGGTTCGGCGGGTGAGAAAGCGCTCGTGACAGCGCCGCTGAAGCGACTGTGCGAAGCGGGCGCCATAGACCACGCGTTCGCCGTTGGTCCGGCGATCATGATGAAGTTCTGCTCCGCGACTACCCGCGATTTCGGCGTGCCGACGACGGTCTCGCTGAATCCGATCATGGTCGACGGGACGGGGATGTGCGGCGCGTGCCGGGTCAGCGTCGCGGGTGTGACCAGATTCGGTTGCGTGGACGGACCGGACTTCGACGGGCACGCCGTGGACTTCGAAGAGCTCATGAGTCGTCAGCGCGTGTACATCGACGACGAACGGCTCGCCGACGCCGAGTACTCGCGGGAGTGCTCGTGCAACCTGTAGATGACGGAGGCACCGGGAGGGACCGCGTCGGAGGGCGAGAGCGTCAGCGTCACAGGCCGTCGCGTGAAGCGCGCCACCCGATGCCCGAGCGCGCCGCCAACGAGCGCGCGAAGGACTTCGACGAGGTGACGCTCGGCTACTCGCGCGAGGAAGCGGTCGCCGAAGCGATGCGGTGCTTGCAGTGCAAGAACCCCACCTGCATTGAGGGATGCCCGGTCAATATCGACATCAAGTCTTTCATCGGCTGCATCATCGATGGGGATTGGGCCGACGGGGTGGCGGTTCTCAAAGAACGCAACGCGCTGCCTGCCGTGTGCGGGCGTGTCTGCCCGCAGGAGGACCAGTGCGAGGCGTCGTGCGTGCTCGCGCGCAAGGGCGAACCTGTAGCGATCGGCCGACTAGAGCGGTTCCTCGGCGACTTCGATCTGGCGTGCGACATCGACGATCGATGCGTCGTGCAGGCCGCTCCGCCTACGGGCTTTCGCTGCGCGGTGGTAGGTAGCGGTCCGGCCGGCGTGGCGTGCGCGGGCGAGCTGGCGATGCTGGGGCACGACGTCACCGTCTTTGAATCCCTGCACGCGCCCGGCGGGGTGCTCACGTACGGCATCCCGGAATTCCGTTTGCCTAAGGCGATCGTGCAGACGGAGATCGCGGCACTCGACCAGATCGGCGTGAAGATCGTGACGGACGTCGTCATCGGCGCCGAGTACACGGTCGATGAGCTGCTGTCCGAGGAAGGATATGACGCCGTCTTCCTCGGCAGTGGAGCCGGCCTTCCCGCATTCATGGGCATTCCGGGTGAGAACCTGAACGGCGTGTACTCGGCGAACGAATTCCTCACGCGCGTGAATCTCATGCGCGCCTACGAGTTCCCAAAGGCCGACACGCCCGTGTGGCGCGGCCGCAAGGTCGCGGTCGTTGGCGGCGGGAATGTCGCGATGGACTCGGCCCGCACGGCTCTGAGGCTCGGCGCCGAGGAGGTCTTCCTCGTGTACCGCCGCACGGAGGACGAGATGCCCGCCCGTCGCGAGGAGGTCGAGCACGCGCGCGAAGAGGGCGTCGAGTTCAAGATGCTCTGCGCGCCAACCGACATCGTCGGGCACGACGGATTCGTCACGGGAATCGTGGCGACGCGCATGGAACTCGGCGAGCCTGACGCGAGCGGCCGGCTTGCCCCGGTCTGCGTCCTCGGAAGCGAGTTCACCATCGACTGCGACACCGTGATCATGGCTATCGGCACCAAGGCGAATCGGCTGCTCGGCAAGGCCGCGCCCAATGTCGACGTCTCCAGTCGAGGCTACGTGCTCACCGACGCCGACGGTGCGACCTCGCAGCCCGGGGTCTTCGCGGGTGGAGACATCGTCACCGGATCTGCCACGGTGATACTCGCGATGGGAGCAGGAAAGAGGGCCGCGCAGTCGATGGATCGCTGGCTGCGAACCAGGCCGTAGGTGCGTCACGCGGGTCTGTCACGACCAGTGTCTAGCGGTTGGGTACAATCCGAACTGGGGCACGATAAGCGGTACCTTCGGCGCGCACATCGGCGCAGAGCTTGGAGCGAACGGTGATTGAAGACCCTATCAGCGTGCTGGTTATCGACGACGACTCATCGATCGTCGAGATGATCCGCATGGGTCTGGATGCAGACGGCATGCGCGTCATCGGTGCTCAGGACGGCGCCGAGGGCATCGAGCTGCTTAAGCGCGAGCGGGTGGACGTTGTGATCCTCGACATCATGATGCCTCGTGTCGATGGCTGGATGGCGCTGATGGAGATCCGAAACGATCCCGCGACCGCGGACGTTCCCGTCATCATGCTGACCGGCAAGACCCAGGATCTCGCGAAGATCCTCGCGTTCAAGCAGGGTGTGCAGCAGTACGTCACCAAGCCGTTCAGCGTCCCGGAGCTATCAGCCCGTGTCGAGAGCCTTGCCCGGGGGAGCCGCAAGAGTCGCAGTGCGCAACCTCCCGCGGAAAGCGAGTTCCGCAAGATAGCCGTGCGCAAGGGCGGGCGCACCGTGCTTCTGTCGATCGACGACATCGCGTTCTTCTCGGCGAAGAACAAGTCGACCTACGCACACACCTTCGAGAACCAGTACCTTGTCGACCTCACGCTGGGCGAGCTCGAGGCGAAGTTGGCGAAGGAATCGTTCATCCGCGTCCATCGCAGCTACATGGTCAATCTCAATCACATCAAGGAGATCTTGCGGGTGGACGGCAGCTACGTCGTGGTCGCGGCCGACCGTGACGAGACGCACCTCACCGTCGCACGTCGACAGGTGAAGCAGTTCCGGGAGTCCGTCGGGATCTAGCGCGAGTGATCGGCGGCGCAGGCCCCGGGGCTGGCGTCGGCTAGTTCCTCAGGCTCTGAAGCGGTGCAGGCACGCGGCCGCCCCGACGAACGAACGTCGTCCCAGCCCACTCGTTCACCGACATCACCGGCGCCGAGCCGAGCAGCCCGCCGAACTCGACGCGGTCTCCGACCTTCTTGCCGGCGGCAGGTATGAGTCGCGCAGCCGTGGTCTTCGAGTTCACGACTCCAATGGCACAGGCGTCGGCGATCACGGCGGCGATCGTCTCGGCGGGTGTGTCGCCAGGGATGGCGATCATGTCGAGGCCAACCGAGCAGACCGCCGTCATCGCCTCGAGCTTCTCGAGGGTGAGGGCACCGGACTCGGCGGCTCGGATCATGCCGGCGTCCTCAGAGACAGGGATGAACGCGCCCGAGAGTCCACCGATCGATGACGTGCCCATCGCGCCGCCCTTCTTGACGGCGTCGTTGAGCAGCGCGAGTGCTGCGGTGGTGCCGGGACCGCCGCACCGGCCGACCCCCATCGCTTCGATGATGTCGGCCACGCTGTCGCCTTCGGCCGGAGTCGGCGCGAGTGAGAGGTCGACGATGCCCATGGCGACGCCGAGGCGCTTCGCCGCTTCGCGGGCGATCAGCTCACCCACGCGCGTGATCTTGAACGAGGTCGCCTTGATGGCTTCGGCAACCGCGGTGAGGTCGGCGTTCTCGGGCAGTGCCGAGACGACGGCGCGCACGACTCCGGGACCGGAAATGCCGACGTTGACGACCGCGTCGGGCTCGCCGGTGCCGTGCACCGCCCCGGCCATGAACGGATTGTCCTCGACCATATTGGCGAAGACGACGAGCTTCGCGCATCCGATGCTGTCCCTGTCGGCCGTCGTCTCGGCCGTCCCGAGGATGACCTCGGCCATACGGAGGATCGCATCCATGTTCATGCCCGCGCGCGTCGACGCGACATTGACGCTCGAGCACACCCGCTCCGTCGCTGAGAGTGCGGCCGGAATCGAGTCGATGAGGCGTGCTTCGGCCTCGCCGGTACCCTTGTGCACCAACGCGGAGAACCCACCGATGAAGTCGACACCCACCGCCGCCGCGGCGCGGTCGAGTGCGTGCGCTATGGGTGAGACGTCGCGGGCACCGCAGGCCGCCGCCAGCTGCGCGACTGGCGTGACGGAGATGCGCTTGTTCACGATCGGGATGCCGTACTCGGCGGCGATTGCATCGGCGATAGGAACGAGGCGATCAGCCGCGCACGCCACCTTGTCGTAGATGCGCTGCGACATCGTCGAGAGGTCCGGGCCAGCGCAGTCGGCAAGCGACAGGCCGAGCGTGACAGTTCGAATGTCGAGGTGCTGCTGGGTGACCATGAGGAGGGTTTCGACGATCTCCTCGGGCTCGATGTGCACGAGTCGTCCTCCTTGGAGACGGGCGGGTGGGAGCGGTGCGGCGGAGCTGGACGGGGGCGGGTCGTACGGTGCGGCGAGGGGTTGCGCAGGTGCGAGAACGGCTCCCGACCTAGACGCGGTGCATGAACCGGAACACGTCCTCGCGCTGGAGCGTTATCTGGACGCCGAGGTCATCCGAGATCGTCTCGAGGCGCTTCTGGACTTCTTCGAACGGCGCTACGTCCTCGTCGATCGTCACGAGCATGGTCATCGAGAAGATCCCCCCGATGATCGTCTGGCGGATGTCCTCGATATTGGCGCCGGACTGTGCCAAAACGTTCGAAACAGCCGCAACGATCCCGACCCGGTCCTCTCCGAGAACTGAGAGTATGGCTGGCGTACGCATGGGGCCCCCCTCATAGTGCCGCCGAGCGATATCGGTGTGGAGCGCCGACGGTATACTCCCTTATACCGCACGATGCCCCGTGAGCCGCAGCGCGTGGCGCGACTCGCGTCGGCCGGGCGATCAGACCTGACCTCGCCGAGAAGAGAGGCCCCTTGGCCGTCCCAATAACGCCCGTGCGCGTCGGCGACGTGGTGAAACTCAAGAAGGAGCACCCGTGCGGCGCGAACGAGTGGAAGATCATCCGTGTTGGAATGGACATCGGGCTCGAGTGCGTCGGCTGCGGCCGGAAGGTGCGTCTCGTGCGCTACGAATTCGACCGGAGATTCCGCGCGTTCCTGCGACGGGCCATCGACGAGCAGGGACACTCTGCAGCGACTGCTGACGAGCAGGATGAGGCGCCCGCGGTCTAGGGCGTGCCGACACCCTCGGTCGTTCCTGGCTTCACGCGGTTGAGTTGCACGTGCGTGTGGTCGCCGGCGGCCGTGGTGTAGCCGGAGAGCTGCAGGCGCATCTTGCTCGAGAGATTGCGCACCGCTCCGATCTGCGTGACGCCGCCCACTACGTCCTGGCCGGCCTTCACGACCGGTTTCGCGATGTGGATGAGGACGACATCCAAATCGTTGTGTCCGCTCGGGCGGATGTGCAACTCGTAGTCCGGGTACTTCTGGTAGAGCTTGTACGCCTTTACAAGCAGCACGCGTCCGGTCACCGGCGCGAGGACGGGGGTCCCGGCGGGCGCTCCCACGTCGGCTGCCGTGTCGGGCCTGCCAGGGCGGTCCCGCCACAGCCGAAGGACGTATCCGCCGAGCCACCCTTGCGCGTCGGGGACGCTCGTTTCGGCAGTGCGCCCCGTTCCGTGCTTGTTCTTGGCCTTCTCCATGGGGTACGTCGGGAGCTTGCTCGTCAGGTGTTGCGCGTAGTTGTAGGACGCCTGATGGAACGAGATCTCAGTCAACTTCTCCGCGGGAACGGGCACGTGCAGCGCGACGTCCTTGTAGGTCGCGAACAGGGGCGTGGGCGGCGTGGGGTCTGGCTGCCGCGCGTCCGGCGGGTCCGCCGCGCTCATCTGCAGGGGCGTTTCCGACGCGACCGCGACCGGCGTCGGGTGCTTTGGTGCCGTTCTCGACAGGAACCAACCAGCCGCGAGGAGCCCGGCTGCGACCAAGACGAGCGCGCTGAGCATGCGCTGGCGCCGCCTTCTGCGCAGCCGACGCTCACGTGCTACGCGTCCTTCGAACATCAGCCCCTTATCGCGCGCGGGCCTCGCGAATGAGGGTTCGTAGTCTCGTCTCATCGGCCGATCCTGGCAGTCGAGCCGACGATGCGCACCGTCGTTCCGTGAGGAGAGGAGATCTGCTTCAGGCGCTTCAAGATCGTCGAGGCCTCGCTGCCGGTGACCACGGCCGGCGCACCGCTGCTGTTCAGGTAGACGGGAGTTGCGATGACGCCGGCCACTCCGTCTGGCCCGAGCTGAGCGTTCAGGATGAAAGCCTCGCCGGTCTTCCGCGAGTAGTGGTCGAACACAAAGTCGCCGAGGGAGTAGGCGATCAACTTCCGCTTGTAGATCTCGACGCCCTGGATGACGTGCGGGTGGTGCGAGAGAACCATGTCCGCGCCCGCGTCGACGGCTCGCCTGGCGTCATGGACCTGATCGCCGTTCGCGTAGTCCTCGTACTCCACGCCCCAGTGGAAGGACACGATGACGTAGTCGTACCGCGCTTTGGCAGCTCTGATCGCCGAGGCGACGGCGTCGGAGTTGCCTCTGCCGCGTGCGAGGCCTGGGCGTGAGTCGGTCGCGACGAAGTTCGCCGGCAGGATCTGGCTGAACGAGAGGAACGCGATCGTGGCTCCGTTGCGCTTCACCACGGCCGGTTTCCACGCTGCCGAGCGGTTCATGCCGGCGCCCGCGTGTTCGATACCTGCTTGGTCGAGCGCGGCGAGTGTGTCGCGCAGAGAGGCGGCCCCGTAGTCGAGGACGTGGTTGTTGCCCAGCGCCACGAAGTCGAATCCGGACGCCTTCAGGCCGACGATCCCTTTGGGATGGCCTCGGAACGTGACGTCCTTGCCGGGGGCCGGAGACCCGCTCGCAGAGAGGTTGCTCTCGAGGTTCCCGATGGTGACGTCCGCTCGCCTGAGACGCGCCGCGACCTTCGCGAGGGGCGCGACGCCTCCTTGTGCGGAGATGAGGGCCTTCACTCTGCGATCGAAGATCATGTCTCCGACCGCGGCCACGGTCACGGTCGCGGAACGCCCGGCTTTCGCGGGCGCACCAGCTGCGCCTGTTGCCCCGGTCTGTGTGGCGCTCTTCGTCTGCGAGGGCGCGACTGCCTGGACAGCCTGGGTCGTGGCCCTCGCGCCGGAGCCGCTCCCGCCAATGGCGGCATCGCCTGCGCCGGCCCGAGGCCGCCACTGCCCGCTCGCCACGGCCCACGCGCCTGCGCCGACGACAACGAAGAGCAGGAGGACCAGAGCGGTGATCGCTGCCCGACGACGCGCTCGACGGCGCGGTAGGGAACGCGTCGCTCGGCTCGATGGCGGGGCTTGAAGGAGAGATCTCTGCATGCCGGCGGCGTGACCTCGACTCGCACATGCGGACCGGACAGTACGACGGCGCCAGTATAGCGTTGGGGGGCCGCAAAGCTCATTCACGGTAAGCCAACAATGTGCCAGCGGGATCGCGCAGAAGGATGCGTGCGAGCGGTGCTCGACGGTCGGCTCATGGCCTCTGGCGAATGCTACAATCGCGTGAGCATTTCGCCCCCCTGCCCGAGAGATCCCCACCCATGCAAAAACTCGAGGAAATCATGCACGCCGAGGATTCGGCGCGCCACCGTTTGGTCGAGGCTCGCGAGCAGGCACAGCAGATCGCGGAGGAGGCCGCGGCGGAGGCGCAACTCGTGCGAGCATCCGTGAAGCGCGAGGCCGACGAAGCCGCGTTGACGGCACGCGAGACGACGGTCGCCGAGGCCGAGAGGGAGGCGGACGCCATTCGGGCCGAGGCTGACGTGCAGCTGGGAAGTCTGCTGGTTGCGGTCGAGAGCCGCGTCCCACGAGCGATCGCGGCCGTTTCCCGCGAGCTCATGAGGTAGCACGTGTCTGTCGCGCGCATGCTGAAGGTCACTGTGCTCGGCCACTCGTCAGTCGTTGATGAGGTTGTGGGCGGGCTGCAAGAAGCCGGTGTGCTTCAGGTTGCACGCCAGCCGTACGAGCTGCCAGCCCTCGAAGTCGAACAGGATGACCCACATCTCCGACGGCTGCAGGAATACGTGGCAGACGCGCAGTTCGTATGTGAGTTCCTCCGTCGCTACCACGATTCGGAGGTCGCATTCTCGGCATTCATCAGCGAGAAGACTCACCTCAGCGAGGACGAGTACCGCGCTCTCGAGCCGGATACGCGGTTCAGGCGGTTGTACCGGGAGTGCGTCGACATCGCCGACCGCCTAGCGAGCAACGAGCGTGAGATCGGGCAGCGGGCCGAACTCATCGCCGAACTCACTCCGTGGCGCGAGTTCCGCACGCAGATCAAGGAGTGGCGTGGTACGGAGCATGTGCATCTGTTCACCGGGACCGTCCCTGCTACGCAGGGCTCGGCGATCCGTCAGATGCTGCGCTCGCAGGTAAGCGATGTCAGCGTCGAGGAGCTCGGACCCATCGGTACTCGCCAGGCCTGGGTCGTCATGGCTCATGTCTGCTGCGTGGAGGAGGTTCGGGCAGCCCTTGCGGCCACGGACTTCCGGGAGGTGAGCTTCCCCGATCTCTCAGACTATCCCGCCGAGGAGATCGCGAGAGCATCCGACCGAATCGAGCAGGACCGCGCCGACTCCGACGGCTTGATCGAGAGGGCGAAGGAGCTTTCGGCCGAGAACTACCACCGCTCGGTCGCGCTCGTAGAGGCCATAGGGTCGGAACTAGACTCGCTCACCGTCCGCGAGGACTTCGGTGCGACTGAACGCGCGTTCGTGATCCAGGGGTGGCTTGTCGCGTCCGAACAGGAGCAGCTTGTGACCGCGCTCAGGCCGTGGCAGGGCGATCTTGACGTTACGCTCAGCGAGCCGTCCGAAGGCGACCGCGTGCCGGTGGAGTTGCGGAACCCGGCGATCTTCAGGCCGTTCGAAGTGCTCACCGATCTGTACGGGCGCCCTAACTACGGCGAGCTCGACCCGACGCTGCTCCTCGCCCCCTTCTTCTTCCTGTTCTTCGGGATCTGCATCAGTGACGTGGGATATGGGTCGATGATCATCATCGGCGCTTACCTCATCAAGACGCGTCTCGACGTAGCGCCTGGGGTCAAGAAGTTCATGGACCTGCTCATGCTCGGTGGTGTGAGCGCGATCATCGTAGGCGTGCTCTTCGGCTCGTACTTCGCCATCCCCTACGAGAGCCTGCCGCCGTTCCTGCAGTCGCTGAGGGTGCTCGACCCGCTCACTCAGCTGACGCAGTTTCTCGTCATCTGCCTCGCCTTGGGGGTGATCCAGGTGTTCTTCGGGGTGCTGGTGTCGGCATTCGAAGCGTTTCGCCGAGGAGATCCTGCCACCGCCATCGCGGAGCCCTTGTCGACGATCTTCTTCTTCTCGATGATTGCGGTCGCGGTTGTGGTCCCCGGAGCGGCCCGCTGGGCCCTGGTGATCGGTCTCGGCGTCACGATGTTGCTCCAGGGACGGGCGATCAGTGTCGCGTTCGGCAGCAGCGACGTGAAGTCTTGGGACCGAGGTCTCGGCGTGGGATGGCTGGTCGTGACCCTCGCGTGCATGGGGGCGCTCGCCTTGACGGGCGACATAGGCGCAGTCTGGGCCTTCCTCGTCGTGACGGTGCTCGGGATGCTGCTTGCTCGGACGGTGCGCCGAAGCGTGGTGGCGCTTCTTGGCGGCGCTTACGCGGTCTACGGGATGAGCTCGTTCATCGGAGACATCCTCTCCTACACACGCCTGGCCGCACTGGGCCTCTCGGGGTTCCTGGTGGGCTCGGTGTTCAACATCCTCACAGGGCTGGTGTGGAGCGGGGCAAGCGGGCTGTTCGCGCGCGGGGGGTTCTCCATCGTCCTGGGGATCCTCACGGTCGCCGCGACCGTTCTCGTGTTCGCTGGCGGACACACGTTCAATGTCGTGATCAACCTACTCGGTGCGTTCGTGCATCCCGCGCGCCTGCAGTTTGTCGAGTTCTTCAGCAAGTTCTACGAAGGAGGCGGGAAGGTGTTCTCGCCGTTCAGGTATCGGAGCAAGAATCTCGTGTTCAGCGCCGGGGAGACCCGGCAGAAAGGAGGAGCGGGATCGTGAGTCAGACCTTTTGGGGGCTGTCCGGTGTCGACTGGGCGCTCTTCGGTGGCGGGCTTGCCGCCATCCTCGGAGGCATAGGTTCGTCGATCGGCATCACCATCGCGAGTGCCACGATCTCGGGCATCGTGTCCGAGGACGGCGAGAAGTTCGGCAAGCTGCTGCCGCTGGCGGCCATGCCGGGCACTCAGGGCATCTACGGCTTCATCGCTGCTGTGCTTGTACTCGTGTTCTTCAGCATCCTGAGCGGCACCGCTACCCTCGATGGCACGCAGGGTTTCCAGGTATTCTTGGCCTGCCAGCCCGTCGCGTGGGCGTGCTTCATCAGCGCCATCTACCAGGGGCTCACGGGAGCGTCTGCCGCGGGGATCGTAGCCAAGCGGGGCGAGGACGCGGGCAAGGCGCTCATCTTCCCTGCCCTCGTGGAGACCTACGCCGTTCTGTCGCTGATCATCACGATCCTCATGCTATTGAGCCTACGGACGATGTTCGGGGCCTAGGCTATGGCGCTTGCTGACATCGTTCAACGAATCGAGCGAGAAGGCGTCGCCGAGGCCTACGTCGTCGTGTCAAAGGCGCAAGAGCAGGCCGACGAGCTGGTCTGCGACGCGCGAGAAGACGCCGAGCGCGCACGCGCCCGCACGCTCCAGACCGGCGCGCGTGAGGCGCGGGCCGAGGCCGAGCGTATTCTCGCGACAGCGCGGCTCGACGCGCGTGACCGCGCGGTCGCGGCAAGGCACGCTCTCACGGAGCGAGTGCTGCTTGCTGCGCGCGACGCAGTCCTGGCTGTAGCCGACACAGAGTACGCCGATCTACTCGCGCGGCGAATCGTACATGCGGCGCGAGGGGGCGAGACGGTTCTCGTGGCGGCCGCCGACGCATCCCGCCTCGCCCGAAGCCTCCAAGCCGCGGTCGCCCGCGCTACCGATCGCGACTTGGGTCTTGTCTGGTCGGGTGAGGTCGCGGACGTCGAGCACGGCGTCGTACTTCGTGGCGACCGCACAAGCTTCGATCTTTCGGTCGACGCGGCGTTAGAAGAGCGTCGCGGCGAACTCGCGATGCTTGCGGCCGAGCTGCTCTTCGGCGAGGAAGAGGTCTAGCCGATGGGCGTTCTGGGGCCCAAGGCCGTTCGCGAGTCGATCCAGTACGGGTTCGCCGTCGGGAAGGTGCGTGTCCTGGAGACGAGGGTGTTCGGGGTTCCGACCTACGAGCGCCTGCTCGACGCGGCCGACTTCGAAGAACAGCGCCGAATCCTGTCCGACACCATCTACGGCCGGTATCTCGACGGGGCGCAGTCCACAAGCGACGTCGAGCGCGGTCTCGATTCCGCGCTCGATGACTTCTACCGCTTCCTCGAGGAGGCGCACCTGCCAAGACCGGTCGTTCACTTCTTCCGCGAGCGGTATGACTTCGCGAACCTGAAGGGTGTGCTGAAGGCCCGCCTGCTGTCGGCGCCCGTCGATGACCTCCTCGTGGACCTCGGAACGATCCCGATCGAGGAGTTCGGCGGGCAGCTCGAAGAGCTCCCCGAACCCTTCGGCTCTCTGAGTCAGCGTGTGCTAGAGGCAGCGCGCACGAGTGTGGAAGACGCCACGAAGGGCGCGACGCCCGGCTCGGGTACATCCGCAGCGGATGTGCTCCCGCTCGTCGACACGGAGGTCGACCGCGCGATGTTCGTTGAACTCGGCCGGCTCGCGAGCCAGTCTGGAAGTGCCTTCCTGAAGCAGCTTGCGTCGCTCCAGGTGGACATCGCGAACGTGAAGTCCCTGCTTCGCGCCCGCCTCGCGAGCGTCCCCGCCAAGGATGCGCTCGCCACGACGATGGAAGGCGGATCGGTTCCTGTTGCCGAGCTGGCGAGGCTGTACGAGTTGCCACTGGCCGAGGCGGGCGCGCGGATCGCCGCGATGCCGGCGCTCTCCGGCATCCCGGCGTCGGACCTCGTTGACCTCGGCCGTTTGGACGTGATCGCGGACAACATCGTCGTCGGGTATCTGCGGCGTGCTCGCGCGGTGTCTGTGGGCGCTGAGCCTGTGATCGCCTACGTCATGGGACGGGAGGCCGAAGTTCGCGCGGTGCGCACCCTGCTCATCGGCAGGCTTGCGGGTCTGCCAACCGAGGTGCTGCGTTCTCGCCTCCGGAATCTGTACGTCTAGGGGAAGCTCAATGGGCCTGATCGCAGTCGTAGGAGATACAACCAGCGTGGCGGGGTTCCGTCCGCTGGGTTTCGCGGTGTTCCCGCTCGAACGACCTCAGGACGCGAGGGGACTTTGGGGCGAGCTCGCGGGCGGGGCGTACTCAGTCGTGTTCGTGACCGAGCCCGTGTACTCGGCGATCGAGGATCTCGCCGCCCAGACGGCAGACAAGCCGTTGCCGGCGGTAACGGTCATTCCCGGGGTCGGCAGCACGGGCGGCGTCGGTGACGCGAAGCTCACGCGCGCGATCGAACGCGCGCTCGGTACGACAGTGGTTGTCGGAGAAGAGGAACAGGCGTGATGGAGCAGGGCACCGTCGTCAAGGTCGCCGGCCCGCTGGTCGTCGCGACAGGTCTCGCGAGCTCGAGGATGTTCGACCTCGTGAGGGTGGGCAAAGACGGCCTCATGGGCGAGATCATCGAGATGCGGGGCGATCGCGCATCGATCCAGGTCTATGAAGAGACCGAGGGCCTCGGTCCCGGCGACCCGGTCGCGCCCACAGGCGCGCCGCTCTCGGTCGAGCTCGGTCCGGGGATGTTGGGGTCGGTCTACGACGGCGTGCAGCGTCCACTTGACGTGCTCGAGGCCCAAGGGGGCGCCTTCCTCCACCGTGGCATCAGCGCGCCAGGGCTCGACCGTGCCAAGCGCTGGGCGTTCGAGCCCGTCGCGAAGGTGGGCGAACGGGTGTCCGGCGGCTCGGTCATCGGCGTCGTTCAGGAGAACGAGGTCATCGAGCACCGCATCCTCGTGCCGCCGGGCGTCTCAGGGGAAATCGCGCGGATCGATCGTGGCGAATTCACAGTCGAGCAGCCCGTGGGCGTGCTTCGCACTGAGAGTGGCGACGAACGCGAGCTGCACATGATGCAGCGCTGGCCGGTCCGCGTCCCGCGCCCCTACTCACGCAAGGTCTCAGGCGACGAGCCGCTCGTGACGGGCACGCGTGTCATCGACACGTTCTTCCCGCTCGTCAAAGGCGGCACGGCGTGCATCCCCGGCCCGTTCGGAGCCGGCAAGACCGTCACCCAGCACCAGATCGCGAAGTGGTCGAACGCTCAGGTCGTGGTGTTCATCGGCTGCGGAGAGCGCGGCAACGAGATGACCGACGTGCTCATGGAGTTCCCCGAGCTCGTCGACCCGTACTCGGGACAGCCGCTCATGAAGCGCACCGTCCTCGTGGCGAACACCTCGAACATGCCCGTCGCGGCTCGGGAAGCGAGCGTCTACACCGGCATCACCATGGCTGAGTACTTCCGCGACATGGGCTACGAGGTCGTGCTGCAGGCGGACTCGACAAGCCGATGGGCCGAGGCGATGCGCGAGATCTCCGGCCGGCTCGAGGAGATGCCGGGAGAAGAGGGATTCCCGGCATACCTCGGCACGAGGCTCGCGGCGTTCTACGAGCGCGCGGGCAAGGTCATGTGTCTCGGAGGCATGTGCGCCGATGAGGGCTTCCGTGAGACGCCGGGCACAATGCCCGAGGCGCCGGAGATCGAGGTCGCTCCTCTGCCCGAGGAGCCGACACTGTTCGAGGCCCAGGACCGCGATCGTGAGCGGGCTGCAGCGGCGAGGCAGGCCGAACACGTATCTGCGCTTCGGGGCGAGCGCGAAGGCTCCGTGTCCGTCATCGGGTCGGTGTCCCCTCCGGGTGGTGACCTATCGGAGCCGGTCGTCCAGAACACCCTTCGTGTCGTGAAGGTCTTCTGGGCTCTCCAGGACCAGCTCGCCTACCAGCGGCACTTCCCGGCGATCGACTGGCTCACGAGCTACTCGCTCTACCTCGACAAGGTGGCCCCCTTCTGGTCCGCCAACGTCTCCGACGAGTTCCGCACGCGACGCGACGAGTGCATGGCGATCCTTCAGCGCGAGAGCGAGCTCGCCGAGATCGTGCGCCTTGTCGGCATCGAGGCGATCTCCGCCGAAGAACAGGTGCTGATGGAGACCGCCAAGTCGATCCGCGAAGACTTCCTTCAACAGAACGCATTTCGCGACGATGACCAATTCACGTCGCTGCAGAAGCAGGACCTGTTGCTCAAGACGATCCTGCTCTTCCACACGACGGCACTCGACGCGAGGGCAAAAGGTGCTTCCTTGAAGGCGATCTTCGAGGCGCCGGTGCGCGAGCGCATCGCGCGCGCCAAGTATCTTGCCGAGGATCAGCTCGGCGAGTTCGATTCGATCGCGAGTGCGATCGAGACGCAGCTCGTCGCCAACGGGACTGCGCCTCGCCCAGGCGCTTCCGCGCTGCTGGAGGTGAGCTCCTAGCATGGCTCGGGAGTACATGACAACGCGCGACATCGTCGGTCCGCTTCTTGTGGTCGAGCACGTGGCGGGCGTGACCTACGGCGAGCTCGTGGACCTCGAGTTCCCCGACGGGACACGCTCGCTCGGCAACGTGCTGGAGATAGACGGGGACGTTGCACTTGTGCAGGCATTCCAGGGCACCAGAGGCTCGAACCCATCGCAGACCAAGGTGCGGTTCCTCGGCAGGTCCCTCGAACTGGGCGTATCACGCGACATGCTCGGGCGCGTCTTCGACGGCCTCGGTAGACCGAGGGATGGAGGCCCGGAGATCATCCCGGACAAGCGCGTCTCGATCTACGGCAGTCCCATCAACCCTACCGCGCGCGACTTCCCGACGACTTCATCCAGACCGGCATCTCATCGATCGACGGGCTCAATCCGCTGGTCCGTGGCCAGAAGCTGCCGATCTTCTCGGGATCCGGCCTGCCGCACAACGAGCTCGCTGCCCAGATCGCCCGGCAGTCGGGTGTGCTCGCGCGTAGCGACGATCCGGGGCAGGTCGGCGCCAAGCTCGAGGGAGAGTTCGCGGTCGTCTTCGCCGCAATGGGCATCACGTTCGAGGACGCCGACTTCTTCATGAGCGAGTTCCGCACGACCGCGGCGATCGAGCGCGCCGTGCTCTTTCTGAATCTCGCCGACGATCCCGCCGTCGAGCGTATCGCCACCCCACGGATGGCGCTCACAGCCGCCGAGTACCTTGCATGGGAATGCGACATGCACGTGCTCGTCATCCTCACGGACATGACCTACTACTGCGAGGCGCTGCGCGAGGTATCGGCGGCTCGAAAGGAGGTACCGGGACGCCGAGGCTATCCCGGTTACCTCTACACCGACCTGGCGTCGATGTACGAGCGGGCCGGTCGCATCAAGGGCAAGAAGGGTTCGATAACGCAGATCCCGATCCTGTCGATGCCCGAGGACGACAAGACGCACCCGATCCCGGACCTCACGGGCTACATCACAGAAGGCCAGATCATTCTCGACCGGCCGCTGCACCGGCGCGGGATCTATCCGCCGGTCGCAGTGCTGCCCTCGCTCTCGCGACTCAAGCAGAAGGGCATCGGCCCCGGCAAGACACGTGAGGATCACGCGGACCTCTCCAACCAGCTCTTTGGCGCCTACGCGCGTGGCATCCAGGCGAAGGAGCTCGCGGTGATCCTCGGCGAGGCGGCGCTGTCGGACACTGACAAGGCCTACGTGGCCTTCGCCGACGAGTTCGAGGCACGGTTCATCGCTCAGGGTCGCCGAGAAGACCGAAGCATCTCTGAGACGCTCGCGATCGGGTGGGACCTTGTGCGGATGCTGCCGCGCACCGAGCTCAAGCGCATTAGGGACGAGTACGTCGAGAAGTACCTGCCGGAGACGGAGGGTGTTGGCGAATCTGCTGCCCCGGCTGCGGGCGACGCAGTGGAGTCCGAGGTGGTGACCGCGTGAAGCCGGTCTGGGGCCTCATCCTGCTCGCGCTCGTTGCGGCGCTCGTCGCCATCGAGGTCTTCTCGAATCGTGCGATGAAGCGACTCGGCATCGAGCCGGCCCCGGCTGCGAGATGGCTGCGGATCGTCAACCTCGTCGCGGTGATCGTGGTCGTCGCGTTCGCGCTCTGGGTCATTCTGAAGGGCTGACGTGCCTCAACTTCGCGTAAACCCCAACCGGATGGAGCTCCTGCGGCTTCGGCGCCGCGCCGAGGTCGCTCGCCGCGGCCACAAGCTGCTCAAGGACAAGCTTGACGAACTCATGAAGGAGTTCCTGAGGCGGATCGCCGAGAATCGTCGCCTTCGCGCCGAGGTCGAGCGCAAGCTGTTCGTGGCCTACGGGCTGCTCACGATCGCGCGGGCAGAGGCAGGCGGCGCGACGATCACGCAGGCCCTGCTCGCGGGAGCGCCCGCCGAGCTCGTCTCTGCCGAGGAACGCAACGTCATGAGCGTGCACATCCCGGTACTCTCGGTGGGAGAGCTTCCGCACCCAGGCGGCTACTCCCTTGCCACCACGCCCGTGGTGCTCGACGAGGCCTTGCTGAGCCTCTCACAGGTGGCCCCCGACATGATCGAGCTGGCCGAGCGCGAGAAGGCGATCGAGCTACTGGCCGCCGAGATCGAGCGCACGCGTCGGCGCGTGAACGCGCTCGAGTACGTGCTCATTCCGCAACTCGCCGAAGCTGTCCGCTACATCCGCATGAAGCTGGACGAGAGCGAGCGGGCCGACCTGACACGGTTGATGAAGGTCAAGGAGATCATCGAGGCGCAGAGTAAGCGCGCCATCGAGTAGGCGCCAAGGCGTTCTCGAACCAGCGCGTCGTCACGCCGCGGCGCGAGAGCCGCGGCGCTCAAGTCGTGATTTCGTGGCTTTCGGCGCGGTCTAGGTTGTCTGACCCGTGAAGGCGAACGTGTCCACCTTGATGGTCGGGACGAGCGAAGCGGTCTCCTCGCCCACGAAGCGCCGCTCGGCGCTCACACCGCTCGTGCGCAGAAGCACGTCGAGCGCGCTCTGAGTGAATCGCTGATTCTTCAACGGGCGTCCGAGCGTCCCGTTCTCGATCATGAAGGTCCCGTCGCGGGTCATGCCCGTCAGGAGCACCGTCATGGGATCTTCGACGTTCACGTAGTGGAACCGAGTTACGTACACGCCGCGCTCGACGGAAGAGATGAGCTCGTCCACGCTCGATTCGCCTGGCAGCATCTCGAGGTTGAGCGGGTAGGGGCCGAACGAGTTGGGCGCCGGCAGCGCGTGACCCGAGTTGGGCCAGCCTCCGCGCGCGGCCCAGTAGGAGTCGGTCACGGGCCGCAGCGCTACGCCGTATTCGATCATCGGGACAACACGCTTGGGCATGCCCTCGTAGTCGAAGGTCAATCCGAGAGCGTATGGGGCGAGTGCGTCGTCGACGATCGTCACGAGTTCGGAGCCAATACCGCTCTCGAGTTTGCCGCTCATGAACGAGCGGCCTTCCTCGTAGGCCTTCGCGGAGAGCCCGGTGTACGCGAGGAACTGGAGGATGTCGCCGACGGCTTCGGGTCCGAGCACGACCGCGTACTCGCCTGGTTCCAGGTCTCTGGGATCAGTCGAGCGCTGGGCCAGAAGAGCGGCCTCGTCCCCGAGCGACTCGGCCGACAGCTCGCTCGCGTCCTTGCCGGTCCAAGAAGCCCAGCCGCTGCCGCCTTCGCTGCCCATCGAGAGCACGGTTGCACGGGCGCTGCTCGTCCTCATCGCAGCGACGATACCCTTGGAGTTCGCGACGGCGGTTGTCGTCGCTGAGGTCGCGACCGTTCCTGCCGCGACGAGCCCTCTCGACGAGGACTGCCCGATGATCGTGGCAACCGCTTCGGCGCGAGCGTCCGCGTTGAAGTCAGCAGTCTTCTCGCAGTACCGGTCCGTGCGCTCGTCGATGGGTTCGGGCGAAGGCAGACCCGGGAACGTCGGATCCTCGGCGGCCTGCGACGCCGCCAGCACGGCCGCCTCGCAGACCGAGCGCAACGACTGCTCGTCCGTCTGGTTGGTCGAGGCGACGCCGATCCGCGTGCCGAGGACGGCGCGAACCGAGACGAGAACGTCGTCTTCCACCACGTTCTGGTGGATGTGGTTGTTGGCGAAGCGGGTCAGAGAGGAGGTGTCGTGAACGACGAGCACTTCGGCCTGGTCTGCCGACGTGAGTCCGACGGCGCGACGAGCGAGGGAGCGGGCCTCGGAGGCATTCACCTTCCGACGCCCACCTTCACGCCCCTGAAGCGCGCGGGTGCGGCGCCATGCGCGACGTGTGCGGTCTGGACCGGCTCGCCCTTGCCGCAGTTGGGGAGGCCCCACAGGCGCCAGTAGTCTGGCGAGCACACCGCGTCGCACGAGTTCCAGAACTGCGGGGTGATGCCGGTGTAGTTGGGGTTCTTGACGATACTCGTGAGCTCGCCGTTCTCGATCTTCCAGCCGATCTCGCACGCGAACTGGAAATTGAGCCGCCTATCGTCGATCGACCACGAGTTGTTCGTCTCGACGTAGAGGCCGCGCTCCGTGTCGGCAATGAGGTCAGGCAGCGACCACGTCCCGGGTTCCAGTGAAACGGTCGTCATGCGAATGAGCGGGATGCGATTCCAGCCGTCGGCACGCATGCAGCCATTCGAGCGCTGGCCGAGCACGGCCGCGGACTCTCGTGACGTCATGAAGCCCTCGAACACGCCATCGCGGATGAGGTAGGTGCGCTGTGCCGGCACCCCTTCGTCGTCGTATCCGAACGAGCCGAGTGATCCGGGGATGGTCGCATCCGCCGTGACCGTGACGAAGTCAGAGGCGTACCGGAGCGAACCTACGTCCGAGAGTCCCAGGAATGACGTTCCCGCGAACGCAGCCTCGTCGCCGAGTACGCGGTCCAGCTCGGAAGGGTGGCCGATGGATTCGTGTACCTGCAGGGCCACCTGGCTGCCGTCGATGATGAGGTCGGTCTCGCCGGCCTCCACGTCAGGAGCCGAAAGGAGGGCGGCCGCCTCCTCGGCGATCCGGGTGGCGTTGCCCACAAGGTCGAGCGCGAGCACGAAGTCCCAGCCGGCCTGCATCCACGCGCCGCCGTGCGAGTTGGGATACGAACGCGGCACGACTTCGCCCCCGCCGAGCGCGTAGGCAGTCATACCGGCGCCGGACTCGGTCCACTCCTGTTCGATGAAGGAGCCCAGACTCGAGCCGAACGTCTTGTGGAACTTGTAGAAGCCCAGTTCGGCCTTGGTCAGCTTGACCTTGTCGTTGGCCGTGCGCATAGCCTCATCAGCAGCGAGAAGGACGGCGAGCTTGTCCTCGACGCTCACGCCGAACGGGTCGACCCCGCTCGGGCCGATCCATCGGTCTTGCACGGTATCCACGTCCGCGAGCGCGATCGGCGGGCTCGGGACAGAGGCCGATGCGCGAGCGACGGCGACCGCTTGCTTGGCAACCGATGCCGCGGCCTCGTCCGTCACGTCACGCGTTGCCGCGAAGCCCCAGTGCCCGTCGGCGATAGCGCGAACCCCGATCCCGAGCGAGGATGTCGAGACAATGCCTTCCAGGCGCCCCGATGCGACGGAGAGAGACTCGTGCTGGGTGTCGACGACGCGCACGTCGGCGTAGGTAGCTCCGGCTAAGCGCGCGCTTTCCAGAGCGGCCTCGATGACCCCCCGCATCGTCGGCGTTCGGCCTAGCGGACGGTGCTCAACGCGTCGGCAGAGGTGGCAACCGCAGTCTGGACCGGCCCGACCCGAGGCTGCCACATGTAGCGGCGGGCGCCGGCGTAGTCAGCCCGGTTGGCGAGGATCGATATCTTCACGAAGTCGCCGGTGCGAGGCGCCTCCACAAAGTAGCCGCCGCCGATGTACATGCCGACGTGGTGGATCGGCGAGCCGAAGAACACCACATCGCCGGGCTGGAGGTCGGCTGGCGCCACCTTCTCGCCGAGCAGGAACTGACTGCCGGAGTAGTGAGGCAGCGGGACGCCGTGCTGGCGCATGACGTACAAGACGAGTCCGGAACAGTCGAAGCCGGCTGGCGTGGCGCCACCCCAGAGATAGGGCACACCGTGGTAGGCGAGGATCGTGTCGACAGGCGAGCCAGGAACGACATCGATGCCAGCCTTCGATGCCCCGCCGAGGATGGCTTTGAGGAGCGCAGCCTCCTGAACCTGCCGCTGCTGTGCTTGTGTGGTCAGCAAGCCGAGCAGGTCGGCGCGGGTCGCTGCGAATAGCTTCTGCCGCTCGGCTATCCGCAGTTCGACTTCGATCTTGCGGGCCTTGAGCTCGAACTCCAGGGACTCGGCCACGCGCTTCGCGTTGCGTAGCTTGAAGACCTCGTCTTGTAGGTCCGCCCGCAGCTTGGCGTAGTCCTCGAGGACCGCCGCGCTATCGGTGCCGACGGTGTTCAGGAACTTCACGCGCTGAAGGAAGTCGTTCAGAGACTTCGAGTCGAGGAGAAGCTGGATCGCAGAGTACCTGCCGGAGCGGTACATCGTGCCGAGCTGCTCGTCGAGCAGCGCGCTCATCTGATCGAAGGCCTTGTTGGTGTCCTCTAGGTCGAGCTCGGCGGTGTGGACCTTCTCGTTCATCTGGCTGAGGCGGTCGGTCGCCTCGTTATACGCTTCAGTAGCGATCGAGAGTTCGCGGTCCATCTCGTCGAGCTGCGCGGTGAATGCGTCGAGTTCTGCCTGCCGTGCGGCGAGTTCCTTGCGGAAGCTCTCGTCGACGCCCGGATCGCCGATGACGGATGCCTCGGGTGCGGGACGGTCGGCGGTGGGCGCCTCCGGCAAGGATCCTGGCCCGATGACGACGGGCGGGGGCAGCGCCGAATCAGGCGGGGGAGTGGCCTCAGCCGCGAACGCGGGTAGGGCACCCAGAAGTGCCGCCACCAAGGTGAGCGCAAGGCCGTGACGTGCCAGTTGTGCGATCCGAAGCCTGACGGTCATTCGCTGCCTTTCCTTGCATGCTGCGCATACCTTCAACGGGACGCTGTTGCGCCATCGTCCCAGAAGGTACCGCAACAAGCCCTTACTCTAGCACAAATCCGCAGTATAGGTGCCGTTTCGGCCGCAAATACACGTTCTGGCCAGACACGCGCCATGAGGTGTGCAAACGCGGTGCCGAAAGGGTGTCTCGCGGACACCGGACGCACGTCGAATCGCATTCGGCGAGGTGGGATTGGGTGCGCGCACGTTTTGGTTGCGCCGCAACGCGGAGCGTACTATCATACGTTCCCGCGCCACGGCGCCAATCGAATAGTGCGGGGTGGAGCAGTCTGGTAGCTCGTCGGGCTCATAACCCGAAGGTCGCAGGTTCAAATCCTGCCCCCGCGACCAGAGAATCCGCAGGTCAGACTCGAAACGTCTCTGGCCTGTTTGCTTTGTCGAAGGCGACTTCTAACGTCTTCTAACGCACGTTGTGGCGAGGGCACGGCATTCCCCTGCCGCGGGTCGAATCTCGCTTGGCCCACCAGTCGGACCATTCCTGATCCGGTACCGAGAACCGTCTAGCCGGTATCCCTGGGCACGAGGGTCGGAATCCCCTCCGCCAGCTGAGTCACATTGGAGCCCCCGGTAGGCGAAAGCAGACCGGGGGTTCGGTTGTTGCCCTCCTTGCCGCTATCGGAGACGAGCTCTATCTCGCCTTTGCTATTCGCGCACTCGAGGCCACGTGTGCCCGCGTTTGTTCCTGTTTGGCTTGGCGGCCTACCGGGAAAGGCTCGAGTGGCTCGGCTTCTGAAGCCTCGTTCATCAAGAGGGAGAGGGATGGCCATGAATCCTAGTGAAGAAATTGACAATTACTGCGCGCAGTGTCCTGACTGGCGCGGTGCCATGCTATCTCAGCTTCGCAAAACCATCCTCGAGGTCGATCCTGCGATCATCGAGGAGTGGAAGTATATGGGGTCACCGGTCTGGTCACTCGACGGGATCCTCGTCACTGGAAATATCTTCAAGAACAAGGTGAAGCTCGGCTTCATGCACGGTGCGGCGCTCCCTGATCCTGACAAGCTCTTCAATGACGAACTGGCGGGCAATCAGAGGCGGGCCATCCTGTTCTATGAAGGCGATCAGGTTGAAGAAGGTCCGCTGAAGGCTCTCGTTCGTGCTGCCATAAGCTACAACCAGGCAAAAGGCAAGAAATAGGTCCTCTTGAGGAGCTCTGGGACCTTCCGTACAGCGCTCGCACCTCCACCCCGGGGGAGGAGAAGCTGCACAATGCGTCTATGAGGGCCTCCACGTTTGCCGAGTGGAACTCGATCACGGGGGGTTGACCGGACATGGCCCAGCTCGTCGAGTGCGTTCCGAACTTCTCCGAAGGCCGCGACCGACAGAAGATCGACGCGATCACGCAGGTGATCGCGTCGACACCGGGTGTCCGACTGCTCGATGTCGATCCCGGGGCCGACACCAACCGCACCGTGGTTACCTTCGTCGGCTCGCCGGCGGCGGTGGCCGAGGCCGCGTTCCTCGCCATCAAGCGCGCGGCCGAGGTCATCGACATGCGGCAGCACATGGGCGCACACTCGCGCATCGGTGCCACCGATGTGTGCCCGTTCGTCCCCCTCGACGGAGTGACGATGGAGGACTGCGTCAAGCTGGCCCGAGAGGTGGGAGAGCGGGTCGGGCGAGAGCTGGGCATCCCGGTCTACCTCTATGAAGAGGCTGCAACCCGCCCGGAGCGACGGAACCTGGCCGAGGTCCGCAAGGGCCAGTACGAGGGACTGCGCCAGAAGCTGGCCGATCGCGAATGGGCGCCGGACTTCGGCCCGACGGCCTTCAACGCGACCGCGGGTGCGACGGTGATGGGCGCGCGCGAGTTCCTCATTGCCTACAACGTCAACCTCAACACCAAGGACAAGCGGCTCGCGACCAGGATCGCGCAGGCCATTCGTGAGAGCGGGGGGCCCAAGCGGGACGCCCGAGGGCAGTTCATCCTCGACGACAAGGGCGAGAAGGTGATGGAGCCCGGGCGGCTTCAATGCTGCAAGGCGACGGGCTGGTATATCGACGCGTACGGCTTCGCGCAGGTCTCCATCAATCTCACCAACTACAAGACCACCCCGCTGCACGTTGCCTTCGAGGAGTGCGTGAAGGAGGCCGAGAAGATCGGTGTCCGAGTGACCGGCAGCGAGCTCGTGGGGCTCATACCGAAGCAGGCCCTGCTGATGGCCGGGAGCTACTTCCTCGAGAAGCAGGGTCTCTCGGCAGGACAGCCCGAGGCCGACCTGGTCGAGGCTGCGGTCCTCTCCCTCGGTCTCGGCCAGCTCGGCCCCTTCGACTCGAAGAAGAAGGTCATCGAGTACGCGGTCCTGGAAGAGCCCCGGCTCGTCTCGATGTCGGTGAGAGACTTCGTCGACGTCCTGTCGACCGCTTCGCCGACCCCGGGCGGCGGCTCGGTTGCCGCCCTTTGCGGCTCGCTCGGCGCCGCGCTGGCCGCGATGGTGGGCAACCTGACCGTCGGCAAGAAGGGCTACGAGGAGCAGGACGCGGAGATGCGCCGAGTGGCCGTCGCGGGGCAGGCGCTGAAGGACGAGCTCTTGGCGGCGGTCGACAGCGATTCGGCCGCCTACGATGCGGTCATGTCTGCCACGCGGCTACCCAAGAAGACGCGAGAGGAGGAGGAAGCGCGCTTGGCTGCGATGGCACGTGCCAACCGTGAAGCCGCGATGGTTCCACTCGAGGTGATGCGCGCCACGGCCAGAGTGGCCGAGCTGACCGAGACGGTGGGCGAGCACGGATTCAAGCCATCCCTCTCCGATGCGGGGGTGGCCGCCGCTGCCGCGCGCACCGCCTCCATCGGCGCCTATCTCAACGTCCGCATCAACCTGGGTCAGATCGAAGATCGCGCATTCGTGGAGTCGATCACTGCCGAGGCCTTGGCGCTTAGGGATGCCACGGTCGCGCGCTGCGACGCGGTGATCGAGAAGGTCACTGCGGCCCTGGGCTAGAGGGCCGAACGGTCTACCACCCGTCGCCAGACCCGCGGCGGGCACGCATCCGCGCGCGGCACCGGTCGAAGGGGCAGTCGCCCTCGGGTTCGCTGAAGCGGCCCCTTCTCGTTGAGAACGGTGATCACCCGCCCGGGAACCTGACGCGGCGGCCGGGGGTGAGGCGGGTTGAGCAGGTAGTACAGCCAGGGGGCCAGTATCAGCAGCAGGAATGCGATGACGAGCAGGATGACGAGCGGCCGCCTTGCCGTGAGTCGGGCGAAGAACCCCGGTTCGTACGGCTCGTCCTTCAGGAGAGGGTCAAGCTCGTCATCCTGGAGCCACTCGGGATTGAACGGACCCTCGAGGCTCGAGTTTCTCATCGGGCGTATCCACATGCTCGTTCGGGTCCACCACTCACCCCCAACGTGAGCGTGTCGCTCCGGTTCCGTGCTGAGCTTGGCGGTCGTGTCTCCCCGGCCCATCGTCTGTCGCTACGCAGGAACACTGTACGACTCTGCGGTCACGAGACCCCGAAGGTCGCAGGTTCAGGTCCTGGCCTCGCGACCAAGCCTTCTCGCAGGTTGGATACCGCCGAGGGGATCGCAAGGGACAGCAGGTCAGCGGCTGAGGTCCAAGTCCCGCAGGCCGAGACGCCCGTGGGGTCTAGTCCCAGGCCGCCTTCGCAAGCTCGCGGTCCACGTACGGAGTGGTCACCGCGTCCATGCCGAGGACGGTGAACCCGTACAGCGTCGGTCGCCGGTTGGTGATCCACCAGCGCATCGGAGCGGGGAGTATGCGGTCTTTGAGCAGGACGAGGGGCTGTCTCGAACGCGCCGCGTGCACCGCGGCGAGAATCGCCGTTGCCTGAACCGTCGAATTCGCGACCACCGGACGCACGCGACCGCCGAATACCCTGTTCACGTGCGCAGCGTTGTACCACTGGTCGCCGTGGGCGATGCGGACGACGGTCACCCCGCTCGCGGGCAGCGCGGAGAGACTAGGCGCTCCGAGCACGAGCGCGGTCGAGGTCGGGGCGAGCGACAGCGTCATGCTCGATAGCTCGACGGCTCCGGATCCTGCGGCAGGGGTGATGATGAGAGGGGCACCGGAGCGAGCCGCCCAAACAGACGCTGCCAGCTGCTCGACGCGCGACCCCGCGGCCGCAACGGCGAAGCAGCGGGCGGCGGGAAAGTAACGCTCCGCGACGGCGAGGGCTGCAGCGGCTGACGACGTCGCTTCGATGCGCTCGGCGACGGCGCCCGGAGCTGCGGTCGCCAGGGCCGACGCTGCGACCGTCGAGTCGAGGGCGCTCTTGGGCGCCAGCAAGATGACGTGCGACGGCTGCAAGCGTGCGATCTCCCTGGCGGTGACGGTCGGCAGCACCGAGCGCCGAGCGAACAGCAGGGGAGCACGGAGCTTGGCGGCGAGCGGCGCTGCGCACATGGCTGCCTGCGGGTCGTCGGCAGAGGCCAGGATGACGGTGGCCGCCGAGGTGGCGGAGAGCGAGCGCGAGGAGGAGACTGCGACGGTCTCGGGGCTCGTGCCGCCGATGCGCGGGTAGATCCTGCGCGGACGGTCGGTCGCGAAGTAGCGCCGGATGCCGTCTGCGATACCTGTGGCGATGCGTCGCCGGAACCAGAGCCGACTGAGGAGCGATGCGTCGGACGGGTTGCTGATGAACGCGCCTTCGACGAGTACCGCCGGCATGTTCGACCAGCGTAGTACGTAGAAGTCCGCGCGGTGGTAGCCGCGATTCCTGAGGCCAGTCCGCTTCACGATCTCGGCGTTGACGAGGGACGCCAGGCGCACCCCGTTCGGGTCTCGCGCCGCCCCGTAGCTCTCGGTTCCGCGCACCGAGCGGCTCACCGACCCGTTGTTGTGGATCGAGACGTACAAGTCGGCACCAGCCGCGTTCGCTCGGTCGACCTTGCCCTGGAGTTCGTCTCTGGGAGTCGAGTTCCAGATGCCCCGGTGGCCATCCTTTGCGAAGAACCACATTTGGCTCCGGTCGCTCCAGTTCCATGTGGGTATGTCGTGCAGCTCCACGTCCCAGTCAGATGTTCGAACCAGAACCACGCGGTAGCCGCGGGCGATGAGTACTCTGCGGAGTTCGTACGCGATGGACAGGTTGACGTTCTTCTCGCGCAACCCATTGGCGTTGGCGTTCGAGTACGGCCCACCATGACCAGCATCGATCGCGATGAGCGGGGAGTTCGCAGCCGCTGGTGCGCGGGCGGGCAGCGTCGCGACCGCCACACTGAGAACCACGAGGGTCGCGAGAAGTACGACCAACATCCGTCGAGACTGTCGCATGAGGACTCCTGCTCACGGGTGAACCTGGCGATCGAGCCGCGCACACGTCGCCTTGAATGGGCGCCTACCCCTATTGACGGCTTTCTCCACGCCCGACTTGAGCCACGTTGGGCTGGAGAGCACGGGTTCCTGACGCCCGGGCTGACCCCCGCAGGGTGACGTCCGGTGTCTGTAGGCTAAACTCTCCCGGGGACCACCGCGGCGTAGCGCCAAAGGACGTGCGGCGAAGACCGTTCGTGTTGGTGCCGCAACCCGCTGTCATGCGCGCACCTGGGTGCCGAAGACCGGAGGAACGATGAGTGCCTTCTATCTGGGAGACTCCGATTTCTCGCCGTTCGTTGAGGCGGTCATCCACGAGAAGCGGGTTGTCGGACCTGTCGCAAAGCGCAAGAAGTTCGTCTACGCCCCGCTCGAGACGGCGGACGATCTCCGGCTCGACTTCGATGTGACCATCCTCCCGCCCAAGAAGATCTTCTTTCCGCCTGCTCAGGACATCGTGCGGTTCGAGGGTAGCCAGGTTGCGGATTGCATCGACCCGATCGACACGGTCCTTCTCGGCGTGCACTTCTACGACGTGAAGGGGATCGACCAGACCGATCTCCTCCTTCGCGAGTGCAATGCGGACTGGAACTACCTGGCGCAGCGCGAGGCGACCACGATCGTGGCTTCGAACATACAGGCGATCGCACCACGCGCCTTCTGGGACTCGGTCGGCACGCAGGTCCAGGCAAAGGGTCACGATGCCTTCCTCACGAAGGTCGACGCAGGCTACGTGTTGGTCACGCGGACGCCCAAGGGCGACGCGCTCATCCGATACGGCAACTTCCGTGAGGCCACGACGGAACAAGTCGAGTCGGCGGTGCAGATCAACGCCGAGGTCATGGGCAAGTGCCCCGAACGCTTGGATTACTCGAGTGACGAGATCTCGGCGAGAGTCCGCGACTCCTTCGACCATCAGAAGATGTGGGACGAACTCGCCGAGGACTGCTTCTCATGCGGTTCGTGTAACACCGTCTGTCCAACGTGCTACTGCTTCGATGTACGCGACGAGTGGAACCTCGATCAGGATTCGGGCACGCGGACCCGGTATTGGGACTCGTGTCTCACCCGGGAGTTCGCACGGATCACGCAGCCCGGGGGAATGAGCGAGAACTTCCGGGAGCGCCACAGTGCGCGATTCAGGCACCGATTCATGCGCAAGGCGACGTACCTGAACGACAAGCTCGGCGGTCCGGCCTGCACCGGCTGCGGACGCTGTTCGTCGGCCTGCACAGCCGACATCGCGAGTCCTGTCCGGGTCATCACCGCGATCATGGAGTGGTCCTCATGAGCAATGGAACAGCTACCCGCCAGCGCGGTTCACACGAGAGCCTCTTTGTGCCGAGAGAGGCAAGGATCATCCATACGTCCCAGACCACCGCAACGGAGAAGCACTTCACGTTGCAGCTTGCCGACGGCAGCACGCTCGACTACGTGCCCGGGCAGATCCTCGAGGTTGGCGTGATGGGCTACGGCGAGATCCCGATCGGCCTCGCCAGCTCACCGACCCGACGGTACGGCTTCGAGATCGTCGTACGGACCGTGGGCCGTGTCTCCACGGCGATCAACTCGAAGGACGTCGGGGATTCGCTCTGGATACGTGGTCCGCTCGGACACGGTTTCGATCTGGACGCGTTGCGTGGCCAGAACGTGTTGATCGTGGCCGGCGGGATCGGCATCTGCCCCACCCGCAGTCTCATCCAGTACGTGGCCGATCGGCGCGAGGAGTTCGGGCGCTTCGTGCTCTTCTACGGGGCCCGTGACCCGATGCAGCTGCTGTTCCCCGAGGACCGCGGCGTGTGGCGCGCGGCCTATGGGATCGAGTACCACGAGACCGTGGATCGTGCGGATGTCTCGTGGACGGGCAATGTGGGCGTCATCACGACACTGTTCAAGACGACCCACCTCGAGCAAGACACCCGCGTTGTCATCTGCGGACCCCCCGTCATGTTCGAGTTCGTGATCCACGAGCTCGACGCGATCGGCATCCCGCGCGAGAACATCTACGTGGACCTCGAACGCCGCATGAAGTGCGGTGTGGGCAAGTGCGGCCACTGCCAGATCAACGACAAGTACTGCTGCATCGACGGGCCGGTCTTCACCTACTCCGAGATACAGGCACTCGAGGAGGCGATCTGACATGACCAAGCCGAAAGTGGCCTTCTTCGACTTCGCGGGCTGCGAGGGATGCCAGATCGAGTTCACCAACTACGGCGATGAAGCCACACTCGAGCTCCTCAAGCACGTTGACATCGTGGAGTTCCGCGAGGCTATGAGCGAGAAGACCACCGAACGCATAGACATCGCGCTCGTCGAGGGCAGCTTCACCCGCGAGGCCGATCGCGAGCGCCTGCGGCAGATTCGGCGCCGTTCGCGCGTCGTGATCGCTTACGGCGCATGCGCCGCAACCGGTGGCATCAATGCGCTCAAGAACCACCAGGACGATTTCCACGAGGCCGTGTACGGCGATGCCGCAATCGCAGACCACCTGCACAGCGGTCCGGCGCTCCCCATCTCCAGCGTCATCAAGGTCGACTACGAGGCAAAGGGCTGCCCGGCAAGCAAGTACGAGGTGCTGCAGATCCTCTCCTCGCTGCTCCACAACTCCGAGCCGCTCATTCCGACGTATGCGGTGTGCGTCGAATGCAAGCGTCTCGAGACGGTGTGCCGCTATGACGAAGGCGACCACTGCATGGGCCAGGTGGCCCGTGCCGGCTGCGGCGCCCCTTGCCCCGCCGATGGGATCCCCTGCGAAGCCTGCAGGGGTTTCGTGGACGGGCCGAACCTGCGCTCGCTCGAGAAGGTGCTGATGGAGCGGGCCGGCTTCAGCCAGGCCCGGGCAGTGTCCAAATCCCGCATGTTCACCGCCAATCTGAGGAGCTAGTGACATGCGACAGGACACGAACATCGACGTTCATCATCTGACACGTGTCGAGGGTCACGGCAACATCGTCGTGAACGTCAAGAATGGCGTCATCGAGAAGTGCGAGTGGCAGGTTCCCGAAGCACCGCGCTTCTTCGAGGCGATGGTGCGCGGACGGCACTACTCCGAGGTGGCTCGCATCACGAGCCGCATATGCGGTATCTGCTCGGTGGGGCACACGCTCGCCTCGGTCAAGGCGACGGAGGCCGCCCTCGGGATCGAGGTCAGCCCGCAGACCAGGAAGCTTCGCACCCTGCTCAAGCACGCCGAGAACTTCGACTCACACGTGCTGCACGTCTACATCCTGGTCGCGCCTGATCTGTTGGGCGCTCCGTCGGTCTTCCCTCTGGTTTCCACCCACGGCGAGGTCGTCGCACGTGCGCTGCGCTTGAAACGACTGGCCCACGAGTGGGGTTCTCTCATCGGCGGACGGACCACGCATCCAACGACAGTGCTCCCTGGCGGCTTCGCCAGTCTGCCGAGTGTCAGCGAGCTTGAGGCCATGCGCGACCGGCTTGCAGCGGCCATCCCAGACGTCAATGCCACCGTGGATACGATTGCGGCGCTGGCGTCCAAGATCCCGGCTTTCGACCGCCCGACCGAGTACATGGCGATCTCGTCTGACCATGAATACGGTCTCTACGACGGCTACGTGCAGACCGTCCTCGCCGACGGGGACCGCGCGCGCTACGAGGTGTCAGACTACCGCACCTGCACGAACGAGTACGTCGTCCCGCAGTCCACAGCGAAGTACGCGAAGAACCGCCTCGACAGCTACGCTGCCGGCGCACTGGCGCGCTTCAACGTCAACTACGACCAGCTCCATCCCGAGGCCAAGAAGGCAGCGGACCTGCTCGGACTTGTGCCGATCGCGACCAACCCGTACCTGAACACGGTCGCCCAAGTCGTCGAGATCGTTCACTCCGCCCACGAGAGCCTCCTTCTCTTCGACGAGTTGATCGCCATGGGCATCGAGGACGAGGATCTCGTCCAGCCCGTGAGCTTCGGACGCGGCGCCTCGGCCGTCGAGGTTCCGCGCGGAATCCTCTTCCACGAGTACAGCTATGACAACGAAGGCATGTGCTCGAGCGCGAACTGCATCATCCCGACGAACCAGAACCATGCGAATATCCAGGCCGACTTCGAGAGGTTGCTCCCCGAGCTACTGGCAGCCGACACGGGCGAAGAGGAGATGGAACTGGCGTTCGAGATGCTCGTGCGGGCGTATGACCCGTGCATCTCCTGCTCGACGCACTACCTGGACGTCGAGTTCCTGCGATAGGCCCGTGCGCTATCTGATCGGCACCGGCAACTACGCTGGCTTCGACGACTCGATCGGCCTGAGGGTGGCCGAATCGATCGCTGACGATGGCGTTGACCACGGTTTCCGCGTGATCGATCTCGGCGGGAACCTTCTCGATCTGATCCACTACCTGGACTCGGGAAGCGAAGCGGTGCTCATCGTGGATTCCGCGCGCATGGGCATGGCCCCCGGGGAGTACGCCTTCTTCGACCCGGAACAAGTGCAGACCCGCAAGCAGTTGGCGGGCTTCAGCACGCACGAAGGGGACGTGCTCAAGGTGCTCGATCTCGCGGCCTCGCTCGGTCGGCAACTTCCAACGGTCACCGTCATGGGCATCGAGCCCGAGGAGATCAGGACCGAAGTCGGACTGTCAGCCACTCTCGCCAGCCGCTTGGAGGAGTACGTGGAGGCAGCGCTCGGCTTCTTCGCCTCTACGGGGCCTGCGCGGTGAGCATCTTCTCCCAGGCTCATGACCAGCCGGCGCTTCTCGGCAGCTCCGTGGACGCCTGGTAGGCTTGGACGATGATGGCTTGGGAGGTCCCCGTGGCGGCGGTCGGGGTCGTCACCGTGCCCTTCGTCTTCCGGTTGCTCCCCAGGAAGAGTTGAGAAACCGGTCTTGGGTCCTTCGGGGCCGCAGCGCCGCTTAGTGCCCGTGCCCGCGCGTGGCGAGTCGCGCGATCGGCGGGGTCTTCAGCCCTATCGCCTGCGGGGGGCAGAGCTCCTGGCAGCAGTAGCAGCGGATGCAGGTCCCGTGGTCGAAATTGGGGCCGCGACCGCCGACGACGATGGCGCCGACTGGGCAGTTGCCCTCGCACTGCTTGCACCGCGTGCACTCACTCGGCCGTTCGAGGAAGGGTCTCGCGGTGGTCCAACCGCGTATGCGCTTGCCGAGCCACGGCGGCATCATCGCGGAGAGGTCGCGTGTAGGGAGTGCGAAGGATGCGGGGGCAAGGGCGCGCCAGTCCTCGCCGACCACCTCGACGTCGTCGGCCGACTGGGGTCCGATGCCTCGTTTCGCAGCTGCCTTGTTGGAGTAGACCTCCATCGGATCGAGGCCGGCCATCGAACTCGCTATCACATCGAGCGCGACGCTGTCGGCCGATGCGAGCAGAGCTCCGATGTGTCGCGGTGTGCCGCCAGCCGGCCCCTCACCTTCCATGCCCACGACTGCGTCCAGCACGGCGAGGGTCGGTCGGCAGGCGAGCATGAGATCGACCAGCATCGCTCCGAAATCGTCACGGTCGGGGACCTTCAGGTGATACTGCGCCTTCTCCAGTCCGGGGATGCATCCGAACAGGTTCTTGACGGCGCCGGTGAACATCATGAAGCCGTGTGTCTTGAACTTGGGCAGCGAGATGAGCACGTCCGTCTCTACGACCGCTTTGCCGAGGGTGAAGCTGCCGTAGAGAGAGCCGGCGCCATTGTTGACCCGAGCACAGGCGTCATCGAAGAGCAGGAGCGGGACATCCTCTTCAGCGCACACTGCGCCGATCCCCGAGTCATCCCAGATCCTTTTGACACCGCCAGCAGTATTGGGTCCTCCCGGACTATCGCCGACAGAGACCTCGCCCCCTGCAGCGCGAGCGGCGCGGATGACCGCGCGCACGAGCTCGGGGTGGGTGGTCACCGCTCGCTCCGGCAAAGCTCGAGAGAGCAGGTTGACCTTGAGCAAGACGCTCTGCCCTGGAGACACGAATGATGCCATCCCGCCGAGGGGAGTGAGGGCGGCGTCGAGCGCGGAGCTGATCTCCTCGGAGTTGTAGCTACTGCAGCGAGTGATGCTGACGGTGGGCATGGGCGGCAGTATACCGAACGACTCCGACCGGTCCGAGGCGTTTCGTGTTCTGCGGGCTCCCTAGTCCCCCGCACGCCCACCTGGGTGACAGCCGATGCAGTTCGTGAGTGCCGAGAGCGACCGGCCCTCGTGCTCGGCGACTACATTGGTCGGTGTATGCCGATGGCACCCGAAGCACGAGTAGGTCTTGACGCCGTTCGGGTGGCACGTTGCGCACTTGGCCCGCTGCTCCTGGCTGCCGTGGTCGATGGGGAAGACAGTGTGATCGAAGGTGGCGTTCTGCCACCCACTCGGCGTGTGGCACTGCTCGCAGGACTGCCCGAACTGGCCCTTGTGCGCGTCGTTCTTCGCGTGACATGCGTAGCAGCTCGTTGGGGTGTTCTGCAGGGCTTGGATTGATGAGGTTGAGGGATGGCACTTGCCACAAGCCAGCCCGCTGTGCTTTCCCAGCAGCTTGAAGGGAAGCATGTTGTGGTCGAAGTCCGAGCCGTCCTTGAAGAACCCGTGGTGGCATGCCAGGCAGTTCGTGCCGAATCTCGACTCGTGCTGGGTCATGAACGCGGAGTCAAGCTGCGAGTGGCACTCGGCGCAGGTTGCCTGGTCGAAACTGGCTAGTCCGTTCGGGTGACACTCCGCGCACGTGATGCGGGCTCCCTTCGCTGTGTGGCGATGGCCCTGCAGCGAGTAGCCGGTCAAATCGTGGGGGAAGGTCGTCGGATCGGTGACAGTGAGAGAGGCGGTCCGGCCGCGGTGGTCGACATGGCACCCACGGCAGGCGGGCGACTTCAGCGCTCCGACGAACCTGCCGTGTAGCCCACTGCGTGACTGGATCTGCGAGTCGACATCCCTGTGGCAGGCCAGGCATCGATCGGCCATGGTCGCTGAGCTCCACGGCGACGTGTGGCACGCCCCGCAGTCCTTGCCAGTCGCAGCGTGACTGCTGATGCCGCCGAGCGGGGCGCCCTTGGGCACGGCGTTGAGCGGCCCAGGGCTGAACAGCACGGGGCCGGCGGCCAGCGTCGTCGCGAACACGGCCGCTAATACGAAGCTCGCCGCGATTGCTCCGCTGCCCGACATGAAGCCAAATGGCGTACGCACGGCCGCACCTTCCTATCGCTGCAACGTCGCGTAATACAACGCGGCACCGGCGTGGGCGAGGGCGGTCGCGAAAAGCACCCACGTGAGGGGGACGTGCACGAGGCGCCAGACCGCTAGCGCACTCCGCCTACCGCCACGGGGAACGGCCGCAGGTAGCCCAGCGTGGCCGGGCCCGTTCGCGGTCGCAACTGCCGTGCCGACGGCGTGAGGTGCCTGCGTGTAGATGTAGCGCCCAATCACTCCACTCGCGACGACCAAGACCGTCAGGAGCATCGAGACGCCGGCCAGCCCGCGGAAGCTCATGGCAGTGTGCAGCAGGACCATGTACGGCCCGACCAGGCCGGTGAAGATGTGGAATCGCAGCCACGCTGCCATGCTGCCCCAGCGTGCGTCGTCGGACCGCTTTCGGATCGAGTACGCCACCTCGGTCGTCAGCATGAGTACAATGCCGACGACGCCAATCCCATGGCCGAACAGGCTGGCAGCCGCGGGGAGCGAGCCGAGGCGCCAATACACGAGGGCGTACGCCGCCGTGACCACGAGGGCCGCCGCGAGCGAGTACCAGATCTCGCGCTGTCGCCTAGACACGTTGCGCCTGCCACTTCCGCCAGAAGTCGTCGATCAGATCGGGGAGCACCGCGCGAGGTTCGGCGAGCCGCTCGGCGATGGCACTCACGTCGGCACATTCGACGATGAGGTCGTGCAGTGGGAACGAAACGGCCTGGTCCCCCATGACGACGGCGCCGATGATGGTGACGCTTTCGCCGTCGCCGCCGGCGAGCGCGAGGCGGACGTGCGTGTCGTTGCCGTTCCATTCCGTCGTCGATCCCTCGCCGAGCCGTCGCCACGTCTCGCTGTCGCCGCGCGCGATCCCTTCGAGGTCCGAATCGTGACCCGTGCCGACCCTGCCGATGATCGTGGTCCTGAAGCCGCCGAGGCGAGTGACGTTGAGCGGGGCTCCCTTCTGGTAGGGGTGCCCCTCGTCGCTGGCCATGTTGTGGCCGGCCACTCGGCCCTTGGCCACCGCCGAACTCCATAGCACCTCGATGGTGCGCTTGCCCGAGACGGGCTCTAGCATCTCCGCGACGTCGCCCGCGGCGAAGATGTCCGGCTCACTCGAACGAAGGTACTCGTCGACGAGCACGCCGCGCCCGCACTCCAGCCCCGCCGCCTCAGCGAGCTGCTTCTGAGGCAGCACGCCGATGGCGACGGCCACGAGTTCGCAGGCGATCTGCTCGCCGGCGGTCGTCATCATCCCCGCCACTCGGCCTTCCCGGCCGACGATCTCAGCACCTTCGGTGAAGTAGTGGATCTCAACTCCGTGTTCGCGGAGCGCGTCCTCGACCAGGTGCGACTCCGACTCAGAGAGGACGTTGCTCCAGTAGCGGTCCCTCCTCATCAGGTAGTGCACGCGCACCCGACGCGCCCGCAGTCCCTCGACGATCTCGAGGGCGGTAATGCCGCCGCCGACGACAACAGCGACCCCGGCATGCGTGGCTCGGTCAATGAGGTCACGGGCATCCGAGAGGTCGTCGAGCTTGGTGACGCCGTCCAGCCCTGCGCCAGGCACTCGGATCGGAATTGCGCTCGAGCCAGTGGCGATGAGGAGTCGGTCGTATTGGAGTTCGGCACCATCTTCGAGCCTCACGATGTGAGAGGTCGGGGAGATTGCTGCGACTCTGCCGACGGTCGTGCGGACCCCTAGGCGGGCGATATCCCCCGACGCGAACGGGAACAAGCGGTCGGCATTCTCTTCCTTGGCGAGGTAGTAGGCGAGGCCGGGGCGCGAGTAGTAGCCCTCCGGCTCGGCGCAGACCATCGCGATGTCGGCACCCGAGTCCTCGGCGCGGATGGCTTCCGCGGCCGACATCGCGGCCGGGCCGCTACCGATCAACAGGTGGCGTCTGGCCACGTCAACGGCCCTCTTCGCCGAGACGTGCGAGACGTGTCGGGGCCACTCGCTCGAGCCGCAAGAGCCCGCGCGGGCAGCGCTCTACACACTGGCCGCAGGCGAGGCAGTGGCTGTCACTCACCGGCTCGGCTAGCCAGACGTGCCTGCGGACATCGATCCCCATCGGGCAGCGGAACGAGCAGATGCCGCACTGCACGCAGCGGCTCGGTTCAGGCACGATCCACGCCGATGCAAGCGCGGTGTGTCTCGCTTTGTCGGACGCGAAGATTGGCATGACGCTCTGCCTATTCCCGATTGTGGCGTGTCCTGACGAGCCGGCATCGCGCAGTGCGGTCGCCGAGAGCCCTCGGGCGGGTCACGCAGCCGCGTTCCTAATGCGTCGAGAGGGGCAGGCTGATCGTTGCGGTCGTGCCAACGCCGACGGCGGATTCGACTTCCAAGGTGCCGCCCATCGCCTCTACAAGTTGACGTGCGATGGGCATACCCAGCCCTGCCCCGGCCGCGCCTTCGCCCGAGGCACTCGCCCGTTCGTAGCGCACGAACAACCGGCCCATCGTAGTCTCGTCGATGCCGCGCCCGTTGTCGGCGACCTGAACGATACCCCGGCCATCCCGTTCCACGGCCCAGAGCGATACGAGCACTCCTGGCGCGTTGTGGATGACGGCGTTCAGCGCGAGGTTCGAGACCGCGCGCTCAAGCAGAGCCGGGTCGGCAACGATGGTCAGATCGGACGCCATGCTGAGCTCGATGCGGCGGCCGTGCGTACGCCGATCGGCGAGCACTGTTCGCCGGACGTCCTCGAGCAAAGGTCGCAACGCCACTGGCTCGCTCGTCACCGGGAGAGCGTTTGCCCGGATCCTGAACGCCAGGAGCATGTCGACGATCATTCGCTCGATGCGGTCCGTCTGCTCGAGGATACGTTGAGACTGGTCCCGCACGTCGGCGAGGCCAGTCGCTCCGCCCGAAGCCAGCAGTTCGGCGTATCCACGCACCGCGGCGAGCGGTGTTCTCAGATCGTGCGAGATCCCCGCGAGCCATTCCTCACGAGTCGCGACGAGGCTCTCGCGGTCTCGGGCCAGGCGAAGGTTCTCCATCGCCAGCACTCCGACTTCTCCCAGACGAGCCGCGAAGGAGAGTTCCTCCTTTCGGAAATCGAACTCCCCGCCGTGGCGCTCGAGAACGACGACCAGTCGGTCGGTCGGCGCCGACAGGACGATGGCGAGTAGCTGGCCATCTTCCGGATTGCCTTCGATCACGCACGCATAGGCATGCTCTCGGGCTCCGTCCCCAGGGCCGCCGGCAGAGTCGATCAGCCTCGAGAGTGAGGGGCTTGAGCAGACGTCGAGCGACGTCACCTGCGGGATCCGCGGAACCGTGACGAGCTCGAGGTGTTCGGCCCATATCGCGCATGCGCCGGTCGCGCACAGGGCCGTCGCGGCGGTCTCCACCACGATCTCGATGATCTCGTTCTCGTTAAGTGCGTTGTAGATTCCGGATTCTGCGCGCTCGAGAGCGAGCGTGAGCGTTGCAGTCGACGACTCCTCGCGAAGGTGCTCCTCGTTCTCCAAGGCAAGAGAAACGGCCGACCTGAGCCTCTCGGCGAACTGCCGTTCCCTGACGCCGAATCTGCGTGGTCGCATGAACCCGAGCGACAGAACGGCGACGACCTCGTCACGCACGACGAGTGGTAGCGCGATCGTCGCGCCGTAGCCATGTTCCGAGACGTAGGGAATGTCGCGGAGGTCCTCGACGAACAGGCTTTGGGCGCCCTCGAGGACCGGCTGCATGAGTCGCAGGTGCTCCGCATCGAGCGGGTAGCTTCGGTTCGCGACAGACGAGGGATCGCCGACGATGTGGGCGAAGACCCACTCACTCTTGGCTCGCTCGACTATGCGCGCGCTGTCGGCATTGAACAGCGCGAGGGCTTGGGCGACTACGCGGCTCATGGTGGTGACGGGGTCGAATGGCTCGAGGAGGATCTCGTTGATGCGGGAGAGGGTGTCGCTCAGCCCCGCGTACTCGCGTTCTCGCCGAATAGCGTCGGCATTCTGCATTGCCAAAGACACTGCTGCCCCGAACTTGCGGCCGAAATCCACCATCTCTGGCGTGAAGCCCGATGGCGATGACGCTCGGCTGATGAACGCCAGCCCGAAGAGACGTCCGTGCATGGTGAGTGGAATGGCCATCGTCGAGCGTATGGCGTACCGATCGAACGCGTCGGGGTCGTATCGCGGGTCGGACTGCAAGTCCTCCAACACGACCGGCGACATGCTCTTCAGGACCGCCGGGAGTACGTAGAGCTGATCGCTTGAGAAGCGCTCGCCCCGGTGGTCCTCCGCGAGACCGTGCTGGAAGCAGATGACCCAGTCGCTGTCCTCCTCGAGTTCGATTGTCCCGTTCTCCGCTGAAAGCGTCATACACGCCTCGTCGAGCGCGCGCTGCAGTACCTCGTCGGTATCGGGGCTGGAGTGAAGGACGAGGTTGATCTCGTTCAGGGCCTCGTTCAGACGCATCGACTCGCGTTGGCGCTGTCGCGATTCGGCTGCCGCTAGCTCCCGGAGGACGGCCGGCGAGAGGCGATAGAGGCTGCGCTTGAGCACGAAGTCTTTCACGCCGCGCGCCATTGCCTCTATGGCCGACGATGCCTCGACGGTCCCGGCGATGACGAGGAGCGGAATGTCCCTGCGAGTAGCGTGCAGATACTCAAGGACTTCGAGAGTCAACGGGTCCTGGGACTCCTGGTCGACGAGAACGACGTCCCACTGTCGGGCTTCGAGGGCAGCCACGACGTCGGCCATGGTGTCGACCGCGGCGTGATGGACTGTTCGGCCATCCCTGCCAAGCGCGCGCAGGATGAGCGCGACACCGTCAGGGTCGCCCCCAACCAGCAGGACGCGTAGCGCCCGATCCGATGCGCCCGCTGCGGCACTGGTGGGGCTTCGGGGCTGAGATCGCGGAGCCCTACCGCTGGTTTGCGGCCTGTCCATACTGGTCGTCTGCGCTCCTCGGAATGCGTGCAATGCCATATGAGCGCACCACACATCGGGCCCGCGCCACGGTCGGCGACGAGCCCGACGCGTGCTGACCTTCAGGGTACGACCGGGGGAGCTGGCTTCCCACAATCGGGAACTGAAGAAGTCGTGAACTCCGCATGACGTCGGTAGGCCGTTCTTGACACGCATCTGGCGCGATCTGGCCGTGTGACGAGGGTCACAGGCGTTTGGAGCCAATACCTTGAAGCGCGCGAAGCGAGGGCCGATGATGCGGCTGTAGCGCGGATCCGAGGGGAGTCGGAACACCGATGAGTAGAGCCGTCGCAGTCGTTCTGACCGCAGCACCAGCCGCAGCGCCATACCCACCAGTGGCTCGCGCTTCGGGCCGACCCTCTGCCCGCGAAGCACTTCACACCGTCGCCGAGCCGGATCGTGAGTCGCAGCCCACGTCAAAGCAGTCTGCGACCGGCGCGGCGGTGGTGGGAACCGGACGCGGAGCGCTCGCATCCGGCACGATCAAGGGCCCAACGTCGTACGCGCCAGCGCCGCCGCAGCAGGCGCCAGACGACGTTGCTCTTCCACCCCCGGTGCCATTCCAATGACCGCCGGGCACGCTCTCATGCCTCCCGCAGATTGAGCCCCCCTCATCGAGAGCGTGCGGCACCGACGCCGAGAGGCCCCTTCCCCCCGGAGGGGCCTTTCGCTTGTCTCGGGACGGTCGGCCGGCGCATCGCACGCGCCGTGGGTGCATATCGCACCGGCGTGTCGCCCCGGGCACGCCTGCCGGGGCGCACCCGCGGTACACATCTCGTTGGGACATCCTCCAGCGGGATGAACCTGCTAAAGGCCGGGCACAGCGGGCCGATGTGACTAGCGCAAGGCGAGTGTGACAGGGAGAGCGACGGATACGTGCAAGCTCTTGCACGAGGCGACCCAGCAAGGACCGCCTGCAAAACCCGCCGATCGCAAATCAGTCTCACAACTGGCGCGCCTCGACAGAGACGCACTCGCCTTCACCCGCTAAGTGGCGCCCCCGGCGCCCGCCGCCCGTCGCGGTGGGGACCGCCCCGGGGGCGCTGCTGCGTCTCCGCCTGGGTGCGGGCGCGATACCGATCTGCGGCAGGACTCGGCCTCTTGGTTGCTAGAATGGGTGAGCTTGCTTCGCAGACCCACTGACATCGTTCACCCAAGCAGGCGCTTGGCCTATGCGCCGCCGCACCGGAACCCGCTCCGAGGAGCTTGTTGATGCCCGCTCGCACGCGACCCAATCCGACGGTCCTGTTCGGCGCCTCCGGGTTGGCGCTTGTCGCCGCGATCTTTCTGGCCTCCCAGTTCCCGGCGGTGGAGGGGCTCGGCGCAAAGGTGCGCCTCCCGGTCTTTCACGGTGCGCTCACCTGGGCGAACCTGGTTGCGTTCACTCTGATGGCACTCGGTGCCGTTGCGTTCCTGGCCACCAGACACGCCGATATCTACCGCCTGGAGGCCGGTCTTCGATGGGTCTCGGTTCCCGTGTGGCTTGTCGGAAGTGGCCTGGGACTGTGGGCGGCGCTCGGCACCTGGGACCTCAGCGGATCGAGTTCCTCGGCAATGTCGGTCGTGTTGGGTGATCCGCGGCTGATGGCTCAGTTCTGGACCCTCTTGCTCGCGTTGCTCCTGCTCGCGCTGCCGCTCTTCGTCGACGATATCCGCGCACTCGCGGCAGGTGACATCGCATTCACAGCGTTGATGTGGACACTGCTTCTGAGCGCCATCCTGGGGCCGGGCCGCGCACTACACCCGGACAGTCCCGTTCTGAACTCACCCGAGATCGGGATCAAGCTGCTGTTCTTCGGCATCTTTGGGTGTCTGCTGCTTGCCGTCTTGTTCGCCGCGTGGGGTGCAAGCACGTTTGCGAAAACACCTCAAGAGATGCCTTCCGATGACGTTGCGGTCGAGTCAGCGCGTCCTTAGGTCGTTGCTTCCCGCGTCTCTGGCGCTCCGTTACACTGGCACTCTCACAACCGAATAGGCGTCGCTTGGTGCCCGCTTGAAAGCGGGAGAATAGGGAACCCGGTGCGAATCCGGGGCGGACCCGCCACTGTGAACGCGGCTCGTCGCTAGGCTCTGCGACCGGTCGTGAAGTCAGGAGACCTGCCAAGTGATGCGAGACGCGGCCTTCGAGGTTCTAAGGCCGGCTCGCGGCGCCGCAACGCGGCGCTCGACAAGCCGAGTTCCGCCAGTGAATCCGAGGACCCGACGCACACCACGTGCGCGGGTCTTCTTGATTCCGTGGGCCGCGTGAGGAGAGGAGAGACGCATGGCCCGCCGTTATGCACCCATACCGCGCGCGATACCGCATCGTGCGCGGGCACGCTCGAGCGCGGTCGCGGTGCTTCTGCTGGTGCCCCTGCTGGCGGGGGCGCTCACTGTGGCGGGTTGCGGGCGCACCGCCGTGCCTGAGCGCACGACGGGAGGCAGGCCCTCCGCCTCGAGCGCCACGAACGGATTCCCGGTGACTATCACCGATGACACCAGCCGCACAGTGACGATCGAGAGCCGACCCGGGCGGATCGTCTCGCTCGCGCCGGCGAACACCGAGATCCTCTTCGCGCTCGGACTTGGCGAGAAGGTCGTCGGCGTGACCACGTACTGCGACTACCCGGCGGAGGCCAAGGACAAGCCCAAGATCGGCGACTTCGTGAGTCCGAACCTCGAAGCCATTGCCGCCGCTCGGCCCGACCTCGTGCTCGCCACTGGCGGTGTACAGGCCGATGTCATCGCCAAGCTTGAGGGACTCGGCGCCAAAGTGGTCGTCTTCGACCCGCAATCTGTAGAGGGAGTTCGGCGGGCGATCCAGACGACGGGACGGATCACTGGAGAGGTAGACGCGGCGCTCCACGTCGACGGGCAGCTTCAATCGGTCATCGACGAGGTGGTAGGCGCTGTACCACAAGGCGCACGCCGTGCAAGAGCGTTCATCGAGATCGGGCAGAACCCGCTGTTCACCACGGGCGGGGGAACGATCCTCGACGACATGGTGCGTATCGCATATGGCGTCAATGTGGTCACGCAACCTGGCTACGTGGCGTACTCGCTCGAGCAGCTCATCAAGCAAGATCCGGAGGTCTACCTGGCGACCAAGGGCACGATGAGTGACCCCGCCGACGTTGGCAAGCGTCCGGGCTACAGCGCTCTCGATGCTGTGAAGAACGGCCGTGTCTACGTTCTGGATGACAATCTCGTGACTCGGCCGGGTCCGCGCATCGGGCGGGGGCTGATGAGCATCGCCAAAGCGCTGCACCCCGATTGGTACATCGACTAGCATGGCGGAGCCCTCCACCAGAGCGCACTCGCTGTGGGTTCTCGTCGGCCTTTTCGCCGCGCTGGCGTTCGCAATGCTCGCGGCGACGGCCTTTGGGGCCGTTCGCATCCCGCTCAGCGAGGTGGTCGGGGCCCTGTGGCGCGCGCTGACGGGGCAAAGCGGTGGCTTCGCGGACGCGGTGATCGTGAACCTGCGGCTGCCACGAGTCGTGCTCGCGGCCTTCGTGGGTGCCTCACTCGCGGCCGCGGGTGCGCTGTATCAGGCCCTCTTCCGGAACCCGCTGGCCGACCCGTACATCCTCGGCATTTCCAGCGGGGCGGGATTGGGCGCGATGATCGCCATCGTCCTGACCGCGGGTGCCACCGCCGCTCGCTTCGGGGTGGTGCCGCTCGCCGCCTTCATCGGCTCGGGACTGACGATGCTGCTCGTGGTTCGTCTCGCTTCGACGCGCGGCAGGCTCGATCCGACGTCGCTTCTGCTCGCGGGGGTTGCCGTCTCCTACACGCTCGCGGCGCTCACGGCATTCGTCATGGTCTACGCGCGAGAGCAGATGGCGGCGATCGTCTACTGGATGATGGGCGGGCTCACCGCCGCTTCTTGGGGCTACGTGGCGATGATCGTGCCGATGTTCCTTCTGGGTGTCGCATATCCGCTGCTCTCGACGCGCGAGCTCAACATCATGCTTCTCGGGGACGACCGAGCCGGTGAGCTCGGCGTCAACGTCGAGCGCTTCAAGCTCGGCGTGCTAGCTGCCGCGTCGCTGCTCACGGCGGCGGCAGTCTCGGTCTCTGGACTCATCGGCTTCGTGGGCCTCATGACGCCGCACATCGTGCGTCTCATCCTCGGCCCTGACCACCGCCTGCTGCTTCCTGCGTCGATCCTCGGCGGCGCGACCCTGATGGTTGTGGCCGACCTCATCGCCCGCACGATACTCGCTCCAATCGAGATCCCCGTGGGGATCGTGACCGCAGTGTTCGGCGGACCGTTCTTCATATGGCTGCTCGTACGCCGAGGAGCCAGACAATGAACACGCTGCTCGCGTTCGCCGAGGCCGACGTCGGCTACGGCACGAAACGCGTGGTCTCGCACGCGAACCTCGCGGTTCACGCCGGTGAGGTGGTGGGGCTGGTCGGCCCGAACGGCGCCGGCAAGTCGACGCTCCTGCGCGCAGTCACCGGCACGGCGGACGTCCTCGGAGGATCGCTCGCGATCGCTGGGACCCCGATCGACCGGCTGACGGCCAGGCAGCGTGCGGTCCTCGTGGCCGTCGTCCCGCAGACAGTCTCGGCGACGTTCTCGTTCTCCGCTCGCGAGTTCGTCGAGATGGGTCGCCATCCGCACCTCACGCGCTTCCAGCAGCCGGGCGAACACGATCGCGACGTCGTGGAGCGGGTGATGCGGCTCACGGACACCTGGCGTCTGGCGGCGACGCCGGTCGATACGCTTTCGGGCGGCGACCTGCAGCGCCTCGTTCTGGCTCAGGCTCTCGCCCAGGAGCCGAGACTGCTGCTTCTCGACGAACCCGTCTCGCAGCTCGATCTGAATCACCGCCTGCAGGTGCTCGAACTCGTACGCACGCTGGCTGACGGCGGGCTCGCTGTTCTGGCCGTCTTCCACGACCTGGACTCAGCCGCGCGCTACAGCGACCGGATCGCGGTAGTGTCGGGCTGCCGGCTGGGACGGGCAGGGGAGCCCGGTTCCGTCATCACGCCCGACACGATCCGAGAAGTCTTCGGCGTGCGAGCGTTGGTGGGGTCGGACCCGGTCACGGGTTCGGTCGTCGTCACGCCGGTGCTGCGCGACGAAGTGATGCCTAAGGGCGCACGCAAGCGAGCGCGCGTGATGCTCGTGGCGGGTTCGGGAAGCGGCGCCTGGCTCATGAGGCGTCTCTCGCTCGCGGGTTTCGAGGTGACGGCCGGCGCACTCAACTCCGGCGACATCGACCAGGGCGTCGCCTCCGCGCTCGGGCTGGAGCATGTCGCGCTGCCGCCGTATGCGCCAATGGATGACGCGACTCGCGACGCAGTGGCAGCGCTTGCGGCGACCGCCGACGCGATCGTGGTCTCGGACGTGCCTTTCGGCGGCGCGAACATCGACAATCTGCGACTAGCCGTGGAGGCGGGGCGGCCCCTCGTGTTGGTGGGCGAGGTCGAGGGTCGCGACTTCACGGCCGGGCGGCGCTGAAGAGCTGTGGGACCGAGCACTGAGAGATGGAGCTCACGCCGCGGCAGACGACGATGCTGCCCTCAGAGCAGTCGAGGAGCTCCTGGCGTCTTCGTCCCGTCCTGAGTGACCGTCTTCACCTCGGCGTCCAGGCCGAGGCGTGAAAGACAGTTCGAGAGGCCCTCGCGCGCGAGGTCGTGAGTGTTGTTCGTGCGCGACAGATGCAGGGCGTGAACCTGTCGCAGCCTATCGCCCGCTATCGCCTCGAGCGCGCGCGCCGCGTCGGGGTTGGAGAGGTGTCCGCGCGAGGACGCGATCCGCTGCTTGAGGAACCAAGGGTACGGTCCCGTCGTGAGCATGTCGACGTCGTGGTTGCACTCCACGCCGAGGATGTCGCACTCGGCCAAGGCCTCGGCGGCCTGCTCCGTGAACACGCCGGTGTCGGTCGCGAGGCCGAATCGGGTGCCTGAGTCGTCCCGCACCACGTAGCCGACCGGCTCGACGGCGTCATGAGAGGTTGAGAACGCCAAGACTTCGAGAGAGCCGATCCTCGCAGGCTCCCCAGGGATGAGGGTATGCACGTCGGCGACTCGCGGATCGAACCGGCCGGCCCTGCGTGTGCCCGCACTTGTCCAGACTGTGCAGCCGAAACGCCGAGCGAATACCTCGACTCCGCTGACGTGGTCGGTGTGCTCGTGCGTCACCAGAATGGCCGATACCGACTCGGCAGCGATACCGTGCGCCAGGAGCCGACGGACGACCTCGCGTGCAGAGAAGCCACAGTCGATGAGGACTGTCGTCCTGCCGTCGCTGACGGCCGTGGCGTTGCCTGAAGAGCCCGAACCGAGGAATGCGACGCGCAGCGCGCGCGGGGAGTCCATCTCGGTCAGGTTGAGCATGCCGCGATTGTACGACACGCCGAGGACACGGCCCCGCGCGAGTCCGCGCATGAGCCCTGCCACCGCCCGTCACGCGGTCAACGTGCGGGTCGGTCGCGCGCGCAACTGCGCGATGGGGAACATATTCGGAAAGGATCGGGAAGTCAGTCACAGCGCGCCGATCGTCGAGGAGGAACAAATGCAAGTGAAGCTGTACGCCCTTTCCACGTGTCCCTATTGCCGGATGACACGGCGCTACTTGGACGAGAACAACGTCGAGTACGACCTCACCGAGGTCGATATGCTGGAGGGCAAGGAGAAGGACGACGCTGTCGCCGAGGTGCGTCGCATCTCCGGCGGTGCGTCGTTTCCCGTAGTGATCGTGGGCGACGAAGTCATCGTCGGATTCAACAAGGCGCGCATCAAGGAACTGCTGGATCTGTGAGCCCCGACGTGGGCGAGGACGTGGGACCGGTGGGCGGCACCGACACGCACTCTGGCGCGCCCGCTGGCGCGAGCGCCGGACGTCCGATGCGACGGATGTTCGGCCCTGGTACCACGATCGACGACCTCAAGGAGTACATGGCGCCGTTCGCCCGGCGTCTCGGCTACAAGTTCAACACGGAGGAGGGCTTCGTGGACGAGGTCCTCGACTCGGAGATCCAGATCCTCGAATCGCAGGGCGACGTGTACTGTCCTTGCCGGGTCCGCTCTGGCGATCCCAAGGAAGACCTGGCGATCGTCTGCCCGTGCATCCCGTTCTGGCGCGACCAGTTCGCAGCGATACGCAAGTGCTGGTGCGGGCTCTTCATCCTTGCGGACGTGGAGGATGGGGCCGAACTGCTTGGCGTCATAGAGGAGCCGAAAGGGCCGGTCGAGGTGCCGGCGGCGCTCGCCGAGGACGTCCCGGAGGGGACGTCGACACACATCAAGGTGGGGAAGCGCGACGTCGCGCTCTTCCACACGGAGGGCGAGTTCTTCGCGCTCTCGAACCTCTGCCGTCACGCCTTCGGGCCACTGGCCGAGGGCTTCCTCGACGGCTACTTCGTCATGTGTCCTTGGCATGGGTGGCGGTACGACGTGCGGGACGGGTCGACCGATCATCCGAACGCGAACGTGAAGACGTACGACGTGCGCGTTCACGACGGGTACGTCTTCGTCTTCATCTAGCGACGGAGCAAGAGACCTCGGCCATTCTCGCGGCCAAGGACGCCGTGTCCGGCTGGTTCGTCGAGACAAGGCCGATAGCTATGCGTAGCGCACTCCTGCGGGCGCAACGGTTTTGCCATCCGCTGCATATTCCTCCGAATACCTATGCACGCGCGCAGCCGTAGGCGATACTACATTCCTCCAGATTTCGGGCCAATCGAAAGGGGGCCAGGATCCAGACATGGCGAAGAAGAGAAGCCGCACAGTGCTTGCATCCGTTCTGGCGCTCGCACTCGTTGCCGCGATGGTGACTGGGTGTGCGCAGAACAACGGTACAAGCGGAGGGACCAAGACCCTCAAGATCGGCGTCCACACGTCGCTGACGGGCGACTTGGCGGACTACGGGTTCACTGCACAGGAGGGTGTCAAGCTCGCGAACGCCGCGACGCCCGAGGTGACCGTCGGCGGCGATACGTACAAGATCGAGCTCGTCATCAAGGACGACAAGATGGATCCGGCCGAGTCCTCCATCGTCGCCCAGTCCCTCGTGGACGCGGGCGTCGTCGCCGTCATCGGTTGCCTGACCTCAGGCGCCACGAATGCGGCCGGCCCTATCTACAGCGACGCTGGGGTCGTTGAGATCACCCCGTCCGCGACGCGCGCGGACCTCGTCACGAAGGGCTGGAAGTACTTCTTCCGGACCTGCGTGGGTGACAACTTCCAGGGTGCTGAGCTCGCGAAGTGGGTGCAGGAGCTCGGGTTCAAGAAAGTCGTGATCTTCGACGACTCGGGTGACTACTCGCGAGGTCTGGCCGACGTTGTCGAGCAGAGCCTCGGGGGCACGACGGTCGCGACGGACCGTCAATCTGCGAAGGACACCGACACCGACTTCTCGGCGCAGATCACCAACATCAAGGCCTTCGCCGCGGACGCTGTCGTCTTCACCGGCTATCACAAGCAGGCAGGCATCCTCCGCAAGCAAATGGTCGAGGCCGGTCTCGAGAAGGTCCAGCTCATGGGCGGCGACGGCGTGAAGTCCGACGAGATCGTCGCTGAGGCTGGCGGCGCCGCGAACGCCACGGGTCTACTGGCCACCCTTGGCGGTGTGAACCCGGCCGATATGCCGGGCTACGCGAAGTTCACGAGCGACTACAAGACAGCGACCAGCAAGGACCCGGGCCCGTATGCCGAGACGAACCACGACGCCTACGTCGCGATCGTCGAGGCCATCAAGAAGGCCGATTCGATCGATCCGGCCAAGATCGCCACGGCGCTCAAAGACATCGAGGTAACTGGTGTCATGGGGACCTTCGGCTTCAACGATGCGGGTGAGATCGTCATGAAGGGCACGTCAGCACAGCTCGAGACGATCTTCCGGTACAAGTGCGACGGCAAGACCTGGGTGGAGGCGAAGTAGCGCCACACCCTGGGCACGTAGCTAGCCCAGCTGCATCTGGACGAGAAGGCGTGGGGGCGACCAGCCCCCGCGCCTTCTGCCGAACGGCTATAGTGTTCGCGGCCTCGGGTGATTCACAACGACGGTTGTCAATGAGAGAGGGGCGCGTTGGAACCCGGCCTGCTACTCGACCTCGCGGTGGCCGCGCTCACCGTCGGGATGATCTACTCCCTGATCGCGCTGGGCTACACGATGGTCTACGGCGTCCTGGAGTTCATCAACTTCGCCCATGGCGAGGTCTTCACCGTCGGCGCGTACATCGTGGCTCTCGTGATCATCCGATCGGCAGTGCAGCCAGATGATCCGATCGGCACACGCCTGGCCTGGATGGGCATTGCGCTCCTCGTAGCGGTACCGCTGACCGCTCTGCTGGGGTTCCTGATCGAGCGGGTCGCCTACCGCCCGCTACGCAATTCGTCGCGGATCATGGCGCTGCTATCCGCGATCGGCGTGTCGATCATCCTGCAGAACCTGATCATCCTCACCTACGGGCCGGAGACGATCTCGATACCGACGCTCGTGCCCGGGTTCATCACCGTCGCCGGAACGCGCATTCGGGTACTCGCCATTGCGATCATCGCCACGTCGCTCGTGCTCATGGCTGGCCTCACGTGGCTCATACGTTCGACTCGGATCGGCAAGGCCATGCGTGCCACCTCTCAGGATCGAGAGGCTGCCGAGATGATGGGCATCGAAACGAACCGCACGATCGCATTCACGTTCCTCGCAGGATCGGCGCTTGCTGCGTTCGGCGGGTTCTTCGTCGTCCTCTACTATGGCACGCTGCAGTACAACACGGGCTTCACCTTCGGGCTGCGCGCGTTCACTGCCGCCGTGCTTGGCGGTATCGGAAGCATCCCGGGGGCCGTGATCGGCGCGCTCTCACTTGGCGTGGCCGAGGTGTTCGGAGTGGGAGCGCCCCTCGGCGTTCTCGCGGCGTTCTTCGCCGTGGCACTGGCCGCCAGCCTCTACGTGCAATTCTGGCGTGCACCGCAGCGCCGTCTAGGGCAAATGCGCGCGTCCGGACACAGCGACCCGGCCTACGAGCGCCAGGTCGTACGCCTCTACCGGCTCGCGCCCTACAGCGCCGTCCGTCGGGTGCGTGCCGAGCGGACCGACGCGCTGCTCGACGTCTGCGCGCGCCACGCGCTCCGTCTCACCTTCGGCAACGTGTTCCTCGCAGGCGTCGTCGTCCTCTTCGTGACGAACGCCGAGTATCAGATCGACAGCAAATGGCAGAACGTCATCGCGTTCGTCGTGTTGGTCCTGGTGCTGCTCTTCCGGCCCACGGGGATCATGGGCGAGCATCTGCCGGAGAAGGTGTAGACCGTGGAGCGGACGTCGGCAGAACGCGGGCCTGTGCGCCGAGCGATCGGCGCGGTGCCGCGTTGGGTGTGGGTCGCGCTCGCGCTCCTGTTTGCCGTGCTGCTGCCGATTGCGAATGGTGCCGGCATCGTCGACACGTTCTGGGTGCGCGTCGGAGTGCGCGCACTCACCTTCGCCGTGCTCGCGCTTGGGCTCAATCTGGTGATGGGCGAGACGGGCCTGCTCAACCTCGGCTACATTGCCTTCTTCGCCGTCGGGGCATATACCACCGCCATCTTGAGTGCGCCGTTCACGGGTCTCCACTTCTCCTGGTGGGTGACCGTGCCGCTGAGCATGGGGCTGGCGATGCTGGCGGGGCTGGCCGTGGGGTTGCCCACGCTCAGGCTCCGTGGCGACTACCTTGCGATCGTGACGCTCGCATTCGGTGAGATCGTTCGCACGGCGTTTCTGAACGCGAGCTCCGTCACCAACGGCCCTGGCGGTCTACCGAGCATCTACCAGCCAAGGGTCTTCGGCTTCTCGTTCAACGCGATCAGCCACCCCGAGCAGTACTACTACCTCGTGCTTGGCCTGCTCATCGTGGTAACGATCCTGCTCACGAACCTGAAGAACTCGCGTATGGGCCGGGCGTGGAACGCCCTTCGCGAGGACGAGATCGCTGCACGACATGCGGGCGTCAGCGCCACCCGCATGAAGGTCATCGCGATGGTGATCTCGGCCGGGATCGCGGGCGTCGCGGGCAGCTTCTTCGCCTACTACCAGGTGTTCATCAACCCGAACTACTTCCCGTTCATGCAGTCGGTCGTGGTCGTCTGTATGGTCGTTCTCGGGGGGATGGGCTCGATACCGGGCGCGATCGTTGGTGCGCTCGTACTCGACACACTGCCAGAGCTGATTCGCCAGCTGTTCAGCAGTTGGTTGCCCGCTGCCCTCGGTCCCAGCTTCATGTCATCCTGGCCTGTCGGCGTACAGAAGTTCTTCACCGAGTTCGACCGCTACCGGATGCTGCTGTTCGGCATCGTCATCGTCCTCGTGGTGATCTTCCGTCCCGAAGGGTTGCTGCCCGATGCACTGTGGCGCCGTGAGACTCACGAGACGGATCCGCGCGAGCTCGAGAAGACCCGGCAGACCCTCTTCGACGTTGACGAGGGTCGACAGGACCTGGAAGCGTGAGCGCCGTGGAGCCCGTCCTCGAGGTCAGGAACCTCACGAAGACGTTCGGCGGCCTCAAGGCCGTGAACGATCTCTCATTCGACGTTCATCAGGGCGAGATCGTTTCGATCATCGGTCCGAACGGCTCGGGCAAGACCACCGCCTTCAATCTGGTCACAGGACTCTACGAGCCGGACTCGGGCGACATCCTGCTCAAGGGGGAGTCGATTGCGGGCCTGCGCCCGGACCTGATCCACGAGAAGGGCGTATCGCGGACGTTCCAGATGCTCCGCCTGTTCTCGAACATGACGGTGCTCGAGAACTTGCTCGTGGGCCAGCACGCTCGGACACGCACCGGCGTGATCGCAGGCATGCTGCGACTCCCGTCGGTGCGGCGGGAGGAGGCCGAGATGACCGCCAAGGCAAGAGAGGTGTTCGACTTCTTCCCAGGGCGCTTCTCGGCACAGCGTCAGCAGCAGCCCGCCGCATCGCTCAGCTACGCGAACCGTCGCAGACTCGAGATCGCGCGGGCGCTGGTTTCTGACCCGGTCATCGTGCTGCTCGACGAGCCGGTCGCCGGGATGAACCCTATGGAGTCCGAAGAGGTGATGGAGCAGATCAAGCAGCTGCGCGCGCGCGGCATGACGGTCTTGATGATCGAACACGACATGAAGGTCGTCCTCGGCGCATCCGATCGGCTCATAGCAATGGACCATGGCGTCAAGATCGCCGAGGGTAATCCTCGCGACGTCGCCCGGAATCCGCTCGTTGTGGAGGCATACCTTGGCAAGCGCGCCGCAGCCACTCCTTGAGTTTCGCGGCGTCCGTACACGCTACGGGCGCATCGAGATCCTGAAGGACGTCGACTACGTCGTAGGCGAGGGGGAGATCGTGTGCCTGCTCGGCGGCAATGCCTCGGGCAAGTCCACGACCATGAAGACGGTGCTTGGCATTGTGCGCCCCTTCGCGGGCGAGGTCATCTACGAAGGGCAGGTCATCAATGGCCTCTCCACCGCCGAGCGGATCAAACGCGGCATAGCCACCGTCCCCGAGAACCGCCGCCTCTTCCCGCACCTGACTGTGCTCGAGAACCTCGAAATGGGCGCGTACACCCGCTCGGACCGGGCGGAGATCGCGAAGGACCTCGAGCGCGTCTACGAGCTCTTCCCTCGCGTCGCCGAGCGTCGGTCGCAACGGGCGGGCACGCTGTCGGGCGGCGAACAGCAGATGGTGGCCTTCGGCCGGGCGCTCATGTCGAAACCGCGCCTCGTCATCATGGACGAGCCGTCCATGGGACTCGCGCCGGCCCTCGTCGACCAGAGTTTCGAGGTCATCCAGCGGCTCAACAAAGAGCAGAACGTCGCCATCTTCGTGGTGGAACAGAACGCGAGTGCTGCGCTGTCGATCGCCGACCGCGGTTACGTGCTACAGGGAGGGCGCGTCGTCATCAAGGGGACTGCCCAGGAGTTGCTCGCGAACAAAGAGCTGCGGCGCGCATATCTCGGCGAGGCCGTATAGCGCACGCCGCTTGGCCGAGTCGGAGCGCGCCGTCTCGTTCAGCACAGCCTTTGCTGCTATGCTCCTGTGCCTATCGCATGGCTCATTGGGGTCGATCCGCCGGACTTCGGGTGGGCGGCCACCGGAGGTGAACGATGCGTCGAAAGATGCTGCACGGCAAGATACACCGCGCCACGGTCACGGGCGCTGACGTGTCATACGAGGGCTCCGTCACGATCGACGCCACGCTCATGGAGGCTGCAGACATCCTCCCGCACGAAGCAGTGGCGATCTGGGACGTCGACAACGGCGCGCGTCTGGAGACATACGCGATCCCTGGACAGCCCGATTCGGGCGTCGTGTGTGTGAATGGCGCCGCTGCGCGCCTCGTCGCCGCGGGCGACCGCGTCATCATCGCTCACTTCACCGAGATGGATGACGCCGAAGCTCGCCAGCACGAACCGCACATTGCGTTCGTCGACGTGAAGAACCGACTGCTTCCGCCGCACGGCGAGCGAGGCGGTCAGGCCACGGTGACGCGCTTGGCACGGTAGACGCAGGCCGTCAGCCAGCGCACTGGCGCTTTCCGGGTACGCCGTGGCCGCTAGGCCAGGCCGAAAGGGCATGTGGGCGCCACAAGGGTGGCGCCGGCGACACCTCTTGGCAGAGCGTCTCTCGTCGCACCTGTGCGACTATGACATCGCGTGGGTCGTTGTCCGAGGGTTTGGGGGATGAAGAGGACGTGCGATGCTGTTGGATGCTGCACTGCCCGCAGCGTGTTTCCGCCGCGTGGCCTGGCATCGCTGGAACGCAAGGACTCAGCGGTTTCGATGAGAGACCACCGCGTCTGTTTGGAGGAGCGGACATGAAACGCAGTCGGCTTGCGGCAATCCTGCTTGCTCTCGTGCTACTGGTCACTGCAGCGGTGATCGCCGGCTGCGCGAAGAGCACGAGCACGTCGACTGGGAAGAAGGGCCCCATCACCATCGGCTCCAAGATCGACACCGAGGGGGAGCTCCTGTCGTCGATCATCAAGCTCGTCCTTGAGAACGCCAACTTCACCGTGGTCGACAAGAGCCAGACGGGCCCGACAGATGTCGTTCGCAGGGCGCTTCTGAACACGGAGATCGACCTCTACCCCGAGTACACCGGCTCGGGCATCACGTTCTTCCCGAAGTCGGATGTCGCCCTCTACAAGAATGGGCAGACGGGCTACGACACCGTGAAGGCTGAGGATCTCAAGGCCAACGGCGTAGTGTGGCTGACTCCAGCGAGGGCCAACAACACGTGGGCCATCGCGACCAAGAGCACGTACGCCTCGGCACAGAACCTGGCGACAATGTCGGACTTCGCGGCGTACGTGAAGGCGGGCAAGACGACCAAGGTCGCGGCCTCCGACGAGTTCTTCACCAACCCCGATGCCGGCCCGGCGTTCGAGGCCACGTACGGATACAAGCTGACGAAGGCTCAACAGGTCCGGTTCGCGGGCGGCAACACGGCGCAGACCGAAAAGGCGGTCGCGGACGGCACCGACGGTGTGAACTTCGGCATGGCGTTCGGCACTGACGGAGGTCTTGCCGATCTCGGCCTGGTCGTGCTCACCGACGACAAGGGGGCCCAGGTCGCTTTCTGGCCCTGCCCGATCACACGCAAGGACGTGATTGACACATACCCGGAAATCGAGACGCTGCTTGCGCCGCCCTTCGGGGGTCTCACGCTCGAGAAGCTGCAGGAACTCAACGGTCGCATCCAGGTGAACGGCGAGGCAGCCGACACGGTTGCCCGGAGCTATCTGACGAGCGGCGGCTACATCAAGTAACCTCGGCGAAGGGCAGCGCACTGTCCGAGGGGATTGACGGACCGGGGGTTCGATGCCGCCGAGGATAGTCGTGCACAAAGTCGGCACCACCGCCGCGGCTCTCGGCGTCGCTTCAGTGCTCGCGCTCTCGTTCACGACGCTCTCTCCAAACCGACTCGTTACCCCCAAGGGACTCTCGTTGGTGGAGTCTGTCGGGCCGGCTTGGGCGGCGTTCCTGCTCGCGGGTTGGGCGTCGCTGGCCCTCGCCTCGATCCTTCGCGGACGACCACAGACGCTCTCTCTGGTGCGCGGATGCATCTCGATGGGTCTCGTGCTCGGGACGCTCGCGCTGGGTGCCGTCGCGGCGGCGCGTCTCCTTCCGACCGTCGGCCCGTACGCCAGGGTCTCAATGGGGGGCGGCGCGTGGGTATCAATGATTGCGGCATATGCCGCGGTGCTCTCGGCGAGGCGCGAGCTTCGCGAGGTTCCACTCGCACGCGTCTTCTTGACCGCAGGCATCCCGGTCGGAATCGGAGCGATGCTCGTCTCGGGCATGCTCTCCGATCTGGGCATGTTGAAGGAGTACGCGAATGTGAGCGACTCGTTCTGGGTCTATGTCCGCAACACTATCGTCTACTCAGCCGCTGCCCTTCTTGCTGCAACACTCATCGGGTTCGGGCTGGGCGTGCTCGCGTTCGTAGCGCGGCGGTTCGAACAGCCGATTTTCGGAACCGTGAATGTGTTCCAGACGATCCCCGGCCTGGCGATGGTCGGCCTCCTGTTCGCGCCCCTGGCGTGGATGAGGTTGAACGTCCCACTCGCCGAGAAGCTCGGCATCGGTGGACTGGGATGGGCGCCAGTGGTGATCGCGCTCACCCTCTACGCGCTCCTGGCCATCACGCGCAACACCTACGCCGGTCTGAAAGCGGTGCCGGAGGCGGTTGTGGAGGCGGGGAGGGGAATGGGCATGACGCCGTCACAGATCATGTGGCAGGTGCGCATTCCTCTCGCCTTGCCGGTGTTGTTCTCGGGTGAGCGCACTGCTGCTGTCCAGACCGTCGGCAACTCCGTCCTGGGGGCCTTCGTCGCCGCCTTCACGCTTGGGACGCTCATCTTCGGTGGACTCGCGCAGCAGGCCATGGATCTCACGATGCTGGGGTCGGTGGCTCTCGTCATCCTGGCCGTGATCGTCGACGGACTGCTCAGGTCGGTCCAGCGCCGGATGGCGAAGAGAACACATGCGGAGCGGCCAGGCCCAGCGACTGGTGGAGGCAGCGCGTGATCACCTTCGACCACGTTTCGAAGTCCTACCCCGAGGCGACGAGGCCAGCGGTCGACGACTTCTCTCTAGACGTCCTGGACGGTTGCGTATGCGTCCTCATAGGGCCTTCGGGCTGTGGCAAATCGACGACCCTGCGCATGGTCAACCGTCTGATCGAACCCGATGCCGGGACCGTGCAGCTGGACGGTGCGGACGTGCGAGCTCTCAAGCCCGAGGATCTTCGCCGGCGGATCGGCTACGCCATCCAGGGCGTCGGTCTCTTCCCTCACTGGACGGTTCACGACAACATCGGCGTGGTGCCGCGGCTGCTCGGGTGGGACGCGCAGCGCATCGACGAGCGCATCGCGGAGCTTCTCGACCTCGTCGGCCTCGATCAGACGTCGTACGACCAGAAGTACCCCGACGAGCTCTCGGGCGGCGAGGCACAGCGTGTCGGTGTCGCCAGGGCGCTCGCGGCCGACCCCCCGTGTCTGCTCATGGACGAGCCGTTCGGCGCCGTCGATCCGTTGACGCGTGACAAGCTGCAGACCGAGTTCCTCGCCATCCAGGGACGCCTGCGCAAGACGGTGCTCTTCGTGACGCACGACATGGACGAGGCGGTCAAGATCGGCGACCGGATCGCGGTCATGCGAGAAGGTCGGCTCATCCAGGTCGACGCCCCCGAGCGGGTCCTCGCCTATCCCGCCGACGATTTCGTTGCCGGCTTCGTCGGCGACGAACGCGCGCTCAAGCGCCTCTCGCTCGCGCCGATCGCCGAGGCCCTGGGCCCCGCATCCGAGGCAACGCGCAATGACGTGACCGTCCCGCTCTCTGGACACTTGAGGGAGGCGCTCGGCAAGATCCTCGAGCTCGGGGTGCCCGCGATACTCGTCGCCGACGAGATAGGGAACGTTGTCGGCAGCGTCAGCGTCGAGACGATCGTCGCGCGATTCCGAAGGCCGCTCGCGTGAGATGGCGGCTCACATGGCGGGCGTTCCTGTGGCCGAGCATCGCGGCGGGTGTCTACCTGCTGCTTGCCGCTATGCCAGGAGTGTGGGAAGCCGTGCTCGGCCGGTTATTCCCCAACGTTCGTAACCTGCTCTATCCCGACGCGACGATGCTGCAGATGATCGTCCGCCACCTCGAGATGGTGGCCGTCTCGAGCGTGTTGTCGATCGTCATCGGCATCAGCCTCGGCGTCTTCGTGACGCGTCCGACCGGCCGTGACTACTACGACGTGGTCCAAGATCTCACCAGCCTCGGGCAGACGTTTCCGCCGGTGGCCGTGTTCACGCTCGCCGTCCCTCTCCTGGGCTTCGGATTCGAGCCGATCGTCCTTGCTCTTACGATCTATGGCGTCTTGCCCATCCTCCAGAACACCATCGCCGGGCTCGAGAACTTGCCGGCCAGCGTCACGGAGAGTGCGACCGCCATGGGCATGAGCCCGCGCCAGTCTCTGTTGCGCGTGCAGCTACCACTCGCCGCTCCGGTCATCCTCGTAGGTATTCGAGTGTCGGTGGTCATCAACGTTTCCACTGCCACCATCGGCGCTGTCGCGAACGCCGGTGGGCTGGGAACGCCCATCATCAACGGGCTCGTGAATCTCAATCCGTCGGTGACGCTGCAAGGCGCGCTGCTCGCTGCCGGGCTGGCGCTCATCATCGATGCGTACCTGGGCGTCGTTGGGAAGTCACTCGGGCGCGCGCGATAGCCTGCGCCTCTTTGACTGAGGGTCGCTCTTCCCCCTCGGTGCGTCCGGTGACGGAGTACCCTTGTCGCATGAGCCCTCGGCCGAACAGCTCCAAGCCATTCGCCTCGGCTTCAGCCTCATCGGAGTCGCTTCCCGAGCGCGTACGAGCGTTTGCCGAGCGCCATGACATGTTCCCGCCTGAGACATGTGTAGTAGCGCTCGTCTCAGGGGGCGCGGACTCCGCTGCGTTGTTGCGCCTGCTGGTCGGCGACCTTCTGTCGGGCGGCGCATCGGGCGAGAAGCCGAAACTCAGCGTCTTGCACGTGAACCACCTGCTCCGTGGCTCCGACGCTGACGCGGACGAGGCGTTCGTCGAGGCCCTCTGCGACGGCCTCGGCGTCGAGTTCGTCGCGGTCCGCTACGACGTGGCCGCGTATGCAGCGCGCGAGCATCTCAATCTCGAGGACGCCGGTCGCCGCATCCGCTACAGCTTTGCGGAAGAGGAGTTGGACGCACGCTGCGAATGGGCGGGCATCCCGCGCGCGGCAGGTCGCGTTGCGACCGGGCACACGCTCGACGACCGGATCGAGACGTTCTTCATGCGGGCCATCACCGGAGCCGGGGCAGGCGGCCTGTCGTCTATCTCACCGGTCCGCGAGCGCATCGTGAGGCCACTGTTGGATTGCGAGCGCGACGACATTCGCACATGGCTTCGCGAGATCGACCAGTCGTGGCGCGAAGACGAAACGAACTCCGACACAACGCGCCTGCGCGCCCGCATCCGGCAGGAGTTCGTCCGGACCGCTGAGTCGGTCAACCCCTCGTTTCGTCGGACTCTCGCGCGCACGCTCGACCTGTTGTCGGATGATGACGCGCTGCTCGACGAGATGGCCGAGGCATTCTCGCGCGATTTCGCTGAGGTAGACTCGGAAGGCGGTCGCGTCGTCTTCGATCGCGCCTCGATGTCGACGCTCTCGCGTCCGATGGCGCGCAGGACGATCCGCAGGGCACTCCGTCGCGCCTTCACAGAGGCATCGCGTATGGAGTTCGCACATGTCGAAGCGCTGGTCGATGGGCTTACCATTGAGGGGTTCGCAAGAGACCTCTCGCAAGGCCTGAGTGCGTACAGCGAGTACGGTAGAATGGTCGTCGCCCGAGGGGGGACGACAGCACCGTGTGTGGCACCGGGTTTGCTCGAACTTCCAGGCACGGTTGACCTGGGTGATGCCGGCTCAATTGCCGCTTCCGAAGAAGCCCTCGGCAGCTTTCGCGGCTCGGCCGAATCCGTCGTGATAGACGCGACACAGGTCCTCGGACCGCTGGTCGTTGACGGTGTTCGTGCAGGTGACAGGATGCGACCGCTCGGCATGGAGGGGAGCCGGAAGCTCTCGGATCTGCTCGTTGATGCGAAGGTGCCGCGACGGGACCGTGGGAATACTCCCGTTGTGCGGAACGGCGAACGTATCGTCTGGCTCGCGGGAGTGCGTGTGAGCGAGGAGTACCGGGTGACGCCAGAAACCCGTCGCGCGGTCAGGATCACGTGGCACAGGCGAATCACTTAGGGTCGTTGGAAACGCGAGGGGCGATATGCATCGGGACATCGAGCGAGTCGTGCTCACCGAAGAGGAGATCCGCGCCCGGATCGCCGAGCTCGGGGATGAGATCAGCGAGACCTACGGCGATGAGCCGATCCTACTCGTGGCAGTCCTTCGTGGCGCTGCCCTATTCGTCGCCGATCTGGCGCGCGATATCTCGTCCCCAGTCGAACTCGACTTCATGGCCGTCTCCAGCTATGGCTCGTCGACCAAGTCGTCGGGCGTGGTAAGGATTCTGAAAGACCTAGACGAGACAATCGAAGAGAGACACGTTCTCGTCGTCGAGGACATCCTGGACACGGGCTTGACCCTGAAGTACTTGCTGAAGAACCTGGCATCTCGCAGCCCACGCACACTCGAGGTATGCACCTTGCTTAGGAAGAAGGACAAGCAGCAGGTACCCATCAGCTGCAAGTACGTTGGATTCGACATACCGGACGAATTCGTCGTCGGATACGGGCTCGACTACGCGGAGAAGTACCGCAATCTCCCGTACGTGGGGATACTCAAGCCGGACGTCTACACGACGTAGCGTTTGTTGAGAACGGGGCAGACACAGCGGACATGACTGAGGCCGCAAGAGATCGGAAGTTGAGTTGAACAAGAACCTGAGAACCGTCCTGCTCTATCTGGCGTTGCTCGCAGCCCTCGTCTTGGTCGTGAGCCAGACGCTCAAGCCGAGCAGCAGCACCACTGAGCTCACGACGAGCGAGTTCACCCAGTTCGTCGACAAGGGCCTCGTCGCCTCGGTGACGTACAAGGCGCGCGACGCTGTACTCTCCGGCGAGTACTACAAGTCGGACGCGGACAAGTCGAAGGGCACGAAGTCGAACTACACGTCCACGTTCGTCGGCGAGGACACGCTCAACGAGCTCATGGCAAAGGGCATCGCGGCCAACCCCAAGATGACCTACAACGTCGATCCTCAGAACACGAGCCCCTGGCTGAGCTTACTGGGGTCGCTGCTGCCCATCCTGCTGCTCGTGTTCGTGATGTTCTTCTTCATGAACCAGATGCAGGGCGGAAACAGCAAGATCATGTCGTTCGGCAAGGCGAAAGCGAAACGCATGACGCGCGACCAGCCGAGGATCACGTTCAAGGACGTTGCCGGCGCGGACGAGGCTGTCGAGGAGCTGGAGGAGATCAAGGAGTTCCTGGCGAACCCCGGCAAGTTCCAGGCGCTGGGAGCCAAGATCCCCAAGGGCGTGCTGCTCGTCGGCCCTCCGGGCACCGGCAAAACCCTGCTCGCGCGCGCTGTCGCTGGTGAGGCCGCGGTGCCGTTCTTCTCGATCTCCGGTTCCGATTTCGTCGAGATGTTCGTAGGTGTAGGCGCCTCCCGAGTCCGCGACTTGTTCGAGCAGGCGAAAGCTGCGGCTCCGTGCATCATCTTCATGGACGAGATCGATGCCGTCGGTCGTCAACGTGGCGCCGGTCTCGGCGGCGGACACGACGAGAGGGAGCAGACGCTCAACCAGCTGCTCGTCGAGATGGACGGCTTCGACATCAAGGACAACGTCATCCTCATCGCGGCGACCAACCGTCCAGACATCCTCGATCCCGCGCTCTTGCGTCCCGGCCGCTTCGACCGCCAGATCGTGGTCGACCGCCCCGACCTCAAGGGCCGAGAGGGCATCCTGAAGATCCACACCAAGGGCAAGCCGCTGGCAGATGACATCGACCTGTCGGTGCTCGCACGGCGCACTCCTGGGTTCACCGGTGCCGACCTTGCGAACCTCGTGAACGAGGCGGCGCTCCTCTCTGCCAGGCACGGCAAGAAGAAGATCGACATGTTCGAGCTCGACGAGGCGATCGAGCGCGTCGTCGCAGGTCCGGAACGCAAGGGACGCCTCATCTCCGACCAGGAGAAGAAGGTCATCGCCTACCACGAGTCCGGGCACGCTCTCGTCGGGCACGTGCTGCCGAACACCGACCCCATCCATAAGATAAGCATCGTGTCGCGTGGGCAGGCGCTGGGCTACACGATCGCACTGCCCGACCAGGACCGCTTTCTCACCACCCGCCAGGAGATGCTCGACAACCTCGCGATGTTCCTGGGTGGGCGCGTCGCCGAGGAGCTCGCCATCGGCGACATCACCACCGGCGCGTCCAACGACATCGAGCGCGCCACCAAGATGGCGAAATCGATGGTGATGCGCTACGGAATGTCAGACAAGCTCGGGCCTCAGACCTTCGGCGAGGCCAACCACGAGGTGTTCCTCGGCCGTGACTTCTCGGCGAACGCGGACTACAGCCCTGAAGTGGCGTACGAGATCGACAAGGAGATCCGCCGGCTTATCGACGAGGCGTTCGAGGTCTCCCGCGGGATACTCACCGAGCGCCGCGAGCAGCTCGACTTGATGGCGAGTGTGCTCATCGAGCGCGAGACCGTGGACAAGGACGAACTTACTGCGCTGCTCGAAAACAAGTGGGACGAGTTCCTCAAGAAGGAGGCCGCCGAGGAAGCAGCCGCAGCCGAGAAGGCAAGCAAAGAGCCTGCGGAGCCCGAGCCGGAGGAGAAGCCGGCCGAAGAAGATCGCGCCGCCGCCACCGCCGAAGGACCTCCGATGGCGGGCACCCCGCCTGTGGTCTCAGGGGCGTAGCGCCCCTTCCGCCTCAACCGCGCCCCGGTCTGCCTCGAGCGAGCCGGGGCGTTTCACATGTACGGGCTGTCACATGGCAGCACTTCCCATGAGGCCGAAAGCCTAAGGACGTAGAATGTAGGTGCCGATGCACATGTCGGCGGTGTGCTGCAGGTCACTGAACGAGACGTCCCCCGCAAGAGCACTTCAATCGCAACGTTCGCGGCCTCGGTACCGCCGAAGGTCTTGGTGGCACGCCCGGGTCTGCCGGGCGCGAGAGGGAGGCCGGGCACTGGCATGTGGAGGGGGCGTGGGCAGTCTCAGGACCTGCGCATACCGGACGCCGAGGACGTCCGGCCTAACGCGCCTGCTGCAGGCACCCACCAACTTCGCCACCTTGCGAAGTCCGCTTCGAGTGGGAACGGCCGGATCCGGCGCAAGGGTCTCTTCGGTCGCTTCGAGTCGCACCGCACTCGGCAGGCCGAGCTCATCGCTTCGCTCACGGACGTCGCTTCGGCCGTTTCTTCAACGCTCTCCGTCGAAGACGTGCTCGCGACCATCGTCGACCGCGCGAAGCGTGTGACAAACACTGACAAGGCCATTCTCATGCTGACCGCGGAGGACTCCGAAGAACTCGACCTCGAGACGCTCGTCGTGCGCGGCCGTCGCGACCAGCACCTGCAGGAGTGGTGGGAGGAGCGCGTCCTGGGCTCTGCGCCGGCAGCATTCGCGAACGGCGTCACCATGGTCGAGGATGACCTCGTCCATGGTGCGTCGGTCGTCTATTCCCCGATCAAGATCCTAGAGCGGCCGATAGGCCTGCTTTGCGCCATTAACTCGCAGGACCGCAGGTTCACGGACGAGCAGCTCGACTTCCTTGCCATTCTGTCCGCGTTCGCGGCGACGGCTATCGAGAACGCTCGCCTCGCCGAAGAGACTCGCTATGTGCTGCTCGCCAGCGATCGCGATCGCATTGCGCGCGAGATGCACGACGGCATCTCGCAGTCGCTGTTCAGCATCTCACTCGGCCTCGAGCTCGCGAAGAAGCAGGTCAAGAAGGACCCGCAGGCCGTGGCCGAACGCCTCGGCGAGTTGCAGGAACACCTCACGGAGGCCATGGCCGAGGTCCGCAGGGTCGTCTACGATCTGCGGTCGATGAAGTTGCAGGAACTCGGTCTGTCGGGTGCCATCGACTTCTGGATCAAGGACATCACCATCGGGCGGTCGGTCCGCGGCGAACTCGAGGTTGTCGGCAATGAATACCATCTTGGCCCGGCGCGCGAGCAGTGTCTCTATCGCGTGGCCAAGGAATCGGTGAGCAACGTCGTCCGTCACTCAGGAGCAAAGCAGTTCGTCGTGCGGCTCGAATACGGCTCCGAGGGCGTCGATCTTTCGATAACCGACGACGGAGACGGCTTCTCAGTGGACAACGCACTCGAGGCGCGAACCGAGGGGTCGGGGATGGGGCTTCGCAGCATCCAGGAACGAGTAAGACGAGAGCACGGCACCTTGCGGATCAACAGCAGCCAGGGTCACGGAACCCGAATCGAAGTACGACTGCCGGTAGGTGACGCAACGTGAAGTCGATACGCGTCTTCATCGCGGATGACCACGAGCTTGTGCGCATGGCACTCAAGACGCTGCTCGACGGCGAGCCGGATCTCGAGGTCGTCGGGGAGGCCGACGACACCGAGTCGGCAGTCCAGGGCGCGGTCGCGACGACCCCCGACGTCGTGCTCCTCGACCTCCGGATGCCCGGTGGCGGTGGCGTGGAGGTCTGTCGTCGAGTTAAGGAGCTTATGCCCGAGACGATGGTGCTGGTCATCACGAGTTTCGACGATGACGGGGAGATCTTCGGAGTGCTGGATGCTGGCGCCAACGGCTACATCATGAAGGACACGCGACCAGACCGCGTGGCGAACGCGATTCGGTCGGTCATGGAGGGTCAGGCAGTCTTCGACGCAGCCGTTGCGACGCGCATCATCAGCGGTCGGCAGAACGGCTCGAACGGCAACGCGATTCTCGCGGATCCGCTCTCGGAGCGGGAGCTCGAGGTGCTCGAGCTCATGGCCAAGGGGCACTCCAACAGGGAGATCGGCCGTCAGCTCTGGATCGGTGAAACGACCGTGAAGACGCACGTCAGCCACATCCTGCGCAAGCTCGGGCAGAATGATCGCACCCAAGCGGTGCTCGCGGCGCTCAAGGCCGGGATCGTGCAGCTCGACGAGACGGCTTCGTAGGGTGGCGCTCTGCGGGTCTGGGGCTCGAACGGGTCCTGCGGCTTCGTCTGTGTGCACCCTGAGGCGTAGCGAGACACCCCGACTGCTCCCTGCCGATCTGAGCCGGCAATTGGCATTGCTGGGGGCGGCGGGTGTCGAGCCATGCGCTCGTTGCACGCATGCTCGCGGCTGTAGGCCCACCGGTAGCGGCGGATCTCTCGCCTCAGCTCGATCGAGGTACTCGGGAGTCAGGTGGCTAGCCGAGGATCGGACTCCAGTGCTTCCCGAGGGTCGCGCATCATCCGAGCGGCGCCAACGCGCTCGGTGAATACGCACGGCGGTCTCCGGGAGGCAAGCGTTCTTCCGCAGCATTCGTCCATTTGTAGGAGTCGCTGCTCAGACCGTCGGCGCTGGCCAACACCCGCTCGACCGATGGTGCATCACGGGATTCCGGGTTATGAATGGAGCAGGGGGCTTCATCGTTGCCCTGATGCGCGCTTTGGGTAACGCGGTGGAAGGGCGGCACAAGCGCAGTGCTTGGGTTCCCGCGCTCGGCGAGAGCCCTGCGCGCGAGGGAACCGGAGAACCGTACCGTCAGCGAGCCGGGGGAGACCCTCTTTGCATGAGGGGGATCGATGGAGAAGGCACGCGTCCTGATAGTTGACGGGCACCGCGAGGTCCTGTCGTCCCTTCATCAGCTGCTCGACTACGAGGAGTCGAGCGAGGTTGTCGGCGTGGCCATGACTGGCGCCGACGCAATTGAGCAGGCGAGGCTGCTCCACCCCGACATCGTGCTCATGGACTTCGCGATGAGCGACATCGACGGCATCGAAGCGGCGAGCGCGATCAGGTCCGAGAATCCCGCGACCGACGTCATCATCCTCAGCGTCTTCGAGGCGGGCGACAACGCCGGGCGCGCGCGTCGCGCCGGGGTTGGGCGCTGGATATCCACGAGCTTCCCCCCAGACATGCTGCTCAGTGAACTCCGCAGTCTCGCGGCGCACCATCACGAGGGCAGCTAGGCGTTCGGCAACCAATGGGGGGCTGGACCCACGCGAAGTCGGGTTCAGCTACCGCTACCTCACCGTGAAGTAGGTAGGACCAAGGAGTCTCGAGCGGGTGGTACGCTTTGAAGCGTGCCACCCGCTCGAGACTTTGGAGTCCCCATGGACCGCGGCAAGATCATCGAAGGCGTCCGCCTGATCCTCGAGGGTATCGGCGAGGACCCCACGCGCGAGGGGCTCCTCGGCACGCCCGAGCGGGTAGCCGACATGTACGAGGAGATCTTCGCCGGCATCGGGCAGAACGCGGCCGAGCACTTGTGCGTGACATTCAACGAGGGCCACCAGGAGATGGTGCTCGTCCGCGACATCCCGCTCTACTCAGTGTGCGAGCATCACCTCGTTCCCTTCATCGGTCGGGCGCACGTCGCGTACGTGCCCGGCAAGGAGGGTCGCATCTGCGGGCTCTCAAAGCTCGCGCGCGTCGTGGACGTATACGCGAAACGCCCGCAGGTCCAGGAGCGCATGACCTCCCAGATCGCCGACACGATCCTCGAGCATCTCAAGCCGGTGGGCGTCATCGTCGTCATGGAGGCCGAGCATCTCTGCATGTCGATGCGTGGAGTGAAGAAGCCGGGCGCCATCACGACGACGTCGGCCGTGCGCGGCATCTTCGCGTCGAACGTGGCGACGCGTGCCGAGGCGATGTCGCTCATCAAGGGCCGCTAGTGGCTCGTCGAATGGCTCAGAAGACCAGGGGCGCCGAGCAGGCCGCCTCGCAACCGCGGTCACGAGTCTGGCGCTGCGGTTCCTTCGAGTTCTCATTCGATCGCCCGCTGGTCATGGGGATCCTGAACGTCACGCCAGACTCGTTCTCTGACGGCGGTCTGTACGTCGACACGACAGCCGCGATCGCCCACGGTCACGAGGTGTTCGAAGCCGGCGCCGACATAGTCGACGTGGGTGGCGAATCGACCCGGCCCGGCTCGGCGGAGATCGATCTCGACGAGGAGATCCGCCGGACGCTCCCGGTGGTCGAAAAGCTCTCGCGCGAGGCAATATGTGTATCCATCGATACCAGGCATCCGGAGGTCGCCGCCGCGGGCTACTGCACGGGCGCGAACATCATCAATGATGTCTCAGGGTTCGGAGATCCGGCCATGGTCGAGGTAGCGGCTGCTGGCGACGCCGGCCTCATCGTCATGCACATGCTCGGCGAGCCTGGCACCATGCAGAACGCTCCGCATTACGACGACGTGGTCGGCGAGGTCTCAGCATTCCTGGTCGAGCGGGCACGCCGCCTGCAGTCTGCAGACGTCGCACGCGAGCGCATCGCGATCGATCCCGGCATCGGCTTTGGCAAGACGCTCGAGCACAACCTCGAACTGCTGCACCGACTCCCCGAGATCGCGGCGCTCGGTTACCCGGTGGTGATCGGTGCGTCGCGCAAGCGCTTCATCGGCACGCTCACGGGTCAGGATGTCCCCGCCGAGCGTATTGAGGGCAGCATCACCGCTGCTGTCTGGGCCGCGACCCACGGCGCATCGGTCGTCAGGGTCCACGACGTGGCCGGGACCGTGCGCGCCCTCAAGGTCGCGTGTGCCATCGACGGTTTCGGAGAAACCGCAGGCAGGGAATAGTAGGAAGCAGACGCACGAGCGGCCCAGGACGTGGCGCGACGGTCCGTCGCGGCATCGTCAGACTGCCTCGGCGTCGAGCGCGCGACAGTCCGCTTCCGGAGGATGGGGTCGAAGATGACTGACGTATTCGTGGGTCTCGGCAGCAATATGGGTCATCGGATGCGGCATCTCTCGCGGGCCGTCCACGAGATCGCCGACCTGGACAACACCGACGTCGTGAAGGTTTCTCACGCGTACGAGACCGAACCGTGGGGCCTCCCGGATCAGGACCTGTTCGCCAACGCGGTCGCACTCGTGACGACGACGTTCCGCGCAGACCAATTCCTCTCGGCGCTCCTCGAGATCGAGGACCGCCTGGGTCGCACGCGCGAGGTGCCGAATGGTCCTCGGCCTATCGATCTCGACATCCTCCTTTTCGGCGACGAGGAGTGGAACACGCCGGAGCTCACGATCCCGCACGCGCGCATGGCGGAGCGTGACTTCGTCCTCACGCCATTGCTGGAGATCGAGCCCGAGGCCACGTGGCCCGACGGGGAGCTCATCACCCCGGACAAGGTGAGCGTCGGCAAAGTGCTCCGCGACCTCGGCCCTATTCCGGACCCAGGGCTGTCCGAGGGAATGCCGATCACGACGGACGACTGGGTCGTGATCGCCGAGGGCATCACGACACCGCCGGACATGGGTTTGCGGTTCAAGCAGATGGTGCTCGAACAGTCCCACATCCCGTTCACGTGGGTCCCGTATCCGCCCGACGAGGAGTTCGAGCCGTTCGGGCTCTCGCAGCCGGTGAGCCTCAGGGTTCCCGCCGAGTACGAGCAGAGGGCGAGATCGCTCATCGCCGAGGCCGAGGCCGCGCCACAAGTAGAAGAGTCCGGCCAGATCGGTTCGGGCGACGAGGGCGATGTCCTGGATCTCGAGTGGGAGTTGCCGGACCAGTAGCGAGTGTCCGCGGTTCTCGTGGGCGCGGGCGGCGCGCGAGTCAGAAGGCCGCGATGACCTGCGGCGGCTCTGAATTCGGCGCCACCCGAGGTGTATACTCTCTGTCCCACCCAGCGGACCCGCGGGGACCTCTTAAGGCCTCGACGGCAAGAAGGGAAGGAGTCGGCTCGTGAGCGCGACCCCACCGGACACGGCGCGCCCCGTTACGACGGCGACGATCCGCGCGCTCAAGCAGGCGCAGCGTCCCATCGTCATGATCACCGCGTACGACTTCCCGTCGGGGCGCCTGGCCGACGAGGCCGGCGCCGACATGATCCTTGTCGGCGACTCGCTGGGCATGACGGTACTGGGGTTCGACTCAACGCTTCCCGTCACCCTCGAGCAGATGCTCCATCACACGGCTGCCGTCACGCGCGGCGCCTCACGGGCGCTCGTGGTAGCCGACATGCCGTTCCTCACCTACCAGGTCACTGCTGAAGAGGCCGTCCGCAACGCGGGCCGATTCATCGCCGAGGCGGGTGCTGCGGCGGTCAAGGTCGAGGGCGGGGTGGCAATCGCGCCGACCGTTCGGCGCATCGTCGATGTCGGCATCCCTGTGATGGGGCACGTCGGCCTCACGCCGCAGTCGGTGCACGCCCTGGGCGGATACCGCGTGCAGGGAAAGGAGGCTGGCACGGCCCTGAAGCTCATCGCCGACTGCCGGGCGCTCGAGCACGCTGGCGCGTTCTCGGTCGTTCTCGAATGCATCCCCGCAGAACTCGCTGCAATCGTCTCAAAGACGCTCGAGATCCCGACGATCGGCATCGGTGCGGGCGTGGGGTGTGATGGGCAGGTGCAGGTGCTGAACGACCTGCTCGGCTTGAGTGAGTTCACTCCGCGTCACGCGAAGCGCTACGCGCAGGCAGGTGATGTGATCCGACAAGCGATCTCACACTATGCGGATGACGTACGCGCGGGGACCTTCCCGGCGGAGGACCAAACGACGCACATGGACCCCGAAGCCCTGGGTGAAGTCGAGGCGGCCATCGACGGCGCGAAGTCCGCTGCTGCAGCGGCCGGGCCGGCTAGCGGCGCGGACGCGGGGACGGCGGCAACCGCCACTACACCCGACGCCCCGAACGACAACGAGTGGTGGTGAGTCCGTCTCGTGATCGAGAGACTCGACTCGAAAGAGGAGGTCCGGCAGGCCGTCGCGGAGGTGCGCCACGAGGGCAAGACGGTCGGGCTCGTGCCCACCATGGGAGCGCTGCACGCCGGGCACCTTTCGCTCGTGCAGACCGCCCGCAAGCGCACCGGATTCGTCGTCGTCTCGGTCTTCGTCAATCCCACGCAGTTCGGCCCGGGCGAGGACTTCGCCGCCTACCCGCGCGATCTCGAGCGCGACTTCGAGCTGCTCGAAGCGGAGGGCGTCGATCTCGTGTTCACGCCATCCGTCGATGAGATGTACGGCCCTGGCGCAACCGGCGCAGCTGCCGCGGCAGCCACCGCGGGTTCGGCAGATACGCTGGCTCCTTTCACGGGGGTCACAGTCGATCCCGGTTCGCTCGCCGAGCGTTGGGAGGGCGAGATACGCCCCGGCCATTTCCGAGGCGTGGTGACCGTGGTCGCCAAGCTGCTCAACATCGTGCGGCCCAATCTGGCCTTCTTCGGCGAGAAGGACTACCAGCAGCTCGTCATCGTGAAGCGCGTGGTGCGCGACCTCGACCTGCCGAGCTCGGTCGTCGGCTGCCCCATCATCCGTGACGCCGACGGGCTCGCGCTCTCGAGTCGAAACGCGTACCTGTCTCCCGCCGAACGCTCTAAGGCCCTGGCGCTCTCGCGCGCACTGGATGCGGCAGCGGAGGCGCTCGCGTGGGGCGAGCGGTCGGGCCAGGCTCTGAGAACAGTCATGGGCGAGACGGTGGAGGCCGAAGACGGCGTCCTGCTCGACTACGCGGCCGTCGTCGACCCCGAGACGCTCGAACCCCTGGAGGCGGTCACGCGAACGGCGCGGGCACTCATCGCGGCGCGTGTCGGGTGCACGCGGCTCATCGACACCGCCGCGCTTCAACCCCCGCCGCGCGAGGAAGGCGCCTAGAATGGCCGAACCGGAGGGGACGTCGTTCAGGCGCTCGACCAAAGCCGAACGCGTCGCCGCGTTCAGCGCCGAGGTCCGCGAGCTCAAAGCGCAAAGCGACGTCGTGCTGCTCGCGCACAACTACCAGCGCGCCGAGATCCAGGACGTCGCGGACTTCGTCGGCGATTCGCTCGGCCTGTCCCGACAGGCGGCCGCAACTGACGCTTCGACGATCGTGTTCGCGGGCGTGCACTTCATGGCCGAGACCGCGAAGATCCTGGCTCCGGCCAAGAGGGTATTCATCCCCGAGCCGCGCGCCGGCTGCCCGATGGCCGACATGATCACAGCGGATCAGGCGCGCGCGTGGCGTGCGGAGTACCCGGGCGTGCCGCTCGTGACGTACGTCAACACCTCGGCTATGGTCAAGGCCGAGAGCGATGTCTGCGTGACGAGCGCGAACGCAGTCGAGGTCGTGCGCAGGCTGGGAGCGCCGCGCGTGCTGTTTGCGCCCGACCGAAACCTCGGCATGTGGATCTCGTCCAAGCTTCCCGACGTGGAGTTCGTGCTCTGGGAGGGCTTCTGCCCCACGCACGACCAAGTCACCGCCGAGCAGGTTCTCGGCGCGCGCGCCGAGCATCCCGACGCCGTCATCCTGGCGCATCCCGAGTGCCGCCCGGACGTGAGCGCGCTCGCTGACCAGGTCCTCTCGACCTCGCAGATGCTCGCGTATGCCGCATCCTCGGCGGCCACGAGCTTCATCGTTGTGACCGAGGAGGGGCTGCTCCACGGCCTCAGAAAGGCAGCGCCGGGCAAGGCATTCGTGAACCTGACACCGGCGATGATCTGCCCGAATATGAAACTCACGACGCTGGAGAAGGTGCGCGACTCGCTGGCGCTGCAGCAGTTCGAAGTGACGGTACCGGAGGACATTCGCGTGCGCGCGCTGACGGCGGTCGAGCGCATGGTGGCAGTGTGACGACCCTCACCCCTGGGGCGCTCCCCTCGGCGTTGGACCGCCGCTACCTGACCTCGTTCGACACCTCGGATCTGCCTCAGCACCGCACGGACGTCCTCGTTGTCGGCTCGGGCATCGCAGGCATCGTGGTGGCGCTGGAGGCCAGTCGCACGCATACCGTCGCGCTCGTCACGAAAGCGACCATCTCGGAGACGAACACCTGGTACGCGCAGGGCGGTATCGCGGGTGCGGTCGGGGAGGCCGATTCCATCGAGCTTCACCTCGCGGACACCCTCGTCGTGGGACAGGGCTTGTGCGACGAGAAGGTCGTCCGGGCAGTCGTGGGCGAGGCTCCGCAAGCGCTTGCCGACCTGCAACGTCTGGGCGTCCACTTCGACATTGGCAAAGGCGGAGAAGTCGAGCTCGCCCGCGAGGGCGGCCACAGCCTGCCGCGCGTGCTGCACGCCGGGGACACGACGGGCGCGGCCATACAGGATGCGCTGTCCTCGCTGCTGCGCAACTCGTCGGTGATCGAGATCTTCCAGGAGCGGTTCCTCGTCGACCTGCTGACGGTCGACGACCGCTGCGTCGGGGCGCTCGTCTGCTCTCGAACCGACCGCCGGCTGCAGGTCTTCTGGGCGGATGCAGTCGTGCTGGCGACCGGCGGGGCGGGTCAGATGTACCGGGTGACGACGAATCCGGGTATCGCGACGGGCGACGGGGTCGCCGCCGCCTGGCGGGCCGGCGCCGAGATCGCGGATCTCGAGTTCGTGCAGTTCCATCCCACCGCGCTCGACAGCTCCGCCGAACCGCGCTTCCTCATCACCGAGGCGCTCAGGGGCGAGGGGGCCTACCTTCTGGACTGCGACGAGCAGCGATTCATGCTTGGGGTGCATCCGCTCGCCGAACTGGCTCCCCGAGACGTCGTGAGCCGGGAGATCGAGAAGGTCATGCACCGATGCGGTCGACCGAACGTCTGGCTCGACGCCCGCCACCTCGGCGAAGGCCTCTTGAGGCAACGCTTCCCGGCAATCTGGCAGGCTTGCCTCGACGCGGGCTTCGACCTCTCGAGGGACCTCGTGCCGGTCGCGCCCGCCGCTCATTACCAGATCGGCGGCGTGAGGGTCGACATCGACGGACGCACGTCGCTTCGTGGTCTCTACGCTTCGGGAGAGGTCACGGAGTCCGGCCTGCACGGGGCGAACCGACTCGCGAGCAACTCCCTGCTCGAAGGTCTCGTGTTCTCGAGGCGCATCGCCCGCGTGCTCGCGGGGGAACATCGGACGGACGCCGAAGCAGCGGAACCCGTGATCTCGGCACCAGCCGTCGCCGCGCACGGCTCCTCGGAGGCGTTCCATCTCGATCACGTGCGCGCATCCATCAAGGCAGCCATGAGTCAGAACGCTGGAATGACGCGATCCGACGAGGGACTCGCCACGGCCGCGGCTGAGATGGATGAACTCAGCTCAGTGCTGGGTGAGGACATGCATTCGGCCGAAGGGATGGAGGTCCAGAACCTTCTCACGGTCGCGATGCTCGCCGTGCACGCCGCCTGGATGCGCACCGAGTCCAGGGGAGTCCACCAGCGCATCGACTACCCGGATCGCGATGACGAGCTGTGGAGAGTCCACACTGTCTGGCGCCGCGGCACCTCGCCGCGCCTCGAACAGGCGGCCACCTGAGATGTACTCGCTTCCTGACGTCTCCGCGATCGTGGCGCTCGCACTTGCCGAGGATCTCTGCGTGCCGGTCGAGAGGCTGGCTCCCGGGGCGAACGACTCACTGCTCGGCCGGGACGTGACATCTGACTCGGTACTCAAGCCGGGATCGTCATTCCGGGGTGCCTTCGTCGCCCGAGATCCTCTCGTCGTAGCGGGGCTGCCCGTCGCGGAACGCGTGTGGTCGACCCTCGCGCGAGCTGTGCGCGGTTCGAGCCTCGCTCCTGCGGACCTCGATGCGGGCGCGATCGAGGTCTTTCCGCTGGTCGCCGAGGGCGCCCGCGTGACAGCGGGCGCGCGTCTTGCGGAGGTCAGGGGCTCTGCTCGGACCGTGCTGGCGGGGGAGAGGACAGCGCTCAACTTCCTCATGGTGCTCTCGGGCATTGCCACGGAGACGGCGCGCTGGGTCGCCGAGGCTGGGCCGACCCTCGCCGTCTGCGACACCCGCAAGACATCTCCCGGGCTCCGCGCTCTTTCGAAGTATGCCGTGCGCGTGGGCGGCGGGACGAACCACCGCGCCGGTCTCTGGGACATGGCCCTCATCAAGGACAATCACATCGCAGCTGCTGGCGGCATCGCGGCCGCTGTCAGCTCGGCGCGAGCCGCGCATCCGGATGTGCTCGTGGAAGTCGAGGCGGACTCTCTGGAGGCGGCTGAAGCGGCCGCTCGAGCCGGAGCGGACATCGTGCTACTCGACAACATGTCCCAGCACGACCTTGTCGAAGCCGTCAAGATCGTGAAAGCGATCTCATCAGCGGCCGGCCGGGAGATCCTCACCGAGGCTTCCGGCGGCATCCGGTTCGACTGGCTGGCGGCGCTCAGGGCGACTGGCGTCGACCGCGTCTCCACGAGCGCATTGACGCTCGCGCTTCCCGTGGACATCGCGCTCGACGAGGACTGAGGCGCCGGCAGCAGCTCGTCGGCCGCGGCTCTGCCCGCGGTCAACACGCGCGGACTGCTGAAAGACGTTTCCGGACGGGTAGACTGAGCAGTGAAGCGTCGAAAGTGAGAGGGAGTGTCGGTATGTCTACCGGTCTGGCCGTGAGCACTGGCGTCATTGTCGTCCTCATAATCTACGGCCTCCTCGGCCTCAAGGTGGCCAACGAGTACGAACGGGCCATCGCGTTCACGCTTGGCCGGTACGCCGGCCTAAGAGGCCCGGGGCTGTACTGGCTCGCACCCATCTTCCAGTGGCAACGCAAAGTGGATCTGCGTGTAAACACCGTGGACGTCGAGCGCCAGGAGACGATCACGAAGGACAGCGTCACCGTGAAGGTGAACGCCGTCGTCTGGTATCACATCTTCGACCCCGAGAAGGCAGTCCTCAAGGTCATCAGCTACAACAACGCGACATATCAGGTGGCACTCACCAGCTTGCGCAACATCATCGGCCAGCACGTGCTCGATGAGGTTCTCAAAGAGCGCGACAAGATCAACGAGGCTCTCAAGGAGATCATCGATACCGCGACCGATCCGTGGGGCATCAAGGTCGACATGGTCGAGATGAAGGACGTCGAGATTCCCTCAGCCATGCAGCGTGCAATGGCTCAGGAGGCGCAGGCTACGCGCGAGAAGCGCGCTCGTATCATCAAGGCGGAGGCCGAGGAGGAAGCCGCGCGCAAGCTCGTCGAGGCCGGCGGCATGATCGCGAAGGTGCCGATGGCGCTCGAGCTTCGGCGCATGCAGATGATCACCGAGGTCGGAGCAGAGCAGAACACGACCACCGTCATCATGATGCCCTCGGAGTTCATCTCTGCAGCCGAAGCGCTAGCCGGGCGCTGGAGAGGCACCGCCGACGCCGATGCCCGCTTGCTCGCAGGCGAGGAGTCTCTGCCCGGTGAGCCCGACGTTGTGCTCGAGCCCGAAGGCCCGCCCGTTGAGAGCGGCCCGGAGAGCGCGTGACCGACCCGGTAACCGGAATCGGCATACTCGACTGGTTCCTCGCCCTTTTGGGCACCTGGGGCTACCTGATCGTCTTCGGCTTCACGATCTCCGAGAACATCTTCATACTCGGCTCGTTCACGCCGGGCGAGACCGTCGTGATGGCTGCAGCGTTCGTCGCGAGTCAAGGTGACTTGAATCTTGCCGGCGTCTGGATCGTGTCGGTCATCGGCACGATGGTGGGCACGAACCTGAGCTACCTGCTCGGTCGAAAGGGCGGACGAACCGCGATCACCCACTGGGGTGAGCGTTTTCACATCCCGCTCATGCGCATTGAGGCCGCCGAGGAGTACTTCCACAAGCACGGGTCCAAGACCGTGTTCCTCGCCCGCTTCGCAGCCGGCGTGAAGAACTTCGTGCCCACGATCGCTGGCGCTTCGCACATGGGACTGCTCTGGTTCGAGCTTTTCAGCCTGCTCGGCGCTTTCGCGTACACGACGCTCATGGTCGCCATCGGCTACTTCCTCGGCTCGAACTTCGATCTTGCGCTCAAGATCGCGTCGCAGATCGGGATCTTCGGCACGTTGCTCTTCGTTGCCCTGATCGTGTTCGCGCTCGTGGGACGCAGGCGATACATCAAGGCGCGTGACGAACGCCTTGTCGCCGAAGAGGCCGCCGAAGAGGCCGAGGAATTCGGCATGGAAGGCACCTTGGACGAGGAGCCGGTCGACGGAATGGACGAGTATGAGCCCTGATGAGCCGGGGCAGCTCGCCGCCGCAGTTGTCCGCGAGCTGCTCCTCTGCGACTCTTGGGTTCGCATCGAGGGTGGCGGCGAGACTGGGTCGACCAACGACGATGCGCGTGAGCTCGCGCTCGCCGGAGCACCAGAGGGAACGGTTGTGCTCGCCTCGAGGCAACGCGCCGGGCGCGGTCGGTTCGGCCGCACGTGGGACTCGCCAACGGGCGGGGTGTACCTGTCCGTCGTTCTGCGTCCGCGCGGGTCCGCGAGCGTCCTGCCGGCTCTGCCTCTCGCCATAGGCCTCGGCGTCGTCTTCGGCCTCGAGCGACTCGGCGCAGCGCCGACGCTCAAGTGGCCGAACGACGTGTTACTGGACGGCGACAAGGTCGCCGGAGTGCTCGTGGAGTCGCGCACGGACATGGCGGGCGAGGGGTGGTCGATCGCGGGGATCGGTCTGAACGTGCGACGGCCCGAAACCCCGGGCTGGAATTCGGGCTCGGATGTGACATTCCTTGGCGACGTTCTCCCGGATGTGACGCTTTCCCAGTGCGCAGCTGCTGTACTCGACGGAATCGCCGAAGCGTACCGCCGTTTCGTGTCGGGCGGGTTCGCGGCGCTGCGCGAGGACTACCTTTCACGCTCGGCGACGCTTGGCACAAAGGTCAGCGTCTCCGATGCTTTCGGCGCGATCGTTGCCGAAGGAGAAGCCATCGACGTCGACGAGGCAGGTCGGCTCGTCGTAGTGACGGCCGCCGGTACCCTCACCGTTGCGTCGGGCGAGGTCTCTCTGCGCAGTCTGCAGCCATGAGTGATCGCGAGTCCGATTCGTCCCGGGGCCGCGCATTCGCGCACGGGCGCACGCGCGAAATCGTGATCGCCGGTCTGCTCGCGGCTCTCCTGGCGAGCGCCGCATGGATCTCGTTTCCCGTCGGCACGGTGCCCTTCACCCTGCAGGTGTTCGTCGTCGTGCTCGCCGCGCTCCTTCTCTCGCCGAGCTGGGCGATCGCAGCCATCAGCGTGTACCTACTGCTCGGCGCGCTCGGTATACCCGTCTTTTCCGGCGCGCGCGGGGGACTGGGTGTTCTCTTTGGCCCCACCGGTGGCTACCTGTTCGGCTTCCTGGTGGCTGCGCCCATTGGGGCGCTTCTGCGCAGGCTGCTCGTGGACGCGGGCGTGAGGGAAGTGCTCGCCGAGAGCGTCGCCGCGCTCGCGACCGTGTTCGTCATCTACGCGGCCGGATGGGCCCAGCTCGCGATCGTCACCGGCTCGGGAGTCGGAGAGGCCTTCCTGGTAGGCGTGGCGCCGTTCGTCGCGTTCGATGTAGCGAAAGCAGCGGCAGCAGTGGCGGTCGCGTCAGCCCTGAGGCGCGTCGGGGTGGTGCGCTAGGCGCCGAACGACTGTCGCAGAGCCGGCAGACGCACGGTGAACCGAGAACCTCCGCCCGGTCGGTTCGCGACCTGCACGGAACCGCCGTGGGCGGTGACAATGGCCTTCACGATGGCGAGCCCGAGACCCGATCCGCCGCCGGCGGCGCGGTCGCGGCCGGGCTGCGAGCGATAGAAGCGATCGAAGAGCCTCGGCAGGTCCACCTCGGGGATACCTGGACCATCGTCGATGACGGAAAGCAGCGCCCAATCCCCGTCCGCTTCGAGTTGGACCTCCACGTGTCCACCCTTGCCGACGTGTCGGCTCGCGTTGTCGACCAGGTTCGCGATGACCTGCTGGAGCCGGTCCTGATCGCCAAGGACGGTCGGGGCCTCTCCGGCAACGGTGAACCTCACGCCGCGGTCCTCCATGAGAGGTGCGAACGCCGACGCGACTCGCTCAGCGGCGGCTCTCAAGTCGACGATTCGAAGCGGTAGCTCTCCGGTGCCGCCCTCGATCTTCTGGAGCGTGAGCAACTCGTTCGCCAGGCGCGTGAGCCGGTCGGACTCGGCGACGATGCTCGTGAGGAATCGCTCCTGGTCGCCGGGGGAGACGTCTCCGTCAAGGAGCGTCTCGGCAGCGCCACGAATGGCGGTGAGCGGCGTCCGCAATTCATGGGAGACGTCCGAAACGAACTGCGACTTGACCTTCTCCTCGCCGCGGAGTTCCGTGACGACGCGCTCGACCTCGTCGGCCATCGAATTGAACGAGTCGGCGACGGCCCGGATCTCACGGGGACCGGTCGCCCTGACCCGCACCTTGTGGTCGCCCGCGGCAAAGGCGGTGGTCGCCGTCTCCAGCCTCAGTAGCGGTGCGCTGAGCCACCGTGACACGACTTCGGCTATGAGCAGCGCGCCAACGAGGAACAGCAGGACCACGGCGATCAATCTGCCGCGGTAATCCCGCAGCAGCGTGGCGATCGAGAATGTCTCGGCCCATGTGTATGCCACGCCGACGACCTCGTCCGCGCGCATGATCGGATACGCCACGAACAGCGCGTTCTTGCCTGTCTGGGAGGAGCGGACCGTCTTGGCCCACGTTCCCTTGAGCGCCGAGGCGACTTCCGAGCGCTTCGCGTAGTTCGCGCCAAGGCCGGACTTGCCACCGGACGTGGCGATGACGGCTCCCTCGCGATTGAGCACTGCGAGAGTCGAGTTGGGCAGCGGCGAGACGCTCGTCAGGACGCTTCGCATCTTCTGCGCGCTCGTGCCCTGGGCGACCGTCGCCGAAATGAGTTGCGCCTCGCGATAAAGGCGCTCTTCGAGTTTGCGCAGGCCGTAGGACTCGAGCTGGTTCAGGAAGTAGGCCGAGATCCCCGCCGATGCGACGAGCGCCATCGCGAGCAGGGCGAGCATGAGGCGAGTGCGTATCGAGTCACGCATCGAACGAGCGCGTCGTCAGGCGCGCAAGCGGTAGCCGTACCCGCGTACCGTTTCAACGACAGCCGGATCGACGCCCGCGGCCTCAAGTTTGTCGCGGAGACGCTTGATATGGGTGTCGACGGTCTTCGTCTCGACGAGGTACTCCCAGCCCCACGCCTGGCGGAGTAGTTGGTCGCGGTTGAGCACCTTGCCTGCGTGGCGCATGAGCGTTGCCAGCAGCTCGAACTCGCGCGGCGTGAGGTCGATCACGGTCTCCTTCTCGCCATACACCGCTGTGTGTGCTGCCTCGTCGAGCGTGATGTCGGAAGCGTGCATGATGTCGCCGACGGGAGTCTCGGGCTTGGCCGCAGCCGCTGGCGCCCGTCGAAGCAGCGCCTTGACGCGCGCCTGCAGCTCTCGAATGCCGAAAGGCTTGGCGAGGTAGTCGTCGCCGCCGATCTCGAGCCCGACGACCTTGTCCAACTCGGTGTCGCGCGCCGAGAGGAACAGGACCGGCACCTCGGTATCGGCCCGCAACCTTCGGCAGACCTCGTATCCGTCCATGCCGGGAAGCATGACGTCGAGGATGACCAGCTCGTACGAGTGTTCCTTGGCCAGCGCGAGCGCTTCGTCACCGTTGCGCGCGAGAGCGACCTCGTAACCTTCCTTGCGAAGGTTGTAGGAAACGAATTCGAGGATCGACTCTTCGTCATCGACGACGAGGATCCGTGCGGGCGTTTCGCTCATCGGGGCCTCCTCGGATGCGGGTAGCCGACTTGGTAGGGCGCCAGGAGCTGTGCTCGCGAGCCAGCTAGTCAGGGACGTTTGTCACCAGTTGATGCCGAGGCGATGATAGCATCGGCCGTAGCGCGGCTGACCTGCTCGGTACCGCACCGTCACCCGCGCTCGGCGAAAGGAGCCCGTGTGATCCTGGCAGTGGACGTCGGCAATACCCAGACGGTGATCGGCCTCATCGACGCCGGGGTGCTGGACGGGCACTGGCGCGTGGGTACCGACGCCGGACTCACGGCAGACGAGCTGCGCGTCAAGATCGGCGCCCTCTTGTCAGCCGAGGGTCGCTCGTGGGACGACGTCGAGCGCGCCATCATCGCGTCGGTCGTGCCAGTCCTGACCGCCGAGTACGAGCAGATGGCGCAGAGGACGACGAACGCGGCACCCATCGTTATCGGGCCGGGGATCAAGACCGGCATGGACATCCGGGTCGAGGATCCCCGGGAGGTAGGCGCCGATCGCATCGCGAACGGCGTGGCGGCCTATCGACTGCACGGCGGCTCCGTCGTTGTGGTCGACTTCGGCACAGCCACGACGATCGATGTCATCGCCGAGGACGGTGGCTACCTCGGTGGAGCGATCGCCCCGGGCGTCGAGACATCCGCCGACGCGCTCTTTGCGCGCGCGGCACGGCTCTCGAAGGTCGACCTCGAACCGCCGGAGCACGTCATCGGCACCAGCACGCGCGCGAGCGTACAGGCAGGGTTGCTCCTTGGCGGCGCAGCGATGGTGGACGGGCTGGTCAGACGCGTCTGGGACGAACTGGGCGTGTGTACGAGGGTGATCGCCACGGGAGGGCTTGCCGAGCGGATGGCTCCCCTCTGCGAGACCGTGGACGAAGTCGACACGGACTTGACGCTCAAAGGGCTCGGCATCATATACGAGCTGAACGCGTAGAATCTGCGCAAAGTCCGGCGTCGCATCGAGGGGAACATCGTGCGTCTGTTCCGTGTGGGCAACAAGGTCATCAGTCTCTCGAAGATCACCGATGCGGTGACCGCGATCCTCGAGGACCGTGAGCGCGGAGCCACGCAGGAGGAGGCGTCGCGCACCCACGGGGTGCAGCGCTCCTTCGTGAGCCTGATCGAGACCCTGGGCGAGGTCCGGCGAGGAGGCCGGATCGCGCTCGTGGGCTTCCCTATTGCGAATACCGCGGCGGTGCGCGCTGTTGCTGACCGCCACGCGCTCGATTTCGTGCTCGTCGTCTCGCAGGACGAGCGCGAGTCGATCGAGAGCGGCTCGGCGGCAAACATCTTCAACCAACTTCTGGAGACGATCGCCGTTCTCAAGGACTACGACGTGCTGGTCCTGCTCGCGAGTGACTGGCGCATCAAGACGATCGAACGGATCCTCGGCAAGGAGGTCGTGGGCATCCCTCTCGGACACTCGCCTATACGCTCGGACGTCCAGGTCGATGTCGACGAGCTCGAGGCGGTGCTCAGCGCCGTCGAGGCCGCCCGGGTGACCAGGGGCACACGCCGCGCACGCGTGGGGGCCGCCTTCCGCGAGGCCGCCGACCTGGCCGCACGTTGGAAGCCGTCGGGCGAGGGCACGGGGAGGCGAAAGTCATCAAAGAAGTCGTGAGCATATCGATCGGCTCGGCGAAGCGCGACCACGCTGTCGAGATGACACTCCTGGGCCAGCAGTTCCGCATCAGGCGCGAGGGAACGGACGGCGACATGGCCAAGGCCGCCGCCCGCTTCTCCGAGTTGGACGGCAAGGTCGCGGCGTTCGGCATGGGCGGTATCGATCTGTCGCTCAGAGCGGCCGGGGGGACGTACCGCTTCCGCTCAGCGAAGCAGCTCGTCAAGGGCGTTCACACCACGCCCGTGCTTGACGGCACGGGCTTGAAGGGCGCCGTCGAAGGATCCACGGTCGCCTATCTTCAGAGCGAGTGCGGACTGGAGTTCGGAGGCAAGAAAGTGCTTCTGACCTCGGCGGTCGATCGCTGGGGCATCGCGGAGGCGCTGCACGACGTGGGATGCGAAATGGTCTTCGGCGATCTCATCTACGCACTCGGGCTGCCTATCCCGATCCGGGGTTGGAAGACGCTCAAAGTGCTGATCCGCACCATCGCTCCGATCGTCGTGATGCTGCCGTACCAGTGGCTCTATCCGACCGGCTCGGAGCAGGAGAAAGCGCACGAGAGCAAGCCCAAGGTAGAAGCGCTCTACACGTGGGCCGACATCGTCGCGGGTGACTGGCAGTACGTGCGCAAGTACATGCCGCAGGACATGCGCGGCAAGTGGGTCATAACGAACACCACGACTGCCGAGGACGTAGAGCTCATGCGCTCACGCGGCGTGGACCTGCTGGTCACGAGCACACCGCGGCTCGAGGGGCGCTCGTTCGGCACCAACGTCATCGAGGCCACGATGGTCGCCCTGGCGGGCGCGACGAGCGAGCTTCCGCAAGCCGAGTACCAACACCTGCTCGGCGAGGTCGGCTTCTCGCCTGACGTGCGCTGGCTGCAGCGGGAAAGCGGCGCCGCAGCGCGCTGAGAAGCGGTCGACCTTCGGCACCGCGTTTGCTCTCCTAGATGCGGGTTTCGCTCGACCGGATCGGCACCTGGCTGGCCGTTGTTACTGCACGTCATCGGTGGTAATCTGTAACAGTTCAGGCAGGCCGAGAAGGCAGCAGCGGTGCACCTTCCACGACTCGCAGTCGCGAGGGGCACCTCACGTTGGTAGCGTGCGGCCTCAAGGCCGCTGCAGTGAGGGAGTTGAACGCTCGTGAACAAGCGGGCTCGCATACGCCTCATAGGCGTCACCGCCATCATTCTCGTCGCCATCGCCGCCATCATCTTCGGTGCCGGCGGCAGTCAAGGCGCCTACTACAAGACCGTGAAGGACGTCACCACGGACACTTCCCTCGTCGGCCAGCGCGTGCGCGTCGGCGGCGCGGTCGTCACGGGTTCGTGGGACAAGAAGTCGAACCCGATGCGGTTCGCCATCCGTGAGGAAGGCGACCAATCCGGGAGCGGCCCCACGATCAAGGTCGTCTACAACGGCACGGTGCCGTCCACCTTCGGCGACGGCGTTGTCGCCATCGTGACCGGCGACCTGACGGCGGACGGAACCATCGATTCCAACGACATGATCACGAAGTGCCCATCGAAGTATCAGTCGGCGACGGGCGCGCTCACGGTCGCCGAGCTGCTTTCGGGCGGAGAGGACCTCACAGGCAAGTCGGTGAAGGTCAGCGGATACGTTGTCGGCCAGATCACCCCGCCGGGCGGCGATGTCCGATTCACCATCGCCAACTCCACCCAGAGCGGTGATGAGACCGTCGACGTCTTCTACGACGGTGCCATTCCGCAGGGTATGCAGACGGGTTCGCAGGTCGTTCTCGGTGGTGCGCTCGACTCGACCGGCGTATTCGACGCAGTATCGGTGGCCATGTCCAAGGACCAGACGAGCTAGAGTTGAATCGAATCGCGCCGCGCCACTCAGACCAGTGACGCGGCGTTTCGCTGCCAAAGAGAACGGGAGATGCGCATGGGGAACTTCGGGACGACGCTCGGCACCGTCTTCATGGCGCTCGGGCTCATCGCCTCGGTCGTGGCTGTCATAGCCCTCATCTGGGGACGCCGGCTGGGAGCTCAGCAGGGGGAGGGGGTCACTAACACCGGCTACCTCGCCACGTTCGCGGTTCTCGGATCGATCAGCGCTTCTGTGTTCATCCTCGTCATCGCGTTCTTCCAGAAGAACTTCGCGTTCATGTACGTGGCCGAGAACCACTCGACCGACGTGTCGAGTCTTTCGTGGCTCTACAAGCTCTCCGGCTTGTGGGCAGGCCGGGAGGGCTCGCTGCTGTTCTGGGCGTGGCTCCTTGCGATCTTCGCCGGCTACATGGCCTACAAGCGACTGCAGGTGACCGACGAGCTCTCCAACATGGGCATCATGGTCCTGAACGTGGTCATGGTGCTGTTCCTGATCTCACTGTTCTTCGACAAGAACAACCCGTTCAAGGTCTCTCCCGCCGAGTGGGTCGGAGCTAATGGCCAACTGCTGGTAGGGCAGCTCGGCATGAACCCGCTCCTGCAGCACTGGGCGATGATCCTGCATCCACCCACGCTCTTCGTTGGCTACGCGGGCATGACCGTCCCATTTGCGTTCGCGATCGCGGCGATCATCGTCAACGACGGGTCGAAGAAGTGGGTCCAGCTCATCGACCGCGTGACCATCTTCTCGTGGCTCTTCCTCGGCCTGGGCATCGGTCTGGGCGCCATATGGGCCTACGTCGTCCTCGGATGGGGCGGCTACTGGGCGTGGGACCCAGTCGAGAACGCGTCGCTGCTGCCGTGGCTCACGGGAGTAGGGCTGATCCACAGCTTCACGGTGTATCGGCGGCGCGAGGGCTTCAAACGATGGGCGCTGTCGCTCGCGTCGGTCACGTTCGCACTCGTCATCCTCGGCACGTTCATCACGCGTTCGGGTGTCGTGCAGTCCGTGCACGCGTTCCAACAGGACTGGCTCTCCTTCGGTGTGTTCCTGTCGATGATCATCGTCTCGCTCGTGATCGGCATCGGAGGCATGTGGCTTCGCGGGGAGACCTTCAACAGTCACGACGAGTTCGAGAGTCTCACGTCCAAAGAAAGCTCGTACTACTTCAACAACGTGCTCATGCTGGTCGCCGCGCTGCTCGTCACGTACCTCACGGTGACATCAGCGCTGCCTTCCTGGATGCCCGGCGGCGGACAGTCCTTCCCGACATCCACCTTCGAGGCAGTCGCCCGACCGGTCGGCATCCTCTACGTCTTCATCATGGCGGTCTGTCCACTGCTGGCATGGCGCAGGACTGCGGGCGCTGTGTTCTGGAAGCGCGTCAAGTGGCCGATCGTGTCCACCGCAGTCATATCTGCGTTCCTGATCTGGGAGTGGTACCGCAACCTGCTTCCGAACTTCAAGCTGTCGGACGCGGCCAGTTCGAGCTTCATGACGGTCGTGACCAACGGCGAGGCGATAGTCGGCCTCATCGTTGCAGCATTCGCGGTCTCGGTCGCTGTCTCTCTGTTCATCACCGGCGCACACACGAGAGCGGCGGCAAAGGGAACGAGTTTCGGCGGCGCGCTCTGGCACATCCTGACGCGGTCTCGCAGTCAGTCCGGCGGATACCTGACCCACCTTGGCGTCGGCATAATACTCATCGGCCTGGTGGGCTCGTCCATGTTTGTTGCTACCTACAACTTCCAGTCTGCGAATACGCCCGGCGAGAAGTTCTCGGTGCCCGGCTACACATTTGTGTTCCAGGGCCTGTCAGACAAGACGCTTCCAAACGGTGACGTGCAATCGACTCTGACGTTCGACATCATGAAGGGCGGGCGCACGATCGGCACCCTGACTCCGGGTCAGATCCAGTTCAAGCAGCAGCAGCAGACCAAGCTCATAGCGGATGTGCTCACGGAGCCTCTTCGAGACGTCTTCGTGACGTTCAATGGCGACGATCCGGCCACTGGCAAGCATCAGATAACGGTGAAGGTGAACCCGCTCATCAGCTTCGCTTGGGTCGGATTCGCGCTGTTGCTGCTCGGGACGACTCTCGCGATCTGGCCGAAGAAGACGTCTGCCGCGGCCGCGGCCTAGGAGCCTGCCGAATGCCCGCAGAGGTCGCCACCGGCCTCGCTGTCGAAGTTGAGGGTCTCACGCGCACGTTCGGTCCGCGCAAGGCGCTCGACAACGTCACCTTCGAGCTGCCCGAGGGCGCGTTCCTGTCCATCTTCGGGCCGAACGGCGCGGGCAAGACCACGCTCGTGAAGGTCCTGACGACGCTGACCGCGCCGTCGAGCGGCAAGGCTCGGGTAGCAGGGCTCGACGTCGTCGAAGGAGCCGTTGAGCTTCGGGAGCGCATCGGGCTGATCAGCCACAATCCGCTGCTCTATCCGGACCTCTCCGCCGAGGAGAACCTCGAGTTCTTCGCGCAGATGTATGGCGTCCCTGATTCGGAGGCGAGGGTTCGCGAGCTGCTCGAAAGCGTCGAGCTCGACCATCGCCGCCTCGACCTCGTCCGCGATTTCTCGCGCGGTATGTTGCAGCGGCTCTCGATCGCCCGCGCCCTGCTCCACCGCCCTCAGGTCCTGTTCTTGGATGAGCCCTACTCGGGTTTGGACCCGCACGCGCGGGACATCCTCGACTCGCTCATCGCCCAGATCCGCGAACAGCACACCTTCGTCATGATCAGCCACGATCTCGAGAAAGGGCTCGAGCTGTGCACGCACGCGCTCATCCTTGCGAAGGGTCGCGTCGTGCTGTTCGAGCCGAGGGAGAACATCGACCACGCGCAGTTCGCCCAGGCCTACCGACAGACCGTCGGCATGGGGGTGGCCTGAAGTGAGCGACATGCGAAGCACCGTGTCCGCTTCGACGCCGACGCCGTTGGGCGCCGCCGGCGAGGGCGGGGCAGCCCGCCTTGTCGCGAAGCCTTCGTCCATGGCGCAGTTCAAGGCGATCCTCAAGAAGGACATCGTCATGGAGCTGCGCACCAAAGAGATGCTCACGTCGATGGGCCTCTACACGCTGCTCACCCTCGTTGTCTACTACGTTGCGCTCTCGCAGGCGGGCAGCGGCTTCGACGTTCGTCTCATCGCGGGCGGGCTTCTGTGGCTTGCCTTCCTCTTCACCTCGATGCTCGGTCTGAACCGCTCCCTCGTCCACGAGAAGGACCAAGGCTGCCTCGAAGCGCTTCTGCTTTCTCCGGTCGACCGGCCGGTCATCTACTTCGGCAAGGCCGTAGGCAACTTCATCTTCCTGCTCATCGTAGAAGTCATCACGCTGCCCGTGTTCATCTTCATGTTCCTCTCGGACAAGCCCATCCGTGGCCCCATATGGATGATCGCGTTGGCGCTGCTCGTGGGCTCGATCGGCATCGCCGGCGTTGGAACGCTCCTTGCGACGATGTCGGTGAATACGAAGGGCAAGGACTTCATTCTTGCCGTCCTGTTCATCCCGATCATGTTCCCGCTGCTCTACGCGGCCGTCGCCGCCACATCGGCGGTTATCATCGGCGACCCGGGGTACACGCAGGTCTTTTGGCGTGCCATGGGTATCGCCGCAGGCTACGATGCGATAATGGTCGTTGCAGCGTACGGGCTGTACGAGTTCATCATCGGAGCTTGAGGAGGCGCCACCCATCCGAGGAGGTATATGGACGTGGCAACCGACAGCGCACGGCGCACGAGGTCCAATGCGATCATCTACGTGTTACTCGGCCTCGGCGCCCTGCTGACGACCGTCGACTTCTTGCTCGCGTTTCTCGTGGCGCCGCTCGTCGAGGGGGCGGGGGTGTCCGGGGTGCACGTGATTGGCGGCGTGCTCGTCAAGAACCAGCTGCTCTTCTCGCAGAAGATCTTCTACTTCCACGTCCCCGTGGCGATCTCGTCCTTCCTCGTGTTCTTCTTCACGGCGTACTACGGAGTGCGCTTCCTCATGACCAAGAAGAAGGAGTACGACACGCGTGCGAAGATCGCGACCGAGGTGACGCTCTTGTTCGTGATCCTCACGCTCATCACCGGCGACCTCTGGACTCGCTTCGAGTGGAACAGGTGGTGGGTGTGGGAGCCGCGACTCACGACGTACTTCATCATGACGCTGCTGGTCATCGCGTACTTCGTGCTGCGCAATTCGATCGAGGACGAGGAACGACGTGCCACCTACGCAGCCGTCTTCGGCATCATCGCGTTCATCGACGCGCCGATCTCGTTTGCGATCACACGCATCGTGCCGACTCAGCTGCATCCGGTGGTGCTGCGTTCCGGAGGCGGACTCACCGGAATCCAGCTTGCGTCGTTTCTGTTGGGATTGTTCGGCATGCTCATGCTCGCGTGGGTCGTCTACCAGGTACGTCTGCGCGAGGAGTTCTTGAAGGACCGGCTCGATGCGGTGAAGGCAGCGCTCGAGGGCTAGCGGGCGGCACGGCCGGGAGTGTCTCCCGGCCTCACGGGATGAGGAGATGGACATGGACCCCGTGTTGAAGGAGATCTACAGCACCGTGCTCGGCGCGGCGCCCTACGTGATCGCGGCGTACGCGCTGCTCTGGGTCGGCCTGTTCGGCTTCATCGTGTTGACGTTTCGACGGGTGACGCGGGTGGAACGCGAGCTCGCCGTCGTGGAAGAAGCCATGCAGCGCCGGAGTGGCGGAGCGTAGGCAGCCGTGGAGCAGGTATCGGTCATCCTCGGCTGGTTCGCGCTCGGGCTCTACATCGTTGCGACGGTCCTGTACGCGTACCAGTTCCTCCTCAGGCGGCCGGTCACGGCGTGGTGGGCGCGCTTCTGCGTGGGAGCGGGATGGATCTGCCAGACCGTGTCGATCGGCCTGCATTCAGTGGTGACGCACGGCACCCAGATGACGGGCGGCAACTCGCTCGTGCTGGTTTCGTGGGTGCTCGTGCTCGTGTACTTCATCGTGGAGCACGTCATCAAGATCCGCATATACGGGACGTTCCTCATCCCCCTGGCGGTCATTCTCCTCATCATCGCCCAGCTGATGAACCTCGGCGGACCGGTGGGCTTGACAGCCGCTCAGGTGAAGCAGCTTGGAAGCTGGCGTGTCGGGATCCACGTGGGGCTCATCTTCCTGGCGAACGTCGGCTTCCTCGTGAGCGCGGCATCCTCGGCGTTCTACCTCATCCAGGACGCGCAGCTCAAGCGGAGGCGTACCACCCCGATCTTCCGCAAGCTCCCGTCACTTGCCCAGACGCAGAAGATCGCCCGCCGGGCGGTGGTGTACGCGTTCCCCGCATACACAGCTGGGATCGTGCTGGGCATCATTCGTGCGATCGAGACGGACGTGAGCGGCTGGTGGCAGGATCCGCGCATCATGCTCTCCGGGATCGTATGGTTGATCTACGGCACCTACCTCGTCCTCGTGTACCGCCGAGAGATCTCGGCGCGCACGGCGAGCTGGATCTCGCTCGCAGGGTTTGCGGTCGTGCTCGTGATCGGGATCCTTGCCCGGACCGTGCCGGTCGGTTTCCACATCTTCGGCATCTGAGCTGCTTCTCATGTCACGTCCTCCGATCGCGTTCCCTGCATTCCTCGACCTTCGCAAGCGCCTCGTCGTGGTCATTGGCGAAGGGGCTATGGCGGAACGAAAGGCCCGCGGTCTTCTGAAGTACGGCGCGGACGTCGTCGTGATCGGCGCCAATCCGACGATGCCGCTCGTGGAAGCGGAGGCCGATGGCCTTCTGACGCTCGAACGCCGGCCGTACGCGCACGGGGATCTCGCGGGCGCGTTCGTGGTCATCTGCCTGGATTCGGAAGAGGGCGTCCGTCGAGCCGTCCTGGCCGAAGCGGATGAGCGCGGATGCCTCGTGAGCGTGCCTGAGGAGCCCGACTCCTCCAACTTCAGTACGCCGAGCATCGTGCGCAGAGGCTCGCTTCAGATTGCGATCTCGACAGCGGGGCTCGCGCCGGAAGTCGCACGTCAGGTAAAGACGACCCTCGCCGAGGAGTTCGGCGAGGAATGGGCCGAGTACGTGGCACTCATGGGGCAACTGCGCGAGTCGCTCGCCTCTTCGTCTCCCGAGGAGCGCCGGCTGGTGTTGAACGGCGTCATCGCCTCCGATGTCCTTGAGCGGCTGCGCCAGGGCCAGGCGCTTGACGCTGCCGCCCTACTGGAGGAGTTCGGCCTGGTTCAGGTCGACGCCGCCGATGTCGCGAGCGATGCCACGGAGGCCAGCGCCGCCGGCGACGCCGGGGCCGAAACTGGCGAGGCCCCGAAGGGAGTGGACTACTAGTGTTCGAGGACTCGAAGGTCATCGTGGCTGGTGGCAGTAGTGGCATCGGTTTGGCGACGGCCAAGGCTTTCGCTCGCCGAGGTGCCCACGTCGGCATCGTCGGCCGCGACGTGGCCAAGCTCGCGAGCGCGAAAGCCGCCATCGAGGAAGCGCGCGCTAGCGACACCCAGCGCGTGGCGACCGCCAGCGCGGACCTCAGCGATCTCGAGCAGGCGAAGGTCGCGCTCGGATCGCTCATCGACGCAGGTTTCGACCCGGACATCCTCGTGAACTCGGCAGGCGTGATCATTCCGGGCGAGTTCACCGTCATGGCCCCGGAGCAGTTCGACCGCAACATGGAGAATGGCTTTGACAGCGTCGTGAATCCTTGCCGCGTAGTGGCACCCCGTATGGTCGAGCGGGGCCGGGGACACATCGTGAACGTCGCCTCGTCGGCAGGGTTCTTGAGCATCTACGGATACACCGGATATTCCGCGGCAAAGTTCGCCGTGGTGGGTTTCAGCGAATCACTTCACTACGAGATGAAGCCACACGGCGTGCGCGTGAGCGTCGTGTGCCCTTCGGATACCGACACACCGGCTCTCGCGTATGAGAAGACGCTTCGCCCGCCCGATACGGTGGAACCCGCCGGCATAGTGAATATCGTTTCGCCGGAGTCTGTCGCAGAGGCGATCGTCAAAGGCGTAGAGAAGAACAGGTACTACATCATCCCGGACTTCACCACCCGGCTCGTTTTTCGGCTTAAGGGGTTGTGGCCTGAGCTGTGGCTCGCGATCATCGACCGCGATGTGCGCAAGTCGCGCCGAGAGCGTGGTCTCTCGTGAAATCGCCTTCTACCTGCCCGTCTTCGGCCGAGATCCCGTTGCCGAGAGGGCCGTACGGTGGTACGATTCCAGCGTTCAGGTAAGAAGCAGAGTGTGCGTGCATCCATATGCTCTGACACCGCCCTCGCCGGGCCTGCTTGCCTGAACAACAACGCACCGCTCCGGCGAGGGCGTACCTTTTCCGACAACGGCTACGGCGTGCTGAGGCGAAACTGACACATGCACCTGACGCTAGTTGGCTTGAGCCACAAGACCGCCCCCGTCGAGATTCGCGAGAAGCTCACGTTCCCCGCTCATCGCCAGGAGGAAGCGCTTTCGCTGCTCACCTCCTCGCGTGACGTGGCCGAGGCGGTCATCGTCTCCACCTGCAACCGCACGGAGATCTACGCGGTCACCGCGCCCGAGTCCGACGGGTCCGGCGCGGTCATCGACTTCATGGCCGACTATCACGGTCTCGACCGTCACGAACTCGTCCGCTACCTCTATATGAACGACGGCGAGGCCGTCGTCCGTCACCTCTTCCGCGTCGTCTCCTCCCTCGATTCCATGGTCGTTGGCGAGGCACAGATCCTCGGTCAGGTGAAGGAGGCCTACGAGCACGCTTTCACGAACGGTGCCTGCTCCCGGGTCTTCAACAAGCTCTTCCGTCAGAGCTTCGAGGTGGGCAAGCGCGTTCGCTCGGAGACCGAGATCGGCGAGAACGCGGTCTCCATCTCCTACGCCGCCGTCGAGCTGGCGAAGAAGGTCTTCGAGCAGCTCGAGGGCCGCACGATCCTCGTCCTCGGCGCCGGCAAGATGAGCGAGCTCACTGCCAAGCACCTCGTCAGCAACGGGGTGAAGAAGGTGCTCGTCGCGAACAGGACCTACGAGCGAGCTGCCGAGCTCGCCGACAGGTTCGACGGCGAAGCCATCCGCTACGACGACTTGTTCGACCGCATGGCCGAGGCGGACATCGTCATCTCCTCGACAGCGGCGACCCACCACGTCATCACGAAGGACCGCGTCGCCCAGGCGATGCGGCACCGCAAGGGCGCACCGCTGTTCCTCATCGACATCGCCGTGCCACGCGATGTGGAGCCCGAGGTGAACGACCTGCGTGACGTGTTCGTCTACGACATCGACGACCTCAACGGGGTCGTCGAGGCCAACCTCGAAGAGCGCATGCGCGAGGCGCAGCGCGCCGAGGTCATCATCGAGGACGAGCTGCGCGAGTTCGAGCGTTGGGCCGAGTCCATGGAGGTCGTGCCGACAGTTGCGGCGATCCGTGCCAAGGCCGAGCGGGTGCGCCAGGCCGAGCTCGAGAAGGCGTTGAAGCGTTTGGGCGCGCTCTCGGAGAAGGAGCTGCAGACGATCGAGGCGCTCACGTCGGCGATCGTCAACAAGATGCTGCATGACCCGACGGACCGCCTGAAGCAGGTCTCCACGGCCAAGGACGGGTACCAGTACGTCGAAGCTGCCCGGTTCCTGTACGGACTCGACGCTGTCGAGAAGCAAGAGCGTGCCGGACTGTTGCGTTCTCTCCTCGGCAAGAACAGGGAGCTGCCGCCGAAGGACGTCGAGTTGGGGGCTCAGGAGACGGGGGACGCGCGTGGCTGCTAGCCGCTCTGAACTCATCATTGGGACGAGGGGCAGCAAACTGGCCCTCTGGCAGTCGAGCTACATCAAGGACAAGGTCGAGGCGATCACCGGCCTCCCCGTTACGCTGAAAGTCATCAAGACCACCGGCGACAAGATCCTGGACGTTCCGCTCGCGAAGGTGGGTGGCAAGGGCTTGTTCACGAAGGAGATCGAGGTCGAACTCGACGCCGGGCTCGTCGATCTGGCTGTGCACTCGATGAAGGACGTACCCACCGAACTGCCCGAGGGACTGTTCATCGCCGCCATGCCCGAGCGCGTAGATCCTCGCGACGCGATCGTCTCAGGCGCTGGGTACGATCTCGAGACGCTGCCCGAGAGGGCACGTCTTGGGACTTCATCGCTCAGGCGTCGCTCGCAGGTGATGGCGCTGAGGCCCGACCTCACGATCGTCGACGTTCGCGGGAACCTCGACACGCGCATGCGAAAGGCAGAAGACGGCGAGCTCGACGCCGTCGTACTCGCTGCTGCAGGCATCACACGCATGGGTTGGGCGGACCGGATCACGCACTACATCCCTACGTCCCAGATGGTCTCGGCGGTAGGGCAGGGTGCCATCGGCATCGAGATTCGCGAGGGCGACGAGTTCATGCGCCACGTCTGCGAGGAGATCGGGCATCCCGACACGATGGAGTGCGTGACCGCGGAACGGGTCGTCATGCGTCGCCTCGAGGGCGGATGCCAGGTACCGATCGGCGCCTACACGCGCTACGAGGACGGCACACTGACGATGGATGCGATGGTCGGCTCCGTCGACGGCGCCCACATTATCCGCCAGCAGCTCTGCGGAGATGAGGGACAGCCTGTCGAGCTCGGCGAGGCGATGGTCGGGCGCCTGCTCGAACTCGGGGCACACGACATCCTCGAGGCGATCCGCAGCGCCAACGACGTGGACGGGCTGCTCAAGACCTAGCGACCGGAGGGGGTCATGACCGACGCGCCTGCAGACAACGCCGCCGGGACTGCCGGCGTGGGCAGGCCGCTTGCCGGGCGCACCATCATGGTGACGCGCACGCGCGAACAGGCAGCGGCGCTGGCTGATCCTCTGGAGGCGCTCGGCGCCGAGGTTGTCGCGTTCCCGGTGATCGCGATCGCCGATCCGGACGACTGGGCCCCCGTGGACGAGACGATCGCATACCTCAGCGACTACGACTGGGTCATCTTCACCTCGGCGAACGCGGTCGATCGCTTCCTCGCACGCGTGCAGGAGCACGGCTCGGACCCGGCCGACGCGTTCGGTCCCCACGGACCCAGAGTTGCCGCTGTCGGGTCGGCCACCGCGGCGCGTCTCGCCGAAGCCGGCGTCGATGTCGCGCTCGTCCCGTCAGGTTTCCGGGCCGAAGGGCTCATCGGGGAGTTCAGGAGACTCGCCTCAGAGTCCGGCGCCGTCCGCAGCTGGCGGGTACTACTTCCTCGCGCTCTGGAGGCGCGCGAGGTCTTGCCCGACACGCTGCGACAGATGGGGCACGACGTCGACGTGCTGCCGGTGTACCGCACCGTCGCCGCCGAACCCGATCGCTGCGGCCTCGAGCGCTTGGGAGCGGGCACCGTCGATGTGATCACGTTCACGAGCGGCTCTACGGTGCGCTACTTCGTCGATGCACTCAACGCGGCGGGCCTCGATCCAGCTTCGCTGATGTCGGGTCTTGTTGTCGCGAGCATCGGCCCCGTCACGACAGCCGCGCTGACCAAACGAGGATTCCGAGCGGACGTCGAGCCGCGCGAGTCCACGATGCCCGAACTGGTCAAGGCGCTTGAGGACTACTTCGCGCGCGCTAGGGCCTAGGGGGTAGCCTCCGCCCAGGGCGGGACGGCATCCCACGCGGAGCGCATTGCAGCTCGGTGTCGCCGAGCCCCGGGATCCAGCGTCTCCAAGTGGCTCCAGAACCTCGCCGAGTGGTCCGGGTGCGACAGGTGCGCGAGCTCGTGCAGCACGACCGACCGCGCCAGCTCCGGCGACACGAAGAGCAGGCTGCGGTTGAGTGAGATCGAGCGCCGGTGCGAACACGACCCCCAGCGGCTGCGTTGGCCGCGGACGGCGGCGGCCTCGTAGACGCTGCCGGTCTGGCGCGCCTCCTCGGCGAGCATCGGCAACAGACGCTCCTTGGCCGCCTTCTGCAACCAGCGCTGAAGCGCCCGGATACACTCGTCGGGATCGGCCACGTTTCCGCTGACAACCAGAAGCCCGTCCGCGACGCGCACGCACGCCCCGGTGGCCGTGCCGTGCCGGTACTCGACGGGCCAACGCTCGGCGGTCGCCGGGAAGGCAACCTCATCGGGTAGCAGCGCGTCCGATCCTGCGACGAAGAGCGCTCTGCGCTTGGCAAGAGGCGCCGACGCCCGCTCGATCCAGGCGCGGCGCTGCTCCAGGAACGGCGTCACATCCCGATTTCGCGCGCGCCCAGGCACCACGACAACGAGGCCCTCGCGAGCCGAGATCGTGAGCCGCACGTGACGAGCACGGTCGCTCAATCGCAACGTGTAGGCGGGCAGCCCATCCTGCGCCGGCACCTTCGTGTCGTTCGCGATGCTCCTACACCCCACGCGGACCCTCAGTGGCCTGCTCCCTCACAAGGTTCGCCTGCCGGCGGAAGTTCAGAGCCTCCACCCCGAGTGAGAAGAGGATCGCGAAGTAGACGTAGGTGCGGTCGATCTCCTCGCCGAGACCTTCGGAGATCAGGAGCACGCCGACAAGCACGAGGAAGGAAAGAGCGAGCATCTTAAGCGAAGGATGGCCCTGGATGAAGTCCGCCAGGGGGGTTGCGAAGAACATCATCGCGACTATGGCGATCGTCATCGCGATGATGATGAGCAAGGTTTGCTGCGTAAGACCGACGGCAGTCAGCACGGAGTCGATCGCGAAGATCATGTCGACGACCACGATCTGCGCGATCACTCCAGAGATGCTGCTCATCGAGGGTTTGGCGGGTGCTTGCTCGTCATCTTCTTTCAATTCGGTGGTCTTGTAGATCTCGGTGACAGCCTTGTACGTCAGGAAGAGACCACCCCCGAGCAGGATGACGTCCTTTGCGCTGAACGAGTGGCCGAAGATCGTGAACAACGGCGTTGTGAGGCCGAGCAGCCATGTCACGCCGAGCACCATCACGATGCGACCGATGAGTGCCAGGCCCAGGCCCAGTCGGCGGACGAACTCTTGGCGCTCGGGAGGGACGTCCTGCGTGACAATGGCGAGGAAGATGATGTTGTCCACGCCGAGTACGATCTCGAGGATCGTGAGCGTGGCCAACGCCACGAGGTTGCTGATGGTGAGGAGGTCTCCCACGTGACGGTCCTTCCGGTGGGCAAGGGCGCACGAACCGAACCATTATCGGGAAGGCCTGTCGCCGAGGTCAACGCGGATTCGAGGCCGACCGCTCTCGTTGACAAAGCTTCGGTCCGTCGCCAGACTATTTTCTGCTCTTGGGCGGCATGGGCTTTGCACCGCCCTTCGGAGCGACATGGGGACGTGGCTCAGTTGGGAGAGCGCTGCCTTCGCACGGCAGAGGTCGGCGGTTCGAATCCGCTCGTCTCCACCAGCACACACAGGCCCTCGGGCGGCGACTCCCGAGGGTCTCTTCACATCAGGCAGGCGACTCTGCCTGCGGCCTCTCGACGCTGCGACCGCGGCCCGACTGCTGTCTGGCAGGGAAGACCCCTGTATACTGAGCTTCTGACGCAATGACCGCTGGCTTCGCAGGTCAGCCCCACGCCACGCCATCCCGTTCCCGAGCCGGTCCTGTATCGAAGGAGCCCTGATTCCCTTGACCGCGTTGATAGACTGGCTCACCAAATACGGCCAGGTAGTCCTGTTCTTTGCACAGCTCATCTACTGGGCGATCGTGTGCGTTGCGGCAATCTGGGCGGTGCTGATCTTCCGCCAATACGTGGATGGGAAGGTCTCGCGACGGGCGGGCGGGTCTCCCGAGACGGCTACGCCGACTGCCATTCCGGCCGAGAAACCATCGATCGAAGAATTCGTCGACTAGCGAACCGATCTGTGCTGTTGCCCGTCGGCCATCGTGGCCATCGGCGAGCGATCCCTTCAGGAGGCGCCGACAATGGACTTCCCCGAGTACCGGCCGCGTAGATTGCGCGCGAGCGAGACCATCCGCTCCATGATCCGAGAGAACTCGCTGGAGACGAACGACCTCATCTACCCTCTGTTCGTGAAGACCGGCCAGGGGCTCCGCGACGAGGTCTCCTCGATGCCGGGCGTGTTCCAGGTCACGCTGGACCGGCTCGCGAGCGAGATCGACGAACTGAAATCGCTCGGCATCCCTGCGGTCATCCTGTTCGGTCTGCCGGACACCAAGAACGAAGCCGGCAGCGGCGCGTACGACCCTGACGGGATCGTGCAGATGGCCATCCGGGCGATCAAGTTGCACGATCCTGACTATTACGTCATCACAGACGTCTGCATGTGCGAGTACACCTCGCACGGGCACTGCGGTGCGCTGGACGAACACGGCTGCGTCATCAACGACGTGACCCTCGAGATGCTCGCGCAGACCGCCGTCTCTCACGCCGAGGCCGGGGCAGACATGGTTGCTCCCTCAGACATGATGGACGGTCGAGTGGCGGCCATTCGGGCGGCTCTGGACGATGAAGGTTTCTCCAGCATCCCGATCATGTCCTACGCGGCGAAGTACGCGAGCGGCTACTACGGCCCGTTCCGAGAGGCTGCCGACTCGGCGCCCGCTTTTGGCGACCGTCGCGCATACCAGATGGATCCCGCCAACGCCGAGGAGGCAATGCGCGAGGTCGCGCTCGACATCCGAGAGGGCGCGGACATCGTCATGGTCAAGCCCGCGCTCGCCTACATGGACATCATTCGGCGGGTGAAGGACGAGTTCGGCTACCCCACAGCGGCCTACAACGTGAGCGGCGAGTACGCGATGGTGAAGGCCGCTGCGGCAAAGGGATGGATCGAGGAGAAGCGCGTCGTGCTCGAGACGCTCGTCGGCTTCAAACGCGCGGGAGCCGACCTCATCCTGACCTACCACGCCAAGGACGCCGCGAGGTGGCTGAAAGAACAGTGATCGAGGCGTCGAGCTCGGCGTCCTCACTCGAGGATCGAGGACCCGCTGCTCGCGGCATAGCTTTGGCCTGCTGGGCCCTCGTCGTGGCATTCGTGCTGCTCACCGCGTGGCAACTGCGCGAGTTCGACGCCGTACGTGAGTTTGCGGTGTTCGCGGTCTTCTGGCTGGTTGGGCCTCTTGGAATCGGAATCGGGGCACTCACGCTGCTCGACGTCGCGCCATCGCGGGTCGGCCGGGTGCTTCTTCCTGCCGCCGCCGGGTGGTCGCTCAGTGCCGTCGTTACGTTGGCGGCCGCCAACGCTGGGGCGGCGGCCTTCGCGTTCCCGCTGCTCGTCGTCCTCGGCATCACGGGGTGGGTCGTTCGCATCAGGTCGCAGGGATGGGACCTAAGGGGGATGGTGCGTTCGTCCGTGTTCTCGGTCGGAACAGCGGCCGAGTCGGCTCTCGTCGCCGCGACCATGTTCGCGTTCGTGGGAATCGGCGCCTCTCAGTGGCTGATGCTCACGGGAACCCGAGTCGTCGCACGGCAGTATTGGGACCTTCAGTTCCACCTGGCGTTCGTCAAGCGCGGCATCTACGCAGGCCTTCCCATCCGCGACTACCCGCTCATCGCGCAGTTCCCCAAGCTCACGTACCACTCGGCCATCGACACACTCACGACCGTTGTCATCAAGGGTCTTCATCTGCCCATCGATTCGGCGTTCTACGCGATCCTTCTTCCGGCGACCTACGCGGCGTTCATCATCGCGATCTTCGCCGCTCTGCGCGCCTGGTCCGGCAGGTTGAGACCAGTTCTGATCAGCGTCGCGGTGATCTTGGTGTGCCTGGCGGCAGCGGCCTTGCCCGCGCATCTTCGGCTGGCCATCGGCACGTTCGGGCTCGAGCCGTTCCGCTGGTTCCTGTTCAACCCGCCCGGTGCTCTCGGCGCAACCGCGACGTTCGTCGCGCTGGCGCTCCTGTGCGATCCCGAGAAGCTGAGCGTGGGCACGGTCGCGCTGGCAGGCGTGCTCATCGGGGCCTCAATCGCGATGAAGGCGCAGATCGCGGTGGTCGCGGGTCCCGCCTTCGTGGCGGCACTGGTCACGGCCGCGGTGACGAAACGCCTCTCGTGGAAGCTCGCCATCGTCGGCACGGGGGTCACCGGCGTATCGGCGGTCCTTGCCTACCTCACGACCACGGGGATCGGCGGCATCCCCAGTATCCAGTTCGGGGCGATGGCCGAGTTTCTGACGACGTCGAGGCAAGTGGTGTTGAGCTCGGCGATCGTGCGGACACTCGGCGCTCATGCGGCGGGATCCATGCTCGGGGCGGTCGCGTTCCTCATGTTCTACGTGCTGATCGCGCTAACCGGCTGGCGGCTCGTCTTGGGGCTGGCTGCCGCGCCGTTCGCGCGCCGCCGCGGCTATGGCATGTCGGGCAGATTCGTGCCCCTCGTCTTCATGGGGTGGACGATCGTGGGCCTCGTCGTGTCCGCTCTCCTCCTCGTGCAGAGGGAGCCATATGTGTTCCTGGCGTGGAACATGTCCTGGAACTCGATGCAGATAGTGGCGCCCATCAGCGTCTTGTTGTCATCGATCCTGGTCGACGCCGCACTGCCTGTGCACATCTCGATTCCCAAGAGCCTGAGCCGATGGCCGATCGTGCTGCCGCTCATCGTTGTGATGCTGGGCTTAGGGACCGGCTTGGCGGCGGCCCGCAGCATGCGGCCTGTGCGTCTGGTCGGCACCGCCGGTGCCCCGCGCGACTTCGTGCGCTTGGTCGAGCGCCTGCCGGAGCTCACGCCCGTCAATGCTGTCGTTGCGCAGGACGTCCAGCTCGAGCGCAACAACTGGGTGTCGTCGCTCGGCGGCAGGCGGGCCTATGCGGAGCGACTCGCGTCGCCGGAGCTTGCGAAAGGTTACGGCCCCCAGCTCCGGGCCACCATCCATGAGTTGTACTCAACTGCCGATACTCTGCGCGCGCGGGCTCTGATGACCCGGGAGGGCATCGACTACGTCATCGTCGCGCGAGCTCGGGTGGGCGCCGGGCTTGCAGGCGCGACCCAGCTTGTCACGCGCGTCGGCAGTTTCGAACTGAGGAAGCGCTAGGCATTCGGGGCTGACTGCCACACCTGTACGGTACGATGGGCCGCGGCGGTCTCACGCCAAAGCGTCTACTTCGGCACGGCATTCGCGCGGCTTCACCGCACAGACCCGAGTACAGAGAGGCCGATTGGACCATGGCTGAGAACGTCGAAGACAGCAGTGCACGTCCGGACCTTGAGCTCGAGGAGGAGTTCGGCGAGGCCGACGCCACGATCACCGAGCAGGAGATGGCCGAGGCAGAGGCTGGCTGCGGCGAGGCTGGGCTGAGCGTCCCGGTGGCTGGCCGCCACGGCGGCCCTCCGTCGCTGTCCTCGGATGACGGCCTGCAAGCAGGCGGTCATCCTGTGGAGGCTCCTGCGAGCCACCCTGGCGGTCATCCTGCAGCGGCTCCTTCCGGTCACCCCGGCCATCCTGGTGCGCACCCCAGCGGCGGGCACCCAGTCGGCGTTCCGGGCGGCCCTGGCTCGGGAGAGCGACAGCGCCACGGAGGCGCCCGCAGTGTAGGCTTCCGCCCCGGTGGGGGCCCCGCCGCGATCGCCTTCCAGGAGCGCACAGGCATCAAGGCACCGCGCATCATCGCGTGGGAGATCACGCGCTCGTGCAACCTCTCGTGCGCGCACTGCCGCGCGGCCGCGGAGTTCGGCCACTATGCGGGCGAGCTCTCGCTCGACGAGATCAAGGCGACCATCGACGACATCGTGACGATCTCGAACCCGATCATCATCCTCACAGGCGGCGAGCCGCTCATGCGACCCGACATCTGGGAGATCGTCGACTACGCGCAGGCCAAGGGCGCGATGCCTGTCATCGGCACGAACGCTACGCTCATCACCGAGGACATTGCGGCCAAGATGGCCGAGCACAAGATCCCGCGTATCAGCGTCTCGATCGACTTCCCGACCGCCGAGGAGCACGACAAGTTCCGTGGCCAACCAGGCTGCTTCGACGCCTCCATCGAGGGCATCAAGATGGCCAAGCGCCACGGGGTCGGCGTACAGATCAACATGACCGTCACGACGCTCAACCACACGAAGGTCGAGGCGGTTCACGACCTCGCCGAGTCGCTCGGCATCGACGCGTTCCACATCTTCATGCTCGTGCCCACAGGCCGCGGGTCGGACCTGCTCGACAAGGAGCTGCCGCCCGAAGAATACGAGCGCGTCCTCACGTGGGCCTACCATCGGCAGAAGACGAGCCCGCTGCACTTCAAGCCCACCGACTCACCGCACTACTACCGCATCATCCGCCAGCTTGCGAAGGCTGAGGGCAAGAAGGTGACTCGCGAGGAGTACGGGCTCGATGCGATGACTCGAGGCTGCCTCGGCGGCATCACCTTCAGCTTCATCAGCCACACCGGCGACGTTCAGCCATGTGGCTACTTCGACATGCAGCTCGGCAACGTCAATGAGCAGCCGTTCAGCCAGATCTGGACGGAGAGCGAGGTCCTCAACGACCTGCGCGACTACAGCAAGCTCAAGGGCAAGTGCGGGGCGTGCGAGTACAAGGCCGTCTGCGGCGGCTGTCGGGCGAGAGCGCTCGAGATCACGGGCGACTACCTCGAGGCCGAGCCGTACTGCGCATACGTGCCCCCGGGCTGGAAGAGCGAGACCGAGGAGGTCGGTGTCGATGCTTGACGTCAGAGACGATCTGAAGAACCGTCTGATCCAGCGGCTGACGCAGCAATGGGGCTTCCCGGTCTCGCCGGTGCCCTATTCCGACCTTGCGGATGAGTTGGACGCGACAGAGCTCGACGTTCTCGACGCCGTGCTCGAGCTGCGTTCGACTGGCGCGCTAGGACGCCTCAACGCCGAGTTCCAGGGTGGCCCCATCGGGTTCTGCTCGGAGTTCAACGGGGAACAGATGAACCTCGCGCCCGTTGGCGGTGTCCAGTTCACCTGCGACGAGGCCGACCTCGCGATGCTACTCGCCGATAATCTCCCGTACGGCGAGCGGCCCTACGAGGAACTGGCCGAGGAATTGAACCTGCGCGGCGTAGAGGTCGACGGGGCATGGGTGCTCGATCGTCTGCAGACGTGGATCGACGCCGGGGCCGTCGCGCGTTTCGGAGCTGCGAGCGCCCGTTAGCCCGCGTCCACCTCGCTCTCGACCTCGGGCTCCAGCAGCCATGAGCGAAGCAGCGTCGGACGTGTCGCCAGCGCGACCCACCCGGCGGCCACGCCGATCCACAACGTCGCTACCCGGATGAGGACGGTCGCTGCCGCAGCAGTGCTGCCGGCCGCGCCGGCGGTGACGAGCAAAGCCGCGATCGTCACCTCGGTGAACCCGATGCCGCCGGGGAAGAACGCAAGCGCGCCCGCGACAGTCGCGACGGCGTAGATGGCGACTGCGGGCCCCACCCCCACTGCGTCGACACCGAGCGCTTGCAGACAGATGTAGAAGCTCAGTCCTTCTGCGGCCCACGCCACGATCGACATGGGTACCGCCACCGCAAGCGGCTTGAGCGAGAGCGTTGAGAGGACCGTATCAGAGACGGTCGAGACCGACTCGTGGTGTCGGCGCATCCAGCGGCTCGACAGGACCAGTCTGAGCGCGAAGGTCTGGAACCACTTCGTCGAGATGGCCAAGGTCCCGCCGACAACGACGACGAGGGCGACTGGTAGCCAGAGCAAGCCGCCAGGCAGAAGGTAGAGCCCGCCCGTCCCGAGCACGAGCACCGCGATGAGGTCGACTTGACGCTCGATGAAGAGCAGCGTCACGCCGTTTGCCATCGGCATGCCTACGACCTCGCGGGCAAGGAAGGCCTTGAGGATCTCCCCGACCTTGCCCGGGGTCACGGTCATCGTCAGGCCGGAGAAGTAGATGTAGAGCGCGTCCTTCGTCGATGTTGGATAGCCGAGGGTTCTCGAGTAGTAGCGCCAGCGCAGCCCGCGCACGGTGTATCCACCCGCCGCGAGCGCGAGCATGATCGCGAACGTGAGCGGCGGAAACCCGGCGATTGCTTGCATCGCGGCTCGCACGTCGGTGAGCGCCCCCAGCGCCACATAAACGAGAGTACTGAGCAGCGCCGCCAGCAAGAGCCAGCCGATGATGCGCTTTCGGCTCACGCCGCCCGCTCGCTGTCTCGCTCGGACGAATGCCGTCTCCGGTCGCGTCGGCTAGGCAGCGGCGCCACGCTTCTTCCGACTCAGGTTGAGCTTCATCGTGAGGATCCGGTCGCTCGAGAAGATGCGAGCGGCGATGACAACGAAGACTGCGAACCAGAGCAGCTGATAGAAGATCCCGAACCACACCAGGCCGTAGTTGCCAAGGAAGAGGTTCGGCCCCGCGATGAAGGGATAGGTGAAGGGGATCGCCATCACGATCAAGCGCACGACGGTCGGCAGTTGTGAAAGGTCCACGAACAGTGTCAGGAAGTAGGGGATGAGAAGGAGGACCATGAGCGGCGTGAGGAGGGCCTGGACCGCCTTCACGCTCTCCGCGAATGCTCCGAGGATGATCGCGATCGACAGCGCCACAAGGATCCCAGCGAACAGTGTCAGGCCGAGCAACGCGTAGTCGGTAGCCGAGAAGGTCAGCCCAAGCGCACGCATGATCGCCTCGTTCGCGGCCGCAGCGTTCGTGGCTGCGGTGCCCGTGCCCCCCAGCCCGCGTTCGATGCCGCCCATGTACGAGCGCATGCCGAGCATGTAGACGCCCGCCGAGACGAGCGCCACCAGCCCAGCCGCCATCATCTTCGCCGCGACGATGTTTGTGCGGCTGATGGGGTACGAGAGCAGCGTCTCGAGGGTCTTGTTCTCCTTCTCCGTGGCGATCGCGACGGCTATCATCTGGGCCGCGAAGATGATCACGATGAAGAGGACGATCGGGATGAACGTCGTCTGTTGGCTGACGAAGCCCATGACAGCCGCAACCGGGGTCGCCGCCTGCTTGCCTCCCACGACCACGTGCTCGACGACCTTCACCGGCTGTTGCAGGAGTTCGACCGGAACATTGGGTGCTGCCTTACTCGCGACCTGGGTCGCGATCAACTGGTTGACGGCGGTGAGGGCCCCCCCGAGCGCCGAGACGTCCCTCGCGCCCAGGAACGAGAATGTGCGTACGACCGCCCAGGTCTGGATCTGTTGCTGCGTGCCCCCGGCCAATCCTGCCTCGAAGCCCTGCGGGATTGCGACGACGATATTGCCCGAGCTCTTCGGCAGCGCCACAGCAAGGCGCGCGGCCTCTGCGTCGGCGCTCCCCGTGAATCCTTGGGCGAGGTCGATCTTGAAGCCGTTCTTCTCAAGCGCGCTGATGACCACCTTCGACGTCGCCGTGTTGTCCCCGTCGACGACAAGGACGGGGAAGCCCGCCTTCGCGCTGGTCCCGGAGGCGCCCAAGAGCTGTCCGATGGCGTAGAACATGACAATGACGACGATCAGAGGGAGGAACACCTGCGGGGTAATGAGTTCGCGCAGCTCCTTCTTCAGCAGGATGTAGAAGCGCCTCATCGCGCCACCCCCGTCGGCTGCCCGGCCTGGCTCGGAGGAGCCGAACCGCCCGGCAGGCCTGGCCGCGGAGCACTTTCAACAACACGCTCGAACACCTGCTCGAGGTTCTCGGCGTCGTACTTGGTCTTGAGCTCCGACGGCGTGCCGGTGTCGTGGATGATCCCGTCCGCGATGAGCGATACCCGGTCCGAGAGGAACTCGATCTCCAGCATGTTGTGGCTCGATAGCAGAACGGACATGCCCGCGCGCGCGAGCGACTTCACGCGCTCTCGCAACTCGATCGCGTTGATGACGTCCAGACCGCTCGTGGGCTCGTCGAGGATCGCGAGCTTGGGCTGCGTCATGACCGTGCGCGCGAGCAGGAGCTTGCGCGTCATGCCCTTGGAATACGTGCCGAGCTTGTCGTCGAGTCGGGCGCCGAGGTCTGCTACTTCCTTGGCGCTAGCAATTGCCGTGTCTATGCGAGTGCGGTCGGAGAAGAAGATCTCGGCGACGAATCGCAAGTAGTCGATCGCCTTCAGGTTCTTGTAGGCGCCCGCTTCCTCCGGTAGGTAGGAGATGAGCTCTCTGACCTTGTCCGGCTCGCGCACGGCGTCGATGCCGCTAACCGTCACTTCGCCCGATGTTGGCCGAAGGATGGTGGCCACTATGCGCAGAGTGGTTGTCTTGCCGGCGCCGTTCGGCCCGATCAGGGCGAAGATCTCGCCCGGTGCGACCTCGAAGTCGATACCCTTGACCGCCTCCAGCTCGCCGTAACGCTTATGCAGCCCGCGAACCGTGAGAACGCTGTCGTTCATATGTCCGCTCCTTCGTTGGGGTCGCCAGCTGGGATGATACCCCAGCGTCGATTCGGGTCCGCGCGACGCGGCTACCCGTGGGCGCGAGGCCGCACGCGGTCGCGCACAGGCGGTGAAGCGGCGGCCGTGACCGTACCTGCTGCGCTAGAATGGGCAAGCCCGTCGACCACTCCTGAGGAGCACCCATGACCTCTGTATCCAATTCCGCCCCGAACTACTCCCAGCAGTACTTCGACCTCGCGTGCGATCTCATCCCCGGCGGTGTGAATTCGCCGGTGCGGGCGTTCAAGAGCGTCGGCTGCAGCCCCATCTTCTACGAGCGCGCGAAGGGCAGCCGCGTCTGGGACGTGGATGGGGCGGAGTACATCGATTTCGTCGCGTCGTGGGGGCCGATGATCCTAGGCCACGCTCCGGACGCAGTACTCGATGCGGTGCGCGAGCAGCTCGACAAGGGCACAAGCTACGGCGCGCCAACCCTCGTCGAGGTCGCGATGGCGGAAGCAGTCATATCTGCCGTGCCGAGCGTCGAGATGGTGCGGTTCGTGTCGAGCGGCACTGAGGCGACGATGAGCGCCCTGCGCCTGGCACGCGGGTATACGGGCCGCGAGAAGTTCATCAAGTTCGACGGCAACTACCACGGACATTCCGACGCGCTGCTCGTTGCGGCTGGCAGCGGACTGCTGACGCTCGGCATACCCAGCACGCCCGGTGTGACGAAGGGCGCTGCGCAAGACACGATCGTGGTGCCGTACAACGACCTCGCTCCCGTGCGCGAAGTGCTCGAGAAGGAGGGCGGCGAGGTCGCGGCGATCATCCTCGAGCCCATCGCGGGCAACATGGGTGTCGTGCCGCCCAAGCCCGGCTTTCTCAAGGGCCTGCGCGACCTGTGCGATTCCTACGGCGTCGTCCTCATCTTCGACGAGGTCATCACCGGGTTTCGGGTTGCCCTGGGAGGTGCGCAGCAGCTCTACGGCGTCACGCCGGACCTCACGACCATGGGCAAGATCATCGGCGGCGGCTTCCCTGTGGGCGCCTTCGGCGGCAAGCGCGAGATCATGGAGAAGCTCGCGCCGGTCGGACCCGTGTACCAGGCAGGGACGCTGTCCGGAAACCCGGTCGCGATGGTCGCGGGCCTCGCGACGCTCGAGGCGCTCAGGCAGCCCGGGGTCTACGACGAACTCGACCGGAAGGGTCGCATGCTGGCAAGCGGGCTGTGCCATGCCGCCGAGGCCGCGGGTGTGCCGACGTTCTGCACGCGCGTCGGCTCTATCTCGTGCATGTTCTTCACGGACGCCGAGGTCACCGACTGGGCGAGTGCGTCGACGAGCGACACCGACCGCTACGCACGCTACTTCAGGCGAATGCTCACGTCAGGATTCACGATCGCGCCGAGCCAGTTCGAGGCCACGTTCGTGTCGCTCGCGCACACCGACGAAGAGATCGCGGCATTCGTCAACGCGGCCGACAACGCGCTGAGGGCCCTGTGACAGCTGCGTCTTCCGAGAACGTCCCGCGTTTCGTTCGGCAGGGAGCCATCTTCCTGATTCTCGGGATTGCTCTGGTCGCTCGGTTATCCCTGTTCGTCGGCATCAAGCGCCTCGACTCGTTCCGCTACCTCGAGATCAGCCATCACGTGCTCTCTGGCGGGTCGCTCTTTGACCCGGGCGTCACCCAATGGCCGCGCCGCCTGGCCATGATCCTGCCGCTCATCGCATCGAACCGGATCGCGGGCTATGGCGAGCACGTATCGGTCGCGTGGCCGTTGCTGTGCTCGCTCGGCTCAGTGCTCGTCGTCTACCTGCTCGGCAAGGAGCTCTGGAACTGGCGGATCGGTGCGCTGGCCGCGTTCGCCATGGCTCTGTACCCGCTCGAGATCGAGCTGGGTACGCAGCTGCTCCCGGATCCCATCGCCGGCTTCTTCATCGCTCTCGCCGTGTACCTCGCCGTCCTGGCTGTTCGGCGTGATAAGGGCCACGTGGCGTTGGCGATCGCGGCGGGCGCCTCGCTGGGTGTCGTGTTCTATTCGCGCGAGAACGCGCTGGTGTTCCTGCCCGGGCTCATGGCCGTGGGCGTGCTGCTCGAGCCCAAGCGGTGGAAGCGCACGCTCTGGACGCCGCTCGGGGTCGTCGCGGTGGTCGCTGTGGCCATGACCTACTTCTGGGTGGCCTTCGGCAATCCGGTCATCGACTGGGTGCGATTCCGAGAGTTCTACGTTGCGTACAAAGCAGCAGGATTCATCCAGCCGACGAGCACGTATGTGCACGAGTTCCTCACGCAACCCGCGTTCGCCGGATTCCTCGTCTTGCTCGTGCTCGCCGCGGTCGGGGTGGTGCTCGGCAAGGGGCGGGGCCGATGGGTTCTGCTCACGTGGGCAGTCGGCTTCTTCACCGTCATCGGCGTCATCGGTCCGATCGTCGGGATGGACGTGTCGTATCGCTACGCCGAGCCCATCATTCCGCCGCTACTCCTGCTCGCGGCCGTAGGAGTCGCCGCGTTGGGGAGGCGAGCCAACGCCGAAGGACGCGCGATGCTGGCTGGGGCGCTTGTGCTCCTGCTGCTTATCCCGTCAGCGCAGGGCGCCGTTCGCTCGCGCGTGGACAACGCGCGCTGGGCATCGATCGAGCGCTCATGGGACATCGTGGCCAAGGTGCCGGGAGCCTACGTCTTCGTCGACGACCCGTGGGTGTTCACCGTGCTCAACTACGACAGTCGATTCACACTGGGCCGCGACTCGCTCGCTCCAGTCAACGCGACAGTCAACAAGGACGCCAGGCTGTTCAGGGTGGGCGAGCGCCAGGTTCCCGCGATACAGCCGGGATTCCTCGTCATCGTGAACGACCCGCCATCCGGCATTCATCTCCAGCAGAAGGCCGACTACTGGTACGGGTCGGACAAGAGACTGCGGGTCTTCGAGTCCGGACCGTAGGCCGGTTCGTCCGCCGGTGTGCGGGTACCGGCGGCTACCCGGCCGGCACGCGCGTCGCATCGCTCAGTCAAGTAGAATCGTCCCGTCCCCGTGGCGGTCGGGCACCACTGCCCGCGGCCCGGTCCGCCAGTCGAAGCTGAAGGTGCTGTAGCCGATGCGCATCATCGTCATCGTGGGAGCTCGGCCCAACTTCATCAAGGTCGGCCCGCTCATTCCCGCACTCACGTCTGCGGGCATCGAAGCACCTATCGCGCATACGGGTCAGCACTACGACGCTTCGATGTCTCACGTCTTCTTCGAGGATCTCGAGCTTCCCGAGCCCGCGTGGTTCCTCGGTGTGGGATCCGGCACCCACGCCGTGCAGACCGGCAAGGCGATGATGGCACTCGAGGAGCTCTTCCTCGCCGAGAAGCCCGATGCCATCCTCGTCGTTGGTGACGTGAACTCCACGCTCGCTGCAGCGCTCGCCGCAGCGAAGATCGAGCTCCCGGTCGTTCACCTCGAGGCGGGGCTTCGCAGCGGCGACATGTCGATGCCTGAGGAAGTGAACCGCCTCGTCACGGATCAGCTCTCGGCGGCGTTGCTGACTCCCACGATCGATGCCGGCGTGAACCTCGTGCACGAGGGCGTGGACGAGGCGCGCATTGATTTCGTCGGGAACGTCATGGCCGAGTCGGTTCTGCGAAACCTGAGGCGCATCGAGTCGCGTGACGCTCTCTCCGACTACGCGCTCTGCAGAGGGGCGTACGTGCTCGTGACCGTGCATCGACCCGAGAACACCGACCATCCCGAGAAGCTCAGCCAGATTGCAGCGGCCCTTAATGACAGCCCGCTGCCAGTCCTTTTCCCGGTGCACCCCCGGACGAGGCCGAAGCTCGCCGAGGCCGGTCTCGTGGACACGCGTGCGGGGGGCGCCTCCTCGCGCTCTGGCGTGCACCTCGTTGACCCTGTCGGCTACCTCGACATGCTGGCTCTCCAACGCGATGCGGCGGCGGTCGTCACAGACTCGGGTGGCGTGCAGGAAGAGACCTGCATGCTCGGCACGCCTTGTGTGACCGTTCGGCGGAACACGGAGCGCCAGATCACGTGCGCGATCGGGTCGAACCGTCTCGTCCAGGCCGACACGGCCGAGATCCTGGCGGGACTCGGTGAAGCGTTGGCGAGCTCGAGGGATTGGGTGCCGCCCGAGCGGTGGGACGCTGACGTCTCCGCGCGCGTCGTCGAGGTGCTGCAGCGCGGCATCGTGCCCCTTGCCAGGTAGAGAACGTGCGAGGTAGTAGAACTGACGACGAACCTAGGATGTCGCCCACGCCGGAGCTTGCCGCGTGGAGGCAGCCACCGCGGCGTCCCTGGGCTGCGCTTGGGGCATACTGGTCTAGCTCCGAGGCGCGAGCCCCAGGCCGTCACTCGCTGAACGAGAGGGAAGGCAAAGACGCATGAAAGCCATCATCCCGGCCGCTGGGCTGGGCACCCGCTTCTTGCCGGTGACGAAGGCCCAGCCGAAAGAAATGCTGCCGGTCGTTGACAAGCCGGTCATCCAGTACGTCGTTGAGGAGGCGTGTGAAGGCGGGGTCGACGACATCCTCATCGTCACCGGGCGTGACAAGCGCGCAATCGAGGACCACTTCGACCGATCCATCGAACTCGAGGACCTCTTGGAGAGCACAGGCAACTTGGACCGGCTGCGCGAGGTCCGCCGCATCTCCGAGATTGCCGACGTGTTCTACGTGCGTCAGAAGCGCCCGCGCGGCCTCGGACACGCGGTCTTGTGCGGTGCGCCGTTCACCGGGGACGAACCGTTCTTCGTCATGCTCGGCGACGTTCTTGTTCCGGACAGAAGCGTGCTGCCGAAGTTGATGAGCACGTACACGAAGTACGGTGCCTCGGTGCTCGCCGTCACGCCTGTCGAGGAGTCGCTGGTCAGCCGCTACGGCGTCATCGCCGGCACTGAGGTCGAGCCGGGCATATGGCAGGTCACGGACCTGGTCGAGAAGCCTGCGGCCAACGAGGCACCGAGCAACCTGACGATCTTCGGCAGGTACTTGCTGACGCCTGCCATCATGAAGATCCTGCCGCGCGTGAAGCCGGGCCGCGGAGAAGAGATACAGCTCACGGACGCTCTCAAGGAGCTGCTGCGGACCGAGGAGATCTACGCGGTCTCGACCGAGTCCGGATACGACACCGGCAACGTGCTCTCGTGGCTCGAGGCGAACGTCTCGTTGGCACTGGAGCGGGACGAGTTCGGGCCAGCACTTCGGGACTCGCTTGAGCGGATGCTCAGGTAGCGGACAGTCCGCCGAGAGAACCGAGGAACCCCGGAGTGAGCGTGTGAGCGGTTCGGGCAAGCTCGCCGAGCTCTACGACGTCCACGGCGAGAAGCTGCGCTATCTCATCGTCGGCGTGTGCAACACGGCCGCAAGCTACGCTATGTTCCTGCTGCTTCTGGCTGTTCTCGGCCCGTCGCTACAATCGCTCACTGACTCATCCGTGGACCTGCTGGCGCAGATCGGGCACGGCTACTACGTGGTGGTGCAGTGGATCACCTGGGTGCTGATGGTGCCGGTCAGCACCACCACCATGAAGTACTTCGCGTTCCGTAGCAGCGGAAACCTGTTGCACCAGATCGGCCGCGGGTACCTTGTCTACCTGCCGGCGCAAGGCCTGAGTTCTCTGATCCTGTGGCTCACGGTGCGGGTGGCGGGCTTCTCGCCGCCGGTGGGGCAGCTCGTCGCGATCGTTGTGACGACCATATTCAGCTACCTAGGTCACAAGTACTTCACGTTCCGGGTGCCACTCGACACTGGCGAGGTCGCCGATGAGAACCTGTTGCAGTAGTGAAAGCGAGACCCTAGGTCCGGATGGAGGAGCACGCATTGCCTGAGAATCCTGTGCGCGTCGGTGTCGTGGGCTACGGTTACTGGGGCCCCAACCTGGTGCGGAACCTCGACCGTCTCGCCGACGCGCAGATCGTTGCCGCCTTCGATGCCTCGGACGCCAACCTCTCGAAGCTCAAGGTTGCCTACCCTTACGTCGAGGTGGTGTCCGCCGCGGACGAGCTGCTGGGGCGCGACGACATCGACGCGGTCGTGGTGGCGACGTCGGCCCCCAGCCATCACACGATCGCTCGCGAGGCCCTTGAGGCCGGCAAGCACTGCTTCGTGGAGAAGCCGCTCACGCTCACGAGCGCGGACGCCACCGACCTCGTGCGCCTCGCCGACGAGCGCCGCCGCGTGCTCATGGTCGGGCACCTCATGGAGTATCACTCGGCGATCAACTGGATCCGCGACTACCTGGCGACGGGTGACCTCGGCGAGGTCCTCTACGTCTACATGCAGCGGCTGAACCTGGGCAAGGTGCGCACTGAGGAGAACGCGTTCTGGTCTCTTGCGCCGCACGACGTCTCCATCGTGCTCTACGTGCTCGGAGAGACGCCGGACCACGTCTCGGCGAACGGTGCCGCCTACGTGACTGAAGGCGTGCAGGACACGGTCTTCGCGAACCTGCACTTCCCGAGCGGCAAGATGGCCAACGTCCACGTGAGCTGGCTCGACCCGCACAAGGTCCGCACGCTCACCGTGGTCGGGACCAAGAAGATGCTCGTCTTCGACGACATGCAAGCTACCGAGAAGATCTGGATCTACGACCGCGGGGTGGGCGAGCCGAAGGACGCGCTCGCGTACGGCGAGGATCTCACGCTGAGGTTCGGCGACATCACGGTGCCCTACGTCAAGATGTCCGAACCTCTGGGACTCGAGATGCAGCACTTCCTCGATTGCTGCCGAAGCGGAGCCAGGCCGAGAAGCGACGGCCGCGACGGTCTGCGCGTCGTGCGCGTGCTCGAGGCGGTCGACGAGTCGATGGCCGCGAACGGTGCCCCGGTCGTGACCACGGTGGAGGTGTAACGCATGCCTGGCATCTTGGTGCACCCTACCGCCGTCATCGGCGACGGGCTCATCGCTTCGCCGAACTCGGTCGTCGATGAGAACGCGCGCATCGGCACCGGCGTCCGCATGGGCGTGGGCGTGCACGTGGGCGCGGACGTGGAGGTCGGAGACGACTGCGTCCTCGGCGACTACGTCGTCCTGCACAGCGGCGCCCACCTTGGTGCGGGCGTGACGGTCGCCGACTTCGCCGTGATCGGCAAGAAGCCGAAGCTCGCGCCGACATCGACGACCAAGGCCGGCGAGCTCCCTGGTGTCTTTCTCGGCGATCGATGCTCGGTGGGCAGTCACACTGTGCTCATGGCTGGTACTACCTTCGGCGCCGACTGCGTAGTTGGCGACAACGCGGGGGTGCGCGAGCGCTGCGCCATCGGAGATTCCGTCATGATCGGGCGGGGTGTGAGCGTCGAGAACGACACAAGCGTCGGATCGCGAACCAAGATCCAGAGCGGTGCCTACGTGACCGCATACGTGACCATCGAAGAGGACTGCTTCATCGCTCCGATGGTCGTGACGACGAACGACAACTACATGGGGCGCACCGAGAAGCGCTTTGCCCAGATGAGAGGCTGCACGATCAGGCGCGGCGCGCGTGTCGGTGGCGGTTCACACATCCTGCCAGGCATCGAGATCGGGGAAGAAGCCTTTGTGGCGACCGGTTCGGTGGTGACCCGAGACGTGCCGCCGAGGACGCTCGTCATGGGCGTGCCGGCCAAGCCCGTTCGCGAGGTACCTGCCGAGGAGCTGCTCGACAACCAGTAGAATGTCCGCTGCGCGTGGGCGCGGCGGGAGCCGCGCGAGAGCGCAGCCTGCACCAACACAACGCGACAGAAGGAGTTGCACGAATGGGTGTTCCCTTGCTCGACTTGAAGGCCCAGTACCTCGAGCTTCAGACGGAGCTCGATGCTGCGATACACGACGTGATGGCCAACGCGGGATTCATCGGCGGGCCGAAGGTCAAAACACTCGAACAGGAGATCGCCGCGTACGTGGGTACAAAGCACTGCGTCGCGTGCGGGAACGGCACCGACGCCCTCTTCCTCATCATGGACGCCCTGGGTATCGGTCCGGGCGACGAGGTCATCACGACGCCGTTCACGTTCTTCGCGACCGTCGAGTGCATCGTCCACGCGGGCGCGATCCCCGTGTTCGTCGACATCGAGCCCGGCACGTACAACATGGACGTGACCAAGCTGGAAGCTGCGATCACTTCGAATACGAGGGCTATCCTGCCGGTCCACATCTTCGGACAGTGCGTGGACATGGACCCGCTCCTCGAGATCGCCGAGCGACACGACCTGGTCGTCGTCGAGGACGCCTGCCAGGCCATCGGCGCAACCTACAAGGGCCGCATGGCCGGCTCGCTCGCGCGCGCTGCGGCGTTCTCGTTCTTCCCGAGCAAGAACCTCGGCTGCGCAGGCGACGCCGGCTGTATCACGACCGACGACGACGAGCTGGCCGCGAAGGTCCGGAAGCTGGCCTCGCACGGTACCAGCAGGAAGTACTTCCACGACGCGTTCGGCCAGAACTCGCGCTTGGATGCGCTGCAGGCCTCTATCCTCTCGGTGAAGCTGCCGCACCTCGACCGCTGGAACGCTCAGCGTCGAGCGGCCGCCGCCGTCTACGACGAGCTTCTCCGCGACGTCGAGGGGCTGGACCTTCCTGTCGCGCGTGACTACGGCGAGATGGTCTATCACCTCTACGTCGTTCGCTCGGAACTCGCCGAGGACATCGTGACTGCCCTGAAGGCGTCGGGCATCGGCACCGCGCTCTACTACCCACTCTCGCTCCACGAGCAGGAGGCGTTCGAGACGCTCCCAGGCTACGAGCGCCCGTCGCTGCCGGTCGCCGAGTGGTGCGACGCCACCACGTTTGCTCTGCCGTGCTTCCCCGGCATCACGCGCACGCAACAGGAAGAGGTCGTGAGCGTGATATGCGAGGTCCTGGGTTGGCCGTGCGGCGCAACGGACTAGCGGCTCGACCGTCGTCCATGCCTGAAGTCAGCTCACACCGGAGGAACGGGTCGTAGGATGCGCGTCGTGTCGATCGTTGGCGCCCGACCGCAGTTCATCAAGGCTGCGCCGGTCTGTCGCGCTCTGCGCGAGGCGCACGAGGAGATCCTCGTGCACTCGGGCCAGCACTTCGATCACGGGATGTCTCAGGTCTTCTTCGACGAACTCGGTATCCCGGCTCCCGACTACAACCTCGGGGTGGGCGGCGGGAGCCACGGCCGCATGACAGGCGAGATGCTCGGCCTTCTCGAGGAGTTGCTCGTCGAGCTCACGCCCGAAGCGGTCCTCGTCTACGGCGACACGAACACCACCTTGGCGGGCGGACTCGCCGCGGCAAAGCTCAACATCGCCGTCGCACACGTCGAGGCTGGTCTGCGTTCGTTCAATCGGACCATGCCCGAGGAGGTCAATCGGGTTGTCGTCGACCACCTGTCGTCGCTGCTCTTCTGCCCGACACAGACCGCAGTGGATAACCTTGCGGCGGAGGGCGTCACGCGCGGAGTGGAGCTCGTCGGGGATGTCATGCTCGACACGGCGCTGTATTTCGCCGAGCGGGTTTCCGCCGAGGAGACCGCGCAGCGCTACGGCGTGACGCCGGGCGAGTTCTACCTGGCGACGCTGCACCGTCAGGCCGCGAGTGACGATCCGCAGCAGCTCGCTTCGGTTCTTCGCGCGTTTGCCCGCCTGGATGCGCCTGTTCTCTGGGCCGTGCATCCACGCACGCGGAAGAACCTCGAGACGTTCGGACTCACGGACGCTCTGGCAGCATCGCCCAACATCCACGTGCTGGACCCACTGCCGTACCTCGAGACGAACGGGCTTCTGCGCGTGGCTCGAGCGCTGCTCACCGACTCGGGCGGCATGCAGAAGGAGGCGTACTTCTTCGGCGTGCCGTGCATCACGATGCGCGACGAGACCGAGTGGGTCGAGACCGTGCAGCTCGGGTGGAACGTGCTCACAGGGACGGACGAGACGCGGATCATCGAAGCAGCTGGCTCACCCCCGCGCGGTGCCGAGCGACCCCCAGTGTACGGCGACGGGCACGCAGCGACACGAGTAGCTGAGGCGATGGCGGTCTGGCGTCGCTAGGCTCGGCGGGCCGCCCGTCTGGAGCCGAACAGCCGAGAGAACCCGAGCGATGTGGTTCGCGTGAGTGCTTCGAGGACGATCCTCCGAGAGATCTTCGACGCTCCCGCACGCCGTTCGACGTAGCGGATCGGGACCTCGGTCACGCGTGCGCCCGCGTCCACGAATTCGGCGAGTGTCTCGATGAGGAAACAGTACCCGCTCGAGGTGAGCTCCGAGAAGGGCACCCGCGCGAGCCATGTGGCGCGGTGGCAGCGATAGCTGGTCGTGCAGTCGCGGGTGGGAGTCCCGATCATCACACGGGCGTATGCGCTGCCGACGCGGCTCACCGCCCAGCGCAGCGGGCCCCAGTGAACGACCAGCTCGCCTCCCGGGATGTAGCGCGACCCGATGGCCAGGTCGGCGCCATCTTGGACTGCCGAGATGAGCGCGGGCACTGACGCGGGATCGTGCGACAGGTCGGCGTCCATGGTGCCGATGAGGTCGTAGCCGTGCTCGAGACACCACGAGAGTCCTTCTCGGCTCGCGGGCGCGTATCCCCGGGGACCGGTGCGGTGTAAGACGTGGAAGCGAGGGTTTGCGGCGGCGAGGTCGTCGGCGATCCGGCCCGTACCGTCGGGAGAGTCGTCGTCGACGCACAGGACATCTATGGCCGGTTCGAGAGCGAGCAGCTGCTCCGCGAGCACGGGAAGGTTCTCGGCCTCGTTGTAGGTGGGAGTGAGGAAGATCGTTCGCATGTGCTCTCCAGGCAGGTCAGGAGACGCGCGGTCGGGCACATCATAGCGTTTGCCCGGGTGGCCTGGTGAAGCCGGCTGCTACGAGAGCTGCTTGAGCGCACTGCTCAGTATCTCGGGCTCTCGCTGGCGTAGCCTTGTAGTCGCGGCGCCGCGCCCCGCGCTTGGTATACTTCACGCGGTCTGAACACCCATGGATCCCGGAGCCGCGAATGCCCCCCGCCATCCCTCACCTCTATGCGTGCGTGCTCGCGGGCGGGAGCGGCCAGCGCTTCTGGCCCCTGTCGCGTGAGCTCAATCCCAAGCAGCTGCTCTCGATGTTCGGCACCGAGTCGCTCATCGCACAGGCGGTGCACCGGATCATCCCGCTCACCCAGGGCGGCGACTCGGTCCTGGTGGTCACCAACGAGCGCCTCTTCGATGAGCTCCGCAACCACCTCACCGCCCAGCCCGATCCTGATCTGCACCGCGTCCGCTACCTCAAGGAGCCAGTGGCGCGGAACACGGCACCGGCCATCGCCTTGGCGGCCGCGACGCTGCTCGAAGAGGACCCGGACGCGGTCATGGTCGTCTTGCCGAGCGATCACCTGCTGGAGAACGCGGAGATCTGGCGTGAGTGCATCGAGAGCGGGGTGAAGCTCGCGAACGCCGACTATCTGGTCACGATCGGCATCCGGCCGACGCGCGCCGAGACGGGCTACGGCTACATCAAAGCGGCCGAGCCCCTTGAGTCTTTCGCCGTCGGCGACGCGATGCCACACCGTGCCGAGAAGTTCGTGGAGAAGCCGGACTCCGAGCGAGCGGCCGAATACGTGAAGAGCGGCGAGTACTTCTGGAACGCCGGCATCTTCGTGATGCGCGCCGACAAAGTGCTCGAAGAGCTCGAGGGTGCGAGCGAGGAAGGCGCGCAGGTGGCCGGGGCCGTCCGCGAGATCGCCGCGTTGCCGGCCGAGGAGCGGAACAGCAAGGAGGCGTTCGAGCTGTTCAGCGCGCTACCGGCCATATCGGTCGACTACGCTGTAATGGAGCTCTCTCCGAGTGTCGCCGTTATCCCCGCTAGCCTCGAGTGGAGCGACGTCGGGTCGCTTCTCGCACTCGAGAACGTTGCGCGCGCCGACGAGGACGGTAACGTGCGCGCGGGACGGGGCGTCGACATCGACACGCGCGGCTCGGTCATCTACTCGAGCGATCGACTCGTGGCGACGATCGGGCTTAAGGACATGCTTGTTGTCGACACGTCTGACGCGACGCTTGTGCTGCCCAAGGACCGCGCACAGGACGTTCGGCAGGTGTTCGACGCTCTCAAGGCGAGCGGCGCCGCCGAGGTGACGCAGCCCAAGGTGAGCCTGAGGCCGTGGGGGAGCTGGGAGAGCCTGCTTAGGGGTCCGGGCTATCAGATCAAGCTGCTCGAGATCCATCCAGGCAAGAAGCCAAGTCTTCAGCGTCATCATCACCGCAGCGAGCACTGGATCGTCATAGCCGGCAGTGCGCGAGTGACGTGTGATGAGGATGTCACCGAGGTGCACGTGAACCAGAGCGCGTTCATTCCCGTTGGCGCTGCGCACCGCATAGAGAACAGCGGAGTCGTGCCCCTGAAGGTGATCGAGGTTCAGTTGGGGGAGTACCTGGGCGAAGATGACATCATCCGGATCGAGGACGATTGGGCGAGAGAGGATCCTGCGTGACAACGCGCGCCCTCATCGCGAGCGATGTGATGGGGTAGTCATGAGGACATGTCTTGTCACCGGAGCCGCCGGCTTCCTGGGCAGTCGAGTCGTCAGCGAGTTCGCCTCAGCTGGATATCGGGTCACCGGTGCTGGGCGCGAGACCGATCCCGGCGACTCCGACGATGAGCTCGATTCGTACTGCTGCACGGATCTCCCGAGCGACACGTTCGTTGCCCTCCTCGAGGCCGAACAGCCGGACGTCCTGGTCCACACCGCCGGAACGGCTTCGGTTGCCGAGTCCATGACTCGGCCACTGGAGGACTTCGCAGGAAGCGTGGGTGTCCTGGTGGAGGTACTTGACGCGGTCCGCCGACACGCCGCAGATGCTCGGCTCGTCTTCATGTCGAGTGCGGCGGTGTACGGCAATCCAACCAGTTTGCCCGTTCGTGAAGACGCGCCACTTCGTCCGCTGTCGCCGTACGGTCACCACAAGGTGCTCGCGGAGATGCTGCTTGGCGAGTACCGTGACATCTTCGGCGTAGGATCAGTATCCTTGCGCATCTTCTCGGCGTATGGCTCAGGACTGCGGAGGCAGATACTGTGGGACGTATGCGAGAAGGCAATGTCGGGCGAAGTCAGACTCTTCGGTACCGGCGAAGAAACGCGCGACTTCATACACGCGCAAGACGTCGCTTCGGCGGCGCGCATTGTTGCGGAGAAAGCGCCGATGACTGGTGAGGCGTACAACGTGGCCACCGGCGTCGAGACCACGATTCGTGGTCTCTCGGAGCGAATCGCGTCGTGTGTTGCCCCAGGGGTCCCCGTCGAGTTCTCGGGCGAGCAACGCCCCGGCGATCCTGTCCGCTGGCGTGCCGACATATCGAAGATCGCCGAGTTGGACTTCAGGCCGCGGGTATCGCTGGACCAAGGAATCGCCGAGTACTGCGCGTGGTATCTGGAGACGCGAAGGACCCGGTGAAGGCGCGGCTCGGGCCTATCCGGCCGCAGAGGATTGGGTGAGAGAGGATTCTACATGACGAAGCGCGCGCTCATCACGGGCCTGACAGGCCAAGACGGCTCGTATCTAGCCGAGCTCCTGCTCTCGAAGGGCTACGAGGTTGCCGGACTGATACGACGGTCGTCCTCTGACACGCTCGATCGCGTAGAGCACATTGCGGCACAGCTCAAGTTCATCCATGGCGACATGTCGGACCAGGCGTCGCTTCTCGACGCCGTCGAGCAGTCGCAGCCTGATGAGGTCTACAACCTTGCGGCTCAGTCGTTCGTTGCCGACTCATGGAAGGAGGCCGCGTACACGGGCGATGTGGACGCGCTCGGTGTCACGCGTCTGCTCGAGGCGATTCGCCGGGTGAAGCCGGACGCTCGCTTCTATCAGGCGTCTTCGTCGGAGATGTTCGGGAGGGTGCTTGAGACCCCGCAGCGCGAGACCACGCCGTTCCACCCCAGGTCGCCATATGGCGTCGCCAAGGTCTACGGCTTCTTCATCGCGCTGAACTACCGCGAGTCTTACGGGATGCACGCGAGCAACGGCATCCTCTTCAACCACGAGTCGCCCAGGCGCGGCACGGAGTTCGTGACGCGCAAGATCACCGACGGCGTGGCGCGGATCAAGCTCGGGCTTGCCGAGGAGATCCGGCTGGGCAATCTCGACGCCAGGCGAGACTGGGGTTTCGCCGGGGATTACGTTGAAGCTATGTGGCTGATGCTCCAGCAAGACACGCCCGGCGACTACGTCGTGGCCACCGGTGAGACTCACACGGTCAGAGAGTTCTGCGAGGTCGCCTTCGGACACGTCGGGCTCGACTACGCGGAGTGCGTCAAGGTCGACCCGCAGTTCATGCGTCCGGCGGAGGTCGAGTTGCTGCTCGGAGACGCCACGAAGGCACGGGAGCAACTGGGCTGGTCGCCGAAGATGCGGTTCAGCGAGCTGGTGACCCTGATGGTGGACAGTGACGTGTCGCGGCTGACGCGGGAGGAGGCCCTAAGGTGAGCTTCTGGACCGACAGGCGCGTCTGCATCACGGGTGGCGCCGGCTTTCTTGGCTCGCACCTCGTGGAGGAACTCGGGCGCCGAGGGGCAGAGCACATCTTCGTGCCGGAGTATCCGGAGTACGACCTGACCGAGCGCGACGACATACTGCGAATGCTCAGTGACGCGGCTCCTGACGTCGTGATTCACCTGGCCGCGGTCGTGGGCGGCATTGGCGCGAACATGGCCAACCCCGGACGCTTCTACTACCACAACGCCATCATGGGCATTCAACTGATCGAGGAGGCGCGCCTAGCCGGAGTGGGCAAGTTCGTCGCCCTCGGCACCATCTGCGCCTATCCGAAGTTCGCGCCCGTTCCCTTCCGCGAGGAGGACCTCTGGAACGGCTATCCCGAGGAGACGAATGCGCCCTACGGCCTCGCTAAGAAGATGATGCTGGTCCAATGCCAGGCGTATCGCCAACAGTATGGCTTCGATGGGATCTTCCTGCTGCCGGTGAACTTGTACGGCCCGGGTGACAACTTCAATCTCGAGTCGAGTCACGTGATCCCGGCGATGATTCGCAAGATGATCGCGGCGCGGGACTTGGGAGAGACCGTGGTCCTCTGGGGCGACGGTTCACCCACACGCGAGTTTCTCTACGTCGAGGATTGCGCGCGTGCCATTGCGCTCGCCGCCGAGAAGTACGACGGTGCCGAGCCGGTCAACATTGGGGCGGGCTGGGAGATCTCGATCAAGGACCTTGCCGAGTTGATCGCGAAGCACGTGCGCTACGAGGGCGAGATCATCTGGGACACGACGAAGCCGAACGGTCAGCCACGACGCAAGCTCGACGTGAGGCGTGCGAAGGAGTACTTCGGGTTCGAGGCAGAGGTGCCGTTCGACGAAGGCATCAGGCGCACGGTGGAGTGGTGGGAAGCGAACCGCGAGGGGTATGACGAGTCACATCGGAGCTAGGAAGCCGCCCCGAGGACGGCTGACCACAAGCACGCACTCGTCGCCGACATCGCGGGGCGGGCGAGCAACCGGACGGCCGCATGCCCGCCATCGGCGAGCAGCACCTCGTTCGCGAGTTTGCCGAGTGCGCGTTCACGCACGTCGGCTGCGAATGGTAAGACGACGTTGCGCCTGGCCCGGAATTCCTCCGCCTCCGTCAATCGCAAGGAGCCCAGGGGCGACGCGCGCAAGACATGCCAGGAGTGCGGCGCCGAAGACAACGTTCCGCGAGCTCGTCGCGGCGATGGTCGACGCGGACCTGGAACGGCTGAGCGGCTCTTGATGCGGATCCCGATTGCGGCGGCACGTAGAACGCGTGCCCGCTTCGTGGAAGAAGTGAGTCTATGCCTAGGTTGACCGATGTCGTGAGAAGGCTGGTTCGCAACGTGAGCACCTTCACCGAAGCCGGGCTTCCACTGCTCCAGGATCTCTCGTATCGCGAGACCGTCTACGGCGGTGCACGTCTGGACATAGCCATTGATGCATGGCGCCGACAGTACTTGGCCGACGACCCGCGCCAACGTGATCCGCGTTCGCTCAACCACTTCGAACACAAGGTGTACTCGCAGGATGGGACAGATGGGATTCTGCGGGAGATCTTCCGTCGGGTAGGAGAAGGTCCAAGGCACTTCGTTGAGTTTGGCTCAGGGAACGGCTTGGAGAACAACACCGCATTCCTGGTGGCTCAGGGCTGGAGTGGTCTGTGGATGGAGGGCCATCTCGAGCGAGTGAACCAGGCGCGCGAGACTTTCCAGGAGGATATCCTCGAGGGTCGACTGGCAGTGCGGCAGGATTTCGTCTCTAAGGACAACATAGAGACGCTGCTGCAGGCCGCAGGCGTGCCATCTGAGCCGACCGCAATCTGCATCGACATTGATGGCAATGACTACTGGGTATTCGAGGCGATTTCGTCGTTTCGCCCAATGGTCTTCGTGGTGGAGTACAACGCCATGTATCCGCCGGACGCGCGGTGGGTCATGAAGTACAACCCTGATCACGAATGGCATCTCGACAGCTACCAAGGCGCTAGCCTGTCCTCCCTCGTCGAACTCGCGAGGCGGAAGGGCTACGCCCTAGTAGCGTGCACGATTGCAGGTGTGAACAGTTTCTTCCTGCGCGACGACTTGGTTACCGAGGCGTTCGTGACGGGCCCCACTGAACTCTTCTATCACCCGCCGCACTACTTCGTCGTGTATGAGACAGCAGGACACCCAAGAGCCTTCGGACAAGGCGTAAACCTGTGAGCTGCGAGGAGAGCGTTGACATGGGCGTGCGCTTGCTCAGCCAACTCGTCTTATTTGATTCCAGCCATGCCGGTCTGCGAGATCATGCACGGGAACCTACTTCCCTTTGGCCGCCCTAAGGGAGATCGCATGGATACGAATTCTGTAGGACAGGAAGACAGGTTGTTGGCCAGAGCCGGCCGGGCTTCTGAGGAGCGTGGGGACGTGTGTGACACCCCAGCTGGTTCCAGCCCCCCAGTCAACGAATCCCTAGGTGCGGTGGCCGCTCACCTGAACGATTGGTCATTGCCCCTAGGCGCCCGCGCTCGTGCGCTCCGCGGACTCTCTCAGTCGCCTCATGAAGGTATTCACGGACCGGCAGTTCCAATTCGATCAGGCAGTTGTGACAGACTTGACGGTCCTGACCGAAGAGCTCAAGGCAGTCCGTCGTCGGTTGAGTGCGCTTGAGAGCGGCACGACGGAGCGCACAGAGTGAGACCGACCATCGCGCTAGTCAGTCGTTGGGGTGTGCGTTGCGGGGTGGGTGAGTACGCGCTCGCCCTGGCACGTGCCGCCTCTCCGTTCGCTCGCGTTGTGGTGTTCGCCGCTGCGGAGGAGGGTGCGACTGACGGCGGTGAATTCGAGGTGTCACGGAATTGGCGCCTCGCGAGAGCAGATGGCGATCTGCCCGAGCGCATTGCTCAGCTCAAGCCCGATGTCGTTCACGTTCAATACCACGGGTACTTCGACCTGGGCCTCCTTGAGCGGATCGCAGACGCTTGTCTCGAAGAGCGGATTGACTTGGTCATTCAAGTTCACTCCACCAACATTGAGGGTGTTCCTGTCGAAGCCATGGCCTTCGGTCTTCGAGGGGCCTCGCTCGTGATTGTTCACAGCGATTCAGATGTGGAACGACTCAGGACCGCAGGTCTTCGTGTGCCAGTCTGGCGATGGAGACTTGGCGAGCGCGAGTGGCCAGCAGCTCCAGTCGAAGTACGGCGGCGACAGCTTGGCCTGATGGAGCACGGGCCGATTCTCGCGACATTCGGGTTCCTTCTGCCTCACAAGGGGCTATTGGAACTTATCGACGCAGTCGCCGTCCTTCGCACTGACTGCCCAGAGTTGGTGCTATTGGGTTGCTGCGCTCTGTATCCCCTGGAAGTCTCGTATCGTCAACTTGCCCGTTGTAGAGCCGCGATATTCAAGCACGGACTCGATCGGAAGGTTGTCATCATCTCGGAGTATCTAGCCGAGCGGACGGCCATGACCTTACTGCAAGCTGCGGACGTTGTAATCCTGCCGTACGGCGAGACACTCGAGGGGACTTCGGCGGCTGCGAAGTTCTGCGCGGCGAGCGGCCGACCTCTTGTTCTGTCGGACAGCCCCATCTTTGCCGACTACAAGGACGCCGCTTTGATTGTCGGCGATTTGTCCCCAGCGGCGCTAGCTGACAGTATCCGCGCGCTTCTGGCTGATCCGGAGAGGGCGAGCACCCTCGCCGCCGCTGCGACGTTGGTATCTAGACTGAGCTCCTGGCCCGTGCTGGCCGAGGAGTATAGATCGCACATTCTGGCATTACGTGAGGCCAGGCTAGGCACTCGGACTCTGGCCGATCGGACTGCGGGTTCTTCGTCGCTGCGTACTTCGTGAGCAGGTGCTACTAGCCAGTCAGCCGTGATCGTACCCTGTGAAGCATCAGCCGCAGCTCGGCCTTCTCAACGGGCGTAAGGCTGAAGGCAACGAGACCGAGCCAAGACGCCCCAACCGCAAGTACCATAACGATCGCCAGGCCTACTAGGGAGTCGACCAGCGGCGTCACATACGCTATGGACGCGACTGCGGCAGTGGCAATCAGCGAGAGGTACACGGGGCCTGCCGAACGACGGAACCACTCGCCCAGGGTGACTTCGACCTCTCGCAGACTCGTGCGAAGGCGCCACGGGAAATCGACAATCCACGGCAAGGCGGTACCGATTACCACCCCCATAATCCCGATCCTCTGGACAAGGAACACACTCAGGACGAGGTTTCCCAGCGTTACAACGAAGACGCTATTGAAGAGTCGCTTCTTCGCGTGTCCTCGGCTGACAAGTATCGATTCACCGATTACGACGCCCACGACTAGTAGTTGGTATGACAGCAGAACCTGCGCGGCGCGCGCTTGGGTGGCAAATGCCGGCCCGAGCCAGTGCGTGATGATTGGGCGAGCGAGGATCATCAGTCCGAGCACCGGCGGCAAGATCAGCGCCATCACGTACTTCGTGCCCCGGAAGAAGAGCGTCCGAACTGAAGATGTGCGGCCCTCGGTGCTCAGCTGCGACGCGAATGGCATTACGGCGGAGGCTGCGAATTGCGTCAGCTGCGTCACTAGGCCCTGCATCTTGCCCGCTGCCTCATATAGCGTGATGGCCGTGGCGCCGAGGAAGACTCCGAGCACGACGCGGTCGGTCTGTTGGTAGAGGATTACCGTGCAGATTTGCAGCACGAAGATGACCCACGAGAAGCTGATGATGTCACGGAACACTGCCGAATCTGCTTGCCGAGGGCCTATCTTCACGCCCCGGATCTCGCGGCGAACGTGCGATGCGTTCACCGCCAGACCTGCGAGCCCGATCAGGTTTTGGCCAACGAGCAGCATCACGGGCCCCTGTCCCGTCCGCAGGACTACAAGGATAACGCCGATGTTGGCCACTGCGACGCCAACGCCAGTGGAGGCGCTCAACGTATAGCGCTGCAATCCGGCGAGCACGTAGTTCGCAGTGGATCCCGGCCATGCCCACAAGGATGACACGGCGACAACCAGCAGTAGGTTCCTCAGCAGACGGGCGCCTTCCGGCGTCACCCGGAAGATGGATCCCGCAAACACGGCGAGTATGGCAACCACCAAAGCGACAAGCAGCCCGGCGAAGATGTAGAAGACCAGCGCCGTGGAGACATAGGAGCCGATGCCGTCTCGATCACCCGAGGCGACACGATCCGCGACGTTCTTCACGAGTGATGTGCCTACACCGAAGTCGACGAGAGAGGCATATGCTCCGACGGCAGATGCAAGGAGGAAGAGCCCGAAATCTTGTGGCCCGAAGGCCCGGATGAGCATAGGCATGAACACCAGCGAGGTCGCCATCGCGGTGAACTGTGCGATGCCATTGGCGAGCGTATTTGAGACCAGGCGACGCTTCTCACTCATAGGCCGAAAGCCAATTCTGCTGACACTTCTTCGATGGCATTATCGTCGAGTCTGGCAGTCTTTGAGCTGCGTATCTACGCCCATGAGAGATCGCGGCAAGATGTCCGCCGCTTTGAATGGAAGTGTCGAGATTGGCAGTGACTGGTCGGACCTATACTCGCATCCGCTGGCTCTTGAGCAAGAGGCCCAAGAACCTTGGTGAGCACGCCGAGTTGCTCTCGGCAGCCGCGCAAGACGATGCTCGCAGGCTGCCAGAGATTGTCATCGGCAGCGGGGGTCGATGAGCCGCTTCTTGGCGCAGCGCGGATACGACGTTCTCGGAGTCGACTTGGAACCACGAATCGTCGCGTCCGCAGCGGAGCTCGCGCAACGGTTAGCAGGCGCTAAGCATCGGGTGTGTGAGGTCTTCAGTCGCCGGGCCGGAGCACGTGCAGAAAGCGACCGGCAAGAACGATGCCCCGCTTTACTCGCAGGAGGCGCTGCTCTCGTCTGCTCCGTCTCAGGGTGCGCCTCAGACGCTCGATGGCGTCTAGGTGGCCGGGAGCCACCTCGGCCAGAGCCGTCTCGAGTTGCAGGTAGACTTCGCCTGAAAGGAAGTCCCTAGTGCGCAGGGCCATATCCTGCTTGGCGCGGTGACCCAGCCGTGCTCTGAGTTCGGGGTCGGCGGCGACTCGCCTCATCGCCCCCGCTGCATCGTCGATATCAGGTTCTGCCCATACTTGGCCTGGGCGTCCCGCCTCACTTGCATACGCAGGGTGTCGGGCGGAGACGGGCACCAGGTCGTAGCCAACTAGGCAGGAGTTCTCGTCGCGCATGAAGTCCATATTGCCGGACCAACCGGTGGCGATGGCGACCTTGCCGAGGCTCATAGCCTCCATGAGAGGAAGTCCGAGGCCCTCGGATCGGTGCAGTGACACGAGTGCATCGCAACTCGCGTAAAGCGAGAGCACTTCTTCGTACGTCAGTTTGTCGCGAAGCAATCGGATGTTCGGAGAGTCGCTAACCAAAGACTGGAGTCTTTCGCCCTCGCGAAGGTGGTGCGGATCACGGCTCCAAGAGTGCATTCGAACCAGCAAAAGCGCATCGGGGTTTTCGCCGAATGCTCTTCGGAAGGCGTCCACGGACGCCCACGGGTTCTTACGATCGATGTCACTGGAAGGGTCGAAACTGCTGAGGAACACTACTGCGTCTTCCGGGATCAGCCAGCGGCTCCTGTCGGCAGAGATGGCACTTGGCAACACGGCTGCCTGAGGATAGTGAATCACCGTCACCTTCGCCTCGTGGTCACACGCGTTCTTGATGAACAGCGTTGGCGCCAGAACTACGTCCATCGACTCAAGAACCACTCGCCAGGATTCTGGAATTCGGGGCAGCTCCCAAAACGGCACGCAGACGTTCATTGAGTTCACATAGTCAACGTTGCGCGTCCATTGTCTTTGGAATGCTGAGATCTCCAGTGGGTTCATGTGGAAGATGTTTGCGCGCGTCTGGCCAGTGGCTGCCGCCGGCTTGAACGAGTTGTAGCTGGGGTCAACCCCGAAACGTCCGCCACCAGGATCGATGTCGACGAGATTCACGCTGCGCCCGCTGGTCAAGAGCCCCTTGATTGTGTTTCTTGCGGCGACAGCGAGTCCAAATGCCCCGCTGACGTATCCGACGACGGTGTAGGCCAAGTGGCCATTCTCTGCTATCTCGCTGGACATGGGCACGCTCGCCTGGGTCAACTGTCTCTACGCGCCGACGCATGCTAGCCGCTAAACTTCGAACAGCCAGCCGAAGGCTTGAAAGGAACACGGCCATACTGACATGTCTCGCGATAACCCTGAAGTGAGCGTGGTTATTCCCAACTGGAACGGATGCCATCACCTCCGAGGCTGTCTGGACGCACTGCAGGCACAGACATTTCGCGACTTCGAGATTCTTGTTGTAGACAACGCTTCCACGGACGGTAGCGCTGACTGGATCCTGAGGAATCAACCCACGGCGCGGCTTGTTGAACGAGAGTCAAATGGCGGATTCGCAGTCGCTGTCAATGAGGGGATTCGCAGTTCAAGGGGCCGCTACATCTTCTTGCTCAACAACGACACAGTCGTGCAACCTAGGTGCCTGGAGATGCTAGTGGGCGCGCTTGAGAGGTCGACATACGATTTTGCCGCGGCGCTAATGGTGTTTGATGATGATCCGACGCAGGTCAACAGTGCGGGGGACATCTTCTCCATCTCACGCTTGATTGGTGTTCAGCGAGGCGCGCTCAAACCAACTCGCGACTACCAGTCGCCCGTCAGGGTACTGGGTGCGTCAGGCGGCGCGGTCATGTACAAACGGGCCTTCCTCGATGCCGTTGGGCTCTACGATGAGGGCTTCTTCCTGCTTCACGAAGACACTGACATCAATCTGCGTGCGCTTGTTGCCGGTATGAAGTGCATATTCGTGCCGCAGGCTGTGGTGCGCCACAAAGTTGGATCGAGCATTGCTCGTCAACCCAGCGCACAAATGAGCCGGGTAGCGACGATCAACCAGTTCCAAGTTCTTGGCAAAGACCTCCCAGGTATTCTCCTGCCGGTCATGTATGTGTTCTGGGGATGGCATCTGTTCAGGAACACGGTTCCCTTGCGACCAAGCAAGTGGTATCTGCTCCCGACCAGAATCGGTGAATCCCGCGAGCGACTGGCCATCCAGGCCGAAGGGTACCGTCTCGGAAGAGCCAAGCGTGCAGAGGTTTGGCGTCGGAAGCGAGTGAGTACCCTTTCCATAGTATGGTGGCTACTAGTCGGAACCGGATTGTCCGCCGACCGCTCGATACCGGCGTAGGCAGGAGGGCGCCATCGTGAAAGGCATCATCCTGGCGGGCGGTGCGGGCACTCGATTGCACCCGATCACGCTCGCCGCTTCCAAGCAGCTTCTCCCCGTCTATGACAAGCCGATGGTCTACTACCCGCTGTCGGTGCTGCTGCTCGCCGGGATTCGTGAGATCCTCCTCGTCACGACGCCGTCCGACCGAGCGGCCTTCGAGCGGCTCTTGGGGGATGGCTCGCGTTGGGGAGTCGGCATCTCGTATGCCGTTCAGCCGGCGCCGGAGGGACTCGCGCAAGCTTTCCTGATCGGCGAGGAGTTCCTTGCTGGTAGCCCCGCCTGTCTTGTCCTTGGCGACAATATCTTCTATGGCACCGGCTTGGCCGAGATGTTTCGAAGTGCTCGCGACGAGGCCGCCGAAGGTGGCGCGGTCGTCTTCGGCTACCAAGTGCGCGACCCCGAGCGTTACGGCGTCGTGGAGTTCGATGAGTCGGGCAAGGCGCTCTCGATCGAGGAGAAACCGCAGCGCCCGCGGTCGAACTTCGCGGTCACAGGCCTCTACTTCTACGACGGCCGCGTCTGTGAGATGGCCAAGCAAGTCAAGCCCTCAGCGCGGGGCGAGCTGGAGATCACGGACCTCAACAACCTCTACCTCGCGGAGGGCAAGCTGAGCGTTCGCGTGCTGAGCCGAGGCACGGCGTGGCTGGACACCGGGACTCCCGACTCCCTCATGGCGGCTGGGACCTTCGTCCAGACGATCGAGAAGCGGCAGGGTCTCAAGGTCGCTTGCCTTGAGGAGATCGCCTATCGGATGGGTTTCATAGACGACGACGGGCTCGAACTGGCCCTTGAAGGTACGTCGTCCGCCTACTATGAGTACGTCCGCTCAATCTGCGAGGAGTCGCAATGATCGACGGCGTGAAGGTCAAGGACTTGAAGGTCATCCCAGACGACCGCGGGCTTCTCATGGAGATGTGGCGCTCGGACGACCCGGACTTCGAGAAGTTCGGCCAGATCTACGTCACGATGGTCTACCCGGGCGTCGTGAAGGCCTGGCACTACCACAAGAAGCAGACCGACCACTTCGTGTGCGTGGGCGGCATGGCCAAGGTCGTCCTCCACGACTCGCGCGAGGACTCACCCACGCAGGGCGAAACGAACGAGTTCGTCATCGGCTGGCAGCGCCAGCGCTTGATCGTCATCCCGCCCAACGTTTACCACGGCTTTACGGCCGTCGGCACAGAGCCGGCCTACATCGTGAACATACCGACCGAGCTCTACGACCGCGACAACCCCGACGAGCACCGCTTGCCCTTCGACGACAAGTCCATCGGCTACGACTGGTCGGTGAAGAACGGGTGAGCGTGCTAGCTCTGGAGCCACTGTCATGAAGCTCCTCGTCTGCGGCGGGGCCGGGTTTATCGGCTCTGACTTCGTGCGACGGATGCTCGCCAAGCACGTGGACTGGGAAATCGCCGTCTACGACAAGCTCACGTACGCGGGGAACATGGACAACTTGTTGTCGGTGGCCGACGACCTGCGCTACTCGTTCTTCCACGGCTGCATCTGCAAGCGCGAGGAGGTTGAAGCGGCGCTCGACTCGGCGGGGCGTGTCGACGCGATCGTGAACTTCGCTGCCGAGACCCACGTGGATCGCTCGATCGACTCTCCTGAGGACTTCCTCTACACCGACATCATCGGCACCCACACGCTGCTTGAGATCGTGCGCGAGCGCGGCGTCGCGCGCATGGTCCAGGTCTCGACCGATGAGGTGTACGGATCGATCGAGTCGGGCTCATTCTGGGAAGCCGACTGCATCAACCCGTCGAGCCCGTATTCCGCGAGCAAGGCCGGCGGCGACCTTCAGGTACTCGCGTGTCACACGACTTACGGTACGCCTGCGCTCATCACGCGCGGCTCCAACACGTACGGCCCATACCAATACCCCGAGAAGCTCATCCCGCTCTTTGTGACCAACGGCCTCGAGGGCCAGCAGCTACCGATCTACGGTGACGGTCTCAACGTGCGCGACTGGCTCCACGTCGACGATCACGCCGACGGCATCGAGGCCGCGCTGCTCCGCGGTCGCCCTGGCCAGGTCTACAACATCGGCGGGGGCAACGAGCGCACCAACCGCGAGATCACGCAGATCATCCTCGACGAGCTGGGCCTCTCGTGGGGCAACTCGGTGCGTCAGGTCACCGACCGTCCAGGTCACGACCGCCGCTACTCGATTGCGTGCGACAAGGCACGCTCGGAGTTGGAATGGGAGCCGGTCGTCGACTTCGAGACCGGCCTCCGTGCGACCATTCGCTGGTATCGCGACAACGAGTGGTGGTGGAGCAAGATCAAGCACGGCACCGCCGAGTTCGCCGACTGGCAGCACCGCTGGTACGAGGAGCGGGGCTAGGCCGTGCCCGACGCGTACCTGATCGCGGGTGCCGGTGGGATGCTCGGCACCGCGCTGCGGCGCGTGCTCGCCGAGCGGGGCATCCGCTTCGTCGCTCCGCCGGAGTCCGGGTTCGACATCACCTCTGAGGCTGGTGTCGGCGCGCAGGTTGGTGCCTTCGCTAACGGCCTCGCCTCCGGCGAGCGTGGTGTGTTCGTGAACGCTGCCGCCTACACCAACGTCGAGCGCGCCGAGGACGAGCCCGAGATCGCCTACCGGGTGAATGCTGAAGCGCCCGGGCATGCTCGCGCGTGCCGCGCGCGACGCCGACCTGGCGTTCGTGCACGTCTCGACGGATTTCGTCTTCGACGGCACAAAGCTTGGTCCGTACGTGGAGACCGACGAGCCGCATCCGCTGTCCGTGTACGGTGCGTCAAAACTTGCGGGTGAGCGGGCTGTTCTCGAAGCCGACCCATGGCGCTCATCGTGCGCACGGCATGGGCGTTCGGCCCAAAGGTGTCAACTTCCCGGTGAAAATCCTCGCCGCTGCTCGCGAGCGAGGTGAACTCGACCGTCGTCGACGACGAGATCGGTTCGCCTACGTACACCGTCGACCTCGCTGAGGGGATCGTTTCCCTCGTCTCGCGCGGCGCGGCTCCGGGCATCTACCATCTCGCCGGCAGCGGGACTGTGTCGCGCTACGACATGGCACTCCGAATTCTGTCGCTGGTCGGTATCGACGCGCCCGTGAAGCGCGCTCATTCGGCAGACTTCCCGACGGAGGCCGCTCGTCCGCGCAACTCGACCCTGGACTGCTCGAAGGCCGCTGCGCTCGGTGTGATCATGCCTCCGTGGCGCGACGCCCTCCAGCGTTTCCTTGTCGATACAGGGGAGGCGCAGCGGGTGAGCCAGTGCTGCCGACGTCGACGTCGTTATCGTTGCCCACGACGCGGGAGCTCTTCTTCAGGACGCAGTCCGCTCGGCTTCAGAACAGGTGGGTGCCGAGCGTGTGTGGGTCATGGACGCCGTGAGCCGTGACGGAAGCGTCGACCTTGTCGCCACACAGTTCCCGACGGCACACGTCGTGCCCGTGCCGAACGCGGGCTTCTCGGCAAGCAACAACCGCGCGATCGAGGCGACTCACGTGCCGTTCGTGATGCTGCTCAACCCGGACGCGACGCTGCTTCCTGGCGCCGTCGACGCTCTGCTCGCTTCTGCCGACGCGAATCCGCGGGCTGGAATCATCGGCGCCCTGGTGCTGAATCCGGACGGGAGTTCCCAAGCCGAGGGGCACGGTCACTACCCCGCGTGTGCCGCGCCTTCGGCTACGGCTCTGGCGCATGTGGCAACGCCTCCGGGGAAACAGCGCCTACTCGCCCCGAGTACCCAGAGGGAACGGCTCGTGCTCAGTGGGTCACGGGGGCCGCGATGCTCGTGCGCCGTGCGGCCATCGATGAGGTCGGCATGCTGGATGAGCGGTTCTTCCTGTACCTCGAAGACGTCGACTGGTGCCGCCGGATGCGCGACGCAGGCTGGGACGTGTTGCTCGAGCCCAAGGCGGGCGTTGTCCATCACCTCCAGCAATCCGGGGCCGGGAAGGCCTTCCTGTCCGACGCCTACGTCGAGAGCCTCATGCTCTACTGTGACAAGTATCGCTTGCGGTCGTTCAAGTGGGTCATGAGCCGGATCTTCGCCGCGAAGGGTCGGGGACGGCGAACGTGAGAGTCGGCGTTGACATCACCCCTTTGCAGGCGTTCGCGCCCGGGCGGGATTGGGACGTCGACGTACTCGACACTGAAGGCGTTGGCAGAACTCGAAGGCGTGGACCTTTGTCTGTTCGGGACGCGGCCGCCGGTCATTCCGTTCACCGACATCAAGCTGGACGTCGTCTCTCCCACTGAAGCTCGGTCACGGCCTCCTAGCTAGACAGCAACATCGCGTGGATCCAGTACGGCATGCGCGAGCTTCTCGAGCGCAACAGGATCGACGTCTTCTGGGGCACACGCCACGTGCTCCCGCGGCAATGCTCCCGGTGTCGCGCGCGTCGCGACTGCCTACGACTTCTGGTACGAGACGCATCCCGAGCAGCAGCCGTTCGTGAACCGGACGTTGAACCGGTACGTGACCTCATCTTCTATGTCGGATGCAGACGTCGTCACGGCGATCTCCGATGCCGTCGCCGACCAGGCTCGACAACTCTTCCCAGGCGCCGCGGATCGCGTACGCACCGTCCTCCTAGGCGTCAACGCCCGACAGTTCGCGCGGCGCCAGGACGACCAAGTCGAGCGCATGCGCGAGCGACTCGGCGTGCAGGGTGACTACGTGCTGGCCTTGGATGTCTACAACCCGCGCAAGAACGTCGCGGCAGTCCTCGATGCGATGGCGAGGCTCGCGGCCACCGGGAGATCGCTGGAATTGGTGGCCGTCGGGAGACCGCGCAAGACGGCAGCTGAGATCGACGTTGCCGCAAAGGCTGCGGCGCTCGGCATCGGGAATCACGTACGCTACGCGGGCGACGTCGGCCAGGAAGATCTGCCCTTGCTGTACTCGGGTGCGCGGGCACTCGTGTACCCGTCGCTGTACGAGGGCTTCGGCATGCCCGTGCTCGAGGCAATGACGGCCGGCACTCCGGTCATCTGCTCGAACACCTCGTCGCTTCCACAAGTCGCTGGAGAAGCCTCTCTACTGGTCACGCCCACCAACGCCGACGAGATCGCCCGGGCCCTGGAGCAGCTTCTCTCGGATGACGCCCTGCGGGCACGCATGATCGAAGCAGGGCTTGCCCGCGCGCACGAACTGACGTGGGATGCGACGGCGCGCGGCATGCTCCGCGCGTTCGAAGACGCCGACGAGATTCGCCGACAGGCGAACGCATCCTGATGCGCGTCCTCCTCGACCTTCGTATGGCGACCTGGAGTGGCGTGGGCCGCTATTCCGTCGGTCTCGCGCGTGCCCTTGCCGAGCGCGAGGACGTGTCGCTCGTGTGCGTGACCGCACGCGGCGATGAGCCCGTCATCACCGCAGGCCCCCGCGTCGAGATCGCCTCCGCCCGGGCGCACCCGTTCTCGCCTGCTGGCATGCGCGAGATTGCGCGCATCGCGACCTCGCAGGCGCCGGATGTCGTGCACGCGCTCCATTTCCCGACGCCGCTCCCGGCCCCGCACCCTCTCGTCGTGACTCTCAACGATCTCACGCCGCTGCTTGTCGCCCGAGTGATGCCCTCGATCGCGCGTCGTGCTGTCTACCGGCGCCTCAATGTGCGCGCGTCGCGAGTGGCCGATCGCATCATCGTGCCGTCGCACAATACGGCGCGTGACGTTGAGCGCGTGCTGCCCGCCTCCTGCGGGAAGGTGTGCGTCATTCCGGACGCCGCTGACGATTTCGCGGCGGGCCCCACGGGCCAGATCCCGCCTGGCCTTGTCCCACTGCACGCGCCCTACGTCTTCACGATGGGCAACACCAAGCCGCACAAGGACCTGCCCACGCTCCTGGCCGCGTTCACGACCCTGGCGGAGTCGAGGCCCGACCTGCACCTGTTGCTGGCAGGGGAGGGCGACCCCGCGTACCTGTGGGCGCGGTTGCCCAAGCACGTACGCTCGCGTGCGCGCTTCACTGGGCGCGTGGACGATGCGCAACTGCGCGCGCTCTACTCGGGCGCGGCGGTCTTCGCTTTCCCCTCGCGCTACGAGGGCTTCGGCTTGCCGCCGCTCGAGGCCATGGCGCTTGGCGCACCGGTCGTCGCCGCCAGTGCCTCCTCACTGCCCGAGGTGGTCGGCGATGCCGCGCTGCTCGTGCGACCCGGCGACGTCGGAGCCTTTGCATCAGCGATTGCGAGTGTCCTGGACGACCACGCACTGCGCGACGACCTCGTAGATCGAGGTCGCGCTCGCGCCGGCGAACTCACGTGGGCTTCGACAGCCGATGCGACGGTCGCCGTCTACCGTGAGGCCATCGGCTCGGCCTAGCTCGGCACACCCCCAGTGGCACCGCGTGCGGACCGCCACGCGGTTTGGGCATACTGAAGGCAGCGCGCGCCCTCGTGCGCACCGCCCGCGCTCGACTCCCGGGGGAATGGCCGTGGACGATCGTGGTCAGATGAGGATCCTGCTTGTCACCGCCGACACGTCCTTCGCGGACGATCGCTCCGAATGTCTCGTCGCGGATCTCGTACGCGGATTGCCTCCCGCCGGGCTCGACGTGGCGCTTGCCTGTCCCGAGAGCAGTCTCACCCAGGTCGCCTCGGCTGCGGGCGTACGTCTCTTCCCCATAGAGCTCGCGTCGGGTCTCGCGACGACGCGTGCGAGCGCGCTTCGGCGTATCATCGCCGGCTTTAAGCCGGACATCGTGCACGCACACGGGTCTCGTGCGGCGATGGTCGCCCGTCTGGCGGATCCTCGCGCGCGTCGACGGGTCGTCTACACGGTGCGCGACCTCCACGTACACCACGTTGCGCCTCGTGCCAAACGCGCTGCGTTCCTGCGCGTCGAGCACCGGCTGCGCGCGCGCACGGCTGCATGGGTGTGCGAGTGCGGTTCTGACTGCGACCTGGCAGAACGCCTCAAGATCCTGCGTCGGGAACGAAGCCACGTCGTCTACAAGGGGGTCGCGCTGTCCCAGCAGAAGCCGTCCCACGGCGGGCATTCGGTCGACGCCCCAGCCGTGCTCTCGATCGGCGCATTCAACGAGCAGAAGGACCAGCGCACGCTGCTCGATGCGTGGGCATCGGCGCGCTCGTCCGCGCCTGATGCCGTGCTCACCCTCGTCGGCTCGGGCGAGTTCGAACCCCGCCTGCGCGAGCGCGTGTTCGCGCTCGGCATCGGCGACTCCGTGCGCTTCCTCGCCCCCCGGCCGGACGTCGCCTCGCTCTACGCCGAGGCCGACCTCTTCGTGCTCTCATCGCGCTGGGAAGGCTTGCCCTACGCGCTCCTCGAGGCGATGGCGCACAACCTGCCCGTGGTGAGCACGGCAGTGGACGGCATACCCGAACTCGTCATCAACGAGGACACTGGACTGCTCGTGCCGGCGCACGATCCGGGATCGCTCGCGTGGGCGATGCGGGAGCTGCTGACCGACCCCGACCGCCGACGCGCGATGGGCGAGGCTGGCCGGGTCCGCATCGAGCGCCACTTCACGCTCGACGAGATGATCGAGAGCACGATCAAGGTCTACGGTGAGGTGCTCTCGGCGGGTGAGGTCCGCGACTAGGAAAGGAGCCGCGCTCACGCGGCGCCTGGCCCTCGGCCAATCCCGAGCAACTATTCGCGTTTGCCTGTAGTCCTTGCTCTTCGCACGGCGCAGAATGGGCTTGATGACTGCTCAACGCGCCGACACCTACGTCTTTGTCTCGAGCCGCTCTGGCCCGAGGCTCGCGCGCGCCGAGCGACGGCTCCTCGAAGTCATGAAAGCACTGCTCGGCGCTGGTGCGTCCGTGCACCTCATCTGCCCCCCACGGAGCCCTGTCGAGCAGCTTGCCCGCGACATCGGTGTCGACATTGCGCCGTACCATCTCGACCGGATCAACGTGGTTCGAACGCGGTCGCGACTCCGCAAGTTCCTGCAACGATATCGGCCGCGTGTCGTGCACTCGACCGGTTGGCTCGCTGACTACCTCGTGCGCTGGGCGGCCGCTCCGCTCAGCGTGCCGGTTGTCAACACGATCCACTGTGTGAACTGGCCGCCGCACGGCAGCACATCCGTGGGCAGTTGGGTGGCGCGCACTATCACCCGTTCCAACCTTACGCGCGCCAGCGCGATCATGGTCGACTGCCAGGAACTCCGGCAGCCCCTCACACAGGCCGGCGTCGTGTCCGAGCGCATCTTCTACGACCCGCCCAGCATCGACATCACGCGGGTGGAAGAAGAGGCGACCATCCCGATCTCGGGGCCGCTTCCGGGGCACCCGCCGTACGTTGGCTATTCGGGGGCGCTCGAGCACAGCCGAGGGCTCGGCGTTCTGGCCCAGATGTCGGCGATCCTGAACCTGCGCCATGCGCGCGCGACAGTCCTCATCGCTGGTGATGGGCCGGCCGAACGGGATCTTGCCGAGGCAGTCGAGAACCGCCGCGTGTATCGCGTCCACGAGGTGCCCAGCGTACCCGCCATGCTGCAGCACTTCGACGTTTGCGTGTTCCCGTCCATCGAGCCTGGCACGCCGACGACGCTCCTCGAGGCTGCTGCGCTCGGCCGACCGATCGTGGCCTCGTCGGTGCCGGGGATCCGCGGGCTCTTTCAGGATGGCGAGCAGATCGTTCTCGTGCCGCCGGGGAACGCCAACGCGCTCGCCGCGGCGATAGCATCCGTGTTGGACGATCCTGCGAACGGCAAGCGCATGGGCGAACGCGCGCGCAAACGTGTCGCCGAGGAGTACACGACCGCTGCGAGCGTAGGTCGGCACCTCGAGCTCTACTCTGACCTCGCGACGCGCACGTAGAGTGCCGCTTCAGCTTCGTGCGCCGCCGTCTGTGGCCCGCCTCGTGTTACGTCCCGGTAGCGACTGCTCTCGCATCTAGGTCCACCTCCCGATGCCCTATGCGAGAATGCGCGTAAGACCAGCTACGGCTCTTCTCGGCCGTTCGTTCGTCAGTGACGTGAGAGGGTGGGCGGCATGGCCTCTTCGGATGTCAAGTTCGGGACCGACGGCTGGCGGGCCGTCATCGCCGACGACTTCACGTACGACAACGTGCGGCGGATCGCCGACGCGACCGGCAAGGTGTTCGCCGAGGATCATCCCGGCGGCCACGTCGTCGTCGGCTACGACACGCGCTTCGAGGCCGGCTCGTTCGCGGCTGCTGTGGCGGGCGTCCTCGCGTCGCACGGGTTGAAGGTGCGGCTCTCCGACCGCTACCTGCCCACGCCTGCGCTGTCGTGGGCGGCCGACCGGAGCGATGCGGTCGGAGGCGTCATGCTCACCGCGAGCCATAACCCGCACGAGTGGCTCGGCTTCAAGATCAAGACGGCGGACGGCGGCTCGGCGCCGCCGGCGGTGACTGTGCGCGTCGAATCCGCAATGTCCAAGACTCCGCCTCGCGCCAAGCCGGGAGACTTTGAGACCGTGGACCTCGTTGGCCCCTATCTCGACGACCTCGTAGAGTTCGTCGACGGGGCGGCGATCCGAGCGGCCCACCTCAAGGTGCTCGCCGACCCTCTCTATGGCGCTGGTCAGCACTATCTCGCCGCGGCGCTCCACCATCTGGGCGCGGAAGTGGTGGAGGTGCACGGCGAGCCCAATCCCGGCTTCGGTGGCCTGCACCCTGAGCCGATTCCTCCGCATATCGACTCAATGTGCGAGATCGTCGCGCAGGAAGGCTTCGACGCCGGATTCGCGACCGACGGCGATGCCGACCGGATCGGCGCGGCCGACCACAAGGGCACCTTCGTCAATCCTCAGCGGATCTTCGCGCTCGTTGTGCGCCACCTGGTCGAGGACCGCAAGATGTCGGGCGCCGTGGTGAAGACGGTCTCTACGTCAGTGCTGGTGGATCGCATCTCGCAACGGCTCGGACTTGAAGTGCGCACCACGCCGGTCGGCTTCAAGCTCATCTATGAGGAGATGCTCAAGGGCGGCGTGCTCATCGGCGGAGAAGAGAGCGGTGGCATCGGCATCCCCGTTCACCTTATGGAACGCGACGGACTCGCGATGGCGCTCCTACTCACTGAGATGATGGCGAAGCAACACAAGGGTCTTGGCGAGCTCGTCGAGGACCTGTTCGCGGTGACGGGCCCGATGGAGTACTCGCGCGTCGACCTGAGGCTCGAGCCCGCGGTGAAGGACGAGTTTGTGGCCGCAGAGCCGAATCTGAAGCCGACGGAGCTCGCGGGGCTTGAGGTGCGCCAGATCTCCCGGGTCGATGGCGTGAAGTTCTTCGTTCCCGACGACGCATGGTTGCTTCTCCGCGCGTCGGGAACCGAGCCGCTCGTGCGGGTCTACGCCGAGGCGCCCACGATGGGCGTCGTTGACGAACTACTCGCCGCCGGCCGCGAACTCGTGATGGGAGCGGGCGCTTAAGGGTGCGCATCACCCACGTCAACAAGTACTACTGGCCGCCGCACATCGGCGGAGTGGAGACAGCCCTTCACGACATCGCTACCGGCGTCGCCGCGCGCCCCGGATACGAGGTGCGCGCCATCGTTGCCAATGAAGCACACGGGACCGTGCGCGAGATGGTGGATGGCGTTGAGGTGACCCGGTTGGGCCGAGTCGCCGCCTTCTCCAACACGCCGATCGTGCCGTCACTGCCGCGCGTCATCCGCACCGAGGCAACTCGGCCGGATCCGGCGGACCTTCTGCACATGCACTTTCCGTACCCGTGGGGCGAGATCTCGTGGTTGCGCGCCTCGCGCTCCGGACACGCCGGCGCGGGGCTGCCGACTGTGGTGTCGTATCACAGCGATATCGTGAGGCAGAAGAAGACGCTCGCCGTATATACGCCGCTGCTCGATCGCTTCCTCGACCGCGTGGATGTGATCATTGCGTCATCGCCAAACATGGTGGAGCACTCGCCGTTCCTCGCACCGCGCGCGGCGAAGTGCCGCGTGGTGCCGTACGGGATTGATGTGGAGCACTTCGCGGACACACCGCGCCTGCTGCAATGTGCTGCCCAACTGCGCTCCACGCACGAACGGCCGCTCGTGCTCTTCGTGGGTAGACTCGTCTACTACAAGGGGGCCGATGTACTCGTGCGCGCCATGGTGCACGTCGACGCTGACCTCGTGATAGTCGGCTCAGGTCCGCTCGAAGGCGAGCTTCGCGAACTCGCCGTCGCCCACGGCGTCGCCGACCGCATCACGTGGATCCCGACGATCGACGGAGACGCTCTCGCCGCGTGGTACCACGCGGCCGACGTGCTCGCCCTCCCGAGCGTCGCGCGCTCGGAGGCATTCGGGCTCGTGCAGCTGGAGGCCCACGCCTCCGGCACTCCCGTCGTGACGACGATGCTGACCACAAGCGTGCCCTTCGTGAATGCAGACGGTGTCACCGGATTCAACGTGCCGGTGGGCGATGACGGCGCGCTTGCCTCGGCGCTGCAGCGCGTCGTGGGCGATCCCGAGCTGCGCGCCCGATTGGGATCCCAAGCGCGCGAGCGTGCTCGTCGCGAGTTCACCATCGACCGCATGGTCGATGACATCCTGGTGGTGTACGAAGAAGCGATCGCGGCCCACCGGGCCCGCGCGACTCCAGACACGGTGGGGAGCGCGCGTGTGAGTGCCGACTCAACCGCGGGGGCTCGCTCATGAGTCGAACGCGCTTCATCGCACTCTCGCTCGTGCTTGATGCGCTCCTTGTGAACGCAGCGATCGTCGGCGCGTTCTTCCTGCGCTTCGGCGGTCAGCTGCCCTCCTTCAACTTCGGCGCCTACGCGGCCCTCTGGCCGCTGTTGACGATCGTCTACCTTGGCGCGGGCTACATATATGGACTGTACGAGCCCGAGCGGACCGAGGACACGTGGGCAGTCGTGAGGGCGGTCCTTCTTGCTGTCACCCTCGGCACAGTCCTTACGACGGCCATAGCGTTCTTCGCTGGGCCCAGGTTCTTCTCGTTCTCCCGACTCGCGATCGTCATTGCCTGGGGGTTCCAGATCGCCGCCCTCGTTGGCTGGCGCCTGCTCGCGCTCAAGGTGACACCGATCGAATGGCCCGAGCAGCGCGTCCTCGTCGTCGGAACAGACGCGCTCGCGTGCGACCTGGCCAAGGAATTCGCCGAGCGCGCCAACTGGGGATACCGCGTGGTGGGTCTCGTGGCTCCTGGGGCACCGTCAGAGTCGAGCGACGTTGCCGGCCGCTCGGCGATGACGTCGGCGTGCGGGTTCCCGATTCTCGGCGACGCCTCGCACATCACCCGGCTCGTGCGCGAGAACGAGATAGACCGCATCTGCATCGCGTCACCCATCGCGCTGCGCGAACTCGTGGAGGACTTGGCGATCACCGACGAGACCGACGTGCGCGTCGACGTCATCCCGGAGCTTTACGAGATCTTCATCGGTAGCGTCGACACGGTCGTCGGTGACATCCCGCTCATGATGCTGACCCGGCCAATGGCGCCCGGATGGTACCAGGGTGCCAAGCGGCTGCTGGATGTCCTGTTCGCGGTCATCTTCCTTGTCGTGCTGAGCCCGATCCTGCTGCTAGCCGCCACCGCGGTTCTCGTGACCTCTGGATGGCCGGTCTTCTACTCACAGGAGCGCATCGGCAAGAACATGAAGCCGTTCAAGGTCCACAAGTTCCGCACTATGGCGCGTGATGCCGAGAAGATGACCGGACCGGTTCTCGCAACCGATAACGACCCCCGCGTCACGCGCATCGGCAGGCTGCTTCGGCTCGTTCGCATCGACGAGCTACCGCAACTCGTGAACATCCTCGTCGGCGACATGAGCTTCGTCGGCCCTCGTCCGGAGCGAGGGTTCTTCGTCAGCCAATTCGTCGCTGAGATCCCGGGCTACCGCGAGAGATTCAAGGTCAAACCCGGCGCGACCGGCATGGCGCAGGTAAACGGCTCCTACGCCACCACACCCGAGCGCAAGCTGAAGTACGACCTCATCTACATGTACCATCAGAACCTGCTCATGGACCTGCAGATCGTCTTCGAGACCTTCCGCGTCGTGCTCACGGGAAGGGGCGCTCGCTAGGGCACGTTGCGCGTAGCGTGCATGCTAGACTTGTTCGGGTTTCCCGCAGGTTGGGACGCGCGCCCGCATCAAACAGGACCGGCATCTCTCGAGAGCGAGCAGTGATGGCCCGATTCTCCCTCGCCGCACTTCGAGGCAAGAAGAAGCCTGCGGAGTCTGATCAGAACGCAACACCTGTGGTTGGCCCGCCATCGCCCAAGCACAGCGAGAAGGACAAGGCCGGTTCCTTCCTGGTCGAGGGATTCCGAAACCCTCGCAGCCGTCCGCGCTACATCATCTGGACAGGCGTGGGTGTGCTCCTCTTCGCCGTCGTCATGATCCTCGCGCTCGGCGCGACCTCGACGTACTGGTTCTGCTCGAGTGTGTGTCACAAAGTGCAGGACGACACGATCATCGCGTACAGCCGTTCCACGCATAACGAGATCTCGTGCATGGCGTGTCACGAGCCGGTCAACGCGAATCCGATCGTCTTCATCATGAAGAAGGCCGAAGCTCTCGGAGAGCTTTACCTTACCGCGACCAACCAGTACGAACTGCCGCTGAACCCGGAGAGCGAAGTCTCCAAGGAGATGACCTCGGAGCAGTGCACCCAGTGTCACAACATGGAGAACCGTGTCGTCACACCGACTTCCGGCATCATCATCGATCACGAGATCCATGCGCAGAAGGGCATGACCTGCTCACAGTGCCACAACCGTGTGGCGCACAACGAGAACTTCGCGCTCACGTTGAAGAATCCCAACGGCGAGCCGAACAAGAAGCACGAAGACTTCATGAAGATGGGTGGGTGCGTCCGCTGCCACACCCAGGAGAAGGGCGGTGCCGCTCCGGGGGCGTGCTCCACGTGCCACCCGCCCAACTTCCAACTCACGCCTCAGAACCACTCGTCGGCGAACTGGTACACCAGGTATGGCCCGTCGAACGGCCACTCGGACCTTGCGCAGGAGGACCCGGAGTACTGTCCGACGTGCCACTCGAAGAAGTTCTGCACGGACTGCCACGGCGTCGTGATGCCGCACCCGGCAGGATTCGAGAAGAACCATGGGACCGTCGCCGAGGAGAAGCCTCAGGCGTGTGCCAACTGCCACGCACGAAGTGCCTCGGCCACCCAGGATCCGCAGTTCTGCAGCGATTGCCACCACCAGGGCGGCGATCCGAAGCAGCCATGGCTGCCTCAACACTCGAAGATCGTGGATGCTGAGGGCGCCGAAGGATGCTTTGAGTGTCACAACCCGACATACTGCGCGGAGTGCCACGTCAATGGTGGCGAGAGCCCCTGACGAAACGGACATCTCAGAATCCACGTCGATGGCGACGGAGCATTCGCCGTCGGTACCCAAGTACATGTGTTGGCGGTGTCGCGCCGACCTACGCTGAGAATGTGATCTTAGGAGGCTCTTGTGGCGAACGTCGCCAAGCATAGGACTCCCCAGACGCCGGCGGTTGCCGCAGGCCCCGAGTCGAGTCTCGCGCTGCGGATCGCCTGGTGGGCGCTCCTGGCGCTCGTGTTCGTCGTTCCCCTTGCCATCAGCAATTTCTCGTGGTTGCCGGGCCGGGCCAACACTCCGCCGTTCACCTATGACCAGTTCGACATCGTCAAGGTCTTCTTCCAGCGCTTCTTCGGTCTCATCGCTCTTGCCGCGTGGTCGTGGCATCTACTCACCAAGGGCGGCAAGATTCGCCGCACACCCATCGACTGGCTGATACTCGTCTTCCTGGGCTGGGTTCTCCTGACCTCGTTCACATCGATTCACCCGCTCACAGCGCTCCTGGGCAAGTACCGCCGCTTCGAGGGGTTCGTCTCGTTCGTCAACTACGCCGTGATGTTCTTCCTTGTGCTGCAGCTTGCTGACAACATGCAGCGGATCCGGACGCTGGCGAAGACGCTCTTCTGGTCCGGTACGCTGGTGAGCCTCTACGGAGTCATGCAATACCTCGGCATAGATCCCGTCACCTGGGGCACGCTGCCGTTCGAGTCGAGGCGTGCGTTCTCGACGTACGGGAACCCTGACCTCCTCGGCGGCTTCCTCGTGTTCGCGCTCGCGATCTCGCTCGTGCTTGCCCTGTCCGAAGAGCGTCTGGGGTGGCGTGCGGTCTACTGGGGCGGCTTCCTGATCACGGCCTGGTGCTGGCTCGTCGCCTTCACCCGAGGCGCCTGGATCGGCGGCATCGTCGTCTTCTTGGTGCTCGGTTTCGCGTTCATCCGTCAGAGGGTGAAGCTCACCGCCGTCGACTGGGGCGCGATAGGCGTGACCGGGGCAATCGCTGCCTATGTCATTGCCATCAGCCTGCGTTCAACCAATGAGGTCATGAATGCGGCGAAGCGCTTCGCCTCCATCCTCGCGTTCAACGAGGGCAGCTCACTGACGAGGTTCCAGATCTGGCAGGCTGCGGTCGGCGCGATCAAGGCGCGGCCGATCTTCGGGTTCGGAGCCGACACGTTCCGTCTGGTATTCCCCACCTACAAGCCCGAGGCGTACGTCGCTGCCGCGGGCTACCTGTCCGTCGCAGACAACGTTCACGACTACCCGCTGCAGTTGGCCGCGGGCATCGGCATTTTGGGCGTGTTGCTCCTGTATACGATCTTCGGATGGACCGCATACCGTTCCGCGCCGACCGCATTCGCCAAACGGCCGACGATGGACGGGCTCGTTCTCGCGGGATTCTGGGCAGCGTGTGCCGGGTACATCACCCACCTCTTTTTCGGGTTGTCTGTGACCGGATCGACCTTCTTGCTCTGGGTGGCGATGGCTGCCGTGTTGTCTCCGACAGCCAGATCGCGAGAAGTGAAGGCGCGTTCATGGGGCCGGGTCCTGGCGGTACTGATCATCGGCGTGGCACTGGTCGGTATCTTCTTCAACGGTGTCTACATCTGGGCCGACCATGAGTACCTGCTCGCACGTTTGGGCACGCCGGGGAGCGATGAGCGTGTGGCGGCTGCGCAGGCGGCCAAGCGCCTCAATCCCGCAAACGACATCTACTGGGCTGAGGTTGGCCTTGCGTATCAAGACCAAGTCATCAATGAACTCACCTTGGCGCTGCAGCAGCAGCAGTCGGGGCAGGACCCGACCACGGCGCTTAACCTCGCTCACGACAGGTTCCTCTCCGCGGAGAATTCGATGCTCGAGACGATCAAGTTCGTTCCGGCGGAATATGACAACTACGTCTTTCTGGCCAACCTCTACAACCTGGGCGGACAGTACTTCGGCGACAAGACGCTCTTCGACAAGGCGATAGCGATCTCAAAGAAGGGCATCGAAGTCGAGCGCTATGGCCCCGCGATCCGGTACCAGTACGCGCAGGCGCTGGATCAGACGGGCAAGACGCAAGATGCGATCTCGGAGCTCAAGTACGCTCTGGTCATGGATCCGAGATTCAGCGACGGCTCAGTCCTGCTCGCCACCATCTACGCCAAACAAGGCAACGTGGCCGAGGCGAAGAAGGTTCTCGACGCAGGGGTTGCGGCCGCCGGCGGCGTCGTGCCCACCGGCATCGCCCAAGCGATGGCATCCCTGCTCGGCACGTCGACTACGACAACTCCCTAGGCGCCGCTACAAAGCAGCTACTTGGCTACAAAGACGGGCCGCGTTCGCGTCGAGATGCGGGCAGACCCGGGTGATATACTGCCGCCACGCGCCATCGGGTCAAGCCGGAGGCGCGATCCACGGTCGCGCGGACACCGATGCGAAGGGCCTGCCTCGTATGGCGAGAGTCGACCTGGTTCTCCTTCATGCGCCGAGCGTGTACGACTTCCGTGACCGCTCGATCATGTTCGGACCGGTCTCCGACATGGTCCCCTCTACGCCGATCTTCGAGATGTACCCTCTCGGCTTCACGACCATGGCTGAGTACATGGAGCGGCACGGGCTGAAGGTGCGGATCGTCAATCTCGCCGTGCTCATGCTCAACAGGCCCGACTTTGACGTCGAACGCGCGATCCGGGAGATGGATCCAGTCGCTTTCGGCATCGATCTGCACTGGCTTCCCCACGCCCATGGGTCGGTCGAGATCGCCAAGATCGTGAAGAAGCACCACCCCGAGACACCAGTCATCTTCGGCGGACTCTCGGCGAGCTTCTTCCACGAGGAGCTGGCGGCGTACCCGTGCGTGGACTACGTGGTGCGTGGCGACTCCACAGAGGATCCGATCACGCGCCTGCTCTACGCGATCAAGGGCAAGGGGCGCGTCTCCGACATCCCGAATGTGACGTGGAAGACGGTCGGGGGCTCGGTGGTGGTCAACCCGCTCGAGTGGGTGCCGGATGACATGAACTCGATCTCGCTCGACTACTCCTTCTCCATGCGGTCGGTCATTCGTGACCGGGACATGATGGGCAACGTGCCTTTCAAGGACTGGCTGCAGTACCCGGTGTGTGCCTCTCTCACGTGTCGCGGCTGCACGCACAACTGCGTGACATGCGGCGGCAGCGCGTACGCGTTCCGTACGCACTACGGGCGTAAGAAGATCGCCTTCCGCGACCCCGAGCTGCTCGTGCGCGACATCGAGCACATCCAGCGCTACATACCCGGGCCGATCTTCGTGCTGAACGACTTCCTGCAGGCCGGCCCCGACTACACCCGCGAGTTCGTCCGAGGACTCAAGCGCATCAAGATGCGAAATCCCATCGGCTTCGAGTTCTTCCGCCCGCCTGCCGAGGAGTTCTACGCGTTCCTCGATGAACACCTCGACGACTATTCGGTGGAGATCTCGGTCGAGACACACGACGACGCGGTTCGCGCGGCCTTCGGGAAGAACCACTACACGATGGAGCAGGTCGAAGAGTCCATTCAGGCGGCGCTGCGCAACGGGTGCAAGCGGTTCGACCTGTACTTCATGACGGGTATCCCGAACCAGACGGCCGATTCGATCCTGGAGACGACCGACTACGTCGCCTCGCTCTACGAGAAGGTCGGAAACGATCGGAGGCTTCTCGCGTTCTCCTCGCCGATGGCGCCTTTCCTCGATCCGGGCTCGATGGTCTTCGACAACCCCGCCGCGTACGGGTACACATTGCGCGCGAAGACACTCGAGGAGCATCGGCAGCTTCTCGTCGAGCCCTCGTGGAAGTCGATCATGAACTACGAGAACAGCTTCGTGAGTCGCGACGAGCTGGTCGACACGCAGTACGAGGTCGGTCTCGGACTCAATCGCATCAAGGCTGCTGCCGGGATCATAACGTCCCAAGTGGCGGAGGAGACCGAGAGGCGCATCGCCGACGCCCGGCGTGCAATGCAGCGGATCGACGCCATTGTCCGCACGGTGCCCGCGCCCGAGCGCGATGGAGCCCTGGCGGAGCTCAAGGCCGAGATCGACGCGCTGTCCGAGTCGACGGTGTGCGAGAAGAGCGAGCTCAACTGGCCGCACAATGCGAACTGGCGTCACGTCCTGGCCGTTATCGGCCTCTTCGTGCGCGAGAGTGTGGCCGGCCTTCTGGGCAGGAAGACAAGGTCGCGCCGGCCGGCGTACAAGACGACGGAGGCGTGATGCCGGAGTCGTCCGAAGCCTCTGGAGCGGGGGAAGCCGAGCAGCAGGCGCCCGCCGCGCCTGATTCACTAGCGCCTGGTCCGGGCGAGGCAACGACCGAACGCGTCCAGGGCATATTCGCAGGGATAGCGCCGCGCTACGACTTGTTCAACACGCTCTCGAGCCTTGGGATCGATCGCTCATGGCGGCGGCGGACCGTCCAAGCCGCGCGCCTCACTCCGCAGAGCCGCGTTCTCGACCTGTGCTCGGGCACCGGCGACCTTGCCATCGCGATCGCGTCCCTGGGCCATCCGGCGTCCGTCATCGCCACGGATTTCACACCGGAAATGCTCGCTGTTGCTGAGACGAAGGCACGCAAGGGGAACATGCGAACGCCGCTCACGTTCGAGCCCGCGGACGCTCAGTCACTTCCATTCGCCGACGAGTCGTTCGATGTCGTGACTGTGGCATTCGGGGTGCGAAACCTGCCGGACCGCGGTGCCAACTTCCGAGAGGTAGTGCGCGTGCTGCGCCCGGGCGGGCGGTACGTGATATGCGAGTTCTCGCGTCCCACCTTCGCGCCGTGGCGATTGCTCTACCACGTCTACCTAAGGCTCGTGATCCCGACGATCGGTGGCCTTCTGACTCGAGACCGTGCCTCCTTCGTCTACCTCAACGACTCGATCAGGCGCTTCCCTCGCCAAGCGGCGCTCGCCGCTGAGCTCAGGGCCACTGGTTTTCGGGCCGTCAGCTGGAAGGACCTTACCGGCGGGATCGTTGCGCTGCACATCGGCGTCAAGTAGCGCTCCCGCGCGGCTCGCGGAGCATGACGCGTGGCCCGAGTGTGCCGCAAGCGTGACAGGCTGCGGCAGTCGCTGCGGGACGCGGGTCGTGAGATACACTAGCCGCGTCACGCCGCTGGCCGGAGGATTCGCATGCTGCTGACCGCCCGCTACGTCATCCCCGTTTCCACCGATCACATCGAGAACGGCGCAGTACTCGTTCGGGATGCCGAAATCGCCGAAGTCGGTGAAGCCGATCGCCTCCGGGCGGCCTACCCCGAAGAACCTGTCCGCGATTTCGGGCTCGCGGCGCTCATGCCCGGCTTCATCGACCTACACACCCATCTGGAGTACTCGGCGATGCGCGGGCTGGTCGACGACTTGCCCTACGCGCGTTGGAAACTCCAGGTCATGGGACTGGAGGAGCGGTTCGACCGGTCCGACTGGAGGGACAGCGCGCTGCTGGGCGCGCTCGAGGCGTTGCAGTCGGGGATCACGACGGTCGCAGACATCACAGAGTCGGGTGCGTCCGCGGGAGCGGTCTCGGTCGCCGGGCTCCGTGCAACCATCTTCCGCGAGATCGCCACGATGGAGCAGTCCGCGATCAACGGTGTGATGGCCGATGCAATGCGCGACATCGAGGCGTGGCAGTCCGTGAGCACACGAGAGACTCACGGTGGGGATCGCCCCCCACGCACCCTACAGCTGCCACCCGAAGCTGTTCCGTCGAGTCGCCGAGTACGCGAACGAGTCCGGGAGACCCGTGGCCATGCACCTCGCCGGCAGCAGGGAAGAGTACCAGTTCGTCAAATATGGCAGCTCGCGACTCGCCGTCGACTTCCGCGAGGAGTTCGAAGGACACGCGCCCGCATGGCTGCCTACCGGTGTGAGCCCGGTGCGGTACGTACTCCAATGGGGCCTCTTCGACGTGCCGCAGCTCCTGGCTGTCCACCTCACGCAAGTCGACGACGCTGACATCGAGGTGCTCGCTTCACATGATGTCTCCATGGCGTATTGCCCGCGCTGCAACGCCAAGCTCGCCATGGGTCTGGCACCGCTCCGCAAGATCCTCGACTCGGGCATGCGTGTTGGAATGGGCACCGACTCCCCTGCGGCGAGCAACAGCATGGACATGTTCGAAGAGATGCGCGTCGGGCTGCTCTTGCAGCGTGCCGTCGAGAACACGTGGCTTCCAGCGCGGCGGTTCGTGAGACTCGCTACTCTCGACGCCGCGCGCGCGCTTCGGATCGATGACAGCGTGGGTTCCCTGGATGCAGGCAAGCAGGCGGACATCATCGCGGTGAACCTGTCCCACTCCCACCAGCTGCCGACCCACTATCCGTACGGGACGATCCTCCACACGGCGAACCAGGAAGACGTGCTGTTCACGATGGTCGCTGGCGATGTCCTCTATGACGCAGGTACGTGCACGAATCTGGATAAGGAACGACTAAAGGCCAGGGCCGAGGAGATGCGACTCAAGTTGCGTTCATGAGGCGTCCGGCGGGGTCCCGGTCTCTGGCGGGCTTCTTGCTCTCCCACAGCGATGCCCTGTTCAGGCTGGATAATGCGTACAGAGGGCCGTGCTATAATCACTCGGCTCTGACCGAGAACCAGTAGCGTGAGGGCTCCGTCAAACGAGCAACATCCCGTATTTGCAGGAGGATTTCGTGAGCGACCAGGACTTCTTCTTCGACGAGGACGAAAAGCCGGCACCAAAGGCGTCCAAGCCGGCCACCAAGCCCGCCGCCAAGCCCGCCGCCAAGCCAGCACAGAAGCAAGACGCAAAGCGGCCCGCGTCTTCATCGTCGAGCGGCATCGAACTGACGTGGACGGTCACCGCCCTGATCGGCGTCGTCGCGCTGCTCCTCGGCGTCATCGTCGGATACTCGATTCCGAAGGGCGTGTCGGAGGTAAGCGTCGACACGGGTACAACGACCAGCCAGACGACCGCGCCGCAGCTGACCCCGGAGCAGATGTCGACCGGCCAGCTGCCGGCTGGCCATCCGGATATCGGCGGTTCGACCGGTGCGACGGGTTCGGCGACCACCACGCCGTAGTCATCCATACACGGCTGGGCCCGGTGATAGAGCCGGGCCCGCGTTCTTGCACGGTTCCGTTCCGGGGAGGAAGCCTTGGCACTCGACAAGTCTCGCACGTCGCTAGGCGTGAAGATCGTGCTCATCTTCGTGGCGATCGCCATGGTGGGCTACCTCGCCCCGACCCTCTTCGGCCTCTTCGGGTCGTCAGGCAGCGGCGCTACGACGAAATCGGATGTGCTCAGCTCACTCAGTGCTCAGTATGCGCCGACCATCGCGAGTTACGATGCCATTCTTCGGAGCGACCCGACGAGCTACACCGTCCTCGTGAACACGGGCAACGCGTACTTCGACTGGGCCGTGAAGGTCCAGCAGGCCTCTTCGACCGACCAGGCCCTTCTCGGTGCGGATCAGCCGATGCTGCTTTCGGCACGGCAGTACTACGAACGCGCGCAGGCGGTGCAGGCCGACGACCCGCCCGTCGCGGTCGATCTCGCGATCACGTACTTCTACTCGGGCGAGACCACGAGGGCGATAGCGACGGCCACGACCGTCACGAAGAAGCACGCCGATTTCGCGCCGGCGTGGTTCAACCTCGGCGTCTTCTACGGTTCGAACGGCAACAACCCTGCTGCGATCACGGCTTTCGAGAAGGCCGTCGCCCTCGATCCCAAGGGCCAGAGCATCAACCTGCAATACGCGCAGCAGCAACTCCAGACGCTGAAAGGGTCGACCGCGGCGCCTGGCTCGACGACCACCACACCGTAGCCTTCTCAGCCCGGCGCTTCGGGCAGAAGGCAGCAAAGGCAGCTGCGTCGGGCTACTCGGCCGGGTTCTTTTCCTCGCCCAACACGGCCAAGGCTTCGTCCATCGTGTTCGCGGTCGAGAAGATGCCGTTCAGGCGCGTGAGCGACAAGATGTTGTCAACGGTCTCGTTGGTGACCAGCACGAGCCGGCCGCCCTTGGCGCCGTATTCCTTCGACAGCGCGAGGAGCAGGCCCAGACCAGAGCTGTCCAGATACTGCAGACCGCACAGATCGACGATCGTCGCGCGCGGCACCGATTTTAGGATGCGATCGATGTTCATTCGAAACGCTGAGCATTCTCCGTAGTCAAGCTCACCGGTCAGTGTCAGTGTCCAGTGTGTCGGCTCCTGCTCGAGGTCGATGGTCAGAGCCATCGTGGTCCTCCTGTCCGCGGGCTTCCAAACGTAACTACCCATTTGTGGGTGGTTTGGAGCCAACGACGGTGCAGGGTACAATCCGCATCGTCATCCTCCGAGATACTAGGAGCCCTGCGATGGAACTCGAGATCAAGGTCGACAGCAACGCCGAGAAGTGCGTGGTAACGCTGGAAGGCGAGATCGATGTCTACACGGCGCCCAGGCTCAAGGACTCGCTGGTCGACGTGATCGAGGGCGGCTGCTCGTTCGTGATCATCGACATGGGCAACGTCGCGTTCATCGACAGCTCTGGTCTTGGCGTGCTCGTTGGAGCACTTCGGCGTGCCAAGGAACACTCTGGGGCCGTACGGCTCGTGTGCACGAGGGACAACATCTTGAAGATCTTCCGCATCACGGGGCTCGACAAGGTCTTCCCGATCTTCTCGAACGTCAAGGAGGCGGCCGAGTTCTAGCAATCGCCACTCGGCGCTGCGTCGATCCGCCCGGCCAGACGGCAAGACCCTTGCTCAACGATTCAGATGCTGGTTGGTATCCCGCGGACTCAATAGGAGACTGCAGGCGTGTTCGGGATTAGCGGGACTGAGCTCTTCTTCATAGTGGTCTTCGCGTTGATCATCTTCGGCCCCGACAAGCTGCCGAAGATGGCGCGCACCGTCGGCCGTTTCATGAAGGAGTTCCAGCGCGCACAAGCCAATGTCGAGGCCCTGCTGAAGGCTGAGCTCTACGCGGCCGAGAAGACGGAGGCTGCGCCCACTGCCGAGGCTGCCGTTGCGGCGGAGGCTGCTCCGGAGGAAGTACTAGCGAGCGCCTCCTTCGGTGACGATGCCGACGAGGAAGGGGAGGACGAGGAGTAGCGCCCCGGCGCCTCTCTGCCGACCATGCCTATCGGACCCGCCCGCATGCCGTTCCTCGGGCACCTCGCCGAACTCCGGCGACGGCTCATCATCATCGCTGCCGTGGTGCTCGGGGGATCTTCCGTGCTCTATTTCTACGCGCCGACCCTATACGACTTCGTGATGAAGCCCATCATCCAGCTCCCTCAGCTGGCCGGGCAGCCAATGAACATCCTCGGCCCGTTCGGTACGTTTGGGCTGCGGTTCACGGTGGCGCTCTACGGAGCATTGATCCTTGGCAGCCCGATCATCCTGTGGCAGGTGCTGGCTTTCTTCCTTCCGGCACTCAAGGCGAAGGAGCGCAAGTACGTCATTCCGACCTTCGCCGCCCTCGTGGCCTTCTTCGCCGCCGGAGTCATCTTCTGCTATCGCGTGATCCTGGAGACCGCCTTCGGTTGGATGGTCTCGCAGGCGTGGCAGACCGTTAAGGTACTGCCGGATGCGCGCCTGTACTTCTCGGGCGCGACTCTTCTGATGCTCGGCTTCGGCATAGCCTTCGAGTTGCCGGTGGTCATCTTCTATCTCGTGATGTTCAACATCGTGCCGTACTCGACGCTCCGCAAGAACTGGCGAGTTGCCTACGTCGTGCTCATGCTCGTCGCCTCGATAGCGACCCCAGACTGGTCGCCGGTCACTATGGGTGCGCTTTTCGGTGCGCTCGTCTTGCTCTACGAAGGCAGCCTGGCGCTCGCGCGCGTCGTGCTGGCGCGACGCATCGCACAACAGAAAGCGCTCTACGGGGAGTTGGCGGACTGACGCGAGCGCGCGTCGCAATAGGGGAGCTACTTGCACGAAATGGGCATCACACAGGGAATCCTCGCGGTTTCCTTCGACGCTGCCGAGAACGCGGGCGCGACGCAGATCACCGAGATCCGCGTGAGCGTGGGGGAGCTCACCCAAGTGATGGACTTCGCGCTCCAGTTCGCGTTCGAGGCGCTGACACCCGGCACGATGGCCGAGGGCGCGACGCTCCAGGTCAACCACGTGCCGGCACGCTCGCGGTGCCTGGAGTGCGGTGCCGAGTACGGACACGACCGCTTTCAGATGTTCTGCCCGGAATGTGACTCCTTCAACGTCGAGCTGCTCCAAGGACGGGAGCTGCAGATAGACAGCATCGAAACGAACGACGTCCCCGTAGAGGTTCAGCCCGATCGTGAGGCGCCCGCGACAGACGTCGCGACGTCCGCCGCGCCCGATGAAGCCGACCCACGTGCCCCCGAGAGTCGGGAGTAGGAGCGCATGCAGGTAGACATCGGCAAGTCGATCCTCGATCGCAATGAGCGGTTGGCTGTCGAGAACCGCGCTCTCTTCGACCGGCACGGTGTCTTCGTGCTCGATCTCATGGCATCCCCGGGCGCGGGGAAGACGTCGACCATTCTGGCGACCATAGCGACGCTGAGGGACCGCTATCGCATCGCCGTCATCGAAGGAGACATCGCGAGCAAGGTCGACGCCGAGAAGGTCAAGGCGCATGGCATCCCCGCCGTTCAGATCAACACCGGGGGCGCCTGCCACCTCGAGAGTGACATGATCGGGCGGGCAGTCGAGGCGCTCGATCTAGATGGGCTCGACCTCATCATCGTCGAGAACGTCGGCAATCTCGTCTGCCCGACCGACTTCTACCTTGGTGAGGACGCGAAGGTGATGATCCTCTCGGTGCCCGAGGGCCACGACAAGCCGTACAAGTACCCAGGTATCTTCCAGGTCTCGGAGGCGGTCATCCTCAACAAGGTCGACACGATGCCCGTGTTCGACTTTGACGAGCAGGAGTTCCGTTCAGTCGTGCACTCGCTCAACCCGAAGGCGCCGATCTTCTCGATATCGGCGACCAAGGGCGAAGGGGTCTCGGCATGGACCGATTGGCTCGCCGGGCGCATCGACGCCGCGCGCGAGAAGACGAAGGCGCGGCCCTCGAAGGGCCGGGAATAGCGACGGCTCGGCGCCAGGCCCACGACAGCGGGAGGTCCCGAACGATGGATCGAAACGACGCGCTCGCGCTCGTGAAGGAGCGCATCCCCAACCGCAACTTGGTGAACCACAGTCTGGCGGCCGAGTTCATCATGGAGGCCATCGCTCGGCACCTCGGAATGGGCGACGAGGACGTCGTCCGCTGGGGACTCACGGGCCTGCTGCACGACCTCGACTACGCGGAGACGGGAGAAGACTTCGTGCGCCACGGGCTCGTGACCGCCGAGCTGCTCGAGGGGCAAGTCGACGACGAGATGATCCACGCGATCCTTGCGCACGCCGAGAAGGCTCCCATGGAGACCACCATGGACCGGGCCTTGTACGCCGCCGATCCCACGACTGGCTTCATCGTGGCTGCGGCTCTCGTCCGACCCGACAGATCGCTCGCGAATGTCGAGGTGAAGTCACTCAAGAAGCGCTGGAAGGAAGGTGCCTTCGCCCGCGGGGCGTCTCGCGAGCAGATGGCGACGTGCGAGGACCTCGGCATCCCGCGTGACGAGTTCCTGGCGCTTGCGCTCGACGGCATGAAGGCGCACGCGGAGGAACTCGGGCTCTAACTGCGCACGGTCCAGACAGTGGACTGCGAGCCGCCCCCGCCGTGATCCTGGTGTCCGGCTTCAGGTGCGCCGTCTCGGTCGGTTCGGCGGGCCCTCTTGACGCACCTGTGTATACTCTGCTGCGAATCTGACCCCACGGCCGCACATTGCCGAGGACGTGGGTGACATCCTTGCCCGGAGGAGTACGCCACTTGAAGCTCGTAGTCACTGAGAAGAACATCGCGGCGAAGAAGCTCGCCGAGATCCTGGCGGTGGGAAAGCCCACCTCGGAGAAGGTCTTCAATACACCGGTCTATCGCTTTCGGCGTGACGGCGAGGAATGGGTGAGCATCGGGCTCAAGGGTCACATCCTCGGCGTCGATTTCCCTGCGCAGCTCATCCACGATGACGGCGGCTGGCACGCCGACTGGGAGGACGACCGCGTAACGGACGCGAAGCTGCCGGCCTCCCTGGATGCACCACCGTGGCCGAAGCCGGTGCGGAAGCCGTTCACATCTGACGGGGTCGATCTCAAGACGTGGAAGCTCTCGTCGCTGCCCTACCTCGTGTGGGCCCCCATCGGGAAGACGCCGATGGAGCGGGAGATCATCCGCTCCCTGAAGAACCTCGCGAAGAAGGCCGACGAGGTCGTCATCGCGACCGACTACGACCGCGAAGGCGAGCTCATCGGCAGCGACGCGAGCGGGCTCGTGCGGGGCGTGAATAGCACCGCGCCCATCAAGCGGGCGCGCTTCTCGGCGATCACGAAGGAGGAGATCGAGCGCGCGTTCGCCGAGTTGGGCGACGTGTCAGAGGAGCTTGCGCAGGCTGGCGAAGCGAGGCAGGACATCGACCTGGTGTGGGGCGCCGTCCTGACCCGATACCTCACGAAGGTCAAGTTCTCGGGCGTAGGTCAGCCTCGCAGCGCGGGTCGCGTGCAGACGCCGACGCTCAAGCTCATCGTCGACCGCGAGAAGGAGCGGGACGCCTTTCTTCCGGAGACGTACTGGGTCGTGAAGGCCGTATTCGCGAAGATCGCCGCGTCTGCCGACGCATCGGGGGCATTGGAGTTCTCGGCAGTCCATCAGACCGAGCGCTTCAAGGTCCAGGCGGACGCTCAACGGGTCATGGACGCAGTAGCGGGCCAGTCACGGGGTCGCGTCACCGGCGTGAGCAAGACGACGAGGCGGGTCAAGCCGCCGACGCCATTCAACACGACCGCACTGCAGGCAGCGGCTGCGGCCGAAGGCATCTCGCCGGCGCGCGCGATGCGCATCGCCGAGTCCCTCTACATGGACGGCCTCGTCAGCTACCCGCGTGTTGACAATACCGTCTATCCGGCGAGCCTCGACTTGAGGAGCATCCTGCGGAGCTTGGCCGCGGTGCCGGCCTATCACGAGTACGCGAACAGGCTGCTCGGACAGAGCAAGCTTCAGGCGACAGCCGGTGCCAAGGAGACGACCGATCATCCGCCGATCCACCCGACCGGTGCAGCCGACCCGGAGAAGGTCAAGCCCGAAGCATGGAAGCTCTACAACCTCATCTCGAGGCGCTTCATGGCGACGCTCTCCGCAGACGCCGTGCTCGAGAGCACGAAGGTCACGGTCGAGGTCGCTGGCGAGCCCTTTGTCGCCCGCGGCGACGTGATCGTATCCGCCGGCTTCCGCGCCGTGTATCCCTACGGCATGCGGAAAGACGAAGTGCTTCCCGCTCTTGCGGTCGACGAATCCGTCGACTTCGGAGGCGCTGAGCTGGAGGAGAAGCAGACGAAGCCTCCGGCGCGCTACAGCCAGGGCGCGCTCATCCAGGAGATGGAGAAACGGGGACTCGGCACCAAGGCAACGCGCCACGCCATCATCCAGACTCTTGAGGACCGCCGCTACATCGCGAACGACCCGGTGGAGCCGACGTGCCTCGGCATCACCGTCATCGACGCGCTGGCGACGTTCGCCGACCGCATAACGACGCCCGACATGACCGCGGAGCTCGAGGCCGAGATGGACGCCATCGCCAACGGCCGTGCCCGACGTATCGAGGTGGTCGATCACTCTCGGCAGTTGCTGGCCGGGGTCATGAACAACTTGCTACCGAAGGCCGCTGAGGTGGGCGAGATGCTCAAGACCGCCGCCGCCGAGGATGCGCGCGTGGGCACGTGTCCGAGATCGGGACATGATCTGCTCGTCAAGTCATCCGTCCGGACCAAGGGACAGTTCGTGGGCTGCGCCGGTTGGCCCGAGTGCGAGGTCACGTACCCTCTGCCACAGGGCAAGATCGAGCCGGTCGAGGAGCCATGTCCGACGTGTGGGACTCCGCAGGTGAAGGTGATCCAGTTCCGACAGAAGCCCCGCGTGATCTGTCTGGACCCGGCGTGCGCGACGAACCGCGAACCAGAAGTCGTGGTGGGGAAGTGCGCGACGTGCGCCGCCGACGGCCGTGACGGTGATCTGACGGTCCGGCGCTCGCCTCGCACGCTGAAGCGGTTCGTGCGCTGCACCAACTACGAAACATGCCACGTCTCCTACCCGCTTCCCCAGAACGGCGAGATCGAGGCGACGGGTGAGGTCTGTGAGGCCTGTGGCGCACCCAAGATCGTCGTCCGTACGAGTCGCGGACCGTGGAAGATCTGCATCGATCCCGGGTGCCCCGCCAAGGAAGAGCAGAAGAAGGCGCCCAAGCGGCGGTCCCGCACGGGGGCAAAGCGGGGATCGCGCGCGAAGTCGAATTCGACCTCCGAAGGCGCCTCCACCGCGTAGGCTCTTCGTCCGAGGCGGCCGCCCGAGGAACAGCCGTACGACCGGCAGATGTTTCCCCGCTGCCTTAACCTTCGCCGAGTGGGGAAGTACTCAGTGACGCTCACAGCGGCGAGGGGGCATCGGTGATACTCGCGGTCATCCAGGCGGTTCGTCGCAGCACAGCAGCTCAGGACTCGGCCACCCTTCTGGAGCTGCTGGTCAACGCATGCTCGCGCGGTGCCGAGGTCGTTGTGCTCCCCGATCCGCCGTGGCTGTCGGCGACCGAGACGGCGAAGATCGCGAGTGCGGCCTTCCTTCGGATCGAGTACCCGGACGTCACGGTGCTCGCACCTCCCTTCGGGCCGCCAGACCCGGGCTCAGGCGGGCCTCTCGCACGCGGCGCGCGCGTGAGCGAGAGCGCGCTGGGCATGACTGCCGCACTGAGTGGGGACGAGTGCCTCGACCCGGTCATCGCCCGGGAACTCGCCGCTGCAGCGCCCAACGCGATCATCTTGAGGCCGGGGAACGAGTCCGATCTGCAAGCCGAGGCCATGCTCGAGCGAGCGCTCGGCCTGAGCGAATCCGTCTCCGGCCTGGTTCTGGTCGCCGAATGCGACGGCGGGCCAGATGGCGAGCCGGCTCACGGCGGAAGCGCGATCGTGGTCCTGGGGGAGGTGGTCGCCGAAGCCGTGGTGGGCGACGACGTTCTCATGGCGGAGGTGAACGCACCCTTGGCACGACCGGACGCACGGATCCCAGTGCCAGATCTTCCACCGATCCTCGCCCAGCGCTGGGCATTTCACCACGGCGAGCGTGCGAGCGTGGACTACCCAGCCGACCTCACCTGAGGCGGTTCTCCGTACCTCGGATGGTAGAATTCGCGTGGTCATCGCGCGCCGCGGCGTGATGGGTCGCCCGCCAGCACCGAGGGAAAGGCGTGCATTGTCGTATCCGAAGGTGACGGTCGTCGGCGCTGGCAACGTCGGCGCAACAGCTGCGTTCCTGCTGCTCATGCACGAGGTCGCGGACGTCGTCCTCGTCGACGTGGTCGAAGGCCTTCCGCAGGGAAAAGCGCTCGACATGATGCACGCCCGCTCTGTCGAGCGGTTCGGGCCGCACATCGTGGGCACGAACGACTATGCCGATACCGCGGGATCGGACGTCGTCATCATCACTGCCGGTCTTCCCCGCAAACCAGGCATGAGCCGAGATGACCTGCTGGCCCTCAACTCCGAGATTGTTCGCTCGGTGGTCGAACGCGTCACTGCAGCGTCGCCCGAGGCCGTTCTGCTCTGCGTGACCAATCCGCTCGATGTCATGACATACCTTGCTTGGACGGTCTCCGGGTTCTCCTCTTCGCGTGTGATCGGGATGGGCGGCCTGCTGGACGCGGCGCGCTTCGCCTTTGCGATCGCCGAGGAGACCGGCGAGCCGATCGGTACCATTGACGCGTTGGTTGTCGGTGCCCACGGTGACGCGATGGTGCCGCTACCGGACCACACAACGGTCGACGGCCGCCCGCTCCCAGAAGTGGTGGCGCCTGAGCGTGTTGACGTGCTCGTTGAACGCACCGTCAACGGCGGGGCAGAGGTGGTCGGCTTGCTCAAGAGCGGGTCTGCCTTCCACGCTCCTGCTGCGTCCGTCGTTCGGATGGCGCGCGCCATTGTTGGCGATACCGGCGAGACGATGCCGAGCTGCGTCTTGCTGACGGGTCAGTACGGCATCGATGACGTGTACGTCTCGGTACCGGCGGTCCTCGGGCGTCTCGGGGTCAGGTCGGTGCCGGAGATGCCGCTCACGGCTGACGAGCTCGGCACTCTGCGCGCGTCGGCGGCCACGGTTACCGAAACGCTCGATACCCTCGGGCTTCGGTCGAGGGCATGATCACTGCTTCGCAGATCGCCTCGGCGGTTTCTGAAGCGATTCGCCGGGTCGCGGTCGAGTTGCGGCCCGACATCCTGGAGTCCTTGCGCCGAGCGGTGGAGACTGAGCGCTCACCGCGTGGGCGAGCAGTCCTCGGACAGCTTGTCGAAAATGCCGAGATGGCTGCCGCGCGGCGCGTGCCGCTTTGCCAGGACACCGGCACCATGCGCGTCTGGATCGAGCTTGGCGTCGAGGAGTGCCTGTCGGGCGACGTGCAGTCGGCGGTCGACGCGGCCGTGGGAGAGGCGTACTCATCGGCAGGCCTGCGCATGAGCGTCGTGCGCGACGCGCTGCTCGACCGAACCAACACGAAGGACAACACCCCGGCCTTCGTCGAGATCACTCAACGGCTAGGGACAGGTGCCACCGTACACGTCATGTTGAAGGGGGGCGGCTCCGACAATGCGTCTCGGCTCGCAATGCTCGCGCCGGCCGAAGCGTGGGCGGGCATCCGCGACTTTGTGCTCGACACGGTCGAGGCGACGGCGACGAGTGCCTGCCCGCCTGTGATAGTTGGGGTTGGCGTTGGCGGGACATTCGACAAGGTCGCGTCGCTCTCGAAGAGGGCACTGTTGGCACGTCTGGATGAGAAGACGTCGGACCCTCGCATAGCATCGATGGAGGGCGAGCTGCTGGAGGCGATCAACGCGACTGGCATCGGCCCGGCAGGTCTGGGCGGGGACATGACCGCCTTGGGGGTCAGGATCGTGTCTGCTCCGTGTCACATTGCGGCGCTTCCGGTCGCCGTGAACGTGAGCTGCCATTCGATGCGCTCCGCGACTGTCGAGATCGTAGACGAGGACGCACGCACGTGACGCCCGAACGTGAGGACATGTCCGACATGGCCGGGACGTGGTCCGACGCGACCGTCACGGATCCGGCGGACGAAGTCGCGCTGCCGAGCCCGCTTCCCGCTGCCGCTCCGGCGCGAAAAGGCGCGTTCCGCCGTCTGTTGCGTAATCCCGGCTTCCGAAGGCTGTGGATCTCGCAGTTCGTGAGCAACATCGGAGACTGGCTGGTTGTAGGCCTCCTGATACCGCTCGTGAACTCGATGTCCGGCGGCTCGTCGTTCGCGGTGGCAGGCATCCTCATCGCCAAGATCTTCCCAGCGCTCTTCCTGTCCTCAGTCACGGGTGTGTTCGTCGACCGCTTCGACCGCCGCAAGGTCATGATCGCGACCGACATCGCACGCGCCGTGTTGGTCCTGGGTGTCATCGCCACGAACAATCTCGCCGTCATCTACCTCATCGTGCTGTTGATGGAGACCGCGTCGCTCTTGTTCGTTCCGGCGAAGAACGCGCTCATTCCGTACCTCGTTCACGAGGACGAACTCGCGGAAGCCAACGCCCTCTCGTACACGACGGGGCAGGCGAGCACGATCATCGGACTCACCGCTTCGGCCGCCATCCTTGCCGCCTTCGAGCGCGTCGTGCACCTGCTGCTCGGAGTGAACTTCCTCGGCATATCGCGCGCCGTGGGGGTCCTCGGCCCCGCGCTGCTCGGTCCACGGGCCGGCGTCATAGTCGATAGCCTGACCTTCGTGGTCTCGGCGATCTCGATCTACGGGATCAAGATCGTCGCGAAGTCGATGGCCAACGACGGGGCACCGCTCGATCTCTCCCTGGTGGGCAAGGACGTGCGCGAATCCTTCGTGTTCATGCGCGAGCACAAGGAACTGCGAGGACTGCTGACGACCATCTTCCTGGCGATTCTCGGCGGAGGCGCTGTCGCGACGGTCGGGCTCGTGTACATCCAGACATACTTGACGGGCGCCATCCCCATCATCGGGCGCATCCCGGCGCTCAAGGCGCTTACGGCTACTCCGCAGACCCTCTTCCTGCTCCTGTTGGCGATAGGCATGGTGTCTGCGGCTGTTCTCGTGCCTCGGCTCATGCACCTGGTGCGCCTACAGCTGCTCTTCGTCGGCAGCGTGGCGGCGTTCGGGGCGGGGATGTTCCTCTTCTCGCTCACGACGCGCTACTGGGTGGCCGCTCTCTTCGCAGTCGTGGCAGGGGCGTGCATCGCGACGGTCACTGTCGCGGGGAATACGTACGTCGTGCTGACCACCGGAGACGAGATCCGCGGTCGCGTCTTCACTGCACTCGAGTCGGCGACCAAGGTGGCCCTACTTCTCTCGCTGTTCGTCATGTCGCCCCTGAACGACCTCGTCTCGCTCGTGGTCGGCGCGATCGCCGAGGCGCAGAACATCCCTGCTGCCGACATCGGCATCTGGGCGCCGAGGATCACCTTGTGGGTCGCTTCGGCAATCGTCCTCGGGGCTGCGTACTATGGGTTCAGGACGCTCTCGTGGAGGGGATGCGCGCCGATGGAGGTAGTGTGCGATGAAGCCGAGTGAGCCGGCCGCTGGCCCCCCGACAGGCCCGCTGCAGGTCTCGTTGCCGCCGTCCCGAGAAGCACTCGTAGCACTCCGAGCGGGAGACGAGGTCGCCTTGCGAGGCCCCGTCTTTACCGCTCGGGACGCGACGCACGAACGGCTGCTAGCCGCCTTGGATGCCGCGGGCACGCTGCCGTTCGGTCTTGAGGGGCAGGTCCTTCTCTACGCCGGTCCTACACCTGCGACACCGGGCAGACCGGCGGGCTCCGTGGGGCCGACGACAGCCAAGCGTATGGATGCTGCGACGCCTCGGCTTCTCGCGGCTGGGATCGCGGCGACGATCGGCAAAGGCGGACGCTCTGATGAGGTCCGCCGCGCGTGCGTCGAACACGGTGCCGTCTACTTCGTTGCGGTGGGCGGCGCAGGCGCTCTTCTCGGCGCCCACGTGACCGCTTCCAGGCCGGTGGCCTGGGAGGACTTGGGGACCGAAGCGCTTGTGGAGCTCACGCTGGACGGCTTTCCGGCATTCGTCGCGATCGACACCCTCGGAAACGATCTTCTCTACGATGCGCCGGTGCAATGGCGCTGGTTGGTGCGCCGTGGCCGACGCGAGTAGCGATCGGAGTGTCCAGCCGACGGTTCCCCAGGGCGGGGGCTTCTCTAGTGGCGCACCTGCACGCACTCACGCCGGCATATTCATCACCTTCGAAGGGGTGGAGGGGAGCGGGAAGTCGACGCAACTCGGACTGCTCGCGAAACGGCTCGAACTCGAGGACGTTCGGGTCCGTTGCCTGCGAGAACCGGGTGGGACCGCCGTGGGGGAAGCGATCCGGAGCATCCTGTTGGATCCCGAGCACTTGGGGCTCGACGCGCGTGCCGAGCTGCTGCTCTACGAGGCCAGCCGCGCTCAACTCGTCGCGGAAGTGATCGAGCCGGCGCTCCAGGCCGGCGACGTCGTGCTCTGCGACCGCTTCTTCGATTCGACCACGGCCTACCAGGGCTACGCTCGTGGGCTTCCCTTGGAAGAGGTTGCCCGGCTGAACGAGGCCGCAAACGGCGCACTGACCCCTGACCTCACGATCGTCATCGACGTGGACCCCGGACTCGTTCTCGAGCGCGCGTGTGAAGCGAGCGGTGCACCGGACCGTCTCGAGCTCGAGGACGTCGCGTTCCACCAGCGGGTCCGTGAGGGGTTCCTGGCAATCGCACGAGCGGAGCCACAGAGAGTGGTGGTCGTGGACGGCGAAGACGCGGTCGAGATCGTCTCCGGGCGCGTCTTGGATGCCGTTCGCGGTTCTGGGGTCTTGCGGGGGGTGCTCGGCACGCAATGAGCCGTTGCGTATGGGACGATCTCGTCGGTCAGGACAAGGCGGCGGGCTACCTCAGGACTGCGGCCGCGACGGGGCGGGTATCGCACGCCTACCTGTTCGTGGGCCCCCCGGGAGCCGGCAAGAAGTCGGCCGCCCGCGCCTTTGCCTGCGCGCTCTTCTGTGAAGACGAGGGCTGCGGTGTCTGCCCGACGTGCTTCCGCATCAAACGGGGCTTCTATCCCGACGTGCACATCATGTCTCCCGAGGGCGCCGCGATGTACCGCGTGGAACAGGTACGCCAGATCATCCACGACACCACTCTCTCGCCTATCGAAGGGTCGGTGAAGGTCTACATCATCGAGAATGCCGACCTGTTCAACGACGCATCCGCGAACGCCTTCCTCAAGACCCTCGAGGAGCCGCCCGACGACGTCGTCCTTGTGCTTCTCACTCACTCCTTGGACGCGGTGCTGCCGACGATAGTCTCGCGTTGCCAGATCGTCCGCTTCCGCAGGCTTCCACCGGATCTGGCCGCGCGGCTGCTCGGAGAGCAGACGGGCGCCGAGCGCGAGGAAGCGCTCTCGGCCCTTGCTGCCGCCGGTGGAGTGCTCAGCAGGGCGCGCGACTTCCTCGAATCGCCTTCACGCCGCGACGCCCGCTCCCTGATCCTCCGCACCCTCAAGGATCTTGTCGTGATGGATGACCTCGATGTCCTGGACGCAGCCCACGACCTGCTCGATGCCGTGCGAGCCCCGCTCGATGACGTCAAGGCAGCGCAGCGGGCCGAGACAGCCGAACGCGAGGAGTTCTTGGGCAAGGCCGCGGCGAAGGCCGGCAAAACGCTGGAAGAGCGACACAAGCGAGAACTCACCACCAAAGAACGCGAGGGCATCTCAGAGGTGCTGAACGTCGCCGAGAGTTGGCTGCGCGATTGCTTGGCTCTGTCCCAGGGCGTGGGCGATCTCGTGTCGAACTGCGACGCGATCGACGCCATGGAAGAGTTGGCTGCCGTCATCACGCCGGCCGCCGCGACGACTGCCCTTTCGGCCGTCAACAGGACGAGACGGCGCGTTTCGTATAATGTGAGCCCCCAACTCGCCGTCGAGGCGATGTTGTTCGATGTTCGGGAGGTCCTTCAGTGCCCACGGTAGTGGGAGTCAAACTCCGCTTCACCCCAAAGACCCTTTGGTTCGATCCGGCAGGTGCCGAGATGACCGAGGGCGATTCGGTCGTGGTCGAGACCGAGCGAGGGACCGAGCTGGGACTCGCCGTCGAGTCGCCTCGAGAGGTGACACCGTCCGAGCTTCCCGCGCCGCTCAAGCCGGTTGTGCGGGTTGCAAGTGCGGATGATCTCGAGCGCGCTGAGGATCTTCGCGGCAAAGAGCGCGCCGCAATGACGCGCTACCGCGAACTCGTGCACAGTCACAAGCTCGACATGAAGCCCATCGACGTCGAGTACCTCTTCGGCGGCGACAAGATCGTCTTCTACTTCTCGTCCGAGGAGCGCGTCGACTTCCGCGATCTCGTGCGGGAACTTGCGAGTGAGTACAAGACACGCATAGATATGCGGCAGATCGGGGTACGGGACGAGGCCCGGCTCGTCGGCGGGGTGGGCCATTGCGGTCAGCAACTCTGCTGCGCGCGGCTGAGCGGTGACTTCCAGCCGGTGTCGATCCGCATGGCGAAGGAGCAGGACCTCCCGCTCAATCCCTTGAAGATAAGCGGGCTGTGCGGCAGACTCATGTGCTGTCTCCGCTACGAGTACGACGCGTACAAGGACTTCAAGACGCGCGCACCCAAGCGGGGCGCGCTCATTGAAACGCCACTCGGCGCCGGCAAGGTCTCGGAACTCAATACTCCGAAGGAGACGGTGTCGGTCAAACTCGAGGACGGAAGCGGGTTCACCGTCCCGCTCTCCGCGATGAGCTGTTCGAAGGGTGGGGAGTGTCCCTGCTTTGTGGAGCAGGAAGCCATCGAGGCAGCCGGCAGGACCGGCGTTCCTCTCGCAAGTGCGCAGGAACCCGCGTCTGACGCGCAGGGTTCCGCTCCTCGGCGGCGCAGGCGTCAGTCTGACGTAGGCACCCAGCAGCCGCAGGCGTCTGAGGCCAAGGCGGAACAGCCTGTCGCTGAGGGATCTGCGAAGCTGCCGGTGGCTGGCGGGAAACCGACACAGCCGGGCGCTGCCGAGGCTCCTTCGGGCGAGCCTGGCGCACGCCCCCCGAAGTCAGGTGGAGGTCGTCGGCGCAGAAGGCGTCGGTCCGGAGGACCCAAGAGCGACACTGGCGGGACTCCGAGCGCATGACGCGAGCGGGTGGAGTAGGAGAGTACAGGCCGACGTAGCTCAGCTGGCCAGAGCACCGCACTCGTAATGCGGGGGTCAAGGGTTCGAATCCCTTCGTCGGCTCCAAGTATCTGACCTGCGGAAACGCAGTGAGAAGAGGCCCGTGGGAGACACTCCTGCGGGCCTCAAGCGTCCTACTTGAGCGCCGATTCAGCGACGACTACTAGACTCGACGCGACCCCCCACGATCGGAGAGCGAGTGGCTCGTCGCAATCTCGCACCGGTGTCTCGTCCAGACCGAGTGAGTCACAGCGCTCGAGATACTCGCCCTCGGAATCATCGGACTTCCGCATTGACGTGTCGTTGTGCGGCTGTCCCCCACTCCCGTCCTCAACAACTGCCCTCGTTGCGTCGATAAGAAGCATGACGAGTTCCTGCTCTCGCGGAGACATCAGTGACCCCGAAACGAGTCCTTGGCGCAGCGCTGATCGCCGCGGCCTTCTGGTCGCTCGCATGTGTCGCGGAAGCAGCCACCCCGGACTACCGGTACTGGTACACGTACGCTCAGACCAAGATCTACCCTGAGACCATGCTGTCTTCGACGGGGCCTCGGGCCTCGGACACGACGCCCCCTATGATGGCGTTGGGGGCCGCCAAGGCCGAGTTCGAGGGCAGGCAGGTCGTCCTTCGCCCGAACGTCGCGATCCAGGACGTGTGGTTGCAGCCCTCGGCCCTCACCTACGTCGACGAAAGCGGGACTGTCAACACGATCGCGGCATCAGGCGTGACCACGTACAAGGTCAACTACATCCGGATCACGACGCCCTCGTACGGCTACACCCGCCGCGGCTATGAGCCCGACTCGCTGCTGCCCATGTCGCTTGCCAACGGCGAGAAGCTCGGCTGGTTGCCGAACAAGCCCCAGGTGCTCGCGTTGCGCTCGGTGCCAGCGAACTCATCCCGCTCGTTCTATGTACTGTTCCACGTTCCCGAGAACAGCGTCGCCGGAACGTACACGGGCACCCTTAGGATCACGGCCACTGACTTGACCGGCGCTCCCACGCCTGAGGTGACCATTCCGGTGTCACTCCAGGTCTACCCGTTCTCGGTTACGCGCACTTCTCTCAGGACCGCCTTCGGTTTCGACACCGGGGCACCCAAACGAAACACGGCTTCCGGCACGTGGCTCTCGGTGAATCCCAGCCCGGGGCCAGGCGCGGCGCGCGTTCCCGAAACAAACAGCTACCACGGGGATCAGGTCGCCGGCTGGATGCGATACCTCGACGATCATCGGATCTCGCCGTACTACATGACACCGACGTTCGAACAGCGCAGCAGCAACGGGACGATGAGCGCGCGCCACGCTGTGCTTACGGACTACCTGGGCACCGGGCTTGCGACGACGTTCCGGGGCAGTCGATTCGGCTTCAACAGCGTCAAGCTGCCGACTGACAGCGTGACGTCGTGGATCAACAACCCGTTCGCGAGCAGCACATACACGTCAAACGCAATTCGGTACTACCGAAGCGTTGCGAGTGAGCTCGGTGCGGACGCGTCCAAGGCGTACGTCTTCCCGAAGGACGAGCCAAAGGCGTCGCAGATGCCCTTCGTGAAGAGGTACGCGGCGTTCATCCACAAATACGCCCCGGGTCTGAAGTTCCTCCTCACGACCGACGCGTCAACGCAGAAGGGGACCCTCGTCCCCGGGGTAGACATCTACGTCTACCGATCGCACTTCATCTTCCGGGACTGGAGCTACATCCTGAAGATCCGCTCGGCGCGCAAGCCCTATTGGATCTACACGGCCAAGACGATCTGGCAGAAGTACGCCCCGAACTACTTGCTCGACAAGCCGTTGACTGATCCGAGGGCCGAAGGCTGGCTCGCCTTCCGTACGCGTGCCTCGGGGCTTCTCTACTACAGCGTCAACAACTACAGCGGCAAGGACCCATACGTCTCGCAGCTGACCACGGTCTGGGCGGCAGACGGCCACACCAGGTATGCGAACGGTGACGCGTCTCTCATCTACCCCGGCTTCTATCCTCGGCTAGGGCTCGTCGTCGAAGGCGCGCCCCCGGTGGGGAGCTTGCGCATGGAGGCTTTGCGGGACGGTCTCGAGGACCACGAGTACCTGCAGCTGGTCTCTCAGAAGCTCGGGACGGTCGCCGCCGACAAATATGCCGCTCGCATCATCGGTCCAACTCCAACGCGGCTGCCGGGCAAGCTGCAGTTTCCGAAGTACGCGACATCGGTCTACTACTACGAGGCGGTTCGTAGAGACATGGCTGCTGCCCTGTCGCGCTAGCCGGTCGCCCATCATTCCCGGCGCGGTGGCTCGCCGAAGTAGCGGTGAGCGTCGGGGTCGCGATCGTGACCCGTCCCGCGACGACAGACAGACGGACGACTGTCGGCGCTGATGTCGTCTCGTAGGACGCCCGCCAAGCCTTGCCCGACCCGCCCGAACACAACGCAGGACGTTCCGCCTCCGAGCTAGGGCAGGCGCTCGGGGTTAGACTGACTTCCAAAGGATTGGAGGAGGCCACGCCCACCGTGGGGACCGTGTCCTGTCGGCCCGTCGGAAGAAGATGGAGACATGGAGAGAGGCGAGCTTCTGCCGGTTTCGATCACCGCCCGGGATCTTGATGACGCATGGTTCCAGGTGATCGACGCCCTCATGAACTATGGCTATCGCTACGAGGTCGAACGCGGGAGCTACGAGGGAACGGACAGGATCGAGCTTGACTTCGCCACGGTGTTCGTGAAGGACCCGGGAAGCGGGCCGCTGCTTCCGATCATCCCTGAAGGCCTGGGCATCCCGGCTCTTGCCGACGAGGACTACGTGATGTGCGAGTATTTCCCGGGCTACCTCCTGAGCGACAAGCTTCAGCCGAACGAGGAGTACACCTATGGCCAGAGGATCATGTGGCCGGTGAAGGATGACTTGCTGGAACTGACCCTGCCTCAGGTCGAATGGGCCGTACGGATGCTCAGGGACTCGGGCGGGAACACGAATCAGGCGACGATCGAGATCGGCCGCCCGGAGGACATCACGGTCCATGACAACAAAGGCGTGGGCTATGACCCTCCCTGCATGCGGCTCATCGATTGTCGGGTGCGGTATGGGAAGCTGCACCTCGTTGTCTACTTCCGCAGCTGGGATGCCTGGGGTGGCTTCCCAGTGAACATGGCCGGTCTGGAGCTCCTGAAGCAGTGGATGGCGAGCGAGATCGGAGTCGGTTCGGGGAGCCTGATCGGCGTTTCGAAGGGTCTGCACCTATATGGGCATGTGGAGGAGATCGCCAAGATTCGCACCCACAAGACGTAGTCGGGTGGACTCGGGTACGTTCGGTTCGGCTCGCGCGGGGCGGAGGCACACGGCATGGCTGATGCGCTAGCAGCAGCGCGCGCGACCGCCGCCGGCTTGGATCCCATGGGGGCGGCCTCCCACGCGGGCGCCGAATGGGACGATGTCGCGCTCGAGTTCCGTCTGCCTTGCTTCGGTCGTGTCGTGAGTGTCACGTACCCCGCGTATGAAGTGTCCATCGGCGACGAGGCCGCTCCCACACACATCGCGGCGCTCGTCGTCTACCACCTGGCCCTCTCGGACGGTTCGCTTCCGACCGGCACGTGGATCTCCTTTGCCGATCTGCCCGACGGCTCGTTCTACGTCAGTGCCTTCCGCGGCTACACCGGCGGGCCTATCGTCCGATGCTTCTCGCCAGATGGACGGAGACTCCGCCACGCTGTGGCGCGCTTGGGGGGCGCCTCGCTCCCAGGCCTCGCCGACCGTGCGTGGCGCATTCCTGCGCTCCCGCGGATGCCCTTGGCGCTGTTGTGGTGGGACGCCGACGAGGAGTTCGGCGCGCGGGCTGAACTGCTCTTCGACTCGAACTCCCCTCACCATCTCAACACCGAGGGATGCGCCATTCTGGGTTCGTGGCTCACATCTCTGTTGGTGAGCGCGATCGACTGAGGGGCAGGTCCGTCGCGTCCTTGAGCGCGCGCGGGGTGCCGTGATCGCCTCCGGGGACGCGACCGACTCTCGGTGCCCGGCCCGCGCGCGCCTGACGTTGTCGTATCCTGAGGAGAGACGTCCATTTCACCCACGGCGGCTCGCCAATGGGGGCCTGCTTCTGCGTATGGGCTTCGACTACCTGATAATCGGCATGTTCCTCGTCATCGGGGCGCTGTTCGTCATCGCGACGCTCAGCGCCTCGTGGCTACTCTCACCCAAGAAGCCTTCGCCTGAGAAGTCGTCGACGTACGAGTGTGGCGTGGATCCCATCGGCCCGCCCTGGGTCCAGTTCCGCATTGGCTACTACGTCTACGCGCTGCTCTTCGTCGTGTTCGATATCGAGACGATCTTCCTGTACCCGTGGGCAGTCGCCTTCGGCAAGATGGGTGTCTTCGTGTTGGTTGAGATGGTCATCTTCATCGGGATACTCGTCTGCGGCCTCGCGTACGCCTGGAAGGAGGGTGCGCTCAAGTGGCGCTAGACCGCCTGACGGGCGAGCACTCGATCGCCTTCATCCGGAGCGAGCAGCTCTTCGATTGGGCACGTCGAAACAGCCTCTGGTACTTGTCTTTCGGTATCGCGTGCTGCGCTATCGAGGCGCCGATGAGCGCGTCGGGTCCCCGCTTCGACTTCGACCGCATGGGCGTGTTCTTCCGAGCATCGCCTCGGCAAGCCGACGTCATGATCGTTGCCGGCACCGTGAACAGGAAGATGGCCGAGACGGTCAAGATGCTCCACGACCAGATGCCCGAGCCAAAGTGGGTCGTCGCGATGGGTGCGTGCGCGACGGCAGGAGGTCCGTTCCGCCAGTACCCGAACGTCGTCCTCGGCGTCGACCAGGTTGTGCCGGTCGACGTGTACGTGCCGGGCTGTCCCCCCCGACCGGAGTCCGTCCAATACGGCTTCATCCAACTCCAGAAGAAGATCGCCCGACAGACGGAGGAGCGGCTTGCTGCCAGACGCGACCGTCATTAGACACGCCCTCGCAGCGGCAAGCCTGGATGCCGGCGAGTTCAAGGAGACGGCGCTCGGTCTCTCATACGCGCTGCCATCTGCCGACGTCGTCGGGGCGCTCGCGGCGCTCAAGGCAAGCCAGCTGGGCTATTTCATGCTGGTGGATCTGCTCGGCACGGACACTGGCGACGATGTCGAGATCACGTACCATCTGCGCTCGTTCACGCGTGACGAGGACATCTACGTCAAGACACTGTTGCCCTACGGTGGCACCCTCGCGTCCGTGTGGGAGTCATATCCGGCCGCGCTCCTGCCCGAGCGCGAGACCGCCGAGATGTTCGGGCTCACCCTCTCGGGCCACCCGAACCCGAAGCGCCTGCTGACGACCGAGGGCGTGCCGCCGCTGCTACTCAAGAGCGTGCCGGTTCGCAACGTCCACGAGATGCGAGACCGGTGAGCGACCCCCGCGACACCGTTGAGCCTGTGGGCGTTCTCGCCGAGGGCACCTACGCGCCCCCCATACTGCCGGCGGGGATACGTCGACTGCCAAAGGGCATCGACGACCTGGCCACCGAACACCTCGTCATCAACATGGGGCCACAGCATCCATCAACGCACGGGGTGCTGCGCATGATCATCGAGGTGGATGGCGAGGAGATCATCAACGCCGAAGCGGTCATCGGCTACCTGCACAGAGGTATCGAGAAGCTCGCCGAGAACTGGCGCTACAACGCGGTCGGCAACCTTATGGACCGTGGTGACTACCTCTCCGGGCTGCACAATGAGCTCGCTTTCGCGCTTGCCACAGAGAGCCTGCTCGAGGTCGAGATCCCGCGCAAAGCGAGTTGGATCCGCTCCCTCGTCGCGGAGCTCAACCGCATCTCGAGTCACGTGCTCTGGTACGGCACCTTCGGCCTCGATACCGGGGCGATGGGCCAGTTCCTCTATGCGATGCGTGAGCGCGAGGCGATCCTCGACATTCTCGAGGCGATCAGCGGCCAGAGGATGATGTTCAACTACGTCCGTCCGGGAGGCGTGCTTCGCGAACTGCCCGTCGGCATCGACGAGAAGATCCGGGGCTTCCTGTCGACGTTCGACGGCTACCTCGAAGAGCACGACCAGCTCCTCGGTGGCAACGAGATCTTCCAGGGTCGCGTGCGCGGGATCGGCGTTTTCGACCGCGAGCTGGCGCTGGCGTTCGGACTCACCGGGGCGAACCTGCGCGGCAGCGGCGTGGGGTTCGACATACGCCGCGACCGCCCGTACGCCGCATACGACGAGCTCGAGTTCGACGTGCCTGTCGGCGCCACGGGAGACTGCTGGGACCGGTACGCCGTGCGTATGGAGGAGATGCGCCAGGCAGCGCGCATGATCAGCCAGCTCGTGGACGGGATGCCCGAGGGCGACCACGCGGCGAAGGTTCCCAAGGTCCTGCGCCCGCCAGCGGGGGAGGTCTACGCGGCTGTTGAGTCGCCGCGTGGAGAGGTAGGCGTACACCTCCTCTCAGACGGCAGCGAGACGCCGTATCGGATGCACTATCGAGCGCCGTCCCTGTTCGTGCTCCAGGCGATCGAGCAGGTGCTTCCCGGATCGCTCATCGCGGACGCCGTCGTCATCATCGGGAGCACCGACATCATCCTCGGCGAGGTGGACCGATGAGTCCGTTGTTCACCGCCATCCTGCGCGTGCTCGCAGCCGTAGCGCTCATGCTCGTCAACGGCGTCGTGCTCATCTACATGCTGCGCAAGGTACTCGGTCATCTGCACATCCGCCTCGGGCCGATGCACGTCGGCTGGCACGGTGTCGTCCAGACCACCTGCGACGTGCTCAAGCTGCTGACGAAGGAAGATCCGACGCCCTCGGCGGTGGACAAGGCGCTCTTCTTCATCGCACCTGTGGCGGTCTTCGTTCCCTCGCTCATGGCGTACGCGGCTATCCCGTTCTCGCAGACGTGGACCATCGTCGGTCTCGACACCGGCCTGCTCTTCACCTTCGCGATGCTCTCGTTCGTGCCGATCGGCATCCTGATGGCGGGGTGGGCGTCCTCCAACAAGTGGTCGCTGCTCGGCGGGATGCGTGCGGTTGCCCAGCAGATCGCCTACGAAGTGCCGTTGCTGCTCTCGGTGCTTCCCGTCGTCATGCTCGTGGGAAGCGCGAACCTGGGCGACATCGTCGCGTCGCAGTCGGGCTGGTGGTTCGTCCCCTTGCCGCGCTGGTTCGTTTTCCCGTTGCTGCCGTCGTTCGTGCTGTTCCTGGTGGCCGCTCTCGTCGAGCTCAACCAGACGCCGTTCGACATGTCCGAGGCTGAGTCGGAGCTCGTTGGGGGGTTCTCCACGGAGTACTCCGCCATGAAGTTCGGCCTGCTCTTCCTCGCCGAGTTCTCGAACATGTTCTTGGTGTCGGCGCTCGCGGTGACCGTGTTCTTCGGCGGGTGGCACGGAGGCTTCGGCGTCGTACCCGCGCCGATCGTCTTCATGTTCAAGACGTACCTGTTCATCTTCGTGATCATGTGGATACGCGGCACGTTTCCCCGGGTGCGCATCGACAAGCTCATGGCGCTCGGATGGAAGGCGCTCATCCCCGCCTCGCTCGCGCTCATCATGCTCACCGGCCTCGTCATGAAGCTCGCCGAAGCGGTCTCGCGGGCGGTGAGCGCCTGATGTGGGGCTTGGGGCTGCTCAATGGCCTGCATATCACGATGCGCAACCTCGTCCGCGGGCCGATGACGGTCATGTATCCGTACGAGAAGCTCGAGCTGCCCGAGCGCGCGCGCTGGGCGGTCGCCCCGAAGTACGACGAGGCCGGGGCGCCGAAGTGCACCGCATGCATGACGTGCGTTCGCGTGTGCCCGAATCACATCCTCGACCTGACGTTCACCCAATACGCCGAGACGAAGAAGAAACACATCGACTCGTTCTCCTACGAGGTCGGCGCGTGCATGATGTGCGGGCTGTGCGTCGAGAGCTGTCCCTTCGACGCGATCTTGATGAGCCACGACTACGAGCTCGCACGTACCTCACCTGAGGAACTGGTCTACGAGCTCCTCCACGACGTCGAGGCGGCGGGGCCCAAGCGCCAGGCGAAGTCCCGCGCCGAGGCGGGCGTGTCACCCCACGCGCCGCAGCCGCCGCCGCGGCCGTCGGCCGGGGAGGAGGCGTCCGATGCCTGAGACGGTGAGTGGCGTCGCCTTTGCCCTGCTGGCACTCGCCTGCCTCTGTGGCGCCGTGGGGATGCTCGCGACACGCAACGTGGTGCACGCGGCATTTTGGCTGCTCGAGGTCATGATCGCGCTCGCAGGCCTCTTCCTGCTGCTCTCCGCCGAGTTCATGGCGATGGTGCAGCTCCTGGTCTACGCGGGCGCCGTGGCGGTGCTCGTCCTCTTCGTCGTCATGCTCACGCTCCGGCGGCGCGAAGACGCCATCCGGCCGAGGGACTGGTCGTGGCTCGCGGCGGGCATGGCGCTCGTGTTCTGTGGGCTGGCGCTTAGCGCGATCGCTCGCTACACGCCGACCAGCGGTCGCACGCCACAAGTCGTCCCGGGTGTGGCGGCCTTCGGCAAGCTGCTCTTCACCACGTGGATGCTGCCCTTCGAGATGGCGTCGCTCGTTCTGCTCGTGGCGGTCGTCGGCGCCGTGTGGTGGTCGAAGGAGGGGGAGGACTGATGTCGGTCGGCCTGACTCCCTTCCTGGTGCTCGGCGCCCTGTTGTTCTCCATCGGCCTGTACGGCGCCGTTTCGCGCAAGAGCGCGGTCATGGTGCTCATGTCGTTGGAGCTCATGTCTGCTGCGGTGAACTTGAACCTCATCGCGTTCTCTCGGTTCGTGACGCCCGCGGCGATGACCGGTCAGTTCTTCACCGTGTTCGTGATGGTCGTTTCGGCGGCCGAGATCGGTCTTGGGCTTGCCCTCGTGCTCGCCATCTATCGTCAGGCACGTTCGATCGAGCTCAGCGAGCTCACGAGGCTCAAGGGGTAGCCGGGTGGCATTGGTGGCCCTGATACCGATGCTCCCGGCGCTCGCATTCGCGGCGCTGCTGCCCATGTCGCGGCGGGTGCGCAACAACAGCGTCTCGCTGTCGATCGCCGCCGGCGTGCTCGCGCTGGCGCTCTCCGTAGTCGCGTTTCTGCGCGTGTGGCCAGGTGGCGAATCGTTCGAGCCCATCAAGGTCGCGTCGTTTGAGGTGGGGAAGGTCGCGGGAGTCGGTCTGCGTCTCGGCCTCGTCCTGGACCAGACCTCTGCCGTCATGCTGCTCGTCGTGACGATCGTCGGGATCTGTGTCCAGGTCTACTCTCTCGGCTACATGCACCGCGACGAACGTATCGGCTGGTTCTACGCGGTGCTCTCGCTCTTCACGGCTGCCATGATCACGCTCGTGCTCGCGGACAACCTGCTGCTCCTGTACATCGCGTGGGAGATCATGGGACTGTGCTCGTACCTGCTGATCGGGTTCTGGCACGAGCAGGAAGCGCCGAGGAAGGCCTCGTTGAAGGCGTTCCTCACGACGCGTGTGGGAGACGTCGGTTTCGCCATCGCGCTTCTCGTCATCTACCGCGCGGCCGGAACCTTCGACTTGGAGGCCGTACTCGCAAGCGCGGCCTCATGGGCCCCGGGGGTCGCCACGGCGGCCGCGCTGTTGCTGCTCGTCGGCGCGATGGGCAAGTCCGCCCAGGTGCCGCTGCACGTCTGGCTTCCTGACGCCATGGCGGGTCCCACGCCGGCTTCGGCGCTCATCCACGCCGCGACGATGGTCGCGGCGGGCGTATACCTCGTCGCGCGCACGCTGCCGATCTTCGCTGTCTCCGGCGTGGCGCTGACGGCAACGCTCGTGGTTGGCCTCACGACGGCGCTTGTCGGCGCCCTGCTCGCTTCAGTGCAGTACGACCTGAAGAAGGTGCTCGCGTATTCGACGATCTCTCAACTCGGCTACATGTTCATCGCGCTCGGCGCGGGTGGCGTCGGAGCGGGTCTCTTCCACCTTGTCACGCACGCGTTCTTCAAATCCCTGCTCTTCCTCGGCGCAGGCGCGGTCATCCACGCCGCCCGCACGCAGGACATGCGCGAAATGGGTGGGCTCTCGCGCCACATGCCGTGGACGACTGCGGCGATCACGGTAGGCTCGCTCGCACTGGCGGGCATCTTCCCGTTCTCGGGATTCTGGTCGAAGGACGAGATCCTTACGCTGTTGTGGGCTGACGGCCGATTCGTCGCATTCGCGTTCGCGCTCGCTACGGCATTTGTCACCGCGTTCTACGTAGCTCGACTGTGGTTCCGGACGTTCGGCGGGCCTCCGCAGATCGAGGGACTCCACGAGGCGCACCGGTCCATGCTCGCGCCGATGATCGCGCTGGCCGCCATCACGACCGTCATCGGACTCACGAGTCCGGCCTTCTCGACCTTCCTTGGGCACGAAGGCCACTGGCCCGCACTCGGCACTGCACTCACCAGCACTGTCGTGGGGCTCTCGGGGATTGCGCTTGGCTGGTGGGTGTATGGCCGCCGCACCGTGGTCGTGAACACGCGAATGATCAAGCAGCGACTGGGCTACGTCTACGACGCGCTGACACAGAAGCTCTACTTCGACCTGACCTACGAACGCCTCCTCGTGAGACCGTACGTGGCGCTCACGGGACTGCTCGCCCGTTTCGATCTCGGCTTCATCGACCGCATCGTGAACGGCGTCGCGCAGGGGTGGGTCGGCCTCTCGCGAGCCTCGTGGGTGTTCGATGTGCGGATCATCGACCGCTCGGTGAACGGGATTGCTCGCGGCACCCGCACGGTCGGCTCGCGCGCTCGATCCATCGAGTCCGGCCGTGTTCAGGCCTACCAGCGCCTCATCCTCGGCGCCGCTGTGCTGCTGATGATCCTCGCCGTTCTGAAAGGGGCGTAGGCGTTCATGCCAGTGCTCTCGATGATCGTATTCCTGCCGCTGGTCGGGGCAGTGGTCGTGGCGCTGCTACCCAAGGGTCGACCCGATCTGCCGAAGAAGGTCGCGCTCGCGGTCACGCTCGTGGATCTCGCGCTCACCGTATTGGTTGTCGTGACCTTCAACGCAGGCGACGCGACCGTGCAGTTCGTCGAGAAGCTCACGTGGGTGAAAGAGGCGGGCATTCAGTATTACCTCGGCGTCGACGGTATCTCGCTGCCCATGCTCGCTCTCTCCTCACTCCTGTCGGTTCTGGCAGTGCTCGCGAGCTGGAAGATCAAGGACAGACCGGCGCTCTACTTCGCGATGCTGCTCCTGCTCGAAGTCGGCATGAACGGCGTGTTCTGTGCGCTCGACTTCGTGCTCTTCTATGTGTTCTGGGAGCTTGTGTTGGTGCCGATGTACTTCCTCATCGCGATATGGGGTGGGGAGCGTCGACAATACGCGGCCATCAAGTTCTTCCTCTACACGCTCTTGGGCTCGGTCTTCATGCTGGTAGGCATCCTTGCGCTCTACCTGCATCCCGCGGGCGGCACGTTCGACATGATCAAGCTCGCCACCACCGACCTCCCGGTCACGTTCCAGTGGTGGGTGTTTGCGGCCTTCTTCCTGGGCTTCGCCGTGAAGGTCCCGATCTGGCCCCTGCACACGTGGCTGCCCGACGCGCACGTCGAGGCCCCGACAGCGGCGTCGGTCCTGCTGGCGGGCATCCTGCTCAAGATGGGCACGTACGGCTTCATTCGGGTGTCGCTCCCGATCCTGCCTCGTGCAGCCGACTCGTGGTCGTGGTTCATCGGGGTACTCGCGGCGATCTCGATCGTGTACGGAGCGGCGGTCGCCTTCGCTCAGACCGATCTCAAGAAGCTCGTCGCGTACTCCTCGGTTTCACACATGGGATTCGTCATGCTCGGCATCGCGTCAGGGACCGTCGCCGGCCTGGATGGTGCCATGGCAGTGAACTTCAGCCACGGCATCGTGACCGGCATGCTCTTCCTGCTGGTCGGCATGCTCTACGAGCGCACACATACGCGTCAGATCCCTGAGATCTCTGGCGTTTCGATGGCGATGCCGGTCGCCGCCGGGATGCTCGCGTTCGCATCGTTCGCCTCTCTGGGACTGCCGGGACTATCCGGGTTTGTCGGCGAGTTCCTGTCTCTGCTCGGAGCCTGGCAGTCAGATCTGTCTCGTATCGTCGTTGTGGTATCAGCTTCGGGCGTGCTCCTCGCCGCCGCGTACATGCTCTGGATGGTGCAGCGGGTCGTCCTCGGAACGCCCTCGACCGCCGTCACGGGTCACACGGACCTCTCGCGCCTCGAGATCACCATCCTCATTCCGCTCGTCGTGCTCATCGTCGTCATCGGCGTGTGGTGGGGCAGCCTGCTGCGGTTCGTCGATCCCGCTGTTCGGGCATTGTTGGCCGGTATGGGGGTGTCGTGACCGGCTACTGGCAGCTCGCCCCCGAGGCGCTCGTGCTGGTGGCGGCGCTCGCCGCGCTCTTCGGCGAGTTCCTGCCGGGACATGATCGCGGCAGCGCATACATCGGAGCTGGCGCCTGCCTGGTTGCGGCCGTCTTGATTGTGTTAGGTGGTGCCTCGACACCGCTGTGGGGTGGCATGCTTGTCTACGATGCCTTGGCGCAGTACGTCCGCGTGGCGGTTGCGCTACTGACGGCGGTGTGGCTGCTCTGGGTTGCAGGACGCGGTCTGGGGGAGCATCGGGTGCGGGAGGCCGTCTCGCTCGCACTGATCTCGGCCGCGGGCGGGATGTTGCTTGCCTCGGCCCGTGAGTTCATCACCTTCTTTTTGGCGGTCGAGCTCTCGACGATGCCGGCGTACGTGCTGGTGGGCTATCGCCGACGAGACGTCCGGGGTCTCGAAGGCACGCTGAAGTACTTCCTGCTCTCGCTGCTCACCAGCATGGTGATGCTCTACGGGCTCTCATTCCTCTACGGCGTGGCCGGCTCGACCCTCTACACTCGCATGACCCTGATCGCGCAGTTGCCGATCGTCACCGTCGCGGCGGTCCTCGTCTTGGTGGGCCTGTTCGCCAAGCTCTCGGCGGCACCGTTCCACTATTGGGCTCCCGATGCGTATGCGGGCGCTTCCGCGGCGAGCGTGGCATTCGTCTCGACGGTTCCGAAACTGGCCGGGACGGCGGCCGCTGTGCGACTCATCTCCTGGTTCCCGCCGCCGACGGCCGTTCTCGCGACCGTGATCGCGATCGCTGCGGCGGCATCGATGCTGCTCGGGAACCTTGCCGCGCTCTCGCAAGTCGACATCCGGCGTCTGATGGCGTACTCAGGTGTCGCCCACACGGGCTATGCGCTCGTCGCCGTCGCCGCTCTCGGCAGCGCCGATAACGCGGCTGGCAGCGCCGTCTTCTACGCTCTCGCCTACGCGGTGCCTTCGCTCGGGATCATGCTCGTCGCTGCCGAGGAAGGCGTCACCCTGGACGACTTCGGGCACCTCGCGACCCGGCGACCGGCTGTCGCCTGGGCGGTCGTCGTTATGCTGCTGTCTCTCATCGGCATCCCACCGCTGGTCGGCTTCTTCGGCAAGCTCTACGTCTTCGGCACAGCGATCTCGAGTGGGCTCACCTGGCTAGTGATGATCGGCGTCATCGCCAGCGTCATCTCGGCGGCCTACTACTTCCGCATCGTGCGGTCGATGTTCTTCGGGCCTGCGAGCGATGGCGCAGCCGATGCCGCGGCTGACGATGAGGCGCAGCAGGGTGTGTCGGTTCCTGAGCTCCAGCCCGAGATTCTCCCGGCGGAAGATGCGGCGCCCCAAGCGCCAGGCCGCTCGGTGCCGGCGGGCGTCGCGCTTGGAGCGTGTGTTGTCGCAACGGTCGTTCTGGGGCTCTTCGCGCGGGTTCCTGCCTCGTAGCCTCAGCCGCTTGCCCTGTATCGGCTCAGGTTACGAAGCCGAAATCTTGCATGTAGGTTCCGTAGAGAATCCAGTCATGGCCTCCAGGTTGCGGTACATAGGAACGTGTGAGGTGCCAAGTCGAGTATTCAGGGCTTCTAGTCTGGTCGAGGTGAGATTGAAGTGGCTGAGAACTACACATCTGGAACGAACTGGTCTACGCCGAATCCTGCCGATCCGCAGAACCCTCCGCAGGTTGATTCGACCCCCGCGGCCGAACCGGGGCAGGCTCCCTTCCAGCCCGGGACGCTGCCGCCGGACTTCGGCGCGCCGCCCGCAGACCCGGCTGCGCACTATCACCCGGTCGCGGGCTATGCGCCCCAGAGCGAGCCGCCCATGGTGCAGGAGCCGGGGGCGCCGTCGCCGACGAAGCGCTGGTCGAGCGCCGCGGTTGTGACTGCGGCGGTGATCGGTTCGTTGCTGGGCGGCATCATCGTCGCCGGTGGGCTTGTCTTGGCTCTGGGCATCAACAACTACACCTCGACCACTAGCTCGAAGACCGCAACCACATCGTCGTCCAGCAGCGGTCAACAATCGACCGCCGCGTCGATCACGATCCAGCCGAATGGGACGATCGATGCTGCCGAGGCAGTCGCGGAAAAGGACATCCCGTCGGTCGTCAACGTCACGATCAAGGCGTCGGCCGTGAATCCCTTCACCGGCCAGAGGTCACTCCAGGAAGGTAACGGCAGCGGCATCATCATCCGCTCTGATGGCTATATCCTGACCAACAACCATGTGGTGGAGGGCGCGGACCAGCTCGTGGTGACCATCGGCGTCGACGATGTGAGCGCGAGAGTCGTCGGCACGGACGCTATCACCGACCTGGCTGTGATCAAGGTGGACAAGACCGATCTCCCGGCGATCGAGATAGGCGAGTCCCGGAGCCTGCGGGTCGGCCAGTTCGTCGTGGCGATCGGCAGCCCCTTCGGGCTGCAACACACCGTGACGTCCGGCATCATCTCGGCGCTTGGACGCACCGGTCAGGCGAGCGAGACCGGCACGAACATCACGACGTACACGAACCTCATACAGACCGACGCGGCGATCAATCCCGGCAACTCGGGTGGGGCCCTCGTCGACGAGACAGGCAAGCTCATCGGCGTGAACACCCTCATCCAGTCGACGTCCGGGAGCTCGGCAGGCATCGGTTTCGCGATACCCGTTGACCTCGCGATGAACATCGCCGATCAGCTGATCTCGACAGGCACGGCAACCCATCCGATCCTCGGGATCTCGACAGAGACGATCGACGCGAACATCGCCACGCAGTTCAACCTGCCTGTGGAGTCAGGCATACTCGTCCGCGCTGTGCAGCCGAATTCGCCGGCCGAGAAGGCGGGCATCCAGGCCGGGGACATCATCGTCAAGATCGACACCACCGACGTCAGGTCGGTGGAGGAACTGATCTCCGCGACCAGACTGCACAAGGTCGGAGACGTCGTGACGGTGACGGTCAACCGCAACGGCTCGGATCGGACTGTGAGAGTCACACTCGGCGCGGACAAGTGAGCCCGACACCGGGCGCGCGCCTCGTTGTGAACGGTTCGGCCCGTGGCCGCTGCACTGGGCGCAAAGCGCCCGGCGCGGGGTTCTAGATGCCGGCGAGGATAACCATCATCGCGGTCGGGCGGCTCAAGGAACGCTACTGGCGCGAGGCCGCAGACGAGTACTGCAAGCGGCTCACCGCGTACGCGAAGGTGCAGATCGCAGAGGTGGCCGACCGAGACGTGTCGCGAGACGAGTCGGCGGCCGTCGCGGCCGAGGGCGCAGACGTCCTGCGAGCGCTCCAGGTCGCTGGCTCGTCACACGTCGTTGCGCTGGACGTGGGCGGCCGACAGATCTCCTCCGAGGGGCTCGCCGAGTGGCTCTCTGAGCACGACCTGAACGGTCGGAGCTCGATCGCATTCTTCATCGGCGGAGCCGGCGGGCTCGCGCCTGACGTGTTGGCGCGCGCCGACGAGCGCATGTCGCTGGGCTCCATGACGCTGCCGCATCAGATGGCGCGCGTGCTCCTGCTCGAGCAACTGTACCGCGCATTCCGGATCATGCGTGGAGAGCCCTACCACCGCTAGAGCCGGAGCGTTGCCCGCCCGAGGCGCCGGAGGACGGCCCGCCTCTCAGCGGACCGCTCGCTTCCCGCGTCCAGCGCGCTTCGGGTATCCTTTCAGCCCACACCCCGGGCATGCGGAGGCGCCAGACCGGTGAGAGCCGCGATCTCACAACTCGTTACCGCTGCGATCGCATCGGCGATCGAAGCCGGGGCGCTCTCGCTCCCGTCGCCGCCTGACCCTGAGCTCGAGCGTCCTCGCGATCCGGCGCATGGCGATTGGGCTACGAGCGTGGCCCTGCGGAGCGCGAAAGCCGCAGGCAAGCCGCCGCGGGACGTGGCGAACATCATCGCCGAGCGCATTGCCGAGAGCCCCGACATCGCGTCGGTCGAAGTCGCCGGCCCTGGCTTCATAAACCTACGGTTGAGTCCAGGCGCGCTTCAGCGGGTGCTCACAGAGGCGCGGACGCAAGGAGCTGACTTCGGCCGGGTCGACTTGGGTCGCGGCCACCGCGTGCAGGTCGAGTTCGTGAGCGCGAACCCCGTAGGTCCCATGCACGTCGGGCACGGGCGCTGGGCGGCGCTCGGTGACTCTATGGCGCGCGTGCTCGCACACTCAGGTTGGGATGTTCAGCGCGAGTTCTACGTCAACGATGCCGGCGTGCAGATGGACATCTTTGCGAAATCCGTGTCCGCGCGATACATGCAGCTCTCCGGACGCGAGGTCCTATTCCCGCAGGACGGCTACCAGGGCGCCTACATCGCCGACATCGCGCAGGAGATCCTCGACGCCGAGGGTGACGTCTGGGCGAGCGCTGATGCTTCCTCCCGCGAAGCGCACTTCAAGGAGACCGCGTACGCGGCCGTGCTCTCGCACCTCAAGCGTGTGTTGCATGGCATGGGTGTCGACTTCGACGTGTGGTTCTCCGAGAGGACGCTGCACGAACCGTTGCTGGACGCGACTTCGGAGGATGGCAAGGGCGGCCTCAATGCGATCGATGCGGCGATCGAGGCACTCCGTGAAGCGGGCTATGTCTACGAGCACGAGGGCGCGATCTGGTTCCGTTCGACGGATTTCGGCGACGACAAGGACCGCGTGCTCGAGAAGTCGGACGGGGAGTACACGTACTTCGCGGCCGACATCGCGTACCACAAGGACAAGTACGACCGGGGCTTCGATCGCGTCATCAACATCTGGGGCGCCGACCATCACGGCTACGTGAAGCGCATGGAGGCCGCCGTCGCCGCGCTCGGGTACCCCGGCCAGCTCGACATCGTCATCGGGCAGCTCGTGAACCTCTTCCGCAACGGCGAGGCCGTGCGTATGTCGAAGCGCACCGGCGAGATGGTGACGTTCGAGGACCTGCTCGACGAGGTCGGACCCGACGCGGCGCGCTACTTCTTCCTGCGCCGATCGACCGACCAGCCGCTCGATTTCGACATCGGGCTGGCAAAGGAGCAGTCCGCCGAGAACCCCGTCTACTACGTGCAGTACGCGCACGCTCGGATCTGCGCGATCCTGCGCAAGGGCGTAGGCGCCGACACCGCTGACGAGAGCGTCGACATCGCGGCGACGGCGGCCTCGCTCGTTCGCGCCGACGCGCCGATCACGCTGCTGGATTCGGAGCCTGAGCTGGCACTGATGCGCAAGCTCGCAGAGTTCAGCGAGGTGGTCGAGATCGCGGCGCGCGAGCTGGCACCACACAAGCTCACGCGCTACGCGGAGGACCTCGCGGCGACGTTCCACCAGTTCTATACGCTGTGCCGAGTGGTCGACCTCGCAGCGCCCGAACTCACCGCCGCCCGCCTGTACGCGGTCGACGCGGCGCGCATCGCGCTCGAGACAGTGCTCTCACTTGCGGGCGTGAGCGCCCCGCAAAGGATGTAGCGGCCGATCGCCGTGCCGGGTGCCCGGCCGGCATCTGACAGGGGAGTCCTGATGTCCGCCCAGCCACCCAACTCTCGGAGATCGGTCACGCCGGATTCGAAGACGGCGCACGATCTGATGCCACTGCTGCCTCACACCGCAGAGGTTCGCGGCGGTCACCTGTGCATCGGAGGCGTCGACATGGTGGCGCTTGCGCACGAAGCGGGCACTGCCCTCTACGTCATGGACGAAGCGACCATCCGCTCGCAGCTGCACGACTACGTGAAGTGGACGAGGTACCACTGGAAGGGCGTCGACGTCGTCTACGCGGGCAAGGCGTTCATGTCCCTGGCGATGTGCAAGATCGTCGCCGAGGAGGGCTGCTGCCTCGACGTCTCCAGCGGGGGAGAGCTCGCCTTCGCCATTCGCGCGGGCTTCCCGATGGAGCGCATCTACGTTCACGGCAACAACAAGACGCCTCAGGAGCTTTCCGAGTGCCTGGACGCAGGCGTTGGGCGAGTAGTCGTCGATTCGTTCGAGGAGTTGGAACGTCTCTCGGCGCTGGCTTCCGAGCGGTCCGTCGAGCAGCGCATCCTCGTGCGCGTGACCCCGGGTATCCACGCCGATACGCACACCTTCATCCAGACCGGCGCCGAGGACTCGAAGTTCGGCTTTGGCATGAACGAAGGTCTCGCGATGCGGGCCATCGAGCGGGCGATCGCGCTGCCCGGCCTGGACTTCGAGGGATTGCACATGCACATCGGCTCGCAGATCTTCGCGCTCCAGAGCTTCGCGGCTGCAATCGAGCGGATGGTCGCGTTCATGCGCGAGATCCAACAGCGCACTGGGGTCGCAGTGCGCATGCTCGATACCGGCGGGGGGCTCGGCATCAAGTACGGGTTGCCTGACGAGCCGAGCACGATAGAGGATTACGGCAAGGTGATCGTCGACGGCATCAAGGCGGAATGCGAGAAGCACGGACTCGCCGTGCCGAGGATGGCGGTGGAACCCGGGCGTTCGGTCGTCGCGAATGCGGGCGTGACGCTCTACACCGTCGGCACTATCAAAGAGATCCCGAACGTCCGCACCTACGTTGCGGTCGACGGGGGCATGTCCGACAACATCCGCACCTCGCTGTACGACGCGCACTATGAAGCGCTCGTCGCGAACAAGGCCGACGAGCCACGCGTGATGGTCGCAACGGTGGCGGGCAAGCACTGCGAGAGCGGCGATATCGTCGTGAATGACGCGCCGCTGCAGAAAGTCGAGGTCGGCGACGTTCTCTGCGTGTGCGCGACGGGTGCGTACTGCCAGTCGATGTCGAGCAACTACAACAAGCAGGTGCGGCCCGGCGTGATCATGGTGCGCGAGGGCGCATGGCGTTGGGTAGTCCGACGCGAGACGTACGACGACCTCATGCGCAGTGAGATGGGGTAGGGGGGCTGTTTGAGGCACCGCCGGACGCCGGAGTCGTGCGACCTTCGGGAGTCGAATCGGCTCTACCGTCCATCCCCAAACGGCCGCCGACCGACCAAGCGCTTCCCCGTCCGGCGTGTGCAAGACGCCACTCGGCACATTGTCCGAGAAGGCTGTTGCACTTCTCGGGAAGTCGGGCACAATACTAATTGCGAGGTCGTTGGAACATCGGATGGGCAGAACCGCAAGGGGACGTTCGTTCGGAGAACCAGCGGCCTCGCGCTTTTGCGCCCGAACGCCCTCGGGATCCCCTCGAAGCCTCACGAAGCTCACTCGCAGGGCGCCCGTGATCGCCCTCCCGCCCCCGTCGCATCCAGCCACTCAGTAGGATCGAATCGGGTCTACCGTCCATCCCCAAACGACCGCCGACCGACCATCCGCTTCCCCGTCCGGCGCGTGCAAGACGCCGCTCGACACATTGTCCGAAAAGGCTGTTGCACTTCTCGGGAAGTCGGGCACAATACTAATTGCGAGGTCGTTGGAACATCGGATGGGCAGAACCGCAAGGGGACGTTCGTTCGGAGAACCAGCGGCCTCGCGCTTTTGCGCCCGAACGCCCTCGGAATCCCCTCGAAGCCTCGCGAAGCGCACTCTCGTGCGCGGCCGCAGGCAGTCCCTTCGACTACACTGGTTCTCACGAACTGGGCGCCTAAGCAGGCGCGGCGTTCGTCCAGCGGCCCCGGGGAGGAGCACGCCATGCGTACCGTGAAGGTCGGCCTGATCGGTCTCGGGACCGTCGGGACCGGTGTCGTCGAGATCGTGCGCAAGCATGCCGAGGAGTTTCGTCGGCACGCCGGCGTCGACATCGAGGTCGCGCGATTCTGCGATCGTGACGCTGGTCGCGCAACCGCGCTCGGCTTGGACCCAGCACTCTTCACGGACGACTACACGGCAGTGCTTGAGGATCCGGGGATCGAGGTCGTGGTCGAGCTCATCGGCGGCACGGGCATTGCCAGGACCGTCGTGCTCGAGGCCCTGAACGCGGGCAAGAGCGTCGTGACGGCGAACAAGGCGCTCTTGGCGAGTTTCGGCGAGGAGGTGATGGACGCCGCATACTCGAACGGTGTCGACATCTTGTTCGAGGCAGCGGTCGGCGGGGGTATTCCCATCATCAGCCCGCTCAAGCACGTGCTGGTCTCCAACCAGATCAACGCGGTCATGGGCATCGTCAACGGAACCACCAACTACATGCTCAGCCGAATGGCGGAGAACGGGCTCGACTATGCGACCGCTCTGGCCGAGGCACAGGCCAACGGCTTCGCCGAGGCCGATCCTTCGGCCGATGTGGACGGTCTGGATGCCGCAGCGAAAGTGGCCATCTTGGCGTCGATCGCATTCAACACCCGTGTGGTGATGTCTCACGTCCCCGCAGAAGGCATCCGTGGCATCACGCCCGCCGACATCGAGTACGCCCGCGAGATCGGCTACGCGGTCAAGTTGCTTGCGATCGCCAGGCGCGTCGATGGCAGCATCGACATCCGTGTCCACCCGACGCTGATCCGGGCAGCCCATCCGCTGGCGAATGTGAACGGCGTGTACAACGCCATCTACGTGGTGGGGGACTCGGTGGGCGAGACGATGTTCCTTGGCGAAGGGGCTGGCTCGCTCCCCGCGGCGTCTGCGGTCGTGGGCGACATGATCGAGGTCGCCCGGCACATTCAGTCGGGATGCCTCGCGATGATCGGCTGCACATGCACCGACTCCCTGCGCGTCCGCGACATCGCTGAGCTCGAGACCTCCTACTACATCCGCCTGCGGGTGCTCGACGCCCCCGGCGTGCTCGCCGCCACGGCGGCGGTTTTTGGCGAGCATGGGGTCTCGCTCGCCTCGGTCATCCAGAAGGCTGCGGAAAGCGACGAGGCTGAGCTGGTGTACGTCACCCATCGGGCGGGTGAGGCGGCGGTGAGGGCATCTCTCGATGAGATCCGAGACCTGGCGAGCGTCCGCGAGATCGGCACGGTGCTCCGTGTCGAGGAGCTGTAGCGTGGGTCGCGACGACCTGACCTACCCCCAAAGCCGACACGCAAGCGGGGGCATCATCTCCGTGGATGGCGCAGGCGCAGCGGTGCTAGTACCGGCGACGAGCGCGAACCTCGGCCCGGGCTTCGATTCCTTCGGCCTGGCGCTCGACCTGTTCAACAGGTTCGAGGCAGAGCTGTCCGGCGACTGGTCCGTCGCGATCTACGGCGAGGGTGCCGAGACCCTGAGTGCCGGCGCCGACAACCTCGTAGCGCGCAGCATGACTCGCGTTTTCGAGGAGGCCGGCCAGCCGGAGCTCCGCGCCTCGATCCGGTGCGTGAACGCGATCCCCACAGGCAGCGGGCTCGGCTCGTCATCCGCGGCGATCGTCGGCGGATTGCTGCTCGCTGAAGGTCTCGCCCGGGCCGATTTCGGTGACAGGCGACGGCTCGAGATGGCGGCCGACATCGAAGGGCACCCGGACAACGTTGCCGCCGCCCTCTTCGGTGGATTCACGGTGTGCTGGATGGAATACGGGCTCGCCCGTTGCGCTCGATTCGAGCCTGCTCGCGGGCTCGCGACAGTGGTCGTGCCCGCCTTGGGAGAGCTCGCCACCGACACGGCCCGTGCGATGCTGCCCGAAGCCGTGCCGCACAAGGACGCAGCGTTCAACGTCGCACACGCTGGTCTGCTGTCCGCGGCCATCGTGTCGGGTCGACCAGACCTGCTCGGCGCTGCGCTCGACGATCGCTTACACGAGCCGTACCGCGCGGCAGCAGTCGCCGACCTGGGTCAGGTCGGCTCGATACTCCAGGACGCCGGAGCTGCGGGTGTGGCTCTGTCAGGCGCGGGGCCAACAGTGATCGGATTGGTCGCGGCCGACACCGACGAAGCGGCTTTTGCGCTCGCCAAGGACGTCGCCGATCGCGCCGCCGTCCGCGTGAAGGCGTTGGGCACGAGGCGCGCTCCTCAAGCACTCCGTGTCGACCGCACAGGCGCCCGGGTGCTCTGAAGCACCTTCCTCGCTGGTCACCGCGGTTGCACGATGTTGATGTTGGGAAGAAGATAGCCGCATCCCCGCTCGTCTCCTCTCCTCGATGCTCGTCAGGAGGGTCTGCCATGAACGAATCGGATCAACAGCACCCCAGCCCTATGCCGAGCGGACCGCCTGCCGGCCCACCGATCGCTGGCGCCGCTGTCGCCAACGAGGCACAGGCCGCCGCCACGACCGCGCCGTATGCGCCGCCGTACTCCCAACCGGCGTACGGCACGCCACCCGGCTATCCGCCCTACCAGGCCGCGTACCCTCCGTATCCGCCGGCACAACCTGCCCAGCCGGCGTCCAAGGGCAAGTGGTGGCTCATCGCGCTCGGGATCCTCGTGGTGTTCTTCATCGGCGTGATCGTGCTCTGTGCGTGGGCCGGCACATTCCTCGGTGGCGTCCAGCCGACCATCAACACCGGTCAAGCCGTCGCCCTCATCCACATAGACGGCGTCATTGCGGGCACGTCCGGCAGTCTCACAGGGGCCTCCGTGACCCCCGAGAGCGTGCTGAGCCAGCTCAAGCAAGCCGAGGACGACAACTCGGTGAAAGCGATACTCCTGCGTGTCGACTCGCCGGGCGGGACCGTGGCCGCCTCAGAGGAGATCGCCACCGAGATCTCGCGGGCGACGAAGCCTGTCGTTGTGACCATCGGCGATGTCGGCGCCTCCGGGGCGTACATGGTGTCGAGCCAGGCAGATTGGATCGTTGCCACTCCGGGCTCTGACGTGGGCAGCATCGGGGTCATCCTCGAGGTCGCCGACTTGCAAGCGCTGCTCAACAAGCTGGGTGTGAAGTTCGCGGTCATACATGCGGGGCAGTACAAGGACATCGGCAGCCCGTATCGCAGCCTCACCACCACCGAGACGAAGATGCTGCAAGAACAGGTCGATATCGCCTACGAGCAGTTCATCGATCTCGTGGCGAAGGGCCGCAAGATGCCGGTGGAGAAGGTTCGTGAGCTGGCCACGGGCATGGCATGGGCGGGAACGCAGGCCAAGACGTACGGCCTCGTCGACCAGATCGGTACCTACAACGACGCGCTCGACAAGGCTGCCAAGCTGGGCAACATCAGCGGAACGCCTCGCGTCGTCGAGTTCGGCGCGACCAACTTCAGCAACCTGCTGAATGCCATCCTCGGTGTCGAAGCGAAGCTTGGCGCAATCGGCGATGCTCTTGGCTCGACTTCAGGGGGCAGCGCCACAGACCGGCCCCTGGCCCGGTAGGAACGTCGGGAGCCCGGACATGGCGCGGGTGCTAGCGCTCATCGATGGCGAGCACTACCCGCCCGTTGTGCGCGCCGCGCTAGAGGCCCTTGGCCGCGACCACGAGGTCGTCGCTGCCGCGTTCCTGGGCGGGACCGAGAAGGTGGCGGCGGCGGCCGACGACGCATCCTACGGCGTGCCCGTCGTGCGCGGCGAAACGCCCGAGGCGGCTTTGAAGGAAGCCCTGCGACGGTACGAGCCCGGCCTCGTTGTGGACTTGTCGGATGAACCCGTGATCACTGCCGCGATGCGCTTTCGCCTTGCCGGAACCGCGCTCGCGGAAGGGGCGGAGTATCGAGGTGCGGACTTCCACTTCTCTCCACCTCGGCGTCTCGTGGCCACGCGTACTCCGGCAATCGGCATCATCGGCACGGGCAAGCGCGTGGGGAAGACGGCGATATCGGCCTACGTCGCGCGGCACCTCAAGGCCGTCGGACGAGATGTCGCGGTCGTTGCAATGGGCCGCGGCGGGCCAGCTGAGCCCGAACTCATCCGCGGGGAAGAGGTGGAGCTGACGACGGCCGACCTTCTCGCTCTCGCGAGAAGAGGCGTGCATGCGGCCTCGGACAACTACGAGGACGCAATCATGAGCCGGGTCACGACCGTAGGCGCGCGACGCTGCGGCGGAGGTCTTGCGGGAGACACGTTCTTCAGCAACGTCGTAGAAGCTGCCCTGCTCGCCGACTCGCTTGGCAAGGAGATCCTCATCTTCGAAGGATCGGGTGCGGCGATCCCCCCTGCTGAGACCGACGCGAACATCCTTGTCATCGGCGCCGGCAGGGGTCTCACGTACGTGCGCGACTACTTCGGTCCCTACCGTCTCGGGCTCGCGGACCTCGCGATCGTCGCGTGCGCGGAGGAGCCCGTCGCGAGCAAGCAGGACGTGGATGACATCCGCGCCGAGATCGCGGGGGTCTCTCCCCGGCTGCCAGTCATCGCGACGACGTTTCGGCCAGCGCCTATCGGCCCGGTCGGTGGCAGCCGAGTGTTCTTCGCGACCACCGCCCCACCCTCCGTGACCCCCATGCTTGCCTCCTACCTCGAGAGTACATACGGGTGCGAGGTCGTCGGAACCAGCCCGAACCTCTCGGATCGAGCGCTCCTGCAGAACGACTTGCGCGCGGCTGAAGGGACATTCGATCTGCTGCTCACCGAGCTAAAGGCTGCCGCCATCGATGTCGTGGCCCAAGTGGGCGAGTCGTTCGGCGTTGAGACCGTACTGTGCGACAACGTTCCGGTATCAGTCGATGGGGCGGACCTGCCTCAAGCCCTGGACGCACTCTGCGCACGCGCAATCGAGCGGGGATTGGAGCGCGCTTCTGAGGACGTGCGCGCGAAAGGAAGGAGAGACTCATGAGTCCGGACGCCCCGAGGGCGATCATGATCTCTGACATGCGGCACGGCCTGCCGTTCTCGAAGGGTCTGCTGGCGCAGTCGTTCATGTCGACCGGACTGCCACCCAGTCGTGCATACCTCGTAGCCGCTGCCGTCCAGGACGACCTGCGCGGCCGCGAGGAATTCACGGTGAGCCTCGACCGGCTTCGCTCTCTTGCGGCCGAGTACCTGGAGAGAATGGAAGGCTCCGAGTACGCAACCAGGTACGTCCGCCTCAGACAGCTCACGAGGTTGGACCGGCCGCTCATCGTGCTCATCGGAGGAACCACAGGCGTGGGCAAGTCGACGATCGCCACCGAGATCGCCCACCGCCTGGGCATCACGCGCATATCTTCGACGGATTCCATCCGCGAGGTGATGCGTGGTATATTCACTCGCGACCTGATGCCCGCGATCCACCAGAGCGCGTTCAACGCGTGGCAAGGTCTGAGAGTCCCGGTACCCGAGGGTGCCAATCCCGTCATCGTCGGCTTTCGCGAGCAGACCGCCGTCGTGACGACTGGGGTGAAGGCGCTCATCGATCGTGCCGTGCTCGAGGGTGACAGTCTCGTTATCGAGGGTATCCACCTGGTGCCCGGCTACCTTGACCCGAGTTCCTTCGCCGACGCGCGAGTCGCTCAACTCGTGATCGGCGTGGACGACGAAGAATCGCACCTGAGCCACTTCTACATCCGAGAAGTGCAGACGGAGGGGTCCCGGCCACTCGACCGCTACCGAGCCAATTTCGCGAGCATCAGGCTGCTCGGCACCTACATCCAAGGTCTCGCGCGAGACCACGGCATCCCGGTGATCATGAGCCACCAACTGGACAAGACCGTTGCGCAGGTGCTCGAGCACGTGGTCAGCGCCGCGGTCGCGGATGACAAGGGCGTCGGCCAAGAGGCCGGCACGTAGAGCAGTATTCGGCCCGGACTCGGGCCAGCTTGTAGAAGGAGGAGGCACGAGAGCGTGAAGTTCTTTCTTGATACGGCAGACATCGCGGAGATCGAAGAGGCGCACAGCTGGGGAGTCCTTTCCGGCGTGACGACCAACCCGACGCTCTATTCGCGGATCGGTGGCAAGCTGGCGGGCTTCCACGATCACATCAAGCGCATCTGCGACATCGTGCAAGGGCCCGTCTCTGCGGAAACGGTATCGCTCAAGCGTGACGAGATCGTCGCGGAAGGACTCGAACTTGCCGCCCTGAGCCCGTGCGTCGTCGTGAAGGTGCCGACGATGCCGGAGGGGTTGGCCGCCACCCGCGAGCTTGCCGCGCAGGGTGTCAAGGTCAACATGACGCTCTGTTTCACCGTCCCGCAGGCCCTGTTGGCTGCTCGGGCTGGAGCCTTCTACGTGAGTCCGTTCGTGGGTCGATTCGACGACATCTCCGAAGACGGCGTCGAACACCTCGCCAACATCGTCACTGCCCTTGGCAACTACGACTTCGGACACGACGTCGAAGTCATAACCGCATCGGTTCGCCAGCCGATGCACGTGGTCCAGGCGGCGCTCCTCGGCGCCGACATCGCAACGGTGCCGTTCAAGGTGCTGGAGCAGTGCGTGAGGCACCCGCTCACCGATCGCGGGTTGGAATCGTTCCTAGCTGACTGGGAGAAGGTCAAGAGTCTATGAGCGCAAGACCCCGCAAGCGCGGACGTCGTGGTGGCGGCGGCTACCAGGAGCCCGCGCCCTCGATCAAGAGAGAAGATCTCGAACCGCTCAAGGTCCTGGAGCTTCGCGAGAAGGCGACCGAACTCGGCATCGACACCAAGGAGCTCAAGAGGAAGGACGAGCTCATCGACGCCGTATTGGAGGCGAAGGTCCGTGCCGAAGGCTTCATCGAGGTGCAGGGCATCCTCGACGTGCTGCCGGAGGGCTACGGCTTCTTGAGGACGACGGGCTACCTGCCAGGTGACACGGACGTCTACGTCTCGATGTCGACGATCCGCCGGTACGAGCTCAGGCGTGGAGACTTCATCAAGGGTCAGGTCCGCCCTCCGAAGGACAACGAGAAGTACCCGGCGCTTCAGCGGACCGACGCTGTCAACCAGCGTGATCCTGAGGCGTCCCGCGGCCGGCCCAAGTTCGCCGACCTCACGCCCGTCTACCCGGACGTGCGCTTCCGACTCGAGCACGGTCCTGAGTTCATCACTGCTCGAGTGATCGACCTCGTGGCTCCCATCGGCAAAGGGCAGCGCGGCCTCATCGTCTCGCCCCCGAAGGCAGGCAAGACCACCGTTCTCAAGGACATTGCGGCGTCGATCACGGCGAATACGCCTGAGGCGTACCTCATGTGCCTGCTCGTGGACGAACGTCCCGAAGAAGTCACCGACATGGAGCGCTCGATCCACGGCGAGGTCGTGTCATCGACGTTCGACATGCCCGCCGAGAATCACATCGCCGTTGCCGAACTAGTCATGGAGCGCGCCAAGCGTCTGGTTGAGGCCGAGTGGGACGTCGTCATCCTGCTCGACTCCATCACCCGCCTCGCCCGCGCCTACAACCTCGCCACTCCCGCTTCGGGCCGCATCCTGTCGGGAGGCGTCGATTCGACGGCGCTCTACCCGCCGAAGCGCTTCTTCGGCGCGGCACGCAACATCGAGAACGGTGGCTCACTCACGATCCTCGCTACCGCACTCGTCGACACTGGCAGCAAGATGGACGAGGTCATCTTCGAGGAGTTCAAGGGCACCGGCAATATGGAGCTGCGCCTCGACCGCGGCATGGCGGACCGCCGGATCTTCCCCGCGATCGATGTCGTAGCAAGCGGCACTCGCAAGGAGGAGCTCCTGCTCGATCCGCAGGAGGCGCCGTTCGTATGGGGCCTGCGGCGGATCCTGCATGGCGTGGACTCGCCCGAGCGTGCGATCGACATGCTCATCAAGGGCCTCAAACAGATGCAGTCCAACCAGGAGTTCCTAACCAAGATGGCCAAGGGAGCGCAGGACAAGCGCAACGGCATCGACATCTAGCTGGCGCTTGCGTGGTCGCACCGCCGAAGCACTGCGGCGCGAGGCCGTCATTTCGTTGCTGCCAGGCACGACGCGTGCTATCCTTTCGCCCGCTGTCCTCACGGCGCCTGGTCGGAAACCAGAGCCACACGCGGAGGTTGAAATGAAGCAGGGAATCCACCCGGACTATCAGGAGGCGACCGTCACGTGTTCCTGCGGGAACACGTTCAAGACGCGCGCCACCAAGTCCGAGCTGCACATCGAGCTGTGCAACCAGTGCCACCCGTTCTACACGGGCCAGCAAAAGTTCGTCGACACCGGTGGGCGCGTGCAACGCTTCTCCGACAAGTTCGGAAGTGCCGCCTCGGCGGTCATGGAGCGCGAGGCTGCCGAGCGTGAGGCCCGGCAGAAGGCGCATGAAGAAGCTGCCCTGGCGGCACGCGACGCGCGCGTTGCCAAGGAAAGCGAGAAGGCCGAGCGTACGGGCAAGTTCGAAGTCGCCGAGGCTGCCGAGGCCGCGCAGGCAACTGAGGAGCCCGTTCCGGATGTAGTGGCTGCCGAGTCCATCGCAGCTGATGAGCCGACTGAAGAGCCTGCCGAGTAGCCTCAGGAGCAACGTCACGCGCGACGATGCCCGGAGCACTGCGCTGTTAGAATGGAGGAGGCGAGGTGACTCGCCTCCTCGTGCTATGCCCAACGTGCTCTCGGTGGCTGACGGAGCCGCGCGGGATCATGATCACCGCACCTGCTTCTCGAAAGGCCCGCCCGAATCCATGGACGTCCGGTTGCTCTATCACACGTCCGAGCCGGAGCGTGCTGTCGCTGTTGCCGCGCGGCTGTGCTACGCGCCCGTCGGCGCCGCGCAGCTCATGGAGGGCATGAGCGCGGACGCGGAGCGCAAAGTCCTGCGCACGATCATGAAGAGCGGGCACTATTCCGCTCTCGAGCACGCTTCCTACACCTTCGCCATCGACGGCGTCTCGCGGGCCCTTACGCACCAGCTCGTGCGACATCGGCTCGCTTCCTTCAACCAGCAGTCGCAGCGCTATGTTTCGTACGTGGAGGAGCCGACGTTCGTGATACCGCCGGCCGTTGCCGAGGACCCTGACGCGCTGGAGCGATTCAACGCTGCCACGGCGTCAGCGTTTTCGGCATACCGCGAACTCATGGACTCGGGCGTCGCGCCCGAGGACGCCCGCTACCTGCTCCCCAATGCAATGGAAACCAAGATCGTCGTCACCATGAACATGCGCGAGCTGCTCCACTTCTTCGAGGTCCGCTGCTGCAGGCGAGCCCAGTGGGAGATCCAGGAGCTCGCCCTGCGCATGCTGGACCTGGTCGAGCCCACGGCACCCTACGTGTTCATGGACGCTGGCGCGGCGTGCCGACGCGGGCCGTGCCCCGAAGGCAAGATGATGTGCGGCGATCCCTACCCGAAGGCTACGATCCGTGACTGAATCCAAGACTTCTGAGCACGTCGAGCACACACACATCGGCGGTCAGGCTGTTCTCGAGGGCATCATGATGCGCGGCAAGCACAACTGGGCCATCGCCGTGCGCCAACCCAATGGGGAGATCCACCTCGAGGAACACGATCTCAAGACGGCGGTGTCGAAGCGGCCCTGGCTCGGCAAGCCCGTCATTCGCGGCGTGGTGACGTTCTACGAGACGATCGTGCTCGCCATGCAGGCCTTCGCTGTTTCCGCCGAGTACGCCGGGATGGGGGAGGAAGAGGGAGACAAGCTCACGACCAGGGAGATCTCGTTCTCGATGGTGCTCGGGCTCGCTCTCTCGATCGTTCTGTTCATCGTGGCCCCAGCTCTGGTGACCAGCTGGGTGGTCGGGCCGGCAACGGCGCGTCCCTTCCTGTGGAACCTCTTCGACGGAGTCCTCAGGGTCTTCGTGTTCTTCGGCTACATCTGGGCCGTGAGCCGCGTGAAGGACATCCAACGCGTCTTCGCCTATCACGGCGCAGAGCACAAGACGATTCACGCCTTCGAGCACCATTTGCCGCTCGAGACCGATGAGATCCAACAGTTCGAGACTCTGCATGTGAGGTGCGGGACATCCTTTCTTCTGATGGTCATGTTCATCGCGCTCATCGTCTACTCGCTCGTGCCGATGAAGGCCATACTCGCCGCTGCAGGTCTTGATGCGGCCTGGGCCGTGACGCTGCTCGCGATTCTGATTCGCATCATCCTGCTGCCGTTGATCGCAGGTCTTGCGTACGAGGTCATCAAGTGGGCGGGGCGGATGCCGGGCAACCCGATCGTGAAGGTCGTTCTCTGGCCTGGGCTGCAGTTGCAGCGCATGACGACACGGCAACCCGACGACTCGATGGTCGAGATCGCTGTCGCCGCTGTGCAGCCCATCATTGCGCGCGAAGAGCTGGAGGCGGCGCGCGCCAGCGGCGAGGCCGCGCAGAGTGCGGTCCAGAAGTCTGTCGCGGCGTCGGGCGAGATCCTCGACGCCTTGTAGCTGGGGCAACGCCACCGCGAGACCGTCTCCCCAGCGGGTTGTGCTCCCGCTCCTCTGACAGGAAGTCCTCATGCGCACGAGACTCGAACAGATACTGGCCGCGTACGAGGCGCTCACCGAGCGTCTCGGTGACCCCGCCGTCCTCGCCGACCAGAAGGAATACGCGCGGCTTGCGAAGGAGCATCGCGCGCAGATGCCGCTTGCCGAGAAGGCGCGCGCCTACCTCGGCCAGCTCGACGAACTTGACGCTGCGAAGGAGATGCTTCGCAGCGAGACCGACTCGGACCTCAAGGACATGGCCGCCGAGGAGATCCACGACATCGAAGGCCGGCTGCCGCAGCTGGAAGACGAGCTCAAGGTCATGCTGTTGCCGGGCGACCCCAACGATGACAAGAACATCATCGTCGAGATTCGCGGGGGCGCCGGAGGCGACGAGGCCGCCATCTTCGCCGGTGACCTCTACCGCATGTACACGCGATATGCCGAATCGCAGCGGTGGAAGGTCGAGGAGATCGACTCGAGCGAGAGCGAGGCGGGCGGCTTCAAGGAGGTCTCGTTCCGCATCAAGGGCGACAAGGTCTACTCGAAGATGAAGTACGAGTCGGGCGTGCACCGCGTGCAGCGCGTCCCAGCCACGGAGTCGCAAGGCCGGATCCACACCTCTACGGCGACCGTCGCCGTGCTTCCAGAGGTCGACGAGGTCGAGGTCGAGGTCAATCCGAGCGACCTCCGAATCGACGTCTTCCGCTCGAGCGGCCCGGGTGGTCAATCGGTAAACACCACTGACTCGGCGGTCCGCATCACGCACCTACCCACCGGGCTCGTCGTGCAGTCGCAGAACCAGAAGAGCCAGCTCCAGAACCGTGAGGAAGCGATGCGCGTCCTTCGCGCGCGCCTCTACGAAGCCGAACTCGAGCGTCAGCAGGCAGAACTTGGAGCCAGAAGGCGCAGCCAGATCGGCTCCGGTGACCGTAGCGAGAAGATCCGCACCTACAACTTCCCGCAAGACCGGGTCACCGATCATCGGATCGGGCTCACGGTCCACAATCTCCCGGCCGTGATGATGGGCGAGATCGACGGCGTCATTGAGGCGCTCATCGCCGCGGACCGAGCTGAGCGCCTTGCTGCCGCAGCCGTCTAGCATGTCGCGCTCGGGCGTGAGGGTCTCATGACCGAGGCGAGGGTCTGGACCGTGCGCGACGCCCTCGCGTGGACGAAGGAGTTCCTGTCCGCCAAGGACGATCCGTCGCCCCGGCGGAGTGCCGAATGGCTTCTCTCGGCAGCCACCGGTCTGTCTCGGCTCGAGCTCTACACGCATGGCGAGCGGCCGCTTTCGGCCGAGGAGCGAAGGTCGCTCCGCGAGGGAGTGAAACGGCGCGCAGAGGGCGAGCCACTCCAGTACGTCACTGGCGAGATGCCGTTCCGACACCTGGTCGTGCGGGTCGAACCAGGGGTCCTGATCCCGCGCCCCGAGACCGAAGTGCTGGTCGACGAAGGGTTGCGCGCCGCCGCGGCAATCGATGCACCTGTCGTCCTCGACCTGTGCACGGGCTCGGGATGCGTCGCCCTGTCGATCGCGCAGGAGATGCCGACCGCCGAGGTTTGGGCGACGGACGTCTCTGCGCGGGCGTGCATGTGTGCCGCAGCGAACGCCGAGCGTCTGCGCCTGGCGGAGCGCTTGCGAGTGGCCGAGGGCGACCTCTTCGGCGGCCTGCCTGACGGCCTCAAGGGGGCGTTCGATTTGATTCTCTCGAATCCACCGTACATCCCGAGCGAGGAGATCTCGTCGTTGCCTTCGGAAGTCGGACGCTTCGAGCCGACGCTGGCATTGGACGGCGGGCCAGACGGTCTTTCGGTGGCGCGTCGCATCTGGAACGACGCGCTCGACTGGATGAAGCCGGGGGCGACGCTCGCCATCGAGCTGGACGAGCGAAGGGTGCGCGCTGCGGCCGAAGAGATAGTAGAGTGGTACGAAGAGGTTCGGGTGGTGCCCGACCTCAGTGGAAGGGATCGCGTCCTGGTCGCCACGGCCCCATCGGCCGGCCCAGGAGGCACCAACGAAGGAGGCGCTGGCGATGTCCAAGGTCTACCGCGTTGATCCGGAGAACCCCAATGCAGAAGTGATCAATCTCGCCGCCACGGTACTTCGTGACGGCGGGATTGTCGTGTTCCCGACTGAGACGGTATACGGTCTGGGGGCACTCGCCGATTCGTGTTTTGGCCCTCACGAACTCTTCGAGGTCAAGGTCCGGCCAAGCACCCTTCCGATACCTCTGCTCGTCGAGACTGACGACGCGCTCGACATATATGGAATCGACGTTCCCGAGTACGCGCATGCGCTCGGTCGCGAGTTCTGGCCAGGCGCGCTCACCTTGGTGGTGAAGGCCTCAGGCGCCGTATCGAAGGACTTCCGGGCCCCTGACGGCACGATCGGTCTTCGCAGCCCCGATCACGAGGTCGTCATGGAACTCATCCGGGCCGCGGGCGGTCCTCTCTTCACCACCTCGGCCAACACGCACGGCAATCCGGCGCCTAGCTCGTTCGACGAGATCGAGCCGCGGATAATCACCCACGCCGACGTGGTGCTCGACGGAGGCGAGACGCTCCATCAGATGCCATCCACGGTGGTCGACTGCACCGGCCCCGAGCCGAGGATCATCCGTCAAGGTGCGATCGAGGCGGACCAGATCATGGCGGTCGGGGTACTGAAACCGGCCGACGTCTGACACCCATTTCGTGGCGCACGAGCTCTGTTCCGGGCTCGCCGGAGCCGCATTGCATTGCGGTACAATCGGCGAGCCCTCTCTCAGCCATCCGCCTTGGGGAATGCACGATGCGCATCATAATAGGCAGCGACCATGCTGGGTTCGACCAGAAGGAAGCCATCAGAGAGCACCTCGGCGAGCAGGGGCATCTGGTCATCGACGCTGGGCCGTTCAGCACCGACTCGGTCGACTACCCTGACTTCGCGCGCAGTGTTGGCGCGTCGGTGGCGGCGGGTGAGGCGGACGCCGGCGTCCTGGTGTGCGGGACCGGAATCGGGATGGCGATAGCCGCGAACAAAGTGACCGGCGTGCGGGCAGCGAACGTCACGGACCCGGAATTCGCGCGACTTTCCCGCGAGCACAACGATGCGAACGTCATCACGCTGTCGGGCCGCTTCGTGCCGACGCAGACGAATATCGAGATCGTTGACGTGTTCGTGTCCACTCCGTTTGCGGGTGGGCGGCATCAGGACCGCGTAGACAAGATCTCGGCAATGGATCGCTGCCCCTGACGTGGCGTTGGCGCGCCCCGCAGTCGCCGCCTTCGATTGCGTGAAGGAAGGACGAGACCACCAGATGACCCTCAGGTACCTACCGTCCCAGGATCCTGAGATCGCCGCAGCTATCGACGGCGAGCTCCGGCGCCAACGCTCGACGATCGAGTTGATCGCCTCCGAGAACTTCACGTCGCTCGCAGTCATGGAAGCGGTGGGCAGCGTACTGACGAACAAGTACGCGGAGGGTCTGCCGGGCAAGCGCTACTACGGCGGCTGCGAGTGGGTCGACGCGGTCGAGGAGATCGCGCGAGGGCGCGCGGAGACACTCTTCAAGGCCGATCACGCGAACGTGCAGCCACACGCGGGCGCGCAGGCGAACCTCGCCGTCTACTACGCGACGCTGATGCCGGGCGACAAGGTCCTGGGAATGAGCCTCGCGCACGGTGGCCACCTCACGCACGGTAGCCCGGTGAACTACTCGGGTCGCTGGTTCGATGTGGCTTCCTACGGGCTCGGCGAGGACGAGCGTATCGACTACGAGGCCGTGGACCTCCTAGCACGCACCCACATGCCCAAGCTCATCATCGCGGGCGGTAGCGCCTACCCGCGCGTCATCGATTTCGAACGCTTCGCGCAGATCGCTCAAGAGGTGGGCGCGGCGCTCATGGTCGACATGGCGCACATCGCCGGGCTCGTAGCGACCGGTGCGCATCCATCGCCGGTCCCGTACGCGGACTTCGTGACGTCGACGTCTCACAAGACGCTCCGCGGGCCGCGCTCTGGGTTCGTTCTCTGCAGCGCGGAGCACGCCGCCACGCTGGACAAGGCCGTCTTCCCGGGTACCCAGGGCGGTCCGCTCGAGCATGACATCGCCGCCAAGGCCGTCGCATTTGGCGAGGCCATGCAGCCCGAGTTCACGACCTATATCGACCAAGTCGTGGTCAATGCTCGGGCCATGGGTGCCGCGATGGTGGAGTGTGGGCTTCGGCTCGTTTCCGGTGGCACGGACAACCATTTGCTCCTCGTGGACCTTCGACCTGCGAAGATCACGGGCAAGGAAGCCGAGGCTCTCCTTGAACGTGTCGGTATCACCGTGAACAAGAACGCGATCCCCAACGATCCCGAGAGCCCGTTCGTCACGAGCGGCATCCGGGTCGGCTCGCCAGCAATGACCACGCGCGGCTTCACTGAGGGCGAGGCGCACGCGGTCGGCTGCCTCATTGCGGACGCGATCTTCAACCGCGACGACTGGGCCCGACTCAACGACATTGCGGCAGACGTGCGCGGTATGCTCGACGCTCATCCGCTCTACCCGGAGCTCTAGCACCTGCGGCGTGACGTGCCAGCAGGTGACGCCGGGCTTGCTGCACGAACGGAGACTGCCTGCTTGGACCTGACAGGGCCGCGAGAGGAGCGAGACGAGATGGCGCCAGACGTGGCGTACGACAACGTCGTCGTGATGGACCACCCCCTCATCCAACACAAGCTCTCGATCCTCAGAGACATCAAGACCGGAGCGAAGGAGTTCCGCGAGCTTGTGAAGGAACTTGCGATGCTCATGGCCTACGAGGCGACACGTGACTTCCAGCTCACGGAGACCACCGTCACGACGCCCATCACCGAAACGAAGACCTACGTCCTCGCCGGCAAGAAGGTCGCGGTCATCCCGATCCTCCGCGCGGGTCTGGGGATGGTCGAGGGCATCGTCGAGCTCATTCCTGCCGCGAAGGTGGGCCACATCGGCCTGTATCGGGACCCTGAGACGCTTCAGCCTGTCGAGTACTACTGCAAGCTGCCGGAGGACATCGGCGAGCGTGACATCCTGATCGTGGACCCCATGCTGGCTACCGGGGGCTCTGCAGCCGCCGCGGTGCAGTTCCTTCGGGATCGTGGCGCGAAGCACATCAACCTGCTCGTGATCATCGCAGCACCTGAAGGCGTGGAGGAGGTCGTTCGAGCCTGCGACGACGTCCGTATCTACTGCTGCGCGGTGGACAGCCACCTCAACGACCACGGGTATATCGTCCCGGGCCTCGGCGACGCCGGGGACCGTCTCTTCGGAACGAAGTAGGAGAGCCATCGTGGCACGGCCATCGTGGGACGAGTACTTCATGTCCATTGCCGAGCAGGTCTCCGGCCGTTCCACGTGCGTGCGCCGGCACTGTGGCGCCGTGATCGTGAAGCAGAAACGCATTCTAGCGACCGGCTATAACGGCGTGCCGACAGGTCTGCGTCACTGTGAGGACGTCGGCTGCCTGCGGGACAGGCTTGGCATCCCGTCGGGACAGCAACACGAGCTGTGCCGTGCCATCCACGCCGAGCAGAACGCAGTCGTCCAGGCCGCACGCCACGGCACGACCATCGACGGCTCGACCGCGTACTGCACGCATCAGCCGTGCGTCCTGTGCGCAAAGATCCTGATCAACGCCGGTATCGTCGAGATCGTCTACCGCGACTCATATCCGGACGCGCTGGCAGAGGAGCTGCTGTCCGAAGCTGGCGTCGTGCCGAGGAAGATCGCATCGGCACCCCCGACTGAAGCTCCGGAGGCGCCCCGCTCGTGAGCCTGCGGCACTACCTCGGACTGATGGCCATCGCTGCCGTCGTGACCCTTGTGCTCACGCCTGTCGCACGACGTGTCGGACTCAAGTACGGGATCGTCGCGCGGCCGGGTGGTCGCAGCGTGCACACAGGCGAGGTCCCCCGCGTGGGCGGCGCCGCGATGTTCGTCGGTGTGACGGTCGCCCTGCTCGCCGAGCTCCTCGGCGAGCGCTATCTCGGCTGGGGTGGCTCGCTCGTCTCCGAGCGCGCATCACTCGGCGGCGTCTACCTGTCGTTCGTGGCCATCTTCGCCGTGGGTCTGATCGATGACATCGTCGGGCTCAAGGCTCTGCCGAAGTTCACGGGCCAACTCCTCGCCGCCGGCATCGCCGTGGCGGCAGGTCTTCGTATCGAATACCTCGGCAATCCCTTCGGCGGCGGCCTGATCGAGGTCGGCGTGCTCGGCATCCCGATCACGCTCATCTACTTCGCCGCCTTCACGAACATCATCAACCTCATCGACGGCCTTGACGGTCTGGCCGCCGGCATCACCGCGATAGCGGCGGCAACACTCCTGCTCATGGCGGTGCAGGGGAACCAGTTGACTGCGGCGGCGATAGCGGCGGCTCTGGTGGGCGTGTGCCTCGGGTTCCTCAGGTACAACTTCTACCCGGCGTCCATCTTCATGGGCGACTCGGGGTCGAACTTCCTCGGGTTCGCGCTCGCTGCTATCTCTCTCCTCGGCGTCATGAAGACGGTGGCTGCAATCGCCTTGGTCGTGCCGCTGCTCATCGTGGGCGTGCCGGTGTTCGACACTGCTTCGGCGATCATCAGACGCCGTCGCCACGGTCGACCGATCCAGGAGCCCGATACGGGCCACATTCATCATCGGCTGCTTGGTCGCGGCTTCGATCAGCGCCAGACCGTGATCATCATCTACATCTGGTCGATCGCGCTCTCCATCGGTGCCTTCGCCGTGAGATATGCACCGGACTTCGTGAAGCTGCTCACCTTCGGCGTGTTGGCGGTATTGTCCGGGTTCATGGCCTACTGGCTCGGGTTGTACGAGGCCGCCCATCACCATGACGGTTCGAGCTCAGCCGCCCCGCCGCACGGTGGAGGGATCGAGCAGAGCCACCCGCCCAAGTAGTCCGCCGTATACCCATTCTCCACCCCGCACTCTGTTGTCGCGTCATGACCCTTCGTGTACGATTAGCGGGCTTTCCGACCCCCCGGTGGCATTTCTTGCGACCCGCTGCGCACCGGCCGTTCTGCGCCGCGTATTCTCGTCTGCCGACCGGGTGGCGATCAGATGGGTTCGTTCGCAGCCGAAGGGGTGCTGTTCTGCGCGCAGGCGTCCTCGATAGCGTGGTGACGTTGTTGTCACAGCCCGTTGTCGCGTTGCTCGTCGGCATCATCTTGGGCGTCGGTCTCCTGCTTGCGTCACGGTCGAGCTTCCGCCTCATGACGCCCGAGAATCCCGGCGCCGGGTTCGCGCTCATCACGATGCTGCTGTTTGCTCGGATGGCACTGGCTGCCGGGCTGCTGTGGTCCTACAACAAGTTCGCATCCGACGGTTTCATACCGTTCGCGATCGGGTTCGCGGGCGGTTTCTTTGTTGGGTATTGGGTCGAGCTCGCTCGCTATGTCGGTGTAGGGCGTACTCGGACTCGATAGAACCGCCGAGAGGCGAAGGAGGGCGGTAGGAGAGTGCAAGGACTCACTGAGCGAGTAGCGGAACTACTCCACGAACTCGCCAACCTGCCGGCGTTCGCCTCGTTGAGCGGCGCAGAGGCGGTCCCGGCGGGTAGCCCGTGGGTGTTCTCCAACTACATCTTCTGGATGCTCATCGCAGCCTTGCTCACAGCCATCTTCTTCATGATTGCGGCGCGCAGGGTTCGACTGGTGCCTACGGGCGTCTCCAATATCGCTGAGGCTGGCGTCGAGTTCGTTCGCAACATGTGTGTGGACGTCATGGGCGAGCAGGGGCTGAAGTACTTCCCCTACGTCGCAACGCTCTTCTTCTTCATCCTCTTCAACAACCTGATCGGGCTCATCCCCGGGTTCAAGCCCGGTACGGGGACGATCGGTGTGACGGCCACGCTCGCGCTCATGACGTGGGTCGTCTTTGTCTGGGTCGGGTTCAAGAAGAACGGCTTCTTCGGATACATGAAGAGCCTTATCCCGGCGGGTGTACGCGAGATGGGGCTCGCGGGGAGGATCGGCCTGGGAGCCTACATCTTTCTCCTGGAGTTCTTCTCGACGTTCATCATCCGTCCGCTCACGCTGGCCGTCCGACTCTTCGCCAACATGTACGCGGGGCACATCATCATCGGCATCTTCGGCGCGTTCGTCGCGCTGTCGTGGTCGAACTTCACGGTCGGCGGGGGAATCGTCGGCCTCGTGTCCCTCGTGATGACGATCCTCATGTACGCCTTCGAAGTATTCGTCGCGTTCATCCAGGCCTACGTGTTCGCGATCCTGACCGCCGTATACATCGGCAGCTCGCTGCACGCTTCCGAGCACTAGGCTGACGCAGGAGGCCTGCGCCGAGCCCGGGTGTGCTCTTGAAGAACGGTTGATGCCCGCCGAGCGAGGCGGCAGACAGAAAGGAACGACAGTGGCAGCAGTAGAAGTGACACAGGGCGTGACTGGCTCGCTCAACACCATCGGCGCCGGCCTCGCCTACGGCCTTGCGGCCATCGGCCCGGGCATCGGCATCGGCATCGTGGGCGGCAAGGCCCTCGAGGCCATGGCGCGCCAGCCGGAGATGTCCGGACGCATCCAGACCACGATGTTCATCGGCATCGCGTTCACGGAGGCGCTCGCGCTCCTGGGCTTCGTTCTCGCGCTGATCCTCAACCGCTAGCCAACACCAGCTGTCGGGAGGTTCGAGAACGATGGGAACTGTCATACCGCCGCTGTCAGCCATCTGGCCGACCATGATCGCGTTCCTCGTGCTGTTCGTGATCTTGTGGAAGGTCGCATTTCCGCCCATCACGAAGATGCTCGAGAAGCGGACGAACACCATCAAAGAGTCACTTGAGCGCGCCGAGGAGACCAAGGTCGAGGCCGAACGGCTCCTGGCCGAGTACAAGCAGCAGATGGCCGAGGCGCGCGGCGAGGCCGCGAAGGTCATCGAGCAGGGCCGAAAGGTGGCCGAAGCGATGAAGGACGAGATCGTCGCGAAGGCCAACGAAGAGGCGGCCGGCATCGTCGCGAAGGCGCACGAGGCCATGACCGCCGAAAAGAAGGCCGCTATCGCCGAACTGCAGGCCGAAGTCGCCGACTTGTCGGTGGCCGTGGCCGGCAAGATCATCGGCGAGAAGCTCACGACTGCCGACCACGCCCGGCTGATCGACAAGTTCGTGGCGGAGGCGGGAAGCCTCAATGGCAACTAGGGACCTCGTGCGCACGTACGCGCGGGCGCTCTTCGACCTGGCCGCCGCCTCTGACGCGGTCGACGAGGCCGATGCCGGGCTTGTCGCGATCGTCGACGCCGTCCACGGCCACACGGGCCTCATGTCCACGCTTGCCGACGCCGCGGTGCCCGGGCCGAAGAAGCGCGCGATCATACGTGACATCTTCGAGACGCACGTATCCGCCGAGGCGGTCGCCGTGGCCTCGACCGTGGTAGAGCGCGGTCACGCTGACGTCCTTGCTGAGGTTGCGCGCGCCTACCGCGAGATCGTGGAGGCGGAGCGCGGTGTCGTCGTTGCCGAAGTCGTCACCGCCGTGCCGCTGACCGACGAGCTTCGCGCGTCGATCGTCGAGCGACTCTCGGCCTCTCTTGGGCGGCCGGTGTCGCTGCGCGAGCGCGTCGACGAGTCGATCATCGGCGGCATCATCATCAACGTTGGCGGACGCGTACTCGACGGGAGCTTCTCGGCCCAGCTCGACTCGGTCCGCTCGGCCCTTTCGACTGCGTAGCAGGGAGGTGGAGCGGCACCTATGGCAGACATCAGCGCAAGCGCTATCACCGAAGTCCTGAAGGCGCAGCTCGAGTCGTTCAAGCCCGAGGTCGACGTCCGCGAGGTCGGCACCGTGGTGCAGATCGGCGACGGCATCGCGCGCGTGACCGGGCTCAAGGGCGCGATGGCCGGCGAGCTTCTCGAGTTCGTGGGTCAGGGCGGGCACGTCATCTATGGCATGGCGCTCAACCTCGATGAGAACGAGGTCGGCGCCGTGCTGCTGGGCGAGACCGAGATAATCGGCGAGAACGACACCGTTCGCACGACCGGCAAGATCGTCGAGGTGCCATGCGGCCACGCTCTCATCGGGCGCATCGTGAACCCGCTCGGCCAGGCCATCGATGGCAGGGGGCCGATCGTGGCCGAAGGCTATCGACCGGTCGAGTTCCGTGCCCCGGGCGTCATCGAGCGTCAGGGGGTGAGCCAGCCGGTGCAGACCGGCATCATGGCCATCGACTCGATGATCCCGATCGGCAGAGGCCAGCGCGAGCTCATCATCGGCGACCGTCAGACGGGCAAGACAGCCGTCGCGATCGACGCGATCATCAACCAGCGCGGCAAGGACCTGATCTGTGTCTACGTCGCCATCGGACAGAAGGCGTCCACCGTTGCGGGCGTCGTCGAGACGCTCGATGCATACGGCGCCATGGACTACACGATCATCGTCCAGGCCAGTGCGTCCGACCCCGCTCCGATGCAGTACATCGCGCCGATGGCCGGGTGCGCCATGGGCGAGTTCTTCATGTACAACGGCGCAGATGGCAAGCCAGCGAGCGCCGGGAACCCCGGTCGCCACGTGCTGTGCATCTACGACGACCTCTCCAAACAGGCGGTCGCCTATCGGCAGATGTCGCTCACGCTACGCCGCCCGCCGGGTCGCGAGGCGTACCCGGGCGACGTCTTCTACCTGCACAGCCGCCTCCTCGAGCGCGCGGTCAAGCTCTCGGACGCCAACGGTGCCGGCTCACTCACCGCGCTGCCGGTCATCGAAACGCAGGCCGGCGACGTGTCAGCCTACATCCCGACCAACGTCATCTCCATCACCGACGGCCAGATCTTCCTGCAGAGCGACCTGTTCTACCAGGGCGTGCGGCCTGCGATCAACGTCGGCATTTCTGTCTCTCGAGTCGGCGGCGACGCTCAGATCAAGGCGATGAAGCAGGTCGCCGGCAGTCTGCGTCTCGACCTCGCGCAATACCGCGAGCTTGCCGCGTTCGCTCAGTTCGGCTCCGACCTGGACAAGGCGACACAGCAGACGCTCAACCGTGGTGCCCGCCTCGTCGAGCTCCTCAAGCAGGGCCGCTACGTCCCGATGACCGTCGAGCGTCAGGTCATGGCGATCTTCGCCGGCACGAAGGGCTATCTGGACGATCTGCCCGTGGAGAAGGTGCAGGAGTTCCGCGATCAGTTCCTCGAGTTCGTCGAGAGCGCGTATCCCGAGATCGGGCGCACCATAGCCGAGCAGAAGGCATTGTCCGACGAGACCTCCGAGAAGCTCGCCGCGGCGGTCACCGAGTTCAAGGCGCAATTCGTCGCGGGGCTCGAAGGCTAGAGCGCATGCCCAACCTCCGCGACATCAAGAAGCGGATCGGCAGCGTGCAGTCCACGCGTCAGATCACCCGCACCATGGAGATGGTCGCGACCGCGAAGATCAAGAAGGCGCAGGAGCGCATCGAGTCCGCGCGCCCGTACGCGCTCGCGATGATGGAAGTCCTCGGCAACGTCGCTCGGTTCTCGAAGGGGACCGAGCACCCGCTCCTGGTCGAGCACGCGAAGCGCGACCGCGTCGCCATCATCTGCGTGACCTCGGACCGCGGTCTCGCGGGCGCCTTCAACAGCAACATCATCCGGCTCACCGAGCGCTTCATGCGCGAGGAGCAGGCCAAGGGCACTCCTCGGCTGGATCTCATCGCCGTAGGGAAGAGGGCGATCGGCTACTTCCGCTATCGGGGGATCGAGCCGCTCGCGTCGTACCGTGACATCTCGGACAAGCCGACGTTTGCAGATGCGCGCGCGATCGCGGCGCACCTCATCGGCGCGTACGAGGCGGAGGAGCTCGACGCTGCCTACGTCGCGTTCAATCGTTTCAAGAACGTCGCCGAGCAGAAGCCAGAGCTCCACCAGCTCCTGCCGATCGAGCGGCGTGTGGTCGACGAGGCGGCAGAAGGCGTCACCCACATCGCCGCTGAGTACATGTTCGAGCCGGACGCCGAGTCGGTGCTGGAGGCGCTCCTCCCGACGTACGTCGAGACGCTCATCTATCGCGCGCTGATGGAGTCCGCTGCATCCGAGCAGGGCGCCCGGCGCACAGCCATGAAGTCGGCGACCGACAATGCTTCCGACATGATCACCATCCTGTCCCGAAGCTACAACCGCGCACGCCAAGCTGCGATCACCACGGAGATCGCGGAGATCGTCGGCGGGGCCGCGGCCCTGGAAGGATAGATGTCAGCCACCATGGACAAGGACACGCCAATGAACGTCGGACGCATCGTCCGGATCGTCGGCCCGGTTCTCGACATCGAGTTCGCCGCCGACGCGATCCCGCCCATCCACACCGCGCTGTCGATCGACGTCGAGTCGCCCATCGGGCGCGTGAAGACCATCGTCGAGGTCGAGCAGCATCTGCCAGGCAACCTCGTGCGAGCGGTGGCGATGTCGTCGACCGACGGGCTGCAGCGTGGCATGGAAGCCGTAGACACCGGCTCGGCGATGAAGATGCCGGTCGGTCCCTCGACCCTCGGCCGTATCTGGAACGTCATGGGCGAACCGGTCGACGGCATGCCGATGCCTGAGGCGGTGGAAGACTACTACCCCATCCACCGGGAGCCGCCGGAGTACGAGGACCTCGAGTCGAAGACGGAGATCTTCGAGACCGGCATCAAGGTCGTCGACCTGCTCGAGCCTTACATCAAGGGCGGCAAGACGGGCCTGTTCGGCGGGGCCGGCGTGGGCAAGACCGTCATCATCATGGAGCTCATCAACAACCTCGCTCTGGCGCACGGCGGCACGTCGGTCTTCACGGGCGTGGGCGAGCGGACGCGCGAGGGTACCGACCTCTACCGGGAGATGTCCGAGTCCGGCGTCATCAAGAAGACGGTGCTCGTGTATGGGCAGATGAACGAGCCGCCCGGAGCGCGTCTGCGCGTGGGCCTGGCCGGGCTGACCGCTGCCGAGTACTTCCGTGATCAGGGCCAGGACGTGCTGCTCTTCATCGACAACATCTTCCGTTTCACGCAGGCTGGCTCCGAGGTCTCGGCGCTTCTCGGCCGCATGCCCAGCGCCGTCGGCTACCAGCCCACGCTCGCGACGGAGATGGGCGAGTTGCAGGAGCGCATCACCTCGACGCGCACGGGTTCGATTACGTCGGTGCAGGCCATCTACGTGCCTGCCGACGACCTCACCGACCCGGCGCCGGCGACTGCGTTCACCCATTTGGACGCTACGAGTGTTCTCTCGCGGCAGATCTCCGAGCTCGGGATCTACCCTGCCGTCGACCCGCTTGCCTCGACCTCCCGCGCGCTGGACCCGAGCGTCGTCGGCGAGGAGCACTACCGGGTCGCCCGCGCCGTCCAGCAAGTGCTGCAGCGCTACAAGGACCTCCAGGACATCATCGCGATCCTCGGCATGGACGAGCTCTCCGAGGAGGACAAGCTGACCGTGACTCGTGCGCGGAAGATCCAGCAGTTCCTCTCGCAGCCCTTCCATGTCGCGGAACAGTTCACCGGCATGAAGGGCGCGTACGTCAAGCTCGAGGACACGATCCGCGGCTTCGACGAGATCGTTTCGGGCGAGCACGACGATGTGCCCGAGCAGGCGTTCCGCTACGTCGGCACCATCGAGGAAGCACTCGCGCAGGCCGAGAAGATGGCCTCGGTCGTCTAGGCCACTCTGACGCCGCGCGGAAGGAGACTCCCCGAAGATGGCACGCACGCTTCTCGTCGAGATCGTCACGCCCGAGCGCATCCTCTACACCAACGAGGTGGAAATGGTCGTCGCGCCTACGATCGACGGCGAGATCGGCGTTCTGCCGCTGCACGCGCCGCTCGTGAGCGTTCTCAAGCCCGGCGAGATCCGTGTGAAGTGGAACGCAGACAAGAACGTGGAGTGGTTCGCCGTCTCGGGAGGCTACATCCAGGTCCACGAGGACAAGGTCATCATCCTCGCCGACGAGGCTGCGATCGTGTCGAAGATCGACCTGGAGCGCGCGCGCCGCGCTCTTGAGCTCGCCAAGGAGCGGGCTGCGTCCATCGCCGAGGAGGACATCGAGGGAGTGAGCGCGTGCGAGCGCGATCTGCGCTGGTGCGAGCTTCAGGTCGAGTTGGCCGAGCGCCACAAGTAACCGTGCACGGCACGATGCGTGTTCCGCGACGGGCTCCAATGGGCCCGTCGCTTCTGTCTCCAGCTCGCGTACGCCACGACGGTCGGAACCGATAGACTGTGAGCATGGACTCCATCGTTGTCTCAGGAGGCAGACGCCTCACGGGCGAGGTCCGCGTCGAGGGCGCGAAGAACTCGGCTCTCAAGCTCATCGCGGCTGCGATGCTCGCGCCGGGGACGTCCCTGCTCCACAACGTGCCAGCGATCTCCGACGTCGCCACGATGCGCGAAGTCGTGGAAGGCCTCGGCGCCCGGACCGAGCGAGAGGGGCACACGGTCTCGGTCGATGCGCAGCGTCTCGACCGCTTCGAAGCACCGTACGAACTGGTCGCGAGGATGCGGGCCTCGATCGCGGTCCTCGGACCGCTCGTCGCACGGCTCGGCGAGGCGCAGGTCGCGATGCCTGGTGGGTGCAACATCGGGTCCCGCAAGATCGACATGCACATCCGCGGGCTGCAGGAGCTGGGAGTGAAGATCACGCTCGGCCACGGCTTCATACACGCCAAGGCTCCCGATGGTGGGCTCATCGGTGCCTACGTCACGCTGGACTTCCCGAGCGTGGGCGCGACGGAGAACCTGCTCATGGCGGCGGTTCGGGCCCGCGGAACGACCGTGATCGAAAACGCCGCGCGCGAGCCTGAGATCCGCGACTTGGTCGCCTTCCTCAACGCCATGGGCGCCAGGATTGGATCGGAAGCGTCGACACTCGAGATCGAGGGCGTCGAGGAACTCCACCCCGCGGAGTACACCGTCGTAGGGGACCGCATCGAGGCGGGCACGTTCTTGGTGGCGGGCGCGATGACCGGCGGGCCCGTCGTCGTGCGCGGCTTCTGGCCCGCCGACCTCGAGATGGTGCTGATGAAGCTCGAGCAGTCCGGCAGCGAGGTGGCCTGCCTCGAGGACGGCGTGCGTGTGCAGCGCGAGAACCCGATCGCGCCGACTGACATCCAGACGCTTCCACACCCGGGCTTCCCGACGGACATGCAGGCTCAGTTCATGGCGCTGCTCTCTCTTGCCGAGGGCAGCAGCGTCATCACCGAGAACGTCTTCGAGAATCGGTTCATGTTCGCCGACGAGCTCTCCCGAATGGGCGCGGACATCCGCATCGAGCACCATCACGCCCTCGTTCAGGGAGTGCGGCAGCTATCGGGAGCCCCCGTGATCTCGCCTGACCTGCGAGGCGGAGCCGCACTCGTGCTCGCCGGACTCGTCGCCGAGGGGACCACGATCGTGCGCGACTCATATCACATCGACAGGGGCTATGAGCGATTCGTCGAGAAGCTCGCGTCGATCGGAGCGGACGTTCGGCGAGTCGGAGAGGCCGAACCCGTGTGACTCGAAGCTGGCGCCGGGTCAGACTGTGGCGGTCGGTGGAATGACGCGGGAACACGATCGACCATGTTAGTGCACGTCGCCTGAAAGGGAGAGTGGGATGCTCGACATAGACGGCATCAAGAAGGTCATCCCTCATCGCTACCCGTTCCTGCTCGTCGACCGCATCGAAGAGCATGAGCCGGGTCTTCGCGCGGTGGGCTTCAAGAATGTCACCGCCAACGAGCCGTTCTTCCAGGGCCACTTCCCGGACTTCCCTGTGATGCCCGGCGTGCTCATCGTCGAAGCGCTGGCGCAGGTGGGGGCGGTCGCACTCCTCTCGCTGGACGAGAACAAGGGCAAGCTTGCCTTCTTCGCGGGCATCGACAAGGTGCGCTTCAAGCGGCAGGTGCGGCCGGGCGACGTGCTCCGCCTCGAGGTCGAGATCACCAAGTCGCGCGCGGGAGTGGGCTTCGGCTCGGCGACGGCCACTTCGTCCGACGAGCTTGTCTGTTCGGGCGAGCTCATGTTTGCGATACGATAGCCGGGTTTTCGCGCCTGCCGCTGGCGGTCGCATTCTGGACGGGGGCGTATGGGACTGGAAGAGAGACTCCGTGACGGCACCGCCGTGTTCGGCGTGGTTGGACTGGGTTATGTCGGCTTGCCGCTCGCGGTAGAGATGGGTAAGGCCGGCAACCGGGTCCTGGGTTTCGAGGTCTCCGCCGACAAGGTCGCTCAGGTGAACGCGGGGCGCAGCTACATCCCCGACGTCCCGGCCGACGAAGTGGCCGAGCTCGTGTCAGGAGCGATGCTCGAGGCAACGTGCGACTTCGTGCGCATCTCCGAGTGCGACGCCATCGCGATCTGCGTGCCGACGCCACTGAATGAGATGAAGGAGCCTGACACCTCGTTCATGGAGGCGGCGGCGCGCGAGATTGCTCCGCACCTGCGCACGGACGCGCTGGTGACTCTCGAATCGACCACGTATCCGGGGACGACTGAGGAGATTGTTCAGCCGATCCTCCAGGAGCACGGCTTGCTGGTGGGCGAAACGCTTTGGCTGGCCTTCTCTCCCGAGCGCGTCGATCCGGGCAATCCGGTCTACCAGACGCGCAACACCCCGAAGGTCGTCGGCGGTGTGACTCCCCGGTGCACCGAGCTGGCCACCCTCTTCTACAAGCGGTTCATCGATACCGTGGTGCCGGTCTCCTCGACGCGTACCGCCGAGATGACGAAGCTCCTCGAGAACATCTACCGATGCGTGAATATCGCGCTCGTGAACGAGCTGCTCGTACTTTCAGAGCGCATGGGCATCAACATCTGGGAGGTCATCGAAGCGGCGAAGACCAAGCCCTTCGGCTTCACGGCCTTCTACCCTGGGCCTGGCCTGGGCGGTCACTGCATCCCGATCGACCCGTTCTACCTGTCGTGGAAAGCGCGTCAGTACGACTTCCATACTGAGTTCATCGAACTGGCGGGCAAGACGAACGAGGACATGCCCTACTACGTCGTCCAGCGGCTCATGGACGCGCTCAATACTCACAGGAAGTCCCTCGCGGGCGCTCGCGTGCTCGTTCTCGGCGTTGCCTACAAGAACGACATCGACGACATCCGCGAATCCCCGGCGATCCGCGTGACCCAGCTGCTCCGTGTCAAGGGTGCTGATATCGTCTACCACGACCCGTACGTCCCTGACTTCATGGTGGACGGCCTTGGGGTGGAACAGGTCGACCTGACCGCACAGACAGTCAGCGATGCTGACGCGGTCCTCATCATCACGAACCACCAGGGGATCGACTACGACCTCGTCGCCGAGCACGCCAGGCTCGTCCTGGATACGCGCAACGCTCTTGCGGGGCGAGCCCACGACAACGTCGTGCTGCTCTAGCGGCACGACACTCGCTCTGAGCAGGGCGATGCCGATGATGATCACGAATCCCTGGCCTGCGACCGACAGAGGGACCAGCACGGTGCGCGCTGCGACGAGCCACTCCCGCGGGTGGTCACGTTGACCGCTTCGCGCTCTCGTTCGCCTGGCCCGGCAGCGCCTCTTGGGTCCCCGTTGGAGGCTTCGCCCGAGCTGCGGTTGCACACGATCGAGCGGGCGCGGTTCGTGCGACGGATCTTCGCGATCGCGGCTGCTGTGCTGCTGCTGGCCGGGGCAGTCTGGGCCGTGTGGGGTATCTGGAGCATTCGCAGGGCCAGTGCCAGCGCGCAGACCCCGATGCGCGCCGACAGGGCAGCGTTTCGGCGGCTCGACCCCGACAACGTCGAGCTGACGCTGCTCGTCGTGCGCGGCGCCCCGGGGACCCCTGTTCCCCAGGTGGCGTTACTGCGGCAGCCCGAGAACACCAACGGCAGCTGGGTGATCGCACTTCCTGCGGCGCATGTCCCCGGCAGCGATGCCGCAAGCGAGACGCCGGCGCTGCTCCTGGACCGCGGCCGAGCCTCGCTCATCAGGGCCGTGGAGGGTTTGTTCAACTCGAAGGTGGGGCACTACGTCGAGCTTGACGAGGGCCGGCTCGCTCGGGCTCTCGCGGACGGCCGATTGACCGACGCAAGCGAGAACGCCTCGTCGTCAGCCCCGATCGCTGGTCTCGCGGCCGTCGCGGAGCGCTACGACGCTGCCCGCGCCGGCACGCTCGCATTGCTGCGCGTGCCCGCGCTGGCCCGCTCGCTCACGGGTGCCGTCGTCAGCGACATGGGGGCCACACAACTGGATGCACTTATCCGGAGACTGGGCACGGATTTCGCCCACGGGCAGGTGCGTTCGGTGGTCGTGCCGGTGGGATCTCCCGGCGGCACCCCTCTGATGTCGGCGTCAGCCGCGCGGACTCTCGCCGGACAGATGATGACGGGGCGGCCATTCACCGCTACGAAAGCTGCTGTCGAGAATGTGGCACCTGGCTCGCTCACAGTGAACATTCAGAACGGAGCCGGTCGCGAGGGGGTCGCGGCGCAGGCCGCACGTATCCTTCGGCGTGACGGATATCGGGTCAAGGACGTAGGAAACGCCAACCAGTTCGTGTACGACAAGACGCTCGTCGTGTACAAGGACAGACGGGCGCCCGCCGAGTCAGTCGCGCGCGATCTGGGGATCGGCAAGGTCGTCTCGAGCAGGGGGATGTATGGGTTTGACACCGACGTTCTCGTCATCGTCGGATCGGACTGGCCACAGGCCCCCTAGGATGGCTGCAACACGTACGTAACGATAGGCCGCAGCAGAGATGGTCGCGCGGTCGGTACGATACTCTGGGACGGTTTGAGCCGTCGGGCGGAATCCGGCATCACGGAGAGGCTAGTGGGCAAGCACTCACATACAGAGACGAAGCGCGGGCGTGCGCCGTCGACGGTTGCTTTCGAGGACACGCGACCCGTGTCGCGCCACGCGGCTCGGCTGGATGTGGACGAAGCTGTCCAGGTGCGGCAAAGGCATCGCGTCCGAAAGGTCCTGCTGATCGTCGCGGCAGTGCTGTTCGCTCTGTGCGCCGTTGTGGGTGTGTGGGCGTTTCTGTTCGTGCGCGCGTTCGATCGGGACATGTCGAAGGCCGACCCGGGTGCGGTCAAGGCCTTGACCAAGTCGAAGTCGGCGGTGTCCGCAACGCCCGCGCCCTTCACGATGCTCATCCTCGGCGCCGACAAACGTGGCAGTGCCGGAGACTCACGCTCGGATACCATCCTGTTCGCGAGGGTCGACCCGGGAAAGAAGAAGGTCTGGCTCCTCTCCTTGCCGCGAGATACCAAGGCCGAGATCCCGGGCTACGGCGTGGGTAAGCTGAACAAGGCCTACCAGGAAGGCGGCGCCGCCCTCACCATCGACACGGTGGAGCAGCTCCTCGGGGTGCCCATCAATCACTACATGGAAGTGAATGTCGGCGGATTCAGACGGATCGTGTCGGCTCTCGGCGGCGTGTGGGTTACCGTCGACCAGGACATCAAGGATCCGAAGGCTGCGGATTCGCAGGCAAGACCCGAGGACTACACGATCAAAGCGGGCTACCAGCGCCTCAACCCAGAGCAGGCACTCGTGTTCGTGCGTAGTCGCGATTTCCCCGATGCGGACTTCACGCGGATGCGTCACCAGCAGGAGTTCTTCAGAGCGGTGATGAAGCAGTCGATGCAGGTTGGCAACATCTTGAAGCTCCCGTCGATCGTCGGGGAGGCTGCGCACTTCGTCAAGACGGACATGTCGGCAAGTCAGCTGGTGCGTCTCGCGCTCTCGATCAAGGGCATCAGCGACGAGAAGCTGCAAACCGCAACGATGGCCGGGGAGTGGCATTCACCGTACGTCTACACCGATGAGACACTGAAGGCCGAGCTCCTCTCCCGGATGATGGCAGGGAGGTCATTCGACGCCAGCAACACGCCAACCGTCGTTATTCCCGCCGATGTCTCCGTCAGTGTGCGCAACGGTAGTGGCACCGCAGGTCTCGCCACGAAAGCCGCGGATGCGCTCAAAGTCGGAGGCTTCGACGTCCAAGAGGTCGGTAACGCCAAGCGCTCGAACTACCCCGAGACCCTCGTGGTCTACGGCGGAACGCCCGTAGAGGCGACGGCTGTCGTGAAGCAGCTCGGCCAGGGCCGACTTGTGAAGGGCGACGGGCAGTACGCGTACAGCACGGATGTGCTCGTCGTGGTCGGCAAGGATTGGCACTAGCTGTCGACATGAGGACACGGGCGTCCCGAGGCAGGCGAAGGACACCCGACACGATCGATGACGGAGGGCACTGCTGATGACGAAGGTCACCGTGGTGGGGGCGGGCTACGTCGGCCTGATCCAGAGTGTGTGTCTTGCCGACGTCGGACACGACGTGACGTGCATCGACGTGGATACGGACAAGATCGAAAGACTGTCGGCGGGCGAGCCTACGATCCACGAGCCCGGTCTAGTCGAGTTGCTCGAGAGCTCTCTTGCATCGGGCCGTCTGGAGTTTGCGCGGTCGGATTCGGACCTGACGGCGTTGCTGGGCGACGTCGTCTTCTGTGCGGTGGGCACACCGATGGCCGACAACGGGGCGGCAGATCTGTCGTACGTGCGCGAGGTGGCTGATGCGGTGGCCGTGTCGGCCGAGCGCCCATTCACCTTCGTGATGAAGTCGACCGTGCCGCCGGGCACCGGCGCCACCCTCAAGGACCGGATCCTGTCGCGCGCCCACGTCGACTGGGGCTACGTCTCAAACCCCGAGTTTCTGCGGGAAGGACACGCCATCGACGACTGGTATCACACGGATCGCGTCGTCGTGGGCGGCGACGACGCCTCTCACGTCGAGCGCGTGTCTCGGTTGTACGAATCGCTCGATGCGCCGATCGTCAGGACCGACACAGCCAGCGCCGAGACGATCAAGTACGCGAGCAACGCGTTCCTCTCGACGAAGATCAGCTTCATCAACGAGATAGCGAATGTCTGCGATTGCGTCGGCGCCGACATCGACTCGGTCGCCCGTGGCATCGGTATGGACAAGCGGATCGGCCCGGACTTCCTGCGCGCCGGGATCGGCTACGGCGGAAGCTGCTTTCCGAAGGACACGCGCGCGCTGGACTTCATCTCCACCATCAGGGGTTACCAGTTCGACCTGCTCAAGGCCGTTATCGAGGTGAACAACAGGCAGCGGCTCCTTCCCGTGATCCGCCTGCTGAAGGCTCTCGGGGACCTGTCAGGCCACAAGATTGCCGTGCTCGGGCTGTCGTTCAAGCCGTTCACCGACGACGTGCGCGAGGCGCCCGCCCTCGACATCGTGCCGCTCCTCGTCGAGGAGGGCGCAGACGTGTACGCCTACGATCCCGTCGCGGCTCCGCTCGCGCTTGGGGCGGCCCGTCGCTGCGACACTGCGTGGGAGGCGATCGAAGGGGCGTCGGCCATCCTCATGCTCACTGAGTGGCCAGAGTTCGTCGCGCTCGACTGGACGCGGGTCGCCGCGTCTATGCGCGATCCCAAGATCGTCTTCGACGGCCGCAACGCGCTCGATCCGCGCAGTGTGCAAGCCCAGGGGCTCAAGTACATGGCCGTGGGGCGGGACGGCGCGCACCGCGAACGACGCTAGCCGGCTCGCGAGCGCCCATGCGGATCCTCTACATCCATCAGTTCTTCGCGACGCGGGAGTCGACACTCGGCCTCATCCGCTCTTACGAGTTCTCGCGACGGTGGGTCGAGCAGGGCCACGAGGTCACGGTCGTGACGAGCAGCTCGCGCCTGCCCGACGCGTTCCAGAACGAACTGTTCGCCGAAGACATGATCGACGGCGTGCGTGTCCGCTCGGTACGCGTCCGATACTCGAACTACATGGGATACCTTCGCCGCATGTGGTCGTTTCTGCTCTTCACCTTCGGAGCGGCTTGGCTCGCCTCCACGTCTGGCAAGCACGACGTGGTGCTCGCGACGTCCACTCCGCTCACAGTCGGTATCCCCGGCTGGATGGCGTCGAAGATCCGCAGGACGCCCTTCGTGTTCGAAGTCAGAGACCTGTGGCCAGAGGCCGCGATCCAGATGGGGGCCATTCGGCGCGACAGCTTGCTCGGCAGGGCAGCCAAGCGACTCGAGCGTTTCTTGTACCGCTCCGCGGACGCCGTCATCGCTCTCTCGCCTGGGATGGCGGCCGGCGTGCTCGCCGAAGGGGTCGACACGGCGCGAGTGCACATGGTGCCCAACTGCAGCGACACGGACCTGTTCTCGCCGGGCCCGAAGGACGCCGAGATGGTCGAGCGCTGGGACCTTGCCGGCAAGTTCGTCGTGGGGTATGCGGGCGCCATCGGCCCGTCGAACGACGTGGATGGTCAAGTCCCCGAAGCTGCACGACTGCTCTCGCAGCGAGGTCGCGACGACATCGTGTTCGTGATCGCCGGTGACGGGAAGTGCCTGCCTCGGCTCGAGGAGCTGACGCAGGGCTTGGCCAACGTGAAGCTGCTCGGCTCTCTGCCCAAGGCCGAGATCCCGCGAGTCACGAGGACGGCGGACGTCCTCATGGTGCTCTTCGCCGATAGACCCATCCTCGCAACGAACTCGCCGAACAAGTTCTTCGATGCTTTGGCTGCGGGACGCCCGGTGATCGTCAATTCGCCGGGGTGGACGCGTGACCTGGTGACCGAGCACGAATGCGGCGCGTACGTGCCGCCCGGCGATGGACGCGCCCTTGCTGACGCGATAGAGCGTCTGGCCGATGACGCGTCACAACGGGAGCGCATGGGCGGCAACGCTCGGCACCTCGCCGAGCAGAGATTCGCCCGTGACCTTCTCTCGCAGCAGGTGCTCGACGTGCTCCAGGCGACGGCTGCCGCGGCGCGCTAAACCCAGGGAGCCTGTCACGCCGATTCGAGCATTGGGCAGCTAGGGGCGCTCCGCGGATTGGTCTTATCGCGGCTGCGACCTCTAGAATGAGCGGAAGACTAGGGACCAGACAGGACGGCGCGCGACGCGTGGGAGGGGAGCACGTGGATCTCGCAGGGAAGAGAGTGCTCGTCACCGGGTCGGACGGATTCATCGGCAGCCACCTGGTCGAGGCGTTGGTCGAGCACGGATGCGACGTGCGGGCCCTCGTCCACTACAACTCCTTCAACTCGTGGGGCTGGCTGGATACGTTGCCTGCCGAGAAGCTCGCGGCGCTCGACGTGTTCGCTGGCGACGTTCGCGACCCCAACGGCGTTCGCGAGGCCTGCAAGGGCATCGACGTGGTCTTCCATCTTGCGGCACTCATCGGCATCCCCTTCTCGTATCACTCGCCGGATTCCTACGTCGACACGAATGTGAAAGGCACGCTCAACGTCCTCCAGGCCGTGCGCGACCTCGGACTGAAACGCGTGATCGTCACCTCGACCTCGGAGGTCTATGGGACCGCCCGTTACGTCCCGATCGACGAGTCGCACCCGTTGCAGGGCCAGTCCCCGTACTCGGCGAGCAAGATCGGCGCGGACAAGATGGCCGAGTCGTTCTACCGCTCCTTCGCCACGCCGGTCGTGACAGCCCGTCCGTTCAACACGTACGGACCCAGACAGTCGGCGCGCGCGGTCATCCCGACGATCGTCACGCAGCTGCTGGCCGGCCGGACGCGGCTTGAGCTGGGCGCCCTCTCGCCGACTCGGGACCTCACCTACGTGACCGATACGGCTGCAGGATTCATCGCGTTGGCGTCGTGTGACGATGCGGTGGGTCGCGAGGTGAACTTGGGTAGCGGCAAAGAGATCTCGATCGGGGACCTTGCGGCACTCGTCGCCGACGTCGTGGGCACGAGTATCGAGGTCGTCTCGGCTGACGAACGCCTGCGCCCCCCCAAAAGCGAAGTCGAACGCCTGCTCGCCGACACGTCCCTCATGCACTCGCTCACGGGCTGGGAGCCCACGGTCACGCTGCGAGAGGGTCTGACGAACGTCGTCGAGTGGTTCTCTCGGCCCGAGAACCTCTCGCGCTACAAGGCGGACATCTACAATGTCTGAGCCGACGGCCCAGGACATTCAGCCGATTCCCCTGTCGGTCCCGGTCATGACCGGGACCGAGGCCGCCTACGTCACCGAAGCGGTCGAGAGCGGCTGGGTATCGACCGGTGGGCCCTTCATCACGCGTTTCGAGGACGCCGTTCGCGAGATCACGGGGGCGAGGCACGCAGTCGCGTGCATGAACGGCACCGCGGGACTGCACGTCTCGCTCCGCCTCGCCGGCGTGCGCGCCGGCGACGTGGTACTCGTGCCCACGCTCACGTTCATCGCGACCGTCAACCCCGTCGTCTACCTCGGCGCGCATCCGGTGTTCATCGGTTGCGACGAGTACATGAACATGGATCCGCAGCTCGTTCGGCGGTTCCTCGCCGAGGAATGCACCCGCGACGGCGACGCGGTCGTGGAGCGTGCGGGGGGCCGACGTGTCAGCGCGATCGTCCCCGTCCATGTCTTCGGGAATCCGTGCCGCCTCGAGGCGCTGCTCGCCATCGCCCATGAATACGGGCTGCCGCTGGTCGAGGACGCCGCCGAGAGCCTCGGTTCGTTCTGGAGCGCTGGTGCGCTCGCTGGCAAACATACGGGGACGGGCGGCCTCGCAGGGGTCCTGTCCTTCAACGCCAACAAGATCGTGACCTCGGGCGGCGGAGGCATGATCCTCACCGACGACGAGGCGTTCGCCGAGCGGGCGCGGCATCTCACGACAACTGCGAAGGGCGACGCCGTTCGGTTCGTCCACGATGACGTCGGCTACAACTACCGGCTCACCAATGTTGCGGCGGCGATGGGCCTGGCTCAGGTCGAGACGCTCGGCGAACGGATCCGCATCAAGCGGGAGAATCACGCCCGCTACGCGGATGCGCTCGACGATGTGGCCGGTGTGTGGCTCCTGGGCGCGCCTATGGGAACCGAGCCCAACTACTGGTTCTACTCCTTGATCGTGGAGGCGGGGGAGTATGGCGGCGACCGGGAGTCGCTCATGGCCGCTCTCGACGCGGAAGGCATCCAGACGAGACCCGTGTGGCATCTGAACCACATGCAGCGGCCGTACGTCGAGGAGCGCTCGTATCATGTCGAGCGTGCGGTCTGGTTCTGGGAGCGCGTCTTGAACCTGCCCTGTACGACGAACCTCTCCGAGGCGGACATCGCCCGAGTGGTCGACGTGATCCGCAGGCACGGAGGTGCCTTCAGGTGAGCGAGCAGTCGGATCGGCTCGAGAAGGCGCTCGTCGGACCTGACGCGACCATTGGCCAAGCGCTTCGGAGCATGGGCGCGTCCGGTGCGCGGATAGCCTTCGTCGTCGACACGTCGAATGTGCTGCTGGGCGTGATGACCGATGGCGACGTGAGGCGTTGGCTCATCGACGGGCGGAGCTTGGACGAGCACGTTGCCTCGGCGATGAATGCGTCGCCGCTCATGCTTCCGGAGGGCTCGGCGCTCGAAGACGTCAGGGAGCTGATGGTCAGCCGCCACGTCGATTGCATTCCCCTCGTGGATACATCAGGCCACCTCACAGGGGCGGTCTGGTGGATCGACCTGTTCGCCGCGCCACGCGTCGAACGCAGGCCGGTCGGACTGCCCGTCGTGATCATGGCCGGCGGGCAGGGCACGAGGCTCGCACCGCTCACGACCATCCTCCCCAAACCCCTCATGCCGGTCGGGGACAAGACCATTCTCGAACTCATCATGGGCAGATTCGCCGATTTCGGCTGCGATGAGTTCCACCTGTCCGTGAACTACAAGGCGAACCTCATCAAGGCCTACCTCGCCGACATCGAACTGCCCTATCAGGTGGACTACGTCCAGGAACCGCGCCCCCTGGGAACTGCGGGAAGCCTCGGATTGCTCAAGGACCGCCTACGCTCAACGTTCTTCCTCACCAACTGCGATATCGCGGTTGATGCCGACTACGCCGACATCGTCGATTTCCATCGGGCCCACGCCAACCGCATCACCCTCGTCGCGTCGACCAAGCACTACACGGTGCCGTACGGCGTGTGCGAGACGGGCGAGGGTGGCACGCTGGTGGGCATACGCGAGAAACCGGAGTTGGATTTCCTCGTCAGCACCGGCTTCTACGTCGTCGAGCCAACGGTGCTCGAAGACATCGAGGACGACGCCTTCTCGCACATGACCGACGTCATCAACAGGTACCTGGAGCGCGGAGATAGGGTGGGCGTGTACCCCGTGCCTGAGCACTCTTGGATCGACATCGGCGAGATCGAGGCGCTGAAGGACACGTTGCAGCGCTTCGGCGTCGGCTAGGAGGCGCGGTGCAGGACCTTATCGTCGTCGGCGCGGGCGGACACGCGAAGGTCGTCCTGGACGCGCTTTCGCTTCTACGCCGCTATCGAGTGGCAGGCTTGATCGGCCGCGCGGAAGAGGTCGGGATCGAGGTGCTTGGCGTGCCGGTCATCGGGACCGACGCCGACCTGCCACGCCTGCATGCCAGCGGGATCATGGGTGCCGCTCTCGGCATCGGCTCTGTTGGCGACCCGTCGGCACGCATCGCTGCCACGGCGGCCCTCCGCGCAGAGGGGTTCCACTTGCCTCCCATCGTGCACCCGACGGCAGCGGTCTCGCCGAGAACCGACCTCGCCGCCGGAGTCTTCATCGCGGCCGGAGCGGTCGTAGGCGTTGACGCGCGCATCGGCGCCTGTGTGATCGTCAACTCGGGGGCAGTGGTGGATCACGACTGTGTGGTCGGCGAGTTCGTGCACATCTCCCCCGGGGTGTCTCTGAGCGGTGGCGTGAGGATCGGGGACCGCACGCACGTCGGCACGGGAAGCTGCGTCGCCCAGTACGTGTCGATCGGGGTCGACGTCTTGCTCGGCGTCGGGTCGGTCGTCGTAGACGACATCGAGGACGGCGTCCTTGTGTACGGGAACCCCGCCCGTGTCATCAGGAGCCGGGACTGATGGAGCACGTGTACGTCATCGCCGAGGCGGGCGTGAACCACAACGGGTCACTCGACACCGCCCTCGAACTCGTCGACGCTGCCGCACGCGCGGGCGCGGATGCCGTGAAGTTCCAGACGTTTCACGCGGAATCGCTCGTGTCTGCCTTGGCCCCGAAGGCCAGCTACCAGCTCGAGTCGACGGATCCGGCCGAATCGCAGCTCGAAATGGTACGTCGACTCGAGCTCGACGAGGCCGCGCACATCGCCCTGATCGAGCGCGCACGCGTGCGCGCCATCGAGTTCCTCTCCGCGCCCTTCGATCTGGAGAGCGCCGACATGCTGGCGCGCCTCGGGCTCGCGACTTTCAAGCTGCCGTCGGGTGCGATCACCGACTTGCCGCTGCTTCGCCGCGTCGGCTCCTATGGGCGCAGGGTCATCGTGTCGACTGGCATGGCCACGCTCGCCGATGTGACCGCAGCAGTCGACGCCATCGTGGCGGCGGGAACATCGCGTACCGACATCGTCGTGCTCCACTGCACGAGCGAGTACCCGACGCCGCCGTCGGATGTGAACCTGCTCGCAATGTGCACGCTGGCGGAGTCGCTCGGCCTGCCGGTCGGCTACTCCGATCACACCGTAGGAATCGCAGTACCGATAGCCGCAACCGCGCTTGGAGCGCGAGTGATCGAGAAGCACTTCACACTCGACCGCTCTATGCCGGGTCCGGATCACCGCGCGAGCCTGGAGCCCGACGACCTTGCCGAGATGATCGCGGCGATCCGGGTCGTCGAGCAGGCGCTCGGAACGGCCGAGAAGCGACCGACTGCCGGAGAGTCCGACACGTCGCGTGCAGCCCGCAAGAGCATTGTCGCCGCCCTTCACATCGCGGCGGGCGAGGTCTTTTCGGATGACAACTTGACGACGAAGCGTCCCGGCACGGGCATGAGTCCCATGCTTTGGGACGATGTGGTAGGCAAGCGGGCGTCGCGCGACTTCGAGAAGGACGAGGCGATCGAGCTGTGAGAAGGATCTGCGTCGTCACGGGCACACGGGCCGACTACGGGCTGCTGGAGCCGCTCATGCGGCTCATCGCGCAAGACCCGGCGCTGCGGCTCAACGTCGTAGCGAGCTGCATGCATCTGTCTCCGGCGTTCGGCCAGACCGTCCGCCTCATCGAGGAGGACGGCTACGTCGTCGACGAACGCGTCGAGATGCTCCTGTCCAGCGACACGGAGTTGGGCGCCGCCAAGTCCACCGGCCTCGGCGTGATCTCAATGGCCGACGCGCTGACGCGGCTTGCGCCAGACGTCGTAGTCATCTTGGGGGATCGCTTCGAGGCGCTCTCGGCAGCGGTAGCCGCGTTCATGCTACGCATCCCCATCGCGCACATCCACGGAGGCGAGCTCACCGAGGGCGCGCTCGATGATGGGCTGCGCCACGCGATCACAAAACTGTCTCTTCTGCACTTCACGTCGACCGAGGTCTACCGGAGCCGGGTCATCCAGCTGGGAGAGCAGCCCGATCGGGTGTTCGACGTCGGAGCTCTCGGCGTCGACAATGTGCTCTCGGCGCCGATGCTCTCGGAGAGGGAGCTCTCCGGTGCGCTCGGCGTCCAGATGCATCACCCGCTGTTCGTCGTCACCTTCCACCCCGTGACCCTGGAAGCCGGACGTGCCACCGGGCAGGTGCAGGAGCTCCTCGATGCGCTGGACTCGGTCGAGCCGGGGACCGTGATCATCACGCGCCCCAACGCGGATCCCGGTAACGTGCCAATCGATGCCCTCATAGACGCCTACGTGGCCAAACACCCGAACGCCAGTGCGTTCCAGGCGGTGGGACACGTGCGTTATCTCTCGACGGTGGGAGCGGCCGACGTCGTGATCGGAAACTCGTCGAGCGGCATCATCGAGGCGCCGGCTCTCGGCACACCGACGGTGAACGTCGGCACGCGCCAAGACGGCCGCATCAAGCCGCCGAGTGTCATCGACTGCGAGCCGGAATCAGGCGAGATCGCCGATGCGATTCGGCGGGCCCTCGAACCCGCCTTCAGAGACGAGGCGCGCGCGCACGCTGCGAGTGGCCCTTATGGCGACGGGCACGCCGCGGAACGCATACTCGAAGTGCTGAAGGCGGCCGATCTCTCACAGGGGGCGCTTCGCAAACGCTTCTTCGACATGCCTGAGAGCTGCGCGTGACTGGGGTCGACGTGAGCTCCGCCGACGTTCTCGGACTTGTGCCCGCTCGCGGCGGCTCGAAGGGACTGCCCGGGAAGAACACCGCGAGTCTCGCAGGCAAGCCACTCATCGTGTGGACGCTAGAAGCGGCGCTCGCGGCTGCATGTGTCGACGACGTGGTCGTGAGCACGGACAGCGAGCATATCGCCGAGGTCGCAGCAGAGGCCGGGGCACGGGTCCCTTTCGTGCGTCCCGCAGATCTGGCGCAGGACGACACCCCGATGGTCGACGTCGTCCTGCACGCTCTGGACGAACTCGAAAGGCGGGGGCGCACCTATAGCGCCGTCGCGTTGCTCCAACCCACCAGCCCGCTGCGCACGGCGCGCCACATCGACGAGGCGGCGGCCCTCAAGAGCGAGACCGGCAGCCAGGCTGTCGTTTCGGTCGTAGAGAGCGAGCACAGTCCGCTGTGGTCCAATACGTTGCCGCCGGACGGTCGCATGGGTGCGTTCCTGCGTCCCGAAGCAGTGTCGGCGCGCCGCCAGGACCTGCCGAAGCACTACCGACTCAACGGGGCGATCTACTTGATCGATACGCCGACGCTCCGAACTGAGCGGGCGTTCGTCGGCGCGTTCGCCGTCGCCTACGTGATGCCTCGCGAAGCGTCGGTCGACGTCGACGAGGAGCTCGACCTAGCCTTCGCCGAGTTCCTGCTGAGCAGGGAAGACGCGTCGTAAGGCGTCCGCCCGACGCCGGAGAACGCGAGCGGCCTTCGCCCCGACGTCGGCTAGTCCGCGTCTGCTGCCGGCACGCCGGTGATGTCGAAGGCATCGACAGCGACCGTTCCCAGTGACGCCTTCCGGGAGGGCACAAGTACCTGGATCTTCAGCGTATGGAGTCCATTCTTGAGGCCCGCACGTCCGAACAAGACTTGGCGATACCGTGCCCCGGTCGCGTAGAGGTCGACAGTGGCGGCGCGAACGCCATCCACGAACACCGCTGCTACGCCGTAGGACGGCGCGCGGTTCCCGATCCAGCGAACGGATGTGCCGTAGAACGCAAGCGTCGCCGTCGCACCGGCGTGCGAAGCGAATCGGTGTGTCCCTCCCGAGAGGACGCTTCCAGTCCCGGTCGTCCACGTACTGGTCCACGCGATGCGTGGCGAGCCGTCCTCGACTCGGAGCCACGGCATCGAGGCCTGGTGTAGTCCTCCGCCAACAATCTCGATCGCGTCAACGGGCACGGGAGCAGGCATGTCGGTAGTCGACCCTGAACCAGCCTCGATCACCGCCGTGTGCGGCCCGAACGCCAGGCCCGACTTCGACCACAACACCCGCTGGTGAAGAGTGGTGGCCGCTTGGAGATTCACAGCCGCGAACGGAGCACCGTCCACGCTCACGCGTGCTTTGCCCTGCGTTGGCGACAGCTTCCCAATCCAGCGGACTCCGCGGCCTACGAACGTGATGACCGCGCGCGATCCTGGCATGAGGGCGACCTTCTCGGAGCCGCCCGAGGAGTATGAGCCCGCGGCGGTGCGCCAATCGCCGGCCCACGCCAGCCTCGCATCTGTCTGTTCTACACGCGTAGTGGGTTGCGGTGCGGCCACGAGGGACCCGTCCCAGACGTCGAAGGCGTCGATGGCGACATTAGCGCCACGGCTGGATGGGGACTTCGTCCCTAGGACCCGGATGGACACGGTGTGCGTCGTGGTCGCGCTCAAGCCGGCAACCGACCACAGGGTCCGGCGGTAGGCCGTCGCTGCAGCGTAGAGGTTCACTGTCTTGTTGTACTTGCCGTCGACGAAGACGTTCGTCTTGCCGTAGGTCGGGGCCACGTTCCCGATCCACGCGAGCTTGCTGCCCTTGAACTTCACCGTGCAGATCGCGCCGTTGCTCGCCGACCACGCTTGCTTCCCGCCAAGCAGGCGGCTGCTCGACCCCACGTTCCAGTAGCCGCTATACGCGATGCGGGAGTCGTTCTCCTGGTAGCGGGCGGCGGCCGGAACGGTGACGAAGAACTTCGAGGAACGCAGACTGAGCGCACTTTGGAACGTCGTGCCGCGGATCTCGAAGACGGACCCGTTGGACCAGCGCAAAGTCACGTACTTGACGAAGCCGCTATGGGCGCGCTCAACTGACACGGAGGTCACGTAGGCCGGCGCGGCGACGCTGTAGTCGAGCTTGCCGTTGAGGTTGTCGTAGCCACGAACCTCACTGGCAAGTGCGGTCCCGCTCAGCTTGAGATCGGCCCCCCAGGATGTGCCGTAAGGGCTCCGCTCATCCGCGTCGTCAACACCCTTGTAGTAGGGCTGCGGTTGGGACGTGACCCACACGTCCTCGATGTTGGCGGTGTGTCCGCCGCTCGTCGAGAAGAAGAAAGTCTTCACAACGACTGATCCGTACATGACGACCAGGCGTTTGGTGGCATCCACCGCGGCGTTCGTTCGGGAGTCCTCGCCGTTCTGGCCGTTGTAGACCTGGGAGAGTGTGGTGCAGCGCAGCGTCTGACCCTGCGCCGCCGAGGTATACGCATACGACCGCGCGACCACTGCTTGGGCCTTGAGCGCCTCGGTCGCCCACGACGCGGGACTCTCCCGTGGAACCACGCCGTAGAGGTAGAACTCCATGGGGACCCTGTTCACGGCCTGCGAAGTGCTGGTTCCAATCGGGTTGAAATCGATGTAGCTGCGCCAACGAAGTCCCGATGTCGAGAAGGGTCCGGTCGCGCCCAGCATTTGAACGGCATAGCTGTAGCCCGTTGTCGCGTAGGCGGCGCCCACGAATGTCTTCAGCACTTTGCCCGGGACTGATGTCCCGGACGTGTTGGCGGCGTCTTCATGAACGCGGACGTTGCCGTTGTAGACCGTGATCCAAAACGACGCGTCAGGAGAGAGCGAGATGGTGTTCGCGGCATTGTCCAGATCGGTCACGACGAGCCTGCGGCCGGCCGTTCCCGAGCGGATCTTCCAGCTGGATCGCGCGTCAGCGTCCTTGTCGAGGTGCACCTTCACCGTGAGCGACGCAGGTGACGTCGCGACTCGGGTTCCTTGGAAGTAGTGGGTGACGATCTGCTGGTACTTCCAGCCGTGGTCGCGCGCATAGCCCTGAGCACCGTATTGACTGAGGCCGATCCCGTGTCCCCATCCGCGTCCGTTGATCACGAAGGTGGTGGCTGCGGCAGCCACCCGGGGTAGCAGCATCGAGACTGCGGCTGTGAAGAGAAGGAGACTGCCGAGAAGGGCTGCCAGGCCGGTACGTGTCAGTCTGGAGCGCCAGGCGAGAGGGGAGGGCATCGTGTGTCCTTTGCCTTTGTGTTCTACGACGTATGCTGCGACGAGAGAGCACCTCGCATGCCTTGTGGAGTCCATGTCGTTCGCGCTCAGCCGCTATGGTAGCACGAAATGCGCTGCTCCTGGGCTTGCAGCGGCCTTGGAGCCGCCTTCATCCGACGCCCCCGTGTACCCTGCTCGGTCTCCCTTCGGCGCGCTGCGGTGTCACTCGTTCGTCAACCGAGTGAGCGAGCGCCGGTGCTAGCATTCGGGGTGCTGTGGCTGCTCGATGAGGCGGGGCTGCGTGTTCCAGGAAGTCAAGCGCGTATTCAAGGACACGGTCGTGTACGGCTTGGGGAGTCTGCTCCCCAAGATGGCGGGCATCGTCCTCGTGCCGATCTACACGCGGTTCCTGCTGCCGAAGGACTACGGCATTATCTCGCTCGCAACCATGATCACCACGATGGTGAGCACGGTGATGATGCTGGGACAGAACGGTTCCCTCACGCTCTACCTGCGTCAGCTCGAGAACAAGGGCCAGAAGGAGGACGGGGGCAAGCTCGTCTTCACGTCGGTCATCTTCGTCATGCTGGTCGGATTCGGGATCACCGCTCTCTTGCTCGTCCTGGGTCCGACAGTCACGCCCTACGTGGTGAATCAGCCGGAGTTCACGTTCAACCCCTACATGCGCATCGCGTTGCTGACTGCGTTCCTCGCTTTGCCCTTCGGTCTCCTGCAAGCGGTCAACCGTTCCCGGGGACAATCGGGCACGCACACGTCGCTTCAGATCGCGAGCTTCGTCCTCAACACGGGGATCACGATCTGGTTCGTCGTCTCTCTCCGGCAGGGTGCCTACGGCTCGCTTAAGGGCAACTTCGGAGCGGCGCTGCTGCTCTTTCCGATCACCCTGTACTTCCTCGCCCGCAACATGAAGATCAGCTTCTCCATCGAATGGCTGAAACGCTCGCTCGTCTTCGGTCTGCCACTCATCCCTCACTTCTTCGCTGGCTGGATGCTGACGTTCTCCGACCGCTGGATCCTCGGGCACTACCGGAGCTTGGCCGAGGTGGGACTGTACTCGCTGGCGTACAACCTCTCGATGATCCTCAATATGGCGGTCATGGCCGTGAACACGGCGTGGGGACCTGTCTACTACGATCTCGCGGGTACTGACGACGGCCGGAAGAAGCTCCCCAGACTGGTCACCGTCTACGCCTCGGCAGTCACGGTCTTTGCCATGGCCTACCTGCTGTTCTCGCGGGAGGCCCTGCTCATCCTGGCGACGCCCCGCTACTGGTCTGCCGCCCCGCTCGTTCCGATCATCGTGGCAGGCTACTACGCGTTCGCGCTGTACGTCGTCGTGTCGACGGGCATCTTCTACGCCGGCAAGACGAAGTATGTGCCCCTCATCTCTGCGGTTGCAGCCGCAGTCAACATAGGTCTGAACCTGCTCCTCGTGCCGATCTACGGCATGTGGGCGGCCGCCTGGATGACGCTCGTGGCCTACACGATCATGGCGGTGATCGCGCGCGTCATCGTCGGCCGACTCTTCCCCGGCAGCCTCGAGGATGCTCGCCTGGTGAAGCTGATAGCGGTCTTCATCGCGGTATTCCTCGCCAACGCTGGAGTGAACGCACTCGGCGTGTCTGTGCCTGTCTCTATCGCCCTCAAGCTGGGCATCCTCGCGCTGTCCCTGGGGGCACTGCTCTGGCTCGATGTGATCGCCATCTCCGAGGCTCGCGCGCTTCTCGATAGGGTCCTCTCTCGGCGCAAAGGCACGAGAACCGTCGAGCAGGATCGTGACCTCGCCGCGGCCGAAGAGACGGTCGACGGAGCCATGGCCGACGACACCGGCTTCCAACAGGGTCAGAGCTGAGATGTTGCCTGCGACCGCGTATCCGAAAGGGAGCTTCTCGTGAATGCTGACCCCGAGCAGTGACGACTGATTTGAGCCTGCACGTCGCCGAATCGCTCAACGGCGGAGCTGATGAGTTGATGCGCCTTGCGCTCGAGTTCCGCGGATCTCCGGCGCGCGGTCCCGAGTCCTGGCGCGCAGATCGGCTCGGGCTGCTCAAGCGCCTGACCCTCGCCCCGTGGCGCCTGCGCCGAAAGGCCATCCCGCTGAAGACCGACGTCGTCGTTTTCGACGTGGGCCTCGACGCGGACTACCAGGAGCACCGCAGACAGTTCATTCGCCGGCACTTCGCCGAGGACGTCGACTTCGTCTCGACGAGCACGCCTCGTTCGTCACCAGGCGGCCGCCGCGAGTGGTGGCGCTGGTACGCATATGGGCTCGGCGTCGCGTGCAGGGCTCTTCTCGACAGGTCGGATCGCAGGTACTTCTGGCTCGGCTCGCTCCTACTGGAGGTCCAGGCGGTCGCGCTCGCCTCGCCCGGCATGCGGAAGGCCTACGTATTCCGCCTGTTCGATCGACGCCCGTACCTCGTCGCGACGTTCCTGGCGCGCCAGACGGCCGTGCAGACACTCTGCGTCTTCCAGAACATCCCTCTGTGGCGCAACTGTCGGTACTTCCATCTGGGTACGCCGGTCGTGTTGACGTCGCTCGTCAACCTGCCCGAGGTCGCCTACCTCTCCGAGAGAGGCATGTTCCTGACCTCGGACGCGATCTACCGCAGTCAGGAGTTCGTGAGTGCGATCCCCGAGCGCCACCCGCCGGTCTTCGACATCGGGTTCTTCAGCTCGGGCGAGTGGGCACGGCGCGATGGGCTCTACCAGGTGAACGATGTGGATGCGGTGACGTCAGGGCGTCTTGCGGACAACCCCTACGCGCACAAAGCCGACTGGCTGGTGCGGGAGCTCGCAGCTTACGCAAAGGCCAACAGCCGGACGCTGAGGATCTATCCCCACCCGTACGAGCGCAGCCTCATGACCGAGCACAACGTGCGCTTGCCATACGAGGACCTTCTCGCGGCGTCGGCCATCACTCTCGACACGAGCGGGGCCGATTCGCGCGGGAAGATCTTCGAACCTCGCGCCGCCGTCTCCCTGCAGTCGTCCTTCGTCTGGGAGCGTCTGGATCTGGAGCTGGACGAGTCGTTCATCTTCGCATTCGGCGATCCGGAACTGGATGCGTTCAACCCCGAGTCGCTGGGCAGGTACAGGGCGAACGTCTTTAACGACGCGCAACAGCTGCGCGCGCTCCTGGACGGCGTCTTCGCCGGCGACAGCGACGGGGTGTGACTCCTGGCGCAACGCGGGTCTGATCCGTCACGTCGGCGCGAACGGCTTCCAACTAGGTACGCGCGCTGCCTTTCATGACCCGTTCAAGACGTTCGATCTCGGCCGCCATGCGCTCGTCCCACGTCCAGAGGTTCTCATCTGCCCAGGCTGCTGCGCGTTCGCCCAAGTCCGCGAGTGAGGCCCGATCCGCGAGATGGCGCTCCACGTCGCGCGCGATTGCTGCGGGGTCGGGGTCGGGGAGCAGCACGCCGTTCACGCCATCGTGCAGTAGGCGATTGGTGCCACCGACGTCGAGCGCGAAGGGAGGGCAGCCGAGCAGCATGGCCTCGATCACCGGGTTGCCGAGGTTGGAGTAGTCGTACAGCGAGAGCAGCAAGGTGGCCGCGCGATAGTAGTTCGCAAGTTCGTCGCGCGCAACGCCGCCGAGGAAGTGCGTACGCTCGGCAATGCCCTCGGCGACGGCCAGCTCCCGCAGATGCCCTTCGAGAGGGCCCACGCCAATAATGACCAGGTGCGCCGACGAGCCGGAGCGCGCCAGTTCCCCGACCACCCGGATGGCGCGGTCAACACGCTTCCAGTTCATGAGGCGCGACACCGTGAGCAGCAGCGGTACGCTCTCGTTTATCCCGAGCCGAGTTCGCACGTTCGCGACAGGTGCCTCGCGAATGGCGCGGTCAACACCGTTCATCGCGAAGAAGATGCGATCAGCAGCATGTCCGAGGTCTCGGAGCAACTGGTCGCCGAGCGTGCCGTCGTCGGTCATCACGTAGAGGTCGGCGGGCGTCTTGAGAGCCGACAGGTGCTTCAGATAGCGCACCGAGGCGAGTCGCTCCTTGCGACGCCAACTCATGAGCGAGCCCTGGTAGCGGGCAACCATCGGCAGGTCGAACCGGTCCGCTGCTCTGCGCGCCACCGGCACGCCGTAGATCTCGTACCCGTAGACCAGGTCGACGTCGCCAGCCGCGCACAGCTTCTCGACGATCGGCCAGGCATCGCGCCGGAAGGTGTACCAGCCGAGCGTGTCGGTCGCCCAGCCCAACTTTCGCACTTGCCGGAAGAGGCCGTGGAGGCGATGACCGAACTCGTGGAGTTCCACGCCCGGGGGCAGGTCGGCGTGCTCGACGTAGCCGAGGCGAGGCGTCACGAGGCTCACGCTGTACCGTTCGCCGAGTGCGCGCAACGTGTTGTGGAAGGCCGGTCCGCCGGTCGCCTTGCCCATCGACCACAGCGGGATCTGGCTCACGAGAACGATGTGGCGACGGTTCACCCGGTTCCTTCCGACGCGCTCCCGGCGAGTGTATCGTAGCGTCGATGTGCTGCCGAGCGAGGACGGTGCCTCATCCCGCCCAAGGTCTGCATTCTCCAATACAACTCCTCCCGGTTCCTTACGCGGGTCGATCGCAGCGCCGAAGCGCTCGCCGAAGAGGGATACGACGTCGTCCTCATTGGGATCAAGGACGACGAGACCCCGACGTTCGAGGAGCGGCGCGGATACATCGTCAAGCGCGTCACGCTCAAGAGCCGCCGGTTGCCGAGGGGATTCGGGCTGAAGTTCCTCCGCTTCGCCGAAGGCATCTGGCGCACGCTCGTCGCCGCATACGGTGAGAACGCCGACATCTACAACCCCCGGGACGCATACCCACTGTTCGCGGCTTCGATGGCGGCCTGGCTGCGCGGCTCGCGTGTGGTGTACGACTCGGACGAGCTGAACCTCGACCGCAACTTCGCAGTGGCGAGCAACCCGGTGTGGCGCTTCTTCATGTTGCGCTACGAGCGCTTCTTCGTGCGGCGAGCCGCTCTTGTGATCACCAGCGACGTCGGACGAGCCGAAGTCCTTGGCGACCGGTACGGGATCGATCCGGTCGTCGTGCTCAACGTCCCAGACATCGCGCGCGATTTCGAACCGGACCCGGACTTCCGCTCGAAGGTGCTCGGCAATGGCCGGTACTTGCTCATTTACCAGGGAATCCTGGTGGTGAACCGCGGTCTGCCGGAGCTCGTCGACGCGATGCGCCTTCTACCGGAGTGTCGGCTGGCCATCGTCGGCTACGGCGCGCTTCGCGACGAGATCGCGGCACGGGTCGCGGCCGACGACGTGCTCACGGCGCGCATCACGCTCGTTGAAGCGGTCCCCTTCGAGAGGCTCATGCGCTACACCGCATCGGCAGACATCGGCGTCATCCCTTTGGTCGGCTCGTGTCTGAGCTACCGGCTTGCCGCGCCGAACAAGCTCTTCGAGTACATGGCGTGTGGCATCCCGGTGGTGGCTACCGACCTTGAAGAGATGCACCGCTACGTCGTCGAGGAACGGGTCGGCACGCTCATCGCCGAGCCCGTTACGCCTGATTCGATCGCTGCTGGCGTACGTGCGCTCATCGATGGGCCCGAACCCCTGAGCATCGTCGGTGCGCGCGGACGCGCGGCGGCGCGGGCCCGCTACTCATGGGTCCACGAACGGCCCAAGCTGATCGAGGCGTATGCGCGTCTGCCCGTGCGGAAGAAGGCGCGTCGTGGGTAAACGCGTCCTCATGTTGCTGTCCAACGACTTCGTCTCCGACCCCCGCGTGGAGAAGGAAGCCGTTGCTCTGATCTCGGCCGGCCACTCGGTCACCGTGCTCGCGTGGAACCGCTCCGGCACCGCACCCGCCGACGAGGAGCGCGGCGGTCTTCGCATCATCCGGATCGGTCCGCCGGCGCCTCACGGCGGCGGTATCCGCAATGTGAGCCTCTATCGCGCATTCTGGCGAGAGTGTGTCTCCCGTGCCGTCGGGCTCGATCCGGACGTCGTTCACTGCCACGACGCAGACACGATACCGGCGGGCAGGCGGGCCGTTCGACAGCTGCGCTCTCGCGGAGGAAGCGCGCGCCTTGTGGTCGACTTTCACGAGCTGTATCGGGACTCGAAGATGGTTCCGCAACGGGGTCTCGTTGGCGCGATCGCTCGCAAGCTCGTGCAGCGTGTCGAGCGAGCGGGAGTGCGGGAGGCCGGCCTCGTGATCGTCGCTAATCCCGGGACGGCGGACTACTACTCCGCTCTCGGCGGAGGCAAAGACGCACTCATCGTCGAGAACGCTCCGGATGCCGAGCTCTTCAAGCCTCACGAACGCCCGTCTGGCGGCCGTGACTTCACCGTCTGCTACATCGGTCAGAAGCGCTACCTGCGCAATCTCGAGGTGCTGATGCAGGCGGTGCAGGGACTCGATGGGGTGCGCGCGTACCTGGGCGGTGGAGGAGTCGACGCCGAGGCTGTGGCGCAAGCCGCCGCCGGTCTCGAGCGTGTTGATGTCGAAGGTAGGCTCTCGTACGGCGAGATCCCACGACGCTACGAGTCGTGTGACGCGGTCTATGCCGTCAACGACGTGCACGTAGGGAACATGCGCGTGAACTTCCCCGTGAAGGCGATGGAGGGCATGGCGTGCGGCCTGCCCGTGCTCGTGAACCGCGATACCTGGATAGGCAACTACGTTGCGGAGAACCGGGTCGGCCTTGCGGTGGATGGCGACGATGTGGGTGAAGTGGCGCAATCCATCGCGCGCTTGAGGGACGATCCGGCGCTCTCCCGGCGGATGGGTGAGCGCGGGCGCACCATCGTGGAGTCAGGTCTGAACTGGACGTCCGCAGCTGCGCGTCTCGTGCGTGCGTACGAGTCGCTCGACGAGAAGGGTGCTCGATGATGAGTCCCGTTTCATTGGAGCCGTTTTCTGCAGATCTCGAAGCGGTCCGCCGCCTGGCTGCAGAGCCGCCGCTTGCTGTGATCGTTCTCGGGTCGGGGCTGGGCGCTGTCGCAGCCGGTCTCGACGACGCCGTGGAGCTTAGTTATGACGAGATCGAGGGCATGCGCTCTCCTACCCACGTGCCGGGGCACGCCGGAAGACTGGTTCGTGGGACCGTCGCCGATCGAGGCGTCCTGGCGTTCCAGGGGCGGCTGCACACGTACCAGGGAGTGAGTGCCTTCGACGCTGCGTACCCGGCTCGGCTTGCCGCGGCTACCGGCGCGAGCATTCTGATCGTGACGAATGCGGCCGGCAGCGTTTCGCCGCACCTGCTGCCCGGGGCGCTCATGCTTCTAGCCGACCACGTGAACCTGCTTGGCGATAATCCGCTGCGAGGTTGGCCGGGCCCGGCTGGAGGCGTGCCCTTCGTGGCGATGGGGAACGCCTATGACGCTGGGTTGCGCGAGCTGGCGCATGGGGTTGCCTCGTCTGCGGGCATCGAGCTCAAGGACGGCGTGTACGGTGCGCTCCCCGGTCCGTCGTTCGAAACGCCGGCGGAGGTGCGCATGCTGAGGACGCTCGGCCTGGACGCTGTGGGCATGTCAACGGTGCCGGAAGTGATCGTCGCACGCGCTCTCGGCATGCAGGTACTCGGTCTGTCGCTCATTACGAACGCCGCGGGAGGCTCGGAGCTTTCCCACCAAGAGGTCCTCGAGGCCGGGCGCGTCGCTGAAGCCCAGCTCACGAAACTGCTGTTTGGTATACTCGCTGCTCTTCCGTCGTCCTAGGGTCGATCCACGACGATAGATTCATCGAATCCAAGCCGAAAGAGACATCACCTCGAGATGATCACGCCCGCAACCGCCTCAGACTCGGACGCACGCGCGATCGGCGGGTTCGAAGTCGAGCCCGATCTGCGCGCTCTCCTCGTCGGAGCCGCGATCGCGCTCTGCCTGGGCGTCTTCGCGTTCCACCCGGGAAGCTGGGGAATCGTGTTCCTCGGCATCGCCCTCGCCGCGGGGATAGCCTTCCCTTTGTCAGGCGTCGTGGCGATCGCGCTCGCCATCACGACGTTGCCCCTTGTGCGTTGGGGGGGCGTGCTCGCCGACATCCGCGGCGACGAGCTGCTCGGACTTGTGGTCATAGCCTCGGTGGGGATCCGCGCGCTCGTGACCCGCTCCGTGCCGCGAAACGAAGTCATCACGCCGACGATCGTCTTCGTTGTGATCTCGGCGCTGTCCATCGGCCTGCGCTTTGCGGTGACCGACTTCCGGATCCGCCTGCTCGCCATCGTGCTACCGCTTGCGAAGCACCTCATTCGGCTGCTGCTCTTCCTCGCCGTGGTGTGGCTCGCGACGCGTGCCCGACGAGGACTGGCGACGATCGCGGTCTCGCTCGCTATTGGCGGGGTGCTGGGGGGTCTGTTCGGGATTGCGCAGTCGCTCGTGCCACGTGTCGAGGACTTCCTCGTTGCCTACTACCCGTCGATCCGAGCGGGCGAGTTGCGCCTGTTCTGGGGCCATCGGGCTTTCGCGGCCTTCGACGGGAATCCTAACCATCTCGCGGTCACGATGTTCGTGCTCGCACTGCTGGCCCTGGCGATTGCCGACCGGAGCATGGACCGACGATCCAAGACGGTGTGGTTCGTGGCGGCGCTTCCGATGCTCTTTGCGATCATCGCGTCCTCGAGCCGGGCTACGTGTCTCGTTGCGGTCGTCCTCTTCCTCGCGGCGTGGCTGTGGCAGAAGCGCCGGCTGTACCTGTACGCCCTGGCGTCGATGGTCGCCTACGCGGCGCTCGTGCCGAACCTCTTGCGCACTCGTCTCGCCCAGCTCGTCGTCTTCCACGGTGGGGGCATCTCAGCCGAATCCGACGTGTTGCGCAAACTCTCCGCGTGGGCGAACCCGTTCGGCCAGCGGCAGACCCTGCGCATGACCGACAACTTCTACCTCGATGTGCTCGTCAACTTCTGGCCGCTCGCGTTGCTGGCCTTCTTGTGGCTCGTCTGGGTCGTCTTCCGCAGGTTGTGGCGAGAATACCGCTTGGGGGCGCACGAGCCTGGGTACGTGCAGGCTGCTCTGATGAGCTGGGTTGCCGTCGTCATCCTCTCGCTCAATGGGGCGTTCTTCAGCGTGCCACGTGTGTCCGAGGTCCTATGGCTGGTCCTCGGGCTGGCCTGGGGGTGGTTCGCGGTGCGCGACACCAACGGGCAAGCGGGGGCCTCAACGATCGTGCCTGCCGGTCCAGCCGGTGAGCCGACATCATCGCAAAGCGAGGTTGCTCTCTTCCGCTAGCTGTCCCGGCGCGGAACGCCGAGCTTTGAGGGCGCGCAGCGGTATGCTTCTGCCGTGGACGTCTTGAGCGGCATAGCGCTCGCAGCCCCTGCGGGTCTGAACGCCTATATCCCCCTGCTCGGCGTCGCGCTCGCCGAGCGGTTCGGGTGGATGACCCTGCGCGAGCCGTTCGACGTGATGGGTGAGTGGTGGATGATCGCTCTCATCGCAGTCTTGCTGCTCGTCGAGGTGATCGCCGACAAGATCCCTGTGGTCGACCATGTCAATGATGCGATACAGACGGTCGTTCGACCCGCCGCGGGCGGTCTGCTCGCGGCCTCGGCGTCGGGAGCCGGCACGCTCAGCACGGTGGCACTCGTCGTCGTCGGTGTCCTGCTCGCGGGCGGCGTCCACGCGACGAAGGCGGCCGCGCGGCCGGTGATCAACGCCACCACCGGGGGGTTGGGAGCACCGGTGGCGTCGACCGCCGAAGACGTGGGAGCTGCGGGACTCACGGTGCTCGCGATCGCGGTCCCGCTCCTGGCGATCGCACTCGTGATCACGTTGATGGTGATCGTCGCGTTGGCGGTGCGGCGACGTCGGGTTCCGCCGGCGTCGAGCCCATAGCCAGACGGTCACGGGTTCAAGTCCGACGTACGCCATCAGCATCAGAGAGCGCCCCTTCAGGGTCTCGGCGGAGACGCCCGATGGGGCGTTTGATCTTGCGGCGCACGACGCGCCTTGCCTCGATCGGCGAGGGAACGCTGCGGACATGGGACCGATTTCGGTGGTGCCTTCGCGGGGATACTCATATGTACCTACCGCCCAAGCCTTCCAGACTCGAGGGGGACCGAGGCTATGCGACGCAAGCGGACGCGATGTGTGCTGATGATGATCGCGGCGGCGCTCGCCACAACGCTCGCGGGATGTTCGGGCGGCGCAGCGAAACAGACGAGCGCGCCCACGACCGGAACCGCGACCGAGACGCCGTCGACCGGGGTTCTCGAAGGCCGGCTCCTCTTCTCCCGGTTCTTCGAGGCCACACACACGTTCACCGGCATGTTCATCTGCCGACCTGATGGCAGCGCGGAGACCACCGTCCCTCTGCCCGGGCCCGAGGGTGGCGGCCGCTGGTCGAGGTCCGGCAAGGAGATCGCGGTCATGACCGTCCTGGCCGACGGCCGCGTCAGCACGGCGATCATCGCGCCGGACGGGACCGTGCTCCGCGTCCTCGAGATCCCCGATGCGACCCTGAACCTCGGACCAGGCCCCTGGTCGCCCGACGACGCACGCATCGCGTGTGACGGGTGGGACGATGCAGACCCTTCACGGAAGGGGATCTACACGATCCGCTCATCCGACGGCGGAGATCTGCAACGGCTGACCACGGCGCCCGTTGGAGGGACCGACGAACCGGGCGACTACTCGCCCGATGGGCAAATCGTCTTCATGCGCGCCGCGGGCGACGAGGGTCCCGGTCCGCTGATGCTCATCGATGCGAAAGGCGGCCAACCGCGATCCCTCATCAAGGCGCCCATGGAGGATGCCGGACGCTTCTCGCCCGATGGGCGCTCCGTGTTGAGCTCCTCGGACTGGCATATCGAAGTGATCGACCTGGACGGGAAGGTCCTGAGCCGATTCACCGTGGAGGGTTCGCATCTGTTCGGTCCTGCCTGGTCGCCCGACGGCACCCGAATCGCCTTCTCCATGGGTAAGGGGGGACCGTTCGCCGAGATCTACACGAGCCTGCCGGATGGGACCGACCGCCGACAGGTGACACATACTGCCGAAAACGAGATCGCCGTGGACTGGGGCCCCTGACCATCGTAGAAGGGCTGCCGCGCGGCGACCCACTACTCCGTGGTACCCAAAGTGAACAGCACTTGGGGGCGAAGCGCTGACCCGCTACCATAGCGAGCGTTGCCGGACAGCGTGACGCACATACGTCACCGATCCGGCGCACAAGCCGTTGAAGTCGCGCCATGCGCACGAACGCCGTTCTGCCAGCAGGCAGCCCGTCTGCATGGCGCCCGAGTCCGATGAACAGGAATTGGAGTCCGCCATGGATTACCACGTCAAGGACCTCTCGCTCGCCGCCGCCGGGAAGGCGCGGATCGAGTGGGCCGACAGGGACATGCCGGTCCTCGCCTCGATTCGCGAGCGCTTCGAGCGCGAACGCCCGCTCGATGGTCTGCGCGTGAGCGCGTGTCTGCACGTGACGACCGAGACCGCGAACCTCATGCGGACATTGAAGGCGGGAGGCGCCGACATCGTGCTCTGTGCGTCGAACCCGCTGTCCACGCAGGACGACGTGGCGGCAGCCCTGGTCTCGGACTACGGGATCCGCACATACGCCATCAAAGGCGAGGACACCGATACGTACTACAGCCACGTAGACGCGGCCATCGATCACAAGCCGCACATCACGATGGACGACGGCGCCGACGTCGTCGGTCGTATCCACGCCCAGCGTGTCGACGTCCTCGAGGGAATCATCGGCGGTACGGAGGAGACCACGACCGGCGTCATTCGGCTCAAGGCGATGGCCGCCGACGGCGCGCTCCGCTATCCGATCGTGTCGGTGAACGACGCGAACACCAAGCACCTCTTCGACAACCGCTACGGCACCGGGCAGTCGACGATCGACGGCATCATCCGCGCGACCAACCGTCTCATCGCCGGCCGCACCTTCGTCGTTTCCGGCTACGGCTGGTGCGGTCGCGGGATCGCGATGCGTGCTGACGGCCACGGCGGAAACGTGATCATCTGCGAAGTCGACCCGCTGCGGGCCCTTGAGGCCGCGATGGACGGTTACAGGGTCATGCCTGCCGTTGAAGCTGCCGCGCAGTGCGACATATGGGTGACCGTGACCGGCGACGTCAACGTCATCGACTCGGATGCCTTCGAAGCGATGAAGGACGGCGCGATCATCGCGAACGCGGGCCACTTCAACGTCGAGATCAACATCCCGCACCTCCGCGAGAAGGCGGTCTCCGTGCGTGAAGTGCGCCCGCTCGTCGAGGAGTTCGTCATGGCCGACGGTCGCACGATCTACCTACTCGCCGACGGGCGGCTCGTGAATCTGTCCGCCGCCGAGGGACACCCCGCAAGTGTCATGGACATGTCCTTTGCCAACCAGGCCCTCTCGGCGGAGTACATGGTCAAGGCGGCGTCGTATCTGACGCCTGGCGTGCACCCGGTCCCGAAGGAGATCGACGAGTCAATTGCGGCCCTCAAGCTCGAGACGATGGGCGTGAGGATCGACAAGCTCACCCCGGAGCAGCAGGCCTACCTATCGTCTTGGCAAGAAGGCACCAGCTGAGCCAAGAGCGCGTTCCGGAGGGACTTTCATGGGTGTCGAGAAACTGCCGAAGACGATCTGGTGGGAGGACGGCAAGGTCCGCCTCGTGGATCAGTCGCGCCTGCCCCTCGTCGGGGATGTACTCGAATGCACCGGCTACGAGGGCGTGTGCATCGCGATCAGGGGCATGGGGGTACGGGGAGCGCCGGCCCTGGGCGTAGCAGCTGCGCTTGCCATCGCTGCCTGGGCCCAGAACGAGACCGAAGACATCGACGATATCGACGTGTTCGTGGCGACGCTGAGCGAAGTCGCGGCCGAGGTGGCGGCGGCCCGCCCGACGGCAGTCAACCTGGCGTGGGGAGCGGAACGCATCCGGCGCCTGGCTCTCGACAACGCCGATGTCACGGTTCCCGAGATGCGCGAGCTCATCCTTACCGAGGCGCTCGCCATGGTCGAAGAGGACGAGGCGCGGAACCGTGAGCTCGGCCGGTACGGTGCGGAGCTTCTCGGCGAAGGCTCGAGAGTGCTGACGCACTGCAACGCGGGTTCGCTCGCCACCGCCTACTTCGGCACGGCCCTCGGCGTCATCTTCACCGCGCACGAGCAGGGCAAGATCGCACACGTCTGGGTGGACGAGACACGCCCGGTCATGCAGGGCGCGCGATTGACTGCCTGGGAGCTCATGATGGCGGGAGTCCCGTGCGCGTTGATCACCGACAGCATGGCCGCGTGGGTCATGCAGCAGGGGGCGGTCGACGCGGTGATCGTCGGCGCGGATCGCATCGCGGCGAACGGCGACGTCGCAAACAAGATCGGCACGTACGGCCTCGCGGTCGCGGCTCACGAACACGGCGTCCCCTTCTACGTGGCCGCGCCGTCTTCGACCGTGGATCTGATGACCGCCAGCGGCGACGACATCCCCATCGAGCAACGCAACCCCGAAGAGGTCACCGGCGTCACCTGGTCTTCGGTGTTCGAATCACGCGACCCCGCTGTCACGCGCGCTTTCGACGCGTTGACCGAAAAGGGGCCGTACGAGATCCCGCTCGGCAAGGGGCACAAGATGATCGTCGGCCGCAAGGGCGCTGCCTACCAGCTCGACGGATGGGCGCGCATCGCCCCCGAGAACGTGCCGGTCTACAATCCCGCCTTCGACGTCACACCGGCCCACTACATCACCGCAATCATCACCGAGCGCGGCGTGGCCAGGCCGGACTACGAGACGTCACTGGCGCTTTCCTGCATGGGATCAGGCGCGATGCACGAGCTCGCCGCTCGCGAGTAGGCTTCTCGCCATGACGGCAGCCTCACTCGCGGGCACGATTCTCACCTTCGTCGCAATCGTGGCGATCGGTTGGATCCTTCGCGCCACGAGGCTGCTTCGTGCCGAAGACGCACGGCCGATAAACGCGATCATTCTCTACGTCGGCCTGCCCGCGTTCATCATCCGGGCTGTGCACGGCGCGCGGCTCGATGCGGAGCTCCTCGCGGTGGTCGCCGTCGCGTGGGCCGTCTTCGGCGTCCTCTTCCTCATTGCCTGGCTCGCTGCCCGTTCCTTGAAGTTGCCGAGCATCGTTGCCGGCGGGTTCCTGCTGGCGGCGACGTTGGGCAATACCGGCTACATCGGGTACCCGATCGCGCAGGCGTTCCTCGGCGACGCGGCGCTTCCTCGCGCCATCTTCTACGACGTGTTCGGCACGGTGGGAGCATTGCTGCTGGTTGGTCTCGTCATCGCCGAGCACTTCGGGGGAGGCAAGGGCAAGAAGAAGCACCCCGTGCGCGAGATCCTCGGGTTCCCTGCGGTGATCGCGCTCGCGATCGGACTTGTCACTCGACCGATCGAGTTTCCGACCGTGGTAAGCGACGGTTTGGCCATTCTCGCTAGTCTGGTCGTGCCGCTCATCATGATATCGGTGGGCTTGTCGCTTCGCATCGGCGTTCTTCGCCGCTGGGCACTGCCACTGGCGGTCCTGACGGCGCTGCGGTTGTTGCTCGCGCCGTTGCTAGCGTTGCTGTTCGGGCGGGCGCTGCTCGGCGGGAATGCGGACGCGCTTCGCCTCGTCGTGCTGCAGGCAGGGATGCCGGCGATGATGCTCGCTCTTGTCGTGGGAGCGCGTTTCGAACTGGACACGGACTTCATCGCCTCAGCGATCCTGGTGACGACGGTGGCATCGGCAGTGACCCTCCCGCTGATGCAGGCGATCGTGGCCTAGTCCGGCGCGCCCGCTCACGCGCCCGCCCCGGAATCGCGAGGTGCGGTGCCGCGGGTGGAAGCGGAGGCTAACGAAGCGCATGGGGCTGGGTACGAAGCTGGCCGAGGGCCTGCTCGAGATGGTCTACCCCACGCGTTGTGCGGGCTGCGACCTTCCCGGTGGTGTGCTGTGCGACGACTGCCGGACGCGCATCGCCTTCATCGAGGCTGCCACTGCGTGTCCCCGTTGTGGTGCACCGTTCGGCTGGCTCATCTGCACAGAGTGCTGGGATCGCGAGCTCGCCTTCTCGCTGGCCGTCTCTGTGGGCACGCTCGAGCATCCGCTGTCACGCGCGGTCACCGTCTACAAGGACGCGGGCGAGCGAAGGCTCGCTGACACGTTGGCGGAGCTCCTCGCTCGAGCGGTCGAGCCGTGGCAGGACTGGGCCAGCATCGTCACGCACGTTCCAGCGACCACGCGCGCCCGCAACCGCCGAGGGTTCGATCACGCTGCCGAGATCTCGGCAGGGCTCGCCCGCGCGCTCGACGTGCCGCACGCGACACTTCTCTCACGGCGACGCGCGCTCGATCAGCGGGTCCTCGGGAGGGCCGAGCGCCTGTCGAACGCCGAAGGCACCTTCGAGGCCATCACCACCGTCCAGGGCAACGTGTTGCTCGTCGATGACGTACTGACCACCGGAGCGACCGTTCAAGACGCGGCGCGAGCGCTGAGCGAGGCCGGCGCCGACGAGGTGCGTGTCGTGACTGTGGCGCGAGCCTGGTGAGTCGGCGTGGTCTCTCGGCACGTGCGCTGCTAGAATTGCGTCGCTTCCACCCGGGTCTGTGGTTGCGGGCTATTCGCCCAAGTCCATGGTAGGCGCGGCCGAAAGGACCCACGTAAGCCGGAGACCAACGCGTCTTCGCGCGAGCATGGCGCGCCTTAGGGGTAAGTCGTACCGTCCGCCCGGCCGAAAGGTCGGTCTCCGGGCGAGAGGGCCGTTAGTGAGATAACATCAAGCGGAAGCCCCGGTATGCGAGTGTGGGGCCAAAGACCAGGTCAGCCGGGTGGAGGCACTTCCGGTCGACCACAACGCCGAGGGGCCGCCGATGGGCTCGTTCCCGTACTCGTCGCTCTGCGCCAGAAGGTTGGCGCTGCGTCTAGCCCTGGCGGCAGTCGCCTTGGCGACAGTCGGTCTCGTCGGATGCGCGAAGCAGAAGACGCCCCAGGCGGAGCCGAAGGTCAAACCGCCGGCCATCGCCGAAGCGGGCGTGCTCAGAGTGGGCATCGACCTCACCTACCCGCCGTTCGGCGGCGAGGACAAGGGCAAGCAGGCGGGAATCGACGTCGACGTAGCACAGGCGCTCGCCGCGAGTCTGGGCCTCGAGCTCCGTATCGTGAGCACTCCGACGAGCGAGGCCGTATCTGCCCTTGCCGGCGGTTTGGTCGACGCCATGTTCTCGGTCCCGATCAGCGCGTCAACGGTGACCAGCGCTGCCGTCGTCGGGAGCTACATCTCCGACGGTCCGGCGTACTTCACGACCGCCGAGGAGACGGTGACCGTGGCGACGATAGGTACTCGGTCCACCGCTGCGCAGCAGGGATCCGAGTCCTTCTGGGCACTCGAGAACGCGCTCGGCCAGGACGTTGTGCAGAGCTTCCCCGACCTACGTGGAGCACTGGGTGCTCTTGCGGACGGGAAGGTCGGAATCGTGGCGGGGGACGCCATCGTGGGAGCTTACATCGCTCGAGACTTCCCGACAGTGCGCTTCTCCGGCCAAGTCGGGACGGCGCGTCCTCTCGCTGTCGCCGTGGCCAAGGACAACACCGAGCTTGCGGACGCTCTGCGCACGTCGTTGGACAAGCTCGCTACGGACGGCGTGCTGAAGACCGTGCGCAGCAAGTGGGTAGGCGATCTGCCCGAGCTCCAGCTGCCGAAGCAATAGTCGCCTCGGCGAGGCCGCCCACGCCGCGTGCCCCTCCGCTCTGTCGGCCGGTTGCGACCTGCCGCGCATGAAGCCGACCATAATCTGCATACAAGTACCCCTACCTGCGTGCCTTTTCACATTGCCCTACTCTTGGTGTATCGTTGTTTGGCGGAGTCACATTCAGGCGCCGGCATGTCGGCTGGCACTTGTCGCGCTGCGACAGGGGAGAGAGGGAGGCACCATGCACAAGGGACGCAAGCTCCTTGCGCTTCTGCTCGCGCTGGTACTCGTGGGCGCAGTGCTCGGCATCGCCGGGTGTAGCTCGGGGGGAAACGGCGGGACCAAAGCGACGTTCACTACGATCGAGTCGGGCAAGATCCTCTGCGGGTCGGAGACGTCATTCCCACCGTTCGAGTTCTTGGAGGGCACCGAGATCGCGGGCTTCGACGTCGATCTCATGGCCGCCATTGCCAAGGAACTGGGCGTGACGAGCGAGTTCATGAGCGAGGGCTTCGATACTCTCATCCCAACGCTTAAGGCTGGCGGCAAGTTCGACGTTATCGCGTCGGGTATGACCATCAGCGACGAGCGGAAGCAGGAGATCGACTTCTCGGATCCCTACATCGACGCCAACCTCTCGGTCGCCATGCGCACGGGCGACACATACACCGATCCTGCCTCGCTCAGTGGCAAGAAGGTCGGCTGCCAGGCCGGTTCGACCGGCTTGGATTGGGCCAATGAGAACCTAAAGCCGGCGGGCGCGAGCATCGTCGAATTCAAGACGTCTACCGACGCGCTCAACGCACTCAAGGCCAGCAATGTCGACGCTGTGGTTAACGACCTGCCCGTGACGGCGTACCTCATCAAGGCAGCGGGCGGCGGCATGGAGATCGTCAAGGAGATCGCGACCGGTGATCAGTACGGTTTCGGCGTCAGCAAGGACAACCCCGAGCTCCTCAAGGCCATCAACGACGCTCTTGCGGCGCTCAAGGCGAACGGTGAGTACGACAAGATCTATCAGCAGTGGTTCGGCAAGGAGTAGACCCTGTGCGTCGCATGCATCAGCTGATTCGGGGACAGATGTGACTGTTGGAGGCTCCCGGCGATAGCCGGGAGCCTCCCGAACAACTGAGGAACGCCGTGCCAACGTATATCGCGCCTCGCAGGCACCTCTCATTGGTCTCTAAGCTCGCCATACTGACGGCGTCTCTTCTGGTCGTCGGGCTTCTCACCGCGTTACCGGCCCTCGCACTCACGGGAACGGTCACCGTCAAGCCTCAGGTTGGCGGCGTCCCCACACGATTCACATTCGAGGGCATCGCCGGCGAGAGTGACGGCGTCATCAGCGAGGTCACCTTCAAGTTCCCCGAAGGCTTCGATCTGAGCAAGACGAAGGCGGCTGAGCCTCCCGCGGAGGCTCTCACGCTGGAGGGTATCCAGCGGACGCCGCTATCGGCCCAGGTGTCGATCGAGGGTCGAAACCTAACACTCAGATTCTCGCCAGGGGTCAAGTCCAGCTACACGGATAGCGAGGGCACGCAGCAGCCGACCACACTGCGCATCTACATGTACAGCGTCGTCACGACAAACGAGGGCGGCGAACACACTCTGCCCGCGGACTACGTTACGGGCGGCCAGACGAAGCCGATTCCGAACCTCACGTACTCGTACACGTCTCCAACGCGGGCCGATGTGATCTCTCGCTGGCTCGACGCGCAGGGCTGGGTCAAGTCGATCAACAGCGTGACGTTCCTGTCGATCTTCGTGAAGCCGCAGCTTATCGTGCAATCGATTCCCCTGTTGTTCTACGGCTGGCTGTACTCGCTCGGACTTGTGGCTGTCACCTTCCCACTGGCCATCGTCCTCGGGCTGTTGCTCGCCTTTGCCAAGATGGCGAAGGTCGCGCCAGTGCGCTGGCTCGCTGCTGCGTACGTCAATGTCATCCGTGGCACGCCACTCTTCCTGCAGATCGCTGTTGCGTTCATCGGTCTGCGCATCGCCGGTGTCCGGGCACCCGACTTCCTCACAGCTGTCATCGTGCTCGCCTTGAACTCGTCGGCGTACCTCGCCGAGATCTTCCGTGCGGGCATCCAGTCGATCTCGAAGGGGCAGTTCGAGGCCGCCTCATCACTCGGCATGAACTACCCCCAGTCGATGCGCTACGTCATCATCCCGCAGACCGTGAAGCGCGTACTGCCGACGATGACGAGTGAGTTCATCCTCCTGTTCAAGGACACCGCGCTCTTCTCGGCGTTCGGCATTCTCGAGCTCATGTACCGGGCGAACAGCATCGTGTCGCGCACCGGTAACCTGACGCCATTCGTGGTCGCGGCGGTGTACTACCTGATGATCACGATCCCGCTCATCAACTACGTCTCGGGTCTGGAGCAGAAGCTGGCTGTATCGGAAGGCGGTCAGGGTGCGAAGCCCGCCGGCCGCCCCAAGAGAGGTGTACTCCGCGAAGCGCCAGCGAGCTCCGGCTCGGATGTTGTCGGCCCGGCTGACGAGATGCCCTCTGGTCCGCGGGGGGAGGGATAGCCGTGGCCGACGCAGTCGTTCGCATCCAGGACCTGCACAAGAGCTTCGGCTCCCTGGACGTTCTGAAGGGCGTCGACATGGACGTCCAGAAGGGCGAGGTTGTCGTCATACTCGGACCATCCGGATCGGGCAAGTCCACGTTGCTGCGCTGCATCAACAAGCTTGAGGACGCCACGAGCGGCAAGATCTTCTTCGAGGACTTCGAGATCACCAATCCCGAGACGAACATCAACGAGGTGCGCGAGAAGGTCGGGATGGTGTTCCAGTCGTTCAACCTGTTCCCGCACCTCACCGCCAAGGGCAATGTCATGCTTGCGCAGGTGCGGGTGCTCAAGCGCTCGAAAGTCGACGCGGCTCGCATCGCGAGTCGAGCAGCTCGAGAAGGTGGGGCTGGGCGACCGCGTCGACTACTTCCCCGCGCAGCTCTCCGGGGGGCAGCAGCAGCGCGTGGCAATCGCCCGTGCGTTGGCGATGGACCCGCACGTCATGCTGTTCGACGAGGTCACGTCGGCACTCGACCCCGAACTCGTTCGGGGCGTGCTGGATGTCATGAAGGCGCTGGCCCTTGGCGGCATGACCATGCTTGTCGTTACCCACGAGATGGGTTTCGCGCGCGACGTGGCCAGCCGGGCCATCTTCATGGACGACGGAGTCATCGTCGAGGAGGGCCCGCCGGTCGAAGTCTTCGACAACCCGCAGAACGACCGGACCAAGGACTTCCTCGGCCACATCAGGTAGCGGTTCGCCGACACGGCTCGCCGACCACGCAGTCCCAGTTCATCCGCGGTTCCGCCGCGCCCTACTCGGCAATTCCGGCCTGCGCGGGCAGGCATGCTGCCCGGATGTGGGTATGGTTATCTACGACGACCGGACCCCTAAGGAGGCTGACGAATGCAGATCACGGTGAAGGGTCGGCACATGACGGTTGCCGACCCGGTTCGAGCGTACGCCGAGGAGAAGATCAGCAAGGCGACCAAGATGTTCGACACCAACTCCATGAGTGCTGAGGTCGAGCTCTACGTCGAGAAGAACCCCTCCATCGAGAAGAACCAGATCGCCGAGGTCACGATCTTCACGAAGGGACCCGTCATCCGGGCGAAGGAGGCCGCGATCGACATGTACGCGGCCATCGACCTCGTCTCGGAGAAGCTCGAGAAGCAAGTGCGCAAGTACAAGGGCAAGATCAAGGACCGCCACTCCGCGAAGGCCGCACAGCCGCCGGTTCCGGCACCGGAGATACCTCTCGAGGAGGAGGAAGAGGGGCCGGCCATCGTCAAGACGAAAGTGCTGCAGGTCAAGCCCATGACCGAGGACGAGGCCATGCTGCAGATGGAACTTCTGGGACACGACTTCTTCGTCTTCGTGTCCTCGGAGACCGACCTCGTGAGCGTTCTGTACCGCCGCCGAGACGGCGACTACGGCCTCATCGAGCCGAGGCGATAGGACCGTCTTTCGGTGGTTCGCCGCCACAACCGACGTGCTGCAGCCCGGCGGACACTCGCCGGGCTGTTGGTTGTTCGGTGCGATGTTGACACCGCTTCTCGGCCAAACCTAGAGTAGTCTGTAGTCGACGCCCCCGCGGTCTCGAACGACGAGACGTGGAAGCAGCTGCAGCAACCGTCGTTGGAAGCAGGGTGCGCACATGGATCAGCCCACGCGCGTTAGAGCCGAGGAAATAGAAGAGGCTCTGGCTCAGGTCGCCGAGATCAAGGCGGCCCGGGTTGTGACCTCCGCCGACGGCGTGATCCAGGAAGTCCACGTGCTCGCGCTTCCGACCAAAGCGCCCAAGCAGCTCGTTCGCGATATCGAGTCGACGATCATGGCGCGCTTCGGCATCCCGATCGACCACAAGAAGATCTCGATCGCGCAGCTCGGGCAAGAGGCGGCAGCCAAGAACGGATCGACGCCCATACCCGCACGTCCGAGGATCGTTTCGATCAACTCGACGGTCTCCGGAGTCCAGACGACCGTCGGAGTGACCCTGGATATCGGGGGCAGGGACTACGTCGGGCGTGCCGGAGGACCGAACAGCCAGACCGGTCGCCAGCGTCTCGTTGCCGAGGCCACTCTCGACGCGATCTCGCAGCACGGCGAGGGCGCGCATTCGTTCGCTCTCGAAGACGTAGCGGTGCTCCCGCTGGGTAAGGAACATGTCGCCGTCGCGTGCGTCACCTTGGTGTCCACCCTAGGCGAGCAGTCCTATGCGGGTTCGGCTCTCGTGAGGCAGAACGAGAAGGATTCCATCGTTCGTGCTACGCTGGACGCCATCAATCGGCGCATGGGTTTCTTGACAACTTGATACGCCCGAGGTTTTTCGGGGCCAACACCGTGGAAATCGATCTGGACACTGTCAACACTCAACCGAGCGAAGCGGACAGCGTTCTTCCATGGCTAGCGGAATGGGAGAAGACAAACCTTACGATAGGGGGGTCTTCTCATCATGAAAAGGATTGTCATTCTGCTCAGCTCGCTCGCCGCTTTGGTTCTCGCAGGCGGCGCATGGTTCAAGTACTAGCCGCAACAAGATCCACGGTTTCGGATCCCATGGAACGAAGGGGCGGGTGACCGGCGTGTCAGATACTCCGCCGGTCGCCCGCTCTCTTGTTATCTACGCCTGGGGTCTCGCGCTTCTTGGAGTGGCCGCGCTCGTTGCCTCGTGGTTCTTCCAGCCCCCTATCATCAATGCCGCCTTCGTGTTCCTTGTCTTCGCAACGATAGTGGCGGACTGGTTGGCAATTGAGCTGCCGGGTCAGGGGAGCACCTCGCTCGCGTATCCATTGTCAATAGCGATTGCCGTCATGTTCGGCCCCGCCGGGGCGTCGACTGCCGCCTCCTTGGGCGCTTTCAACTTGCGTGATCTCCGGACACGACCGGCGCTGTCCACGGCGCTCAATTTCGGACAATTGGCGGTCTCCGGCGCCGCTGCTGGCTGGGTGTACTTGTGGCTCGGTGGTCACCTTCTGGTTGCTAGTGTCGGTGGGGCTTGGGTCTACAGACCCCTGACGTCGGCTGATTTCCCGGCGATCCTTATTCCCTTGATAGCGATGCCTGTGGTTGGGATTGCCCTCAATGTGCTTCTCGTCATGTTTGGCATTCACCTGACCACCAACGTCAGGTTCTCTGATCTCCTGTCCGGCGTTGGATGGATGGTGTCGCGGCAACTGGCGCTGGCCGCGGTCGGCATTTCGATCGCCCAGATCGTGTCAGTGACTCGCCCCGCCTTCGCGGCTTTCCTTCTGTTCATCGTGCCGTTGGTGGTTTCAAGACAGGTGTTCAAGCGCTATCTCGAACTGAGGGCCGCCTACGTGGACACCGTCAAATCGTTGGTTGGAGCCGTTGAGGCGAAAGATCCATATACGAGAGGGCATTCGGAGCGCGTCGCTCTCTATGCGACCTGCCTGGGGCGTAGCATGCGGCTTCGTCCATCCCGACTCGACACCCTTCAGTACGCAGCCTTGCTTCACGATGTTGGCAAGATCGGCGTCCCGATGAAGGTGCTGAACAAGCCAGGCAGACTGACGGACGAGGAGTACGGACTGGTTAAGGAGCACCCAGCCCTGGGCGCGCAAGTCATTTCGAAAGTCCCGTACCTGGGCGAGATAGTTGAAGCCGTCCTCTACCACCACGAGCACATTGACGGCTCCGGCTATGGCCAGGGCGCGACTAGCGATCAGATCCCGCAGCTTTCGCGGCTACTCTCGATAGCTGACGCCTACGATGCTATGACAAGCGAGAGACCGTATCGCCGGGCCCTGACGGTCGAGGAGGCTACGGCTGAACTCGAGCGATGCTCCGGCAGCCAGTTCGATTCCAATCTCGTGGTGCGCTTCACTGAGCTTCTCAAGTCGGGCGAACCCGATTTGATGCCAGTGACTCAGTCACCAGACACGGATGACGCAAGTGTCTAGCGGTCGGCAACAAGTCTGGCTCGAATCGGCGATTGGTGTCATCGCCCTAGTGGGTGTAGTGATCTTGACACCCTTGCCTGCGCTTGACTACGCCGCAGCTCTGACATTCTTCGTCGCCATCTTCCTTCTCGACTTGCTGGATCTGCGCATGCCGTACGGAGATCTTGCGCCCGTAGACTCCGCCTTCATCGTTGCGTGCCTGATTTTGTTCGGTCCAATAACTGCGCTCGTCGCGGGCACTTTGGCAAGAGTGGTGGTTCACCTTGCGCGCGACGGCGTGACCAAGCTCGATGAGTTGGTAGGACTAGTCTCACGCCGACTAGTCATCATCTTCCTGTCATCTTTGTTGCTCGGACTACTCACACCGTTCGGAGCATCTCAGCTTGTCCTCAGTCTCGTGATCAGCGTGGTCTTCGTCTCCCTGGACCTCGTGATCGCTCAGCTTCAATCCATAGTCCGACTGCGTGAGGCATTCGTTTCGTTGCTCAGCGGCAACGTGGCTTTACAGTGGCCACTTCTTGCATCGCAAATCTCTGTCGCCGCGCTCACCGTCCTGATCTACCCAGGCATGGGATCGTGGGGGCTCGTGTTGATGCTCTTGTTGGTGTTCTTGATGCGTCAGTCCCTGGGCCTGTTGCTGGAGATCAGGCAGGCATACCGGTCCACCATCGAGGCCTTGGTTGCGTCTATCGAGATTCAGGATAAGAAGCGCAGAGGCCACGCCGAACGAGTCGAATCGATTGCGCGGTCAATTGGTCTGCGTCTCGGACTCAAGGGCAAGACCCTTGAGACACTAGGGTACGCCGCCTTGCTGCACGACGCTGATCTGATAGGTGTGGATTCCGATGATCGTCCGGCAGCGTTGCGGGCCGATCGACATTCCGCAGATATCATCTCCGGGGTCGAATTCCTCAGGGATGTACTTCCCGTTCTTCGTTTGTGTGACGGTTCGACTCTTGCGGATCCGACAAGTGACCTTCAGCGGCTTAGCGCGTGCATTGTGATGGTGGCGAGCCAGCTCGACGAGCGACACATGGGCGACACCCGGGAGACAGTTTCAGATTCGTTGAGCCTTCTCCCCGACGAGACGAACAGGGCAATGGTGGGGGACGTCGTCGCTGCGGCCGCGGCGCTCGGCTACGACGTAGGTGAGTAGTTGATACTCCTCCTGGTGGGAATCGTGGCAATTGCCGTTGGGCTCCTTCGTGGAGGTCGGCTAGACGGACTCTCCCGACTGTCATTCCGAGGTGGAATCGCGATTCTCAGCTTGTTCGTCGCGCAACTGCTCATTCGCCGGGTGATGCCGACAGTGGGCGCACCCGATTCGCATCTCTCGGTCTGGTTGTGGTGCGGCGCGTCCATAAGCCTCTTGCTCCTCTGCACGTTGAACTGGCAGATCGTCGGGATGCGTATCCTCGCCCTGGGCATTGCGCTGAATGTGCTAGTCGTTGCTCTTAACGTAGGGATGCCTGTTGGTGGATCGCTGGCCGCATCAATTGGGATGACTCCCGGAGTCGATTCCGTTGTTGACCGAGGTGGCTTCTATCGAATGGCTGACTCTGGGACAGTCGCAGCTGTGTTGGGCGATGTGATTCCAATTCCGGCGCCGCCCCCGCTGCGATCCCTCCTGAGTCTGGGTGACATCATCATGTTTGTTGGGGCGGGTGTGCTAATTGAAGAAGGGGTTCGAAAGGGTCACTACCAGGCGCGACACGCCGTGAAATCGCAGCGAACTCTCTGCTGACGCTCCAGGTGTCGATGCAAAGGACTCGCCGAGCCTGGTTGGCCCGTCGGAGTGCTACAATCCTCTCACCCGGTGCCCCTCGGGTGGCAAATCAGGAGGAAGGCCATGCGTGCGTATCGCCGCGTCCCTGGGGGCATTCCAGACTTCGGCCGAGTCGTTGACCGTCCCCGCATAACGACCCTGCTAGCAGCAGCGCCACCGGGTCTCAGCCTACTCGTCGCACCTTCGGGCTACGGCAAGAGCGTTGCGGCGGCCCAGTTCGCGCGTCGTGCCGATTCAACTGCCCAGTGGATAGACTTCAGCAGCTGCTCAGCAGACGGTATTGCGTGCCTCGAGAGGGTTATCGAGGCCATTGAGCCGCAGACTCGGCAGGTGGGATCCAATGCGAGGAGGCCGGCATCTCTTCGGAGCGCCGCCGAAGACCTGACGCACTCAATTGTGGGCTCGGTGCTAGGTCTAGCCGATCCTGAAGGCATGTGCCTGGTGCTCGATGACGTTCCTTGCCTCGAAGCTGCGCCATTGGAGGCGCTGGCCGGATTGGCCGACCGCCTTGCAGTCCTAGGCGTTCGTACCCTCATAACGGCGCGTTCTCTACCCGTGGGGACACTGGGCTCATTCCGCGTGACTCAGATACTCGACTACGAGGACCTAAGGCTTACCGCGCACGAAGCTCTCAGCATCGCCTCTCAGGTGGTAGGCCTCGAACTCGGATCCTCAGATGTGCAGCCCATCGTTGATGCCTGCGCGGGGCATCCCGCAGTCTTCTCCGTCCTCGTCCGCCACGCCGTCTCCGATGCTGGCGGATTGGTCGTGAAGCCCAATCCCTCGTTGGATCTACGGAGCAGCCTCATCCACCTTGCCCATGCGGCCACAGACATGAATGGCCGTAGAGCGCTGTTCGTAATGGCCCTACTTGGCAAGGGTGACCTTCAGGACCTGGCCGCCTGTGGCATCGATCTCTCGCTCTCCAATCTTCGCGCCGTCGGAGCGGCGGTGCCGCTTCTCCGAGTGGGATCGGAAGACCACGGCGGTTCTCACGGCGCCTTCCTCGTGCACGACCTGGCCCAGGAGGTCTTCCTTGCCAGAGAGTATGTGGAGCGCCTGGGAGAATTCGCTGAGACGGCTTGGCCGAAAGGGGTCAAGAATCTGACAGGCCGCGGCGAACTGCTGCGTTCCCTTTCAGTGGTGGAGACGCTTGGGTCTGCGGCTGATCTAGTCAGGTGGTTGCAGGACAACGGCGAGGCGCTTCTCCTTCAGGGCGGAGCGATTTCCTTGTCCCGCGCGATGCGGACTTTGGCTGTGAGTGAGTTCGTCCAGCACCCTGAGTTGCTGCTTCTACAGGCGCAGGTGCATCAGGAGAAGTCCGAGCTTCCAGAAGCTATCGAGAAGGCGCGCGTTGCCAAGACGATTGCGGACCATGAACGCGACGGGCGACTGCTGGCATCAAGTCTCTTGCTGAGCGGGCAGTGCTACGTGGATATGGGAGACTACGGCGCGGCGTTCTCAGTGCTCGCCGATCTTGCGTCGGGGAAGGACAACGTACTCTCGCCGGATCAGCAGGCTTGGACCTACGCGGCACTCGGTATTTGCAGCATGTACATGGGGCTTGGTGAGGACGCGATTGCCCTTGCGATGGAAGCGAGGGTTGCCGCGGCGAGGGCTGGCATCTCTGACAGCATCCGAGTGTTTGTGACGGCCTTCGGCGGCGCGGTTGATGCTCTGGTTCGGGGGGATTTCGCAAGTTCACTGGTTCACTTTGCGCGTTCTTGTGAGGCCCGAGAGATTCCGAGGGTGCAATTGGCGAAGGCGCAAGGGAACCTCGGCGTAACCCTGTGCGAAATGGGACGGCTCGAGCGGTCGGTGGAGGCGGTAGGCCTGAGCCTCAAGACGTGCCTGGAGGCGGGAATTGGCCTCAACCGCGGCGCGTTCTTGCCCGTGCAGGGCGCAGCCTCCTTCGGCTTGGGGGCAACCGAGTCGGGAATCGCGCTGATGCGTGAAGGCATCGATCTCAGTCTCGACGCCGGCGACCGCTACGGGGCTTCGTACAACCGCATCTACCTCGCGACGGCGCTGCGAGCGGCGGGGAGAAGCGAGGCGTCACTCGCTGAGGCGGAGCAGGCACTCGAGTTCTTCTCCGGAATCGACGCTTCGTCGCAGCGCGAGCTGGCAACGCTCGAACTTGGTGCTTCGTTGCTAGCCATCGACGATGTCGCGGCTGCCAGTCGGACGGTGGAAGCGATTCGGTCCGGGATGAGCGGCCTGAACGCCTATCATCTCGTGCGCGCGGACATGATCTTGGCCGAATCGGAGCGGCGAAGGGGCGAGATCGACAAAGCCGTGGCGCGGCTCATGACGCACGAGGAGTACATCCTCAGCGAGAGCTCGAACTGGCAGATTGCGATGTACTGTCGCGCCTTCCCCGAGCTTCTTGGGCTGTTCGTGCTCGCGCTCGGCACGGAGCAGTTGCCGGCTCACCTCATGCGGATGATCTTGCCGGAGAACGCGGAGATCGTTCTTGCTGCGACCAAGGAACTGCTCGAGCCAGATCGCTGGAGTCGCCTCGGCCAGCGTCTGCTCGGCGAGGAGGGCTTCGCCGAGTACCTGAACCGAGGTGGTCGGCCACTCTGTCGCGTGCGCCTCTTCGGCGGACTTGAAGTGAACGTTGCCGGCCGTATCGTGTCGGAACGTGATTGGCGCAAGCGCAAGGCGAGGCTTCTCTTCGCGATGCTCGTGATTCGAGGAGGCCAGGACGTGCCTCGTGACCAGGTGCTCGAGCATCTCTGGCCTGACATGGATGAGGCAAGGGCCAAGAACAACCTCTACGTCATCTGGAGCGCGATGAAGAGCGCCCTCAGTCCCGAGGCGGGGAAGAACGAGCCGTGTCCGTACGTGGACAACACGGGCGGGGTCTGCCGAGTGATGGCCGATTCGGTCCGATCGGACGTCGAGGAGTTCGAGCGGACACTGTCCAAGGCACGGGAGGCCCAAGCCGCCGAGAGGATCTCGGATGCGCTGGGCCTCTACGAGCGATTGGCCGAGATCTACCGGGGCGAGCTTCTCCCGGGCGACGTCTACGACGATTGGTTCGCACATGTCCGTGACGAGTTCCGCGCGAAGTACGCCGATGCCATGCTCCAGGCGGCATCTCTCCTGCAGGCGCGCCACGACCAGCTCGGGGCGCTTACGTTCATTCGGAGAGCGCTGAATCAGGACCCGTGGCGCGAGGACCTCTACCAGGCGGCCCTCAGGTGTCAGATCGCCGCTGGGCAGAGAAGCGCTGCGATAGACACGTACCTCCTCTGTCGAAGCAAGCTCACCGAGGATCTGGGACTCGATCCCTCAGCAGAGACACGAGCGCTCTACGATCAGATCCTGGCCATGGAAGATCGTCCGGCACCTCCATCGAGTTCGTTCGATGCCTAGTACCCTGCGAACCTTACCCTCGGGCGCTTCCGAGCGAAGGTAAGGCTCCGGTAAGGGTCTGCTAAGCGTCGCCCGCTACGGTGACAGTGGCCGCAGGGTTGCCTGCGGCGGAGGAGCGATCGGGGTTCGTCGGGCCTTCCTTAGGGAACGAGCGAAGCGGCACGGCTCAACAGGTGTGCAGATCGGGAGACTGCTGAGGGGCACCGACAGCGAGCCGTCAAGTCCGTCATTCGGACCCGATGGGTTCTGAATCGCCCAACTCTACCCGGCTGGTTGCGCCTGGCGCCGCTAGCCGGGTAGCTCCACGATATGCGAGTCGCACCTCGATGCTCGCTGCGGGCTCAAGGGCGCCGGCAGCGGTCGGCAAACAGCCGTGCCGCCGGCGCTCCGCAGTCCGTGAGCAGGCACGCCCTATGCTAGAATCGCCTGTACTCCCTGTGTCTCCGATTCCTCCATTCGAGGTGCTGTATCACCATGGCGAATATCCTTTCCAAGCTGCTCACCCTCGGTGAGGGCCGGCAGCTTCGTTCGTACGAGGGCCTCGTTGCCCGAATCAACGAGCTTGAACCCGGCACCGCTTCGCTCTCGGACGCGGAGCTTGCCGCTCGTACCGTCGACTACAGACAGCGCGTGGCCAACGGTGAGAGTCTCGACGACGTGCTTCCCGAGGCGTTCGCGACGGTTCGCGAGGCGGGCAAGCGCACGCTCGACATGCGTCACTTCGACGTGCAGCTCATCGGCGGGATGGTCCTGCACGCCGGGCAGATCGCCGAGATGAAGACCGGCGAGGGTAAGACGCTCGTCGCGACGCTGCCGGTGTACCTGAACGCGCTCACCGGCAACGGCGTGCACATCGTCACCGTCAACGACTACCTGGCCAAGCGCGACTCGGAGTGGATGGGCCGCATCTACCGGTTCCTCGGCATGGAGGTCGGGATCATCCAAGCGTTGATGGACCCGTCCCAGCGGCAACCCGCATACGCAGCCGACGTCGTGTACGGCACGAACTCGGAATTCGGCTTCGACTACCTTCGCGACAACATGGTCGTGCGACCCGACGAGCGCGTGCAACGCGGCCATCACTTCGCGATCGTCGACGAGGTCGACTCGATCCTCATCGATGAGGCACGCACCCCGCTCATCATCTCGGGTGCCGGTACGAAGTCCGCCGAGACGTACAAGACCTTCGCGAAGGTCGTGCCCCGCCTGCGGGATGGCGTAGATTTCGAGCTCGACGAGGCCAAGCGCACGGTCGCTGCGACCGAACCGGGACTGAAGCGCGTCGAGGAAATGCTCGGCATCGAGGACATCTACGCCGACCCCTCCGGCCAGCTCGTGAACCACCTCCAGCAGGCCTTGCGCGCGCAGTTCCTCTTCAAGCGCGACGTCGACTACGTCGTTCAGGAGGGCGAGGTCCTTATCGTCGACGAGTTCACCGGACGCCTTATGGTCGGCCGGCGTTACTCGGAGGGGCTTCACCAGGCCATCGAGGCCAAGGAGAAGCAGCATGTGCGCGAGGAGAACCAGACCCTTGCGACCATCACGCTGCAGAACTACTTCCGCATGTACGACAAACTCGCCGGCATGACCGGTACCGCCGTCACTGAAGACGCCGAGTTCCGCGAGATCTACAAGCTGCCGGTCATGGTCATCCCCACGAACATGCCCATGGTCCGCGACGATCTCAACGACCTCATCTACCGGAACACGAAGACGAAGTTCTCCGCTGCCGTGGAGGAGATCATGGCCCGCCACGAGATCGGGCAGCCCTGCCTCGTCGGCACGATCTCGATCGAGAACTCCGAGCATCTTGCGCGACTGCTGCAGAAGCGCGCGATCAAGCACAACGTGCTCAACGCCAAGTTCCACGAGCAGGAGGCGCACATCATCGCGCAGGCGGGGCGCCTGGGCGCGGTCACGATCGCGACGAACATGGCCGGCCGAGGAACCGACATCATCCTCGGCGGGAATCCGGACTTCCTCGTCGAGGAGATCCTCGTGGGCCGGGGCATCCAGGCGGATGAGGCGACCGACGAGCAGCGCGCCTCGGCGCTCGAAGAAGCGAAGAGGATCTGCGCCGACGAGCATGTGAAGGTCGTCGAGGCCGGCGGGCTCGCGATTCTCGGCACCGAGCGCCACGAATCACGCCGTATCGACAATCAGCTCCGCGGCCGCTCCGGACGCCAGGGCGACCCGGGCGCGTCGCAGTTCTACCTCTCGCTCGAAGACGACCTCATGCGTCTGTTCGGCGGAGACAGGATGGACCGCATCTCTTCGATGATGGAGCGCACGTCGATCCCCGACGACATGCCCATCCAGGCCAGCCTCGTGAGCCGCGCCATCGAGAGCGCGCAGCGTCAGGTCGAGGCGATGAACTTCGCCGCGCGCAAACACGTTCTGGAATACGACGACGTCATGAACAAGCAGCGCGAGGTCATCTACGCCGAGCGCAACCGCGTGCTCGACGGCAAGGACATCCACGGGCTCGTCGAGGAGATGATGCGCGAGGTCGTGACGGACGGCGTGCTCACCTTCGCACCCGAGCGCGTGTACTCCGAGGAGTGGGACTGGGACGAGCTGGCTGGCTGGTACCGGGAGCTCACCGGCATGGCCGGCGTGGTCGAGAAACACCGCGAGGGCATAGACAATCCGCACGAGCTCGCGGACGCGCTCGCCGAGGAGGCGCTTGGAGCGTACGCGCGCAAGTCCGACGAACTGGGCGAAGAGAACGTCGAGGAACTCGAGCGACAGGTCATGCTGCGCGTCCTCGACACGCGCTGGATGGACCATCTCCTCGAGATGGACTACCTGAAGGAAGGCATCGGCCTTCGTGCGATGGGCCAGCGCGATCCCATCGTCGAGTACAAGTCCGAGGCCTACGACATGTTCGCGAACCTCGTTGGAAGCATCAAAGAGGACTTCCTGCGCACGATCATGCACATCGAGATCGTGCGCGAGTTCGCGCCGGAGCCGGTTCTTGGTGACATGTCCTACACCGCGCCGAGCGAAGCCTCGATCTTCACGGGCGCTGTGCAGGCCGCAGACACGATGGGGATCGGGGGCCCCACGCCCGACGCCATCGCCGCTGCGGCGTCGGTCGCCGGCGCGGGGCATGCGACCCAGACGATCGTGAAGGACAAGGACGACCCTTGGGCCAACGTCGGCCGCAACGAGCCGTGTCCCTGCGGCAGCGGCAAGAAGTACAAGAAGTGCCACGGAGCGAGCGCCTAGGCCTGCCCATCCCGGGCAGCGGACAAGACGATGATAGAGAACAGGACCCAAGAGATCGCCGAGCTCGACCAGCGCATCACGCGGATGGGCGAGTACCTGCATATCGATGCCAAGCGCGCGGAGGTCGCCGACCTCGAAGAGAAGTCGACCGAGCCCACGTTCTGGGAAGACCAGACGTCCGCTCAGGCGGTGATGTCGAAGCTCGCGCAACTGCGCGACGAGATCTCGTCGTACGCCAGCGCGTGCGCGACGATCGAGGACCTCGAAGTCGCGAACGACCTCGCGTTCACCGAGGAGGACGAGGAGCTCGCCGAGGAAGTCACGCAGAGTCTTCGGGACTTGACCAAGCAGGTCAAAGAGCTCGAGGTCGCCTCCTGGTTCACCGGAGAGTTCGACAACGGGGACGCAATCGTCACGATCACCCCTGGTCAGGGCGGTCTCGAGGCGCAGGATTGGACCGCGATGCTGCTTCGCATGTACACGAAGTACGCGGAGCGTAGGCGCTGGAAGATCGACCTGCACGACGCGCCGGAAGGCGTCGAGCTGGGCCTCGATCGCGCCGTCTTCACCGTGCACGGGCGCAATGCCTACGGCATGCTGCGCTCGGAGATCGGTGTCCACCGCCTCGTTCGGATCAGCCCGACCGACGAGAAGAAGCGTCGTCAGACCACCTTCGCTGGTGTCGACGTGCTGCCGGTCCTGCCGAAGGAGATCGAGGTCGACATCCGCGACGAGGACTTGCGCATCGATGTCTTCCGCTCGAGTGGACCGGGCGGGCAGTCGGTGAACACGACCGATTCGGCGGTTCGCATCACGCATCTTCCAACCGGCATCGTTGTGACGTGCCAGAACGAGAAGTCGCAGCTCAAGAACAAGGAGACTGCGATGTCGATCCTGCGCTCGCGCCTCTATGAGCTCGAGGAGCAGAAGCGCCGGGAGGAGATCGAGGCGATCCGAGGCGAGAAGCTCGACATCAGCTTCGGCTCGCAGATCCGCAACTACGTGCTCTACCCCTACCAGCTCGTGAAGGACGTTCGAACGGGCATCGAGACCGGCAACGTGGATGCGGTGTTGGACGGGGATATCGACGAGTTCGTCGTCGGCTACCACCGCTGGCGGGTGGGGGAGGCGCAGGGTGCCGCGATGGCGGCGGCCAGTGCGACCGGCTCGTCTGGAGCGCAGGCCTAGAATGCGCCTGCTCGCAGACCTGCACACGCATACGCTCGCGTCGGGGCACGCGTACTCGACTCTCACCGAGAACGCACAGGCTGCCCGGATGAAGGGCCTCGAGCTCATTGCCATCACCGATCATGGTCCGACGGTGCCCCAAGGCTCGCACCCCTGGTACTTCTGGAACCTCAAGGCGGCTCCTTCGGTGCTCGACGGCGTGCGTGTGCTCAAGGGCTGCGAGGCAAACATCTCGGCGGACAGCAGCAACGGCATCGACCTGCCCGACATCGTGCTCGAGATGCTCGACATCGTCGCGGTCGGCTTCCACCCGACTACCGGCTTCGACCAGATGGACCGCGCGCGGAACACCGACGCGTTGCTGCGTGCCATGGCAAACCCCTACGTCGACATGGTCACGCATCCGGGAAACGACCACGAGTTCCCGCTCGAACTCGACGTCGTCGTTGCCTCGGCCGTGGAGCACCGCGTCATCCTCGAGTTGAACGATCACAGCTTCGCGCCATCGAGCGCACGCGCGGGTTCCGCCGCGCGGGAAAGCGAGTTTGCGGGCGCTGCCCTGGCCGCAGGCGCTCCTGTGGCTATCGGCTCTGACGCGCACTACGCGCTGCATGTGGGCAGATTCGATGCGGCGCTCGAGGCTGCTGAGCGCATCGGGTTCGCCGAAGGCGACCTCGTGAACCGCGACGCCGAAAGTGTGCTGGCGTTTCTGCTCGAGAAGCGGGAGCGCCCGCGTCTCGATGCGGGCGGGGAGTGGTCGTGGGACGCGAGTCCCGCTGAGGGTGTCGCCCGATGGTGACGCCGCTTCGCAGTGTCACCCGCGCCGGGCGAGTCCTCAGACGCCGGCCCGTCCGCGACTACATCTGGATGACAGCAGGCATCGTGCTCACCGCATGGGGTCTCGACGCCTTCCTGATCCCCAACAAGATCGCGGCCGGTGGAGTCTCCGGTCTGGCGACCGTCTTTCTCTACCTCGGCAAGGCTCGCGGCATCTACCTGCCCGTCGGCGTGCAGATGCTGGTCATGAACATCGTTCTTCTCGGCATCGCCATGCGCGGCAGGCGGGGCTGGCGCTTCGCTGCCAAGACCATCTACGGCATCGTGGGTCTCTCGGTCGCGGTCGACGTGTTTGCGCGCTTCGTGCAGCCGCTCGCATCCAACGACTTGCTGCTCGCTTCGCTCTACGGCGGCGTGATCACGGGCGTTGGTCTTGGCATGGTCTTCAAGGCGGGTGGTAACACCGGAGGTACCGACCTGATCGCGCAGATGCTCTCGCGGAAGGTCTCACTCGGCGTCGGCCAGCTCATGCTCCTGGCCGACGTGGTCGTCACCGTCATCGCCGGCATCGTATTCGGCTGGCAGTACGCCCTCTACGCGGTGGTGGCGATCTTTGTGAGCGGGCAGACCGTGGATCTCGTTCTCGAGGGTCTCGCGGTCGAGAAGGCCGCATTCATCATCTCCGAGCAGAGCAAACGTATCGGTGAAGCGATCACCACCGAGCTCGGGAGGGGAGCCACCGCGATCGCGGCGACCGGTGTCTACACGGGCGAGCCCCGGGGCATGCTTTTCGTCGTTGTCAGCCGCAAGGGAACTCGACGACCTGAAAGCACTGGTGGGCGCCATCGACCCGACCGCGCTCGTCATCATCTCGGACGTCCATGAGGCCATCGGCGAGGGGTTCAGGCAGCTCACCGTCTAGGTCCAGGGCGCGGACCGCGGGCGAAGAGGTCATCGGTTCAAATCCGATATGGCCCACCAGCACGTCTGGCTCCTGAACCGCTAGGGACTCTACGCGTTGCTCCTATTGGAGCTGCTCGAAGTCTTTGCCGGGCTGTTCGTGTTCGCGTCATTCCTTTCGTTTCCGCTGCGATTGGCGGGGGCGCTGCCGTCGTTCCTGCTGCTGTTCGGAATCTGGTTCGCCGTGGTGAGATTGCGCTGGACGTACTTCACGTAGCTGATTGACTGCCGGGGTGCGCCGTCCAACACCTGACGATTTGGCCTGCCCGCGGAGTCGACAGCACGAGAGTGGAACGAGACATGCTCGGGGAGACTAGACCAGGCAACGTTGCGCTCAGGAGGCAGGCACCCGTGCACGAGTCGACATACCGCACCCATGTCAACCATCCGCCCGACGTCGTCTCATCGTTTCTCGCTGACTTGTGCAACGACAAAGAGTGGCGCAGGGAGGTTGTCGAGACCCGCCTTCTTTCGGATGTCGCTGGTCGAGAAGGCGCAAGGTACCGGGAGATACAGACTTGGGAGGGCCTTCGAGCCCCAGCTGACCTCACCGTTGTTCGTTTGGAGCGGGGCTCACGCCTGACGGTCTTGGCGGAGGACCCGGGCTATCGGGCGACGTGTGAGTACGAGTTCGAGAAAATGGGCGACGGTACCGACCTGAAGCTGACATCAACAATAGAAACGACAGGCACGTTGCAGTTGGTGGAGCCGTTCTTGTCGGCCATCGTCACCCGATGGATAGAGCGTGGCCTTGATAGTCTCGGTAGGGTGCTAGACGAGCGCGGCAACATAAGCAAGTGACGAACGCTCGCCCTTAATCGGAGAGGCATGGCAGTCACACAGCGGCGCCAGGTTCCCACCGCCCTCATCACCGGCGCCTCGAGCGGCATCGGCACCGCTCTCGCCGAGGTCTTCGCCGAGCACGGTTTCGATCTCGTCCTGGTTGCGCGCGACGAAGCACGACTCAACGTCCTCGCCACGCGCCTCCGCGAAACCCATGGCATCGCCGCGCGTGTCATCTCGGCGGATCTTTCAGAAGAGTCCTCGGCAAGGCGCATCCACGAGACGGTGAAGGCGATGTCGCTCGACATCGACGTCCTGGTCAACAATGCGGGGATGATCGTCTACGGCGAGTTCTCGGGAACCGACTTCGCCGCCGAGCTGAAGATGATCGAGGTGAACCTGATCGCGCTCACCCAGCTGACGAAGCTCTTCATCCCCGACATGCTCGCGCTGCGCAAAGGCGCGATCCTCAACCTGGGCTCGAACGGATCGTTCGTCCCGTCGCCACTGACGGCGGTCTACAGCGCCACGAAGGCGTACGTGCTCAGCTTCTCCGAGGCCATCGCCGAGGAACTCGACAACACCGGCGTCACGGTCACGGCACTCTGCCCCGGCGCGACGTATTCGGAGCTGCAACTCAGGGCGGGGATGGAGGATGTCCGGCTGCTTCGGCGGCACGTGCTGGACGCGCGTTTCGTCGCTGAGGTGGGCTATCGCGCCGTCATGAAGGGCACGCGCATCGCGATCCCTGGCTGGCGCGAGCGGTTCGAGATCGCGGCGATCCGCGTCTTGCCGCGCAGGTTCGTGGTGCGGCAGGCGAAGCGGCTGCTAAAGCGGGTGTAGACCGGTCGGCACATGCCGTCGCCCGCAGTTGCCTGTCTGCGTGACGCTGGCCGGCGTGGTCGGGTAGACGGCGTCGTGCCGACGACAGAGCCTCCCCATTGCGCCTACAATCGGAAGGCCTTCTGTCAGATAGAGGGAAGCAGTCTCTAGGGGGAGCATGAAGTCGGGCCTGCCATCGGAGCTGCCGGCCGCAGCGAGCAGGATCTCACCCGCGGGCACCCTCACTGTCCCCGCCGACGCGGCCTCGCCTGCAACGGATAAGGGCCCTGGCACAAAGTCCTACACGGCCGTGTTCTACGTCACCTCGGCGTTTCTCTTCACCGCCACTCTCCTACGCTCCCTGCTGACCCTCACCGACGACGCTGTGCGCGCCGAATCCCTCCTGCTGCTGGTAGTGTGGCTCGTTCTTTTCATCGCCCAAGAGCTTCTCTCGAGCCGCAAGCCGTGGATCTTCTCGCTGTATGTGCTGTTGCAGACTGCGGTCGTCTTCGTTCTGTTATCCCAGCCCGCTCCGGCCGACTTCTTCGCCGTCTTGTTCGCGCCCCTCAGCATGCAGCTCGTTCGGCAGTGGCCGCTCAAGCAGGCCAGTGTGTTCATCGCTCTGTTCGTACCGCTCACTGCGCTCGGCATCAACCGGAACTACGACCCCGTGTCAACGTTCGTGTCCGCGCTCACGTACGGCGCCGTGGCGGGCGTGGCCGCATTCTACGCGTGGTCCGCCGCTAAGGCGCGGGAAGAGAGCGAGCGCGCCGAGGCACTAGCGCGTCAGCTCGGAGAGGCGAACCGCGACTTGCAGTCGCACTCGGAACGCATCGCGCGTTTGACCGTTGCCAAAGAGCGCAACCGGATCGCCCGGGAGCTGCACGACTCGGTCACCCAGACCATCTTTGCGATGACCCTGGCCGCCAGGTCCCTTCTGCTTCTGGATCAGGACGATCGCGTACGGGTCCAAGGACAACTCGACCGCCTCACGGCGCTCGCCAATAGCGCCTTGGCGGAGATGCGCGTCTTGGTTGCGCAGCTGCGTCCGGAGATGGCCGAGGATGGTCTCGTCGTGACGCTACGAAGACACGTCGCCGAACGGGCGACGACCGACGGTCTGTCGATCGCGCTTGAGGTTGAGGGCACGGAGCAGCTCACACCGGCCGAGGACCAAGGTCTCTTCCGGATTGCCCAAGAGGCGCTCAACAACGTCGCCAAGCACTCCGGGACCTCGGAAGCGACGCTCCGGTTGGGACTGCATGAGCTTCCCCGGGTGGAGATCCGCGATCAGGGACGGGGCTTTGATGCAAGGCTCGCGAGCGACGGGACCGGCATAGGCATGAGCACCATGCGGGAGCGCGCAGCCGAGATCGGCTGGACGCTCGAGATCATCACTGCACCGGGTCAGGGAACGATCGTCCGGACGGAGAGGAACGCCAATGCGACGAAGAGGGCTCCATGACGGCTGACGAGGCGAGAATCAGCGTGCTGATCGTGGACGACCACGAGGTCGTGCGTCAGGGACTGCGGACCTTTCTCGAACTGCTCGATGACATCGAGGTGGTTGGAGAGGCCGCCGAAGGAACTACGGCCGTCGACCTCGTGGACGAGTTGCACCCAGATGTGGTCCTCATGGACCTCGTTATGCCGGGGCTGGACGGTGTGGCCGCCACCCGCAAGGTGCTGGAACTGAGCCCCGCCACCAAGGTGATAGTGCTGACGAGCTTCTCGGGCGACAACGAAGTGTTCCCGGCCATCCAAGCCGGCGCGACGAGCTACCTGCTCAAGGACGTGTCCCCCGAGGAACTGGCCGCGTCGATCCGCGCCGTGCACAGCGGGGAGCCACGCCTACACCCCGACGTGGCGCGGAGGCTCATGTCCGCGATGAGGGAATCGCAGACTCCCGCGAGGAGCGAGGCTTCCACAGACTCAGACCAGCTCACGGAACGTGAACGCGAGGTCGTCCGGCTGGTGGCCCAGGGACGTACCAACCGGGATATCGCTACGGAGCTCTTCATCAGCGAGAAGACCGTCAAGACCCACGTAAGCCACATCCTCGCCAAGCTGGACCTCAAAGACAGGACCCAGCTGGCCATCTTCGCGATCAAACATGGACTCGTCGACAGCTAGACGTCCCGCCATCAACGGGACCCTCGTGGCGGTCTGGTGTCTTGCTGTGACGGCCCTGGCTGCTCGAGCGATCACGGCCTCTGTGCCGGGCCTGCGCTGGTGGTACGCGGGACTGCTCGGTGCGTACCTCGTCCTATTCCTGATCACGTGGTGGCTCGGCGGTCGTTCGCGCGTGGTCCATCTCATCTTCGGCCTGCAAGTCGTCATCGTGCTCGTGCTCTTCTCAACCGACCCCAGGCTGGACTTCATCACCGCCCTCTTTGTGCCACTGTCCTACCAAGCCGCGGTGCTGCTCACTGGCCGTATGCGTTGGATCTGGGCCGCTGCGTTCGTGGTGCTCGTCGGGGGCTCTCTTGCCCTCTTCTACGGACCACTGCGCGGTCTCGCGCTCGGACTTACGTCGATGACGCTCGGCATCGTCCTGCCAGCCTCCCACCTGGCTGCGGCCGACATCGCCGCTGCGCGCGCCAGAAGCGAACGCACCGTGGCAGAGTTGAAGGTGACGAACGAGCAGCTGAAGGCGTACGCGGAGCAGGTCGCCGAACTGACCATCCTGGAGGAGCGAAACCGATTGGCTCGCGAGCTACACGATTCGGTCTCGCAGACCGTCTTCGGCATCCTTCTCACGACAGAGTCCGCCCGACTTCTCTTTGATCGCGACGCCATCAGAGCGAGACGCCAGATGGAGGAATTGGAGTCGCTCGCGCAGAGCGCGCTCGATCAGATGCGCCAGCTGATCGCCCACCTCCGTCCAGAGGTCGTCGCGCCGCCGACGTCATAGCTGCGTCGCGTTGCGTCACCTCTCCTGAGCGGCGCGGCTTCCACCCTGCGTGAATCACACCCAAAGTCCCGGATGCCTGAGACTTTCGCTGTAGGGGCAGGCAGTCCTGAGGCCGACTCAGAAGACACATCCGTGGCCCGATGTGCGGGGCTGCCGTGCGCGCGATGATGCGGCTGGTGCTCCCTACAAGGTCAAGGAGACCGGCGATGGAGACAGGCGCGTCAGGTCGGAGGCCCCGGCGGGTGGTAGTTGCGGAGGCCAACGTCCCCGTGCGACAGGAGCTGTGCGAGCTCCTCGGTCTCATTGACGGTGTCGAGGTGGTTGGCCGGGCGGTAGATGGGGCTGAGGCCGTACAGCTTGCCTCGGCGCTCGACCCCGACGTGGTCATCCTCGATCTGAAGATGTCGCACATAGACGGGTGCCGGGCCGCAACTCTGATTCGTGAGCAGCTTCCCGAGTGCCTTCTCGTCGCGCTGACCGTTCACGGCTTGGAAGAAGACCAGCAGGACGCTCGTTTGGCCGGGTTCGACTTCTTCGTGGCAATGGACGCGCCGCCCTCCACTCTGCTCGAGGTGATCCACGGTGCGCTCATACGGTCCGTCGCGTCGCCCGAGTCGTCGATTGCTGGCCCGCGCTCGCCGGTGAATCCGGAGCGGCGGCGACCGTCGTGAAAGGAGAGGAGTGCTCTATGACTCAGACAAGATCAGTTGCTGGCGGTTTGGTCGGCCGCAGTGCCGATCCCGCAGTCAAGGTCCGTTCGCACCCGCAGAATGCCCCCCGCACGCCGGGCGCTATCCCGGGACAACCGGCGGTGGAGCCGGTGGGGGATGTGAGCATCGAGGTCGAGCACCTCGCCAAGCACTACGGCGACGTCCACGCCGTCGACGACATCAGCTTCACGGCGCACGAGGGCGAGATCCTGGGGTTCCTCGGCCACAACGGCGCCGGCAAGACCACGACCATTCGAATGTTGACAGGACGCGCGCGGCCGACGGGCGGCAGCGCACGTGTCTTCGGGCACGACGTCGTTCGCGAGCGCGAGCAGATCAAGCCACTCATCAACCTGGTATTTGAGGACCAGAACGTCTACGTGCGCAGCACGGGCCGAGAGAACCTGCTGCTCTTCGCCGAGCTCTACGGCGTGCCTAAGACGCGCGTCGAAGAACTCCTCGACGCGGTGAACCTGTCGGATGCCGCTGCTCGAAAGGTCAAGACGTACTCGACCGGCATGAAGCAGCGGCTGTTGGTGGCGCGCGCTCTTCTCAACCGGCCGCGCGTGCTGTTTCTTGACGAGCCCACGCGCGGTCTGGATCCAACCTCCGCTCGCGAGGTACGGGACCTCGTGCGCGAGCAGGCCCGGGGTGGGACGACGGTGTTCCTGACCACGCACTACATGGAAGAAGCCGACGAACTGTGCGATCGCGTTGCGTTCCTTTCCTCCGGACGCATCGTGGCTATCGACACGCCACGAGAGCTCAAGTTGCGCTATGGGGAGCCGACAGCAGTGGTCCTGCTCGACTCGCGCGAGGAAGAACTCGTCCGGCTCAACGATGCACATGACGCAGATCGCCTAGACCACTGGATGACCACTGGCAGAGTCCTCACCATCCACTCACAAGAAGGCACCCTCGAGGACGTGTTCGTGAACTTGGCAGGGAGGCCGCTATGAACTGGTCACGTGTCCGTGCCATCTACCGCAAGGATATGCGCGATGCCCTTCGGGACAGCCGCGTCTTGACCGCGCTCCTCATGCCGCTAGCATTCGGGCTGCTCTACTCCATGATGTTCACCGACACGCAGAAGATCGAGGTGGGCATCGTTTCAAACGATCGAACCGAGCTTGCCGCTGCCGTCTCAAAGCAGGTCGGGTCGTCAGTGCGACTGACATTCGTCACCGTGCCCGACGCCGCTCAACTGGAGCAGCAGGTCCAGAGGGAGAAGGTAGACCTAGGCTTGGTAGTTCCCCGCGGTTTCGATGCCGCCGTCAAGACCGGAACGGCCCCGTCGCTGACCCTCCTCCTGCCCTCGTCGCCGAACTTCGACGCCGGCTACGTTTCGGCTGTCCTCGATCGCAGCGTTCAAACCCTGGCTGGGCGCGCACCGCCGGCTCAGATCCTGCAGCGCACTTTGCCTTCGCCGAGCGGCAACTCCTCCGCCCTCGACGAGCTTGGCACGCGCACGAGCTTCATCCTCTTTTCGATAGTCCTCCTGCTCACCATGATCGCGGTGTACGCCGTCCCGTCCGTGCTGGTAGAGGAGGCCGAGACGAAGACGATGGACGCGCTCACCCTCGTCGCCTCGACTTCCGACGTGATCGCCGCCAAGGCGCTCTTCGGCATCGCCTTGAGCGTGGTCAGCGTTCCTGTGCTGCTGGCCATCACGCCCGGAAGTCCTCACAACTGGGCGGCATTGGCCGCGGTGGTCGTGCTCTCGGCAGTGACGTTGGTCGGCGTCGGTCTCCTTACGACCCGGCTCTTCAAGACGCAGCAGCAGATGAACACGTGGAGCGGCGTCGTCTTGCTGGCGCTCCTAGCTCCCGCCTTCACTCTCGGTCTCTCGGCCCCGGATGTGGTCAACAAGATCCTCTGGGTCCTGCCAACAGCGCACAGTTTCCGGCTCATCGCCAACACCTTCGCGGGTCGCACGCTCTACGCGGGGGCATGGGTCTCCGTCGTAGTGCTCGTCGTGTGGGCGGTGGGAGCGTACGCAGTCCTGCGGTGGCAGCTCAACGTGCAGGAGAGCGTCTGAGTATCAGTCTCGACCCGCGCGCTGTGTGAGCGGCAGCGCGACCCGCTACCGAGAGGTAGGCCGATGAATGTGATCTGCCACAAGCTTGGCCTCGCAATCGCCCTCATCGCTCTTCTGGCCGGCTGTACGCCCCGCGCCTCCGGGCCCGCTCTCCCGGCGTACTGGCCGACCAGCGGGTGGCGCAGTGCCGCGCCCGAAGAGGTGGGGATGGACTCGGAGAAGCTCGCGCAGATGGTTGAGCGCATCCGGCAAGAAAAGCTGAGCATCGACAGCCTACTGATCGTGCGGAACGGCTATCTGGTCAGCGAGCTGTACACCTACCCCTATTCGGCCGAGCAGCCCCACTTCACCGCGTCGACGACGAAGTCGGTCATCGGAGCACTCGTCGGCATCGCCATGCAGAGGGGTTACATCAAGGACGTCCAGGAACCGCTGTCCGGTCTGCTCCCGACCGAGGGAGTCGCGAACTCCGACGACGCAAAGAAGGCCATAACCCTCGCCGACCTGCTGACAATGACGTCCGGACTGGACACTCATGAGAATCCGACGTCGGGTCAGGCGTCCATGCAGGCCAGCGACAACTGGGTTCGATTCGTGCTCGACCGGCCTATGGCAGCGCAGCCGGGAACGAGGTTCAACTACAGCACCGACGCCGCTCATTTGATCTCAGGAATCGTCGAGCAGGCCGCCGGCATGAGCGCACGCGAACTTGCCAACAGGGAATTGTTCGGGCCACTGGGGATCGAGGCAGTACCCGAAGCGCGCTGGCCGTCCGATCCACAAGGGGTGACCGTGGGAGGGTACGGGCTCGCGCTCACCCCACGTGACATGGCGAAGTTCGGCTACCTGTTCCTCAAGAGTGGGCGATGGGGAGACAAGGCGATCGTGCCGGCCGAATGGGTGGCTGCATCGACCAAGACCCAGGCCGGCAAAGGCGATACCAAGGAATACGGCTACTTGTGGTGGGTCGACCCCGAGGGGAAGTGGTATGCCGCCCTTGGCCGAGCCGGCCAGCACATATTCGTGTGTCCCGCGCAGGACCTGGTCGTTGTGTTTACCGCCGATCTGCCCTATACGAGCGACGCCGATCTAGTGCCTCTCCAGGATCTGCTCGACCGCTACATTCTCCCCGCCGTGAAGTCCGATAGCCCGCTGCCCGCGAACTCGGAGAGCGTGGCGCGTTTGCAGGCCGAGGCAGCATCTCTGGCCCAGCCGAGCCGGACGTCTCCTTCGGACTTGCCGGCAATCGCCAGGGAGGTTTCTGGGAGGACCTTCGAGTTCGCTGACAACCCGCTAGGCTGGGCGACCCTGGCTTTCGACTTCGAGAGTGGAGCGAACGAGACCACCGTCACCATCAATGGCGCGCAGGCCGCGATCGGCTTGGACAATGTTTACTGCGCCATGCCAGGTCAAGACAGCCCGTTTCCGGAAGGACTGCGAGCTCACTGGGAAAACGGGGACACGCTCGTCGTGGATGATCTCTTGATTGGCGCGATGGCGCGGAACACGTACCGGCTCCGGTTCTCCCCGGACTCCGTTCAAGTGATCCGAGAGGAGAAGTACTCCGGTAACAGGCTCGAGCTGCTCGGGACGCTGAGCCCGTCGCGCAACTGAGGGCGCCCCACGCAGGCATTTGGCCTCACTTCCCGGCGCCAGGGTCGTCGTTTCCGACTTCGGCGAGGAGAACGGTCGCTCCGTCGTCGCCGTGGTTGAGTCCGCCCGAAGCACCGCGATGTTGTTCCGGATACGTCGAGCCTCGTTAGGCTCATCGTCCATCCCGCGATGGGACACCCGGCCAAGGGCCGTCAGTTCGAGCACGACGTGCCGGCGTTCTTGCGCGAATAGGACGCGGCCCGGTTTCATGCGGTTCGAAGCGCGTCCAACATGGCCCACCATGACTAATAGAACGCCCCGGAGGAGTCCATTTGGAGGGCTCCGAAGGGGCGTGTTAGCTGGTAAGAGGCCCCTCCCTCTCGGCAGTTGTAGGGAAGGTCTCAGACGGGGCGTCAGCCGGTGAACAACTGGATCAAGAGGACAATCGCAGCAATCACCAACAATGCGTGGATCAGTCTGCCGCCGATGTGGAACAGCAGTCCGAGTAGCCACAGCACGAGCAGTATTCCGATGATCGCCCACAACATCCGAAACACCTCCAGGTCTGGGGATTTCTTCTTTCCCGTCCACGGCTCTCTGAAAACGCCCTTGCTAAGGGGTTCCAGATTCGTCCAGGATGGTCCACCAGGAGAATTGCAGGTCCTTCGCGTTACAGGTACGTCCGCTATGGCCCACCACCAATCGAAGAGGCCTCGGCGGCAGGGGCGGAGACCCGGCCTGTCCGCGTTTCGGATATCGCAGAGCTGGGAACACCCATGTGGGTCTGCGGGGCAGCCATCTCGTGCAGCTTCCTGATGGAGCGGACCCAGTGCTGCAATCACGACGACAAGCGCAGGTTCCAAGGGAGCAGAGCGCGCAGCTATCACCGAGGAAAGGGGGTGATAGCTATGGCAAGCAGTACGAAGAGTGTTGTTGTCCATGCACCACTGGAGAAGGCCTACGAGTACCTGGACGATCCGACGCACCAACCGGAGTTCTGGCCCAGTCTCATCGAGGTCAAGGACGTGCACTCGCTGCCGAACGGGGGCCACAGCAGCCGTTGGACGTACAAGATGGCCGGCATACGCCTAGAAGGAACAGCCGAGGACGTCGAGCACGTCGCGAACGAGCGAATCGTTAGAAGGACCAAGGGCGGCGCTGACAGCACCCAGACGTGGATGTTCGAACCGCAGGGTGAAGATACGAAGGTCACGTTCAGCGTCGACTACACGGTTCCCATCCCCGTGCTCGGCAGGTTGGCCGAAGCAGCGATCGTCAAGTTGAACGACCGCGAGGGCGATGCGATCGTCGAGAACCTGAAGACAATGTTGGAGGCGACGTAGCGCCGGCTGCCTCCGTGCGTCCGGTAGGACGCCCAACGTGAGCCGTGGCTGCTCGTGGGACACTGCCCTCCCACGAGCCGTCAGGGGAAGCTGCTCAGCGGCAAGGAGCGCCGCTGAAACGCAAACCGCTAGGAGGACCTGTGTCGTTTCAAAGTAGGAGCACTGAGGACCTTGTCCGCATCGCCGAAGCCGGTGGCGGGTTCAGGCTCGACGCCGCCGTTCGCCACACCGACGACCTCGTCAAGATCGCGGCCGCCGCGTCCTCATGGGGTGTTCGGCTTGTCTTCGCGGGCATGAATCTCCGCCCCACTGACGACCTCGTCAGGATTGCGGACGCGGGCGAAGGCAACGTTCAGTTCGAGGGCTGATGGCTTCGCCGCTAGTCCTCCTGGTAAGGGTATCGAGCGCACGGCCTCAGCCGTTGCCACGCGAGTGCGCTTGAGCGCCGCTCATCCACAAGACGTCAGGCGGTTCGAGACTCATCCAATATGGCCCACACCCCGTGGTCTCATGACTCGCGATGTAAAGTGCACTTGACATCGGCGCAAGGACGGGGCTATCCTCTTGTAAAGGTTCCTTTACATGGAGGGGCGTCGTGGTGGTGAACCGTGTGCGCGAGCTGCGGACGGCTGCCGGCCTCCGCCAGGAGGATCTGGCGGAGCAGGTCGCGGTGAGCCGACAGACGATCATCTCAATCGAGAGCGGCCGCTACAGCCCGTCTCTCGAGTTGGCTTGGCGGCTGTCCAAGGCACTCGGCATGTCCATCGAGGGTCTCTTCCACTTCGAGGAGGTGGAGTAGTTGCGAACAGCGCGCATGACCATGCTCCTTGCCGTGGTGCTCGCCGCGCCCAGCGTGCTCGTGGGCGTGCTTTCAGACGGACCTTATGCGGGCCGGGTGTTGCAGGGAGGGCTCGTCGTGCTGGCCGTGGCCGGTCTTGCCGCGGTTTGGATGTGGCGACGAGGTGCTCGCCTCGACCGCGAGCAGGACGAACGTGGGCGCCTGATCCTCGGCAAGACGGCCGTCTTCACGTGTCTTGTGGCAGCGGTCGCCATACAGGCCTACTGGGCCTGGCACTTCGCGGCCGGGGGCAACGCCGGGGACGATTCCTTCTGGCTTCTTGTCGCCTTCTGGGGGGCGTTCGCCGGCTCGTACGTGTACAACAACTTTCGCACGTAGGAAGAGGTGGCAGTGATGACTGGAGAGAACGGGACTAACGGGAAGACGATCGCGGACGAGACGATGGGGATCTGGATCGCCATCGGCGCGGGTATGGGCGTTGCCCTGGGGGCCATCTTCGGCAACATCGCCATCGGCGTGGCGTTCGGGGCGGGACTCGGAGTAGTCATCGGTGCAATCGACGAGGAATCCCGGGCGTCGAAGCGCAACGCGGCCTCCAAGTCCTAGAGTAGTGTGCGTCCAGCAACGGCTTGGAGCAGATTCGCTTCGCTCACTGCTCAAGCCGTACACGTTAGGCGAAACCCGTTGGGGGATACTGAGACTGGCGTCGCTTCACATCTGCGGCACGCCATTGCGGCGCGAGTCCGGAGGAGGAACGCAGGGTGGCTAGGATTGCGCGCTACATCTTGTTCCTCGTCTGTGGTGTCCAGGCCATCCTTGCCATCGCCTTCTTCCTGCAGCTGCCCATCGCAACCAATCTCTGGCCGTTTCCAGGGACAACGCCCCTGACGTTCTTTCTCGTTTCGTCATTCCTCGCAGCAGCGTCCGCATCGACATTCTGGGCAGCCGCCTCCAAGACCTATGGCGCACTTGCGGGGATCGGCCTCGACTACCTCGCGCTGCTGATACCGCTATCAGTCGTGTCGTTTCGGCTGGGAGCAAGCAGCGGGGATGCGCATGCGACCGCATTTGGCTTCGCGTGCGGATTCGCAGTCCTCTTCGGGCTGGGCCTCTTGTTGTGGGGCATTCGCACCCCCATCGACGATACGGTCCCCATGCCCGGACCGGTGCGCTGGTCGTTCATCGTCTTCGTTCTGGCCCTGGTGATCGTAGGCACTCGGCTGCTCTTGAAGGTGCCGAATGCCTTCCCCTGGGCGCTCACGCCGGATCTCTCGTTCGTGGCCGGCTTGATGTTCCTCGGGGCGGCGACGTATTTCGTCTACGGGCTGCTGCGGCCCAGCTGGTTGAATGCCGCCGGTCAGCTGGCAGGGTTCCTAGCCTACGACGTTGTCTTGATCGGGCCGTTCTTGACGAGGCTGCCCACTGTGGCGCCTGAGCACAGGGCCGGCATGATCATCTACACGGCAGTCGTCATCTACAGCGGGCTGCTGGCGACGTACTACCTGTTCATTCGCACGTCCACGCGCGTCTGGACTCGAGCGGCGTCACGCCTTTCAGCCGGCCACTGAAGCCGCCCCGCCTTCGGCGCCGTGCCGAGCACGCAGTTCGCGCTCGTGGAGGGGCTTCGAATCGAGCGGTCAGGTGGCACACGAAGTGCAGCGCCCTCCGTGCAGACCGCCAGACGCTTCCTCCGGTGATCCCAAACGTCGTCGATGCGAAGGAACTGGTGAGTAACATGCAACGCGAATCTCTGTCGCAGCGCATCAGAGGCCTGGCAGAAACGGCCGGGCTTGATGTGTTGGGATTCGCCGATGCGGCACCCTTTGACGGATACGCGCTCGCGCAGTCACCACGCCGCGATCCCAGGCTATCCCTGGCCAACGCGAGAACAATAGTCGTCGGCGGCATCTACATCGGGGCGCTGACGCTGGAGCGTTGGGCGGATGCTTCGTTCGGAAGGACGAGCAGACTCTACCTGTCGGGGTTCTTTCTCGATGTCGTTGAGCCGTTCGAATCCATCGCCCGGTTGCTCCGGGAAGAGGGCTATGAAGTGGTCGTCTGCAACGGCTCGGATGCCGACGGATCGATCATCCCGCTCAAGCTGGCGGCACAGCGAGCCGGTCTAGGCTGGCAAGGCAAGAACAGCCTTCTCTTGTCGAAGACGTTCGGGACCTTCTTGGCCTTAGGCGGCCTCCTGACGGACGCCGAGCTCGGCAGCGATAGCCAGCCTGAGCGAGATCGGTGCGGCAGGTGCGAGAGGTGCCAGCGGGCTTGTCCGATGGGAGCTCTCGATCAACCTTACGTCCTGAACAGAAGCAGGTGTCTGTCGAGCTTGCTGTCGAGCGATGAGTTGCCGGAATCGGCCCGAGCCGCCATGCAGAACAGAGTCATCGACTGCGAGATATGCCAGGACGTGTGTCCCTGGAACAGGAAGCACGTCGACAGTCCCCTGGCGACCGAGACTGGCGAGTCTCTGGTCAAGAGGCTCGAGGACCTGGAGGGCCTCTTTCCCCTGAACAAACTGGTCGAACTCACCGAACTGCGATACGAGCAGGCATTTGCCGGGCTGCACGCCGACGTGCCCTACGACATATTCCGTCGAAACGTCCTCGCCGCGATGGAGAACGTGAGGACGGCGGACGCTTCCTGAGGTCTCGTCAACTCGTGTTCTACTGCCTGGCGACCGGCTCTTGCGTCCTCAGCCTGTACGTTGCGCGTCTATCACGCGCCCCTTGTCCCAAAGTCACGCGGTCCGGAAACCATCGATGATGGGCCACCATGAAACGTGCAGTTCTTGTGGGCGTCAGCCGGTCTGCCACCTTTCGAGCCACCACGCGACTGACCGATTCATCTCGACCATGTAGTCGGACGCGTACTTGCGCCGGTGCACGACCTCGGCGTAATTGCTCACACCTGGCGGAAGGCCATGTGGAGCGTGCATGCGCTGCAGATCAACACTGGCGTCTTGCAGTTCTTCGGGACCAAGGCGGCGATAGCGGTTCGAGTGAACGACGTGGCGCGTGTAACGGGGTACGGGTTCGCGCTCTGCGGTCGGACGACCAAAGCACAACATCGCTATCGGAAGGGTGTGCGGAGGCAGTCCGAGGAGTTCGGCATGCTCCTCGCCGTTCTCTAGTACGTCGCCGATATAGCAGGAGCCGATGCCGAGCGACTCAGCGGCGATGACGGCGTTCTGTGCGGCGATGAGCGCGTCGGAGCACGCGAGCAGCAGGTCCCCGGGCCCCGGCGGGCGTCGGCCAGTGTCTGCACCTTCCGATGCACGCGCATGATCGAACAGATCGATCCACTTCTGGTAGTCGGCGACGAAGACGAGCACCCAGGGCGCCTTGGCGATGAACGGCTGGTCGTCGCAGGTGACAGCGAGCCGTTCCTTGAGTGCTCGGTCAGCGACATCGATGATCGAATAGAGCATCAGGTTGCCAGCAGTCGGCGCACGAAACGCGGCGTTGAGTATCGAGTCCTTCTCAGGGTCGGTGATCGGCTCCGGCGAGTAGGTGCGAGTCGATGTACGGCGTTCGATGAGGTCGAGGGTCGGGTTCATACGGGTTCTCCTACCGTGATGCGGCTTGTTAGCTGAGTCTACCTTCGGACGAACACCGAAAGCCCGTCCGCGCTCTCCACACGTGTGTAGTCCGCGAGCACGCGGGCCAGCAACGGATCTCGCTTCGCGTGTTCGAGGTATCCGCCATCCTTGAGGATCGGGGCGTCTTCCACGAACACCACGTTCGGCCAGCCGACACCCGGACGCGAGAAGTAGTCGACGGCAGCTTGGTCGCTCTTCTTCGGCTCCAACCAGACCGAGTTCGTGTGGATCTTCCCCCCGGCGAGCAGGTAGCCGTCCTCGATGCCGAGGAAAAGAACGCCGTCGGTCGGCCTGACCCATCGTCGACCCGCCGCTTGGAACTCGCGGAGCCTTCGCGCATTGTCGACCGAGGTCGTCTGCCCGGCGTAAGCGCCGCTTTGAACGCGGATGCGAGGCAAGAGTAGTCCCGCATCGAGGAAGATCGTGCCGAACAGCAGACCGACCACAGCGACAAGAGCGAATGCGGAACCCGCCGAGAGGAATCCCGAGCCCGCCTCGGCCAGTGCTTCTGCCCATCCGCTGATGAGCGCGATGCTGAATGGCGCCAGAGCGACTGCGGCCACACCACGGTTCCAGGATGAGCCGGTCGAGTACGCGATCGCCAGGAACCCGGCGGCTGCGCACGGTGCGGTCAAGGCCATGAGTCTCAGCACCGCAGTTCGTGCGTGCCGGGTGGACCACAGCGTCACAGGGACCACCGCGCCGGCAGTGAAGGTGATCGACCACGTTGTAGCAAACGCGCCGAACGTGTACCCGTCGCCCTTCGCGACAAGGATTGCCCCGGGGATCGCTGCGGCAAGGGGCAGGGCAGCGAGCGCCGCGCCGCGTGCCCGGCTGGAGAGTGCCGGTACCGACGCGACGAGCGTGAGAATCCACATCGGCAGCAGCGACGGTGACAAGAGCGCCCCGCCGATGCGATAGACGTAGTAGCCCATCTTGGCGAGGGGGGCGTCGGCGCGACTAACGTTCGCCGTATCGTATGCGAGCGCAGCGCGAAGTTCGGCGATGGTCACCGCCGAGAAGATCGCTGCGGCACAGACAGCTGCGGTGATGATGCCGCCGAGCAATGCGTACAGGGGGAGGCGCGGGTTGCCTCGCGCGAGAACCGCGAACGTCGCGAGCAGGGCGACTGCCGCAATTCCGAGGGACGGGTAGGAGAACGTTCCAAAAGCCAACGCGACGCCGACACCCGCGGCCTTCGGGCGGCTGTCGTCGCGGATCGCCGCGAATGCGAGACATGCTGCGAGTATGAACGCGAGCTCGCCGACCGTGTTGTAGCTCGGCAGAAAGAGGTGGTAGGGCGTTGCCAGGAGCGGCAGGCCGACTGCAAGCGCCGCGACCGCCGGTCTGAACGTCGGGCGAAGCAGCAGGTAGGCGAAGAAGCCAACAACGGACGCGATCGTCACGTAGTACAGCGCCGTGGCAAGGCTGATCCCCGAGAGCCCGAAGAGGGCGGTCCACACCATCATGAACGGCACCGTGACCAGGTAACCGAGCGTTTGGATCGGCATCTCGTCGGCAAAGAGACGGGCTCCTTGCGCCAATCGCAGTGGGGCTACAAGGTACTGGGTCCCGTCGTGGAGGTTGATGCCCATCGTCGCGCGCCAGGCGACGAATGCGATGACAACGAGGATGACGACGGCGACAACCTGCGCTTCGCGCTTGTCGTTCGCAACGTCGGGCGAGGTCGGCATGCTCATGGATGAGTTACTACCCGTGGTCGTTCGCACCTCCACGAATGCGGGCGTCGCGGTGAGGACGGCAAGGGTGGGCAGGTGGCTTCTCGTCATATCCACATACACGAACCCGCCATTTTCGTCACCGGGTGACTGAATTCGTTCGGGGGAATGCGGGCCCCTCTGGCCCCCCATGGACTTGGAAGGCCCGGACGAAGGTTATCCACTACGTCTCACCAGGGTGTAGCCTCGCGCTATGGCAACGATGGGCGACCCCTCCGAGACCTCCGTTACGGCCAGTCTCACCCCGCGACCTCCCCGAGTCCGCATTCCCCTACGGCGTGGGTTGCGGTGGTTACTGATCGTCCTGGTCGCGGCGTTCCTCGTATGGTCCCTCGTCGAGCCGCGGCTTCTCGTCGTTCGCTACGATACGGTATCGAGTCCCGATGTTCCGCCCGCATTCGAGGGGACTCGGATTGCCTACATCGCCGACGTCCATGCGGGCCCGTACTACTCGCGCGATAGAGTCGCCAGGTTGGTCGACAAGGTGAACGCTCTGAAACCTGACGTCGTGCTCATCGGCGGCGACAACGTTGGCGGCAAGTCTCACGGTGCACGCAACTTCTATCCCGAGGCTGCGCGCCTGCGCGCCCCCCTAGGCGTATTCGGAGTGCTCGGCAATCACGAATACCGGGAAGGGGTGTCGGAAGCGCGGCGCGACATGCTCGCGTCCGGCATCGTCCTCATCGACAACGACAACGTGTCGCTCCTCAAGAATGGACAGCGTGTGAAGATCGGCGGTGTGGACGACCTCCTCAGAGGGAAGCCCGACGTCTCCAAGGCGGGTCGGGGAGTGGCTCCCGAGGACTTCGCCATCCTGCTCACGCACAACCCCGACCTGCTCGCGACGCAGCTGCCGTTCAACCCTCGCACATGGGACGTCTCCCTGGCGGGACACCTTCACGCCGGCCAAATCACCTTCTTCGGGCTCTGGGCGCCAATCGTCCCGTCGGAGTATGGGCAGCGCTACAGGGCGGGCTGGAGGAAGGAGCAGGGCACGCTGATCCTCGACACGAACGGCGTCGGTGAGGTCACTGCACCCCTGCGGTTCTTCGCTCCGCCCGAGGTCCACCTCATCACGTTGCGTCAGGGCGAGGCTGCCGAGGTCGTCCGGCAGCAACCCTGAGCATCGTCGCACGCGGCGGGAAACCTGGGAGGCCGGCCCGGCGGGCATACGAGAGCCCCCTTCAGGGAATACTCGTGGTTGCAGCAGGCACTCATCTGTAGGGGCGGGTCGACCTCGCCGTATCGTGAGAGGGGATCTCCGATGAAGTACGGAGCGCGCAACGCCGTCTCAGCTAAGGTCAAGTCGGTTCAGAAGGGCGACATCATGTCGCTCGTGAAGTTCGACGTCATCGCCTGCGAGATGGCGTCGGTCCTCACCACCGAATCGGCCAATGAGATGAACCTCGCCGTGGGCGATGAAGTCTGCCTCATCATCAAGGCGGTCCACGTCCTTCCGGTCAAGGAGTAGGACGCCAGAGGCCAACGCCGGCCCGATACGAAGGCCGTGTTCAGCAGCGACCCGGGGGCAGCCGTGCCAACTAGGGTTCTCATGGCTTTCGCAACTGGCTACGGATCCACCGGAGAAGTAGCTGAGGCCGTGGCGGCCGCTCTGCGAGAGAGCGGTGTCGAGGTCGATCTTCGGCCAGCGCGCGAAGTGCGGGGACTCGAGGACTACAGCGCCGTCATCCTGGGGGCGCCGCTCGCCATGCACCGTTTGCACAAAGACGCGGTCGGTCTGCTGTCGCGCAACCGTAAAGCGCTGCTCCAGCTGCCGGTCGCTGTCTTCGCGCTCGGCCCGGTCCACGACCCTCACGATGAGCAGGAGTGGCAGGACTCGCGCGATCAACTCGACAAGGAGCTGGCCAAGTTGCCGTGGTTCAAACCGGTCGCGGTCGAGGTATTTGGCGGGAGGTTCGACCCAGCGCTGCTACGTTTCCCCCTCAACAAGCTTGCCGGCCCGGAGCCGGCGAGCGACATACGGGATTGGGACGCGATTCGCGCCTGGGCGGGAGACCTCCCCACGTTGCTTGCCTGCTCCGGATAAGCCGGCCGCCCGGGTGGGCCGAAGGAACAGGGCGCGTTCGTCAGTGCTAGGAGGAGAGGGAAGATGGAATACCGCGAACTCGGACGCACGGGCTGGAAGGTCTCAAGCATCGGCCTGGGCACATGGGCGATGGGTAGCCAGTGGGGGCCCGTGGACGATCGCGAGTCGCTCGCCACCCTCAACCGCGCTCTGGATCTCGGCGTCAACTTCTTCGACACGGCTGACGTGTACGGCAGCGAGCCACTCCTCGGGCAATTGCGTCGCGAACGACCCGAGCCGTTCTACATCGCCACGAAGATGGGCGTGCGGATCAACCCCGATCCGAAGGCCTATACACGGGAGAACATGACCGCCTTTGCCGAGGAGAGTCTGCGGAACCTCGGGACGGAAACGATCGACCTCATGCAGCTGCACGTCCCTCCGATCGAGGCCTACAACCCCGAAACATTCGGCATCCTGGACGACCTGGTGAAGCAGGGCAAGATCCGCCACTACGGCGTGAGCGTCGAACAGATCGTGCAGGCTCGGAAGGCCCTCGAGTTTCCTGGCGTGCAGTCGGTCCAGATCATCTTCAACATCTTCCGGCAGCGGCCTGCTGAGGACTTCTTCCCGGAAGCCAAACACCGCCGCGTGGGCATCATCGCGCGCGTGCCTCTTGCTTCCGGATTGCTGACTGGCAAGATGAAGCGTGAGACGACCTTCGCCGCAGACGATCATCGCAACTACAACCGCGAGGGTCAGTCGTTCGACCGCGGCGAAACGTTCGCCGGAGTCGATTTCGAGACTGGACTGCAGGCCGTCGAGGAGCTGCGCCCGTTCGTTCCGGCGGGAGCAACTATGGCGGAGATGGCTTTGCGGTGGATCCTGATGTTCGAGGACGTGACGTGCGCTCTAGCCGGAGCTAGGCACCCCGCGCAGGCTGAGGACAACATTCGCGCCGCCGACCTTCCTCCGCTTTCGGCTGACACTATGGCGAAGACCCGAGCAGTCTACGACCGGCACATCCGCGCACAGGTGCATCACATGTGGTAGCTCGATTCACCTCTCTCGGTAACGTGTGAGTCGGCTCCAATCGAGACGCTCGTCCTGCGGCGGACAAACCGCCCCGAACGAGTCCGTTTGCAGGACCGAAGGGGTCTTCTAGCTGGTAGGTGCGAGCATGCCGTGAAGCACTCGGACTTCGATGACTACCAGAGGAAGATGCGGTAGGCGACAGCTCCAACGATCGTAACGGCGAACAGCGTCACCACCCAGATCAAGTAGCTATGCTGTTTCTTCTTGCGGCAGTTCGGACACTCACCGCTCATGTCCGCGTAGACCTCACCGCATTTCTCGCATACGGGCACCGACACCACCCCTTCACCGAAGCTACCTGAGGGACGACCCCTTATCCAGGCACACACCGGCGACCACGCCGGGGCCTGTTGCTTCGCCGTCGAAGGCCAAGAAACGGATACACATTGAGGGTACACGGCGTTGGACAACACGTCGCCATGCGTGCCTAGCCGGTTGCCTGGCAGCATTGCGAGGTTGGGCCACATGCGGGGCTTGAGTCCTTGTCTCGTGAGGGAGAGCCCCAGGAGGAAGTCCATGGCCGACCAAGCATGGGTGGCTGTCGCTCAGCATCTGATGCCCAACGCATGGGTGCCCGTTGACCCGGGCAGCGCTGAGCTGCTCTTCTTCGAGGCCGTGCTGCGCGATAGCGGCATCGAGGTCGCATTCGACCCCTTCCGCCCCGGCGAAGGCGGAGGGTTCACGAGGGACTGCGCCCAGCCCGTGCGGCTTCTGGTCATGAGGTCCGACCTTCAGCGGGCAAGGGCGCTGATCGCCGAGGCGAGCCGATCGGAGCTGCTTCCGCCCGAGTAGTCCACCTGACCGGCACTGGGGGCGCTATAAGCACGTCGAGCCTACGGGTCTAGGCCACAGGCGGCTGCTCCGACTCCTCGCCCATGAACGCCATCACTAGGCGCATCACCAGACCCATGACGGCGGCGACCACGCCTCCGGCCAGAAGTACGATCCCGTATCTGTGATCGCTGACCGTGTAAATGACTCCGCCGAGTATTGCGACAAGAGCACCCACGCCGGCGGCTACCCAGTACGTCTTCACTGTCGCCCCTCCTCCCAACCGCACAGCTCCGTCGGCCAGAGCGTTCGCTTCGCACGACTCTCACTCGACAGAGAGTTGCCCCATTATGCGCTCATGCTCCTCCAGATGGAGAGTCCGCAGTACATTGCGGGCTAGCATGGAGGTCGGTGGCGCACACTATGCGCTGACGGCTAGGCGGAACGCAGGGAGGCACCTTGCCGAGAGATCGACGCTTCGTGGCCGTCCATCGTGGAGGTCCGCTCGATGTGACGCGGCATCGTCTGCTGGCAAACTGGGCGGCGGACTGCGCCGGGCATGTCTTGCCACTGTTCGCCCGGACGCATCCTGATGACGATCGCCCCCGCCGTGCGATTGACGCAGCGCGCGCGTGGTCTCGGGGAGAGATCACGGTTGGTGAGGCGCGAGCGGCCTCGGTCCAGGCGCACGCGGCAGCAAGGGATGCGTCTGACGATGTGGGGCGCGCTGTAGCTCGTGCGGCTGGCCACGCCGTCGCCACTGCACACATGGCGGACCACTCGCTGGGCGCGGCTTTCTACGCAGTCAGGAGCGTCAAGCTGGCGTCCTCCTCGGATGATGCAGAGAATGCGGGCGCTTGCGAACACGAGTGGCAGCAGGAGCACCTGCCCGAAGCGGTTCGCGATCTGGTGGTGTCGGCGGAAGAACAGGGGTCAGTGCTCGGCAAGTGGCAGCCTTGAGCCAAGCCTCCAGGCCGGGTCTGCCCGATGTTGCCGGGTACGTTGGGGCGATCCCTAGGGAAGGGGGGACCTATGATCGTTGTCGCTGGCGAGGTTGCGTTCCCGCACGAGCTAGTGAGGAGCGGCAACCTCGTGGGAGGGCATTCATGGAACAGACACTGAAGTGGCTCGTGCCGGCAGCGTTCATCCTCCACGGACTGGGGATGATAGGCGGCGTCTACTTCATATTCACCACGGAGTCGTGGTTCGGATCCGCCTTTGGCAACGCGCTCGTGGTAGCACGCGTGCTGACCGCCTTTGTCTGGGTGGTCTCCGGCGTGGCGTTCGTTCTGGCGGGTTGGGGTTACTGGCACGGGCTCGAGTGGTGGCGAACCGCCGCGTGGATCGCAGCCCCAACCACACTCGTCGGCATCGCCCTGTGGGCCGGGCAGATCCCGGTGGGGACGTATGTGGGCGGGGCAATGGCGGCGGCTACCCTCGTCGCCCTACTGCTCGGCTGGTGAGGCTCCCCGGCCGGCGAGACGTTCTAGGCGATGGTGCCACACCCTGACGCGCCATGCGCTGTCACAGAAGTGCCACCACCACGGCGATGACGGCAAGGGCTGCCGCCACGGCTGCGACGATGGTGGCGGTTCTGACTCGGCGGTCAACTGCCTCTGTTGCCTCGGCGATATCGCGCAGCTGCACGGCTAGGTCTCTGACGACATCGTCTTGTTGCTGGTCGTGCGCCTCGATCGCCGCCACTTGCGCACCTAGCGCTTCCAGGGGGTTCGCCTTGACCGAGCCTGCGTTCTCGACTAAGTCGGCCCGCTTCGACCACAGCTGAGCCAACTTGTTGGCCGTCTCATAGGCTGCCGTGGCCCCACCCACTATCGACATCCACTGAATTGCCAAGTCAACCTCCCGCATCGCCATTCACACGCGTCCACCATACGGCGCAAATGAGAGTCCCGCACGCTCGAGCAGTCAAGATCGCCCACGCACGAGTGCGAACGGGGCGCTCGAAGACGAGGATCCCGTCTTGCGACTTCGGCACGCGATCTCGGGGCTCATGCCATATGCTCTTGCGTACATGGACCCATTCGCCATAAGTACCGCACGCCTGTGCCTGCGGGAGTGGGACTCCGACGACCAGCCGGCATTCGACCGACTCGCTCGCTCGCCCGAGATCGCCGAATGGTTCGACGAAGATCAGTTCGCGGCCGCCAAGGCGCAGGACACGTTCATCCAGCGGATGCGACGGAACCAGCGCGAACTCGGGTGGTGCCTGTGGGCAGCGGTGCTTCGTTCCCCCATTTCCGGCGAGCCGCAGGGGCCGATAGGCTATTGCGGCTTCGGCACCGAATCCCTTCCCGACCCCGAGCTGGCGTGGGTTCTCCTGCCGAGTCTATGGGGCCGCGGCTACGCGACTGAGGCGGGGCTTGCGGTCCGTGACCACGGCTTCCAGGTCCTGCGGTTCGATCGCATGGTCAGCGTCATCGAGCCCCGCAACCTCGCTTCGCGTCGAGTCGCCGAGAAGGTCGGTCTGACCCTCGAGGGCACAGTGACCCTCCACGATGTCGAGCACCTCGTGTACGCAATGGATGAGGCGACGTGGCGCCGCTCGATTCGGTGAGAGGGTTGGCTGCAACGGGGTAAGACCTCTGTGAAGACGAAAGTCCTGAGCGTGCGCCGCTCGCTCGAGATGCTGACCGGAAGGAGCCACCAGATGAAGTACATGATCATGACGTTCGGGAGCGCCGACACGATGATGAAGACGAAGTCCACCGAGTGGATCAGGGGCATGATCGACTTCATGACGACGATTGACGTGGACCTGAGGGAGTCGGGTGAGCTCGTGGACGATCAGGGGCTGGTAGACCCCCACGAGGCGATGACCGTCGTGTTTCGCGACGGTGCCCCAGCGGCCACCGACGGACCCTTCGTTGCGCCGGATGAATCGCTTGCCGGATGGTGGGTCGTCGATGTTGCCGATGAGGCACGCGCCATCGAGATTGCTTCCCGGATCGTCGCGTTCATCGAGGCACCCATTGAAGTGCGTCGCATCGCCGACGCGCCGCCAGAGGTCTGAGTCGGCACGAAGGGGTTCGAACGCAACAGCCGTCAATAACGGCTGACATCCAGTCGCACGCCGCAGTGACGGCAGATGCGAACCCACCCCCAGAATTGGCGAGCTCTTGGACGGATCTCGCGGGGGCGGTAAGCGGGGAGAGCCCGCGAGACCCGTCCCAGGAGAGGGTGCGCTTCTGCCTCGAAGCCCCCAATGACGCAACGCTACCTCGGCGACCCGAGTCCCACCGTGATTCCGTCTAACCATTTGGTAAGCGGCGGAAAACGGGCGACCAGCGGGTATCGCATGAGTGAAGCGGCCCAGGCGTCCGTTAACGATATGGCAAGCTTTCTTTATCTGGACTAAGATTGCACCTGCAAGCGAGGAAAATTGACGCAAGGGAGATGAGGAGGATGCCCGTTCTTCCCACTGACGACGGGCTAGAGAGGCTCTGCACGCGAGCAGCGCCCGCCGTCGTCTGGAGCGTCGTTTCGTTCAAGCAGGGCAAGGCGTGGCACTACAACATTCACGGCAACGACATCGGTTTCGGCTATGGCCCGCCTGAGGCGGGTCGACCGCTGGAAGCTGCTCAGGCAGTTGCGATCAGGGATGCCGTCACCAGGGCGATCTACGAGCACTACGAGGCGTTGCGTCCGCGCCATGCGGCTCAGCAGGGCGATTTCGACCTTCGCGTCTACTACACCGCGGAGGACGGCGTGCAAGACGCCTACTTCTTCAGTGGCTCTGGCGGCTCGGGAGGCGGTGCGAAGCGCGGCAGCTATGTCCCCGGGGAGACCGTGCCCCCAGGGCACAGACCGTGACACGCTCGACGTACATTGCGATGGCAATGGCGTTCGTTCCCGCCTGTGGCGCGGCTCGCGGTGGGGCGCGGCGTCTACCCTTTGGGGCGTCGTCGGACATCTGTCCGATCTTCGCGAAGGTAGGGCCGAGTCGCTCCATCGCACGGCGAGCTCGCTCCTCGGGAGACAAGGTTGGCTTAGCTTCCTGACCCGACTGCGACGCAGGCTCCCGATCCAAGGCGTCTTGAGGCCCAGCTGATCGAGTGCCGTGCCGAATCCCTCCTCGATCAGGATCGTGACGACCTGGCGATATCGCTCGTTCCGACTGATCGCCGCCACGAGCACCTCTCTCTTCGCACTCTGGTCGCTCGTATGCCGGTTCCGAGGGGAGGATTCCACAGGAATCGCTATCTTGAGCGGTCGTTGGCGACGGAAGGCCGCTAGTATGGTGGGGTGCCGCGCGCCGAGAGCCGAGGCTGCGCGTCCGCGCCACCCGCACCGCGCGATAGGAGTCGAGTGTGAGCGTCCTTCAACACCCCCCATCGCCCGAGCTCGCTGCGCGCGTGCGCGCGATCGCTGCTCGTATGCGATACGACATCGTGGAGATGATCTCCGAGGCAGGCAGCGGTCACCCCGGCGGCTCGCTCTCGGCGGCCGACATCGTCGCAACACTCTACTTCGGCGTCATGCGGCACGATCCGTCGGACCCCAACTGGCCGGAGCGCGACCGCTTCGTCCTCTCCAAAGGCCATGCGGCACCCGTCCTGTACGCCGCACTGGCCGAGGCGGGCTACTTCGGACGCGAGCATCTGGCGACGCTGCGCAAGCTGGGCTCGATGCTGCAAGGTCACCCCGACAGCAAGAAGACGCCGGGAGTCGAGGTCTCGACCGGGTCGCTCGGCCAGGGCCTCTCGGTGGCCTGCGGCATCGCGCTGGGGCTGCTAGGCGGGGAGCAGTCGCGAGCCGACGAGGTCGGCCGACTCGAGGCTGAAGGGCAAGTTGAAGCCGGGGATGAAGGCCGTCGCACCGTCTACTGCCTTCTCGGCGATGGCGAGCTTCAGGAAGGTCAGGTCTGGGAGGCCGCGATGTTCGCGGCTCACCACGGCCTGGACAACCTCGTTGCGATCGTCGATCAGAACGGGCTGCAGATCGACGGCGCGTGCACCGATGTAATGTGCCTCGGCGAGATCGCGGAGAAGTTCTCGGCGTTCGACTGGGCCGTGCGGTCCTGTGACGGGCATGACGTCGAGGGTCTGCTGCATTGCTTCCGGTGGGCCAAGCGTGTCAATGCCGCGCAATCGATGCCCGCCGTTATCGTCGCCAACACGGTCAAGGGGCGTGGCGTCTCGTTCATGGAGGGCCTCGCAGGTTGGCACGGCAAGGCACCGTCGCCCGAACAGACCGTGCAAGCGTTGGCCGAACTGGCGGCCTCGATAGAAGAGCTCGAGGCTGCGGCTCGATCGCACGCAGCGCCAGATTCGGCAACAGGCGCGACCGCCCTGCGAGAGGAGGCCCCACGTGGTTAACCGGGCCACCCGCGAGGCGTTCGGTGCGACCCTCATCGAGCTCGCAGCCGAAGGCGTTGACGTCGTGGCGATCGACGCGGACCTGTCCGGCTCGACAACAACGGCGAAGTTCGCCGCCGTCTACCCCGAGCGCTTCTTCAACGTCGGCGTCGCCGAGGCGAACATGATCGACGTTGCTGCCGGGCTCGCCGTCGCCGGCAAGATCGCTTTCACCGGCTCCTTCGCCGTATTCGCCACGGGCCGGGCCTACGACCAGGTGCGCAACACGGTGGCGTACTCGGATCTGAATGTGAAGCTTGCCCCCACGCACGCCGGCGTCACGGTCGGCCCCGACGGCGGCAGTCACCAGATGCTCGAGGACATCGCGCTCATGCGTGTGCTGCCGGGAATGCGCGTCCTGGTGCCCGCGGACTTCGTGGCTGCTCGGGCGGCCATCCGCCTCGCGGCGGCGGTTCCTGGGCCGTTCTACATCCGCCTCGGTCGGGCTGGTGTGCCCGACGTGCACGCCGAGGACTTCGAGGTCGAGCTCGGCCGCGCGTACGTGATGCGCGAGGGGACAGACGTCTCGCTTGTAGCGTGCGGCGTCATGGTGGCAGAGGCCCTCAGGGCGGCGGGGCTGCTGGAAACGGAAGGCATCTCGGCCGAGGTGATCGACGCCATGTCGATCAAACCGCTCGATGACGAGCGCATCGTGGCCTCCGCGGCAAAGACCGGCGCGGTCGTCACCTGCGAGGAGCACTCGATCATCGGCGGTCTCGGGTCGGCTGTCGCAGAGGTCTTGGGCGAGCATTGGCCCGTGCCGCTGGAACGCGTCGGCGTTCGTGACGTCTTCGGCACATCAGGCGAGCCAGCCGAGTTGATGGAGCATTTCGGCCTCACTGGCCCACATATCGCGAACGCAGCGCGCGCGGCCGTGGCGCGCGCAAGAGAATGGCAATGGCGCCAACCGCAACCGTAGTGCTTCCTGGGCCGATACAGCAGGTCGCACCGCGCCCTTGGCAGCGTTCTCGCATGTAGAACCCGTGGAAACCCTCGTGCGGTGCGCCTACGGGCGACCGTTTTGCTACCATTGCGCGGTGGGAATCGTCGCCAGGATACGGAGCACCCCATGATTCGAATGCGTGGCGTAGACATGTACTACGCCTCTGACAAGCCAGCACTCGTGGACTGTGACGTCGATATCGAGCAGGGGGAGTTCGTCTTCCTGGTCGGTCATTCCGGCTCAGGCAAGTCCACGTTCATCCGTCTCCTGCTTCGCGAGATCCTGCCCACCAAGGGCCAGATCCAAGTGGCAGGTCAGGACCTCGGCAAGCTCAAGAGCTGGAAGGTGTCCTACCTGAGGCGCAATATCGGCTGCGTCTTCCAGGACTTCAAGCTCCTGCCGAACAAGACGGCCGCCGAGAATGTTGCCTTTGCGTTGGAAGTCATCGGGAAGTCTCGACACGTCATCCGGACGCAGGTTCCCGAGGTGCTCCGTCTCGTGGGACTGGAAGACAAGATCGACAGCTACCCTGACGAGCTCTCCGGAGGCGAACAGCAGCGTGTCTCGATCGCGCGTGCGTTCGTGAACCGGCCCCCGCTGCTTCTCTGCGACGAGCCGACGGGGAACCTCGACCCGCAGACCTCGCTCGGCATCATGAAGTTGCTGGAGCGCATCAACAAGACGGGGACAACGGTCGTGATCGCTACCCACGACCGCGACATGGTGGACTCGATGCGGAAGCGCGTCATCGCGCTCGAGTCTGGTCGCGTTATCCGCGACCAGGACCGGGGGGTCTACGGCTATGCCGATTAACCTTGGCTACTTCGTCCGGGAGTCGGTCACCAACTTCCGGCGCAACTGGGTGATGAGCATCGGCGCGGTCATCACGATCTTCCTGTCGCTGCTGCTCGTCGGGGTCTCGATGGCGTTCGGCTACGTGGCGAGCGGCATCGTGCAGTCCGTGGAGAGCAAGGTCACGATCCAGATCTTCCTGAAGGACGGCGCACCGGTCAAAGAGGTGGACACGCTGCAGAAGGCGCTCGTGGCCGATGCGCTCGTGAAGTCGGTCGACTACGTTTCGAAGGAAGAGGCCCTCAAGAAGTTCAAGGAAGACATGTCCGAGAGCCCGGAGATCATCCAGAACCTGCGAGGGAATCCTCTGCCCGCATCCCTCGACGTCACGCTGAAAGATCCGCGTGAAGTCGAGACGATGGTGACGAAGATCAAGGCCAACGCGCTCTTCACCAAGCTTGCCGATAGGCCCGACAACCCTGAGGAGTCGCTCAAGTACGGGCAGCAGATCGTTCGGCGACTCTTCGCTGTGACTCGCATCGTGCGCATCGTTCTCATCGCGTTCGTGGCCGTTCTCGCTGTCGTGAGCCTCATATTCATCAATAACACGATCCGCCTTGCGATCTACGCCCGGCGCAAGGAGATCGGGATCATGCGGCTCGTGGGGGCGTCGAACTGGTTCATCCGCACGCCGTTCCTGATGGAGGGCATCATCCAGAGCCTCATCGGAGCGGCGCTCGCCCTCCTGGTCATCCTGGGAACGGCATCGTGGCTCCTGCCCGTCGTGCGAGAGGCACTCCCGTTCATGCCACTGACGTTGTCCAGCGGTGACATGGCCCAGATCTCGATTGTCTTGCTGGCCGTCGGAGTCATCATCGGTCTGGTCGGCTCGGGGTTCGCCCTTCGCCGCTACCTCAAGGTCTAGCGCGGCGGCTTCAACGCGTCGCGCTCTCACGGAATAGGGTCACATGGACAAGCTCTCGCGCGTCGCCCTCGGGGTCGCTCTTGCCGTCGTCTTGCTGCTCGGCGGGTTCGCCGGCGGCTTTGTGATGGCTCGGCACGACACCGTCGAAAGCGTCGTCAACGTCAACGCCGCCGAGAGCAGCGTGGGCGATAAGGTCGAGGAAGTCAGGGGTCTCCTCGACAAAGAGGCGCTCAAACAGCCGACGGAGACGTCGGCGACCGCCGGCGCCGTCCAGGGCCTGCTCGACTCCACCGGGGACAAGTACGGCATGTACTTCGACGCCCAGCACTTCAAGTACTTCAACGAGCAGAGTGCAGGGGCGTTCGGCGGTATCGGCGTGACCATCGGCGAAAAGGACGGGCAGGCCTACGTCGTGTCGGTGATGCCGAACACACCTGCCGCCAAGGCAGGTGTGAAGGCCAACGATGTCTTCGTCACTGTGGGCGGGGTCACGCGGGACAAGTGGACGAGCGAGGAGATCGTCAAACGCGTCCGCGGAGACGCTGGCACCAAGGTCACGGTAACGATGAGGCGCGGCAAGGACCTCAAGACGTTCACCCTCACGCGCGCGAAGATCGAACTTCCCAACATCGAGTCGCGCATTCTCGAGTCCGGCGTCGGCTACATACGCCTCTTCTCCTTCAACCAGCGCACAGAAGAGGATCTTCGCAGTGCCATCGAGGACCTGACGAAGAAGGGCGCGAAGGGATTCGTTCTAGACGTGCGCGACAACCCCGGCGGGCTGCTCGATCAAGCGGTCCAGGCCGCCTCGATGTTCGTACCGAGCGGCGTCATCGTGCGAGTCGACGAGCGTAACAAGGCGGAGCAGACGTACCGGGCGACGGGACGGGTCGCCACGAAAGCGCCGCTGGTGCTCTTGGTCAACGAGAACTCGGCGTCGGCAAGCGAGATCCTGGCTGGTGCCCTGCAGGACTACGCGCGGGCGCCGATCGTCGGTGTGAAGACCTTCGGAAAAGGCAGCGTGCAGACGGTCCAGGAACTTGCCGACGGCTCAGCCGTGAAGTTCACCATCGCGCACTACCTCACGCCGAAGAGCCGCGTCATCGACGGCAAGGGTGTCACGCCCGGGTACGTCGTTCCGATGAAGCTGGAACTTCAGTACAACCCGGATGATCAGAAGACCCTGGCGACTGACACGCAGCTCGCCAAGGCCATCGAGGTCCTCAAGGCGAAGCTGTAGGGAGAGCGAGCGTACGCGTAGGCTGCGGCGCTACTCCTCGTCCTCGTCCTCGTCGAGTGTGACGAAGGACTCGAAGTCCGCGTCGGCCTGCTCGAGCAGGAGGTGAGGCCGCTCCGGCGTGCGTTCCTCTTCGGACTCAGGGACGGTCACGAGGCTCAAGATCGCGGAGTCGCCGTGGAGGTTGAATCGCCAACGTCCGGCGGGCATCTGCTCGAAATCCAAGTAGCGGAAGCTCGCCACGTTGAGGAACAGGCAGCCGTTCACGGCCATCGTCGCTGATTCAGGATCGAACATGAGCTTGACCAACGTGAACTGGCCCTGGGCGACGTCGCGTCCCTCGACTTCCCAGAGCAGGTCGACCGTCTCGAGGGACTCGAGGGCACGGAGCATGTCTCTGGGGGAGGCGATGGTGCCCGAGTTGATGAATGCAGGGGCGAGGTGGCGCGGACGATCCATGTGCCGCAGCTCCGTTGGTTGGCGCCAGTGTACGACGCGATTCTAGCACCGGCCGCCCCTCTCGCACACCGGCTTGGGCGTTCATTCCATGTGCGGTACGCTCGCCTCGTCGACTGATCGGGGAGGCCGGTCGGGCGACGGGGACGTCAACGCACGAAAGGGCGATCGATGAGCCGCGAGAAGCGCACCAAGAAGGCCCACCGCGCCGGTTTCGTCGTCGGCCCAATCCTCATGACACGCCGCGGGTACGGCTTCGTCGAAGCTCCGGAAGGCGACATCTACGTCTCCCGTCGGGACACCGCCGGCGCGATGCACAGAGACGTTGTCGCGGTGCGTCCCTACGCGAAGCGCAGCCGAGAAGGTCGCTCCGGTGCAGTCGAGCGCATCGTCGAGCGTGCGAACGCCACGGTTGTCGGCAGCTACGAACAGCACGGAGGCATCGGCATCGTCGTGCCGAGCGACCCACGGCTTCGTACCGACGTGTTCGTCCACCGCAAGGACGCCAACGGGGCTACTGAGGGCGACATCGTCGTCGTTCGGCTCACTGTCTATCCCGGTCGCGCGAGTGCCGCACAGGGCGTCATCGAAGAGGTGCTCGGCAGGCCCGATACGCCAGGCATCACGATCGAGATCATCATCCGCGAGCACGGACTGGAGACCGAGTTTGGTGAGCCGGCCCTGGAGGAAGCGAAGTCCGTTGCGATCGACGTCGAGGCTGCCATCGCGTCGGAGGCGGACCGCGAGGACGTCCGTGACTGGTTCACCGTCACCATCGACCCGGTCGACGCGCGCGACTTCGACGATGCGATCTCGCTCGAACGCGTCGACGGCGGCATCCGGCTCGGCGTGCACATCGCCGACGTGAGCCACTACGTGCCGTGGGACTCGGCGATCGACTTGGACGCGCGCCGACGTGCGACCAGCGTGTACCTCGTCGACCGGGTGCTGCCCATGCTCCCCGAGGAGCTCTCGAACGGGATCTGCTCGCTCAACCCGGGACAGGATCGGCTCGCGTTCTCGGTAGTGATGGACCTGGACAAGGACGCAGTCGTTCAGTCCTACCGAGCGTTCCCCAGCGTGATGCGCTCGGATCGCCGCCTGAACTACGACGAGGTACAGCAATGGCTGGAGGGGACGTCACCGTTCCCGGACGACCAGACCGAGGCGCTTCTGCGGGACTTCGCGCGTACCGCCGCAGCGATTGGGAAGCGACGGGTGGCGCGCGGCGGTCTGGACTTCGAATCAGTGGAGGCGAAGGTACGACTCGCGGAGGACGGCAAACCCCTGGAAGTGATCCTGAGACAGCGTACTCAGGCCACGAACATGATCGAGGAGGCGATGATCCTCGCCAACGAGGTCGTTGCCTCCCACATGAGCCGCGCCCAGGCGCCGATGGTCTACCGCATCCACGAAGACCCCGACCCCGAGGCGCTCGCTCAGATCGCTGTGATCCTCAAAGAGTTCGACTACCCGATCAAGGACATCCAAGGCGCGACTCCGGCGACCTTCCAGAAGATCATCGCGTTCGCGCATACACGCCCCGAGAAGCTCCTCATCAACTCGCTCTTGCTGCGGGCGATGGAGCGAGCGCGCTACGTCGACTACCTCGCGCCGCACTTCGGACTGGCGAGCAAGGCGTACTGCCACTTCACGTCGCCGATCCGGCGCTACCCCGACCTCATCGTCCATCGACTACTCAAGGCACAGCTCCGCGGGCAGCTCGGATCCGACCCGCTGGCCGTGTCGATGTCGGGGGAGCTCGAGTGGCTCGCCGAGCACTCCTCGGTGATGGAGCGCGAGGCCGAATCTGCTGAGCACGACTCGGTGCGCTACAAGCTGGCCGAGCTCATGGCGGAACATGTCGGCGAGGTCTTTGGCGGCATCGTCACTGGGGTGCAGTCGTTCGGTCTGTTCGTGCAGCTCGAGAACACCGCCGAGGGGCTGGTGCACGTCGAGGCGATGCCGGACGACTACTACCGGCTGGATGCCGAGCATTTCACGCTCGTCGGCGAGAAGAACGGCCGCCGGTTCCGGCTCGGGCAAGGGATCGCTGTGCGCATCGCGAGCGTGAGCGTCGGCGAATCCCGCATCGACTTCGAACTCGCGTAGGGAAGCACGCGCGACTACATCTCGGCAACGCGGCACCACGGTTCGCTGACGGGACCGCGCTCTCGCGCGGGCAGCGGCGCAAGCTTGCGGAACCACCCGGCCCCCGCGAAAGAGGTCATGCGATGTACGACATCTGCATCGTCGGTGCAGGTCCGGCCGGCGCCACCCTCGCCCGCATGGTCGGTCCTCGGTTCCGGGTTCTGCTCGTCGACCGACGGCGACTCGATGAGCCGGGCGTTCCACGCGATGCGCATCCTCGCTCCGAACTCCGCGACACCGGCCTTCGCTACCTCAAGGTCTGTGGCGGGCTGCTCGCGCCAAAGGCCCAGCGAGAACTGGCGCGTCAGGGCTTGGGACTCCCGGGTTCCGTGGTCGTGGGGCCGCAGCTCTTCGCGGTGCGCACCCTCGACCTCGCGACCTCGCTCGAGCGCATGTACCAGCGCTTCTACGTGAACGTGGATCGGGACCTGTTCGACCGCTGGCTGATCTCTCTACTTCCGGCGCGCGTAGACACGGCATTCGGGTACCGCTTCTCGGACCTCGAAGTCGGACCGGAGGGTTCGCTCGTGCGGCTCGAAACAGAGCGCGGCGGCCGAGCGAGCGTCGTCGCGCGGCTCGTGGTGGGTGCCGATGGCGCGATGTCAGCGGTTCGCCGTCTCGCGTTTCCGGACTGGCGTCGGCCCACTCGCTACACCGCGGTCCAAGCCGCATTCACCGGTGTGACGAGCACTCCGTTCTACGGTGCGATCTTCGATCGATCGCTGACCGACTTCTACGGGTGGACCATCCCCAAGGGCGGCCTGACCCTCGCCGGCGTAGCACTGCGACCGGGGCAAGGAGTACGGGCCACCTTCGACGCCTTCGTATCTCGAGCCCGCGCGGCCGGGTTCTGCGGCGGCGACGAGCTCTATCGCCATGCCGCGGCGGTGGTCCGACCGCTCGCCGTGACCGATCTGCTGTGCGGCGAGGGCGACATCGCGCTTCTGGGCGAGGCGGCGGGTTTCGTCAGTCCGAGCTCGGCCGAGGGCATCAGTTACGCGCTGAGAAGTGGGCGGCTTCTCGCCGCCGCTCTGAGGCCGGGCCTCGCAGGGGCCGCTGAACGATACGCGGCCTCCGCTCTAGGCATGCGAGCCGACGTCGCCCTACGCATCGCGAAGTCCACTGCCATCTACTCTGGGCCCTCCCGGCGCCTTCTCATGGCAAGCGGCGTCGGCGCCATGCGAGTGCCGGTTGGCGACGCGCCCGTCGTGCGCTGGGCCGACACCCCGAGCTTCTGAGCAGCCTTGCAGCCGCCAGACCGGCTATGAGTCGTGCGCCCGCCGCGCGTTGACCTCGGTAGCGTCGCCTCTCGCGCGCAGGTACACTGGCTGGACATTCGTTGTATACGCTGAGGAGGCTCCTTCATGCGTTCCCAGTCGCTCGAGTTCCTGCGTGCTCTCGTCGAAGCACCGTCGCCGTCGGGCTTTGAACAGCCCGCCGCGCGGGTGTTTCGCGAGTACGTCACGCCCTTCGCCGACACGGTTGAAACGAACGTCATGGGCTCGGTTCACGCGACGCTTCTCGGCTCGTCCGCGAAACGCTCCGATGGTGGTCGCTCGAGCGTCATGCTCGCAGGTCACATCGATGAGATCGGCATGATGGTCACCTACGTCATGGACGGCGGGTTTCTGGCCTTCAAGTCCATCGGTGGCATCGACGAGGCGGTTCTTCCCAGCATGCGCGTGCACGTCCACACTGAGGACGGCGTGCTCCTCGGCGTGCTGGGGCGCCTTCCAATACACCTGCTCGAGGACGAAGAGCGCAAGAACGTCACGAAGATGCACAAGCTCTTCATCGACCTCGGTCTGCCGGCCGAGAAGGTCAAAGAGGCTGTGCGGATCGGCGACCCGATCACCTTCGCTGTGGGTCTTGAGGAGTACGGCGAAGGCATGGCCGTTTCGCGAGCCTTTGACGACAAGATGGGTGCGTGGATCTGCGCCGAGACGCTCCGTGAGGCCAAGAAGCGAGGCGGCACGAAGGTCGACGTGATCGCCGCGGGGACCGTCCAGGAGGAGATCGGTATGCGTGGCGGGACGACGAGCGCGTACGGCGCCGATCCTACGGTCGGCATCGCGGTGGAGGTCGGGCACGCGACCGACTACCCGGACGTGGACAAGCGTAAGCACGGCGAGGCTGAGTGCGGCAAGGGCCCGATCATCGCGCGCGGACCGAACATCAACCCGATGCTGTTCGACCTGCTCGTCAAGGCCGCCAACAAGTCGAAGGTGCCGCACCAATTCGGCGGCGAACCGCGCGGGACGGGTACGGATGCGAACGCGATCCAGCTCTCTCGCGGCGGCAAGGCGGCGGCGCTCATCAGCGTGCCACTGCGCTACATGCACACGCCGACCGAGGTGCTCGCGCTTTCGGACCTCGATGCAACCGTGAAGCTTCTCGTTGAGTTCGTGCGGTCGCTCGATCCCAAGACCGACTTCACGCCCTAGCTCGTAGGCTCGATCGATGCCAGAAGCCACTGAGGGGGCGCGGTGAGCCGACGAGTGCTCGTCGTCGACGACGATCCCGCCATTCGCGATGTTGTCCGTTTGAACCTCGAGGCTGAGGGCTTCGAGGTATCCACTGCAGAGGATGTCGCATCGGGACTGCGTGAGTTCTCAGCGCATCCATTCGTTCTTGCGATACTCGACATCATGCTTCCCGATGGCGACGGGTTCGAACTCGCTCGTCGCTTTCGCGAGCGGTCCGACCTTCCCATAATGATGCTCTCCGCTCGAGATTCCGATGTGGACAAGGCTGTCGGGCTTGGCATCGGTGCAGACGACTACGTGACCAAACCATTCAGCCCCGTCGAGCTGGTTGCGCGCGTGAAGGCGCACTTGAGGCGTTACGAGGCCGCGGGAGGGGGCAGCGGTGCCGTCGCACAGGTGATCGACGCCGGCCCGGTGCACATCGATCTCGTCAGGCATCGCGTGTGGATCCGTCGCGCCGAGGTCGAGCTTACGTCCAAGGAATTCGACATTCTGTGTCTGCTCGCCGACCATCCCGGGCGCGTCTACACGAAGGCCCAGATCTACGAATGCGTGTGGCACGAGGAGGCGTTCGGCGACTTGAGCACCGTCCAGGTACACGTTCGACGTCTGCGCACCAAGATCGAGGAGCGTCCCGATGAACCGACCCTCGTCACGACGGTATGGGGTATCGGGTACCGCTTCGGGGAGGGTCGCTAGGTGAACTGGGGTCTCGTGCTCGCCGTGGCGATCGGCGTCGTCGTCGGCGCAGCCCTCGGCTTCGCTGCGGCCAGCGCTCGTGATCGCGCGCGGATGGCCCGGCTGAGGGAAGGCATCAGTCAACTCGCCGAAGGGAACTTCGCCCACCGGGTGATCATGCCGGGGTCAGACGAGTTCTCGGGCGTAGCAGAGGACCTCAACCGGCTGGCAGACGACATTCAGGCAGAGCGCGAGACTGCCGCGGCGCGTGACGAGGCCAGACGACGGCTCTTCGCCAACATCTCGCACGACCTCAGGACCCCGATCACCTCGATTGCGGGCTACGTCGACGCGCTTCAGCGCGGGCTGGGAGACGAGCCGGAGCGGTATCTTGCCGTCATCCGCGGAAAGGTGGACGAGCTCGCCCAGCTGACCGACGACCTCTTCTACGGCGCCAGACTGGACGCCGGCGACCTGAAGCTCACGCTCGAGCAGTTCGACCTTGCCGAAGCCGTACGCCGCTCGGTGCTCGGGTTCGAGCCCGAACTCGCGGCGCTGAACGCCCGCGTCGAACTCAACATCCCGGACAAGAGGTGCTTGGTGGCGGCGGACCCCTCGGCAGTCTCCAGGATCCTCTCGAACCTTATCTCGAACAGCGTGCGCCACGGCGAGTCGATGACTGCGTTCACAGTCGACATGACTGCTGGGGAGAGGGCCTTCACCGTTCGCTTAGCAAATGACGGTTCCAGCCTGCCGACCGACATCGGCCGGCTCTTCGCGCGTGGAGTCTCGGGCCCGGGTGGTGGGACCGGCCTCGGCCTGTCGATCGCGCGCGAGCTGGCCGAGCGCATGGGAGCAACCGTCTCGGCACAGAACACGAAGGGCGGGGGCGCCGCCTTCACCCTAACGTTCCCGAGCCTTGCCACCAAGGCTCAGCATCGGCTTCGCGAGTTCAGCGGATCGTAAGGATTACGCAAGTCGTTCGTCAGTCCTCTGCCCGACGATGACGGTGGAGGTGGTGATGCATGATGGACGCGAAGGCCGACGCTGAGGTCGTCATCAGGACAGAGGGGCTTACCAAACACTTCGGGAAGGTACATGCGGTCGAGGGGCTGAACCTGACGGTTCGCCGAGGCGACATCTACGCTTTCCTCGGACGCAACGGCGCCGGCAAGACCACCACGATTCGCATGATGCTCGCGCTCGCGAGGCCGACCGACGGTTACGCTGAGATCCTCGGAATCCGGATGAGGCCCAACGCCGTACGCGCATTCGAGCGAATCGGCTCGATGGTCGAGACGCCGGGCGCCTACAGCAACCTGACGGTGCGCGAGAACCTCGAGATGCAGCGCAACCTTCTTGGTCTGCACCGCAGCAGCTGGGTCGACGAGGTCATCGAGATGTGCGACCTCGGACAGTATCTCGACCGGCAGGCAGGCAAGCTCTCCCTCGGTAACAAGCAGCGTCTGGGGCTGGGGCGCGCGCTCCTGCACAAGCCCGAGGTACTCATCCTCGACGAGCCGACCAACGGGCTCGACCCCGTCGGCATCGCCGACATCCGCAACCTGCTCATGCACCTCACGAGCGAGCGCGGCATCACGGTCTTCCTCTCGAGCCACATCCTCGCCGAGGTCCAGAAGCTCGCCACGACCATCGGTGTCATCCACGAGGGGCGACTCCTCGAGGAGATCGGCTACGAGGAGCTGCGCCAGCGCAACCGCGAGTACCTGGAGCTCACCGTCTCTGACACGACGCGTGCGGCGTGGGTGCTCGAGGAGCAGTGCGGGCTCAGGGATTTCGCGGTGCGCGAGGGTGGTACCGTGCGCGTCTACAGCGACTTCGACCGGGGGACCGAGATCAACACCGCGCTCATCACGGCCGGAGTCGCGGTCGGCGGTATGCGCATGTCCGAGGAGAACCTCGAGGACCACTTCGTGAAGCTCACGGGCGGTTCGGATGTCACGGAGCCCGTCGGGAACGCGCCCAAGCGGAAAGGGAGGAGCCGGCGATGATGATGCGGTCGATCGCCGCCGAGTTCACCAAGCTCAAGCGTTCACGCGCCGTCCTGTGGACGTTCGCCTCCCTCCTCGCCTTCGCTGGGATCTCACTGGCGGTCGCGCCATACCTCGGCAGCGACGACGGCACCGCTGCGCTCTCCGAAGCTGGTGGCATGTGGAAACAGGCGGTCGAAGCCGGCATCTATGACAACACCTGGAAGGCTGGGCTGCACCAGTTGCCGATGTCTATGGCGAGCGGCCTCGCGCTGCTGCTGTTCGCCTTCGTGGCGGCGTACGTGTTCGGACATGAGTTCAAAGAGCGCACGATGGTGTCGACGCTCACCACGCCGGTTCGACGCGAATACGTGGTGCTCTCGAAGATGGTCGTCCTAGCTGCCTGGCTCGTTGTCCTGACCCTATTCATGCTGATCACCCATGTCATCGATCTTGCGCTCCTAGGCGGCAACACTGGTTTCGCGTGGTCGCTCGTCTTCAAGACGCTGGGCGATTCGATGCTGGTCACGCTCATGTTCTACCTGGTGATGCCGCTCTTCGCTTGGCTCGCGCTCTGGGGCAGGGGGTATCTGCGGCCGATGCTGGGCGTCATCGTGCTCATGGGCGTGGGAAACGGTCTAGCCACGACCGATATCTCACCCTACTTCCCCGTCAACATGCCGTTGCACGCTTACGGCACCTCGTGGATGCCGATCCCACAGCTGGGACTCAACTCGGGTTCTTGGGTCGTGCTGCTCCTCGCGTTCGCCGCCGGACTCGCCGGCACGATCTGGTACGTCAATCACGCGGACATCGCAGGGTGAGGGGCCGGATGTGCTGAGGGCGCTTCGGGCAGAAGTTGCCAAACTCAGAAGGTCGAGGGTGCCGCTATGGACGGCACTCGTCGTCGGGCTCTGGCCGCTGTGGACCCTCTTCATCATGAGACTCACAAGCGGCTCGTGGGAGCATTTCATCTGGAAGGACGCCATGCAGATGGGCCCTCAGGCGATCGCGTCCTGGTGGGGCATCCTTCTTGGCGGCTTTGTCGCCGCCTTCGTGTTCGGACGTGAGTTCGGCGAGTCGACCATGCCTGGCACGCTCACGCTGCCGATCCGCCGGGAGTGGTTCGTCGTCTCGAAGCTGATCGTGGTTGTCGTATGGGTGTTCGCCCTCGGCCTGCTGTCCGTCGTCGCACAGGCCAGCTACGCGGCTCTCCTGGGGTTTGGCGGATTCGCGTGGGCGCACGTAGCCACCAGCCTCCAGGACAGCATGCTCGTGATGTTCGCGATCGTGGCGACGCTGCCGATCGTTGGTTTGATAGCAGTGATCGGCCGCGGGTATCTTGCCCCGATGGTCTTCTCGGCCATCGCGTTCGTCTCCGGCGTGCTCTTCCTGCAGGCGGGCTGGGAACGCTGGGTCCCCTGGGCGATGCCCATCGCGCTTGTGGGGATGGGCTGGGTGCCGGGTGCAACGAAGTCGTCACTCGTGGCTGGTTCGTGGGCGATCCTCGCAGCGATGTTCCTGGCCGGAGCTGCGGCCTTGATCGCGCAGATCGACTACGCCGACTGTCTCGAGTAGTCCCGATTCAACAGGAGGCCCAGGTAACCGAACGAGCCCCATCCACGCTTGCAGTAACCGTTTCGGACGCGTCTATCTACTACCTGTTCGTGCTGTCTGGTGCGATGCGTCCGCAGATGGGCCTGGCGCTCGAGTTCGCCTCCCGCGTTGACGAGACGCTTCTGGCACGGGCGCTGCGGGTCCTGCTGGACACGGAGCCTCCGCTTGGCTACCGGTTTGCACCCGATTCACCGGGGCTTGCATGGGAGCGCGTCGATCTCCCGGACGGCGGAGCCATCCTCCCGGTGGTAGAGACATCCGACATCGAGGCCGACCTCCACTCGTTTCTCGCATCACCCTTCGACGAGTGCGCGGGACCCCAGGTGCGTGGACTCTTACTGCGGGCCGCGGATCGGGACGTTCTCGCGCTCCAGGTCTCCCACGTCGCTGTTGACGGTCGGGGAGCGATCGAGACGCTCTACCGCATGTGCGAGATACACCGCGCGCTTGCCGAGGACGCCGAGTGGGACCCTCCGTTCAACTCGGGCAGCATCCGTGACTTCGCATCTGCAGGAGTGCCGGGGAGCTTGCGCGACAAGATTGCCTCGGTTCGAACGCTGGCCACCTCCCTCGCGACAGGCGACTGGCGCTTGCCGCCTGACTCAGGCATACGCGGCATGGACGCCTATACGCTCGCCTCGGTGGAGCCGGAGCTACTCGACGCCGTGAGGCGTGCGGGTCGGGCACGGGGTGCGACCGTGAATGATCTACTGCTCACTGCCTTCTACCGCTCGTTGTGCAAGGTCTTGAAACCAGAAGTGGGCGCGAGGACTGTCATTTCGATCGGCGCTGACTTGCGTAGGTACCTGTCGGTCGAGACCGGCTGGGGGCTCTCGAACTTCGCCGCGTTCATCGGACTCCCGCTGGTTGTTGCCGAGGAGGACGACTTCGAGACAGTCCTTGCGCAGGTTATAGAGGAGATGCAGCGCCTAAAGAGCGGGAAGATGCGGCAACTCGCGGTTTCCCGGGTCATGGCGGACCGAATGGCGGGTGGCTGGATGCGCGGCCCGTGGCGACGGTCGATGGTTCGGGTGTCCGGTGCGGTGGGCAAGGCGATCGCGGGCCAAAACGGGGGGACGGGCCCCGTGCTCACGAACATCGGGGAAATCGACTCGGAGAGGGTCCGGTTGGGCGACGGCGCCGAGGTCGACGGTGCACGCTGGTTCGTCCAGATCGGTCACTGCGCGGCACTCCCACTTGGCGTTTCGACGTTCCGAAATCGCGCTCAGTTGTGTGCCAGTGTCGATCCGAAGAGCATCAACCCCGCAGCCACCCGGGCCATTCTCGATGGCACCGTGCGAGCGCTCGAGCTGTGGGTACGTGCGCAGAGCACGCCGGAGTAGCCAGCCGAGCAGAGGCCCGGCCTCTAGAGGAGCTTGGGGTGCTAGCATGGGGCCTCAAACGCGAGGCGGAGCGAGATGGCGCAGGAGTCCCGAAACATAGCCACCAACAAGAAGGCCTACCACGACTACTTCGTGGACGAGACCTTCGAGGCTGGCATCGCGCTGACGGGCACCGAGGTGAAGTCTCTGCGGCAGAACCGGGCAAGCCTGCGCGATAGCTTCGCCACCGTGCGCAACGGCGAGGTGTGGCTGCACAACGTGCACATCTCACCGTATAGCCACGGGAACCGGGCCAACGTCGACCCGAAGCGCCCGCGCAAACTCCTTCTGCATCGCAAGGAGATCCGCTACCTCATCGGCAAGACCAAGGAGCACGGGTATACTCTCGTGCCGCTCAGCTTCTACTTCACGCCGGCCAACATCGTGAAGGTCGAGATCGGGCTCGCGCGAGGCAAGAAGCAGTACGACAAGCGTGCCTCGATCGCCGAGCGCGACCAGAAGCGGGACGTCGAGCGCGCGATGCGCGATCGCCAGAAGGGGGCGTAGGACTCAGGCGGACCCGCCAGGCGTCCGCGAAGAGGTATTCGCATCGCGCCGCCTGATCTGTTCGAGCTGGCTTCGACAGTAGTCACGCTTTGTCTTCTGTCGAAGCGCGAACGACAGGGCAACTGCAGCCACCACGAGCAGAGCCAGCCCCCAGATCGGCCCTGCCCCTCCCGCGACGAGACCGACGACCCCGAGAAGTGCGGCGGGTACGGCCAGCACGACGGAGAAGGAAAGCCGTGTGCTGGCGGTACGGAGAGTACGCTCAAGAACGTCGACGTCCCACTCGTGCTGGACGGCTTCCTGGTCGTCCACGGAACCTCCCTGCTGCGACGCCCGTTCGGATTCTACGCGACCTCGCTCCGAGGCGCCCTCGCCTTGCGGTCACCGCGAGGGACCGTTTCGGGGATCTCCCCCAACGCCGATGTTGCGCGGACTCTGGCCGGCGCAGCGGCTGTCACGTCGGCGGGTATAATCCTTGCTGCTACAGGCTGCCGCCCACGCGTATCCAAGGACGGCGCGAACGTTGACAGGTCGCTGTCAGCGCACCCTTCGGGGGCGACTGGATTCGACACGATAGTTCTGAGGGAAGAAGCAGGCCGAGGTCTCCTCACCTCGCTAAACAGGGGTAAACGACGCTCAAACGTCGACAATAACTACGCACTCGCTGCCTAGATAGTGCAGCGACGCCGCCCGGTAGACGTCCCCGCTACCGGTCCCGGCGTCATGAAGGGGACTGCCACAACGGACGTAGGCGGTATGCCGCTGTGAAAGATGGAACCGCCTGGGCGAGGGCACGCGGGTCAACGGGTGTCGCCTGAGCCGAGAACCCAACTGTTGACTGAGCCTGGAGATGCTTCCTAGGGGGTTATCGTGGACCGGAGTTCGATTCTCCGCGCCTCCACCAGCGCACGACCGGCCCGTCGCTCAAGCGACGGGCCTTTCCATTCCGGGAATTGGGCGGTCAGTTCGGGGCTCGTTCGCATGCGCGTCGCCGTGGGCGTTGAGTCGCGGTCACGTCAGGGGACGTACAATCGTGCAGCGGGTGCGGATCGGACTGCCTCATCGCGGCGCCAGACGATTTCAGTAGACCATCCGGCAGATTGCTGAGCACATGACGACCGAACGGGAACATCCGTGTGAGCTCTGCGCCGTCCGTGCGCTCGTTGGGGACACGTCGGAGCTCGTGATCGGGCTGACGTTTGTGCCCCTTGCGACTCTTGCGGCTATGCGATGGGGGCACCGCGACGAGCCGGGCGATCTTCTGCCGGCCGCTGTTTCTGCACTGGAGCTCGATTTCGCGTTCGTACCTTCAGCCGAACCCTGGGCCGAGCGCGCCGTCGAGGGCGTCGTCGAAGCAGGGGCGGCGCCTCTGTGGGTCGTCGACGGCGCGTTCGCCAACGCTGTCACGGTCCATGGGTGGACCGAGGCCTTGCGCCTCACTGTGGCAGATCCCTACGCCCTGGGGCCTGCTTTGGACGAGGGAGCCGCCCGCGCCGTGTCGGAGACCCTGCGAGGCCTCGCTGCTGGAGCCGCCGGGGTCGTCGTTGCGCAGGACCTGGCCGGTGCTCACGGACCGCTTATGGCGCCCGATTTCGTGCACGAGGAGCTGTTGCCGAGGGCAGCCGCGGTCGTCGTGGAGACAAGCCGTGTCGAGCTCCCGGCGGTCTTTCATTCGGACGGAGACATCCGTGTCTTTCTCTCAGGAATTGCGCGCACGGGTTTCTCGGCCGTGCACGCGGGCGGCGTGGGTGAGGACGGCTTCGTGAGGCTGCTCAGGGACGCTCGCCAGCATGGCCTGCGGATCATCGGCGGGATCGAAGGCGAGGCACTGAGGCAGAGCCTTCCCGCGGCGATACGCGCGGGCACCCAGGCAGCGCTCTTCGCGGCACCAGGCGATCTGCTCGTGGCCGATGACGGCAGCATCTCGAACGCTCAGGATCTCGCCGCGTTCGTGAGCGCCGTGGAGGCCGCCCGGGGCGGCAACCGCTAGTCGCCGCGCCTCACTTCGACCGGTTCTGCGATGGGCGGCCCGAGCACCTAGGCCGACATGTCGTGCGGCTCGCACCCGGGCCACGCGACGGCGCGTATGCGTCGTGACTTCTCGGGAACATTCGTACTGCAGGGCAGTACCCACCGAGAAGGAGGACGCCATGGCCACATACGTCATGCTCTCGAGGCTCACCGAGCACGGGGCCGAGACCATCAAGCACAACCCGGACCGCATCATCGAGGTCGATCGCGAGATGTCGAATTTCAACGTCAAGGTGATGCACCAGTTCGCGGTTCTTGGTGACTATGACTTCGTCACGATCGTCGAGGCTCCCGACAACCTCTCGGTCGCGAAAGCCTCGCTCGAACTGGGCGCCCGGGGCAGCGTGAGCATCTCGACTCTGGCGGCCATTCCGGTCGAGGAGCTCGTGAAGGGTATCAAGTAGGAGACTGCAGTGGGCTGCAGCAACAGCCCGCGGATCAGCGGACCAGTGCCTCGATGGCGCGTTCCGGACGAGTGAGACATCGAATCGGAGGTAGTGCGATTGGCCGGCGCGAACTTGGGCTGTCCCGGTCAGGATCTGCGTTGGCTGCAGATCCACCAGATCACCTGCCCTTCGTGCGGGTACGAAGTCGAATTCTTCTCCGACGAGCAGACTCGGAAGTGCCCCGCATGTGGGACCCGGGTGGATCGGCTGCGGGAAACGAACTGCGCCGAGTGGTGCGCTTCAGCAGCGACGTGCGCATTGTTGAGAGGCGCGCAGATGGCGGACGAGAACGAGGAGGACTGATGTCCGAGGACACACCGGCACAGATGCTGGACTGCGTGGGGCTGTTCTGCCCGGAACCGCTGTTCCAGACGAGACAGGCGATCGATCAAATAGAGGTGGGGGAGGTGCTCGAGGTCTTCGCCGACGATCCAGCGGCCGAAGAAGACCTGACCAGATTCGCCAAACGCACGGGTCATGAGGTCGTATCCATTCAGGATATGGGCGACTACAAGCGCTTCCTTATTCGGCGAGGAGGATAGGCAGAACCTCGACAAGCGCGGGCATCGGGCAGCCACGCGGCCGGCTCGAAAGTGAAGAGCGACAAAAGGAGTGAGTCACGTGAAAGACGAGAAGATGATCTTGTACGTTCAGACGAGCAATCAACCGGAGCGGCAGTACTCGCCGCTCGTCCTTGCGCAGACGGCGAAGGCCATGGATCTCAATCCGGTTGTCTACTACCTGGGTATGGGTCTGACCGTGCTTCGGCCCGGCGAGTTGGAGAAGATCCAGCTCGGCAGCTTCCCGAGTGTGCGGGAGATGATGGACAAGACGCTCGAGATGGGCATACCGGTCTACGTGTGCGAGGCCTCGAAGCAGATGCTCGGTTGGGATAGCGTCGAGCTCATCGATGGCGTCAAGATCGTGGGCGCAGGCACGCTCAACGACCTTGCGCTCGATGCGAGCGCCACGATCTGCTTCTGACTCGCAGCGCGGGCGTTCACATACGCGCATGAACCCAGGTGGGAGGCACGATGGCCGAAGAGGGATCCGCACAGAACCTCGTCTACCTCGACTACCAGTCGGCCAAGCCCGTGGACCCGCGGGTGGTCGAGGAGATGCTCCCATACTTCACGGACCGCTTCGGTAATCCCGCATCACTGCACGCCGCAGGGGACGCCGCGACCGAGGCATTCGAAGCGAGTCGAGCCAAGGTCGCGACGTTCGTCGGTGCATCGCCCGAGGAGGTCATCTTCACCTCGGGTGCCACGGAGTCGAACAACATCGCGCTTCTCGGATACGCGAACCGCAACCGGCGCTCGGGCGACCACGTGGTGATCTCGGAGGTCGAGCACATCTCGCTCCACAACATAGGCAAGGCGCTCGAGAAGGCCGGTTTCCGCGTGAGCAAGGTGCCGCCCGACCAGTACGGGCGCATCAGCCCGACGAAGCTACGCGCGCGTGTGACCGACGAGACGATCCTCGTGTCTGTCGGCTGGGCGTCGAACGAGATCGGCACCGTGCAGCCGATCGCCGAGATCGCCGCGATGCTCGCGGGCACAGGCGTCGCGCTGCACGTCGATGCCGTCGCAGCCGAGGGGCAGCTGCCCATCGACATGAGCGCGGTGCCGGTCGACCTGCTCTCGCTGTCGAGCAACGACATCTACGGGCCTCCCGGCCTGGGCGCACTATTCATCCGCAAGGGGCGCAAGCTGGCGCCAGTGATGATGGGCGGCGGCCAGGAGCAGGGGCTGCGCTCTGGGACCGAGAATCTTCCGGCCATCGTCGGAATGGCGCGGGCTGCCGAGATAGCTGCCGAGGAGCTCCCCGCCGAGGCGAAACGGCTCTCGGCGATGCGCGACCGTCTCATCGAAGCAGTGCTCTCGACGATTCCCGATTCGCACCTGAACGGGCATCCCACGGAGCGGTTGCCCAACAACGCGCACTTCCGCTTCGAGGGCGTCGAAGGTGAGTCGCTGCTGCTCTCGATGCGCGACAAAGGGATCGCGGTCGCGACCGGCTCGGCGTGCTCGTCCAAGACGCTTGAACCTTCGCACACGCTCATTTCGTGTGGACTGCTGCACGAGGAGGCACACGGCTCCCTCGAGTTCACGTTCGGCCGCTTCAGCCAGGACAGTGACGTCGACCGCGTCATGGGGGTCTTGCCTGAGATCGTCGACAGACTGCGACGCATGTCGCCGCTGTACCACACCACCTGACAGGCGCCCCACCCACGCGCGACCCGCTCGAGCTCGCACACACCAGAACTCAGGAGGCATTCATGAAGTCCACGCAGTACTCAGAGAAGACGCTCGACCACTTCCGCAACCCGCGCAACGTCGGCTCGCTTGAGGGCGACGACGTGGCGGTCGGGCGGGTCGGCAACCCGGTGTGCGGCGACCTCATGGAGATGTACATCCGGGTCAGGAACGACCGGATCGACGACATCAAGTTCCAGACGTTCGGGTGTGGTTCGGCGGTGGCCACCTCGAGCATGACGACCGAGCTCGTGAAGGGCATGACGCTGGACGAGGCTCTCGACGTCACGCGCAAGGACGTCGCCGACGCGCTCGACGGTCTGCCCCCGATCAAGATGCACTGCTCGAACCTGGCGGCCGATGCGCTGCACGACGCGATACGCAACTGGCGCGCGGGCGTGAAGCTCACCCCGCTGTCCGCCGAGGAGATCGCGTCGACCGGTGTGGGGTGTGGCGCGCGTGAGGCAATGGTCGTGGAGAGCGTGGACGACTACGTCGGCCGAGGCGTGTACAAGCGCGTGGACGACGTCGCCGAGCTCGAAGGCAAGCGGGTGCTCGTTCTCGACAAGGGTGAGCGCTCCGCGAAGCTTGCCCTCGAGCTCACGAAGGTGACACCGCGCGTCGTCTTCGTCACCGAACTCGACGGGCTGGGCGTGTCCGACGAGACCGCGCATGCGATCAAGCGGTCGGACGTGAAGGTCCTCTACCAGTCGCGGCTACTCTCCGTGGGCGGGGAGGGCGAGGTCGAGAAGGTGCGCATCCACGATCTCGACGAGGACGACGAGTACGACCTGTTCGTCGATGCGGTAGTGCTGCTCGAGGCATAGCAGCAGCTGACCGATGGACTGGTCGTGACGGTGCCTTGAGGCGTGCCGGAGCCTAGCGCTTCGTCACGGGTCCGATCCTTACGTCAACGTTCTCGCGATGTGCCGCCTCAGTCAGCGCAGGTTTCCACTCGTCTTCGGGAACCGTCGGCGGGACTTCCACCACGGCCGTCATCGAGAAGAGCGGCGTCCCGCTCACCGGAGCGGGGCTGGTGGCTGTCTCGAGTGACGTGATATTGATGCCACGCTGCGAGAGCCCGTGTGCTATGTCGTGGACGATGCCTTCATGGTCGGCACCGGTGACCGCGATTTCGTACGTGAGGCATTCTGGGCAGGTGGTCGGTGGGACTTCCTCGGTCTCGGCGACCGTGAACCGGTAGCCGCGTGCGGACAAGAACTCGAGGGCCTGGTGCAATCCCGCGCGTTGCTCGGCTGAAAGCACGACCTGCATCAGGATGGCGAACTCGCCCCCGAGTCGGGCCATGCGGCTCGTTTCAACGTTGGCTCCTAGGTCGAACAGTGCGCCGGTGATCTCATCGACGATACCGACGCGGTCTGGCCCGCTCAGTGTGAGAACGATCGTGGTCTCCATCGGCTGGATCCCTCCCGATGCGTCGGTCAGCGTCATGGCTCCGCGTCCGGTTGGCGCTCAGGGCTCGGACAGAGGGGCGCCGCTCAGGATACTCCCCCTGCGAGGTGCGCTCCCCATGTGCGAGCGCGATCGAGTTCGCCGTCTCGCATGGGTCCGTACGTGCCGGCAACACGGAAGCGCTGCCCCTTGGCAGCCGAGCGATACCCTGCCGCCTCAAGAGCCCGGGCGATCGCCCCGGCCGAGCTGCCCGGTGACCACTTGAAAGCGGTCTCGAACGTGGCGAAGCGGCCGACTCCCTCGGAGTCCCTCTTGGGAAGCGAGGCCAGCCAGTCTCTCATCGACGGGTGCGAGACGTCCGCGGGCGTGGGCGCCTTCTTGTCGCCGGCGACTTGCTCGCGTGTCTGCTGTCTCGGCAGTGCGAAGCCCATCAGGGGTGCACCGACGACGAGCAAGTCGACGCCCGCGAGAACCTCCGGTGTCGCTTCATCGGTGGGAACCGCGCGTGCGTCCGGCCCGATCCCCCCGGCGATGGCCTTGGCGACCGAAGCGGTGTTGCCCCAGAACGATTCGTAGACGACGAGCGCCTTCACGTCGAGCCCTCCTTGGTCGAGATTGGTCAGCGCACTACACGTTACCCGTAGTTGCCCGAATCGGCCTAGCGAAACCGCCGCGAGGAGCGCGCAGGAGATGCGCGCGCCTTCGGCAGGATTCCTAGACGATCGCGTACGTGATGACTCCGCACGCTACTGCCATGAGTCCGAGGGCTGCGATGAACAACCCGTCGGCAAGCTGCTCGGTCAAGTGCAAGTGACTGGTGGTTCTCAGGGCGACGTATGCCAGTATGCACGCCGCGAGGAATGCGAATGCGTCCAGCAACAGCAGGTCGTCGGCGAGCGTGGCGATGCCCTTGACTGCCAGGACGATTCGCAGGATGCCGATGACGGTCAGGCACACGCCGACCATGGCCGCCGAGACCGAGAAGATGTGGATCGAGATGTCTTCTTCGATGTGACCGCGCTTCGGCGCTACCATCGGAGGGCTCCCTCCCATCGTCTTGAAGCCGCTACCTGTGTGTTCCCGTAGTGGTGTCCAAAGAACCGGCGGCGACACATCGCTGGCACTGGGTACAGTCACACCAGAGTGAGGCGGTAGGACGAGTTCCTTGGGGGTGTGAGTTGTGAGGCGCGTGTCGAGTCCGGCTCTTGGTCGTCGCCGTGCTTGCGATCGTTGTGAGCTTGACGTATGTAGCCTCGTCGCCGGCGTTGCCGAAAGCGCCAGCGAGCGCGTTCCGGCCGGCGCCGGCGTGCGGTTGTCACGCTGGTCTCTTCGAGCAGTGGAACGTTTCGATGCACGCGAAGGCGCTCTCGGATCCGGCCTACATAGTGAAGCAGAAGGACGCGGAGGCGGCGATCAAGGGCCTAGGTGCCTTCTGCAACACCTGCCACGGGCCGGTCGCCACGATGACGGGGGAGCTGGTCAAGGGCAAGCTCTCTGCCCAGAGCGCCGATGCGATCGGATGCGACTTCTGCCATCAGGTGACCGGCAGCGCCACGCCGCCGGGAAACACCTCGCAGACCATGGCGTTGGACGGTACCAAGCGCGCCCAACTGAAGGACTCGAAGACGTCCGCGCACAAGACCGCCTATTCGGCGTTTCATCAGACGGCGGAGTTCTGCGGCGCGTGCCACAACGTCAACCATCCCGTGAACGGCATGCACCTCGAGGCGACCTATGCCGAGTGGAAAGCCGGTCCCTATGGGGCCCGGGGCATCACCTGCCAGGACTGTCACATGACCCCCGGCCCTGGCGTCGTGAAGCCCAATCCGGGTACGGCGGCCGCCGGCGGTCCGCAGAGACAGCACATGTACACGATGACGTTCGTCGGCGCGAACGTCGCCCAGGGTGACGCTGCGCGAGCGACCGCCAATCTCCAGGCGGCCGCGAAGCTGGAACTCGCGGTCCCCGAGATCATCGAAGAGGGCGGGTCCGGTCTGGTGACGGTGACCATCACGAACGTGGGCGCGGGGCACTACCTTCCGACCGGCCTCACCGAAGTCCGGCAGATGTGGCTCGAGGTGAACGCTATCGCCGTCGACGGGACAGCGACACGAATCGGCAGGCGCGACTTTGGGACCGTCCTCAAGGATGCGCAGGGCAGGTATCCCGCTGAGTTGTGGGCGGCTGTCGGAGTCCAGTCCGATGATCGTATCCCGCCGCAGCGGTCTGTCACTCAGGCCTACAAGGTCACGATGCCAAACACGCCTTCGGTCAAGATCGTGGCGGTCCTGAACTACCGCTCGCTTCCAGATGAGATGGCCAGCGAGGCCAAAGTCGAGAATCCCGTGACCGAGATGGACAGGCTCGAGCTGACGGTGTTGAGCTCCGCCGAGCCCCCCGGCGGGACGTCGGAGCAGGAGGCCTCGGGCGGCAGCTCGCTACTGATCATCGTTGTCGCGGTGATCGTCGTCTTGGCAGTCGTCGGGGGCGTGGGCTATCTGCTTGCCCGGCGCCGCAGAGCTAGTTGATCTTGAGCATCTCGACATCGAAGACAAGGGTCGCGTTCGGCGGAATGACAGGCGGGTAGCCCTGCTCGCCGTAGCCCATGGACGGCGGAATCGTGAGCTTGCGCTTGCCCCCGACCTTCATGCCAACCAAACCCTGGTCCCAACCGGGTATGACCGATCCGGCGCCGAGCGTGAATGGGTCGAGTGGCTGGCCCCTGTCAACCGAGGAGTCGAACTTCGTGCCGTCCGTAAGCCAGCCGGTGTAATGCACCGTGACCACGTCGCCTGTCTTGGCTGCTACGCCCTTGCCGACCACGAGGTCCTCGATCTTGAGCTCAGTGACATCGGCTGTCGGGGTGGGCGTCTGGGTCTCCGTTGGTGTCGTCTGCTGCGGTTGCGTCGCTGACTGGTCGGTCGGCGTGGTCGTGGTGGATGGCTGGTCGGCCTTCGACCCGCATCCCGCGAGCGCGATCGCCAACGCGAGCGTGAGTCCCGCCGTCAACCACCGAGAGAGCTTCTTTGACACGTCTACCTCCGCTTTTGGGTTCGGGAGTCGAAAGTGCAACCAACAGGCCAGGCTGCCTGAAACAATGTAGCGGTTCTGATGCCAGTCTGGGGACGACTCGCTCGGTTGTTTCTGTGAAGACAGCCTGCTGTGACCCGCTGGGGCGTGTGGGACCGCGTCTCGGGGTTGTCTGCGGTTCAGTCTGCGCCGTGTGCGACCACGGGCGGCACTTGGCCGGCCCAAGGCCGCGCCTCTTCAAGTTGGGCGGCCAGTCTGAACAGCGTTGCCTCATCTCCGTACCGCCCCACGAACTGCATCCCGATCGGGAGCCCCTGCTCGTTCCAGTACAGCGGAACGGACATGGCGGGCTGTCCGGTCGCGTTGAATACGGACGTGTACGGCATGAACCTGAAGACCCGATCGGCAATGGTCCTGACGTCGGCAAGCGCGTTCATGAGAGCTGATGCGTTGAGGCTGTCGAGCAGCTTCATCGCCACGAGCTCGGCGGCGTTCGGTTGCAGCGTGCCGGTGGGTAGCGGCGGCGACGACAGGGTTGGGGTCAGCAGAACGTCATGGTCTTCGAAGAACGAACCCATGTGCCGCGAACTACGATGAAGGAAGTGGACGGCCCTCGAGAAGTCGAGCGCGGCGACGTGCTTTCCAAGGAGACTGAGCGCCCACGTCTCGGGCTCGAAGTACTTGTGGGTCGCCTTCTTTCCGAGCGCAGTCTCCGCCTCCTCTATCTGGAGCCTGGTCTCGGCGCACAAGAGCGTCAGGAAGGCATCGGCGAAAGCCCTCCCGTCGACTCGCGGCGAGGCCTCGGTGACCTCGTGGCCGAGCTCTTCGCAGAGCCCGACGGTCGACTCCAGACCCTTCACACAGTCCTCGTGGACATCGGCAGCAAGGAACGGTTCCGACGTGAAAGCAATCCTGAGCCTTCCCGGATCGGCTCGGACCTCATCGGCAAACGGTCGAGTCGGCTGGGGCGCGCAATACGGGGCTCCGACATCAACACCCGCGGTGGCGTCGAGCATGGCGGCGCTGTCGCGCACCGAGCGGGTGAGCACGTGCTCGCACACGAGTCCGTACCACGCGTCGGCCACGTCAGGGCCGAGCGGGTTGCGGCCGCGGCTCGGCTTGAGGCCGAATACGCCGCAGCACGAGGCAGGGATCCGAATCGAGCCACCCCCATCGTTTCCGTGAGCCAGAGGCACGATGTGGGCGGCCACCGCGGCGGCCGAACCGCCACTCGAGCCGCCGGCGTTTCGCGTGAGATCCCAGGGGTTGTTCGTCGGACCGAAGAGCTGTGGCTCGGTGACGGGCATGATGCCGAACTCGGGGAGGTTCGTCTTGCCGACGATCACGACGCCAGCTGCTTTGAACCGCTTGACGAGCTCGCTGTCGCGGTCGGGCACGAAGTCCTTGAGGAACCGGCTGCCGGCACACATGGGCACGCCGGCGTAGGTCGCCATGACGTCCTTGAGCAGGAAGGGGACACCCTTGAACGGGCCGTCGGGCACGTCCCCTGCGGCGGTCTCGCGCGCAATGTCGTACATGTCTTGGATGACCGCGTTGAGCGGTGGATTGAGCCGCTCGATTCGGGCGATGGCTTCGTCGACGAGCTCGCTCGGCGTGACCTCTCCCGCTCGCACGAGATTGGCCAGTCCCAAGCCGTCGTAGTGGTCGTATTCGGCGAAGCCAGCCATCGCCGTCGCTCCTCCCGGTGCGAACAAGCCCTGTCTATTGTGCCCTTCCTTCGGCCTGCACACGCCGGATGGGAATCCGCTGCAGCGCTGACGTCCAAGCCCCCGCCTTCATCCTGTGCTGGCGGGAGCCCACTGCCCAACGCGACTCGGACGGCCGCTCACCTCTGGAAGCCGACTACTCCCAGCCGACTCGTCACGGCTAGAGCCGAAACGCCGCCGGCAGTGTGCTCGTCCATGCTCTGATCGCGTCCCAATCCCGTTCGTCCTGCATCGGTTTGTCGTGAAGTGGGCTCGCCGAAAGGCGGGCGATGAACCTGTCGAGGCCCCGGAGTACGGCGGGATCATACTTGCCGACGAACACCTCGGCGGTCACCGGCTTGAGCCAGGGCATCTTGGCCTGCAGGGCGTCCAGTTGCTTGCGGTCCTCTGCCATGTCTCCTTCGGTGGTCGGCCCGAAGACCATGAGCGCGAGGGGAACCTTCTCGAGCGCGGCACGATGCTGGTCCAGGAACCGGCGTGCGTCCTTCAAGATCGAGCCGATGTAGAACGGAGCGGCGAGCACGACGGCCGAGTAGGTCTCCAGTGACCGGACGTCCCGCGCTAGAAGAGCCACAGCGTCGACGCCGAGCCCGCAGAGATGCTCGGCGACCACTTCGGCGGCTTCCTTCGTCGAGCCGTACCTGCTGGCGTACGCGACCAGGATCGTCTCAGGCATCGTTGCCTCCTTGAGCGCCGGAGGTCGTCGGCGAAGAGGGCGGTCCGAAGATGAGAATGCCCCGGGCAAGCCGAGGGCAAACGCCGACTCCGATGCGCACATGCGCGGTTCAGCGGCCACCCCCGATGACGTACAGGGCGAGGCCGATCAGCGCTACCGCCGGGTAGGGGGTGATCTTGTGAATCGTGACGACCCACGGCGGCGCCGACTTGGCGCCGCTGGCGACTCCGCCGGTTGCGAACGTCGCCAGGACGAAGGGGCCGGCGAGACCGACGACGATCCACTCCAAGGTCGACAGAGCTGCGGCGAGGTTGTACCGGTAGATCGCGACTCCAGCCACGATGACTGCGGCCAGGTCGACCAGCTTGTGCACGTTCAGAAGGGCCGAGCCGTACGGCGCTCCGAGGCGGCTCAGGCTGAATCCCGATGCGAGTACGATGGCGATCCCGAGCACAAGCCCGACGCCCAAGACCACGCCGCTTTCCATGCTCTCGCCTCCGAAGGCTCGAATTGTACGCGCCTGCGCCTGGGGCGCGAACGTGGCGACCACGCGCGTCGCCTCATCAGTGCTCGATTCTACCCGCAGTCAGCGAGGCGGCGTGCGCCTGCCGGTGTTGCGCAGAGGCCGTATCCTTGCCGTAGGCTCACGAATCGAACGTCCGCAGAAGCCCGGAGTTGTCCATCAGCGCGGGGGCGCCATGTCGTCCGTCGAGATTCGAGCGATTGACCCGTCCGACATGGCCTTGGTGTCGGGGCTCCTCGACACGACACTGGGAAAGGGATTCTGGGAGCTCGATCTCGGCGCTCCAGGATGCCACGTGGTTGCGGTGTCATGCGGGAAGATGGTCGGAGCTGCGTCCGCTACCATCGTCGATTCGCTGGAGCAGGCTCGGGACTTGCCCGGACCTGTGGGACTCATTCGCCTGGTGGCCGTGAGAGCGGATTCCCGCCGAAAGGGTGTCGCGTTTCAACTCGCCCGGGCGGTCGGTGGCGACTGCCTGCGCCGTGGCGCATCATCACTTGCGGCGCTCGCGTGGGTCTACGGCGGCTCGGGAGCGCGCCCTCTGGCCGGTGTGCTGGAACGACTCGGGTTCGCTCGGCGGGAACGCCTGATGGACTTCTATGCAGGGGTCGGTAACGGCGCGTGTCCCCAGTGTGGCTGCGACCCATGCTCGTGTTCAGCGGACTTGTACGTGGCACTCTCGCTCTCAGAGGAAGCGGGCACGCCTCCGCTCGCCGAAGACGGCAGTTTAGGCGCGGGGCATCATCCAGTCGTGGCCCCACGACACAGGAGGCGCAGGTGCGAGCACTCATTTGGCCACTAGCTCTCGCAATCGCTGTGGCGCTCTCCGGATGCACGCGCACGCCGCCCGCTGACAGCGGCGTGGAGGGCGTCGTCACCATCGGCCCGATCTCGCCCGTGCAGCAGCAAGGAGCACCCGGGGAGGAGCCGTACGAGGCGACGATCGTGGTCGAGAACAGCGACGGCGACAAGGTCGCCGTAGTCCGCAGCTCCGCTGATGGGAGCTATCACGTGAACCTGGCGCCCGGACGCTACTGGCTGTTTCCGCAGAGTCCTGGAGCCTTACCGAGCGCGCAGACCTACGACGTGGTAGTACGCCCCCACGAGTTCACCGAGGTTGACATCCAGTACGATTCCGGGATCCGGTGATCCGCACTCTGGGCGCCTGGGATCAGAAGAAGCCGACCTCGTTCGTGGCCGCAGTCACGACGAAGCAGCGCTCGATGTTCGAGTCTTCATCAGCTGGCACGAGGAAGAAGCCCGGGCGTCCCGCCTGGTAGCCAGTCGTCGTTCCCACCAGGACTTCGCCGTCTTTGAACACGGCTCTGATCTTGCGCCCTGCCGGAGGTCGGGTGGGATCGAAGTCGTTCTTCTCGACGTGCTCAGGATCGCCGACGAGGTCCTTCACGAAGAAGACCGCCTTCAGCTGGCTCATGTTGATCTCTAGAGGCGCCTGGTCTTCCGGGGCTCCGGCCACGCTCAGATGGAAGGAGCCCTTCGCAGGCAGAAAGTCGGCTGTCATGCCCTTGAGCGTTCGCCCATCGGCAAACCGGGCGATGACTCTATTCACGGTGTGTCTCCCTTCGGAACGGCCTACGAGCGTGCCAGTGCGCAGCGAGGAACGCGTGTGCGCGCTCCAGTACGGACGTGTGTCGAACCGCACCACTGGGAATGTCGTCCGGCGCCAGCTGCAACTTTAGCCGATGAGCCCGGCTTATGCGTGAACTCGTGGTCTACGTGCGTCCCAGGTTACCCCGCGACCCGGTGTATGGACACCGCGGTGATCTTGAGCCCCGGAATCTTGGCGCTGGGGTCGAGCCCGCCGCCCGTTAGGCGGTTCGCCGGTGCCTCGGCGAAGTGGAACGGCATGAACGCGACACCGCGCTTGGGTGGGTTTTCACTGCATACGCGCGCGATCGTGCGTACGCTCCCATACTCGCTTGAGACCTCGACGAGGTCTCCATCGCAGATGCCGATCGAATCGGCGTCGGCAGGATGTATCTCGATGTAGCCGTTCGGATTGAGCTCCGAGAGCCCCTCGGAAGCCCCCGTCATCGTGTTCGTGTGGAAGTTCCAGAGGTGGCGTCCTGTGCCCAGGATAAACGGCCGCTCGGGCGTGGCGGATGAGGGCGGCGGCGTGTAGTCGACGGCGGCGAACGCGCCCCTGCCGCGTGTGAAGGACTCGGCGTGCAAGATCCGCGTGCCCGGGTGCTTGAGGTCGGGGCAGGGCCACTGGAGTCCGCCCTCAGTGGCAAGCCGCCTGTAGCTGATACCGCCGTATTGCGGCGTGACGGCGGCCATCTCGTCCATGACGTCGGCGGGACTCTCATAGTCGAACCTCACGCCCATGCGCGTCGCGAGGCGCGAGACGATCTCGCCGTCGGGTAGAGCCTCGCCGGGCGGTTCGACGACCTTGCGCACGAGCTGGATGCGCCGCTCGGTGTTCGTGAACGTGCCGTCCTTCTCGAGGAAGGAAGCCGCTGGAAGCACCACGTCGGCGAAGGCCGTCGTCTCGGTCTCGAAGATGTCGGCCACCACGAGGAAGTCGAGCGCCGAGAGCGCCTCGACGACGTGCGCTTGGTCGGGGTCGGAGAGTACCGGGTTCTCGCCCATGATGTACATCGCCTTGAGCGAGCCAGCTCTCGCGGCGTCCATCATCTCGACGACGGTGAGGCCGGGCGTTGCGGCGAGCTCGACGTCGGCCTCCCAGAAATCGCAGACGCGGTCGAGCGTGCCTTTGTCGGTGAGTGACTGGTACCCGGGCAGGCAGTCGGGAAGGCACGCCAAGTCGCACGCGCCCTGCACGTTGTTCTGCCCACGCAACGGGTTGACGCCCGTGCCGGGGCGCCCGATCTGTCCGGTGAGCATGGCGAGGTTGGCGAGCGACCGCACCTGCTCGGTTCCCGAGGTGTGCTGCGTGACGCCCATCGAGTACACGATCGCGGCGCGCTCCGCCGAGGCGTACGCGATCGCGACCTCGCGGATATCGTCGAGAGGGATGCCGGTGAGGCCGGCGGCCGCCTCGAGGTCGTAGCCCTCCAGCAGCGCACGCAGCGCCTCGAACCCCTCGGTCCGCTCAGCGATGAACGGCTCGTTCGCCAGTCCTTCGTCAAGGATGATGCGCATCATCGCGTTGAAGAGCGCGACGTTCGTGCCCGGCTGGATGGCGAGCCAGCGCTCGGCGTGTTCGGCAAGGCGGATGCGCCGCGGGTCGATGACGTAGATGCGGGTTCCCCGCCGCGCCGCGCGCTTGAGCTCGATGCCGATGATGGGATGCGCCTCGGTGGTGTTCGAGCCGACGACGACGATGACGTCGGCTCGCCCGAGGTCGTCGATCGAGTTCGTCATCGCCCCGCTCCCGAATGCGGCGACCAGACCGGTCACCGTGGAGCTGTGTCAAAGTCGGGCGCAGTGGTCGATGTTGTGCGTGCCGATGGCGGTGCGAATGAACTTCTGGAAGAGGTAGTTCTCCTCGTTCGTGCACTTCGCCGAGGCAAGGCCGCCGACGGCGTCGGGGCCGTGTTCCTGAACGATCTCCTCGAGCCTGAGTGCGATCAGGTTGATGGCGTCGTTCCAGGTAGCAGGCTCGAACTCGCCGAGGCGTCGGTCGTCCGGACCGCGCTCGACGCGTCCCTCGCGCGCACCTTTGCGGATCAGCGGGGTCGTGAGGCGACGAGGATCGTCGTTGAAGCCCCAACCGTAGCGGCCCTTTGCGCAGAGGTTGCCCTTGTTGACGCCCTTGTCGAGCGGCGCCGAGGCTCCCACGACGCGGCCGTTGTGCACGTGGAAGTCGATGGTGCAGCCCACGCCGCAGTAGCCGCAGATCGTCTCGACGTGGGTGAGCTCCCACGGGCGCCCCTTGAAGCGCACAAGTTTGTCTGTGATCGCGCCAACCGGACAGGTCGAGACACACTGCCCGCAGAACTCGCATCCGGCGTCCTTCAGCGATACGCCGAAGGGTGTCTGAGGTAGCGTGTCGAACCCGCGGTCGACGTTGCCATAGACGTTGCAGCCCTGCACCTCGGCACAGATGCGGATGCAGCGCGCGCACATGATGCACTTCGCCAGGTCTCGTGCGATGAGCGGGTTGTCGTCGGTGTCGGGCGCCTCATGACGCTCGCCGATGAAGCGCGGGATGTCGACCTCGAACTCGTAGGCGAGATCTTGCAGGTCGCAAAGGCCATTCGATTCGCAGGTAAGGCAGTCGACCTTGTGGTCCGAGAGCAGCAGCTCGACAAGGGTGCGGCGCTGTGCGCGCAGCGTCTCGCTCTGCGTGGTGACCTGCATGTCGTCGGCGGCGAGCGTGGTGCACGACGTGGGTAAGCTGCGCATACCCTCGATCTCGACGATGCAGAGCCGGCACCCGCCGTGAGGCTCGAGCCGCGGGTCGTCGCACAGCGTGGGGATCCGAATGCCGGCGTCGCGGCATGCCTGGAGCACCGTCTGGCCCGGGCGCGCCTCGACGGCCCGCCCATCGATCGTCAGGTGCAGCATCTCTTTCTCTGTGGCGGTTTCGGACACTGGTGGCTCGGCCTATGTCCTCGGCAGCTTGCCGCCGCTTCGGAGCACGCGCGTCTCGCCTTCGACGAGCACGCAGTCGATGCATTCCTTCACGAACGCGGCGATGTCGGAAACCGACACGATACCGACGGGCTTGCCGTCACGCAACACCGGGAGGCGGCGCATCGCGAGCTCGCGCTGCATGCGCACGGCGGCGAGCAGGTCCATGTCCTCCTCGAGCGGCACGAAGTCCGTGAACATGATTTCTTCGACCTGCACGATCTTTGGATCCGCGCCCGTTGCGACAACTGTGTGCGTGATCTGCCGGTCGGTGAGCAAACCGAGCAGGTTGTCCCCGTCGACGACCATCACCGAACCGACCTGTTGGTCGCGCATGAGCGCCGCCGCCTGCGAGACGGTCGCTGTGGGAGGGCATGAGACCACCCTCGGCGTCATGATGTCTCGGACCTTCATCGTGTCACCCTCCAGGCATCGTGGACGTGGGCAAGGACATGGACATAGGCGCAGGCGTGGGCACGTGCGTGGGCTTCCTCATCAGGCGTGCTCGATCGCTTCGAACGGGCAGTGTGATTCGCACATGCCACACTTGACGCAGCGCTGCTGGTCGATGAGGTGCGTCTCCTTCAGAGCCCCCGTGATCGCCGAGACCGGGCAGTGCTTCTTGCAGACGCCACAGCCCTTGCACGTCTCGAGGATGCGGAAGGTCATGAGCTGGGTACAAGCGCCCGCTCGGCAGTGCGATTCGAAGATGTGCTCCTCGTATTCGTGCCGGAAGTAGCGAAGGGTCGTGAGCACGGGGTTGGGTGCCGTCTGGCCGAGGCCACAGAGCGACGTCGCGCGCACGTCGTGTGCCAGCGCCTCGAGACGGTCGATATCCTCGGGTTCGCCCTTGCCTTCACAGATGCGCGTGACGATCTCGAGCATGCGTTTCGTGCCGATGCGGCAGGGTACGCATTTGCCGCACGACTCGTTCTGCGTGAACGTGAGGAAATAGCGAGCCAGATCTACCATGCAGGTTGTCTCGTCGACGACGACCATACCGCCTGAGCCAACGATCGCACCCGCTTCGACGAGCGCTTCGTACTCGATCGGTGTGTTGAAGAGCTCGGCGGGAAGGCAGCCTCCGCTCGGCCCACCGATCTGCACTGCCTTGCACGGAATGCCGTTCTGGCATCCGCCGCCCACGTCGTCGACAAGCTCACGGACCGTCATACCCATCGGCACCTCGACGAGCCCGCCGTGACGCACCTTGCCGGTGAGTGCGAATACCTTCGTGCCGGCGCTCTTGTCGCTGCCGAGCGCCCGATACGCTTCCGCGCCGTTGTTGATGATCCATGAGACGTTCGCGAGCGTCTCGACGTTGTTGATGCACGTCGGCTTGTGCCAGAGCCCTTCCACCGAGGGAAACGGCGGTCGTGGCCGAGGCATGCCACGCTTGCCCTCGATCGAAGCGATGAGCGCCGTTTCTTCTCCGCATACGAATGCGCCGGCACCCTGCCGAACGCGCACGCGGAAGTCGAAGCCCCTGCCGAAGATGTCCTCGCCGAGGTAGCCCCGTTGCTCCGCCTGCTCGATCGCGATGCCGAGGCGCTTCACGGCGAGCGGATACTCGGCGCGTACGTAGACGAATCCTTCGCGCGCGCCGGTTGCGTAGGCGGCGATCGCGAGGCCCTCGAGGATTGCGTGGGGGTCACCCTCCGCGACGCTGCGGTCCATGAACGCGCCCGGATCACCCTCGTCGGCGTTGCAGATGACGTACTTCACCTCGCCCGGCACGTCGCGAGTGAGACGCCACTTCATGCCGGTCGAGAAGCCAGCGCCGCCGCGCCCGCGAAGACCGGACTCCTGGAGCGCGGCGATGACGTCGTCTGACGTCATGTCGGTGATCACGTGCCGAAGCGCCTCGTAAGCGCCGCGTTCGAGCGCGTCCTCGATGTTCTCGGGGTCGATGACGCCGCAGTTCCTCAGGACGATCCGTTTCTGGATGCGGTTGAAGGGGATGTCGCCGTAGTGAGTGATGGGTTCCTCGGTGTCGCTCTCGCGGAACAACAGGTCTTCGACCGGAGGCTTGCCCGCGAGGATAGCCTCCACGATGCGTTGCGCTTTTGGGGCGCTGACTTTGGGATAGAAGACGTTGGCCGGGCTGATGACGGTGATGGGACCCAGCTCGCAGAGGCCATGACAGCCCGTACGCACGACGCGCACGCGGTCGCTCGCGCCCGCTGCCGCGGCAGTAGCCTCGATCCGTTCGGCGGCAGCGAGCGATCCGTTCATGACGCAACCCGAGCCGGTGCAGATGCGGACGGTGACCGGCACGGCCGCCCGAGTGTCCGGTCGCGTGCCCACCCGCGTGCTCACGACGCGCGCTCCCTGCGGAAGCGCGACGCGAGCCTGCGCGCGCCCTGTGCATCCAGGCTACCGAACGTCTGGTCGTCGACGAGTACGACCGGCGCGAGCCCGCAGCACCCCACGCAGGCGACGGACTCGACGGTGAAGCTCAGATCTGCTGCAGTCTCGCCGACGCGCACGCCGAGCTCATCCTCGATCACTCGAGTGACCTCGTTTGCCCCGCGCACGTGACACGCGGTGCCGTGACAGACGCGCACGATGCGCTCACCGCGCGGCTCGAGGTGGAACTGCGCGTAGAAGGTCGTCACGCCGAAGACTTCCGAGAGCGGCATCCGCAGGCGCTCAGCGATTCGCTCGAGTGCTTCCCGAGGGAGGTAGCCGTAGGCGTCCTGGGCCGCCTGCAACACCGGAATGAGCGCGCTTCTCTCGGGGCCGTGTTCGTCAAACACCGCGTCGAGCGGAGTGTCGTCGAACGTGGTTTCACCCTGCGTCGCGCAGGTGCATTCGCGTTCACTCATCGGTGGTCCTGACGCGGGTTCGTGACGGGCGGTTGGACCCCGGTCGGGCGACCGGTGGTCGGTCGGTGTCGGCTGAAGACGGCCTCGTCGGACTAGTCCAGGTACGAGTTGCAGTAGAGGGTCTCGTTTCGGAGCACTGAGATCGACTTCTCGATGGTCTCGTTCGCGGAGAGCACCGACTCGTCGGCATTCACGACCGCCATCTGCAGCTCGTCATTCGGATCCATGATCGCGGCATCCAGTCCAGCCGGGATGAGCAGTGTCAGGAACGCAGCCGCGAGCGGCGATTTCACGTGCTCCGGGCACCCATTGTAGATGTTCGAGAGGCCGACGACGGTCTTGAGCGGTGGGTCGTTGAGCTGCTTGAACATCGCGATCGATTCGAGCGCCTCGTTCGCCTGGTGTTGAGCCACGGCAATCGGGAGGAGGAGAGGGTCGAGGTAGAGGCGGTCGAGCGGCACGTCGTACTCCATCAACGCGCCCATGATCTCGGTCGCAGCCATCAGCCGCTCGTTGGCGTCGCGGCTCACGCCTGCTTCGGTCATCGCAAGCCCGATGATCTCCGCGTCGAACTCCTTCGCGAGCGGCAGGAACGTGTCCAGGCGTGCCCGCTCCGCAGACGTCGAGTTGATCATCGGCTGCAGCTTGCAGAGCGCCAGCCCCGCGCGCATCGCCTCGGCGTTCATCGTGTCCAGACAGAGTCGTGTGTCTGGGACGGCTTCCTGGACCGTCAGCACGACCCACGTCATCATCTCCGGTCCGCCCTTGGTCGCGGGGCCGAGATTGATCTCGAGCAGGTCGGCGCCGCCCTCCACCTGATGGATCGCCATCTTCCGGATCGGACCCGGGTCGCGCTCCTTCATCGCGGGCCCGATGGTCTTGCTCATGACGTTGACCTTCTCGCCGATGACGAGCATCTGCACGTCCTCCTCAGTCGTCTTCCGTGCGCGTGCGTTCCGTAAGCGCGACCGCGATCGTGCGGACAGCCTCTGTGAACGCTTCATCCGTGCCGTAGGGTGTGCGGCCGTCTCTGTCGGCGAGACGAACGGCGTCGCTCTCGGGCAAGGTGCCCAGGAGCGGGATGTCGCCGAGCGACCGCTCGAGGTAGGCGACGTCGTCCGCGCCCCGTACGCGGTTACCGACCGCGACGACGTCGCGCACGCCGATGTCGGCGGCAAGGTCGTTGACCATATGCGCGGTCTGTACGCTCCGCATGGCGGGCTCGACCACGACGACGAAGACATCGACACTCTCGGCGGTCCCTCGGCCGAGATGCTCGACGCCCGCCTCCATGTCGAGGATCGCCACCTCGTCGCGTTCGATCAGCAGATGGCGCATGAACGCCTTGAGGAAGGTGCCCTCGGAGCACATGCAGCCCGAACCACCGCGCTCGACCGTGCCCATGCGGAGCAGCGTTACGCCGTCCACATCCATGCCGCACGTGTCCACAACGTCGGAGACGTCCGGATTGAGGCGGAACATGCCGCCCGTGCCAGGGCGGGCACCGGTACGCTCTTCGATGAGATCGTCCATCTCCGAGAGGGGCACGCACGCGGCAGCAGCTTCGGGATCCGCGCCGAGCGCAGTCGCGAGGTTGGCGTCCGGATCGGCATCGATCGCGATGACGCGGCGTCCCTCCAAGGCCCAGAGTCGCGCAAGGCTAGCCGAGAGCGTTGTCTTCCCGACGCCGCCTTTGCCGGACACCGCCACCTTCACGCGCTCACCGCCTCGAGTTCGAGCGCGTCGAGGACGCGCGGGACCAGATGCTCGGCGCCGACAGCCATGATGTGCACGCCGTCGCAGACATCGCGGACCTCGTTCACGAACGCGGCGGCTATCTCGATGCCTGCCTCGACGGGGTTGCTCGACGCGGCGAGCTTGTCGATGACGCGTGTCGGGACGCTGATGCCCGGGATGTTGGCGTTCATGAAGCGCGCCATGCCCGCCGAGCGAAGCACGACGATCCCCACGAGCACTTTGGCGCCGAGCTCGTGCGCGTACCCCATGAACTCGCGGAAGTGCGCCGCGTCGTAGGCGGCTTGCGTCTGGAAGTAGCGCGCACCCGCGCGCACCTTCTTCTCAAACTTGGCCAGCTGCGGGCGTTGAGGGCTCGCGTCTGGAGTGACCACGGCGCCCGCGAAGAAGTCCGGCGTGCCCTTGAGCTCGTTGCCGGCGAGATCCGTCCCCGCATTCAGTCTGGCGATCGTCTCGAGCAGCTGGACCGACTCGAGGTCGAACACCGCCTTGGCCTCGGGGTGGTCGCCAACGACGACATGGTCGCCTGTCAGCGCGAGCACATTCTGGATGCCAAACGAGGCCGCGCCGAGCAAGTCCGACTGCAAGCCCAGCCGGTTGCGGTCACGACACGTCACCTGGAGCACCGGCTCGAAGCCGTGCATCTCGAGGTGGATGCACGCCGCGAGCGTGGAGAGTCGCATCACTGCGGCCTGGTTGTCGGTGACGTTGAGCGCGTGCACGCGCCCGCGCAGTGACTCGGCGGTTTCGAGCATGTGCGAGACGTCGGTGCCTTTCGGCGGCCCCACCTCGGAGGTGACCGCGAACTCGCCTGCTTCGATCGCTGAGCGGAGGCGGCTCATTTCGCGCCGCCCGCCTTCGCGGCGGGTTCCTGTGCGGCGGGCTCCTCGTGCACGGCGACGTCCCACTCGCACGTCTTCGTCTTGATCGAGTGGTCCTTCGGCTCGCCGATCTCGCCGAATTCTTCAGCGCGCCCCAGCTTCTCGAGGCGGTCGTAGATGAGCACCCACGCGCAATCGCGGTCACCGAGCTCGCACCGGCCGTCTTTCACGCCGCCGCAGGGGCCGTTCAAGATGCCCTTCGCGCAGCGCGTGATGGGACAGATTCCGGCGGTCTGCCCGAGGACGCACTTGCCGCACGCCGAGCATTCGGCTTGCCAGTGGCCGAATCCCTGCGCAGCGCCGATGAAGAGCGTGTCGAGCGCGGGGTAGACCGGCACTTCTTCGGTCTTCGCGAGGAACGCGACGCCCGCACCGCATCCCAAGGAGAGGACGGCGTCGTAGCCTGCCGAATCGACCTGGTCGACGAATTCCGGCTCGCACTGCCGAGGCACGACCGTGCCGGAGAACTCCACTTCGGCGCCCATCCGGTCCATGGCAAGACGCAACACCTCGGCAAGCGTCTCGACTTCGGTCTCGCCTCCCGCAAGGGCCACCGCCGCGCAGGTGTTGCAGCCCACCAGGAGTACCCGCTTGTGTCCGGCGAGCATGTCGCGGATCTCGTCGACCGGCTTCTGGCGGACCACGATCATCGCAGGTGGTCCAGGACGTCCGCGGGCAGCTGCTTGGGCATGACGAACGCGTCATCCATGCCGAGCTGAGAGAGGATCATCCGAACGCGCGCGGCCCGCTCTTCCACGAAGCTGCGAGCGTGTGGATAGCGGCACGTCGACTCGACGCAGCCGGTGAACGCGACGCGTGAGGCGCCCATTCTAAGAGCGCGCATGATCGTGCGCTCGCTCACCCGCAGCAGGCACGGCACGGTCAATTCGCGGACGTCGCCGCCGTAGAGCATCGGGAGATTGGGCGTGCAGCTGCACTCGAAGAGGAGCGCTGCGTCCGGGCTCGCACCCCGCAGGGCGCGTTCCACTCTGCGGTCCATGTCCTCCTCGGTGTAGCCGGCGAGACTGATCGCCTGGGCGGGGCACTGCGAGGCGCACGCGCCACACGCGTGGCACGCCTCCGCGTCGAAGTAGAGGAAGCCGCCGACCTTCACACCCGGCGCGCCATGGGGACACACGCGCACACAGGTCAGGCACGCCGAGCACTTCTCGCGGCTCACCGTCGCGCCGGTGGTGCAGCCGAGGCAGCGCTGGGCCTCGCGCATCGCTTCGTACTCGGTGTAGCCGACCTCGACTTCGTCGAAGCACTGGACGGCGTCGTAGAACTCGAGTCTCTCCATCTGGACGCGTCGGCGCAATTCGAGTTTGGACTTCATGGAAGGGGGTACTTCGCCCAGCGTGATGTTCTCTTCGTCGAGCTCGGCGAGTGGGCGCGCATCTCCGGTGAGGTCGCGCACCACGCACGCCGCGACGCGGTGGCCTGCGGCGATCGCGTCAATGATCTTGGTAGGGCCGCTCACGACGTCGCCCGCCGCGTAGACACCCTTCGATGTGGTCTCGAGCGTCATCGGGTCCACCGTGATGGCGCCGCGCGGGGTCAGTCCGACGCCCAGATCGCAGACGTCTGCCGACTGGCCGGTCGCGAAAATGACTGTGTCGGCCTCGAACCGCTCGACCACCGACTCGTCGAAGCTGGGGCTGAAGCGTTTGTCATCGTCGAATACCGAAGTGCAGCGGGTCACGGCGAGACCGCACACGCCAGCCTCGTCCTCGCCGAGGACCTCGCGTGGCCCCCACGAGCAGTGGACCTTGATGCCCTCCAGCTCAGCCTCGTGCCGCTCCTCCTCGGAGGCGGGCATCTCCTCTTCGCTTTCCAGGCAGATGACGTGCACCTCGGGCTCGCCCATACGCCGCGCGGTGCGGGCCACGTCCATCGCGACGTTGCCGCCGCCCACGACAACGACACGTGTGCCGAGGTCGAGCTTCTCCCCCCGGCGCGCCGCGGCGAGGAAGGGCAGTGCCGTGAGCGCGCGAGTGAGATCGGCGCCCGGGATGGGCAGGGCCCGGCTGGCTTGCAGGCCCACCGTGACGATGACCGCGTCGTGACACTTGCGCAGCTCATCGATGGTGATGTCGCGACCGACCCTTATGCCGGGCTCGACCTTGACGCCGTGCGAGAGGATGTAGCCGATGTCGTTGTCTAGCGCCGCATCTGGAAGCCGATAGGCGGGAATGCCGTAGCGGAGCATGCCCCCGAGTCGTGGTTTCTCCTCGTAGATCGTGACGCCAAAGCCGAGCTGCGCGAGGTCGTAGGCGGCCGTGAGGCCGGCAGGACCGCCGCCGACAACAGCGACCGACTCGGCACGAGGGCGCGCGCGTTGGGCTATCGGGTAGGCGCCAAGATCGGCAGCCGCGCGCTTGAGCGAGCAAATGGCGACCGGTTCGTCGAGCTGGCAGCGTCGGCAGCCCTCCTCGCACGGACGCAAACACACGCGGCCACACACGGAGGGCAGCGGATTGTGCTCCAGGATGATCTCGAGGGCGTCGGTGAAGCGGTCCTCGGCGATGGCAGTCAAGTAGCCGGGGATGTCAATGTGCACGGGGCACTTGGAGCGGCACGGGGGGTGCAACCGGGTCGGTGTCGCCGAAGCGTCGTCGAGTCCCGCGTTGGCGGCCTGCGCGCTCGTTCGAATGGCCGTCTCGCCCATCTACATTCGCCGCCTGTTGCTCACGTTTCTCGGGGCCTAGCTCGCCCGGCGTCTGACGAACGCCGGGATGTCGGCGGCCTCATACGGGCCGACCGTGACCCGCCAGCCGTCGTTGAGTTCCTCGGTCAGTTCGCCCGAGATCTGTGCTACCGCACCCGGGATGATGAGCTCGCGCTCGGCGAGCTTCTCGGCCATGCCCGAGTCGGCGACGAACTTCGCGATGCGTTCGGGCACGAACTTGCCAGCCGCCCAGGCCGTCAGGACCGAGAGCCCCTCAGCGTCAACCACACCGAGGTAGGCCGGGGCCTTCGCCGCTTCGATCTCGGAGGAGACGATGAAGTAGGTGAGGGAGAAGTTCGTCGTAACGAAGAACGGTGATCCGGGACCTGGGCCGTTGATCTCGTAGACCTTGGACTCGGCCTGCATCGGACGCTGCGGGTCGGTGAATATGTTCTGGCGCAGGACCAGGAGGGGGAGCATGCGCCAGGGCTCGGCGCCCGAGAGCACGATGATGGAGGCGTATTTCGCCACGTCCGCAGCGGCATAGATCGTCTCGAGCAACGGGTCGGCGGGGGCGTAGATGCTCGGGAACGAGATCGTGGGGTAGCCGAGCGGTGCGAACTTCTTCGTCAGCGCCGAGCGGCGAGCGAAGACAGCATCCCTGAGGGCGTCGGCCGGCGTCGCGGGCATGCTGTCGAGGACGAGGTCTTTGAGTCCCGCGGCGCCGGCCTTCTCGGTGAGCGCGGCAACCGCCTCTAGCCCGTCGGCGCGCACGACGAGCGGACATGCGTGCTGCTTGGCCAGCGCAAACATCGCGTCGGCGTTGTCAGAGTTGGCTCCGGCTATGAGCGGGCGTTTCGCGCCAGCCACATCGAGTGCCTGGGACATCTCCGACGCATCCTCGGTCATAAGCACGAGCGGCAGATCGGTCGCGGCGGCGACGCGCTCGACGACCGCACGGAACCGTGCGGCGTCGCCGCTCGTGTGAACGGCGATGAACTCGCAACGCAGCTGCTGTTGCACGCGCTCGAACGAGTCGGCGACCGCTTGGGCCACCGTCGCGTCGATCTTCTCGTCCGGGGCCTCCGCACCGACGGCCACGCCGATGGCGCAGGGATTCACGAATGTCTTCTCGTGACGGAAGAGCACCGACTCCTCACCGACGGTGAACGCGTTCGGCCCGATGCCGACGGTCACGGCGCGCATCGGAGGTGTGGCCGCCTCGGAAAGAGCAGCCTTCGCTTCCTCGGAGACGTGCGGGCACGATGTCAGCTCGGCCTGCCCCTGCGCAAGCTTCATCGCGAATGCAAGGCACGTGGGAACGCTGCAGTCTCCGCAGTTCGTCTTCGGCAGCTGCTTGAAGATCTCGATCCCGGTGAGGGCCATACGTACTTCTCCTCGGTTGGGTACTGGTCGTCCGGTCGTGCCGTCGTGCGTCCTGCCGCGGTTGGCGGAGCGCCTAGAACATCGGGTCCATCGTGAGCGCCGGATGCCCGACGGTCGTGAGGTACCCGAGCACCTCGTCCTCGGTCTCGGCGATCGTCTCGTCGCATATCTTGTCGAACAGGTCGGGCATACCGATCTCCTCGCCGCGCGCGCGGAGCATGTCGGCCATGAAGTCCTTCAGCTCCTTGGGCATCCACACGACGCGCGGCAGACCACCTTCGGCACCGAGGAACTTGCGGCTTGCAAGGAATCCGCGGCCCACGCCCATGAAGCCAGGCGTCTGGACGCCGCCGCCGATCATGCCCGCGAGCGTCGAGAACTTCATGCCCGAGGGCGTCATTCCCGCGAATTCGCGGTTGACGATCATGACGCCGTTGCACATCGGCATGAGCGCGATGATGCACATGAAGCAGCCGCAGGAGGTCATCGGGTCGGTCATGAGCGAGTAGCAGCTCATCTTCTCGATCGTCCTGCCGGACTTCTCGTAAATGAAGTCGTTGACGCCGGTCCACTGACCCGCGACCGGATCGATGCAGACGCCCTTCAGGATGGGCTGGTTCGGCCCGGTCGGGTTGAGTTCGTTGGAGGCTTTCGCGTCGAGCCAGTTGTAGGCGCCGCAAAGCCCGAGTCTCTCAGGGGTGACCACGCAGACGTGGTTCGGCGCGAAACTCTGACAGAGCGTGCAGGAGTAGAAGGTGTCGATCGTGTCGTCGGTGAGCCCCATCATGCGCTCGTCGCGTTGCGCGTAGATGAGCTTGGCCTTCTCGAGCATCTCTTCGACCTTGTCCTGGTCGGTGTAGATGGTGACCTGGACCTTGTCGACGATGGCCTCGAAATCGTCGTGGATCTTGGCGTGGAGGATGTCGCCGAGGTTGTGGAACTTGAAGCCGGCCTCCTTGGCTGCCTTGCTGATGCGGATCCAGATGAGTTCGCGCTGTCCCATGTGCAGCACGCCCTCGGCGAAGTTCATGAGGTGGTGGAACTGGCGCTCGATGACCGGCTCGAAGTCGCTTTGCATCTTGCGTCCGGCCACGTCCACGACGATGCCGAGCGGTACGCGCGTGCCCTCTTCAAGCTCGTCGAGCTCGGGTCCGATGACGGTGATCTTCCCGTCCTCGACCTCGGTCGCGTCGCGCGTGCGCACGAGCTCGAACGCGGTCGTGCGCTGGCCGCCCGCCTCGGCGTACGTCTCTTCCTTGCGCACGCGCTCGCCCTCGAATGCCGGACCGTACGCGACCGGGATAGGGAGATCGACGACTTTGATCTTGAGTCCGCGGACCTCGATCGCCTTCTGCACGAGCTCGTCGCACGCGATGTTGGAGACCACGTGCTCGTACGTGCATATGCCGGTCGGGAGAATCTGCGGGATGTCGGACGTCGCTACCGTGGGGAAGCCGTAGGAGATCGCCCCTGCGGCGGTCGCGTACCACTCGTCGGTGACCTCGCCGAGCGCGAGCACGAAGGCGAACACGCGCATCTTGTTGTAGGCGAGGATTCGCTCGTAGTCGCCGGGCTGCACCCCGCCGAAGGCCATGGCCGCGCGCGTCGCGAAGCCGATCGAGTAGATCTGGCTGTAGACCTCACGACCGAACGGCACGAGGCGCGTGTCCCAGCCGAGCTGGATGCCCTCGGCATCCAGCTGCTCGCCGAAGGAGACGCCGTGGTCGTGACCGGCCATGAAGACGTAGAGCATCTTCGACTGCATCTCGCGCGCGAGCTTGATTGCGGTGGCGTTGTCGGGCGCAGCGCCGACGACAGCCGCGAAGCCGGGTGCGGAACCGTCGACGAACTCGATGCCTTTGGCGCGCATGATGACGTCGTCGGCGGCCCCCAGCCACAGGTCCGTCACCGGCGGCGGGTCCTGCGTGATGTAGGTCATGGCCTCGATGCATTCCTCGGCGAGGAGTGTCGCTATGCCCGCATCGAGCGTGCCGCCGAGGTAGGGGAGCCACAGGTGCTCGGAAGGCGCCTCGGGCAGAAGGTCGCGAGCTGATGCCAGGACGCGGTCCATGTCCGAGAGCTTCTCGACCTTCTCGCCGGTGAGGCCGTAGACGACCGGCAGGTAGTAGCCGGTGTTGGGGAACTCGACGGCGTGCTCGGCGCCATGCGCTTCCTTGACCTGCGCAAGGGTGATCTCGGCCTTTCCGACGATCGCGTGCGCTCCGCGGATGGCCGCGGAAGCGATGATCTTAGACACTGAGCTCCCTCCTCATGTCCATGTCGAAGAGGACGCGTTCCTGCGCGACATCGATCTTGAGCGCTTTGCGGGCCTCGTCGATGAGGTCGAGCGCTGCGGCTGCGATGTCGGCAGCGTCATGGATGAAGCGCAGCGACCCGCCGTACCGCTCGCGCCAGCCACTGATCATGTATTCCTCGACCTCGGGAGCCCCCGCGACAGGCGAGCCAACTCCTCCGAAGATGACGTCAGCGCCGCTCGCCATCGCGTACGTCGCGATCTCGAGCGCCTTTTCCGAGAACCATTCGGGGCTGATAGCGACCGCCGGAAGGCCATCTATGTCATCGCCAAGGCCCCCGGTCGCCACAACGTCCGAGAGGATCGTGAGGATGCGAGAGTTGTCCACGCACGAACCGACGTGGAGGACCGGCGGGATGCCGATCGTCTCGCAGATCTCCCTGAGCGTCGGGCCGGCGAACTCCATCGTTTCGGGCGTGAGGAGCCCATGCTTGCCGCTCGTGATGGCCGCGCAACCGGTCACCACAACGAGCACGTTGTTCGCGATGAGCTCGCGCACGACGTTCACGACGCCGTAGTCCTGGACGCTGCGCGGGGTACTGCACCCCACGACTGCCGCCACGCCCCGGATGCGGCCGTTCACGATGTTCTCGTTCAGCGGGTTGAGGGACGCCCGCATCTTGCCGCCGAGCATGTAGCGGATGTACTCGTGCGAGAAGCCGGCCACGAGCGGCTCCGAGACAGTCGGGATGTGGATCTCGCCGCGGTTGGGGAAGTTCTCGATCGCCGCGCGCACGATCTCGCGCGCGGCTTCTCGCGGCCTGTGCTCGTCGACGACGATCTGCTCGCTGTTGCCGATTCGCGCCTTCGGCGAGGAGCTGATGAGTCTGGTGTGGAAGTGCTCGGCGACCTCGACGAGTCCCTGGAAGATGCACTGCACGTCTACGACCATCGCCTCGACCGCACCCGTGAGCACAGCGAGCTCCTGGTGGAGCATGTTGCCGGCCGGTGGCACGCCCTTGCGCATGAGCGACTCGTTGGCGGTGCAGCAGATGCCGACGACGTTAATGCCCGTCGCGCCCATTGACTTAGCAAGCTCGATCATCTCGGGCTCGCTTGTCGCGTCGAGGATCATCGAGGCGAGCAGGGGCTCGTGTCCGTGGATGACGATGTTGACCTTGTCTTGGGAGAGCACGCCCAAGTTGGCCGAGCTGCGCACCGGCTGCGGGGTGCCGTACAGGACGTCCTGCAGGTCGGTCGCCAGCATCGAGCCGCCCCAGCCGCTCGCGAGCGCGCATTTCACGGCGCCGTCGAGTAGCGTCACGTAGTTCTGGTCCGTACCTGCGGCGGTACGGTGCAGCGCCTCGACGACCTCTCGGTCGACGCCCCGCGGGGTGACGTCGAGACGGCGCCAGAGCTCCTGGCGCTTCTTCGGCGCGCGCTTGACAAACGCAAGTTCGCCCGACTGCTGGCCAAATTGCGCGAGAGCAGCGTCCGCTACCTCGAGCGCGAGTTGCAGGGGTTCCTTGCCGACGTTCTCGATGCCCAGATAGCCTGCGACCCGCGCGAGCTTGACCAGGTCGGCGATTGTGCCTTCCTCGATCTCGCCAGACGCGATCGCTCTGAGCGCGAGCGCCGCGTCGCGTCCGTGGTCCGAATGCGCAGCCGCGCCGGCTGCTACCTGGCGCACGAAGTTGCGCGCAGCGATGGTGCTTCGGGTCGCGCCGCACACGCCGCGCTCGTGCTTGCCGATGAGACGGCAGGGGCCCATCGCGCAGAGCTTGCAGCACGAGCCCTGGGCGCCGGTCGAGCAGGGCTTGATCTCGCGGGAGCGGCTGAACGCCGTCTCGATGTGCATCTCCTCGGCGATCTCGAGCATCTCGGCCGCGGTCGGGTCGATGCTGTAGTCCTCGAAGGACGTCTTGTCGGCGGGTGCCGACGGGATCGCCGGACTCGTCGTGTCGTCAGCCATGGGTGCCTGCTTCCTTCCTGCTTCCGTTTCACCCTCTCGGGTGGGGTGGTTCATGGGTCCTGGGCGGCCTATGCGTCGAGCAGACCGTCGATCGCCGTGCGAACGGTGGCGACTGCGTCGGGGTGACGCATGACGAGGATGTCGCCTCCCGCAAGTGCAAAGGTCATCGCCGTGGTGGCTTCCCAGAGCACGCCGCGCTTCTCGGCGTCGCCCCAGGACGTCTCTTCTTCTTGCGAGGCACGCGCTTCCTTCGTGCGCCATGCTTCCCTACCGAGGTTGCAGATCATGGGCATCTGCGTCATGTCGTCGTTCTGGTTCAGGGCGGCAAGTCGCAGGCGTTCCATGACCGTGTATGCGTACTCGATTCCGTACCCGACGGCGCCCACCGACGGGTCGACAAGGATGCGCTCCGGGGGAAGGCCGAGCTGCGTGATGAGGATGTTGAGCTGCTTGGCCATGTTCACGTCGATAGGTGTCTCGGCGATGACAACGTGGCCGTAGCCGAGCGCCGCAGCCGTGATCGGCTTGTAGTTGTCCTCGGTGGCGGCGCCGATCCCGATCACCGATCCGGCCGCGACCTCGGCGACCTTCTTCAGCACCTCGGCGTCCTTGTCGGCGTTGCCCGAGCCGTACACGACGACCGGCGCGGACACGCTGTCGAGGACGCTCTTCACGACGTCCGCCGCCTCGTCGGCGGAGCGGTTCGCTCCGTTGGGGTCGGTGCCAGCCAGCTGCACACATATCAGGTCGGCGCCGAAACGCTCCATGCACGCCTTCGCCCACGCGACCGGATCGCCCAGAAGCTCGCCGAGCGCTTCCTTGAGTGCGGGAGCCCAGCTGTCGGGCACGACGTCGTAGACCTCCATCGCGATCGCGGGGCGCCTGCCTACGTCGCCGTCGAACGAGTAGAACGGCAGCGCACTCGCACCGCCGACCGTGAGCGCGGCGGGGCCGGTCCCGATCGTGACCTCACGGATGCGACCACTCGTGTGTTCGATGGGTGCAACGTACGGCATTCGCGTTCCTCTCTGAGCCTCTCCGGCGTCCGCTACTCGCCCAGCTCTGTCTGGCGGATGGCGGCGGTGAGCGTGTTCTCGAGCAGCATGGCGCGCGTCATGGGGCCGACTCCTCCGGGGACGGGCGTGATGGCCGAGGCCACCTCGACGGCACTCTCGAAGTCGACATCGCCGACGAGGGTTCCGTCCTCGAGCCGGTTGATCCCGACGTCGATGACCACGGCACCGGGCTTGAGCCAATCGCCCTTGACCATCCTTGGGCGGCCGACCGCCGCGATCAGCACGTCGGCTCGGCGGACGACCTCCGGCAGATCGCGAGTGCGGCTGTGGCAGATGGTCACCGTGGCGTGCTTCTCGAGCAGTAGGATCGCCACGGGCTTGCCGACGATATTGCTGCGTCCGAGCACCACGGTTTCCTTGCCGGTCAGGTCGACGCCGGCCTCCTCAAGCAGAATGATGCAGCCGTGCGGTGTACATGGCAGGAGCGTCTCCTTGCCGACAACCATCCGGCCGACGTTCATCGGGTGGAATCCGTCGACGTCCTTCTCCGGGTCGATCGCCTCGACAACAACGTCCTCGTCGATGTGCGGAGGCAGCGGGAGTTGAACGAGCACGCCGTCGACGTCGACCCGTGCGTTGAGGTCCTCGACGAGCGCAAGCAGCTCGTCTTGCGAGGTCGACGCCGGTAGCGCGTACTTCTCGGAGAGGATGCCTACCTCGTCGCAGTCCTTCTGCTTCATGCGCACGTAGACCTGCGAACCCGGATCCTCCCCGACGATCACGACAGCGAGGGCGGGCACGATGCCGCGGGCTTTGAGTGCACCGACGCGCTCGGCAACCACCGCCCGCCTCTTGGCCGCGATGGCGTTGCCGTCGATGATCCTTGCTGCCATGCCGTCCTCCTTCCTGACTGCCGGTTCAGGCCGCGCTGCCTGCGAGCGCGGGTACGGCGGAGGCGATCATGGCCTTCACGGCCCGAAGGGCCGTCGAGTCATCGCTCAACTCGAATAGACCCTGGCCGTGAAGGTCGCAGCGCACGATCTCATCATCAGCGGGTATCGTGCCGAGAAGCGGAACGCCGGTCTCGGCAGCGGCTTGCTCGAGCGCGAGGTCGAGAAACCCCTGCGTACGGTTGATGATGAGGTACCTCGCGCCCACGCCGATCTTGAGTTCGTCGGCGAGTTCGGAGAGCCGAGCGGCCGTTCGGATACCGCGCACTGCCGGGTCCGCGATGAGGAGCAGCAAGTCGACGTCGCGGGTCGTCCGGCGTGAGAGGTGTTCGAGTCCGGCCTCGTTGTCCATGACCACGTACTGGTAGCTCTTCTGGAGGTCGTCGATGCAGCCGCGGACGAGGTTGTTTGCGTAGCAGTAGCAGCCCGCGCCTTCCGGCCGACCCATCGACAGCAGGTCGAACTCGGGCGCCTCGACCACGTAGCGCTGAACGTTGTACTCAAGCCACGCGTCCTTGGTCATGCCTCCAGGCATCGCCGACGCGGCATCGGCGAGCATCTGCTCGGTGATCTCGCCGACTGAGCGCTCGACATCGACGCCGAGCGCTTCGTGCAGCGTGGAGTTCGGGTCGGCGTCCACCGCCAGGATCGACCGCGCGCCAAGCTCCCTGAGCGCCCGCACCGCGAGTGCCGCGATCGTCGTCTTGCCCGTACCCCCCTTGCCCGCCAGCGCGATCGTGTAGGCCATGTCAGTCCACCGCCCCGTGCGCGCGTTCGCGTTCTCTCTCGGCGAGCAGCGCCTCGCTCTTCGGGAAGAGGCGAAGGTCGGTGTGGGGGAGGAAGAGCGCCGAGATGTACGCATCCATGAAGCCGGTGTTCACAGAGAGTTCGAGGTAAGTGGTCATCGCCGCGACGCGATCGGCGACGTCGAGCATCTCCGTCGAGCGTGAGACCAGCTCTGCCCCGGCAAGAGAACCGTTCCCGAGGAAGGTGAAGCGGTCCGGATCGATCTCGGGAAGCATACCGAGCACGGTGATGCGCTCGAGGTCGAGGTAGTGCCCGAACCCGCCGGCCACGACGACTTCCTCGATCGCCGAGAACGACACGTCGAGGCTCGAGACGAGCACGCTGACGCCGGCAAAGATCGCCGCCTTGGCGCGCATAAGGTTCTCGATGTCCAGTTCGGTGAGCACGATGTCCGAGCCCGTGCCGCTGTCTTCGGCGGGTACGACAACGTACTCGAGCCCGCGTTCACCGTGGCGCACCCAAGGCGAATCGAGATCCGGCTTGAACTTGCCGCTGCGCTCGAGCGCGCCTGCCAGGAACAGCTCGGCCACGCAATCGATGAGCCCGCTGCCGCAGATGCCCAGCGGGCGCTCGCAGCAGATGGTGATGATCGACGGCTGCAGCGTCTCCGGATCGATGCGGACCTGCTCGACCGCGCCCTCGGCCGCCCGCATGCCGTGAAGGACGCCACCGCCTTCGAATGCCGGACCCGCCGAGCAAGAGCAGGCGACAAGCCACTCTCGGTTTCCCAAGACGATCTCGCCGTTGGTGCCCACGTCGATGAAGAGCGTGAGCATGTCCGACCACGGGATGCCGGCGGCGACGACCCCGGCAACGACGTCTCCGCCAAGCCAGCTCGCGGGACAGGGAAGGGCGATGAGCTGCGTGTGAGCGCCAGCGGGAAGACCCAGCGCCTGCGCGCCCGTTCGCGGGAATGTCGTGGCAGCCGGCACGTAGGGGGTCGTGCGGATGCCGGCGGGAGAGATGCTGAGCAGGAGGTGCGTCATGACCGTGTTGCCCGCGGTCACGTACGCCAGGAGCTCCTCGGGATGGACGTTTGCTTCGGCGCACACCCTGGTTGCGAGCTTGGAGATGGTTCGAACGGCGAGGTCCGAGAGCTCGGCAAGACCCTCGGGCGTTCCAGCGGCGATGACGCGGGAGATCACGTCTTCGCCCCGGGCGACCTGGGCGTTGTACTCGGCCGCCTGCGCGACGACCCTCCCGGCAACGAGATCGACGAGCGCGACCTCGACCGTCGTGGTGCCGACATCTACCGCCAGCGCGAACTGGCGGTCGGAGGTGTCGCCACCCTCGACGTGCAGCACCTGCGCATGAGAACGGCGCCTCCACACCGCGGTGGTGACACTGCCCTGGGCAACACGCGCCGCTGCGGGCAGTTCACGCACTGCGTCGAGCGTCATCACGTGCCGCACACCGTCCACACGCTCGAGGGTGTGAGTGAGGCGTGTCGCGTCGCTCCGGTTGTCGGTCAGCGACGCAAGCGCGATCGTGATCGCGCGCTTGGAGACGGGTGCCGGGCCGGCGAGCGGCGGAAGCCGCGTCGTGCGTTCTTCAGGCGTGAGCACACGGTTGGGAATGCGACGACCGTGGGCGTGCGACGGCGCCGCGCCTGGACGGGACTCGGGCGGCACCCGCACCGAGACGTCGCCAGCTGCCGTCGTCAGACAGGCGAGCACGTAGCCGCGGGCGCGGTCGGGCTCGGAGAGGCGGGTCGTCGGTGTCGTCTCTATCTCGCCGCTTTCGACGACCATCCGACACTTGCCGCACGTGCCGTTGCCTCCACAGGAGGCGCTGACCGCGACGTCGGCAAGCATGGCCGCCCGCAGCAGGCTCTCCCCTGGGGGGACCTCGATGCTCGTGTCGTCGGATGTGAACGTGATCTTCGACATATGGATGGCTTCCTGCAATCCCGGTACCGGGTGGCGCCCTGCTAGAACAAGCCGACGACCCGTCCGTTTGCATCGATGTCGATGGCGTCGCCGGCAGGCTTCCTGGGCAGTCCGGGCATCGTGCGCATATCGCCGCACAGCGGATAGAGGAAGCCCGCTCCGACGCTCGCGCGGATGTCGCGAATGGGTAGGCGCCAACCCGTCGGTCGTCCCTTGATGGTCGGGTCGTGTGTGAGCGAGAGGTGCGTCTTGGCCATGCAGATGGGCAGCTTGTCGTAGCCGAGCTCGGTGTAGAGCTTGACCTTGGCTTCGGCGGCCGGGACATAGTCGACGCCATCGGCGCCGTAGATCTCGGTAGCGATCGCCTCGATCTTCGCCTTGATGGGCGCTTCGTCCGTGTACAAGAAGCGGAAGTCCTTCGGGAGCTCACACGCAGCCACGACAGCCTCCGCGAGTTCGACGCCACCGGCTCCGCCTTCGGCATGCACGTGGTGCGTGACGGCGAAGTCTGCGCCGGCCTTGCGCGCGCGCCCCTTTATGTAATCGTGCTCGGCGTCGGTGTCCGTTGGGAACGAGTTCACTGCGACGACGACGGGGATGCCGTACTTCTTCATGTTCTCGACGTGCTTCTCGAGGTTTCCGATGCCCTCGGCGAGGCTCTGCAAGTCCTCGCGCTTCAGACCCTCGTCGAGCGGCTTTCCCGGCCTGACCTCGAATCTGCCGGAATGTGACTTGAGCGCGCGCACCGTGGCGACGATGACGACGCAGTCGGGGCGCAGACCCGACGCGCGGCACTTGATGTCGAGGAACTTCTCGGCGCCCATGTCGGCCCCGAATCCCGACTCGGTGACGACGTAGTCTGCAAGCGCGAGGGCGATCCGGTCGGCGATGACCGAGTTGTTGCCCTGTGCGATGTTCGCGAACGGTCCCGCGTGCACGAAGACCGCGCCACCCTCGAGGTTCTGGAGCACGTTGGGCTTGATCGCGTCGCGCATGAGCACGGTCATGGCGCCCGCGCACTTGAGGTCCTCGGCGGTGACCGGCTCACCCTTGGTGTTGGTGCCGATGACGATGCGCCCCAAGCGCACGCGCATGTCCTGGAGGTCGCTCGCCATGGCGAGTACCGCCATGACCTCGCTCGCAACCGCGATGTCGAAGCCGGTTTCGCGAGGGCGCCCGTCGAGCTTGCCGCCGAGGCCCGTGACGATCGTGCGCAGGTTGCGGTCGTTCAGGTCGACGACGCGCCGCCACGTGATCGAGTACGGGTCGATGCTCAGCTCGTTGCCCTGGTAGATGTGGTTGTCCACGTAGGCGGCCAGCAGGTTGGTGGCCATGCTGACGGCGTGGACGTCTCCCGTGAGATGCAGGTTCAAGTCTTCCATCGGGATGACCTGGGAGTAGCCGCCGCCGGCAGCTCCGCCCTTGATGCCGAACACGGGCCCGAGAGAGGGCTGGCGCAGGCACGTGATGACCGTCTTGCCGATGTGTCCGAGCGCTTGCCCGAGGCCGACAGTCGTGACCGTCTTACCCTCGCCGAGAGGAGTCGGGGTAATGGCCGTCACGTCGATGTAACGCCCTTGAGGCCGCCCGGCGAACTCGTCGAGCACGTCCAGCGAGATCTTGGCCTTGTAAGGACCGTAGAGCTCGAGCTGCTCTTGCGCGATCCCAATGTCGGCGGCGACGTCGACGATAGGTCGCAGGGTTGCAGCCTGCGCGATCTCGAGGTCGGACAGCATGCGGTCCTCCGTTCTCGGACGGTCTTCGAACTCAGGCTATCGCACCGTGGCAGCTGCTGCGTGCCTCTCTTCAGGCGTATTCCCCAATGCTATGCCCGCACGTCGGCGAGCCCTTCCCTTGACCTGCCAAACGGACCTCGAGATTCGGTCGACGGAGCGCTCGGCAGCGCGAACGGCCATAGAGAGGATTGAACGCGCGCAGATCCGGACCACGCACGACTTCGCGGCCACTTCGGCGCTGCTCAAGAGCTGCGATGAGAACGCCGACATACCAATCAGTGACAGACCGCACATCTTAGTTGGAGGGCATGTGGCGCTCGAGGGCACGCTACAGGACTTCTCGCTCGCGGACGTCTTCAGGCTCATCGCTTCGGGCAAGAAGACGGGCACGCTGTATTTGGAACAGGATTTGGCCAGGGGCCGGGTCTGCTTCCGGGACGGCCGCATCTTCTTCGCATCGTCGAGCGAGGCTCAGGACTCGCTTGGACGCAGGCTCGTTCGTGCGCACGTGATCACGGACAAGCAACTCCGACAGGCGCTCGGCCTCCAGAAGATACAGAAGAAGGAGAAGGCCTCCAGGCGTCTCGGCCAGGTCCTCGTCGACGAGGGCTACATCGACGACGCCGTGCTGGAATCGTTCATCCAGGAGCAGATCAGCGACACGCTGTTCGACCTCTTCAGGTGGGAAGAGGGCTCGATGCGCTTCGAGGCCGACGATTCCGGCGCCGAGGAGGACATCGGGATCTCCACCCCGGTGGAGGTAGTCATCACCGAGGCAGCGCAGCGGCTCGAGCAGTGGAACAAGATCGGCGTGCGCATCCCTTCGGTCGACACGCCGTTCGTGATGGCAGCGGGCCCCGGTGAGAACCTCGCCGAGATACGCGTGAAGCCGCGCGAGTGGATGCTGCTGTGCTTCATGCACGGAGGTTGCGGGATACGAGGGCTCGCCGAGGATACGGGTTACACCGTCTTCGAGACAGGACGCGTTCTCCACGACATGCTGGCGTCCGGGCTCGTCGAAGCGCGTGATGATGCTCGTTCGGCCGCCCCCGAGGCGGCGAGCGAGGCGGCAGAGCAGATCGACCAGTCGTCCGAGGTCGTCGCCCTGGCGGGCTGATCCCGTGGCCATGCTCGGGGCGCCCAAGAGCATCTCGCGCGACCTGGCCCTCGCTGAGTTCGAGCTGTTCCGCGACCACATCTCGTCCCACGCCGGCATCTTCCTCGACGCGGACAAGGCAGACAGCCTGCGGATCTCCCTCATGGCGCGCGCAACTGCGAGAGGGTGCCTGGACCTGAGTGCCTACCACGCCCTGCTCTGCGGCGACGATGTAGAGCTGAACGAGCTGCTGAATCTGGTCACCATCAACGAGACGAGCTTCTTCAGATTCCCTGCCCAGTTCGAAGCTTTGCGCACAACCGTCATAGAAGACGTGCTGGCGAGCAAGCCGCGTGCGAGCCGCGTGATACGTGCGTGGTCGGCGGGTTGCTCCACCGGCGAAGAGCCGTACTCGATCGCGATGACGCTCCTCGATTCCGACGCGGCGGCGGCGGGCTACCGGATCGAGGTCCTTGGTACCGACGTCTCGACACAGGCCCTGGATAAGGGCCGCGAGGCGGTCTACTCGGCGCGAGCGCTCCGCGGGCTCGACGAGGGGATCGTGCAACGGTGGTTCGAACCGCACGCCGGAGGCTTCAGAGTCGTTCGACACGTGCGGTCGTGCGTCGATCTCGGATATCACAACCTCATCAAGGAGCCGTACCCGTTCAGTCTGCTCGGCAACTGGGACCTCATCTTCTGCCGGAACGTCACGATCTACTTCCAGATCGAATCCACTCGCCGGGTCGTGGACAACTTCTACGACAGCCTGAATCCGGGCGGGTACTTGTTCATCGGTCACTCCGAGACGATCACGGGCATCTCTGAGAGATTCGAGACGGTCGAGCTGGACGGGGTATTCGTGTACCGCAAGCCCGGGGAGCGGCACACCCGCGCGCGGGCGGCCTCCCATACGCGGGAGACGGCGACAGTCAATGCTGAAGCAGCAGCAGCTCCAATGGAGACTCATCCCGTTTGGCGCCGATCCGGCAAGACACGAGATGCACAAGGGCAACAGCATCGCGCCACGGGTCAAACGCCCGCTCGCGCCGAGTCCGCGCCTTCGCCCAAAGAGGTCTCCGCCGCGCAGGGTGTGAAGGAGCCGATGTCCGAGCAGTCCCGGTCATCGCGGGCGGCGGGCACGGCGGCCGCCGTGGCTCCGCCGACGCGAGGCGCTGGCCGCAGCCATGGCAGGTCGTCTACGGAGGACGAGCTCGTGGCGGGCCTTCTCGCCCAGGCGCACCGGGCGCTGGACGAGGGATCTCCTCAGGAGGCCTTGAACCTCGCGCGCACGGCCCTACGTTCGGACAGCGTGAACATCGAGGCCTACCTCATCTGCGCGTACGCTCACGCGGACGAGGGGGACTTCCCGGCCGCCGTCGCCGAGTGTCATCACGCCCTCGCGCAGGACCCCCTCGACGCGGCTGCCCGCTACATCCTCGGCGTGATCTACCAGCGCCTCGAGGAACCTGCGCGCGCGGTGCAGGAGTTCCGGCGGACCTTGTACGCCGATCCGGACTTCGTACTCGCGCACTTCGGTCTCGCGAACCTCTTCAGGGCACGTCGCGCGTACTCCGATGCCGCGCGTGAATACCAGATGGCGCTGCGGACCATCGGCTACAACTCCGAGGGTACCTGGACCCGTTTCATGGGTGGATTTCCTCCGGATCTGCTCGTGAAGACGTGCGAACGGGGCCTTGCCGACTGCCGAAAAGCCATGGGTGACGGCTAAAGGGTGGGTTCGCCGAAGTCGATGCCTACAAGGAGTCCCCGCAAACGATGGGAGCAGGGGAGATGTCGAGTGTGCGAGTGCTAGCGGTCGATGACAGTCCGACCATCCTCGAGATGATCCAGGCGATCCTCGTGGCGGGGGGCTACGAGGTGATCACCGCGACGGACGGCCAGGAAGCGCTCAACGCTGCCCGTAGCGAGGCGCCCGACCTCATCCTTCTCGACGTGATGCTCCCTAAACTGGACGGATACCGGGTCTGTCGGCTGCTCAAATTCGACCAGAAGTTCAAGAGCATCCCGATCATCATGCTCACGGCGAAGAGCGAGGAGCAGTCTGTCGTCACGGGCATCCGGACAGGAGCCGACCAGTATCTGACCAAGCCCATCGAGCCCGAACGGCTTCTCTCAGCCGTCGCCGAAGAGCTGAAGAAGGTTCGAAGCTAGCATGCCTCCTACGCAGACAAGCGGAATGACGCTGCGCGTCCTGGAGGCGCTTGCCGAGGCCGGGGTCATCACCGCCGAGCAGGTTTACATCATCGAGGAGCAGGCGTCCGGTGAGGCCGGGGGCCCCGGTCGCGACGTCATCTCTAGGGGGCTTGCCACTGAAGCCGACGTCGCGGCCGTTCTGGAAGACTCTCTTGGAGTGCCGCGCGTTGAGTTGCAGAGCTACGCGCCTGACGACACGGCACTGGAACTCGTGCCCGCGGCACTCGCACGCGAGATGAGCGTCTTGCCGCTCTTTGAGATCGAAGGTGTACTCACGGTCGCGATCGGGCAGGCAGCCGACGTCTTCGACCTTGATGGGCTCGCCGAACGACTCGATCTCGAGGTCGAGGCGGTTCTGGCGGATCCGGAGGCGTTGGCCGAAGCGCTGGAGCAGCACTATCCCGAGGGGGCCGACGGGGCGGGCGCTGATGCCGCGGACATGTCGGAAGCGTCGGGGCGCGACCGGGCCGCTGCGTCCGACGAGGCGACGTCGGTCTCCGAGTCGGAATCACCCGAAGCCGAGTCTGGCGACGAGGCTGCGGACGAGTCATCCGCCACGAGCGCGGAAGCGCCCGAGTCCGGGAGCCCTCCCGAAGCCGAGGCGCACACAGCCTGGGTCATGTCCGACCACGCGCACGCGCTGGACGACCTGGACGTTTCGTCGCCCATCGATCTCGACGTCTTGGCCGTCGCCGACCCCTCTCGCACGATGCTGCTCGTTGCCGAGATCCTCGAGCGTGCCGTTCGTCTCGGCGCGACCAAGGTGCACATCGCGCCCGACGGCAGCAACTTCACCGTTGCATTCCGCGCCGATGGGCTGCTCTCGCAGGCAGCCTCGGCCCCGATCTCCCTGCAAGGCCCGCTCGTCGAGGCCGTTCGTGCGTTCGCGGGCGTGCCCAAGCCCGCGCTCGGACAGCCGTCGGTCGGGCGCATGAGGTGTGAGATCGCTGGCAAACTGGTCACGCTGTCACTCTCCGCCGTGAGGACCACAGCCGGACAGCGGCTCGTCGTCTCCATCGACGAGGGCGACACAATGCCGCCACCCTTGTCGGAGATCGGTCTGCCTGAGGACGAGGTGTGCGCGCTCGAGTCGATCATCGAGCGCCGTTCGGGGCTGCTGCTCGTCGTCTCTCCGATCGGCGAGGGCGCGAGCGAGACGTACTACAGCGTGCTGGCCCACGCTGCCCTGATGGGAAGGACGTCGTACTCGGTCGAGCGCTCGATCACCCGTGCGATACCAGGCGTCGCGCAAGTCGGCGTTATGCAGGGCTCGCCCGTCGCTCCCGCCGCGTTTCTGTCAGCTGGAATCGGGCAGGATACGGACGTCATCGCGATCGACCCGCTCGAGAACGCCACTGACGTGCGCCTCGCGATCGAAGCTGCTGTCGCCGGCAAGCTGGTGGTTGCGACGTTCGCCGCGTCGAGCGCTACCAAGGCGGTCTCCCGGTTCCTGGAGATGGGCGTCGACTCGACCAGTCTCGCCTCGGCACTTCTCGTGGTTGTTGCTCAGCGACTCGTCAGCACGGTCTGTCCGGCATGCGCGGCCGAGGATGAGAGTGGGATCGCGGAGTTGCTACCGGGCAACGACACGGGAGCACGCGGCCAAGTGGGAGCCGGTTGCAGCGCCTGCCACGACAGCGGGCACGCCGGCGTCACTCGGCTCTTCGAAGTCCTCCCGATCACGGAGCCGCTGCGCACGGCGATCGAACACGAGCATGAGCAGCCAGTTCTCGCCGAAGTTGCGTTGGCGAGAGGTATGAGGTCGTTCGGCGAAGACGCGCTGGAGAAGCTCAGGTCCGGTTCCGTGAGCGCGTCGGAACTCAATCGCGTGCTGCGTTTCGCGGAGTGAGTCTGGCATGACCAGACGCCCGAACACCGCCTGTCACGAGCACGCCAGCACCTCGGGCGCGGCTGGGCGCAGCGCCGTGCGCGAGCGGGCGGGCCGTTCTGCCGCGTCGGACGCGTCGGCGTCGGAGTGCATGACCATAGCCGCGGGAATCGAGCCGGAGAGCGTGACGACCGTCTTGACGGATCGGGTCCTCGTCTTCGGAATCGCCGACCAGCGGTACGCGCTTCCCATCGATCGTGTCCAGGAGGTTCAGCGCATCTGCGCGTTTGCCGCAGACGGCTTCGGCGGGTCGGTGGTCGGGATGGTGGATCTGAGGGGCTCGGTCATCGCAGCCGTCGACGTGCACGCCTTGCTGGGACTTGGACCAGGGGATCTCACGCTCGACACGCAGATGGTGATCTTCGCTGTCGACGGAGACCTCGTCGCCCTGCTCGTCGACAGGGTGGACGACGTCTTCGTTCTGCCCGAGGGTTCGTTGCGGTCCGCACCCAAGCGTCATGAACTCGCGGCGAAGACGCTCGGGGTGATGGGGTCAGGCGACGAGCTCGTGCTGGTCCTGGACATGGCATCACTGCTCGCCGACGCAGATGCGCTCGCGGGAGCGTCGCCGGCACACCTGAGTGGGGAGGCGGCGCCACATGAAGCGTGAGATCACTGTCGTGGACGAGCGCCGCCCGGGCCGCGAGGGCCAACAGACACATGGCCGGACGTTGTCCGACACGGAAGCGGAAGTCCTGCGGGCGCGCGCGTTCGCACTGGCTTCGCAGGCCGTAGAGGAATGCCCGACCCAGACCGTCGCTTCGCTGCTGTTCGCAATGGGTGAAGAGACATACGGGGTGCGTCTCAGTGAGGTGCGAGAGATTCAACGGGACTACCGGCTGACACCGATCCCGTGCGTTCCCGACTTCGTCCTCGGTGTCATGAGCATGCGGGGAGAGATCGTGTCCGTGAATGACCTTGCCAGCATGATGGGCCTCGGCAGCGGGGCTGCGCGTCGCCCTCGGCAGCCGGCGATCGTGCTCGAGGTCGGCGGCGTCCAAGCTGCGATCGTAGTGGATGAGATTAGAGATATCGCCGATATACCGGTTGAGTCGATCGATCCGCCCTTGAACATGGTCGGCCACGCACAGGCGCCATTCCTGAACGGGACTGCGCTGGTAGACGGGCGCTTGGTCGGGCTCATTGATGCAACGCGAGTGCTCGAGCCGGTCGGCGGGGCGAGCGGGCCGTCGTGACGGTAGGTTGGTGACCTGAGGGGCATGGTCGTGAAGGGTTCGGGAGGCGGAGCACGCATGAAGATCGCAGCAGCCATACGCAGCAAGTTCGTATACCGCATGACCTTCGTCACAGCCATTCTGGCGATCGTCTTCAACCTCGTGCAGTGGACGCTGCTCTGGGGGATGTTCAACGACGATCTGGCTGGCAGGGCGGGTCTGACGACGGACCTGGCGATCGTCGGCGGCGTGATGAGCGCGCTCCTCGTCACGTGGGTCCTGCTCACGTATGCGATCTCGCGCCGATTCATGTCGCCGCTCGGTGACCTGGTCGAGAGCGTGCGGTCGGCGTGTGACGGTGCGGTTGGCCAGAAGGTCTCGATCAACTCCGCCGACGAGTTCGGCGTCCTCGCTGAGGCCTACAACAAGATGCTGGACCTCATCGTCTACCTCATCCGCCAGACGCAGGAGGCTTCGAAGCTCCTCGCGCAGTCTGCTTCGGACATCCTCGCCGCCACCGAGCAACAGGCGTCTGGCTCGGCGGAGCAAGCGGCTTCGATCAGCGAGACCACTGCGACCATGGAAGAGCTCGCGTCGACGTATCGCCAGATCGCGGAGAACGCCGATCAGGTGGTGCGGCTTGCCGAAGCCTCCCTCGGCAGCGCCGAGTCGGGGCAGAAGGCCGTCGGCACGACACTGACCGCGATGGAGGAGATCCGGGTGGGCTCCCAGGCCTCGGCAAACAACATCCTGATCTTGGGCGAGCGCAGTCAGCAGATCGGCCAGGTGCTGACGATGATCAACAGCATTGCCGATCAGACGAAGATCCTTGCGCTCAACGCGGCCATCGAGGCGGCGAGAGCCGGCGAGGCGGGCAAGGGCTTCTCCGTCGTTGCGGTCGAGATTCGCAAGCTCGCGGAGTCCGTCGTCGAGTCGACGGGCGAGATCTCCACGATCATGGGCGAGATCCAGTCGGCGGCGAGCGAGCTCGTCATGTCCACCGAACAGGAGCTCAAGCAGGTACAGAGCGGACTCGAGCTCGCGAGTCTCACGGGCGAAAGCTTCGGACAGATCCTTGGGACGATCGAGCAGACGACGATCGCGGCGAAGGAGATCTCAGCGGCCACGCAGCAGCAGCGGAGTGCCACCGACCAGGTGGTCAAGGCGATGCGCGAAGTGGCGACCGTCGCACAGCAGACGGCGGCCGGCTCGAAACAGGTTGCCTCGTCTGCAGAATCTCTTTCGAGCCTCGCTTACGACTCGAGCCAGGTCGGTGCGGCGTTCACGGTCGTTGCCTGAGCCGCCGGGATGCACCGGGGCTCCCGATGATCGACTTCGATCGAAGCGCGTTCGTAGGCAAGTTCCGGGAAGAGGCCGGCGATCTTCTGCAGCGGCTCAACGAGGGCTTCATCGAGCTTGAGACTGCCGACGGAGACCGCGATCTTGTAGACCGCGTCCTGAGAGATGCGCACACCCTCAAAGGCTCCTCGCGCATGGTGGGCTTGATCGAGATCTCCGACGTCGCGCACTGGCTCGAGAACCTGATGGTCGGCGTTCGCGACGATGGACACGTCTACTCGCCTCAGATGAGCGATGTCGTGTTCGAGTCTCTGGACACCATCGCCTTCCTCACCGAGCACGCGAGTGAGGATGACTTCGATCACGGCGTCGATCTGGTGGGCCTGCAGGCACGGTTGGCTGCTCTGTGCAAGGGGAATACCGCCGCAGCGCAGGGAGGGGCCGAGTGCTCCGTAGTCGAGGACGACGCCAACCTCCTCCAACCGTCGCGCCGAGAGCAGGACGATCGCCTGCACGAACGGGAGCAGTCCACGATCCGTGTCAAGGCCGCGCAGGTCGACAGGCTCCTGAACCTCAGCTCCGAGGTGGTCATCGCGCAGAGCAAGGCCGAGGGGCGCGGTGTGGAGCTGCGCCGGTTCAACTCGCGTCTGAGCGACCTCACGAGTGCCTGGATGGCCCTGAAGGCCGCTCCGCACGGCGACGCACGTCAGTCGCCCGCACCCGACGCGGATGCGCCGCACATGCTCTCGGCAGCCCAAGTCTCCACGGTCGATTCTCTGCTCGGCGAGCTTCGGCGCGATCTCGCGATCTTCACCAAGCGCGATGCGGAGGACGCGTCTCGGACGAGCACGCTCGTGCACGACCTGCAGGAGCAGGGGATGGGGCTGCGGATGCTGCCGGTCAGTACCATCTTCCAGACGTTCCCGCGTGCGGTCCGCGACATGGCACGCGAGTACGCGAAGGAGATCGACCTGGTCGTTGGCGGCGGGGACACGGAATTGGACAAGAAGGTCCTCGAGGCGCTGAACGATCCACTCGTGCATAGCATCCGGAACGCGGTCGACCACGGGATCGAGTCGCCCGAGGTCAGAGAGGCGCTGGGCAAGCCAAGGTGCGGAACGGTTCGCATCACCGCCCGGCCAGAAGGCGACCATATCGTCGTCGAGGTCGCCGACGACGGAGCGGGTATCGATCCGGTCAAGATCCGTGCAGCCGCCGTGCGTAGGGGCTACCTGACTTCGGAAGAGGCTTCGGCGATCAGCGATCGAGAGGCTCTCTTCCTCATCTTCGAGCCAGGTTTCTCCACCAGTACCATCGTTACCGAGATGTCCGGCCGGGGCGTCGGGATGGACGTCGTGCGCGAGTTCGTGGTGGAACAGCTCAAGGGCTCGCTCGATATTCACTCCAAGGTCAACAGGGGTACGACCTTCACGCTCACGATACCGCTCACGCTGGCGGTTATTCGCGCGCTCCTGTGCGAGGTCGCCGGGCAGGTGTTCGCGCTGCCCACCGTCGCTGTGGACGAAACGCTCATTGCGGAGCCGGCGCAGATCCTCAAGGCCGAGGGTCTCGACGTGGTCCGGCGCGGGCGACGCTCGATCCAGCTCGCGCGGCTCGCGGACGTGCTCGGGCTCCCGACCACCCCGGATGACGGGACGGCCAGACATGTGGTTGTGGTGGACTACTCGGGCCATCGCCTCGGCCTTGTCGTGGACGGGTTCATCGGCGAGCAGCAGATCGTCATCAAGCCGCTCGGAACGCACCTCGCGCAGGTCGACAACATCGCCGGCGTGACCGTTCTCGGCACCGGCGAGCTCGTGCCGATCCTGGATCTTCCCGACGTTGTCAAGAACGCGCGACTCAGAGAGGGACAGCGGCGTCACGCCCAGGCGCCTGCCGCAGCAGTTTCGACTCGGCGTCGCGTACTCATCTGCGAGGACTCGTTCACGACACGCGAACTAGAGCGCACCATCTTCGAGTCGGCGGGTTTTGATGTACACACCGCCGCCGACGGTGCGGTCGGACTGGCGAGCCTGAAGGGTGGGCTCGTCGTCGACGCTGTCGTGACGGACGTGCATATGCCCAACATGACCGGCCTCGAGCTCGCTCGGGCCATCAAGTCGGACAAGGAGCTGAAGGGCATACCCGTGATCGTCGTGACCTCGCTCGAGCGCAACGAAGAGAAGGCCGAAGGCATTAAGGCCGGCGCCGACGCATTCATCACCAAGTCCGTGCTCAACCAGGCCACGCTGCTCGATACCGTCGAGGGTCTCATCGGGCAGCCGGTGTGATCGTGCCTGTAGCCGCGCCCATACGCGTGCTCGTCACTGACGACTCGTTCGTCGCGCGGGAGATGCTCTCCCAGATCCTGGAGAGTGATCCCGCCATCGAAGTCGTCGGCGTGGCGTCCGATGGCATGGAAGCGGTCGAGAAGGTCGAGCAGTTGCACCCCGATCTGGTGACCATGGACATCCACATGCCTGTGATGGACGGGCTCATCGCCACCGAGCGCATCATGGCGTACACGCCGACTCCCATCCTCGTTGTCTCCTCGTCCGTGCACGGCGAGGGGATGGGACGTGCGTTCGATGCCCTTTCCGCGGGCGCGCTCGAGGTGATCAAGAAACCGGAACCGAGGGACTGGGCCGACCTTCAGCGGATCGGCACCGAAGTCATCAGCAAAGTGAAGGTGCTCTCGCGCGTGAAGGTGATCACGCATATCACCGGTCGACGTAGCGAGCGCGCCGAGGGGCGACCATATGGTGTGCGCGGGCAATCTGGGCGCTCGCTCGTGGCGATCGGATCCTCCACGGGTGGGCCGTCGGCACTGGAGAGAGTCCTGTCCGCGCTACCCTCGTCGTTTCCGGCACCCGTCGTCATTGCGCAGCACATCGCCGAGGGCTTCATCGATGGGCTGGTGACGTGGCTCTCGGGCGTGTGTCCGATGCGTGTCAAGGCCGCCGAAGATGGCGAGGAACTCAGGAAGGGAAGCGTGTACTTCTCTCCCACCGAGTACAACCTGGCGGTCGCGGGCTCGCACGTCGTGTTCTCGCCTCGCCTTCCGGGCCAGGTCTACATGCCCTCGGCGGATGTCCTGTTCGAGTCCGCGGCCGCGAGTCTGGGAGCGGGCGTGGTGGGAGTCATTCTCACGGGCATGGGTGCCGACGGAGCGCGCGGCCTCAAGCGCATGCGGGACGACGGCGCCGCGACCATCGCCCAGGACGAGGCGAGCTCGACAGTCTGGGGCATGCCGAGGGCTGCGGTCGAACTCGGCGCAGCCGAGTCGGTGCTCGGGCTGGACGAGATCGCCGCAAGCTTGCTGGAGCTGGTCTCACCCGCTCGCTAGACCCGCACGCTGAACACGCATTCGAGCAGGCGCGCCTCCCGCCCACGGGTATACTCGAACGTATGGAACACCTGCCCATCGGCGTCTTCGATTCTGGCCTCGGCGGCCTCACCGTAGCAGGCGAGATCAGCCGGGCGCTCCCCGAGGAAAGCATCCTCTATTTCGGCGATACTGCCCGCTGTCCGTACGGGCCGCGCGATCTTGCCGAGGTGCGTCGCTTCATCCTCGAGATCGGCTCGTGGCTGACCAACAGCGGCGTCAAGCTCATCGTGATCGCGTGCAACACGGCGACCGCGGCCGGTCTTGCGCTCGCACAACGCGCATTCGACGTACCCGTGATCGGCGTGGTCGAGCCGGGTGCGCGTGCCGCGGTGATGGCGACAACCAACCGCAAGGTTGGCGTGATCGGGACGGTCGGGACGATCGAGTCGGGCGCGTACTCGAATGCAGTGCGCGCACTCGATGCAGGCGTGACGGTCTACTCGGCGGCCACCCCGCGCTTCGTCGACATCGTCGAGGAGGGTCTGCGTCTCGGACCAGGGACGCTCGAAGACTGGATCGCCGAGTCCTCGGAAGTCTTCATCCGCCCGTCCTTCTACGAGATCGCGCGGGACTACCTGGACCCGCTCAAGCGCAGCGGCATCGACACGCTCGTCCTGGGATGCACGCACTTCCCCCTGCTGTCCATCCCGATTTCCCAGGTGATGGGTGCTTCAGTGAGGCTTATCTCCTCTGCCGAAGAGACCGCACGCGAGGTGGCGGAGGCGCTCGAGCGGCGCGGCCACCTGAGCCCTGTCGCCAATCCCCGGTTCGCATTCGCGACCACGGGCGATGCCGAGGAGTTCGCGCGCCTCGGGGCGCGAGTGCTCGGCCGGCCCATCGACTCGGCCGAACACGTCGCCGTCGCGACTCTCCGCGGGCTGCCATCGGATGACCTGCTCGCACTCCTCGACGATCGGACGCTGACGGAGGCCGCCACATGCGCCTGACGATCCTCGGCTCATCGGCCTCGTACGCGGGACCGGGCCAAGCGTGTGCCGGATACCTCGTCGAAGGGGGAGGGGCGCGCGTCCTCTTCGACTGCGGCAACGGCGTGCTTTCGAACCTCGGGAAGGTAGCGGACCCATTGTCGATCGACGCGGTCTTCATCACGCACGGACATCCCGACCATTTTGTCGATCTGTACGCGTACCAGTCCCTGCTTCGGTATGCCCCGGAGGGCCCCGCCCCGGCGATCCCGCTGTACGCACCGGACATGCTCTTCGATCGCATGGCGGCGCTGCTTTCTGACCGAGGGTCTGCCGAGCTGGTCGCGGCGTTCACTTACACCGAGCTGTGCGCGGACTGCCCCGTTGCCGTGAAGGACCTGGTGGTGACCGCGCGTGCCGTCGAGCACACCTACCCGACCTATGCGCTCGTCGCCGAGGCCGACGGCGCGCGGCTGTGCTACACGGCGGATGCCGGACCCACCGATGCCGTGCTGAACGCCGCCCGCGGGGCCGATCTCCTTCTTGCCGAGGCCACGCTTCCGGAGCGGTACGCCGGCGCGGTACCGCACCTCACGTCCTCGCAAGCGGGAGCGCTCGCGCGCCAAGCGGACGTGAGCGCGCTCGTGCTCACGCACGTGTGGCCTACGAACGACCGCTCCGCGATGGTCGTGGCAGCGGCGGCGGAGTTCGACGGACCGGTCTCGGTCGCCTCGGAGTACTCGCTATACGAAGTCCGGCCATCGCGCCACAGGGAGGAAGCCTGATGCCACGCGCCGAAGGCCGCGCGTCTGACGAGCTTCGGCCCGTCCGCGTGACGCGGCACTACCTCAAGCACGCCATGGGCAGCTGCATCTTCGAGCTCGGGGACACGCGCGTGCTCTGCGCTGCCAACATCGACGAGAGTGTGGCCGTGTGGCGCCGGGGGAGCGGGCTCGGATGGGTGACCGCCGAGTACTCGATGCTCCCTGCATCGACGCACCAGCGAGTGCGACGTGAGGCCGCGACGGGCATCAAGGGCAGGACGTACGAGATCCAGCGCCTCATCGGTCGCTCATTGCGCTCGGTCGTCGACATGTCGCGCCTTGGTGGCGAGGTCACGCTGACCGTCGATTGCGACGTGCTGCAGGCCGACGGCGGAACGCGTACGGCCGCCATCACAGGTGCCTTCCTCGCGATGCACGACGCGCTCTCGACGTGGCGCGAGGCGGGCAAGATCGCCGACGTGCCAGTGTCGGAATTCGTGGCTGCGACATCGGTCGGCATGGTCGACGCGGTGAACGTGCTCGACCTCGACTACGCCGAGGACTCGGTTGCCGAGATCGACATGAACGTGGTGATGGACGGGCGGGGCCGCTACATCGAGGTCCAGGGCACCGGGGAGCGCACGCCGTTCGACCGCGAGCGGCTCGACGCGCTGCTCGACCTGGCCGCGCTTGGCACCAGCAAGCTTATCGGGCTGCAGAAGCGGATCGTGGAGGGCGAGGGGGATGTCTTCGAACTCTGAGGACGTACGGAGGGAGGCGCGCGCGGCGAGCGAGTCCCGTCCCGTCGTGGAGCACTTGCCCGAGAAGCTCGTCGTGGTCGCGACGAGGAACACGGGCAAGCTGGCCGAGATCCGTGCCGCGTTGCCTTTCCCCCACTGGAGATTCGTGTCGTCCTCCGAGCTTCACGACTGGCCCGAACCTGAGGAGACGGGCGCCACTTTCGAGGAGAACGCGCGGATCAAGGCGATGGAGGCTCGCGAACGCTTCGCGTTGGCGGCACTTGCCGACGACTCGGGGCTCGAGGTCGACCCTCTCGATGGCGAGCCGGGGGTCCGCTCTTCGCGCTATGCGGGCGAGTGCGCCACCGACGCCGAGAACAACGCGCGCCTGCTTCTCGCGCTGAAGGACGTACCCGACGCCGACCGAACAGCGCGGTTCCGGTGCGTCATTGTCTTCATCGACGAGGACGGCTCCGAGCTGGTCGCAACCGGGACCTGCGAGGGGAAGATCGCGCACGAGCCAAGGGGCGACAAGGGCTTCGGGTACGATCCGCTCTTTGAACCCGACGCTACGCCCGGACGCAGGATGGCTGAGCTCGACACTGCCGAGAAGAACGCCATCAGCCATCGTGGAGCCGCGCTTCGCAACCTGCGCGAATCGATCGAGCGCTCCTAGCCGCGTCGAGACCAGACCCGGTCAGGGTTCCCCTCGGCGCTGCGACGTCGTCGACCCGTGACACTCTCCCTGCGTCCCGGTATCATTACACACCGTGATACACACCCTCTGGCAATGGTTAGATCCCGGACGGCGGAGAGTCGGCGGAGGCTGGGATCATGGGACGCATGGTGCGAAAGCAGATCGTCATGGAGCCCGCGCTCGAAGAGGCTCTCGAACGGCAGGCGCGCGAGATGGGGATCTCGCAGTCGCAGCTCGTATCTCGAGCGCTAGAGAGGTTCTTTGCCGAAGACGACTCGCGGGAGAAGCGGTTGTCCGCGTGGCGCGAGGCGGAGAAGATCATGCGTGGCGAAGGGCCCGATGGGAAGGTTGGCGATCAGCTTCCCTGGACCCGCGAGGAGCTGCATGAACGCGGTCGCTAGGGTGTTTGTCGACACCAACGTCCTCGTCTACGGTCACGACAGCGCTGCGCCCTTGAAGCAGAAGCGCGCACAGACGGTTCTGTCAACACTCGTCGATCGCTCGGGCGGGGCGCTATCCACCCAAGTGCTCGGTGAGCTCTACGCAGTGGCCTCACGCAGGTTCCGGCATCGGCTCAGCCGTGAGACAGCTGCCGAGCAGGTGCGCAACTTCGCGGCCTCATGGAACGTCCTGCCGGTGCTGCCAGAGACCGTCCTCCTCGCGGTCCGCGGTGCCGAGCGGTACGGCTTCTCGTACGACGACGCGCAGATCTGGGCGGTGGCGAAGCTCGGGGGGATCCCGTACGTTCTGAGCGAGGACTTCGAGGACGGCCGGGAGATCGAGGGTGTGCGCTTCGCCGACCCGTTCGTCCCGGGTTTCGACATCGAGGCCCTTCTGGCTTAGCCGCCAATGCACGTACGGGGGGTGTCTCACAACGACGCCTGCGCCCACCTGCGTTTGCCCGCCAATGCCTGCCTGCATATACTGATGGGCGCTCCGATGGCAGGCCTGAGCACGTCATCCGGGCAAGGTCGGGCCGTAGCGCAGCTTGGTAGCGCATCTGCTTTGGGAGCAGAGGGTCGTGGGTTCGAATCCCGCCGGCCCGACCACCGTGCGGCCGTAGTTCAATTGGTAGAGCTCCAGCCTTCCAAGCTGGCTGTTGCGGGTTCGAGTCCCGTCGGCCGCTCCACGTTGACAAGGGGGAATGGCGTCTGTACCGTGAGTGCCCGCCGGCACCCGGACAGGCCTCCCGTTATGCGCCCGTAGCTCAGTCTGGATAGAGCGGGAGACTTCTAATCTCTAGGTCGGGGGTTCGAATCCCTCCGGGCGTGCCAAGCGATCATGGTGGGCGTAGCTCAGTTGGTTAGAGCGTCGGACTGTGGCTCCGAAGGTCGCGGGTTCGAGTCCCGTTGCCCACCCCAATCGATATGCCGAGCGGCCCGCTTCGACGAGGCGGGTCGCTTGCATTCAGCTTGCAGGCGGTTACAATATGCGAGCGTTTTCGGGCCGTTAGCTCAGCTGGTAGAGCAGGGGACTCTTAATCCCAAGGTCATAGGTTCGATCCCTATACGGCCCACCATGGATTCCCACGAGACCTTCGTCTAGTTGGCGGGGGTCTTCTTCTTTGTGACCAGCGGTTATGGAGTCCCTTGGCTCCGGCTGACGCCTCCGCACGACGAGCCACCTTCGGTGTTCGTCTGCTCTGCCCAGCTGAGCTAACGGCCCGATTACGGGTCCTATACGGGTCCTTGGGAGACACGGATCCCGCGCCTGGCAGGGGGTTGAGGTGTCACTCCCGTCGATCTATGCGGGACGCCGTTCCCGTCGGGTGGTCATGCGATCAGCAGCGGTCGCCGCTCGGTTCGGTGTCCCCTCGCGCCGTTGAGGGAGCGATGGCCCAGTCAGCGCCGGGCCCCTATCCGCTTTGATCGACAGGGCCGAGGCGGCAGGAGAGGACTGGAAGGTTCTTCGCGCAGGTCTGTTCGGCGGGAGCCTCGATCGTTTCCAGGCCGCAGCCACACCCTATCTCGATATGGTCAAGAAGCTGGGATGGTGGTAGTACCCGGTGGGCCGGTGCGATCGTCACACCGGGCACATGCGTAGACCGAGCTTCGTCCCGTGGGCCTGGTTCGCGAAAGAACACAGGTCACATACGTGACAACGCTCGTCTGCGGTTGACGCTCTGAGCGGCGGTCTTCCGGAGACACATAGTCCCAAGGTCACCTTTCGGGACCTGCGCCGGCCACCCTCAGCAAGTCACCTGGTGTGCGTGAGCCTGAGCTTTCTGGCCCCAATCCCCAAGCTCTCGCAGGACCTCCTTGAGATCCGCGCTCAGCTCGGTGAGTGAGTACTCCACCCGAGGCGGTATCTCGTTGAACTGATGCCTCGAGACGAGCCCGTCGGCCTCGAGCTCCTTGAGGGTCTTCGACAGCATGAGGCTCGAGATGCCGTCCACTCTGCGCTGCAGCTCGTTGAATCGCACCGACTCGGCGTGCGCGAGCTCCCACAAGACCTGGAACTTCCACTTCCCCTGCAAGATGCCTAAGGCGTACTTGACCGGACAGTCGTCCATGAACCGCACCCGCTTTGCTCCAGCTGACCGAGTAAGGATGTACTGCGTACTTGTCACGATTGGGCGCTACGGAATACTTAGTACCTACGCAATCGTAACCGTGGCAGTGCTGGACGACAAGTCGAATATCGGCGTGTTCCAGCTCGAGGAGGCATTCGTGACCGAGACCGATCAGAAGAACAAGAGGACCGTCGAGCAAGCTGACATGAAGGCATTCGTCGTCGAGAGATACAGCAAGGACGGTCTCCGTGCCGCCCGTGTGTCCGTGCCGACCATCGGGCCTCGTGATGTCCTGGTCCGAGTGAAGGCCGCCAGCATCAACCCGCTCGACATGCTGATACGCGACGGCGCGTTCAAGCTGGTTCTGAAGTACAAGATGCCGTTCGTCCTTGGACACGACGTCGCTGGTGTCGTGACGCAGGTCGGGGCCGACGTGCCGGACTACAAGGTCGGCGACGAGGTCTACGCCCGACCTCGTGACCTTCGGATCGGAACCCTCGCGGAGTACATCGCCATCGACGACGCGGACATCGCCCTCAAGCCGAACTCGCTTACGATGGAGGAGGCGGCGGCGGTCCCGCTCGTGGCACTCGCCGCGTGGCAGATGCTCGTCGATGTGGCGAAGATCGAACCGGGGCAGAAGGTCCTCGTTCACGCAGGCGCCGGCGGACTCGGCTCGACCGTCATCCAGCTGGCCAAGCATCTGGGCGCCTACGTCGCCACGACCGCACGTGGCAGCGACGAGGAGAAGGTTCGAGACCTCGGTGCCGATGAGGTCATCGACTACACGAAGGCGGACTTCGCCGCGCTCCTGTCCGGATACGATGTCGTGATCGACTCCATCGGTGGCGATACCCTCACGAAGTCTCTCGCTGTGCTCAAGCGCGGCGGCCTCGCGATCAGCGCAGTCAGTCCGCCCGACGCTGCGTTCGCCGACCAGGTCGGCCACCCGGCACTGAAGCCTGTCATGGCGCTGATGAGCCGCAAGGTCCAGGCGCAGGCGAGGAAGTCAGGCGTGCGCCGCGTGTTCTTCTTCATGTGGGCCGATGGCGCCGAGCTGAAGACGTTGGCCGCTCTCTACGATGCAGGCACCTTGCGTCCGGTGCTCGACCGCACCTTCCCGTTCGACGAGACGCCTGATGCGATGGCGTATGTGGACGAGGGGCGTGCGAAGGGCAAAGTCGTCGTCACCGTGCCTTAGCTGATGAGCGCCCGCAAGACATACGCGACAATGAACTTCGTTTCCACAGCTCAACCTGCTGACTTCTGTGCTTGCGGGCTTATGCAGACTGCCCATTCATTGTTCGACAGGCGGAGCAGAAGGGTACAGGCAGAGTGAGGGTGCTCAATAGTCCGTTCGACGGACAACATGATCGCCGGGGCGTTCGACGTCATTGATTGGAGCCACGATGACCTCACTGCGGAAGACCTCGTTAGTCGCGGGTCTGTTCTACCTGCTTACGTTTGTCTCGATCCCGACCCTTGGCCTCTACAGTTCAGTGCGCGGTTCTGGCTTCATAGTGGGCCCCGGCCCGGACACTCCGGTCATCGTGGGGGCCATCCTGGAGATGATCGTGGCCCTCGCCGGTATCGGCACCGCCGTGGTGCTCTACCGGGTAGTCAAGCGACAGGGACAAGCGCGCGCACTAGGCTTCGTCGCATCGCGGACTCTGGAGGCCGCCTCGATCACCGTTGGTGCCGCCACCCTCCTGTCGATGGTGACCTTGCGGCAGGCCGGGCTAGGAGACGCTGCGTTGGTCACCGGCCAGGCGCTTGCTGCTCAGTACACTTGGATGTTCCACTTGAGCCAGAGCTTCATCCCCATCGTGAACGCTATTCTGCTTGGGTCCCTGCTCTACCAGTCGCGCCTGGTGCCACGGGCTCTTCCTGTGTTGGGGTTCATCGGAGCGGCTCTGCTCCTCGCTGCTTGGTTTGCCGTGCTGTTCGGGCTCATCGACAGAGCAGCCGCGCCGGCGGCTGTCGCCGGCCTCACGATCGCGGCGTGGGAGTTCTCACTGGGCGTCTACCTGACCTTCTGGGGCTTCAAGCCGTCTCCCATCACTGCTGACATGTGAGGTGCTTCGCAGTCGGCGTGCACCAGTACGTGACGGTGAAGTAGGACTTCAGCGGGTGAGACATACGTGACAACAGAGCCCATCCTGTAGGCTTGACCTGCGCTTATGCTCGGACTCTTAATCCCAAGGTCATAGGTTCGATCCCTATACGGCCCACCAACGAAGACAAGGGTCGGTCCCGCAAAGGTGACCGGCCTGTATGTGGAAGAGCGTCCCCTCGTGATCCTCGCTGGCTGTGACGTTTCTGGCGCAGGCTGCTAGGCTTGCGTTGCGGGACCTTCGCGGGGGGTAGGTACTAGTGAGGGCCCGGGGATTGGCCCGATTTCGAGCATGAGGGGGGCGTGGCGAAGATGAGGCTAAGGGTTCTCTGCGTTCTGTGCGTGGCAGCGCTCGTTCTGGTGCCGCTGACCGGATGCCAGGTCGCGGCGAAGAAGGCGGCGGAGAAGGCCACGGGCGTCGAGGTCAACCAGGACCAGAGCAAGGTTACGGTCACGGGCAAGGACGGCGAGAAGGTCGAGATCCAGGGCGGAGACGACGCTTCGCTTCCCGACGGCTTCCCCCAGGACGTCCCAGTGTATAAGGATGCCACCGTCAAGATGGGCAATAGCATCACGTCCGAAGGCAAGACCACGTACTCGGCCATACTCCAAACCGGCGATGACGTTAATACCGTAAGCGCGTGGTACAAGGACGCTCTGCCCAAGGAGGGCTGGACCCTCGAGGGCGATATGTCCAGCAACTCGAACGGCAAGACCACCACGGTCATCGGCGCGAAGAAGGGCACCGCGTCACTCAACGTGACAGTCCTCGGGCCGGACGATGACTCGAAGACCACGATCAGCCTTACTGTGGCGCCGACGTCCTGAGCGGAGCGGAGACGGAGAACCGACTCCGCCTTCCAGCTGCTGGGCAACGAAGGAGACGCTTCGGCCGGCCGCTGGAGCGCCGGACGTTCGTCTAAGCGTGGAGTGTTCTGATCCCAGCGGGGGGAGGCGAACGGCCTTCGCGCGGACATGTGAGGTTGCGGTGAAGATCGGACTCGTCGGCTTCGTCGGCTCAGGCAAGACCACGGTGTTCAACGCGATGACCGGTCTCGACGTGCCCGTCGGCTATGGCGGCGGGGTGCGACTCGGAACCGTACGCGTGCCCGACGAGCGCATCGACCAGCTCTCCGGCATCTTCAACCCCAAGAAGACGACCTACGCCGAGGTGACCTTCTGTGACGTGCCCGGCGAGCACGGGGCGGAACGCAGGGGCCTGTCGACACGGGCGCTCACGACGATCCGCGAGCAGGAGGCGCTCGCGCTCGTGCTTCGCGACTTCGAGGACGCGGCGGTCGAGGGCGACGCGGACCCCCTCCGAGACCTGAAAGCCTTCTCGGACGAGTGCATTCTGGCCGATCTTCAGCTTGTCGAGGGGCTGCTGACGCGGGCGCGAAAGGAGAACCTGCCGCCGGCCGACCGCGATCGCTTCGAGCGGATGCGGAGCGTCTTGGAGGATGGGAAGCCGTTGCGCACACTGTCGGCCGACGAACTCGATCGCGACTGCCTCAAGGGCTACCAGCTCCTGACGGACCGCCCGCTGCTCGTCGTCGTGAACCGCAACGAGGGCCGGGCCGCCGACTCGATACCCGACGACCTGGCAGCCCGCATCGATGAACTCGGGGCTGCGGGTCTGGCGCTCTCGGCGAGCGTCGAGGCGGAAATCGCCGCGCTCGATGCCGACGACCAAGCAGCCTTCCTCCAGGACCTGGGCCTTGCCGAGTCGGCGCTCGCGCGCTTCATCCGGACCGCCTACGGACTCCTGGACCTCATCAGCTTCTTCACCGTTGGCGAGGACGAGGTGCGTGCGTGGACGATCACACGCGGGATGACCGCCCGCAAGGCCGCCGGGAAGATCCACTCCGATCTCGAGCGCGGCTTCATCCGCGCCGAGGTCATTCCCTACGAGGTGTTCACCGAACATGGCAGCGAGCAGGCCGTCAAAGCGGCGGGACTCTCCCAGACGGAGGGAAAGGAGTACGTCGTCGCCGACGGCGACATCATGAATGTTCGCTTCAACGTCTAGCCGGCCGGAGCTGGGTCGGCTCGTCGTGGACATGGAACGACCCGCTCGCGAGTATCCGTTGCGGGTCGCTCCTGGTGCGAATGGGTTCCGGGGTGACGAGTCCCCGAGCCCAGGTGCAGTCTGTATGCGCTCTAGCGACGTGAAGCCGTGTGAGCCCCCTCAACTGCCATTCTTCTCCGTCGAGTTCGACACGTAATCCCTCTACGGTATGAACCGCGCATATTCTCACGCGGTGCGAAGCTCAGGCGAGTTGACCCTCCGCCGCGAACCTCGACGTTTGTTACACTATTGAGCCGCTATTGCATGCGGCAAAGCCGCACTTCTCGCGGGCGTGGCGGAACTGGCAGACGCGCCGGATTTAGGATCCGGTGAGGAAACTCGTGGAGGTTCGAGTCCTCTCGCCCGCACCATCACTGCAGCGCAACGCAGGCCGTTTCCTGAGGAGGAAGCTTGTTGAAGACGAGCGTTGAGAAGCTCGAGGGAACGAATGTCAAACTCACGGTCACCGTTCCCGCCGAGGACGTCGACGAGGCGATCGACGGCGTATACGGCGCCGTTGCCGCGCGGGTGAAGATCCCGGGCTTTCGCAAAGGGAAGGCGCCGCGGCCGGTCATTGACTCGCACGTAGGGCGCGACTACATGCTGCAAGAGGCGACCGAGGCTGTCGTCAATAGTACGTATTCGCAGGCAGTGGATGCCGAAGGACTTCGGCCGATCGACTCGCCGGAGATCGACGAGCTCGAGCCCGTCAAACCCGGCGAGGAGTTCACCTACGCGGCGCAGGTCGAGACGCGCCCCGAACTCTCGCTCGGTCCCTATGACGACATCACCCTGGAGCTGCCGCCTTCAAAGGCAAGCGACCGCGAGATCGACGCACAGATCAACTACATGGCCGAGCGATTCGCCACTCTCGAGCCCGTCGCTGACCGCGGCGTGCAGGTCGACGACTTTGTGCTGGTCTCTTTCGTCGGCAAGGTCGACGGCGAGGAGTACGAAGGCAACACCGTCGACAAGTACCTGTACGAGATGAGCCGCGGCCTCATGCCCGCCGAGTTCGACACCGGGCTCATCGGCGTCAAGGCCGCCGAAGAGACCCACATCGAGTTCCCGATCCCCGAGACCTCGTCAGAGCCCGACTACGTCGGACGCACGGCGAGCTTTGACGTGACGGTTCACGAGATCAAGGCCAAGGTGCTGCCTCCCATCGACGACGAGTTCGCGGCGAACGTTGGCGGGTTCGATTCGATCGAAGAGCTGAGGACCGACCTGCGCGAAAAGATGGATGCCCAGAAGGCGGTCGCCCATGAGCAGCTGATGGAGCGGGAGGCACGCGGCGCTCTGGCGGCTCGCGTGGAGGGCGACGTCCCACCGGTCATGGTCGACAGCCGCGCCAATACGATGCTTCGTGACTTCGTATCCGGGCTCGAGTCGCGCGACACCTCGCTTGAGGACTACGTCCAGGCGACCGGAGTCTCTCCCGAACAGATCAAGACGGACGTGGAGGCGCAGGCGCTTCAATCCGTCCGCGAAGAACTCGCACTCGAGACCCTGTTCCGTGACCACGGTATGGAGGTCACCGAAGCCGACATCGAAGAAGAGCTCGCTCACGTCGCCAGCGAAGGCGAGGAGAAGACGACGCCCGAGGACCTTCGAAGGCGCTGGGAGGAAGCGGGCGTCATGTCCGCTGTGCGAGAGCAGATCATGCACAAGAAGGCCATGCTGTGGCTTCTGGACCATGTGACTGTCACCGAGAAGGTCGATACTGCCGGCGGAGAGACGGCTTCTGGGAAAGCTGCCAAGAAGCCAGCGAAGAAGCCCGCCAAGAAGCGGGCAACGAAGAAGAAGACGGCGGAGTCTGCCGATGTGGATGCGGCCGTCGTGAGCGACGCCGCCGCAGGCGATTCGGCCAACGAGACACTTGGAGAGTGACCATATGAGCGATTCCGGTATCACGACACCAAGGGCGCTTGTTCCTATTGTCGTTGAGCAGACGGCGAGAGGGGAGCGCAGCTTCGACATCTACTCGCGGCTACTCAACGAGCGGATCGTGTTCCTCGGACACGAGATCGATGATGTCATCGCCAACCTCGTGATCGCGCAGATGCTGCACTTGGAGAGCGAGGATCCTGACAAGGACATCAGCCTCTACATCAACTCGCCGGGTGGTTCGGTCACGGCGGCGCTCGCCATCTACGACACGATGCAGTTCATCCGTTGCGATGTCGCGACGATCTGCATCGGCCAGTGCGCGTCAGGCGCGGCCATCCTGCTCGCTTCGGGAGCCGCGGGTAAGCGTTCGGCACTTCCTAACAGCCGCGTCCTCATTCACCAGCCATGGGGCGGGGCGCAAGGCCAGGTCACGGACATCGAGATCCAGGCCAAGGAACTGCTACGCACACGCGCCGCACTCGATACCATTCTCGCCAAGCACACCGGCCAGACATGCGAGAAGATCCACGCGGACACCGAACGGGATAACATCATGACCGCGGAGGAAGCTCTGGCGTACGGATTGGTAGACAACGTCATGGTCGACCGCGACACGCCGGTTGCGGTTGAGACCCAGAAGAAGAAGGCGGAGAAGAAGTAGATGCCTCGCAGTGACGGTAACGACCGCGGCGAGAGGACCGAGCGCGGCGACCAGCTGAAGTGCTCGTTCTGCGGCAAGAGCCAGCGGCAGGTCCGCAAGCTCATCGCCGGGCCGGGTGTCTACATCTGCGATGAATGCATCGAGCTCTGCAACGACATCGTCGAAGACGAGCTCGCCGAAGACGCGCACGTTGCGCCGCTGCTGGACGAGCTGCCCACACCCCGCGAGATCTACGACGTCCTGAACGACTACGTCGTCGGCCAGGACCGCGCCAAGAAGGTCCTCTCGGTGGCCGTCTACAACCACTACAAGCGCATCCACACGGGACCCGTCAGTGCGGACGAGGTGGAGCTGGCGAAGAGCAACATCCTCATGATCGGTCCGACAGGCTGCGGCAAGACACTGCTCGCTCAGACCCTTGCGCGTGTGCTCAAGGTTCCATTCGCGATCGCCGACGCTACCGCGCTCACCGAGGCCGGCTATGTTGGCGAGGACGTCGAGAACATCTTGCTCAAACTCATCACCGCAGCTGACTTCGACGTCAAGCGGGCTGAAGTCGGCATCATCTACATCGACGAGATCGACAAGATCGCTCGCAAGGCCGAGAACCTGTCGATCACGCGCGACGTCTCGGGCGAGGGCGTGCAGCAGGCGCTTCTGAAGATCCTTGAGGGCACCGAGGCCGCGGTCCCTCCACAGGGCGGCCGCAAGCATCCGCAGCAAGAGCTCATCCGCATAGACACGACGAACGTGCTCTTCATCCTCGGCGGCGCGTTCGTCGACTTGGAGAAGATCGTCGCCGACCGGGTCGGGAAGAAGGGCGTCGGATTCCGCGCCGACCTCACCGACGCGCACGGCCACAAGACGGGGGTGCTGTTCGGTCAAGTGCTGCCCGAGGACCTCCACAAGTACGGTCTCATCCCCGAGTTCGTCGGTCGCCTTCCGGTCATCACGCACGTCGAGGACCTCACCGAGGAGGACCTCGTGCGCATCCTCACCGAGCCGAAGAACGCGCTGGTCAAGCAGTATCAGCGCCTCTTCCGGCTCGAGGACGTGGAGCTCACGTTCACACCCGAGGCGCTCACCGAGGTTGCCGCCCAGGCGGTCAAGCACGGCACCGGGGCCCGCGGCCTGCGATCCATCCTCGAAGGACTGCTGTTGGACACGATGTACGACTTGCCGAGTGAGAGCGACATCGAGCAAGTCGTTGTCACCGAGGAGTGCGTGCGCGGCGAGACGACGCCCACCGTCGTGCGACGCGGCATGGGCGAGGCAAGCGCGTAGCACCCAGGCGGCCGGGCCCAGGGGTCCGGCGCTCAGACAGTCCTCGGCGGGGCCCTCGGCGCTCGGTCGCGCCACCGGCGCGCCCTCGCGCTTTCCCCGCGTGCGGAACTCGCCGGACGACCCCCGCCCCCCGGCCGCACGCCAGTGTCTACGGATCGACTCGTGTTTGGACTGCGGCCGGACGCCGGGAAGACCCCCCACACTTCCAGCATGAACCGCCCAAGCTGATGGACCAGCTTCGGGAGGCGCTCGGTTCCCACCACTACAGCCGCCGAAGCGAGCAAGCCTACTGCCTCTGGGTACGATGCTTCATCCGCTTCCACAACATGCGGCATCCGCTCGTGGACGTACACGGACTGCATAATCTATTGTTAGGCGCATCGGGGGGCTGTGAACGTGAGCAACCATGAGTGGACACCGGTCACCTTCGAGCACTGCGAGCACGTCGAGGGACCCTTCTACCACGGAACGAAGTCCGTGCTGAAGCTGGGCGATGAGCTTATCCCCGGTTTCGGCTCCAACTTCCAGGAACGCAGGGTCTCCAACAACATCTACTTTTCCGCGCTGGTGGACACCGCCGCCTGGGGAGCGGAGCTGGCGACGGCGCTGGAGGGGAGCGGGGGACCGGGACACATCTACATCGTCGAACCTCTTGGTTCCTTCGAGGATGACCCCAACGTCACCAACAAGAGATTCCCCGGCAATCCCACCGAATCCTACCGCACCCGGGAGCCGCTTCGAGTCGTCGGCGAGGTCGAGGACTGGGAGGGGCACAGCCCCGACGTGATTCGGGGGATGCTGGACCATCTGGCACAGCTCCGGGAGCATGGGCTGGACGTCATCGAGGACTAGGGACACCGCGTCGGCGACTGCTGCAGGCCCACCGGGTTCGTCCTGACCGCTGCACAAAGTCGACACGTTACGCGCATACCGGTGCCTGACCAGCGCATCGAGCGGACGCCGAGCGGTAGAATCAACCAGTTGTCGGCTGTATCGTGAATCCGAATTACCAGGTGTTGCGCTGGCGCGAGTTGCCTACGTCATCCAGTCGTCGGTGAGTCGCCTAACAGGCGCTTCCAGCGGGCTGCGCTTGCCGCTGAAGCCGGAGATGCTAGCGCCCTGCTCGGCGGCGGTTCGCGCTAGTCGGCGTAGTCGTCTTGTACCTGCCCCGCCGGAACGAACAGGGGCCTGACCTCGACGCCGCCATCGCGGTTGGTCGGGTGGAGCTTGGCAACCTGCACCGCCACGTCGATATTGGGTGCCGCCACCACGTAGAACGCGGAGACAACCAGGTCCGACTCCACGAGCGTTCCGCTTCGTACCGTGTCGCCTTGGACGGCCATCGCGGTCGTACTCGGGTCGAAGGCGAATCCCCGCTGCTTGGGGAAGTAGGTGCCACCTAGTATCTTGCCGCCGAGCGCTTTGGCTTGTGCAGGGTAGTCGTCGAGCAACCCCACATGCTCCGCGGTGAATGCCATGGGGTCTGCAGGTGCCGGCGAGTAGACAACCATTCCGTACTGAGGCATCGGGTGCTCCCTTCAATTGGAGTTGGGCCGTATGTCTCCACTGTTGCCGCCGCGCTAACAAGCGCATCGAGCGGACGCCGCGAGCTACATGTCCCGATGCGTCTGAGCGCCGCTCACGCGCACACCGTAGCTTGAGTCCCGCACCCCCTTGATTCCGCTACCCGCTTTGATCGTCCTGCAGCGGCCATCTACCCCCAGCCCGAACCGGGCCACCACCTGGTTCGAGAGGCGCTCGATGCGCCAGCCCTGCTCCAGACGGCGTGGAACGACCCCACCCTGCACAGCCTTTCGGGGCCTCACCGCTGGTTCATGCTCAGGCACGCCTGCGGTGCGCGCCCAGCGCCAGCACCCCCGCTCAACGCTCTACTAGGAGATCCTGCGGCGGTAGATGACCATGGCGACGATGTACGCGACGATGAGGAGGCCGACACACCAGGCAAGGGCGATCCAGATGTCGGTGCCGACCGGCTGCTGCGTGAGCAGGTCGCGGATCGCGTTGACGATGGACGTCACCGGCTGGTTCTCGGCGAAGGCGCGCACCGGGCCGGGCATGGTGTCGGTGGGCACGAATGCCGAGCTGATGAACGGCAGGAAGATGAGCGGGTAAGAGAACACGACCGCGCCGTCCGCGGTCTTGGCGGAGAGACCGGGGATCACGGCGAGCCACGTCAACGCCAGGGTGAACAGGATCAGGATGCCGGCGACCGCGAGCCACGCCAGCACGTCCGCCCCCGAGCGGAAGCCCATGAGTAGGGCGACGAGCACGACGACCACGAGCGACATCAGAATGGCGACCAGCGAGGTCAGCACATGCGCCCACAGCACGGACGACCGTGCGATCGGCATGGAGTGGAATCGGTCGAAGATGCCGCTGTTCATATCCAGGAAGAGCCGGAATGCGGTGTAGGAGACGCCCGAGGCAACCGTGATGAGCAGAATGCCGGGCAGCAGGTAGTTCACGTAAGAAGCCGACCCTGAGTTGATCGCGCCGCCGAACACGAAGACGAACAGCAGCATGAAGGCGATGGGCATGATCGTGGTCGTGATGATGGTGTCCAAGCTGCGCGTGATGTGGCGCAGGGATCGTCCCGTCAGGACGGCGGTGTCGCCGAAGAAATGCGTGGTCATCGTTGTTCCTTACTCGTCCGTGCCGACACTGCGGTCATTGCCGGCGTCGCCGCCCTTGCCGTCGTCACCGACGATGGCAAGGAAGACGTCCTCGAGGGTCGGCTGCTTCTCGACGTATTCGACCTTGGCGGGCGGGAGCAGCAGCTTGAGTCCGGCAAGGGTGTCGTTCACGATGATCCGGCCCCCATGGAGGATCGCGATCCGGTCGGCGAGTTGTTCGGCCTCGTCGAGATCCTGCGTTGTGAGCAGTACCGTCGTGCCGTGCTCGGCGAGCTCCTTGACGGTCTGCCACACCTCGATGCGCGCCTGGGGGTCGAGCCCGGTCGTCGGCTCGTCGAGAAAGATGACCTGCGGATTCCCGATGAGGCTCATCGCGATGTCGAGGCGGCGACGCATGCCGCCCGAATACGTCGACACCTTCCGCACTGCCGCGTCGGTCAGCGAGAAACGATGGAGCAGGTCATCCGCGATGTTGCCCGGGTCCTTGAGGTGCCGCAACCGGGCGACCAGCACGAGGTTCTCCCGCCCGGAGAGGACTTCGTCGACGGCCGCGAACTGTCCGGTGAGGCTGATGGACTCCCGCACGTCCGCAGCCTGCGTGGCGACATCGAAGCCGTTGACACTGGCAGTCCCTGCGTCGGCCTTGAGCAGAGTACACAGGATATTCACCACCGTGGTCTTGCCCGCCCCGTTCGCACCGAGCAGGGCGAAGATGCTGCCCCGCGCGACGTCGAAGTCCACGCCGCGCAGCACCTTCAGTTCCTTGTACGACTTCTCCAGGCCCTGCACGTGGATCGCGGGTGCGGCAGTCATTCCCGCTCCCCTCGCTCTGCGTCCTCGATGGCCTTGGTCAGGCGGGCGCGTTCCTTGTCGATCCAATGCTTGCCGGTGTAGGCCTGGGCGAAGGTCTCGGCGAACTCGACCGGGTCGTCCCCGACGATCGCGCGCACCGGTGTCCCGTCGGCGGCAGCGCGCTCCCAGAGCTCGGCGAAGTCGTCGAACATCTTGAGAGCAGTCTCGCCTTCGGTGGTGACGCCCCCGTAGTACATGAAGTATCGCTGCAGAGCCTTCGCGACAGCGTCATACGGCTCGGGAAGGGCATCAATGCGGGCCCTGTACTGCTTGTACTGCCTCTTCTGCTCGAGCGAACCAGTGACGGTCTCGATCCACTTGGCGGCCATGATCACTTGCCCCCTTCATTGAGCTGTTCCAGTCGTTGCGCGAGGAAGCTCCACGTCTTCCAGAACTCCTTGAGGTACTCCTGTCCCTGAACGTTGAGCGAATACACTTTGCGCGGCGGGCCCTTCTCGGACGGGTGCTTCTCCACACCGACGAGGCCTATTTGCTCGATCCTGACGAGCAGCGCGTAGACAGTGCCCTCGGCAATGTCGGAGAAACCCATCTCCCGCAACCGCGCCGTGATCTCGTAGCCGTACGCAGGCCGTTCGGACAGGATCGCGAGGACGATGCCCTCGAGGGTGCCCTTGAGCATTTCTGTCATCTGCTTGCCCACGGAGCACCACCTCGGTCTACTGAGCACTACTAGGTACTGGTACATAGTAACACAGAGTAGTCGCGATGCAAGTCCGACCCATGGCGGGAGATTGCGGGGTGACAGGGTCCGGGGATCCGGCAGACCAAGCTAACAAGCGCTTCGAGCCGACGTCGCGAGCGCGTGTGCTGTCGCCGGAAGCGATTGAGCGCCGCTCAAACGCACCACGTTCGATGCACCGAGCTGAGCGGCCTGGCACTACTTCTCGTGCCGGCCCGCTTTAGTATTCGCCCTTGATCACAAAGTATGAACCGCGAATCGTCCCGGCCAGTTTGGACTTCTGCCTGACGAACTTGAACTTCGCCTCCAGCTCGCTGGGCACTTCCATCCCGTCTGAGAGCTTGAAGCCAACAGCTCGCTTCTTGGGGTCATCGATCGCATACATGACGTTGACCGAAAGGCCGTTCTCATAGAAGACGTAGGCGATTCTGAGGTTCTCCACCTGAAAGCGTGACGTCTCCAGAGGTTTGGCAGCAAACTCAATATCGCGTTCTTCCTTGAGGATTCGGTTCACGTAGTCCAGCGTGTCGCGGCTTTCGCTTGCCGCCGTGACCGTGAACTCATGCTTGTACTTGTTCATGAAGTACCGGGCTTCATTGGCACGCAGACCAGCAAGCGCTCCAGCTACGGGTGAAGTCTCCAGACCAACCGTAGAGACGTTCTCGAAATCAACGATCTCGGACATCCGTCTCGCTCCCTCTCTCCATTCTTCACGGAATCGAGTAGCTCTTACCCGATGTCAGATGATGACGAACCGGCCACATTGAGAGCGAGCAATCTACACGGCCCGACTCGTGGGCGTCGAACAAGCGCATCGAGCGGGCAGCGTCAGGCACATTCGTCCCGACGTGCCGGACCGCCGCTCATGCGCACGACGTTGGGCCTAGCCCGGGAATCCGCTGGTGGGAAGCGAGAGCGCCCCCCTCGGGGTGTTCAGTGCTCCTGCCCTCAGCAGCGCACCGCCCGGCGCTTGAAGCCGATCCTGCCCTTCTCCGCAGCTTTGCGAATCTGTTCGGCAGCACTGCCCAAAGGCTTGACTCTGCCGTTCGAGACTACCTCCACCGCCCCTATGTCGTCAGCAGTCTTCAGCGCCTCATCATGCAGCGGCTGATACGACACGCCAACGGCGACGATGAAGTTGCTCATGGCGTGCTTTAGGCGGGGTGATGCCGCGTGGATGGTCGCGGCAGCGAGTTCCAGCAACTCACCGACAGTCTCAGGTTCAAAGTAACTGTCCGGTCGCCACCCCAGCAGCCATTCGTAACATGCCCAGCCGGCGGATGCCCTGTTCTCTTCGCCACTGCGGATCCACCGGTTAGCCACTCTCTGGGCAAAGTCGGACTCAGCAAGCGTCACCGCGACTACAAAGTCCGAGAGCATCGCAGAATAGGCGCCATCTATCCAGCGTTCAAAACTTGCCTCAGTCATCACGCGGACATCTGCGATCATTCCGGCGAAATACATTGCGTCATAGTTGCCGCTGTCCCACAGCTTCTCTGCGAGCGCTTGGTCCACGCCAATCTGCTTCTTGAGCGGCTTCATCGCACCCGTCGCTACGCCAAAGAGCGGCTCCCTGACTCCCCTCGACAGGTAGCTCTTCTTGGTACGCGCGGTGCCGAGGGATTCCAACTCGCACATAACCGAATCGAAGTCCAGGAACATGGCACCTCATTTCAAACGCAGGCATTGATGTCAGGCTCACATTGTATGGCTAGCTCGTCGGCCCGCTTGGGGACTCGTGGACAGGCTTAACAAGCGCATCGAGCGGAAACCGCACGGTTAGAATCATCCCACGGCGCGTGAGCGCCGCCCGTGCGCACCACGTTAGGCGGATACGTGAGAGACGTTGTCTACATCGCATCGATCTCGGTCGACGGGTTCCTCGGAGCCGAAGACGCGGACAACGCATGGGTCGTCCCAGACCCGGAGTTGCATCGACACTTCAACACTCTCGAAGGTTCGTTCGATACGCATCTGTACGGTCGCCGCATGTATGAGCTGATGGCGCAATACTGGCCCGCCGCAGACGAACTGCCTGACGCCCCTGACTACGTGGTTGAATACGCTCGAATCTGGAGAGCGATGCCCAAGGTCGTGTTCTCCAAGTCGCTTCATCAGGTCGAATGGAACTCCCGCTTGTTCGCTGGCGACGCCGTCGGGGAGGTGGCGCGGCTCAAGACTGAGCACGGTGCATCCATGAGTGTCGGCGGGGCCGCTCTGGCAACATCGCTGGCGCAGCACGGATTGATCGACGAGTTCCGCTTCTATGTGATGCCGACCGTCGTCGGATCGGGGACACCCATCTTCGGCGCGTTGGGTCGGCACATCGATCTCACCACCGCCGAGGTCCGGCAGTTCAGCTCAGGCGCTGTCCTGCTCAGGTACCGCGCGCAATCGTCCGTTACCGCCTGACAATGGCATCGAGCGGGCGGCGCCAGCGCTAGACTCATGAGGCATGGGCCGCCGCTCATGCCAAGCACGTTAAGCGTCCTTGCAGAACCGTTCGCGGCCCCGCAAGGACCGCCGTCCTTGGGAGAACAATGGCCGATCACGAGTCCAGATACTTCACGCTGAGCCTGGAGTCGCTCAGGGCCATTGCAGGCTGGGCTGCGGATTGTGCTGAGAGAGCGCTGTCGGTGTATGAGACGCACGCCGATTCAGACTCACGGCCCCGTGCGGCGATCGAGGGCATCCGGGAGTTCGCGGGTGGCGCAAAGCGCATGGCTCGGTTGCGTTCCCTTGCTTGTGAGGCGAATGCCGCTGCGCGTGAGGTCGGCGATCCTGCTGCAGCGGCCGCTGCTCGCGCGGCGGGCCTTGCGGCGGCCAGTGCCTACACGCATCCCCTAGCGGATGTCCATCAAACGAAGCACATTGTCGGTCCAGCGGCCTATGCCGCACTGGCTCTTGAGCTCGACCACGATGGCGATCCGAGTGTCGCCGAGGGCGAGGTCCGCTGGGCAATCAAGCACGCCCCCTCTGAAGCGCGGGAGGTCTTGCTCCAGATGCCCGCTCGTCAAGCCGGCGAGAGTCGGTTGGACACGATCCTCTATGAGCTGGATGCGGGCATCCGGGTTCGGAACTTGCCGCAAGACGCCCAAACACGTTAGCCACACCCGAGCGCGAGGATGGGCAGGATCTCGTTCTCGTGCTGAGTGCGCTCATAGGCCTGCGCGCTCTGCAGGACGGCTGACGCACGGCCACGCTGAGTGATGATGAAATGCGGCCGGCATCATTAAGCGCGCGGCGGTATCGGATGAGCCGATAGCTCGTGCGGGTCTGCTTCGTCCCACAGGCGCGCACCCAGTACCTCGCATCGCTGCGCTACGTGCGCACGCAGAGTCCTGCGGCGGCAGAAGCCATCCAGTTCCGCTCAGAGGCCGCCGTATGTCGGCTCCGCGCGCACTTTCGCTCGGGGCACTCGATCCCGGAGTTCGTTGACCTGCCGCACCTCGAGGTGCCGGTGGAACCCTACCGATTCTTCTACCGCGTCGCAGAGGAAGCCGCGTGGATCGTCGGCGTCTGGCATGCCCGTCAGTTGCCGGAGAGCCCGGACTCCCCGCTGCGTGGCTAGCCGGCGCTTCGACCTGATAACCTCGGCAAGACAGCTGCGCTCCTTTCGACTGAACCTCGCGCTCGGTTTCGCATACGTGACGACGGCGGACACGATCGTCGCACGGCTGACCACTCAGTCGTCGCCTAACAGCGCCATCCCGCCGGACGGCGCATCGCATCGCCGCTGATGCCGCACAGGCTAGGCGACGGCAACGGGGGCGTAAGATTGAGTTGTCTCCTCGAAGCGGTTTCGTGTCTCCGATGCGGAGAGCGATGAGACTCGCAGACGACCTGTACAGGATCGACGGAATCGCGGGGGCCAACGTCTACCTGTTGGTAGCCGAGGACGGACTGACGCTGATCGATGCTGGCATGCCGGGGAACGCCGAGACGATCCTCGCCGCGATCAAGGGCATCGGCCTGGAGCCGAACGAACTTCGCCGTATCCTCCTGACGCACTCAGATCCTGACCACTCCGGCAGCGCCGCCCAGCTCAAGGACCTGACCGGCGCCTTGGTGGCGATCCACGGAGAGGACGCTCCCGCCTTGGCCGGAAAGAGGCGGAAGAGGACCGACGGGACCGGCGCCGCCCCGATGCGGAGTTCGAACATCGCTCGCGTCGGCCATAACCTAGCCATGCGCCTCGTCTTCAAGCTCTCGGGTCGGTTTCGTGACTTCAGGCCCGTCGACGCAGACATCCTCCTCAAAGACGGCGACACGATCTCGGGCCTTCGCGTCATGCACGTTCCGGGACATACCCGGGGCAGCATCGCCCTTTGTCGCGAAGACGGCGTGGTGTTTTCCGGAGACGCCCTCCTGACCGATAGAGCTGGCCGCGTTCAGCCTCCGGCAGACGCCTTGGCTCTCAATCCTGCCAGAGCGTTTGCATCGGCCGATAAGATTGAGTCGCTCGGATTCACGACTCTGTTGCCGGGACACGGGCCACCGGTTCGGCGAAACCGCGAGCAAGAACGCCGCTAGGCACACGGACCAGGACAGCCAAGGGAGAGCGCAGTCGTCGTATCGTTCATGCTGGTCGGAGCGCTGCTCAGGTCCGGGCGACACCGCTCCAAAGCCGCCGGAGAAACGGATCGAGCGGACGACGTCAACGCTAGACCGGAGCTCGCGCAGGAGGGCCGCTCATGCGCAACACGTTAGGCCGATTCGGTCGCTCTTCGGAGCGGAGCATAGTGGCACCGGTCGTAGTCGTGATCTCATCCACCCTGGGATGGCCAGCGCTTGAACTCGCCGTGTTCTGGCTTCGGTTCCACCACCTCCCCTCGAATGGCGCGGTTGAGGCTCTTGTCTTCGCTCCCATGGGATTGGTTGCGGGCCTCGTCGCTGCAGTACTGATGAACCGGGCCTCGACCTCGCGCCAGCGGCGTTTCGTGCTCTGGGGCTATCTTGCCGCGAGCCCGTTTGCCCTGGTCGGTGCACTGCTGGGCGGGCTCGTGCTTCCGGGAGTGTGGGGGCCACTCGTGTCGGGGGCGATGCCGCTCGCCGTGGGCTGTCTGCTAGGGTTCGCTGTTGGTCGTTCGCGCGACAGCGGAACGGCCTAACAACCGCATCGAGCAGACGGCCTTCGGCCGCCGCTGATGCGCCCAACGGTAGGTGTGGCATTTCCCGGAAGGGCAGAGCCGTGGAGATAGTGCCGCTCGATTCCTCCGATCGCGACTGGGTCGCTTCGCTCATGCGCGAGCACTTTGGGTCGGAACGCGTGGTTGTACGCGGCCGGATGCTCGATACGTCGACGCTTCCCGGACTCGTTGCTCTCCGCGATGACACTCGCGTCGGATTCCTCCACTACCTGCTCGGCGGTGCGGAGTGCGAGGTCGTCTCACTCGTCTCGACTGTTCCCCGCACCGGCGTCGGCAGGATCTTGCTCGACGCACTTGGCGACTTCGCCGCCTCGCGCGGCGCGAACAAGCTCGTTCTCGTGACCACCAACGACAACGTTTCGGCGCAGCGCCTCTACGAGGCTTGCGGGTTCGAACACTCTGCCACGCGCCCTGGAGCCATCTCGCGCGCCCGTCAGCTCAAGCCTGAGATCCCGCTCAGCGGCCAGGGCGGGACGGCCATCGAGGACGAACTGGAGTACCAACGAAGGCTCGTGCACACCGGACAAGCGCATCAACCTGACGCGCACAGGTCGCGCGTAGACTGAGAGGGAAGCGGCGCGCCGGTTGTGCGCACGACGCTAGGTGCGATCGCGACAAAGACGGGGGTGTGCAGTGAACCAGACTCTGTTGTATGCAGCGTCCGCACTCCGGGGTTGCCCCGCAGCCCGATGAGGGAACGGCGGCCCATCTCTTCCGGCTGCTCATGATCACGCAGGTGCCGATCGTCACGTTCTTCGCGCTCAAGTGGTTGCCGCGGGCTAGAAGGCAGGCGTTGGAGGTACTTGCCTTGCAGGCCGCCGCCGCGCTCGCAGCATTGGCACCCGTTTACCTCTTGAAGTGGTGAACGAGTTCGAGCGAAGCCGGAATCGACTTCAGCCGGTCTGGCAAGCGCATCGAGCAGAACGCCGGAAGGTAGACTGACTTGAGAGCGCATCGGCGTCTGCTCATGCGCAACACGTTCGACCTGGCCCAAGGGGGGACGATGAGACACGCCCGGGCGGTCGTGGTGGCGGTCGCGGTGCTCGTCGCCACCTCGTCGGTGGCATGTACTGCGGCCAAGGCCCCTACCCAGATTCATGAGACGACCTCGTCGACCGGAGATGGTCCTACTCTCACTGGCGTCGTCGGGGACATCGTGGGCGGGCGGGTTGGTGAGGGTGAGAACGTCACCGTCGTGGGCTACTGCCGGGGTTGGGACCTTCTGGGGGAGGTGGACGGTCCGCCGCCAGTGACGAGAAGCGACTGGGTGATACGAGACGACGGTGGCGCAGTCTACGTCCAAGCGAATGGCGTCCAGGTCACCGGGAAGCTCCCGGACGACGCTGGGCGCCTTCCCTCACAACCAACGACGACGACCTATGTGCTCGAAGTGACGGGCATGGTACGCACATCTTCGGAAGGCAGGCCCTACATCGAGCCTTCCGCCATAGCGTTCGTGAGATGAGGCCCTGGACCTCGAGTGGCGTGTCAACCAGCGCTTCGACCTGGCAGACCTCGGCTAGGGAACTACGCTGGGGCTACAAGCGCTCGCGGCCTCGGTTTGCAGGCCAAGCGCTCAGCGACGTTGGGCCAGAATCGGATCGTGGCAGGTGGGCTAGCAGGGGATACGGCCGAAGGTTATCGTGTGAGCATGGCTTCTCGAGAGGAGGGGCTGGTGAGCAGGGTCGTAGCGCGATACGCCGACGGTCGGATAGTCAAGGGCGTGACAGCCGACTTCTTCCCGGGGAAGGACCTATTCCACGTGAGGGAGGCGAGCGCCCCAGTCGAGGCGAAGCCCCTGGAGGTCCACACGAAGGACTTGAAGGCGTTGTTCTTCGTGAAGGACTTCGCAGGCGACCCGCAGCGCGTCGACCGGAATGAGTTCGACACCTCACGCCCACTGCCCGGGCGCCGGATCAGGGTGGTATTCAAGGACGGCGAAATCGTGGTGGGAACCACGACAGGCTATCAGCCCGGACGCCCGGGGTTCTTCATCGAACCGGCGGATGCCGAGTCAAACAACGAACGGTGCTATGTAGTCGCAGCGGCGACCCGAGACGTCAGCTTCTTCTGACACGCATGGCACCACTTGAGGCGAGCAGCCCCCGAACAAAAGGATTGAGCCCACAACGCGCCTCAGAAGTCGGACCAGGGTTCGAGGGGGTAGCCGGCGCCCCGCAGCTCATCCGCCCGTCGTTGGGCGCGACGCGTAGGCGGGTATGAATCGCTGCAGACAGGACTACGGTGGCTGCAGACCGATGGAGGCGGGTCATGATGACGACGAGCACCAACGGCTCCGGCACCCGGGAGGATCCCTGGATCCTCAAGACCCCGAGCGGATCGTCGGAGTACCAGATGTATCGCGATGAGACCGCCGATCCGCCGGCACTCGTGTGCGTCGTCGGGAAGACCGTGCTCGGCTATCAATTGCGCGCCATCGAGGACCTCCACGCGATGCTCAAGGAGAACGGCGACTGGATGCCTCTCGGCAGCGCTGACGAGCAGAAGCCTGCCGCAGAGGGTACGGTCGAAGCGTGGGGCCGCTCACCGAACAATCCGGTCGGTGGCTGGTACGGGCTCAAGAAGGGCCTGCGCGGGCGCTTCGGGATGTACATGCCCCCGCTACTGGAGGCTCTCGGACTCGCTGAGGTCGAACACAACCCGCGGAACAACCGGATGCGAGCGTTGTAGTCATGCTGTGCCGCTGGCATCCGCGCTCGCGGGAGTGGTCGCGCCGCCCAAAAGGCGCGTCAAGCTAACGGCCAGAAGCTAGACTGCGGAAGAGCGTCGCTACGCCTCGGGTCATGCGGCACGACGCTCGCCAGGGCAGCCCACGGATGCCCAGTCCCCTCGGCAGATCATCCCGAAACGACACCCAAGTTCGGGCGCGGGACTATTCGCTCGGACGGAGGAGCGGTCGGCTAACGCGTCGGCGTCCGAACGGGATAATGTGAAGTCGGCGATGCCATCCCCGTGCAAGAGAGCGGTGTTTCATGGAGTTCCTCTTCGAGATAACACACGCTCAGCGACGGGTGATCCTCGCTGTGTGCGTGGTGAGCGTTCTTGCGCTCGGCTACGGGAACCAGGTCGTCGAGGCGGCTCTCCAAGTTAGCAGCGGGGTGCTGTTCCTCGCCCCGACAGCGGTCATTGCCTGGATGTATCCTCGCCGATTCTCATTCTTGTTCGCGTTGTATGCCGCCGTCGTCGCGACCGCCTCCCATGTCGCAGTGAATCGCTTCTCTCCCGCCCAGACGGCGGCCGAATTCGTGATCCAAGCGGGTGCGTTCTTGTCGGCAGCCGCGATCGTGAACCTCTTGGCGGCCGTGATGCGCACGCAGACTCATCGCGCGCGCGTCGACGCGCTCACCGAGACGGTCAACACAGGACGTTTCCATGAGTTCGTCCATCGCGAACTCGCGCGCGCGAAACGCTACGATCACCCGGTCACGGTCGCCTTCATCGACCTTGACAACTTCAAGATGGTCAATGATAGCTACGGGCACCTCGTAGGGGATGAGGCTTTGCGCTCCCTGGCTGCCCTTATGAGCCAGCACGTGCGCGGCACCGATATCGTCGGCCGGCTCGGCGGCGACGAGTTCGGCATCCTCATGCCCGAGACCGGTGAAGACGCGGCCCGCGTGGTCTTGGACCGCCTCAGGACACGCATCGACGAATACGCGACTGAGAAGCGTTGGCCGATCAGCGCCAGCATCGGAGCGGCCACCATGGCCGGTGCGTGCTGTGATGCCACGTCCGAGGAGGTCATCAGGCGTGCGGACGGTGCGATGTATCGCGTCAAGTCAGCGAACAAGGACGGCGTGCTGATCGAGTCGTTCGACTGATCCGAGTACCCGAGCCCCTCCGGATGCGCCGTCTCCGAAGGGGATCGCCCTCTCGAGGATCCTCGGACAAGCGGTTCGGAAGAGGCATTCTGCCCGGCCATGCGCCCGAGGCGCGCTTCCCCTACAATCGTGCCCACGCTTCACGCGAGAACGAACAGGAAGGGCCCGATGAGCGACCTGCCCAAGGCATACGACCCCAAGGCAGTCGAGCAGCGTGTCTTCGACTCCTGGATGGAGGGCAGCTACTTCAGCCAGGAGGTCGTCGAGGGCGAGCGTCCCTTCACGATCTCGATCCCGCCGCCCAACGTCACCGGCTCGCTACACATGGGCCACGCGCTCAACAATACGATCCAGGACGTGCTCATCCGCCGAATGCGCATGGCGGGCCGTCCCACGCGCTGGGTCCTCGGCACCGACCACGCGGGCATCGCGACACAGAACAAGGTGGAGCAGAAGCTGGCGACAGATGGTCTGACGCGCTACGACGTCGGACGCGAGAAGTTCGTTCAGCTCTGCTGGGAGTGGAGAGCCGAGCACGGCTCGACCATCATCGGCCAGCTCAAGGCCATGGGCTGCTCGTGTGACTACGCGCATGAGTCGTTCACGATGGACCCCTCATATCAGCGCGCGGTGCGCAGAGTCTTCGTCGACTGGTACAACGCAGGGCTCATCTATCGCGGCAAGCGCATCATCAACTGGTGTCCCCGCTGCGCGACCGCGCTGTCTGACATCGAGGTCGAGCACGAGGACGTTGACAGCCACCTGTGGCACATCCGCTATCCACTGCTTCAGCCTGTCGGCGACATCGATTCTCTGGTCGTGGCGACGACCCGGCCCGAGACGATGCTCGGCGACACGTGCGTGGCCGTGCATCCGGACGACGAGCGCTACACCGCCGTCGTCGGCGCTACGGTGGTGCTCCCGCTGTTGGGCCGCGAGATCCCCGTCGTGGCAGACACCTACGTCGACCGCTCGTTCGGCACTGGTGCCGTGAAGGTCACCCCGGCCCATGACCCGAACGACTTCGAGATCTCGGAGCGGCACGGCGTCGAGAAGATCAACATCCTGAATGCGGACGCGACGATCACCGAGGCAGGTGGGCCGTACGCAGGGCTCGAACGGGACGAGGCACGCAAGCGGGTGATCGCCGACCTCGAGAAGCAAGGCCTTCTCGTCGGCATCGACGACCACGTGCACTCTGTCGGCCACTGCTATCGCTGCCACACGATCATCGAGCCGTGGCTCTCGGACCAGTGGTTCGTGGACATGCAGTCGCTTGCCGAACCGGCGATCAAGGCTGTGCGCAACCGGCGCACGACCTTCCACCCGAAGCGCTGGGAGAACGTCTATTTCCACTGGATGGAGAACATTCGTGACTGGTGCGTCTCGCGCCAGCTGTGGTGGGGTCACCAGATACCGGTCTTCTACTGCGACGCGTGCGGCCAGATCGTCGCAAGCGAGGAGGACCTCGCGACGTGTCCGACCTGCGGGGGCCCGGTGCGGCAGGACGAGGACGTGCTCGACACCTGGTTCTCGTCGCAGCTCTGGCCTTTCGCCACGCTCGGCTGGCCCGACGACACTCCCGAGCTGCGGTTCTTCTATCCGACGAGCGTGCTCTCGACGGCGCGCGACATCCTGTTCCTGTGGGTCGCACGCATGATCATGAGCGGCATGTACTTCGTCGGCGGCGAGGTGCCGTTCGACGATGTGATCATTCACGCGACGGTGCTCAATGCCGAGGGCAAGCGAATGTCCAAGTCGCTCGGCACGGGGATCGACCCACTCGACTTGATGGAGCACTACGGCGCTGACGGTATGCGCTTCGGGCTGATGCTGCAGGTCACCGGCAACCAGGACATAAAGTTTGCCGAGGACAAGCTCGTCTCGAGCCGCAACTTCGCGAACAAGATATGGAACGCGAGCCGGTTCGTGCTCATGAGCCTGGACGAGTCGTTCGTGCCCGGTCCGCCGAAGGCGGCGACCGTCGCAGACGCGTGGATACTGTCTCGCGTCGGGGGCCTGGTGGGGGCCGTGAGCGAGGGTCTCGACACCTACGAGTTCGGCGAGGTTGCGCGCTCGCTCTACGACTTCTTCTGGAGCGAGTTCGCCGACTGGTACATCGAGCTCGCGAAGGACCGGCTCTCGGCGGACCGTGGCGCTTCTGGCGTGGCGACGGGCGACGCCGTCACACTGCGGGACGCTGCCGCCGACGAGCAGCGCCTGACCGTGCAGCGCAACCTCGTCTTCGTGCTCGACACGGCGCTGCGTCTCCTCCATCCGATGATGCCGTTCGTCACCGAGGAGATCTGGCGCCAGCTTCCGTTGGTCGCGAAGACCCCGTCGCTCATGGTTGCTTCGTGGCCGGACCCCGTTGCGTTCGCGGACTTCCTCGATGAAGGCGCCGAGGCATCTGTTTCCAAACTGATCGAACTCGTGGTTGCCGTCCGCGCCATTCGGGCCCGCTACAAGATCGAGCCGAAGACCAAGGTTCCCATGTTCATTCGCGTTTCCGGCGAGTCGGACGTGCGCCTTCTGGAGGCCGACTTCGGCTACCTACAGAAACTCGCCGGCGTGAGCGAGTTCACTGCCGCCGCTGATCTCGATCAAGCCTCCTCACTCGGCCATTGCGATCGCGGGCGGCATGGAGGTCTACGTGCCGCTCGAAGGGCTCGTGGACTTCGACGCCGAACGTGCGCGGCTTACCAAGGAGCGGGACAGGGCCGGGGCGGACCTGGAGCGGCTCGAGAGGAAGCTCTCGAATGAGGGCTTCCTGTCGAAAGCGTCTGCCGAGGTCATCGAGAAGGACCGCGCGAAGGCTGGTGAGCTGGCGGACGCGCTCGCGACGCTCGGCGCGCAGCTTGCCGAGCTCGCCTGATCGCGCGCCGATGCTGACGTACGCCGCGGCACTCGAAGCACTGAAGGCTGCCGAGCGGTTCGGCACCCACCCCTCGCTCGAAGGAACACGGGCGCTCACGCGAGGTCCTGTCGAACCCGCAGGACGCATACCGCTGTATCCAGGTGACCGGCACGAACGGCAAGTCGTCCACCGTGCGCCTCATTTCGCTGCTCTGCTCGCCGCCCATGGGGTCAGGACGGGCGCGTATCTCAGTCCCGAGCTCGAGTCGATGACCGAGCGTATCGAACTCGCGGGTGCACCGGCGAGCGAGGCGGACTTCGCGAGGGCGATTTCGGCGGCGTGCTCGGCGCGCGAAGGCGCCTGGGAGTCGGGTCTGCTGCCGCCCGAGTTCACGATCACGCAGTTCGAGCTCCTTACCACGGCGGCACTCTGGCTCTTCCGCGCCAGGAAGGTCCAGGTGGCGTGTCTCGAGGTCGGCATGGGCGGCCGATGGGATGCGACGAGCGTGGTCGCTCCCGCGGTCGCCGTAATCACCGGCGTGGCTCTCGACCACACTGAGCAGCTGGGGAAGACGCGCGAAGCGATCGCCGAGGACAAGAGCACGATTATCAAGCCCGGCTCCGTCGCGGTCATCGGGCCGGGGGCCCCGGGTCTGGACGAGATCTTCCTCCGGCGGGCCCGAGAGGTCCAGGTCGGCGTCGTGGCCGTGCGAGCCCAGGGCCAGCCGTCACCCGTGGTGCAGCAGCGTACCGTGTGCTACCAGCCGACCTCGCGTCCCAACGCGCCTGACGGTCGCACGGTCGTGCGTGTGCGGGGCATCTTCACCGAGTACGGCGAGGTCGCGCTGCTCTGCCCCGCGTACCAAGCGGCCAACGTCGCCACTGCGATCGCTGCCGTCGAGATCTACCTCGGGTGCGCCTTGGATGCGAACGCCCTTCGCACGACGCTCGAGGCGATGGTGTTCCCCGGCCGCTTCGAGCTTCTGCGTGGGCATCCCCCGCTCGTCATCGACGGCGCGCACAATCCGCAGGCGGCCGTAGCGCTCGCCGAAGCGATCGAGGACGCCTGGCCGGACGAGCACACCCGCCCTGCGCTGCTCTTGGGAATCCTCGCCGACAAGGACGCACGCGGGATCGTCGAGGTCTTGGCGCCACTGGCCAGCAGCATCGCAGTGACGCGCAGCACCTCGCCTCGCGCCATGGGCGTGGGGGAGCTGGCCGCGCTGGTAGAGCAGGTCACTGGCCGCCGGCCGTCAACATTCCCGGACGTGGGCTCGGCGCTGGACGAGCGTGCGATGGCCAGCGAGGCCGGCCTTGTCGTCACCGGGAGCATCACGATTGCGGGCGAGGCTCGGCGCTGGGCCGGGGGACGGCTCGGGACCGTCTAGCTGCCGCCTGGCTCTATCCCACCTTCTGCTAGAATCCGGCTAGCCCGCGACCGTTCTCGCGGGGTTTTGGATCCGCCTTGCGACGCGAGCGATGAGGAGCGCCAATGGGGGACCTGCTTGCCCCGATCCTGAACAACCCGGCATTCGCGTTGGCGCGGCAGCTCTGCATCCTGTTCTTCATCGTTCTGACCATCGCTCTGGTCTTCTGGACGTACCGGGATGCGCAGCGCCGAGGAGCCATGGGCTGGTTCTGGTCCCTCGTGGTCCTTGTCTTCAACATCTTCGGCTGGTTCATTTACCTCGTCGTGCGTCCGCCGGAGTTGGCCGCAGACGCCCGGGAGCGGGATCTCGAGATCCGTGCGAAAGAGATCTCACTGCAGCGTGACCTCGAATCGTGTCCGGCCTGCTACAAGCCGGTGGAGAAGGACTTCCTCATCTGCCCGTACTGCATGAAGAAGCTCAGGAAGTCCTGCATCGAATGCGACCGGCCGCTAAGGCTGAACTGGAACGTCTGTCCGTACTGCAGGACGAAGCAGTAGAACCGGCGCCTCGCCAAGCTGCGGGGCGTCTGCTCGTGTGACTCAGCGAGGAGACAGCAATGCCCGACATCACCGTGACCCTGCCCGACGGAAGCGCGCTGTCCGTACCGGAGGGTGCCACGGTTCGCCACGTCGCCGAGTCGATCGGCTCCCGTCTTGCCCAGGCGGCCTTGGCGGGCAAGGTGAACGGTGCACTCGTGGATGTCGACCGCGTTGTCGTGCCCGGCGATGTGGTCGAGATCGTGACCGGCTCTTCGCCTGACGCGCTTGGGATCCTTCGGCACTCCACGGCCCACGTGATGGCCGAGGCTGTGAAGGACCTGTTCCCGCTGGCCAAGTTCGGTATCGGCCCGGCGATCGAGGACGGCTTCTACTACGACTTCGACGTCGAGCGTCCCTTCACCCCCGACGACGTTGAGCGCATCGAGGCACGGATGCGGGACATCGTCGCCGAGCGGCTGTCGTTCCGGCGGGGAGAGCTCGACCGTCTCGAGGCGATCGACGAGTTCGAGGGGCAGCCGTACAAGCAGGAGCTGATCGAAGAGCTGCCCGAGGGCGAGACCATCTCCGTCTACGAGCAGGGTTCCTTCGAGGATCTATGCCGCGGCCCGCACGTGCCTGACACGGGCCGGATCGGCGCGTTCAAGCTCACGAAGGTCGCCGGCGCGTACTGGCGCGGGGACTCCGGGCGGCCGATGCTCCAACGCATCTACGGCACCGCCTGGTTCTCGCAGAAGGACCTGGACGCCTACCTCGAGCGCATCGAGGAAGCGGAGCGCCGCGATCACCGCAAGCTCGGCAAAGAGCTGGACCTTTTCAGCTTCCACGAGGTAGCCGGCGCCGGTCTGCCCCTCTACCACCCGAAGGGCGCCCGCATTCTGCGCATGCTCCAAGAGTGGCTGCGCCAAGAGCTCTATCGCCGCGGGTACGTCGAGGTGATCACGCCACACATCTACCGGTCGGAAGTCTGGAAGATCAGCGGGCACTACGACTTCTACGGCGAGAACATGTACTTCTTCGAGATCGACGAGGGTGAGGGCCGCGTCAACGAGTACGCGGTCAAGCCGATGAACTGCCCCGGCCACGTGCTCATCTTCGACAACGACGTTCGCTCGTACCGCGACCTGCCGATGCGCATCTCCGAGTTCGGCACGGTGTATCGCCACGAAATGTCGGGGGTCGTGCACGGGCTTATGCGTGCGCGCGGCTTCACTCAGGACGACGCGCACATCTTCTGCACCGCGGACCAGGTGCACGACGAGGTCATCGGCATGCTCGAGCTCGTCGACTACGTCATGGGCGTCTTCGGCTTCGAGTACACGGCCGAAGTCTCGACGCGCCCGGAGAAGTCGATCGGCGACGACGCCGAGTGGGACCTTGCGACCAAGGCGCTCATCGAGACGCTCGAGGAACGCGGCATTCCGTTCGAGATCAACGAGGGCGACGGCGCATTCTACGGTCCCAAGATCGACATCAAGCTCAAGGATGCGATCGGTCGCACGTGGCAATGCTCGACGATCCAGGTCGATTTCAACTTCCCGGCGCGCTTTGGCCTCACGTATCGCACCGCGGAGAACACCGAGGCGGTACCGTTCATGCTGCACCGCACCATCCTGGGCAGCATGGAGCGCTTCCTCGGCATCCTCATCGAGCACTATGCGGGTGCCTTCCCGACATGGCTCGCGCCGGTGCAGGCGGTCCTCATCCCGATCGCAGACAGGCATCTGGATCAGGCGGCGTCGGTCAAGCAGCGGCTCGAGACGCGAGGTCTGCGGATCGAGGTCTACGCGGAGCAGGAACCGATGCGGGTAAAGATCGCCAAGGCGCAGCAGCAGAAGGTGCCCTACATGCTCGTCATCGGCGATAAGGAAGTCGAGACAGACGCAGTGTCCGTACGCGAGCGCACGCAGGGCGATATCGGGCAGATGAGCGTGGCGGACTTCGCCGACCTGGTTTCGGAACAGCTACCGGCCTGAGCCGCGGCGCCGCTAGACAGCCACGAACGGCGGCCGCTATACTGCTCCGGCTAACCGAATACCGCTGAAGCGGGACCCCACCCTCATGTTCGAAGAAGGGGTCCCCACCTTTCGGCGCCGCGTACGTGGCAGCTGTCTGGTCGAATGTGGCGCGTGCGACGCGCCGTTCCTCCCGTCGGCTGTACGCTGCGGGAGGTTCTTGTTGGATGGCGATCGCCGACAGCGGTGCGATCGCAGCTAAACGGAGGTGAGCTGCCTATCAGCAGCAGCGAGGAGCCCAGGATAAACGAGCGCATCCGCGCGGCCCGATGCCGTCTCATCGGTGTCGATGGCTCGCAGCTCGGCATCTTCACACTCGATGATGCCATGCGGATAGCCGACGATCAGGGTTTGGACTTGGTCGAGATCGCCGCCGCGGCCGACCCGCCCGTCTGCCGGATCATGGACTATGGCAAGTACAAGTACGAGCAGACGCAGAAGGCCAAACTGGCGCGCAAGCACCAGACAAAGGTGGAGATCAAAGAGATCAAGTTCCGCCCCAAGATCGACACGCACGACTACGAGACGAAGAAGCGCCACGTCGTGCGGTTCCTGGAAGCCGGAGCGAAGGTCAAGGTCACGATCATGTTCCGCGGTCGCGAGATGGTGCACGCCGAGAGGGGCTTGGCCATTCTCGAGCGCCTCGCCGAGGATGTTTCGGACCTGGCCACCATCGAGAACCAACCCAAGCTCGAGGGCCGGAACATGCACATGTTGATCCAGCCCATCAAGAAGGTGCCGCCCAAGACAGTCAAAGAAACCGAAGGCGAGTCCGAGACTGCTGATGAAGCCGCACCTGCCGCCAATGAGACCGCGTAAGGAGCGAGCATGCCCAAGATGAAGACACACAGGGGGACCGCGAAGCGCTTCAGGCTGACCGGGACTGGCAAGATCAAACGTGCGAACGCGTTCAAGAGCCACATCCTCGAGAAGAAGTCGCCAAAGCGTAAGCGTGCCTTCCGGGCCGACTCGTTCGTCCACAAGAGCGACGAGAACGTCATCCGAAAGGGACTCGGCATCGGCTAGAGCCGTCCCTCGCCCGACCGCCCTTCAGTCCGATGTCCGTCAAGGAGTGAGCTAGTCATGCCTCGAGTAAAACGCGCGATCGCCGCGAAGAAGAAGCGCCGCACCGTCTTGACGCGCGCCAAGGGATACTACGGCGCGAAGAGTCGCAGCTACCGCGCTGCCAAGGAGCAGGTTCAGCACTCGCTGCAGTACGCCTACCGCGATCGCCGCAACAAGAAGCGCGAGATCAGGCGGCTGTGGATCGTCCGCATCAACGCCGGAGCCCGCGCGAACGGTATGTCGTATTCCGTATTCATGAACGGCCTGAAGAAGGCCGGCATCACTCTCGACCGCAAAGTCCTTTCGGACCTCGCGATCAACGATCCGGGTGCGTTCACCAAGCTTGTTGAGTTGGCGAAGGCCCAGGTCTCTTAGCAGTTCGTCACCGAATCGCGCCCTTGCAGGCCCCGCTCCGGCGGGGCTTGTCTGTCTCTGGCGCGAAGGTGCGAGGGAGCGCGTTCTCTGGCCGGGTGAGGCTCGAGAAAGACCGGGTTTGGGGGTCTGAGTCACGTTGAATGCGGTCAGTGAGGCGCCTCCAGACCACCACGTCCATGCCGCTCCCCCTCGGCGGGCCCACCCGAGGAGGAGTGTTCGATGCTCAGGAAGATGCTCTATTCGATGCTCGGAGCGCTGGCCGCGATCTCGATAGGCGCGGCTGGCGCGTACTTCACGACGCAGGTTCAAGTGCCGGACAGCATGATCAAGTCAGGAACCATAGCGATATCGACCGAACCGACGTCGGCCCCGTTGTCGATCGATGCGCTTGCGCCGGGGGCGACAATCATCCGTTCGCTGTCCGTCCAGAACTCGGGGTCGCTTCCGGTCGACATCGTTGTCACCGCAGCGAAGAAGGCGGGGATCACCGACTTCTACAATGCACTGACATGTCGCGTCAGCGCCGGAGACACACAGGTCTACGAGGGGCCGCTGTCCACGTTGCAGACCGCTCCGCTCCAGCTCAACGCGGGTGCACGTGGCGATCTGCGGTTCGAGGTAGGCCTTCCCGCCGAGGTCGGAAACGACCTGGCCGGTGACTACGCCAAAGTGTCGCTGTACGTCGACGCGGAACAATCGCACTGATGGCCGCGAGTTGTGTTGGCCGAACGACAGGCCTTGCATGCATCGCGCTCATCGCGTTCGTGGCGTATGCGCTGGCCTCCGGGAGGCTGGTGGTCGTCCGCGTCTCCGGGGGCTCCATGGCTCCCGCGCTCTGGCCGGGCGACGTGTGCCTGGTGACGCGCGCAGCATCCCTCGCAGCGAGCGACGTCGTCCTGTACGTGCCGCCGGGGCACACAGGCCGCGTCCTGCATAGGGTGCGCTCGCTCGAGAGCTCGCGAGTCGTCACGCAAGGCGACGCCAATCCCATCCGCGATCGCGAGCCCGTCCCGCGAAGCGCCGTTCTGGGCAAGGTCAGTGTGGTCATGCCGATCGGTCACGCCATAAACGTGTGGCAGCGTGACTCCGGCAGGTGATACACTCGCAAGCCAAATCGCATACAGCATGGCGATGACGGAGAGGCGCCCGGCACGGCGAGTCCCACCAGGGAAGGATCCCGACGACTGGAAGGGTCCTGGACAGCAGAGCGGGCGGTTCACTCCAGCAGCCGCGATCTGAAAGACGTACAGCATCGTGCTCGGCGTCGAGTAGGAGAGCCGGGATCCCCCGTTACCGGGACGACGCGGCGTAAGGCCGCACATGGCCGGGAAGCGATTCAGAACGTCCCGGCGCCCGAGAGGACCCCAAGTGGGGTCAACCGAGGTGGTACCGCGGGAGCCGGCTCCCGTCCTTGGATCGTTGAGGACGGAGCCGGCTCCGCTGTTCTGTGCAACCGGTGCCGAGGCATTGTGCGACACGGGTATGTCACTGGCGAGGGAGTGCTATGAGCATCGTCGAGGAACTCGAGCAACTGAAGGTCGCGGCCTTGCGCGAGATCGCCGAGGCGGCCGATCCAGCCGGACTGGATGCGGTCCGCGTCCGGTATCTGGGAAAGAAGGGCCAGCTGACCGCGGTTCTGAGGGGCTTGGGTTCTCTTGCCGCCGATGAGCGACCGATCGTCGGAAGGATCTCCAACGAGGTCCGCACGGTACTCGAGGAGGCGCTCAGTGGACGCGCGAGCGAACTCGGTGAGGCTGTCCTTCGAGCGAAGGTCGCCGCGGACGCGGTCGACGTGACGCTGCCTGGCCGCGCCCACAGCCCGGGGCACGCGCATCTCATCAGCCAGATCACTGAGCAGGTCGTCAACGTGTTCATCGGTCTCGGATACAGGGTTGCCGAGGGACCCGAAGTCGAACTGGACTACTACAACTTCACGGCACTGAACCACCCGCCAGAGCATCCCGCCCGGGCGGCGACCGATACGTTCTACGTCCGTGACTTGAGCGTTGAGGGTGGTTCCGACGCGGTCGAGTCGGACGTTCTGTTGCGGACGCACACGAGCCCGGTCCAGGTGCGGGTCCTCGAGCGTCAGCAACCGCCCATCTACATCATCTGCCCCGGGCAGGTCTACCGGCGCGACATAGCCGATCCGAGCCACCTGCCGCAGTTCACGCAGGTCGAGGGCTTGGTCGTCGACGAGGGAATAACCCTGGGCGACCTCAAGGGCACGCTCGACCACTTCGTGCGCGAGATATTCGGCCCAGATCGTCGGACCAGATTCCGGCCGCACTTCTTCCCGTTCACGGAACCGTCAGCCGAGGTGGACGTCTCATGCGGCATCTGCGGTGGCAGCGGTTGCCGGTTCTGCAAGAACACCGGCTGGCTCGAGATCCTGGGGTGCGGCATGGTCGACCCGAGTGTCTTCGGCTACGTGGGCGTTGACCCAGAGCGCTACACCGGGTTCGCGTTCGGGCTCGGCGTGGAACGCATTGCTGCGCTCAAGTACGACATCCCTGACGTGAGGATGCTGCTCGAAGGTGACATGCGTTTCGTTCGGCAGTTCTGAGCGCGGAGTTCCGAGTAGAAACGTCTGATCATCGACGCGACGAGGAGAAGGCAGTCCATCCATGCGAGTCTCTCTGAAGTGGCTGAACGAGCTCGTTCCGGTTCGACTCGGCGTGGCCGAGCTCGTTGACCGGCTCGACATGACCGGGACCGTTGTTGAGGCTGTGCAGGTGATCGGCCAGGCGCTCGAGGACGTGGTCGTCGGGCAGATCATCGCCAAAGAGCGCCATCCCGAGGCGGACAAGCTCTGGGTCACGAAAGTGGAGGTCGGCGGGAGCGAGCCACTCACCATCGTGTGTGGCGCGCAGAACTTCGAGGCCGGCGACAAGGTGCCCGTGGCGCTGGTGGGCGCAACCCTGCCAAACGGGATGACCATCAAAAGAGCCAAGCTCAGAGGGGTCGCGAGCGAGGGGATGAACTGTTCGCCGGCGGAGCTTGGCCTCGGCACCGACCACGGCGGGATCATGATCCTGCCTGCCGACGCTCCTGTCGGTACTCCCTTCGCCGAGTACCACGGGCTTGCCGACACGGTACTCGACCTCGAGATCACGCCCAACCGCCCGGACTGTCTTTCTATGGCGGGCATAGCACGGGAGATCGGGGCGGTGACGGGCGAAATCGCCGCAGTGCCGTCCTCACACCCCGAAGAGGGGGGTGCGAGGACGGCCGACAGGGTGACCGTCCACATCGACGAGCCCGAGCTCTGCCCGCGATACACCGCGCGCCTCATCCGGAACGTCAAGATAGGACGTTCCCCGGACTGGCTGGCTGAGAAGATCATCGCTGCTGGTGCTCGGCCGATCAGCAACGTCGTTGACATCACCAACTACGTAATGTTCGAGCTGGGCCAACCGCTGCACGCCTTCGATGCCGACCTGCTTGCGACGGATGAGAGCGGGAAGCTCGCCATTGGAGTCCGACGGGCGCGAGCAGGCGAGACGCTCGTCACGCTCGACCGCCAGAAGCGAGGTCTGACCGCCGACACGCTGCTCATTACCGATCCCTCCGGCCCTGTGGCTCTGGCGGGTGTCATGGGCGGCGAGTCCACGGAAGTCAACGAGGCAACGGTGAACATCCTGCTCGAGTCGGCGTGCTTCCAGCCAGCCTCGATCAGCCTGACGAGTCGAGCACTCGGGCTTGTGTCCGAGGCCTCGATGCGCTTCGAGAGAGGTGTCGACCGGAGCGCGTGCGATGCCGCTGCGGACCGCGCAGCCCAGCTCATGGCGGATCTGGCGGGCGGGGAGATTGCCCCCGGCATCGTTGACGCGTACCCGCTACCTTTCGAGTCGCACACCATCACATTGCGGCTCGAGCGTCTGTGGGCCGTGCTCGGAGCGACGCCGAGTGCGGCCGAGGCGGAACGCATCCTGACCTCATTGGGCTGCTCCGTTCGACTTGAGGGCACCACCTCGCTGAGCGTCGAAGCACCTTCCTTCAGGCCCGATCTCGAGCGCGAGATAGACCTTGTCGAAGAGGTCGTGAGGGTGTGGGGCATTCACCGTGTGCCGGCGACGCTTCCACGTGGACGCGGGCGCATCGGCGCGCTGACGGCGGAGCAGCGCTGGCGCCAGAGGATCGGCTCCACGCTCCGGGCAGTAGGCCTGAACGAGACGATGACCTACGCCTTTGCCGACCCGTGCGATCTCTCACGCCTGGGCTGGCGCATGGCTGAGGACGAGCTGCAAGTCGAGCTCATCAACCCGATGTCGAGCGAGCAGTCGTTGCTACGTCGCACATTGCTGCCTGGCCTCCTGCGCTCGGTCTCCTACAACCAGCGCCGCGGCAGTGCGAACGTGCACTTGTACGAACTTGGCCGCGTGTTCTGGACGGCGCCAGGACGAAAGCAGCCGAAGGAGCGCCAAGTCCTGGGCGCCGTTCTTGCGGGTGCCTGGCACGATCCGGCGTGGAACGATGCCCCGACCGAGCTCGACTTCTTCGACGGGAAGGGCGCCATCGGCGCGGTGCTGGACGAGCTCGGCATCGAGCGTTGGCGCGTGCGAGTGGGGGAGCAGACGTGGCTGCAGCCTGGGCGCCGGGCTGACGTTCTGCTCGGTGGCGAGGTCGTCGGCTGGCTCGGTGAGGTCCACCCCCGCGTGCTGGCTGCGTTTGACGCAGGCGGCCCAGTGACTGCTTTGGAGCTGGACGTCCGCATGCTCACGCGCGCGGCGCGCGAGGTGAAGCCGTATCGCGAGATCCCGCGCTTTCCCGCGGTCAGCCTCGATCTCGCGATCGTCGTTTCCGAAGACGTGTCGGCCGAGCGACTCGAGCAAGCGCTCGTCTCCGCCGGCGGGAAGCTCCTGGAGTCGGTCCGGCTCTTCGACGTATATCGGGGGAAGGGTGTGGCGGAAGGCAAGAAGTCCGTGGCGTTCACGCTCACGTACCGAGTGCCGGACCGCACGCTGACCGCCGAGGAAGTCCAGCCGATCCATGACCGGCTCGTGCGCAAGGTGCTCGGTGTAGTCGGGGGCGAGCTTCGGGCATAGTCATGAGTGTTGCGGACGACGCAGCTCGGTTCCGCAAAGCTGCATACTAGTGAAGATTCATGCGTTCTTGTCGTATGATGCGTCGATTCTCGAACTTTCTAACGCATGTTTGTTGACTGATATGCGTTCTTGCCGATATCATCTGCGAACAATCGCGCGTGTCACGGAGTGAGAAGGTGCGCAATGAACGTGGCCGTTGTCGGCGCGGCGGGATACGCAGGGATCGAGGCCGTGCGCCTCGTCCTCGGCCATCCGCACATGCAGCTCGTGACGGTGACCTCTGCCCAAGAGGCAGGACGCAGGGTCGACGATGTGTATCCGGTCCTCTCGGGACTAACCGACGCGGAGTTCTCCATTCCGGAGCTGGCGACCATAGCCGAGTCCGCCGAGCTCGCCGTGCTGGCCGTTCCTCACACTGCGTCCATGGCCATGACGCCGCGCCTCCTGGACATGGGTCTGCGGGTCATCGATGCGTCCGCGGACTTTCGCCTCAAGAGCCGCAAGGTCTACGAGGCGTGGTACGACGTGGAGCATACAGCGCCCGACCTGCTCGAGGAGGCAGTCTACGGTCTGCCGGAGCTCGATCGGACCGCACTGCCAGGCGCCCGGCTCGTTGCGGCTCCAGGTTGCTATCCCACGGCATCAATCCTGGCGGCCCTGCCGGCACTCGCTGCCGGCATCGTGAGTTCCAGGCGAGTCGTCGTCGACGCGAAGTCGGGCGTTTCTGGCGCTGGGCGTGGCCACTCGGCAGGCACACATTTCTCGTTCGTGAACGAGTCCGTGGCACCGTACAACGTGGCCTCTCACCGGCATACTCCGGAGATCGCGCAGGCCCTCTCACGAATCGCGGGCTCCAATGTCAGTGTCGTCTTCACGCCGCATCTGGTTCCCATGACGCGCGGCCTTCTGGCGACGGTCTATCTCGAGTTGGCCGAGGATCAGATCGACCTGACGACGAGCGACGCGGTCGACCTCTATCGACGACACTATGCGGGCGAGCCATTCGTGACGGTGCATCCAGCGGGCAGGATGCCGTCCACCCATGAGGTGAGCGGCACGAACAGGGCACATATCGGTCTGGCGGTCGATCGTGCCGCTGGCATGCTGATCGCGGTGTGCGCTATCGACAACCTCGTCAAAGGAACCTCCGGCCAGGTCATCCAGTGTGCGAACCTCATGTTCGGGTTCGACGAGACGTCCGGCCTGACCACGCCGGCGCCGGCGGTCTGATGCGCCACGGGCGCAGTCCGTGCGGGACCGACGAGCCGCGAGGCCGATCGGAATGCGAAGGGAGACGATGAGCGCTCAGACAGGACGGTTCTCCTACGCCGAAGGTGGCGTCGTGGCACCGGAGGGATTCCTTGCGGCGGGTGTGAGCGCCGGCATCAAGAAGAACGGCAAGCGCGATGTCTCGCTCCTCGTGGCCGACGGCGGGACGGTTCCAACGGCATGCGTCTTCACCCTGAACAGCATGGCCGCCGCACCCGTCCTGGTGTCCCGTTCGCACGTCTCGAGCGGACGCATTCGGGCCATCGTGGTGAACTCCGGCAACGCGAACGCGTGCACGGGAGAGAACGGGCTGGCGGACGCCCACGCGATGGCGCGCGCAGCGGCCGATGCCCTTGGGTGCGAGGCCTCCGACGTGCTGGTCGCCTCGACCGGGGTCATCGGCGCGGCCATGCCTATGGATGCTGTCCTCGCTGGCATATCCGACGCCGCCGAGGAACTCGACAGCTCGCGGGCGGCCGGCGACGCGGCGGCTGAAGCGATCATGACCACTGACACCTTCCTCAAGCAGACCGCGCTCAGCGTGGAGGTGGGGGGCGCGCGCTACACCGTCGGGGGGGTTGCCAAGGGTAGCGGCATGATCATGCCGAACATGGCCACCATGTTGGCCTTCCTGACCACCGACGCACCGCTGACGTCCGGGGCGTGCCAGGTCGCCCTGACCTCGGCCGTCGATGCGACCTTCAACCGCATCACAGTCGACTCCGACACGTCGACGAACGACATGTGCTCGCTCATGGCGTCCGGTGCTGCCGGTGGTGAGCATATCGACCCCGGCAGCGCAGCGTTTCCCCTCGTCGCCGCCGCTGTGAGAGAGGTGTGCGGTGAGCTCGCTCGGATGATCGTGCGTGACGGCGAAGGCGCCACCAAGTTCATCACCGTGACGGTCAAAGGCGCCGCATCCGAGAGTGACGCAGAGGCAGCGGCCATGTGCGTCGCCAACTCCCCGCTGTTCAAGACGGCCATCTTCGGTGGCGACGCGAACTGGGGCAGGGTCGTGATGGCGGTTGGCAAGTCGTCGGCGGCTGTCGACCCCGATCGCATCGATGTCGTCTTCGCCGGGATCACGGTGTGCAAGGATGGGACAGGATTCGCCTTCGAAGAGAAGGCCGCCTCTGCGGCTCTCAGCGAACCCGAGATCGACGTCATCGTCGATCTGCACGTGGGCGACTTCGAGGCGACCGTGTGGACGTGCGATCTGTCCTACGAGTACGTGCGCATCAACGGCGAGTACCGCACCTGACTGCTCGCAGATCCTGAGACGTAGAAGAGGTGTCAACCAGTGAAAGACCTGCTTGCAAAGGCCGCGACGCTCACTGAGGCCCTTCCGTGGATCAAACGGACGTGGGGAATGACGGTCGTCATCAAGTACGGCGGTGCAGCGATGACCGACCCCGAGACCCGCGAGCACGTGGCGAGCGACATCGTGCTCATGAAGCTGGTTGGTATCAATCCGGTGATCGTCCATGGCGGCGGGGCCGAGATCAACTCATTCATGGAGCGGCTCGGCATGCCCGTCGCGTTCCATGCCGGTCTCCGCGTCACCTCGGACGAGGCGATGGAGATCGTGAAGATGGTGCTCGTCGGCAAGGTGAACAAAGAGCTCGTTGCGGACATCAACGTGCACGGCCGTCTCGCGGTCGGCATCGCTGGTGATGATGCCAACCTCATTCAGGCTCGGCAGAAGGACGAGCAGCTCGGGCGCGTCGGGGAGATCACGGCGGTGGACTGCACCGTCGTGCGCGACCTCATGGAGGATGGCTTCATTCCCGTGATCGCAACCGTGGCGGCTGGAGATGACGGGGGCAGCTACAACATCAACGCGGATTCTGTCGCCGGCTACATTGCAGCGGCGCTCGAGGCGGACAAGGTCATCTTCCTCACCGACGTCGACGGCCTGTATGCCGATGTTGGCGACAAGACCTCGCTGATCAGCTCGCTCACCGTGGGTGAAGCGCTGGAGATGATCGCGAACGACGAAGCGTCGGGTGGCATGATCCCGAAGGTAGCCGCGTGCGTGCATGCGCTGAGGGGCGGCGTGCGCAGGGCGCACATCCTGAACGGGACGATCCCGCATGCGCTGCTCCTCGAGGTCTACACCGAGGACGGCGTAGGGACGATGATCCGTCACGCCCACGAGCCCTGGCTGACCGAGGATCAGGTCGCCCCCGTAGAGGAGTCCTGATGGGACTCCTCTACGACGAGACAGCGCGACTCGATGCGGCGGCGCACATGCACACGTACGCTCGCAAGCCCGTCATGTTCGTCCGTGGGCAGGGGATGCGACTCTACGACGATGAAGGGCGAGAGTATCTCGACTTCGTCTCCGGCATCGGAGCCGTCAATCTCGGGCATGCTCATCCGCTCGTCACGGCCGCGGTCGGCGGTCAGATGGCCAAGCTCGTTCACGTGAGCAATCTGTACTACGTAGAGCACCGCGACGAGCTCGCAGAGCAGCTGGTGCGGCTCTGCGGCGGCCAGGCGCGCGTATTCCTCTGCAACTCGGGGGCCGAGGCCAACGAAGGTGCCATCAAGCTTGCGCGCAAATGGGCCCTGGAGAACAAACCGGGGGCAACCGGGGTCATCACCGCTCTACGCTCCTTCCACGGCCGGACACTCGCTACGCTCGCTGCGACAGGACAGCCGTCGAAGCAGGACTCGTTCAAACCACTACCTGAGGGGTTCACCCACGTCCCTTTGAACGACATAGACGCCTTGGACGAGGCCCTCGATGAGCAGGTCTGCGCGGTTCTGCTCGAACCCGTGCAGGGGGAGGGGGGAGTGTGGGCCTGCACCACCGAGTATCTGGCGGCAGCGCGTCGGCTCTGCGACGAGCGCAACGCGCTACTGATGCTCGACGAAGTCCAGACCGGCTGCTATCGCACCGGTCCGGTCTTCGCGCATCAGGACTTCGGAGTGAAGTCTGACGTGATGACCCTCGCGAAGTCGCTGGCCAACGGGCTACCGATCGGAGCGGTCGTTGCGCGCGCCGACGTAGCCGACGCGTTCGTGCCCGGCGACCACGGATCGACGTTCGGCGGCGGTCCGGTCGTATGCGCGGCGGCCCGCGCAACCCTTTGTGCCCTCGCCGATGAAGAGCTGGGCGAGAACGCCTCCTCGGCTGGCTCCTACCTCGTCCAGCAGTTGGCAGGCATCGCTTCGCGCACGGGAGCGATTACCGATATTCGTGGGATCGGCCTCATGGTGGGTGTCTCTCTCGCGCGCCCCGCTGCCTCCTCCGTCGCGGCGCAAGCACTGGATGAGCAGCTGGTCGTGAACAGCATCGGCGAGGATATCCTCCGCTTCCTGCCACCCCTCGTATGCACTTCCGAGGAAATTGATACACTTCTAAGCACGTTGGAACGAATCCTTGCAGGAGTGATGGATACGTGAGCATGGAGGCTCTCAAGGGACGCGACTTTCTTCGGCCAGCCGATTTCTCGCCGACCGAGCTAGCGCTCGTCCTCGACACCGCGATCGAACAGAAACGCGCCTGGGCCGAGGGGCGACGCGATGCGCCCCTTGCCGGGAAGGCCGTCGCGTTGATATTCCAAAAGCCTTCGATGCGCACCCGTGTGTCCTTCGAGGTCGCGTGCGCCCGACTGGGCGCGACCCCCGTCGTGCTTGGCGGGAACGACACCGTGTTCTCGCGAGGTGAGACGGTCTACGACACGATCAAGGTGCTCGAGCGCTACTGCGATGCCATCGTCATCCGCACGTTTGCGCAGTCGCTCGTCGAGGAGATAGCCGGTCTCGCTCGTGTGCCGGTAGTGAATGCCCTCACCGACGAGTACCACCCCTGCCAGGGGCTGGCCGATCTGCTCACCCTTCGCGAGCACAAGGGTGATCTCGCGGGTCTCACGCTTGCGTACGTGGGCGACGGCAACAACATGGCGAACACCTACCTCGAGGCCGGGGCTCTGGCCGGGATGAACATCAGGATTGCTACCCCAAAGGAGTTCGAGCCCCTACCAGCTGCTGTCATAGCTGCCCAGGAGATTGCGGCACAGACTGGGGCCACGATCGACGTCGGCTACGACGCCCAGTCGGCGGTCAAGGGCGCGGACGCCATCGCTGCCGACACGTGGGCGTCCATGGGCCAAGAGGACGAGCACACGGAGCGTGTTGGGGTCTTTGCGCCCTACTGTGTCGACGAGTCGCTGATGGCGGGCAGCACAGTTGGCGCCGTATTCATGCACTGCCTCCCAGCGCACCGAGGCGAAGAGGTGACCGACGCGGTGATCGATTCGGGAGCGTCGATCGTGTTCGACGAGGCCGAGAACCGGCTTCATGCTCAGAAAGCGCTGCTCTCGCTCTTGCTTGGCTAGATCACAGACTCCCAGGGGCTGACGCCTCTCGGTGGCAAGGGAAGCCGGACATCGGACATAGACAGGAGCCGAGTCGCCCATGAGGAAACGACGTGAACGCCAGGAAGCGATCCGCCGCATCGTGCGCGCCGAGCGGGTCCGCACGCAGCGCGCGCTCGTGGAGCGTCTGCGCGACCAGGGGTTCGTGTGTACGCAGGCGACGGTCTCCAGGGACATCACGGAGATGGGACTCAAGAAGCTGCCAGAGGGCGTATACGTTCTGGCCGAGGACCTGCACTTGCAGCGCATGATCAGCGATCTCGTGCTCGATGTGCAGCGCTCAGGCAACCTCGTGCTCGTCAAGGCGGCGGCTGGCACCGCTCCAGGGGTCGCGGCGGCTCTGGATGCTGCGAGCCTCGAGGACATCCTCGGTTCCGTTGCGGGGGACGACACCATTCTCGTGATCACAACGACTGAGGCGTCGGGCTCGCTTCTCGTCGATACCATCAACAAGTTCCGCGGGGCAAGCTAGCATCCTGGCTCGTAGCGTCTTGAGGCGTTTGAACTGTCGCCGTACGAAGACGGATCGACACCGACACCAGAAAGGCAGACCGCATGACCCGAGAGAAGGTGGTGCTGGCGTACTCCGGCGGCCTGGATACGTCGGTAGCCGTCCGTTGGCTCATAGACCACAAGGACCTCGACGTCGTGGCACTCGCGATCGACGTGGGACAGGAACGCCAGGACCTGGAGATGGTGCGCACGAAAGCGCTCGACATCGGCGCTGTCGAATCTGTGGTCAGGGACGTTCGCGAGGAGTACGTCGAGGAGTTCCTGGCCAAGGCGCTTCGTGCGAACGCTCTGTACGAGAACAAGTACCCGCTCCTTTCGGCGATGAGCCGCCCGATCATCGTGAAGCACCTCGTCGAGGAGGCGCATCACTGTCGTGCCCGCTACATCGCGCATGGCTGCACGGGTAAGGGCAACGACCAGGTGCGATTCGAGGTCGGTATCGCAGCTCTCGACCCCGATCTCGAGGTGATCGCGCCGGTTCGGGAGTGGGACCTGAAGACCCGAGAGCAGGAGATGGACTACGCGCGCGAACATGGCATCCCGGTCCCGACTACCAAGGCCAGCCCGTATTCCATTGACGACAATCTCTGGGGCCGAGCCATCGAGTGCGGCGTGCTGGAGGATCCTTGGGTGGAGCCGCCGGCGGAGATCTACACGCTTACGAACGATGCGCGTGGCGAGTCGTGCGGCGAGGTCGAATACGCCGAGCTCTCCTTCGAGCAGGGCCTCCCCGTCGCCCTTGATGGAAAGGTCGCGTCCTTCCACGAGATCATCAACGCGATGAACGACGTGGCTGGCCGCCATGGGTTCGGCCGGATAGACATGATCGAGAACCGGCTCGTTGGCGTGAAGAGCCGAGAGATCTACGAGGTGCCCGGTGCGCTCACCCTCATCCAAGCCCACAAGGCACTCGAGGACCTCTGCCTCGAGCGCGAACTTCTGCACTACAAGCTCGGCGTCGAACAGAAGTGGGCCGAGCTCGTCTACAACGGGATGTGGTTCTCTCCGCTCAAGGAGGCGCTCGACGGCTTCATCGACACCACGCAGAAGCTCGTGACGGGCGACATTCGACTGCGATTCTTCAAGGGGTCGTGCGTGGTGGTCGGTCGCAGGAGCCCCTATTCGCTCTACGACTACAACCTGGCCACGTACGACGCGGCCGACACCTTCGACCACGCCGCCGCGAAGGGCTTCATCGACCTCTGGGGACTTCCGACGAGGGTCTGGGCGCGCCAGCGGCGCAAGGTCGGCAAGGAAGGCGAGGTCTAGGCGGCATGCGGGCATACATCGCACAGCCGACGCTTGAGGTGGCCAGTGGCTGACACGAAGAAGCCGTGGGGTGGCCGATTCGAGAAGTCGCCGGGCCGCTTCCTCGACGAGTTCGGCGCCTCCCTCCTCGTAGACCAGAGGATGTGGGCCGAAGACATCCGGGGCTCGCTCGCCCACGCACGCATGCTCGCCCAACAAGGCATCATCTCGGTCGCCGACGCTGACACTATCGAGAGCGGCCTGTCGGAGATCTACCGTGAGATCCGAGAAGGGCGCTTCGTTTTCGACATCGCCGACGAAGACGTGCACATGGCGATCGAGCGCGCTCTCACTGAGCGCATCGGCCCGGCCGGTGCGCGTCTGCATACCGCGCGGAGCCGCAACGACCAGGTCGCGACGGACACGCGGATGTTCGCGAAGGAGGCGGCGGGTGCGCTCGCTAGGCGGCTGACCGGTCTACGTGAGACGCTTGTGCGGCGCGCCGAGGAGCTCCTTGGTGTGGTCATGCCCGGGTACACGCACTTGCAGCGGGCCCAGCCCGTCCTCGTGAGCCATCACCTGCTCGCGTACGCGTGGATGTTCACGCGCGACGTCACGAGACTGCGGCACGCCCGGGAGAGCGCGGACGTGCTGCCGCTTGGCAGCGCAGCGCTCGCCGGAACCACCTTCGACGTCGACCGGCAGTACGTCGCGGACCGACTGGGATTCGGCGAGGTCAGCGCGAACTCGCTGGACGCGGTCTCCGACAGGGACTTCCTTCTCGACCTCGTGTACGCATGCACGGTGTCGATGATCCATCTCTCGCGCCTTGCCGAGGAGCTTATCCTCTGGTCAACCGAGGAGTTCGGTTTCGTCTCTCTCGACGACTCGTATGCCACCGGCTCCTCGATCATGCCTCAGAAGAAGAATCCCGACTTTGCGGAACTCATCCGTGGCAAGACCGGACGCGTCGTGGGCGATCTCGTTGCACTGCTGACCATGCTGAAGGCTCTTCCGCTCGCGTACAACAAGGATATGCAGGAGGACAAGGAGACGGCTTTCGACGCCGTGGACACGCTGTCCGACTGCGCGCTCGTCATGGACGGCATGGTAGCGACCTTGGGCGTGCACGCAGACCGCATGGGCGAGGCCGCCCAAGGCGGGTTCATGGCGGCAACCGATCTGGCCGACTACTTGGCAACCAAGGGCGTCCCGTTCAGAAAGGCACACGAGGTCGTGGGCGCGCTCGTCCTGCAGTGCGAGAAGGACGGAAGGACCCTGCAGGATCTGACCGCGGACGATCTGCGAGCTGCGTCGGAGTACTTCGGTGCCGATGCGCTCGAGGCGGTCGACATCTCGAAAGTCGTCGAGCGCCGCTCGAGCGAGGGCGGGACCAGTACTGCGGCAGTGCGCTGCCAGATCGACAAGCTGCACGACGTGCTAGCGGCGGACCGCACGTGGCTCGAATCGTTAGCGTAGCGCGGGCGTGAGCGAGCCCTCAAGAACGCTGGCGGCCAATGCTGACGTGGGATATCGGCTGCAGCAGATCGATGTGCTCAAAGGTCTCGCCGTTCTGGCTGTCGTAGCGACTCACAGTCTAAGCGCGTCGCAGCTGGTCAATTCGTGGGCAGTGCTGCACATCTGGCAGGCCGTGCCCCTATTCGTCGTGATGCTCGGTGTGACTGCAGCCATGTCGTTCGAACGACGCCACCGGGCGGGCGCGGCGCACTTCTTCACCCGCGGGTACCTCACGTCCCGTGCACTGCGCCTACTCCTACCCTTTGCGCTCGTCTGGGTTCTCTCGGTGATCGTGGCCTACGACAAACGCGATTTTCGCTTCGATGCCCTGTCGTTCTTGCTTCGAATGCCGTATCCCGGCCGTGGCAACTACTTCGTGCCCGTCGTCGTGGTCCTGCTGCTCATCGCGCCGGCGGTCTATGTCGCATATCGCAAGGCTCCCTGGGTGACGCTTGCCGGTCTTATCGGCTTGAACCTTGTATTCGAGCTCGCCGCTGCGCACGTTGCGTTGTTCGACAGACGTGCGTTCGTCTACAGCGCGGCCTTTCCGCGCTATCTCGCTGCCTTCGCGCTTGGATTCTTCATTGTCGATGTTCGCGTGAACAAGGGCGTGCGGTGGGCCGTCCTCGGGGTCGGTGCCGCGCTGTCGGTCTTCTACCTCTACGTCGGCAATTCGGGGCTCTGGGCGCCCCCGTTCCTTCCCGACTGGCGTACGCAGAACGTGCTCGCGGTCTTCTACCCTGCGCTGCTCGCCGCAATCGGCATTCGCTACTTGCCTCAACGAAGCGACAACCCGTTGCTCGTCGGGACTGCGTGGATCGGTCGCGCCAGCTATCACGTGTTTCTTATGCAGATGCTCTTCTTCACCCTGGTTCCCGGCTCGCGAACGTGGCTCATGCTCATTGTCAACGTTGTCATCTGCGCATTCGCCGGCCTTGGATTCTACTTCGCTGAATTGTGGGTACGTGACTCTTGGCGGGCGAAGACCGCCGACTCGGCAGACACCCGGGACACTGCCGAGCACTGAGCTGCAATGGCGGGTGATGGACGTGCCTGAGTTCGACAACGTAGCCATCGCCCAGCTTCTCGACACGACGGGCGATCTGCTCGAGCTTGCGGGCGTCGACAAGTTCCGGTTCCTCTCCTATCACAAGGCGGCTGCAGCGGTGAGAGCGTGGCCCGAGCAGCTCTCCGTTCTGGCCGAAGAAGACCGGTTGACGGAGGTTCCCGGCATCGGCAAGAAGCTCGCGGTCGCGATCGAGCAGATACTCAGCACGGGAACGTTCGCCGAGTACGAGGAAGCCGTGGCGGCCTTCCCGCCCACGCTCGCTGAAGTGATGCAGGTGCCTGGCGTTGGACCGGTTCGCGCTCGGACGCTGTATGAGACGCTCTCGATCGCGTCGGTCGCGGACCTCGAGAGGGCCCTGGCCGAAGGTCGATTGAGCGAGATCCAGACCTTCCGCGAGAAGACCATCGCCAACATCGCGGCCGGGGTGGAGGTGTACCTGCGCACACACGGTCGCACCATGCTCATGGACGCGCTCCCGCTTGCGGAGCACGTGCTGGAGGTGCTGCGAGCGCTCCCTTCAGTCGAGCGGGCCGAACCCGCAGGGTCGTTGCGCAGGATGCAGGAGACGGTCGGAGACATCGACATCATCGCGTCCTCGGCCGAGCCCGACGCCGCGATGGCCGCCGTTCGGGAGCTCCCGATCGTGGCGCGCGTGATCGGCAGCGGCGCCAGCAAGACGAGCGTGCTCACGACCGCCGGTCTGCAAGTAGACGTGAGGGTGGTCAGGCCCGAGCAGTTCGGCGCTGCTCTGCAGTACTTCACGGGCGACAAGCAGCACAACATCGCGCTTCGCGAGATCGCCAAGAAGCGACACCTGAAGGTGAACGAGTACGGAGTCTTCCGTGTCGATGCGGCGGGCTCCGAGATCGAGCACTTGGGTGGCGCGACCGAGGACGAGGTGTATGCCCTGCTCGGCATGCAGGCTCCGCCTCCCGAGATCCGGCGGGGGACGGGTGAGATCGAAGCCGCGCTCGAGCGTCGCCTCCCGCGCCTGCTCGAGCTCGCCGACATTCGCGCGGATATGCACTTGCACACGAACTCGACCGACAGCCGCTCGAGCATGGAGGATAACCGCGCGAAGGCGGCTGAGCTGGGCTACGAGTACCTGGCAGTCACCGACCATGCGTACAACCTGCGCATGGTCAAGGGGCTTGACGTGGAGCAGCTCCGTGCGCAGTGGGCGCGGGTTGACGAACTCAACTCTCTGGCGGGCCCGCGCATCTTGAAGGGGATCGAACTCAACATCGGCGAAGACGGATCGCTGGACTATCCCGACGAGGTACTCTCGCAGTTCGACTTCTGCATCGCCTCGCTACACGCGGGCTGGGGCGATCCGCAAGAGGTCGCCACCGCCCGCCTCATCAAGGCGATGGAGTGCCCCTTCGTCGACATCATCGGGCATCCGACCGGCCGCATCATCGGCAGGCGCGATCCGATCTCGCTCAACATGGAGGCCGTGCTCGCGAAGGCAGCAGAGACCGGCACGCTCATGGAGATCAACGCCTATCCCGACCGACTTGACCTGTCCGACGTACACCTTCGCCTGGCCAAGAAGCATGGCGTGCGTTTCGCGCTGGGAACCGATGCCCATCATTGCGAGCAGATGGGCTATATGCGCTACGGCGTGGGCGACGCGCGGCGCGGCTGGGTCACAGCGGAGGAGGTGTTGAACGCGCAGCCCGTGGACGTCGCGCTGAGCTGGCTCAAGCGCAACCGCGCCGTTTGACGTGCCGGGGCGGGGGCCGAGGGTTCGTCGCCGGCGGGCGGGATGGCTCAGGCGCTTGGCAGGACGAACGTCAGGCTGAGGATGTGGTAGCCGATGAGCGCTGCGTAGACCGCTGTCGAAAGCACTGCGAATTCGAGGATCCGCCGGTACCTGCGACCCCACCACACGGCAAGGCTGATCGCGAGCACGAGAGTGATCTTGAACAGGACGGCCGACAGCGAGTCTATGTTGAAGAAGAACGTCATGACCGGATTGACCTCTACCGCCCCACGGTCTAGGGCGAGCAGCGTGAAGCGCAGGTCGAGCATGTTCAGAATGTTGAGCACTCCGAGCATCACCAGGAGCAGAAGGGATGAGTCGCGGAGGACGGAGATCCCGTACTCACACCGCCGGTCAAATCCAGTGCGCCTCTCAGGCCACCTGGAGCGGGTCCGCTTGACGCGCCGGTCGGCTGCTCGAAGTCCCATGTGATCCCTTGCAGGTCGTTCGCGAGAATGACCCAAAGTATATGCCCGCGGGTCAAGACCCTGCCACGTCTCCAGTGGCGGTTCCTACGATAGGATGAGGGCATGAACGGGGCCTCCGACACCCCATCGCTCACAAGGCTCAAGCCCTTCGCTGCCGAGTTCTTCGCTCAGGACCCGCGTGCGGTCGCGCAGGGGATCCTCGGCTCACTCCTTGTGAGTTCGGCGCGGGATATCGAGACAGGCGGGCGTATCGTAGAGGCCGAGGCCTACCTCGGTAGCGGCGATCTCGGTTCGCACGCAGCGACGAGAAAGATCACGAAGCGCAACGTGGTCATGTACGGCCCTCCGGGAAGCGTCTATGTCTACTTCGCCTACGGCAACCATCACATGCTCAACTTCGTGTGTTGCCCCCAAGGCGAGGCCGGTGCCGTTCTCGTGCGTGCCGTGGAGCCGCTCATCGGCGTCGAGGTGATGCGCACTCGTCGCGGCGGGCGTCCGCTCCATGAGCTTGCGAACGGCCCAGGCAAGGTCTGCGCGGCGCTCGGCGTCGACCTATCGGACAACGCGACGATGCTCGGTGAGGGCAGAATCGTCGTGTACCATTGGCAGCACCCGCGCGTCACGGACGTTGAGATCTCGGGCAGGATCGGTCTTTCCGCTGGTCACGAACTCGACTTGCGCTACTACGTGCGAGGAGATCCATACGTGTCGCGCGGCCCTGCTGGGGTGAGTAGCAAGCGCGGTTCGGCATAGGCTCCATAGACGGACAGAAGGGGAGGACTGCGCCGTGAAGCTGAAGGACATCTACCGAATAGCTGTTGAGACAGGCATCGCCGCCGACGAGCGTGACAGAGCCGAGATCGATCGAGTGCTGGCCGAAGCGAAGAAGACCCTCGACAAGCTCGACGATGACGAGAAGGCCTTCTTCGATGTCGAGAAGCTAGCGAACCCCTACGCCGATACCCGCGTGTGCGAAGGCGACCCGGAGATGGACGTCCGCGGATTGCTCGTCGGGATCGACATGGAAACCCCAGAGGTCGTCCTTGCCGACAGGCTCAGAGAACGCGGCGAGCCCATCGACCTGGTCCTCGCTCATCATCCGGAGGGTCCGGGATACGCGAATCTTGATGAGGTGATGTACCTGCAGGCCGACCTCTGGGCTGCGCAGGGCGTCAGCATCGCGGCGGGCGACGCACTCATCGCGCCGCGCGCCGAGGAGATCCGTCGACGCATCAGCCCAGTCAACCACTACAGGGCCATAGACGCTGCGCGTCTCCTAGGCTTCGCCTCGATGTCGTGCCACACGCCCGCGGACAACTGCGTTCACGCGTTCGTGCAGCGGTTCGTTGAGGAGGCCGCGCCCGAGACACTCGAGCAACTGGTGAAGGCGCTCCGCACCATCCCGGAATACGCAGAGGGAGCGCGCCGAGGCTACGGACCCGCGATCGTGCAGGGAACCGCCTCGGGTCGCCCGGGTCGGATGGTCGCGGACATGACCGGCGGTACGGAGGGGCCGATCGATGCTCTGAACCGACTCTCGACGGCCGGCGTGGGCACATTGGTAGGCATGCATTACTCGGAGGAGCATCGCAAGCGCGCCGAGGAACTCAAGATGAATCTGGTCGTAGCCGGGCACATCTCATCCGACGCGCTTGGGATGAATCTGATCCTCGACGCAATCGAGCGCGCTGGAGACGTGAAGATCGTCTGCACGTCGGGAATGGTGCGAGTCAGAAGGTAGTGCGCGAGCCCACTCACCGCGACACCGTCTGCCACATGTGGTGATGCTGTCTACGGAGAGGGCGGGGTCGTCGGCTCCGGCGTTGGCGGCGGAGGCGTTGGTGGCGTTCGGCGGCTTCGCTGTAGGCTTCGGGCCCTTCGACACGCGGATCGTGACACTCGAACCCGGCGTCACACGGCTGCCGGCACGGGGTGACTGTCCCACGATCGTCCCCTTCGGCACGTTGGCGGAGACATAGGCGATCGTGTAGGTGAGACCCTTCTGGGTCAAGGCGGTCTGCGCCGCGCTCAGCGACATGCCCGAGAGATTGGGCACCCTCGCACCCGTCCACTCGGGCTTGTATGTGTACTCGGGATCGCCGTACCGCTGGAAGTCGAGTTCAGGTTGGCCCGCAAGTGCGGGCTTCATGTAATCGGCCCAAATGGGTGCGGCCAGCGTCCCGCCGAAGCCCCGGCGACCGTGCACCGAGCGCATGGACTTCTCGGTCTTGTAATAGCCGACCCACACCGACGTCACCAGCTGCGGAGTGAGTCCGACGAACCACGCATCGCGATAGTTCTGGCTCGTTCCGGTCTTGCCCGCTGCGGGACGCCCGATGTTGGCTCGCGTTCCCGTGCCGCTGGTGATGACCCCCTTGAGGACGTCGACAGCAGCGCCGGCGATCTCCTGCGAGATGGCCCGCGTCGCCTTCGGTCGGACGCGCAGTATCGTCTTGCCTTCGACATCGACGATGCGTGTGATCGCGATGGGCTTGTAGTGCAGACCGCCTTTGGCGAGCGTGCCGTAGGCCGAAGCCATCTCGAGCGGAGTCACGTTGCTGCTGCCGAGCCCGATCGACGGGTAGGCGGGCAGCGTCGATGTGATGCCCATCCTGCGGGCGACCTTGACGACCTTGGCCGCCCCGATCTCCCAGATGAGGCGCGCGAACACCGTGTTGATCGACGACCTGGTTCCCGTCTGCATCGTGACCATCCCGTGGCCGGAGCCCTCGCTGTTGGAGACGATCCAGGGTTTCGGCTTGGTGGGGATGTAGGCCGGCGAGGACGAATCGACGTACCTCGTCGGAGGCATGCCTTCTTGTAGCGCAGTCACGAGGACAAAGGTCTTGAACGAGGAGCCGGGCTGTCGTCTTCCTTGCGTCGCGAGGTTGAACTTGTTCTTGTTGTAGTCCCGCCCGCCGTACATCGCCTTGATGTATCCATTGCGCGGGTCGATGGAAACGAGCGCGGTGTCCGGGTCGCCGGGCCTGTTGAGATTCTGCTTGACCGCATTCTCGGCGTACTTCTGAAGCCTGGTATCCAACGTCGTGTACACGCGAAGCCCGCCCTTGAAGACGACGGATCTCGGGTAGCGCTGCTGCAGTTCCTTCTTCACGTGCGCTACGAAGTAGGCGGCCTGATACACGCCGCTCTCGGGCTCGGCGGACCGCCGGAGCTTCAGGGGGACCGCATCGGCCTTCGCGTACTTCTCCTGGGTGATGTAGCCGTTGGCCAACAGGCGCTGGAGGACCAGGTGGCGCCGCTGGAGCGCACCCTCCGGATTGTCGTACGGGTCGAGCCGACTCGGTTGCTGCACGAGTCCCGCGAGTAGAGCCGCCTCTGCAAGCGTGAGTTTCGACGCGTTCTTCGCAAAGAACGTACGGGCTGCTGATTCGGCGCCATATGCCCCTTCGCCGAAGTAGACGGTGTTGAGATAGAGGGTGAGGATGTCCTTCTTCGACTGTCGCTTCTCCAGCTCGAGGGCCAGATAGGCTTCACGCACCTTGCGCTCCAGCGTGACCGACGTCTTCTCGCTCAAGAGGATCGTGTTGCGGATGTATTGCTGCGTTATGGTCGACGCGCCCTCAGGGCGAGTACGTGGCGTGAAGACGTTCGCCACAACGGCACGCACCACCCCCTGCCAGTCAACGCCCTTGTGCAGGTAGAAGCGTTCGTCCTCAACGGCGACCGTTGCATTGATCAAGTCAGTGGCGATCTTCGAATACGGGACGACGGTACGGTCTTCAAGATAGAGACGGGCCAGAAGCTTGCCATCGGCCGAGTAGATGCGCGTGGGCTCGGCGACGCGGAAGGCCGTGGGGGACTGGTAGTCCGGGAGGTTTCGGAGCCAACCGCCGACGACGGCGGAAGCGGCTGCGACACTGCCGAGCAGCAGGACGAGCACGACCGCCATGAGGATCGTGACGAATCCGAACGTCCTGTTGCGACTATGTCGTGCGTTCCGCCGCGTCCTGTCGCGCCTTCTTGACATGCCTGGTGCTCACCTCCAGCGTGTATTGTGCGCTACCTGGGCGAAAGATATGCCAGGACGCAACTGAGCCGTTACGGCGGGAGGACACCCGCGAGTGGAGCCAGAGACGACATCGGCCGTCCCCGAACTGCTTGCTCCCGCTGGAGGGCCTGACGCCTTCCGCGCAGCAGTGAACAATGGGGCGGACGCCGTGTATCTCGGCCTGGGCTCCTTGAACGCCCGCCGCGGTGCAGAGAACTTCAGCACGCGGACGCTGACCGATGCCTGCCGCTATGCCCATCTCCGCGGTGCGAAGGTCTACCTGACCGCGAACATCCTCGTCTTGCCGGACGAGATGGCGCAGGCGCTCGAACTGGTCGACGAGGCGTGGACAGCTGGCGTCGATGCGGTGATCGTGCAGGACATCGGGCTCATGCGCGTGCTACGCCGAGTGATGCCGCACGTTCGGATCCACGCGTCGACTCAGATCAACGCGCACAACACGTCAACGATCCTGGAACTCGCACGATTGGGTGTGTCGCGTGTCACGCTCGCGCGCGAGGTGTCGATAGTCGAGATCTCACGGCTCGTCGCCGAGTCTCCAGTCGAGATCGAGTCCTTCGCTCATGGCGCGCTGTGCATGTGCTACTCGGGGCAGTGCCTCCTCTCGTCGCTCATCGGGGCCCGCTCCGCCAATCGTGGGATGTGCGCGCAGCCGTGCCGACTGGCGTACGACCTCATCGACGCGGAGGGAAGGGCGCTTGCCGCCGAAGGCAACCACCTGCTGTCGCCGAAGGACCTTGCGGCGATCGCGATGCTGCCTCAGCTCGTCGAGGCAGGAGTGGCTGCGCTCAAGATCGAGGGGCGGATGAAGAGCCCCGAGTACGTGGCGCTTGTCACGGGGGTATACCGAGAGGCACTCGACAGGGCCGCCGCTACCGTCGAGTCGTTCGAGGTGCGTGAGGGCGAGCGGCGGGTGCTCGAGGAAGCATTCAGCCGCGGCTTCACGGATGCCTATCTGCTGGGACAGCGTGGCAACTCGATGATGAGCTACCGCCGACCGAACAACCGGGGTGTGCCGGTCGGCCGCGTGGTGGGCGCGCGCGGCGATGTCGCGACCATCGTCTTCGAGACTGAGGTTGAGGCCGACGACACGATCGAGTTCTGGACCGCGAGCGGGCGATTCGCGCAACGCGTGGGCGAACTCGACTTCGGCGCCGGGCCGCACGTGACGGCACCCGGAGGCACGCGTGCGTCTGTACGGGTGCGCGAGACCGTCAGGACCGGCGACCGAGTGTTCCGCGTCGCGAACGCCTCGCTGCTGAAGGCGGCGCGGCGGACGTTCACGGCCAGTGCGGCAGGGCCGCCCCTCCCGTTGGTCTTCAAGGTGCGCGCGGTCATCGGCGGGCCACTCCGTATCGAGGTGCGGGACGGGAACGGGCGCGCTGGCCAGTCCGAAGGATCCATCGTCGAGAAGGCACGTACGAAGGCGCTCACCGCGGAAGACGTGATGGAGCACGTCGGGCGCCTTGGCTCGACTCCGTATACGCCGGCCTCATGGGATATTGAGATCTCCCCCGGGGCCGGGCTCGGGTTCTCACAGCTGCATGCCGCACGACGCGAGGCGCTCGAGTCGTACGAGGGTCGAGTGCTGCGCGGATGGGCCGCGCGCAAGCTGAAACACCCTCGCTCTCCCAGCCGAACTCCGCGTGCTCCGCGCGCCGGCGCGGCAGCTGGCCGTCCGCGCGCGGCAGTGCTGGCAGCCACGGTCGAGGATGTCGATCGGGCAGGGGTCGCGCTCAAGGCGGGCGCGGACGAGGCGCACGTGCCCGTCTACTCGCTCTCGACGCCCGAGGCGCTGCCTGCCGGCGTTGTGCCGCTCATGCCGCGCGTCCTTCACGACCGGGAAGTCGTTCGCGCGTCGCGGTTCCTGCGAAACGCCGCGCGGGTTGTGGCTGGGAACCTCGGCATGCTGAGCGCCGCTCGAGGTGCAGGCGCCATTGCCGAGGCGCACTGGGGCCTCAATGCTGTCAATCCCTGGACGATCGACGCGCTTGCGCAACTCGGCGCAGGACTCGTGTGGTTGTCTCCGGAGCTGTCAGGGACGCAGATCGCCACTCTCGCGGCTGACCCGAGCGTCGCGCTCGGCGTCGCCATCTACGGCCGACAGGAGGTGATGGTCACCGAGCACTGCATCTTGATGGCAGAGGGGGAGTGCGACGAGCGGTGTGCGACGTGCTCCAGGCGCGCCGGGACTCGATTCCTGAAGGACCGCAAGGGATACCGCTTTCCCGTCCTTACAGACATCACGGGGAGGAGTCACTTGTACAACGCAGTGCCCCTCGACCTGGTCGCGGTCGTGCCGCAGCTTGTCGAAGCGGGGGTGCATGCGTTGAGACTCGACTTCACTACGGAGTCGCCTGATGAAGTGGCGCGGATCACGGAGCGCACGCGTCGCGTGATCCGCGAGGCGCGGCCAGGGGGATCCCTCGCAGAACCGCTCGTGCAGCCAGCGACCACCGGACACTACTTCCGGGGCGTGCGCTAGGCGCCTTCTGCGGCTGGGGCTCGTGCTAGTATGGCACGCGAAATCCGCACGCCCCGACGCGCCCGCTGGGCGCCCTCAAGGCGCGTGTGAAGTCGGCGCGACCGCCCGGAGGAGGACAGCGGTGCTGCCCGTTGCGGACCAGCTTCACGTCATCGAAAGCGGCGTCGCCGACGTCGTGCCCCAGACCGACCTTGCGAAGAAGCTCGCGACTGGTCGATCGCTCACGATCAAGCTTGGAGTCGATCCCACGGCACCGGACCTCCACCTCGGTCACGCCGTGCCACTGCGCAAGCTGCGGCAATTCCAGGACCTGGGTCACGAGGTCGTGCTCATCATCGGCGACTTCACCGCGCTCATCGGCGATCCCTCGGGGCGCAACTCGACCCGCCCGCCGCTTTCGCTTGAGCAGATCGAGCTCAACGCCCGCACCTACATCGATCAGGCCTTCCGCATTCTCGATTCCACGCGGACAACGCTTCGGCGCAACTCAGAATGGCTATCGGAACTGGACTTCGAGGCGCTGCTGCGTTTGACCAGCCATTTCACCGTCGCCCGCATCCTGGAGCGCGACGACTTCGCCCGGCGCTACACGAACCAGCAGTCGATATCGCTCCACGAGCTTCTGTATCCGATGGCTCAGGCCTACGACTCCGTCGTGATCGAGGCCGACGTGGAGCTCGGTGGCACCGACCAGCTCTTCAACCTGCTTGCTGGGCGTGAGCTCATGGAGAAGATGGGAATGGAGCCGCAGGTCGCATTGACGCTCCCGCTGCTCGAGGGCACCGATGGGGTCCAGAAGATGAGCAAGTCCTACGGGAACTACGTGGGACTCACGGACCCGCCACCTGACATGTTCGGCAAGGTCATGTCCATTCCCGACGGCCTCATAGTGAAGTACTTCCGCCTGTGTACGTCGGTTCCCATCGACGAGGTCGACTCGATCGAGGCTGGCCTCGCCGAGGAAGCGCTCCATCCCAACGAGGTGAAGCGCCGACTGGCCCGAGAGATCGTCGCCCTGTACCACGGCCGTGAGCAAGCGGTCGAGGCCGAGGCTGCCTTCGACAGGGTCTTCAAACAACACCAGACGCCTGAGGATGTGACGGATGTCTTGGTGGACCTGGGCGATGAGGTCTACCTGCCGGCTTTGCTGAACGAGATCGGTCTCGTCACTTCGAACAACGAAGGTCGGCGGGCGATCGATGGCGGTGGGGTGAAGATAGACGGTGCCTCGGTTCCGTCGGGGGCCTATGACCTCCCTCGAGATAGTGTCGAGGGAAAGGTCGTGCAGGTCGGCAAACGGCGCTACGCCCGGCCGGTCCGTCGCGCTCCGGATGCGGGTTCCTGAATTCGGCGATCACTCCCATCGTCTGCTCGCGCGCGTGGGTATATAGAGTGAGCCGCAGGCGGGTCCGAGGGGCCGTTCAGGTGTGCGCGGAGGCCTGCGGGACGCGAGCAAGGAACTTCCGAAACGGTTGTTGACAGGGCGGGGATGAGTGCGTAGAGTATCTCCTCGCCGCCGAGCCACGGCTCGGGGGTCCGCGGCGGGCAAAAACGCAGGAAAACGCATGAAAGTCTGCCGCATCTGAACCTTGAAAACTGGATACTGTGACAAGCCAGTACGGTTCGCGAAAGCGAATCACACAAACCCGTCATGCCGAGAGGGTCAACAACAGACCAAACCGGCTGACTGATTTCGATCCAAACCGCGTCGGCCTCCTTACCGGCGCAGGTGGATCACTCCGGATACGAACCGGACAACCTTCGTAGAACACAGACCTCGGTCTGTGATCATTTCAACGGAGAGTTTGATCCTGGCTCAGGATGAACGCTGGCGGCGTGCTTAACACATGCAAGTCGAACGATTAAAGCCCCTTCGGGGGTGCATAGAGTGGCGAACGGGTGAGTAACACGTGGGCAACCTGCCCCTCACTTCGGGATAACTCAGGGAAACCTGTGCTAATACCGGATACTCCGAGATGGTCGCATGGCCGACTCGGGAAAGCTCCGACGGTGAGGGATGGGCCCGCGGCCCATTAGCTTGTTGGTGAGGTAATGGCTCACCAAGGCGACGATGGGTAGCCGAGCTGAGAGGCTGATCGGCCACACTGGGACTGAGACACGGCCCAGACTCCTACGGGAGGCAGCAGTGGGGAATCTTGCGCAATGGGCGAAAGCCTGACGCAGCAACGCCGCGTGCGGGATGAAGGCCTTCGGGTCGTAAACCGCTTTCAGCAGGGATGAAACTGACAGTACCTGCAGAAGAAGCCCCGGCTAACTACGTGCCAGCAGCCGCGGTAATACGTAGGGGGCAAGCGTTATCCGGATTCATTGGGCGTAAAGCGCGCGTAGGCGGCTTGTTAAGCGAGATGTGAAAACCGGGGGCTCAACCCGCGGCCTGCATCTCGAACTGGCAGGCTTGAGTCTGGTAGAGGAAAGTGGAATTCCCAGTGTAGCGGTGAAATGCGCAGATATTGGGAGGAACACCAGTGGCGAAGGCGGCTTTCTGGGCCACGACTGACGCTGAGGCGCGAAAGCTAGGGGAGCAAACAGGATTAGATACCCTGGTAGTCCTAGCCGTAAACGATGGGCACTAGGTGTGGGGGGTTATCAACTCCCTCCGTGCCGCAGCTAACGCATTAAGTGCCCCGCCTGGGGAGTACGGCCGCAAGGCTAAAACTCAAAGGAATTGACGGGGGCCCGCACAAGCAGCGGAGCATGTGGCTCAATTCGACGCAACGCGAAGAACCTTACCAAGGCTTGACATGCAGGGAAAAGCGGCGGAAACGTCGTGTCCGAAAGGGCTCTGCACAGGTGGTGCATGGCTGTCGTCAGCTCGTGTCGTGAGATGTTGGGTTAAGTCCCGCAACGAGCGCAACCCCTGTCCTATGTTGCCAGCATTTAGTTGGGGACTCATGGGAGACTGCCGGCGTCAAGCCGGAGGAAGGTGGGGATGACGTCAAGTCATCATGCCCCTTATGTCTTGGGCTGCACACGTGCTACAATGGCCGGTACAATGGGCTGCGATGGGGTGACCCGGAGCGAATCCCACAAAACCGGCCCCAGTTCGGATCGAAGGCTGCAACTCGCCTTCGTGAAGTCGGAGTTGCTAGTAATCGCGGATCAGCATGCCGCGGTGAATACGTTCCCGGGCCTTGTACACACCGCCCGTCACACCACCCGAGTCGTCCGCACCCGAAGTCGCTGGCCCAACCCGCAAGGGAGGGAGGCGCCGAAGGTGTAGAGGGTAAGGGGGGTGAAGTCGTAACAAGGTAGCCGTACCGGAAGGTGCGGCTGGATCACCTCCTTTCTAGGGAGTTCACGGTGCGCGTCTCTTCGGAGACCGCGCGGTGCCCGGTCGAGCTTCTGCTCCCGGGGACCTAGAACCAAACGTTGATCTGGTTTCTCGGCGTCCATTTCGGACGCGTCACAGTATCCGGTTTCCAGGGTTCAGTCCCTGAAGCGCGCGCCCTCCAGGGGCGCGTCTGCACCTTGAGAGCTGCATAGCGCAAGATCGAGAGAACGAATAGTACATAGATCAAGATACTAAGGGCACACGGTGGATGCCTTGGCGCTAGAAGCCGATGAAGGACGCGGCAAGCTGCGATAAGCCTCGGGTAGGTGCAAACAACTGTTAATCCGAGGATTTCCGAATGGGGAAACCCAGCTGGGGTCATGCCCAGCTACCGCCTGCTGAACACATAGGCAGGAGGGAGGCAACCCGGGGAACTGAAACATCTAAGTACCCGGAGGAAGAGAAATCAACCGAGATTTCCCTAGTAGTGGCGAGCGAACGGGAAAGAGCCTAAACCCATGCACGTGTCAAGCCTGAGGGCGTTGCTGCATGTGGGGTTGTGGGAGTCATTGACCTAGGGCCTCAGACCTGGGACGAAGTTACAAATCGTTGTGTTAGCAGAACGGCTTGGAACAGCCGGCCAGAGCGGGTAAAAGCCCCGTACGCGAAAGTGCAGCGACTTCGAGATGACCACCCGAGTACTGCCGGACACGTGAAATCCGGTAGGAATCTGGGGGGACCACCCTCCAAGGCTAAATACTCTCTAGCGACCGATAGCGAACAAGTACCGTGAGGGAAAGGTGAAAAGCACCCCGAGAGGGGAGTGAAATAGTACCTGAAACCGTGTGCCTACAAGCAGTCGGAGCCCGGAAGGCCGAGATCTTCGGATCTTGGCAGGGTGACGGCGTGCCTTTTGTAGAATGAGCCAGCGAGTTACGGTGTGCAGCAAGGTTAAGCTCAAAGCGAGCCGCAGCGAAAGCGAGTCTTTAAACGGGCGTTTGAGTTGCACGTCGTAGACGCGAAGCCAGGTGATCTATCCATGGGCAGGCTGAAGCGGGGGTAAGACCTCGTGGAGGGCCGAACCCACTTCGGTTGAAAACGGAGGGGATGACCTGTGGATCGGAGTGAAAGGCTAATCAAACCTGGAGATATCTCGTTCTCCCCGAAATAGCTTTAGGGCTAGCCTCGGGTGTTCAGTACCGGTGGTAGAGCACTGGATGGTCTAGGGGGCTTCACCGCTTACCAAAATCAGCCAAACTCCGAATGCCGGTACTCCAGAACCCGGGAGTCAGACTATGTGGGCTAAGCTGTGTAGTCGAGAGGGAAACAGCCCAGACCGCCCGCTAAGGTCCCTAAATCCATGCTAAGTGGCAAAGGATGTGCGTTTGCTCAGACAACCAGGATGTTGGCTTAGAAGCAGCCATTCATTTAAAGAGTGCGTAATAGCTCACTGGTCAAGTGGACATGCGCCGACAATTCACGGGGCTCAAGCATGGTACCGAAGCGGCGGACTTCACTATGTGGAGTGGTAGGGGAGCATTCTGTACGGGCTGAAGTCGGCGGGTGACCGTCGGTGGACTGTACAGAAGAGAGAATGCTGGCATGAGTAGCGAGAGAAACGCGAGAAACGTTTCCGCCGTAAGCCTAAGGGTTCCTGGGCAAGGCTAATCCTCCCAGGGTCAGTCGGGAGCTAAGGCGAGGCCGCAAGGCGTAGTCGATGCACAACAGGTAGACATTCCTGTACCACTAGCAGCGCGTTATCACCGATGGGGTGACGGAGAAGGGTAGCTGGGCCGGGCGTTGGTTGTCCCGGTTTAAGGCCGTAGGGCGTGAGACAGGCAAATCCGTCTCACACACAGCCCGAGAGCTGATGACGAGTCGAATGAGACGAAGTCAGTGATCCCATGCTTTCAAGAAAAACCTCTAGGGAGTTCTGCTGGTGCCCGTACCCCAAACCGACACAGGTAGGCAGGTAGAGAATACCAAGGCGATCGAGACAACTATGGTTAAGGAACTCGGCATAATGGCTCCGTAACTTCGGGAGAAGGAGCACCTCGGCCGGTGATCATCTTCGCGGTGTGAGCTGGCTGGGGTCGCAGTGAAACGGCCCAAGCGACTGTTTACCAAAAACACAGGACTCTGCTAAGTCGTAAGACGACGTATAGGGTCTGACGCCTGCCCGGTGCTGGAAGGTTACGGGGAGCGGTTAGCCGCAAGGCGAAGCTGTGAACCTAAGCCCCAGTAAACGGCGGCCGTAACTATAACGGTCCTAAGGTAGCGAAATTCCTTGTCGGGTAAGTTCCGACCTGCACGAATGGCGTAACGACTTGGGCGCTGTCTCAACCATAGACTCGGCGAAATTGTACTATTCGTGAAGATGCGAATTACCCGCGGTAGGACGGAAAGACCCCGTGAACCTTTACTACAGCTTGACATTGCTCGTTGGTTTGTCGTGTAGAGGATAGGTGGGAGGCTGCGAAGCTGGGGCGCCAGCCCTGGTGGAGCCACCCTTGGAATACCACCCTCGGCAGATTGACGATCTAACCCCGCACCGTGAATCCGGGCGGGGGACCGTGTCAGGTGGGTAGTTTGACTGGGGCGGTCGCCTCCTAAAATGTAACGGAGGCGCGCGTAAGGTCCGCTCAGAACGGTTGGCAATCGTTCGTAGAGTGCAAGAGCATAAGCGGGCTTGACTGCGAGACCCACAAGTCGAGCAGATACGAAAGTAGGCTCTAGTGATCCGGCGGCTCAGAGTGGAATGGCCGTCGCTCAACGGATAAAAGGTACTCCGGGGATAACAGGCTGATCTTCCCCAAGAGTCCACATCGACGGGAAGGTTTGGCACCTCGATGTCGGCTCATCGCATCCTGGGGCTGAAGTAGGTCCCAAGGGTATGGCTGTTCGCCATTTAAAGCGGTACGCGAGCTGGGTTCAGAACGTCGTGAGACAGTTCGGTCCCTATCCACCGTGGGCGTAAGAGACTTGAGAGAGGCTGTCCCTAGTACGAGAGGACCGGGACGGACGAACCTCTGGTGTACCAGTTGTCACGCCAGTGGCACCGCTGGTTAGCTACGTTCGGTCGGGATAACCGCTGAAAGCATCTAAGCGGGAAGCCCATCTCAAGATGAGGTCTCTCACTGGGTTAACCAGGTAAGGCCCCTCGTAGACTACGAGGTTGATAGGCTGCAGGTGTAAGCACAGCAATGTGTTCAGCCGAGCAGTACTAATAGGCCGAGGTCTTGATCTTCTATTCCGACTCTCTTTCGAGCGCTATGCAGCACTCAGGGTGCAGATGCACCCGGTGTGGCATTTGACAAGGTGATAAGACACAAGCAACGAGCGAGAGCCGTTGGTTGTGTTCAGTGGTTATGGCGGAGGGGGTACACCCGATCCCATTCCGAACTCGGCAGTTAAGCCCTCCAGCGCCGATGGTACTGCGGCGTCAGGCCGTGGGAGAGTAGGACGCCGCTGAACACAACCAACGGCTCTTGTTGCGTTCGGGGCAGGGAATAGCGAGGCTGGCTGACAACCCCTTTGTCAAAGATGACAAATCTGGTAGGATTTCTGGTACGATTCGTGCAAGTAGGGAAATAGACGGTTTCGCGATCACGTGTGCTACTGAATCAGATGCTCGAGGAAGGAAACCCCGTGAAGGAAGAGGTCCAGGCGGTTCTCGATCAAATCCGTCCCGCGCTGCAGGCCGACGGAGGCGATGTTGAGCTCGTCGACGTCACCGACGACGGCATCGTGAAGGTCCATCTTGTCGGTGCCTGTGCGGGATGTCCGATGTCACAGCTCACGCTGAGCAACGGCGTGGAGCGTGTGCTGAAGGAGCAGATCCCGACCGTAACTCGCGTCGAGCCGGTCTAGCCGGCTCCAATTGCGGGAGAGAATCCCGCTGCTCGGAAGCGTAGAGAGCGCCGCCCATGACGGGCGGCGCTCTTCTGTTTGTGAACTCGATGCACACGGCCTCGCAGGATCCACGCGTACCGGTCTGCTGGGAGGCCGGAGACGCCGACGAGCGGACAATCACGCCGTTCGTCACATCCGCTCGCGTTGCTGTTGACGCACTAGATATGGACACATAGACTGAACGAGCCGCAATATGTTGTATCCAGAAGCTTCCGGCCTCGACGCAAGGCCGACAGTCCGACCAGTGGGAGAGGGGACCCCATCGATGCCTGAGACCGCAGGCAAGACCGGCTACTCACGCGCCATTGACGAGATTCTGAGCCCGAATTCGCTCAAGGTGCTGCAGAAGCGCTACCTGTGCAAGGACGATGAGGGCAAGGCTGTCGAGAAGCCCTCGGACATGTTCATACGGGTAGCCGAGAACATCGCGTCCGCCGAGGGGGCGTTCGGCGCGGATGACACCCGTACAGCCGAGGTCGCACGGGACTTCTACGACCTCATGACGTCGCTCGAGTTTCTCCCCAACTCGCCGACGCTCATGAATGCCGGCAGGGAACTGCAGCAGCTCTCTGCGTGCTTCGTCCTTCCCGTGGAAGACTCGATGGAGTCGATCTTTGGGGCGGTGCGGGACACCGCTCTCATCCACAAGTCGGGGGGCGGCACGGGGTTCTCGTTCTCGCGACTGCGCCCCGCGGGCGATCAGGTGAGGTCCACGCAGGGCGTCTCGTCCGGGCCCGTCTCATTCATGCGCGTCTTCAACCAGGCGACCGAGGCCGTGAAGCAGGGTGGCACGCGTCGCGGCGCCAACATGGGCGTCCTTCGTATCGACCACCCGGATATCCTCGACTTCATCAAGTGCAAGGAATCGGGTGACTTCTCGAACTTCAACATCTCGGTCGCCCTGACCGAGGAGTTCGTTCAAGCCGTGAAGGCCGGCACCTCCTACGACTTGAAGAACCCGCGTGACCATGCAGTTGTCGGCCAACTCGACGCGAGAGACGTCTATGACCTCATCGTGGAGATGGCATGGGCGACCGGCGACCCGGGCATCATCTTCATCGACCGCATGAATCGCGACAATCCGACTCCGCGCCTTGGCGAGATCGAGTCGACCAACCCATGCGGGGAGCAGCCCCTGCTCCCGTACGAGGCGTGCAACCTCGGCTCTGTCAACCTCGCGCGGTTCGTGACGTTGCGTGATGGACGCCCCGAGGTCGACTGGGACTCTCTCGGCGACGTGGTTCACCGTTCTGTACGCTTCCTCGACGATGTGATCGAAGTCAACCAGTACCCGCTCGAGAAGATCGCCGAGCTGGCGCGCGGCAACCGCAAGATCGGCCTCGGTGTCATGGGCTGGGCCGACATGCTCATCAAGATGGACGTCCCATACGACTCCGATGACGCGGTCGCGCTCGCCGAGAAGGTCATGGGCTTCGTCAATGCGGAAGCGCACGCCGCCTCCCGCAAGCTTGCGGCGGAGCGGGGACCGTTCCCGAACTTCGAGGGGTCCATCTACGACACACCCGAAGCCGGACCGATCCGCAACGCCACCGTCACGACGATCGCGCCCACCGGGACGCTCTCGATCATCGCGAATTCATCTTCCGGCGTGGAGCCCCTGTTCGCCGTCTCCTACGTCCGCACGGTGATGGACAACGACCGCCTCATCGAGGTCAACCCGGCTTTCGAGGACATCGCTGTGAAGCAGGGCTTCTACAGCCGAGAGCTGATGCAACTCATTGCCGACCACGGTTCGGTGGACGGGATCGAGGAAGTGCCCCTAGAAGTCCAGCGCGTCTTCCGCACCGCGCACGACATAACGCCCCAATGGCACATACGTATGCAGGCCGCTTTCCAGAAGTCGACCGACAACGCTGTCTCCAAGACCGTCAACTTCCCGAATGACGCGACCGTCGAGGACGTGCGCCGAGTCTACGACCTTGCGTACGAACTCGGAGTGAAGGGCGTCACCATCTATCGCGACGGCTCCAAGGAAGGCCAGGTCCTGACGACCGGCAAGAGCGGGCAGCCGCAGGCAACGGCCGAGGAGGCCACTCGCCACGGCGAGATCGAGCCGCGGCCGCGCCCGCAGGTCACCGTCGGCCGCACGGAGAAGGTGCAGACCGGGTGCGGCAACCTCTACGTCACGGTGAACTGGGACGAGACCGGCATGTGCGAGGTCTTCACCTCGATGGGCAAGTCCGGCGGTTGCGCGGCTTCCCAGTCTGAAGCGCTCTCCCGTCTCATCTCTATGGCACTGCGCGCCGGCGTCGATCCTACGGCAGTCGTGAAGCAGCTGCGCGGCATCCGATGCCCGAGTCCTGCGTGGGCCGAGGGCGGCAAGGTGCTCTCATGCGCCGACGCGGTTGGCATCGTGCTCGAGCACGCGGCTGGATACGAGCCGGGTACGACGATGACTCTCGGCGAGGGGTCGCTCGCGGTCACCAAGACCGGGGACAACCTCGACTACCTGTCCGGTGCATGTCCGGAATGCGGAAGCGCGCTCGAGCACGAGAGCGGCTGCGCAGTCTGCCGCGCGTGCGGCTACAGCAAGTGCGCGTGATCGAGCGTGGTGCTCTCGGACCGCAGCATCTTGCAGCTCGTCGCGGAGGGTCGCATCAGCATCGAGCCGTTCGATCCGGCTGATGTCCAACCCTCGAGCGTCGATCTGCGTCTCGGGTCGGACTTCCAGGTCTTTCGCAACTCACGCTATCCCTACATCGACCCGGGCAGAGAGCAGGCCGGGCTGACCGAGCGGGTCGACGCTTCGCTTGAGGAGCCCTTCGTGCTCCACCCGGGGGAGTTCGTCTTGGGCACGACTGTGGAACAGATCACGCTGCCTGACGACATCGTCGCGCGGCTCGAGGGGAAGTCATCGCTCGGCCGACTCGGGCTGCTGATCCACTCGACGGCAGGGTACGTCGATCCGGGGTGGACCGGGCGCCTCACGCTCGAGCTTAGCAACGTGGCGAACCTGCCGATCGTGCTCACGCCGGGCATGAAGATCGGGCAGATCTCTTTCGCGCAGATGACGACTTCGGTCAACAGGCCCTACGGCTCGCCCGAACTCGGCAGCAAGTACCAGGGGCAGCAGGAGGCGACTCCCAGCAAGGCGTTCCTGAATAGCGAGTAGCTGTTAGAGACCCCTTGTGACCTTGGACACCAGTGGGGTGGGGACGAACCCCGCGACATACTTGCCCGTCGAGGACTCCATGAACGGAAGCCATTTGAGCTTCCGGCGAATGTTGCGCGCGATGTGCTCGCTGCTCTTGGCGTACGCTTCTAGCGCATTGTCTGGCGCGTTGTTGGCGATAGCCTCGCCGGCGAGGCGTCCCGCGTTGAGCGCGTAGGAGATGCCCTCGCCCGACGTTGGGGACATGAAGCCGGCGGCCTCGCCCGCAAGGAGCACTCGGCCCCTTCCGGGAACGACATCCTCAGCTGAGCGCACCGACAGGGCTACGCAGGCCTCCCGCTTCACTGCCTGGCCCAACTGCGGGAGTCGCGTCCTCAGCATGGAGAGCACAATGTCCTGCTTCTCGTGCGGCCGGTTGGTCTTCGGGTAGAAGACCGATCCAACGATTGCGACGTCGCCCTTCGGGACGACGTATGCGTATCCGAAACTGTCGCCAATGTTGCGCATGTAGATGCAGTCGAAGTACGGCTCGATTTCATCGCCCAGACAGCAGAAGTCCTGGAGGGTGACGTACGTGGCGACGGATCCCACACCGAGCGTACGTCGCACCGTGGAGCGGGCACCGTCGGCACCCACCAGGTTCTCGCAGCGCAGCGTCCTGACACCCGAGGGATCCTTCAGCGCGACCGTCACGCCGGAGGGATCCTGCTCGAAGCCGACCACGGGTGCGGAGGGCGCGAGCTCGACGGTGTCGGGGAGCAGATCGAGCAGCCATTCGTCGAATCCCACGCGGTCGACGTTCAGGAACTTCAGCCCCGTGGGCTTGCGGATCTGCCGGTCCCAGTCGACGTAGCGGAACCAGACGAATCGCGGTTCGCGGATCAGATCCGCGGGCAGGTCGCCGTAGGGTGACAGGAACTCCTGGGCGTACTCGTTGAGCATTCCCCCGCAACTCTTGTCACGAGGAATGGCCGAAGAGTCGACGAGTAGCACGCGCCCACGCTGCGACGCGCCGAGGGCGGCCATACACCCCGCAGGGCCGGCGCCGACCACGATGGTGTCGTAGCTCAGTGTGCTCGGATTCACGGGCGAAACCATGACTCGGAAGGATACAGCATTGTCTGAGCCGCGCGTCTTCGAACGCGCGAGCTGCGTGGCGCTCGGGTCGACAACTCTGCCGTTCGATGGTCTTACGTATTCGCTCAGGTGCCCGAGATGGTGCGGTAGAATCTGACGCGCGCCGCTCGGCGTCGGTCGTGACTGGAGGACTCGAATGGCCCGGTGCTGGGAACGACGCGGATGCGATGAAGAGATGCAGGCCGACTGCCCTCACGCGAGCGAGCCAGGGGACAGATGCCCGACGAAGTGTGCCTATGCGCGGTGCGACCGGCCCACTCACGAGCTGACTGTCGATCCGGAGCTGGTGTTCGACCCTGATGTCGACAGGGACGCGGCCATACGCGAGCAGTGCCTCTACTGCGCCTTCTTCCTCCAGCACGGGCCGCGTGCAGCCCCACCCGAGACACGCCGCCCGACCGCAGAGGTATAGCCTTCGCGCGCTAGACCCCGACGAGGGCGGGAACGTACTTTCATAGCGCGGGCGGCCCGACCCCCGCGCACCGACGTCCAGGAGGCCTCGGATGCAACCCTATTACTATCGTCTTCAGGATCCCGACACTGTCTACGGCCTGCTCCGCGATCTGTTCCTTGCGGCGGCGATCACGTGCTTCCTTGGCGCGCTGCGTGAGATTGCTGGCAGCTTGATGTTCGCGGGTCGGATCAAGGCGCTGGACAAATACGGCGACGCCTACACCCCCGAGGAGCGCGAAGCCCTCATCCACAAGATCAAGGTCCGGTCGATCCGCTAGCACTGGTCGATGAGCTGGGATTCGGTCGCGCGGGAGCTTCTGCTTTTCGGCAGACAACTCGAGGAGAAGGGCGCTGCCCAGACCGGTGATGCCTTTACGGGCATCCCAGAGGCGGACGAGCTGCTGCGCTCGAATGCGACTGCATTCGTTCTCGGCATCCTTTTCACGCAAGGGATCCCCGCCGAGCGTGCGTGGGCCGGCCCATATCTCCTGCGCGAGCGGTTGGGACACCTCGACCTCGAGCGCCTGGCTGCTGAGCCCGATAGTGTGCGCTCGGCGGTGCAACAGCCTCCTATGCTGCACCGATTCAAGAACACACTCCCGCACTGGATCTCCTCGGCTGCCTGGCGGATCCTCGAGGAATACGAGGGAGATGCTTCAGAGATCTGGCGGCCGGGAAGCTCCGTCATCGATGTGACCGAGCGGCTGAGCGCATTTAGCGGCATCGGCCGCAAGAAGGCCGTGATGGCCGCAGAGATCCTCTGGCGTCACTTCGGCGCTTCGCTCGACGGACGCGAGCATGGGCAGGTTGCCTACGACGTGCACGTGCGCCGCGTGTTCCTTCGCGCAGGGCTCGTCGAGCGTGACTCCATCGAGGCGATCGAGGCTGCGGCAGCCGCGGTCTGCCCCGAGGCACCGGGCACGCTCGATCTTGCCGCGTGGCTCGTGGGTCGGGAAAGCTGCCGGCCGAGGGCTCCCCTGTGCGAGGCGTGCAGACTCGGATCGGTCTGCCCGCGTCGAACGTGGATCGCTGTCGAAGGGGTTGGAGCGCGCCGTGGCTAGGGCGCCTCAAGCGAGCGAGCGCATCACGAGACCGGAGAGCAGCTTCGGGTAGAAGTACGTGGACTTCTGTGGCATCGTCTCGCCCGCCAGCGCGACGTCGCGCAACTGCTGCATCCGAGTGGGGCGCAGGACGAAGACGACGTCGTGGGCGCTCCCCATCTTCAGCGCCTCGTGCGCGTCCTTCACGAAGGTCAGACGATCCAGCGTCTCCGGGCGGTCCGGGTGGATGTCCAGGAGTGGAGAGAGCACGAGCTCCTGCAGGACCGCGACGTCGAGGTGCTTCCATGCCGAGGACAACGCCAGGGGGATCGCTCGGTCGAGGTCGACGTCGTCACGCAAGCGCACGAGGCGTCGTCTCCCGTCACGCGTCTGCACAATGAAGCTGATCGGCTCGTCAGGGCGCAGGGCGTCCGCCGGGTGCCCGGGAGGCAACTCTCCGACCTCGAAGTGCTCGGTGAGCCCTTGCCAGAACTGGTCGGTATCGAAATCCGCTGCGGCGTCTGCCACGCGATGGGTCGGAAGGACGGCGAGCTCGGGATCGTCCATGTTCGCGAGTGCCATCATCACGAAGTCGTAGGGCGGCTCGTCGGCGAGCGTCCGAATGCTGTGCGTCACGCCGGAGTCGTCGGTTGGATCGACTGCTGCGTCACAGCGGTTGACGGCCGCAGCGCGTCGTTCGTCGCGGTACGTGAGGGCCGTCAAGTAGCGATGGTGGCCGTCGGCGATGAAGATCTGCGCCCCGCTGAAGAGACTCTCCAGACGCCGGATCGTATTCTCATCCGTGAGCGTCCACAGCCGGTTTTCGACACCATCGTCGCCTAGTGCATGCTCCAGCGGCCGGCCGCTCATCGTCTGCTCGAGGATCTCCGAGGTCTCGAGGTTCGGGTCGGAGAAGAGCCCGAAGACGGGGCTGAAGTTGGCCGCGCACGCGCGCGTGAGGCTGAGGCGATCGTCGAGCGTCTTCGGCAGGGTGCGCTCGTGCGGGAGAACGACGGCATCGTCGAAACGCTCGAGGCCGACTGCCGCGATGAGCGCGACGCGGCGGGCTTCAGCGTCTCCGCGCATCCAACGTTGTTCCAGCACGTAGATACCGGCGTCGGCATCCTGGGCCACAACACCCTCCCGCCGCCACTTCTCCCAACGCGATGCGCCCGTTGCGTAGCGGTTGTTCGGCAGAGTCGAGTCGAGTGGACCCTCGGGAAGCTCCAGCGCGACGACGTTGTGGGCGCTGCGTCCGAGCAGCTCCGCGCGCTTAGCTTCACCGACGACATCGTACGGCGGCGCCGTGAGCGGTGTGATGTCGACAGACGGGCTCGCGTATCTGAAGCCGCGGAACGAGCGGACGCGGGCCAACGTCTCAGTCCTTTCGGCTGGCAAGCGAAGGGATGCGGGAGGGGTGTCGTGAGTCATAGCAGTCTAGCGCAGGGAGTTGGTGGGCCGCCAGGCTCGAAGCGTGCCCGTCCACCTACGTGCGAGTGATGTGCCCTCAGGCGCCCAACAGGGCGCGAACGATCACGAATGAGATCATGCCGATCACTGTCGCGCCGAGGAAGCTCCTCGTTACACGGTAGGCGAGCGCCGTTACGGCGCACGCGATCACCCACGGGTTGGACCACGGGACGATGAACTCGCCTCCGGGCCGCACCACGGTGTTGGCCACCAGCGCTCCCATCACCGAGACGGGAATGAACTCCAGCCAGCGCATGACCGGCGTCGGGAGTTCGACGCGCGAGACCGCGGCGATCGGTAGGAACCGGATCAAGAAGTTCAACACGGCCATCCCGATGATGACGCCCCAGACGACGGAGTCGCTCATCGGAAGATCACCGCTCCGAGCGTCGCGGCGATCATGGAGGCGACGACGACATACCAGCTCGGCGGGATCGCGATGCCAATGGTCTGCAGCACCGGCAGGGCGATCACGATGGCCGCTCCGAGGAGACCGATCAGGACCTGACGGCGGTTCTCTGCGAGTGCGACGAACAAGGCGGTGAACATTGCGGGCATGGCGAACTCAACGCCGAACCGATTGGGATCGCCGATGAGACCCGCGAACGCAGCACCCAGAGCCGTCCCCAGCACCCACCCCGTCCAGGCAATCGCGCCGACGCCTGCCATCGAGCGCCACGTGGCGCGCCCCTCGCGCAAGTCGGTGATGTTGACGGCGAACGTCTCGTCGGTGAGCGAGAACGCGAGGATCCCCTGGACACGCGCGGGCGCGGTGCGAAGGTAGGGCGAGATCGTGCTGCCGAACAGGAGGTATCGCAGGTTGACCACCGAGGTGGCGATGAGCACCGCGGCGACCGTCCCAGTGGTCTTGATGACTTCGAGAGCGATGAACTGGCCGGCGCCCGCCAGTGCTGTGGCCGAGCAGACGGTGGCCTCGAAGACGGAGAATCCGATCGTTCGCGCGAGGATTCCGAAGGCCATGCCTGCGGGCACATAGCCGAGGAATATCGGGAATCCAAGTCTGATCCCCCGAAGCAGGGCACCGGGTTCCTTGGCTCCACGCGTGTCCTCTAAGGGGCCGTCGGGCATGCGCGGAATGGTAGCACGTGGCGTATTTCTTGCGAGCACGCGAATCAACGGTGGAGCCGCGCCTGCCAACGGGAGTACACTCTAGGCAAGGGGCATCCGCCGCGAGGAGGCGACTGCAATGGAGTTCACGATCACGTGCCCCAACGACGGCCCGGTCGAGGTCTCGATCGAGGACGTTGACACGGTCGTGCTCCAGGAGCCCGAGCGCGCTGAGATCGTGTTCACCTGCCCCCACTGCGGCGAGCCCATCACGGTGCAGCTTGTCATCCCGAGCTTCCTCATGGCGGCCATCGAGGCGATGGCCGAGGACGGCGACGGCCACCCCCCCATAGCCGGCCTGGTCGCCCTCGTTTCGGAAGACACGATCGTTGTGGAAGAGGCGCGCGCAGAGAACGATTCAGTGATCGAGGCCTACTGCGAGTACTTCCACCGGCAGCTTGACGAGGTCGACTGCGCCGACGACGCGATCTCGGAGATGGACGCCTAGGTCCCGCAGTCCGTCGCTCTCTTCCTTCTGAGGCATCCGCCCACAAACGCGAGCGCGCCGTTCCCTTCTGCTACCATCAAGTGCGCGCGCCTGGAGCGCACTCGTTCGCCGATGTTCGAGCGAGGACATGTCGCCTGATGGGCGACTGAGAAAGCGAGGAGGCACGAGAGATGCCGTTCGTCTTCGGGGCGATTGCATTGATCGTCGTTATTGCCGCCTTTGGCCTGATTGCCATCTACAACCGCCTCATCGTGCTAAGGAACCGTGTTGACAACTCGTGGTCGCAGATCGATGTGCAGCTGCGCCGTAGGTACGACCTGATCCCCAATCTCGTGGAGACGGTCAAGGGCTACGCCTCGCATGAGAAAGAGACCTTCGAGCGCGTGACGCAAGCGCGCAACATGGCCATCAACGCGCAAACGGTCAAGGAGCAAGGCGAGGCCGAGAACATGCTGACCGGGGCACTGAAGAGCTTGTTCGCGGTCGCCGAGGCCTACCCCGACCTCAAGGCCAACCAGAACTTCTTGTTGCTGCAGGAGGAGCTCACGAACACCGAGGGCAAGATCTCCTATGCGCGGCAGTTCTACAACGACTCCGTCATGAGTTTCAACACCGCGATACAGAGGTTCCCGTCCAACGTCATCGCCGGGATGTTCGGGTTCACCGGCCGCGAGTACTTCGAGATCGAGGCAGCTGCGGCCGCGCCGGTGACGGTGAACTTCTCATAGTCGCACTACTGCGCGCTCGGCTGTCGCTCTTGTTGTCTGGGCCGGTGCCGCCTTGCTAGGCAGCATTGCGTTTCCGAACATCGATCCTGTTCTGGTTCGGATCGGCCCTGTTGTCATCCACTGGTACGGCATCGCCTACGTCATCGCGTTCGTGGGCGCCGGACTGGTCGCGCACTACCTGATCAGGCGCTGGGAGCTGCCGCTGACCAACGACGATCTGATCGAGATCGTTCTGGCGGCAGTCATCGGAGTCATCGTTGGCGCCAGGGTCGGGTATGTGCTCTTCTACGGCGGCGCCACCTATTGGCGACATCCGCTCGAGGTCTTTGCGGTATGGGACGGTGGGATGTCGTTCCACGGAGGTCTCGCCGGCATCCTGATCGCCGCGTGGGTCGAGTCCCGCCGCAAACCGGTGACGTTCCTGCGCCTCTGCGACATTGGCGCGGTCGGCGCGCCCATCGGCATCTTCTTCGGCCGCCTGGCCAACTTCGTGAACGGCGAGCTCTGGGGACGGCCGACGACTCTGCCGTGGGGCGTGGTCTTCCCGGGAGCAGGTCCCCTACCGCGTCACCCCTCACAGCTGTATGAGGCGTTCCTTGAGGGTGCGGTGCTGCTCACCGTTCTGTTCGTGCTCGCGCGTCAGAAGCGTCCTGAGGGGGAGATCACCGGCTGGTTCATGGTGCTGTACGGGGTCTTCAGGATCGGCATCGAGTTCCTCCGACAGCCCGACGCCCAGTTGGGCTTCGTCGTCGGCCCCTTCACCATGGGGCAACTCCTGACTCTGCCGGTCGTCGCATTCGGCGTGTGGCTTCTCTGGCGTGCGAAGCGTCACTCGAGGAAGACTCAGGAGTAGCGGCTCGGCGGGCCGTTCTCTGGAAAGTCTATCGGGCGGTGGAGCCGATGGGAGTGCGGGACCAGCAGGGGCCTTGGCGGTCGAAGCAGCGCACGCTCTCGCTCGGACGCAGCTGCCGCGGAGGTGAGCACGCTGTGCAGCAGAATTGCGGGAACGAGCCGATGAGATCCTTCAGGTCCGGATCGTCATACGGCTGGGCCTCAGGCTGCTCGATCGTGTGGAGTAAGTAGCATGGCATCGGGCACCGCGTTCGCTTGGGATCCGTAGGCTGCAGGTCCAAGGGAGATATCGGCACATGCTAGGTGCAGGTTGAAGGCATATGGGCCCCTCTCGGTACGATGTCCGCTAGGGACGGTAGGTCGACCTCGACGGCGAAGCACCACCGGCTCCTCAGAGGAGAGCGCATGATACTGACTGGGCGAATAGCGAAGGCTATGATGGCGGTCCTCACGACACTGGTGCTCGCCGGCACGCTGGCGGCGTGTTCCGGCCAGGCCACGCCAGCCTCCGTCACGTCGGCATGGCCGAGAGCCGACGCTGAGAAGACCGTTTCCAAGCCGGCGTCGCCACCGCGGTGGCCCCTCACGGGGCTCAACGCCCCCAATGTGGCGTCGACCCAGCGTCGAATCCTGGCGGTCAAGATCGAGAACTCGCCGGCCGCACGCCCTCAGACAGCGCTCAATCGCGCCGATGTGGTCTACGAGTCGCTCGCCGAGGGTGGCATCACTCGCTTCAACGCGCTGTTCCATTCCCAGGAGCCCGAGGTCGTCGGCCCGGTCCGCAGCGCACGACTCTCCGACGGCTGGATCGTTCCGCAGTACAACGCGTTGTTCTTCTTCTCCGGCGCCTCGTCCTTCGTTCTCAGCTCCCTTCGCAAGCTGAGCATCCCTCTCTTCAGCCAGGACCAGGGCATCGGCCGGCCGTACTTCAGATCGAGCGCCAAGGCTGCGCCCCATAACCTGTTCTTGAGGCCGAACGTGGCTCGCGAGGAAGCGCGAAGGCTGGGATACCCAACGAGACAGACCCTGAAGCCACTGGCCTTCGAACAGCGTGCGGTCTCACCGACCCCCACCGTCACACGCATCGATATCCCATTCTCGCCGGCGCAGCGGACGACCTGGACGTACGACCGGGCGAAGAAGGGGTACGTGAGAGCCAACAACGGCGTTCGGCACATCGATGCGGAGACGGGTCAGCAGGTGCGCGCCCGCAACGTCGTCGTGATGTGGGCACCGATGCGCTCGAGCGGCCATCCAGATAAGTTCGGGAATACCACGTTCGACATCGTTCTGGGCGGGACGAACAGGGCGTCGGTGTTCCACGACGGTCAGCAATGGGACGGGACCTGGACGGCGAGCAGAAAGTCGCCGCCGGTCTTCAAGGCCGACGACGGCACGCTCATCAAGCTCGCCCGCGGCACCTCTTGGTTCGAAGTCATCCCGACGAACGTGAACATCTCGTTGAAGTAGTCAGGGGCGGCGGCGGGTCTCCCGCGGTTGTTGCGTGCGCGAGCGCGCGGGTACAATCGTGGCCTGTATTCGAGACCAACCGGCGAGGGCGGCAGCAGGCGTCCGGAGCCGAAAGGAGCACATTACTGTGGCTGAGAACCAGAGGGAGACTGGCACGCTCAGGGTGAAGACCGGCCTGGCCGAGATGCTCAAAGGCGGCGTCATCATGGACGTCGTGACTGCGGATCAGGCCAAGGTTGCCGAGGATGCCGGCGCCGTCGCGGTCATGTCGCTCGAGCGGGTGCCCGCCGACATCCGCGCGGCCGGCGGCGTTGCCCGCATGGCCGACCCCACCAGAGTGGTGGAGATCCTTGAGGCGGTGAGCATCCCGGTCATGGCGAAGTGCCGCATCGGGCATTTCGTGGAGGCACAAGTCCTTCAGTCCCTCGGCGTTGACTACATCGACGAGTCCGAAGTCCTCACTCCCGCCGACGAGCAGTATCACGTCAACAAGTGGGACTTCACGGTGCCTTTTGTGTGCGGCTGCAGGGACTTGGGTGAGGCACTGCGCCGGATCGCCGAAGGTGCGGCGATGGTGCGCACGAAGGGGGAGCCCGGAACCGGCAACGTGGTCGAGGCCGTCCGGCACATGCGCACGGTCACAGACGGGATCGCCTGGGTGGCAGGGCTTCGCGAGGAGCAGCTCTTTGACGCTGCCAAGACACTTGACGCGCCGTATGAGCTCGTCAAATGGGTGCACGACAACGGCAAGCTCCCCGTGGTGAACTTCTCAGCGGGCGGCATCGCGACGCCTGCTGACGCGGCACTCATGATGCAGCTCGGCTGCGACGGTGTGTTCGTCGGTAGCGGCATCTTCAAGAGCGGCGACCCGTCCAAGCGCGCGAAAGCCATCGTGGAGGCCACGACGCATTTCCGTGATCCTGCTGTCATCGCTTCGGTGTCGCGCGACCTCGGCGAAGCGATGGTGGGCATCAACATCTCAGAGATCCCTGAGTCCGAACGCATGCAGGAACGGGGCTGGTAGCGTGCGCATAGGCGTCCTCGCACTGCAAGGCGCGGTGCGCGAGCACGTCATGATGCTCGAGGCTCTCGATGTGGGGTACGTCGCAGTGCGCACCTCGCACCAGCTTGACGACCTCGATGGCCTCATCATTCCCGGCGGCGAGTCAACTGCGATCGGGAAGCTCATGGAGACCGCGGGCTTCTATGAGCCCATTCGCGAGCGCCATGAGGCGGGTATGGCGGTGTGGGGGACATGCGCCGGCGCGATACTCATCGCGTCTGAGATACTCGACCAGGCTCCGGGCCAGCGCAGCCTCGAGTTGATGGACGTCACTGTCCGACGCAACGCCTTCGGCAGGCAGGTCGACTCGTTCGAGGCAGATCTCGATTTCTCTGGTCTGCCGGACGGCGAATTCCGCGGGGTGTTCATTCGCGCTCCGTGGATCGAGCTGGTGGGAGAGCGTGCTCGCGCTCTGGCCACGCACGATGGGCGCGTGGTCGCTGCTCAGCAGGGCGATCTGCTCGCGACGGTGTTCCACCCCGAACTTACTGGCGACCCCCGGGTGCACCGCTTCTTCATCGAGCACGTCGTCGGCGTCGCCCGCCGATAGGCGCTACGGCTTGACATACAACCCCGAGCAGACGGGCCTCCTACGTTCGTCGGCATCACGCGTCGAAGGGAACGTCAATGTCCGGGCACTCCAAGTGGGCGACGACGAAGCACCGGAAAGCCGCGCAGGACAAGAAGCGCTCGGCGCTGTTCAGCAAGCTCGCGCGGATGATCACGGTTGCGGCGAAGACGGGCGGAGATCCGAGCCCCGAGAATAATGCGTCGCTTGCGGCAGCCGTCGCCAAGGCGAAGTCCTATTCGCTGCCGAGGGACAAGATCGACGTTGCCATCGCCAAGGCCTTCGCCGCCGGTGGTGGCGAGAACTACGAGGAAGTGGTCTACGAGGGGTATGGGCCCGCTGGAATCGCCATCTACGTTGAGGCTCTGACCGATAATCGGAACCGCACGGCGGCGGATGTGCGGAGCGCATTTACTCGTGCCGGTGGCAATCTCGCGTCATCGGGGGCCGTGGCCTTTCAGTTCGAGCGCAAGGGCCAGATCGTCATTGACAGGACGGCCGCTCCAGACGAAGACGAGTTGCTGCTCGCTGTGGCCGACGCGGGTGGAGAGGACCTTGAAGAGGGCGATGATGAGTGGGTCGTGATCACCGCGCCCGCCGAGGTGGCCTCAGTCCGCGACGCGCTCGAGGCCGTTGGTGTAGCAGTACGCGGCGTCGAGCTCACCATGGAGCCGACGACCCCGGTCGTTGTGTCTGTCGAAGACGCGAAGAAGGTGCTGCGCCTGATCGACAACCTGGAAGAGCACGACGACATTCAGAACGTTTACCACAATATGGAACTAACGGACGAGATCGCTGAGGCGCTCGAGGGGTAGGACAGGATCGTCGCCCGCCGTTGATGTGCACCTTCGTGTTCGCTTTACGCGTCCATGCCCGCGCGCTACCCTGAACATATGTTCGATAGTCAGGCAGGCGACTGCGAACACATCCGCCGAGAGGGAGGGGCTCCCGCGTGATCATCCTCGGCATCGACCCCGGGCTTGCGAACACGGGGTGGGGCGTCGTCGAACACGTCGGATCGGGCTTTCGCTGTCTCGCGTACGGGTGCGTGACCACGTCGCCGGATGAACCAACGTCGACACGACTGGCGACGGTACACCGCGAGATCGCTATGGTGATTCAGCGCTACGAACCCAGCGAAGCCGCAGTCGAGAGCGTGTACTTCGGGACCAACGCCAAGACCGCGTTCGCAACGGGCCAAGCTCGTGGCGTCGCACTGCTCGCGACCGCGAACGCGGGGCTTGCGCTCGGCGAATACGGACCAGGTGAGATCAAGATGGCCGTCGTCGGGACAGGCAGCGCAGACAAGCAGCAGGTACAGTACATGGTGCGCGCCATCCTCGGCCTCCCCGGCGATCCCCAGCCCGATCACGCGGCCGATGCGCTCGCCGCCGCCATCTGTCACGCGCACCAACGCAAGGCAAACGCCGTCGAGGCACGGACCCCTGGGCAGCGGACGGCCCGCCTCGGGACCGGGGCCAACTGATGATCGCGTTCCTTACGGGTCGGGTCGCGAGCAAGACCGCCGATCACTGTCTGCTCGATGTGGGAGGTGTCGGCTTCAAGCTGGCGATGTCGACGTCGGCGTTGGCTTCACTGCCCGCAGAAGGCGACACGGTGACGGTGCACACTCTCCTGTACGTGCGCGAAGACGAGCTCTCGCTCTTCGGCTTCGAATCCGTCGAGGAGAAGGCACTCTTCGAGAACTTGCTCACGGTGTCCGGAGTCGGCCCGAAGGTCGCTTTGGCGGCGCTGTCCTCATTCTCGCCGGAAGCGTTCACCGAGGCGATCGCGCGCGAGGACGCGACGCTGATCGCGTCGGTGCCCGGCATCGGCAAGAAGACGGCTCAGCGCATCATCCTGGATCTGAAGGACAAGCTTGGCTTGCCAGACTTGACGGGAGCGCCCGCAGCGGGCGGGGCAAGCGCCGACGTTGCCGCCGAGGCGGCACAGGCGCTCCTCGGCATGGGCTTCTCCTCAGCCGAGGTAGCCGGCGCGCTCAAGGGCTACGACGGACCTGCGGGTGATGCACAAGCTCTGCTCAAGCACGCGCTCCGTCGTTTGGGCGGTGGCGTGTGAGCACCGTCTGGGAACCATCGGGAGCAGGACCGACCGCGAGCTCCGACTCGGGCGCGGGCGGCTCAGACGAAGTAGAGCGGCTGGTCTCGGCCGAATTCACCGAAGACGACTTGGAGATCGACCGGAACCTGCGGCCCAAGCGCCTGTCCGAGTACCTGGGCCAGACCCGGGTCAAGGAGAACCTCGCGGTGCTCATTGAGGCGGCGCGTGGACGCAACGAGCCGCTCGACCACATGTTGCTCTCCGGCCCGCCGGGCCTTGGCAAGACCACGCTCGCGGGGGTCATCGCAAACGAGCTCGCGGTTGCCATCAAGACGACGAGCGGACCCGCTGTCGAGCGCTCGGGTGATCTGGCCGCCATCCTCACGAACCTCGACGAGCGGGACGTGCTGTTCATCGACGAGATCCACCGCCTCAACCGCGTCGTGGAAGAGGTGCTCTATCCGGCGATGGAGGACTTCACGCTCGACATCATCATCGGGAAGGGACCGGCGGCGCGCTCGCTGCGCCTCGACCTGCCGCGGTTCACGCTCATCGGCGCGACCACGCGCACGGGGCTGCTCACGGGGCCGCTGCGCGACCGCTTTGGCATGGCATTCCGCCTCGAGTACTACGACGCCGAGGAACTCAAGGCGATCGTCGAGCGCTCTGCACGAATCCTCGGCGTCGAGATCGACGACCTTGGTGCCGCCGAGATCGCACGCCGTTCGCGCGGCACACCTCGGCTCGCGAACAGACTGCTCAAGCGCGTGCGGGACTATGCGCAGGTGCGCCGGGACGGACGCATCACCGAAGACGTCGCCGCCGAGGCGCTCGCGTTCTTCGAGGTCGACCACTTAGGGCTGGATCGGATGGACGTGCAGATCCTCGAGACGCTCGCGGTCAAGTTCGGCGGCCGGCCGGTGGGGCTCAACACGATCGCGAGTGCGATCGGCGAGGACGCCGACACGCTCGAGGACGTCTACGAGCCGTTCCTGCTGCAGCTCGGCTTTCTCGAGCGAACGCCGAAAGGGCGTCAAGCGACGCCGAGGGCGTTCGAGCATCTGGGACTTGAGCCGCCCGTAACCGCAAGACCGCCGCAGCCCGGCCTCTTCTAGCACGTCTGGGCTGACATGAGCCGACCCGTCCAACCCTTACGCGTGCAGCCTCTGTGGGCGCGGGTCGATCAGAATCGCGTCAAGCTCGCGGCGTTCGTGATCTCCTTCATCCTCGGCTCGGCGCTCCCCTTCACCCGTGCGTTCGTCGCCTTGCCCGCGTCTCTGATCGGCGCCTTCGGCGCGTACTACGAGGGTTGGTGGGGCTCCGCCACCTTCACCGGTAGTCTTCCCATCGTGATCCTTGTGGGCTTCGGGCTCTTTGCCGTAGCCGGCGCCTTCATAGCCGCTTTCCAGCTTTCGAACGCCGAGGACTGGGTGCGCAGCGGAGACGTGTCCTACGACGGGATCCTCTATGCGGCTACGAGCGGCACGCCGCGCGTCGAGCGGGTCGAGGCGCGGCGGTCTGCGAGACTGCGCGAGGTTCTCCGCACGGACGGCATCGCCGCCCCGCCACTTGAGAAGCCATAGTCAGCTGAGGTTGCCGACGTGTACGAACAGGACTACATCTTGCGGATCATCGGCCTGTGGGGCCAAGCGATTCGCCGCGCGCTCGAATCGCTTCGGCTTGGGCATGAGCAGGAGGCACTCGACCTCACTGAGCATGCGATGGAGTTGGCGCTCGACACGGACCCGTCTCTGGCTCTGAGGCTCACACCGGAGGGACTCGTCGCCTACCTTGGAATCGGTGGAGAGATCGACGCGCAGCGTGCTCGGATGCTGGCCGATGCCCTGGATGCGCGCTCGCGAGTCCTGCTCGCGATGCACCGGGATGCCGAAGCCGACCTCGACATGGCACGCGCTGATGCGGTTCGGACCGCCGCAGGCATCGTGGCGGGGGATATCGACGAGATGCTGACAGGTGAGCTTCGAGATCCATCCACCGAACGCCCAGACGATGGACCGCCTGCCTAGCGTACCCGTGGGACACACCCTGGTTAACCGGCACGCTCTCCTGATGGGTAGATAGAGAGCCAAGGAAGTGGTGACAATGCGCGCCTTGCGTCGCGCTAGCCGGTTGACGGCGTTCATGTTATTGGTCGCGATGCTCGCCACGTTGTCGGCGTGCCGCTCGACCACGGGCGACACGACGGTTCCCGCGTCGTCACCCAGCGCTCCCGAAAAGGAGGCTCAGATGCTCACACTCTCCTCTCAGGCCTTCGAGAACGGAGGCCTGATCCCCGTCGAGTACGCCGCGACCGGTGTGGCCGGCGGACAGAACATCTCGATACCGTACGAGTGGCGAGGTGCGCCTGACGGCACGAAGTCTTTCGCTCTCGTACTCGTCGATCTGCACCCGGTTGCCCACTCGTGGGTGCATTGGATGGTGACCGGCATCGCTCCGGAGGCTAGCTCACTTGCCAGAGGAGCCTCCGGCAGTGCGATGCCGGCGGGAGCGGTCGAGCACCCCAACACCTCGGGGAGGTCTGGCTACAGCGGGCCGCAACCACCCATCGGCTCCGGGAACCACGAGTACAACGCGACGTTGTACGCCCTCGATATCACCTCTCCCAATCCCGCCGCAGGGACGCTGCACGAGTTCGTGGCCGCCATAGACGGACACGTGTTGGCGTCGGCCGACTGCTCGGGGCTCTTTGGCCGCTAGGGACGACTCAAACCGGGGCGTTGCTCGCCCTCGGGCACGCCTTTGACCGCTCCGCGCAGGCCGGCTCGGCTCAGACGGTGACCTTCGCCGTCCAGAGACCGTGGAGGTTGCAGTGCTCCATGGCTGTGAGCACGGTACCCGCGTCAAGTCGGACAACGGCGGTCACGTCTGGGTCGAGTGCGACTGGAGAGAAGTCGAAACGTGCGATCGGCGAGTCGCCGGCGAAGAGCATGACCCACTCGATGAAGTGGTCAGGCTGGTTCGGATGTGGAACGTAGTGGCCGACCTTGACGGTCACTTTGACCGTGTCGCCGGTGCGCTCCGCAGCGATGTAGGGCGTGTGCTTCTTCTGGAAGTCGTCCGCGGCCTCGAGGTCGGTGATGTAGTACACGGGGCCGAGGATCGGTGCGTCGCTCATTCGGTCCTCCTGAGTCTCGTTCCGTCTGTCCGGCAGAACGCCGGTCATGGCGTATATACCCGCCCGGCGCCATACCTTCCGAGCTTCGGAGATTCGGTCTACGCACCCGGCCTCGAGTAGAATCCAGACAGTCTCACCAGCACCCGAGGAGTGACATGACGGACCGGGCACCGAACACTCTTGCGGGACGCGACACCGCCGTCCTCGTTCTGATCGACATGCAGGAGAGACTCGCTGCTGCAATGTCGGATCGTGAGCGGGTGCTGGCGGCTGCCGTGCGCATGACGCGCGTGTTCGCGCTCGTGGGGGCACCGATCATGTTCACCCGCCAGTATCCCGAGGGGCTCGGGCCCACCGAGTCCGTGCTCGAGGATGTGCTGCTCGGGCTCGCCGAGGAGGGCGCGACGGTCATCGGCGTGGACAAGGCAGCGTTCTGCGCCTGTCAGGAGCCAGGTTTCTTGGATGCTCTCGGGGCGCGAGACCGCCCGCAGGTTGTGCTCGCAGGTATGGAGACCCATATCTGCGTCACGCAGACTGCACTCGACCTCGCGACGCGCGGCTTTCAGGTGCACGTGGCGGCGGACGCATGCTGCTCGCGAGACGTGATGATGCACGACATCGCGCTGGAGCGTCTCCGCTCGGCGGGGGTGGTCGTCACCTCCTCGGAATCAGTGATGTACGAACTTGTCGGGCGCGCAGCCACGGAGGAGTTCCGATCGCTGCTGCGAATCGTGAAGAGCTGAATCGGGCCGAGCCTGTGAGTGCGGTCGCGTTCGAGTACGTGCTGCTAGACCGCGCATTCGGCGGGTGTTGCGGCCGCCCGCTCGCGGCAGGTACAATCTTCCGTCGGCGGGCCATTTAGGCCCGGAGTCGCGACAGGTTTGTCTGCACGACGGCACGGGGTTCCACGGGGGCCACGCAAACCGCAAGGGGACAAGCGCGTCGCACGAGCGTTTCCCCACGCGGTGGGGCGGAAGGATGGGTTGGCATGGCTGAAGGTACCGTCAAGTGGTTCAATCCGGACAAGGGCTATGGCTTCATCTCTCGTGAAGATGGCGAAGATCTCTTTGTCCACTTCTCCGAGATCCAGATGGAGGGCTTCAAGACCCTCGATGAGGGCATGGCTGTCGTCTTCGACGTGACGACGGGCCAGAACGGCAAGCTCCAGGCGAGCAACGTTCGGCAGGCGTAGACGACAAGCGGAGGCAACCTTCGGAGGAGCGGTCCCGCAGGGGCCGCTCCTCTCTTCGTGCTTGCGTTCGCCGCCCAGCCGCGCCGCCTGGTTTCAAGCCGGGTGCATCCCTGCCGGGGCTTGGGCCGCGGTTGCGCCGCAGCGTGAAGGATGGTTGGCGCGGTGTAGAATCGCCGCATGAGCATCGTCCTCCACGCCTGCTGCGGTCCGTGCCTGATAGAACCGCTCGAAGCTCTCGCCGCGAACGACGACGTGGTCGTCGTGTTCGCGAATCCCAACATCGCGCCGGCGGACGAGTACGATCGCCGGCGAGAAACGCTGTGGTCGTACGCCGCGACGGTCGGGACCGAGGTGGTCGAGATCGCCTACGATCACTGTCTGTGGAGGAACGCGGTCCGCGGGCTCGAGCACGACCAGCCCGCCCGTTGCGCAGCATGCTATCGGCTTCGGCTGGGGATGACTGCGGATTGGGCGAGGCGCCACGGATACGCGAGCATCGCGACAACGCTTACGGTGAGTCCGTACCAGGACGCGGAGGCTATTCGCCGGGCGGGAGAGGAGGTTGCCGGTCTCGCGGGCGTTGCGTACGTGCACCGCGACTTCCGCGACCGCTACCCCTCAGCGATGGCTCGCGCGCGTGAGTTTGGTCTGTATCGGCAGAACTACTGTGGTTGCCCCTTCTCGCAGAAGGAGGCCGAGGACACACGCGCGCGGCGGCGCGCTGAGCGAGAGGCCTCTCGGCTCGCCAGGCAAGCAAAGTCCTCGGAGTGCTGGACCCCGGTCGATGTCCGACGCTAGCCCCCCGCTCCTCACCGACGACTTCGACTACGACCTTCCGAGCTGGGCGATAGCCCAGGCGCCGGTCGAGCCACGCGATTCGTGTCGCCTGCTGGTCTTGGACCGGCGCAGCGGACAAGTCGATCACCGCACGTTCGCTGACCTCCCGGACTATCTGCGGGAGGGCGATCTCCTCGTGGTCAACGAGACCCGGGTCATCCCTGCCCGGCTCAGGGGCCACAAGGAAGAGAGTGGGGGAGCGGTCGAGGTGCTCCTTCTGCGTGAGCGCTACGCCGACACGTGGGAATGCCTGGTCAAGCCCGGTCGCCGACTCCGACCAGGCGCACACATCGTGTTCGGCGACGGCGATCTTACGGGTTTCGTTGTGGACCTGGTGGAGGGAACCGGCGGCCGTCTGATCAAGTTCACGGCGTCAAAGGGCTCGTTTCTCAAAGCCGTCCACCGTCTCGGCGAGATGCCGCTTCCGCCATACATCACACGCCCGCTCGAGAATCCCTCGCTCTACCAGACGATCTTCGCCAAAGACGAGCGCAGCGCCGCGGCACCGACAGCGGGTCTGCACTTCACAACGGAGCTGACTGAGCGGCTCACGCGCCAGGGCGTCGATGTCGCAATGGTCGAGTTGGACGTCGGTCTCGATACATTTCGGCCGGTCACCGAGGACGATCCGCGCGAGCACAGCATGCACCAGGAGCACTTCAGGGTCCCGGAGGGTACCGCGACTCGCATCGCCGAGGCGAAGCTTAGGGGCGGCCGGATCGTGGCGGTCGGAACCACGTCCGTGCGAGCCCTGGAGAGCGCTATTGACCGTGAGACCGGCGAGGTGTCGACACACGAAGGAATGACGAGCCTGTTCGTGCTACCTGGCCACCACTTCTCGGCTGTCGACGGCCTTGTGACTAACTTCCACATGCCACGCTCGACATTGTTGATGATGGTGAGTGCCTTCGCCGGCCGGGAAGCCGTTCTCACGGCGTATCGAATCGCTCTCGAGGAGGGCTACCGCTTCCTCTCCTTCGGGGACGCGATGCTCATCATCTGACTGCAGCTCTCCGTGGCGTGAGACGGCGAGCATGGAGCGAGGACTACTGGGTCGTTCTCGTCCACCACGTCCAGTTCGGATTCCCCTGCGCAGGATCCGATCCCGCTGTTCCCGGGGCGATCGCGAAGCCGTCGGCCACCGGAATACCCGGGCGGCTGTACACCTGCACTCCAAGGTCGTCCTTCGCGGCCGTGACGAACGTGGGCGCGCCATCGGCCGTGGTCGGCACGATGAAGTCCGACGGCAGCGAGGGCCAGACGCCGAACGCAGGTATGGGGGCGGAAGTGAGGGCGTATGTCTGACCGCCGAGAAGGCGCGTCACGATCCTGAAGGCGAGTGTCGCGCCGTCAGGGGTCAGCGCAACCTGTCCTGATGTCGGCGTGGAGTAGACCGTCAGCGCTTCGGGGGCGCCGCCCGTGCCAAGAGCGGAGCTGGTCGTACCGGCGGTCGTCAGCTGAGAGCGATCGATCGCGAGCGTCCCCGCCGACCGAAAGACGATGGCGTTCACGGCTATGAAGTCCGGTGCGACAGCCGGCTGCGCAGTCGCCGAGAACCCCGTAGGGGCACTCGGCTGCGTAGACTCGACGGCCCCACCACCCGGCACCGACGCATCGAGGTTCTTGTCCGACGTGCTCTCGCCCGGCGCGAAGGACGAGCGGGTCGACGTTGTGGTGGGCGACACGATGCCGCGCAAGCCTGGGATGGCCGCGAACGCCGCGACGATGAGCACAGCTGCCGCGGCTCCCGCCCACGCCAACGTGTTCCGTTGGCGAGCTCGCTTGCGGGCGGCGGAGAGCTCATCGGGGGCGACCGGCCCGGGGGCGAGGACGTTCTCCAGCGACTGGGGAGTCTCCTCGAGGCCGGCCTCACCAGCGAGCGCGACCGCTTCGGCCGGACTCGGCTCAAGAGCAGACGAAGCGGCGGCAGCAGCAATGGGCGCTGCGTCCTCGGCGCCGCTCTCGCTCGAGGGCTGCATGAGTGGCATCGGAGCGCTCAGCCTCGACGGCGGCCATCACCCGGGCATGCAGCGGTGCCGATGCCGCCGGAGCGTGAGCTCGCTGGAGGAGGGCAAGACCCTGCACGAAGCGGGCGCACTCTGAGCACTCCATGCAGTGGGCTCTGACTTCGGCAAAGACCTCAGGCGAGACAGGCTCGCGATCGACAACCTCGGACAAGATCTGCTGGGCTTGCGTGCAGTCCATCATGAGCCTCCTCTCTCGAGGTCGAGTTGACCGATCAGGATGCGTCGAGCGCGGAAGACGCGTGATTTGACGGTGCCCACCGGGACTCCGATGGACTGGGCGGCTTCCGCGTAGCTCAGGCCGAACAAGGTCACGGCGTTGAGTGCGTCGCGGTCCTCGGGCGCGAGCAGACTCATCGCAGCCTCTACCGCGGTCGAAAGGACGACTTCGTCGGCCAGGTCCCCTTCGGTCGCCGCGGGGACCTCCATTGGGTCGACGGGTACGGGACGATGCGCCCCGCTTCGCAGCATGTCCAGGCACGTGTTGCGCGTGACCCGGTATAGCCAGGTAGAGAAGGCCGAGGCCCCGTCGAAAGAGCTGATCGATCGGTAGACCTTGATGAATACTTCCTGCACGACATCCTCGGCTGGTTCGCGGCTGCCAAAGAAGCGCAGGGCATGACCGTAGACTGCTCCCATGTGCATGCGCACGAGCGCTTCGAACGCATCCGTGTCGCCTTGGCGGGCGCGCGCAACGAGCGCTTTGTCATCGGGCCTGGTGGCCTGCACGTCGTTCCTTATGACGAGGGGGAGCCCCCACCGGTTCACGCCCAGTCTACAGCAGGCGGTGTCCGCTCCCTGGGTGCCGCGGCGGCGGCCGGAGGCTCGAGACCGAGGCTGCATCGCGTGTCTTTCGGGGTCTCCGAGCGAAGCGGGGACCTGCGCCGATGCTAGAATCCGACGCATGTCGCCGATCAGCTTTGAGGTGCTTGCCACCGACCACGCCACGCGAGGGCGTCGCGGTCGCCTCGTCACACCCCACGGGGTCGTCGAGACGCCGGTGTTCATGCCCGTGGGCACACGGGCGACGGTGAAGGGCCTGACACCCGATCAGCTGCGGGCAGTCGGGGCGCAGATCGTGCTCGCGAACGCCTACCATCTCTTCCTGCGACCTGGCGCAGAGACGATCCGAGAACTCGGCGGCCTGCACCGGTTCATGAACTGGGACAGAACGATCCTGACCGACTCGGGCGGCTTCCAGGTCTTCAGTCTGGCGGGAACGTTCAAGCCCGCGGACGAGGGCGTTTCCTTCCGCTCGATCCTCGACGGCGCGTGGCACTCGTGGACTCCCGAGGAGAACGTGGCGATCCAGGAGGCGCTTGGCGCCGACATCATCATGCAGCTGGACGAGTGCCCGCCGTATCCCGCCGAAGAGGCCGCTGTCGCGCGAGCGGTTCGCCGAAGCGCCGAATGGGCCACGCGGGCCAAGAGGGCGCAGACCCGCGACGATCAAGCGCTTTTCGGCATCGTTCAAGGTGGCGTCTACCCGCACTTGCGGATGGAGAGCGTCGAGCGACTGCAGGAAGCCGGCTTCGCAGGCTACGGCATCGGTGGTTATTCAGTGGGCGAACCGCACGATCTGATGCTCGAGTCGCTCGAACCTGTCGCGTCGGCCTTGCCCCAGGATAGTCCCCGGTACCTCATGGGCGTCGGGAACCCGACGACTCTGCTCAAGGCGATCGCCCTGGGCATCGACATGTTCGACTGCGTGCTGCCCACGCGGACGGCGCGTCTTGCGACAGCGTTCTCGTCCAGCGGCCGCCTGAACCTGCGCAACGCGCGATTCTCGAAAGATGCCGGACCCCTCGATGCCGAGTGTTCGTGCCCGACCTGCAGCAGCTACTCGCGCGCGTACCTGCGCCACCTGGTCACGTCGAAGGAGATGCTTGGTGGCATTCTCCTCTCGATGCACAACCTGCATTTCCTGATCGATCTCACTGCCAGCGCTGGTGCCGCCATTGCTGGGGGAAGCTACAAGGGATTCCTCGACGCATGGATGCGCAGTCCGGCTGCGACGGACTACTGAGTTCACGTCGGTGCCGCAAGACGAACGAAAGTTGCTATCATTGTTCCTCGGGTCGGCGGCGTCCGTGGATGGCGCCGTCGGTGTTGTGTCACGGAGGTAGCGATGAGTTCCCAGACATCGAGTCTGATCCTGTACTTCGCGCTCTTGGCGGTGGCCTTCTACTTTCTCATCATTCGGCCCCAGCAAACGCGTCAACGGCAGCAGCGCGAGCTGATGTCGAAACTCAAGCCCGGCGACCGGGTCGTGACCGTGAGCGGCATCTTTGGGACCGTCGAGTCTGTCGATGCCGATACCGTGATGCTGCGCGTTGCCGAAGGCGTCGACATCGAGTTCGCACGCGGCGCAATCTCGCAGATCGTCGAGTCGTTCTCGGCTGGCCACACAGATTCGGAGCCGCCGAACGAGTGAGCCGGCTCGGCATCGCGGGCAGAAGCGTGCCCGCAGTCGGCCAAGACTCTCGCAAGACAGGCGCGTACGTAGCCGTGTTTCGCCACGGCGTCGACTCGCCACACGGGTATGCGCGCCCCTCGCGGGCGTAGAACGCAACACGCTAGGAAGGCCAAGGAATGGATCAGAGACAGAAGAACTTCATCTCGCTCGGGGTCATTGCAGTCCTCGTGATCGCCTCGTGGGTGCTGTTCATCCCGCCGAACAAGAAGATCACGCAGGGCCTCGACCTTCAGGGCGGGATCTCGGTGATCCTCACAGCGCAGGAGACGACCGCGACCGCGGTTACCGCTGCCGTCATGGACCGCGCCGAGCTGATCGTGAACAACCGCGTGAACAAGCTGGGTGCGTCGGAGGCTTCGATCCAGAAGCAGGGCAGCGATTCGATCCTCGTTCAGCTGCCGGGCATACGAAACGCGCAGGAAGCCCTCAAAGTGCTCGGTTCAACGGGTCAGCTGGAGTTCGTCGATGTAGAGTCGATCACGGATTCTGCGACGGTCGCAGCGCTTCAGTCTGGGGAGCAGAACGTCCAGCTCAAGACCGGCACCTACACGCCACTCATGACCGGCGAGGTCATCACGAACGCGAGCGTGGGCACTGACTCGACGACGAACAAGATCGTCGTGAACGTCTCTATGGACAACAAGGGTCGGCAGATCTGGGCCGACTACACCACGACTCACGTCGGCAAGCAGGTGGCGATCGTCCTGGACGGCAGGGTCGAATCGGCGCCGTCCGTCAATGAGCCGATCACGGATGGGCGCACCCAGATAAGCGGCAGCTTCACCGCCGCGGAGGCGAAGAACCTCAAGACCGTGCTCGAGACGGGCGCGTTGCCCGTCACGCTCGTCTTCTCTGAGTCGAGAGTCGTGGGTCCTACACTCGGCCAGGACTCTCTTCGCCAGGGCGTCCTCGCGGGACTCCTTGGTCTCGTTCTCGTCTCCATCTACATGGCTCTCTTCTATCGCGGGCTCGGCCTGATCAGTTGGGGCTCGCTCTTCATCTTCGCGTCGATCTTCCTCGGCGTGCTCGGTCTGCTCTCGAGCTTTGGTTGGTTCGCGCTGTCGCTGCCGGGCGTCGCAGGTATCGTGCTCACGATCGGCATCGCTGCCGACTCGACCATCCTGATGCTCGAGCGCTTCAAGGAAGAAGTGCGGATGGGAAAGACCCTGCGCAGTGCGGCGAAATCCGGCACGATGCACGCGTTCTTCACGAGCATGGACGCGGACCTGGTGACCTTCGTCTCGGCCCTGGTGCTCTTCCTCGTGGCGGTCGGCCCGGTTCGTGGATTCGCCCTGACACTCATGATCGGCATCGCGTGTGACCTCACCGTCGCCTTCCTCTTCACTCGCACGTCGATCATGCTCTTCGCCGAATCGGGACTCACGAAGGTGCCCTGGCTGTTCGGCCTGAAGGGGGGTGCCGCTCGTGCGTAAGCAAATCGATTTCATGGGTCACAAGTGGATCTTCTTCGGGCTCTCGGCGGTGCTGATCGTCATCTCGATCGCCAGCTTGGCGATCAAAGGCCTGAATCTGGGCATCGAATTCGAGGGCGGCACTGTCGTCAACTTCACGGCGGCGAAGGACGTTACCATTGGTCAGATGCGGAACGCCTTCACCGATGCGGGGATACCCGAGCCTGGGGTTCAGTCCGTTCAGGGAGGTGGCTTCATCGTCCGATTCGCAGAGTCGAATCCGGACAAGGCGAACGCTGCCTACCAGCAGGTGATCAAGACACTCTCGCTGCCGAGCGACGCCGGCGACGTAACCACCATCGGTCCCGGATGGGGGAAGCTCGTTACCAGCCGTTCACTCCTCGCGGCCGCACTGGCGATAGCCGCCATCCTGCTCTACATCTCGCTACGCTACGACTACAAGATGTCGCTGACGGCTGTACTGGCGCTCGTGCACGACGGCATCATCGTGCTCGGCATCTACTCGCTGTTCGGCTTCGAGGTCACGCCGAACACGATTGCGGCACTGCTCACGATCCTCGGTTTCTCGCTCTACGACACGATCGTCGTCTTCCATCGGATCAAGGAGAACTCCCAGCACATCTCCAAGCAAACGTTCTCACAGATGGCGAACGAGTCGATCAACCAGGTTCTTGTGCGCTCCATAAACACGTCGCTCACGGCGCTGATTCCCGTCGTCATGCTGCTGATCTTCGGCGGGTCGACGCTGCAGGACTTCGCCTTCGCACTCTTCATCGGCCTCATCTCGGGTGCATACTCGTCCATCGGCGTCGCCGCGATCATCTACTCGATGTGGAGAGAGACCGAGCCGCGGTTCCAGGCGCTCAAGAAGAAGTACGCAGCCGCGTAGCGCACCTGGACTACGTCAGCTTGTCGAATTGCCGGGGCCGACCGTTTGTGTCGGCCCCGTCGTCTAGGATGGGCACATGGGGAAGGCTCGACACGCGCTGAGTCGCTGGCAGCTTGCACCCGCGGACGCTTCGGCCGTACACAGGCTCGCATCAGCGGTCGGTCTGTCCGAGATCACGGCGCGAGTCCTCGTCGGCCGCGGGATGACCGATCCCGAGACTGCCGAGCGCTTCCTTTCGCCCGATCTTGAGCGTGACTGGCTCGACCCGTCCCTGATCCCGGGCATGTCCGAGGCTGCCGACCGGGTTGCCCAAGCCGCCGGCTCGCACGAACGCGTCGTGGTCTTCGGCGACTTCGACCTGGACGGGATCGCGTCGGCTGCGCTTACCGCTCTCGGCCTGCGGGCCATGGGTGCGGACGTCCGGGCAATCGTGCCGCACCGATTCCGGGAGGGGTACGGCCTATCACCGGCTGCGCTTACGCGCGTGTTCGCCGCCCATCCCGACCTCGTCGTCACCGTCGATTGCGGAATCTCGGCCAGAGCCGAGGTCGCGGTGCTGGCAGCGCGGGGAGTCGCATGCGTCGTCACCGACCATCACGAACCCGGCCGGGACCTGCCTCCAGACATTCCGGTTGCGAACCCCAAACTCGACCCCGCTTGTCCATCGCACGCCCTTGCGGGCGCGGGCGTCGCTCTGAAGCTCGTGCAGGCGGTCGGCGAGCGCCTCGGCTTCCCGGACGTGTGGCGTGACCTTGTGGACCTCGCCACCCTGGGGACGGTCGCGGACATCGTCCCCCTCACGGGCGAGAACCGCGCGCTCGTCTCGGCCGGCCTTCGAGCGATGAGCGCCGCGCCGCGGCTCGGCATCGCAGCTCTCGCCTCCGCGGCCGGCATCTCACTCGAGTCACTCGATGCCGACAACATCGCGTTCGCGCTGGCGCCCCGCCTCAACGCGCCGGGGCGCATGGGCGATCCCGACGACGCCCTTCAGCTGCTCCTCACTGACGATTCGGTCCTCGCCGAGCAACTCGCGCTTTCCCTGGACGAGCAGAACCGCGCGCGCCAGACCAGCGAGCAGGACCTGACCGAGGCGGCGCTCGCCCAAGCGGAGAGGGTCTACGCAGGTGAGCGGGCGCTCGTGCTGGCCGGGGAAGGCTGGCACGAGGGCGTGAAGGGCATCGTTGCGTCCCGCGTCGCCGCGGAGTACGGGGTCCCGACCCTGCTCTTCACCATCGAGGACGGTGAGGCCCGAGGCTCTGGGCGGACGGCGGGCTCCGTCGACCTCTTCCGCGCGCTGTCGGACGCGAGTTCGTGCCTCACGCGCTATGGAGGTCATGCGGCAGCCGTGGGATGCGCGCTTCCCCAGGGATCGCTCGACCAGTTCCGGCGCGACTTGCTGGAGGTGCTCGACGCGCTCCCAGCAGAGGAGCTGGCCGTCGAGTTGCGCTACGACGCCGACATCGCTCTGGAGGACGTGGGTCTGGAGCTCGCGGCCGAGCTCGAACGGTTGGCGCCATACGGTTCGGGAAACCCCAAACCGATCCTCGCCACCCGGTCGGTCTTCATGAATGGGCGGCAGCGAGTGGGTCGGACCGGCAGTCACCTGCGCTTCATGGCGTTCGATGGCGGAGCGTCCGTGCCGGCGATCGCCTTCAGATGTCGAGACATCGAAGAAGTCGTCGCCAAGGACGGTCCCATGGACATCGCGTTCGAGATCGCGGCCGACGAATGGCGCGGTCGCCGACGCGTCCAGCTCCTGGTGCGCGACATGAAGGACTCGTCGGTCGCGGGCGGTGTCGAGGAGCCCCTCACCTCGATCGGCATACTCATCGAGGACCTCTTCGAGCGCGCCGACGAGATCATCGCCCGTGAGGAATACGCCGGTATCGGCGACGCCGAGTCCTTCCACACGAAGCTGGCTGGCGTCACCTTCGAAGGGCGACAGGACGTTCTGGCCCGGCTGGCGCTGGGTACCCCTTTGCGTCTGGAGCGCCAGCCCTCGAATGAGCACGACACGAACGCGATCGCTCTCTTCGATCCATTCGGGGACCAGGTAGGCTTCTTCAACCGAAGACTCTCGGCAGCGCTCGCGCCGGTCATCGACTCCGGAACCACCTACGACGTTGAAGTCACGGACGTGACCGGGGGGGACGAAGGCCGCAGCCTCGGCGTGAACGTCTTGGTGAGCCAGCGGGGAGCGAGCCAGGCAGCCGAGGCCTTCGCCGAGCTACGGGCACAGCGGCGGGCCAAACTCGCGGCCATGCCGGCGTCAGAGTTGGATGCAGAGCTCACGCGCCTCTTCCTCGGCGACAGGCGGCTCCACGCGGCACAAGCGCGGGCGCTCGCGCATCTTGCGCAAGGTGCGAACACGCTGCTCGTCATGGCAACGGGCCGCGGCAAGTCCGTTGTCTTCCACCTCCACGCTGCGCGCTTGGCGCTTCGCGACGCTCGCGCGTCCGTGTTCGTGTACCCGCTTAGGGCGCTCGTATCGGATCAGGCCTTCCACCTCGAGAACACGTTCGCCGAAGCGGGATTGGCGGTGCGCACGCTCACAGGGGAGACTTCTCCCGGGGCGCGTGACGAGACGTTCGCGGACCTGACCGAGGGCTCGCTCGACGTCGTTCTCACGACACCCGAGTTCCTCGACCACCATGCCGCTCGCTTCGCCGATGCTGCCCGCGTCGGCTTCGTTGTCGTCGATGAAGCCCACCACGTCGGCATGGCCAGAGCCGGACATCGGCCGGCGTACGCCAGACTCGACCGCGCGCTCGATGCCCTGGGCAACCCTCTCGTGCTTGCGGCGAGCGCCACCGCGGGGGATGAGACTGCTCGGGCGATACGGTCGGTTTTGGGCATTGACAAGGTCGTCGCGGACCCAACCGTGCGCGACAACCTTCGAATCGAGGACAAGCGAGACCACGCCGACAAGGACACGTACATCTGCTCGCTGGCGGCGAGCGGCGAGAAGATGATCGTCTACGTGAACTCGCGTGAGCAGTCAGTGCGCCTCGCGCGCATGTTGCGAAAGCGGGTACCCGGGGTCGCCGCGCGCACGGCCTTCTACAACGGCGGGTTGTCGCGTGAGGCGCGCGCCGCCATCGAGCACGCGTTCCGCACCGGCGAGGTCTCGGCTGTCGTCGCCACAAGCGCGTTCGGGGAGGGAGTCAACATCCCCGACATTCGACACGTCGTGCACTTCCATCTGCCCTTTGGGGAAGTCGAGTTCAACCAGATGTCCGGTCGGGCAGGTCGCGACGGGGCCTCCGCGTCCGTGCACCTTCTCTTCGGGAAGAAGGATGCGCGCATCAATGAGGCCATCCTCTCGGCCCTGGCACCTGGGCGAGAGGACCTGGCTGCGCTCTACCTCGTGCTACGCGACGAACAAGCGGCCTCGGGCGGGAGTTTCGAGGTCACGAATGCCGAACTCGCCGAGCGGGCGCATCGCCGTCGCAAGCAGTTCGCGCTCGACGAGCGCGGCGTCTCTTCGGCCCTCGGGATCCTCCGCGAGTTGGGGCTGGTGGACGGGGAGGGGCACGGGTCCTATCGGCGACTCACCCTCCTGCCAGCTCCCGCCGAGAAGCTCGATCTGTCCGACTCAGTGCGCTACGCCGAGGGACTCGATGAGATCGCCGAGTTCGGAGAGTTCAAACAGTGGGTGTTCTCGGCTGAACCGGCGTTGTTGCTCGAGCGGTTCAACCGTCCTATCCTGCCAACACAGCTCTGACGGGAAGGACGAGCGCAGAGTCATGCCTGCGACGCTCGAACAGATAGAAGCGCACGTACAGGAATACAATCCTGGCGCGGACCTGAGCGGGCTGGCCGACGCGTACGAGTTTGCCGTCGAGGCTCACGAAGGTCAGATGCGCAAGTCTGGCGAGCCCTTCGTTCGGCACCCACTCGAGGTGTGTCTCATCTTAGCCGAGCTCCACCTCGACACGGCAACGCTCATGGCGGCCCTCCTGCACGACGTCGTCGAGGACTCCGGGGTGCCGCTTTCGGTCATTCGCGAGCGATTCGGTGACGAGGTCGCCGACCTCGTGGACGGTGTCACCAAACTCGGCAAGATCAAGTTTGCCTCGCTGGCCGAGGAGCAGAGCCAGAACATGCGCAAGATGCTCATCGCGATGGCCAAGGACATCCGCGTCATTCTGATCAAGCTCGCCGACCGTCTCCACAACATGCGCACGCTCGCGGCCTTGCCCGAGGAACGGCGGCGCGAGAAGGCCATCGAGACGATGGAGATCTACGCGCCGCTCGCGCACCGCCTGGGTATCTCAAGCATCAAGTGGGAGCTCGAGGACCTGGCGTTCTACTACCTTGAGCCGCACAAATTTCACCAGGTTGCACGGATGGTCGCCGAGAGCCGAGAGGCGCGCGAGGCCTACCTCAATCAGGTCGTCGACCAGCTCCAGACCGAGTTGCGCGCGATCGGCGTCGAAGCCGACATCAAGGGGCGCCCGAAGCACCTCTACAGCATCTATCAGAAGATGGCGCGCAAAGGTAAGGACTTCAACGAGATCTACGACCTCATCGCCCTTCGCGTCATCGTCGGCTCGGTCAAGGACGTATACGGAGCACTCGGCACCGTTCACTCCATTTGGAAGCCGGTCCCGGGCCGCTTCAAGGACTATGTCGCGATGCCCAAGTTCAACATGTATCAGTCGCTGCACACGACCGTCATAGGTCCTGCCGGTCGCCCGCTGGAGATTCAGATCCGCACCGAAGAGATGCATCGCACCGCCGAGTACGGCATCGCTGCTCACTGGCGCTACAAGGAAGGGAGCCGGGGAGACGAGTCGTTCGACGAGAGACTCGCATGGCTGCGTCAGATGCTCGAGTGGCAGACCGAGCTCAAGGACCCCCGCGAGTTCATGGAAGCCCTCAAGATCGACCTGTTCGAGGACGAGGTCTTCGTCTTCACTCCCAAGGGCGATGTCGTGTCCCTTCGAAGGGGATCGACTCCGATCGACTTCTCGTACGCAATCCACACCGAAGTCGGAAACCACACGGTCGGAGCCAAGGTGAACGGCGCGATCGTCCCGCTCGGCTACGAGCTGCAGATGGGCGATCGCGTAGAGATCATGACGAACAAGAGCTCGTCTCCGTCGAGGGACTGGCTCAACATCGTGCGCACGTCGAGTGCGCGGTCCAAGATCCGAAGCTACTTCTCGAAGGTGAACCGGGTCGACGATCTCCAGCATGGCCGAGAGGAGCTCGGCAAGGTCATGCGCAAGCACGGCATGGGGATCGGGTCGTCGACGGCCGCCAAGGCCCTTGAAGCCGTCGCCAAGGACATGAACTACGCGTCTGCTGACGACATGCTCGCCGGCATCGGAGGAGGCAAGCTCTCGGCCAAGCAAGTCGGCACCAAGCTCCTCAAGCGCATGGCAAAAGAGGGCCAGAGTGGGGTCGCCGAGAAGCTCCCCCCAGAATCGCCGGGTACGCTTCCACTCACGCAGCCGATGCGGCCACCGCGCTCGAAGCGCCACAAGACCGGTGGGGGCGTGAAGGTCGTCGGTATCGACGACGTGCTCGTGCGACTGGCGCGCTGCTGCAATCCCGTTCCCGGCGACGCCATCGTCGGTTTTGTGACCCGCGGCAGGGGAGTGTCGGTTCATCGCCGTGACTGCCCGAACGCGGCTGAGTTGCTCAAATCACCCGAGAGGATCATCGAGGTCGAGTGGGACCGCGCGGCGGCCGCAACGTATCAAGTTGAGATTTACGTTGAGGGTTTGGACCGGATGCGGCTCCTGCAGGACGTAACCGCGGCACTTGGGGAGTCAGGCGTGAACATCCTCGCGGCTTCGGCGAACACACATCACGACGGCATCGTGAACATGCGGTTCCTCTTCGAGCTGGGTGATATGGACCAGCTCCAGTCGGTGCTGCGGACCGTGCACGCGATCGACGGGGTCTTCGAGGCGCGCCGCATGCTGCCGGGCGAAAGCAGCGGCCAGCGCAAGGCGGGCGGCTAGGTTGTTCCTGGAGAGGCTCGTGCTCGGCGAGCTGCAGACGAACTGCTGGGTGGTCGCCGACGACTCGGACGGCCCCGCGATCGTGATCGACCCCGCAGGTCACCCGTCGGATGCCGAGCGCATCGCACTCGCGGCGGCTCCCCGCGAGGTCGTTGTGATCGTCTTGACTCACGCGCACTTCGATCATCTGGGCGCTGCGTCCGCACTTCTTGAGGCGACTGGTGCGACGCTCGCAGTGCACAGGATCGATGCGTCACGGATCACCTCACCCGCTGCCGGGGGCACCGGGGGCGCGCTGTTCGGTTTCGCGGACGTGGCCCCCCACGCCGACCGACTCCTCGACGATGGCTCGCTCGTCGCGGCCGGGGCTTTGGCCCTCGAGGTGTGGTCTACTCCCGGTCATACCGAAGGATCGATCTCGCTTCTCGCTTCCCGCGGCGAGCACCCGATGCATCTGTTCTCGGGAGACACGCTGTTTGCAGACAGCGTCGGTCGCACCGACTTCCCGGGCGGCGACGCGCGAGCGCTGCAACGATCGATAGCGCGGATCGCCGCCTTGCCGGATGAAACGGTCGTCCATCCCGGACACGGACCTGACACGACGGTGGGGCGCGAACGGAGGCTCAACGCGTTCTTTCCGAGGGCGTGATGTGCGCTCGACCGAGCTCATCGCGTGACCCTCGCTGCGTCAGGAGGCGGGCGGGGGATGATTTCCGTCATCAACCCGTTATGTTAACGGGCCTTAGGGGGTACAATCCGACGTAGCGGCGAACCGCGGGCAACGGGGTTCGCCTCCCGAAGGTTGAGCGGGGGAACCAGATCGCTCGGGGGAGCAGTAAGGTTCCCGAACCCTGCCAAGCCACGGTTGGGTCTCTCGGTCTTGGGGCCGGCATCCTGTCACGGATGGGAGGTGCTGATAGCGGGGAAGTGACAGCAGATGATCTTGCGATCAAGGAGAAGAAGACAATGAAGAAGGTTCTTATCGTTGTGGCGCTTGCAGTGGCGTTGACCTTTGCGATAACCGTCGTTGCATTCGCCGATCACTCGCCGTCGTTCTACATCCAGTGGAACGAAGAGGGCGGCTTTGAAGGTGCGAACGCGTTCGTCACGAGCCCGCACGCCGGGTACGTCGAGGGCACACAGAAGTGCGGCGTGTGCCACGCCGTCCACCGTGCAGCGGTTCAAGGTCTGGGTTGGGAGCCAGGCGGTCAGCTCTATCCTGCCGAGATCGGCGGAGAGAACAGGGCCGCGCGGCTGCAGTACAGCGCACCGTTCTTGGGCGAAACACAGATGCTGCTGCAGACTCCCGTCTCGGGAAATTGTGACTACTGCCACATCACGACCTCGATCGGCGCGATCCAGATCTATGCAGGTAAGGTCAAGTATCGCCTCGAGGCCAACGACGCTAATGGTGGCTCGAACTGGGAAGGTGGGTTCGCCCACAACAACGCATGCACGGCGTGCCACGCGGTGCATGGTGCGTTCGCCAACCCGTTCGTCGCTGCTCCGACCGCAGCCGACAACGTCGTGTTCCAGGGCCCCTTGGCCGCCAAGGTCGTGAAGGGTTACGCCAAGAACAAGAGCACGACATGGCAGCGCGAGATCTACCTTGCCGGCACGAACTACGAGTCGAGCCTGTTCCCCGGCGTCCAGCCGGTCGTATCCTCAGCGGTCGACCCGCTGAACACGCCGCTCTTCGCGTCGAAGGCTGACGCGCTGGCGGGCACGAACGCTCGGGTCGGTGCTGATGTTGCCGACGCGCAGGTCAGCGCGCACTGCACGTTCTGCCACGAGAACTACGGCTACGCTGCAGAGGCCATGAACAACAGGGAGTTCTTCGGCAAGACGGTCGCCGAGGTTGCAGCGATCACCGGCACGAACAACCAACTGGAGTCCTACAAGCAGGGCGCGGGCCTCTTCCAGGGTCAGTGGAACATCAGGCTGGTTGCTGACGGCCCGCAGATCAGCGCACGCAACGCCTACAGCACGACGCCTACCGGCGGTACTGCTCCGTGGCTTGGCCCGGGCTTTGATGGGCACGTCGCCGTCAAGAACCACCCGATGAAGAGGGCCGTCACCACTGGCTGGTCCTCGGCTGGTGGCGCCGCTATCGCCCAGGTCGCATTCAAGGGCTCGGATACGTGCCGTTCCTGTCACGACGCAGGTGTCGAGGGCGCTGGTGGAGTCATCATCCAGTCGTTCCCGCACTTCACGCCTGGCTACTTCAAGTTCCTGATTTCCGCGGACAATCTGGGCGCGGAGATGATGAACATCAACGCGATCCTCAAGGCGAACCCCAGGGCAATGACCCAGGGGGTTCTCGACACGGTCTGGGCAACGCTGGACGACCCGGCTGTCCAGGAAGCTGCTGAGTGCACGTCTGACGGTGCCTGCCTGAAGTGCCACATCAACGCTGACAAGAGCGCTGGTATTGGCCTTACGTTCTAGGCTTGACACTACAGACTGCTACTGACGCAGTCGAAGACAGGGTGGCCCTCCTTCGGGGGGGCCACCTTGCGTCTGTGTGCGGCGCATGGGTCCTCCCATGTCGCGCTGGGTACCGTGATAGGATTCTTGAGGATGACTTCCGGAATGGTGCCGAGGTCGATGGAACCGCAGGACGCAAAGCCAATGTCACGCAGACGGCGGGGAATCATCCTGGGCGTCGCCGGGGCTGTTCTGGTGTTGCTCGTTCTAGGGGCGGCCGCCTCGTCCCTTCCGTCCGGCTGCTCTTCTGTCTGTCACCGCGCCCAAGCCAAGACCCTCGCTTCGAGCGATCACAGCAATGTGTCCTGCTACCGTTGCCACCTGGCGCGCGGCGCCTGGAGCTACCCCGGCTTCATTGGATCGATCCTGTTTCGCATGAATACTCGTGCGCTCACAGGCTCGGGCTACCACACTGCGGCCGTTCAAACTTCTCGGAGCGCGTGCATCCAGTGTCATGAGGGGACATTCGAGCGGACGAGCCAATCCGGCGGGATCCGCATCAAGCACTCGAGCTGCGCACCCGGCCCCACGTGCGACCCATGCCATGCGGCCGTCGCTCACGGCTCGGCAGTGCGCTGGGACGGCACGTACTCGATGGATGACTGCGTTGCGTGCCACAGGGCGCAGACGGCTCCCACGGCGTGCGACACGTGCCATACCCAGAAGGCGCGGGCCGCTCGCACGCGCGGGGCGTGGCAGGTCACCCACGGCCCGAACTGGGAGAAGACGCACGGCCTGGGAGATCTGGATACCTGCAGCACCTGTCACGGTGAGGGGTTCTGCGAGAGGTGCCACAAGGCCCCTGTGCCCCATCCTGAGGACTGGGGCGGCACCCACGGGCAGTACGCGATCGAGGACCGAGCTTCGTGTGAGACCTGCCACTCCTCCAGCGCCTGGTGCGCCTCCTGCCATGGGACGCAGATGCCTCACCCGAGCGGATTCCTGCAAGAACACAGCTCGATCGCCAGCGGCCTGGTCGATCCGGAGTGCACACACTGTCACGACGAGAGCGACTGCGCCACCTGCCACACCTACCACGTGCATCCGGGCGGTGCCTCTGGTGTCCCCGTGCTCCCAACCGCTACCGATGCCCGATGACCGCCCTAGGGCCTGCATCCTCACTCCGGTTATTCGGTCTCACAGTGGGAGGCCTGGACTTCAATGGTGCCTACAATTCCTTCCTGAAGGCCCTGCGCGAGCCATCGGCGGATCCGACGTTGACGCTGCTCTTTGTTGCGGCTGCGGCGCTACTCGTCCTGCTCATCGCGTTGGCAGTCGCCATGGTGGCGACGCCGTCTCGCAAGCGGGTCGTGAAGGTCCGCCGATACCGCGGGTCGCCCGAGGAGATCGCGGCTGCCCGTGCCGCGGTTGCTGCGCGAGCCGCTTCGGCGGCCGATGAAGGCGACCGCGAGGAGAGCCCGGCGAAGCCCGAAAAGGGAGGACCTCGACCGTTCTGGTCCAGGCCTACGTTCTTCATCGTCGTTGGCGTCGTGATCCTGGCACTGGCCGCCTATGGTGCCACGTCCACCAACGCCTACTGCGCCCGCACGTGTCACGGCGGCACGCCCGCGGTGCGTTCGGCGACCAAGGTCGGACATGCCCCGTGCACCTCGTGTCATGAGGACAACGCGATCACCGGGGTCTTCGACAACACCGTGGCTCGCGCCGCGATGCTGGCGGGCCAGGCCGCAGGCCGCAGTCCAGATACCCCGAATGTCGCCGCCGAATCGGCGGCTTGCCTGCACTGTCACGAAGCGGTGAAGACGGGCATCGTCGAGTCGTCGTCCGGGGTCAAGATGTCCCACGCCGAACCTCTGAAAGCCGGGCAGCCCTGCACCAGTTGCCACCCGGACACAGGTCACGTGAGTGCGGGATACACCATGGGCATGCCTCCGTGCCTTCCGTGCCACGATGGCAAGACGGCGCCGATCACGTGCAGTCTGTGCCATCGAGGGGACCCCATGAGTCCAGTCGTGGCCGCTGCCTCAAACGAGGCGTCGGGCGGAGTGAGCTACCCGGCGGTCCGGGCGGCAAACCATGAATGCGGGGGCTGCCACGATCAAGAGCAGACGTGCGATCCCTGTCACGGCATCCGGATGCCCCATAGCCAGACGTTCATCGAGGGCGGCCATGCGAGATACGCCGCGTGGAACAATAAGCAGACCTACTGCTCGCGCTGCCACCAACTTTCCACCTGTGCGGGGAAGTGCCACACGTCGTTCAACGGGCCGACGGGGCACAGCGCTGATTGGGAGGTCATGCACCAGGACTCTCCATGGGATTCGGGGTGCCCCTGCCACAGCGCGAGAAGCCCGCGTGCCGGCCCGCTGTGCTACCGGTGTCACGATCCGAAGACGAAAGAGCTGCTCCCCCTGAGACCCTGAGGCATCGACAGGCGCTTTGTGCCGCGACCACAGCGGCCCGCCGAATCGCTCTCCAGGGCGGGCCTTGCTGCATCTTCGGGACGGATCACTTCAGCGGTGCCGCGAAGGTGCCGATACTCTGGCACGGACGGACATGTGGCTAACCCCGGTCCTCTTCTCCTGCCGGGGCTGCCGACCGCAGCGACCCTCGCCTGTTACGGGGGTCGTTCTGCGTCCTAGGGGCGCGGGGCCCAGGGAGGTCGAGCGTGCTGCCGACCAGATGCGCCCATCTGCGGACGCGTCATTTGCTTTCGGGGATACGCAGGATCTGGATCCGGTTGTTCGTCGTGTCCGCTACGGCAAACCAGTCGCGTTCCTTGTCATAAGCGATGCCCGTTGGGTTGTTGAACAGGCCGTCTGTCGCGCCGTAGTCGCCGTACATGGCCGACGTCTGGTCGTGCTCCTTTGCCACTTTGCCGGTTTTGGCATCCAGCACGATGATCTTGAACTTGAACGCGTCGACAAGCACGATCCTGCCCTTGGCATCCATCGTCATCCCTGTGGGCATCTCGAAGGGATTCTTCGGGTCGGGTGTGCGCCGAATGTCGACTGTCGAGGAATCCTCGCGATTGGGAGCCGTGCCGGATATCCAGAGCAGGCGGCCGTCTTCTGAGTACGCCTTCACGCGTCGGTTCTGAGTGTCGGAGACATAGAGGGTGCCATCCGGACCGAGAAGGATCCCGTGCACCACGTCGAACTGCTCCTTGTCGGTCCCGCGGGTGCCGCCAAGCTGCATCAAGATCTGGTCGTCAGGCGTGAACACCGCGATGCCCTTGGTACTGCCGACGGCGATCTTGCCGTCACGAACGTCGACGACATTCGGCAGCTCCACCCGCCATTTGGTCACGAACGTCCCGTCTGGACGGAACTCAAGAACCTGCCCGCCGAAGTCGGCGGTCCATAGATTGCCGTCCTCGTCCACCGAGATCCCCTCGAGTGAAACGATGCCCTTGGGTTCGATGACCCGCTTGACCGTGCCATTGGGATTGAACCCGACGATGTGGGAGTGTCCAGAGATCGCCCAGATCGTGCCATCGGGGCCAATGGCGACGTCGGTGGGTGCTTCGAGTTGCTGGTCAGCTTGGGTGCCCCACCCGTAGAGCGACCTGACCCACGTGACTCCGGATGGCAGCTCGGCCTTCGTCGGAGCTGCTGAGGGACGGGTCAATCTGAGCACGCCGTACGCCACGACGGCGAGAAGCAGCACGAGTACCCCAAGGATAACGGCGAGCACTCGGCGCTGTCGTCGATTGTCGACGTACTCGACGACGGTTTCGGCGTATTCCCCAGGCTCTTGGATTCCGGGCGTTGTCTCGGGCGTCTCGCTCATGAGTCAGTCCTCCAGGCGCGGCTGGCGCAGTCTACTTGTCCGTGGCTTCGGCCTTCTTGAGGCCTTCTGTGGCGGAGGCGTCGTCAGGCAGGAACTGCAGCGCGTACTTGAAATCCTTGGCGGCTGAAGTCTTGTCGCCGGCACCCAACTCGGCCCATCCCCGCAATACGATGATATCGGCCGCCTGCTCGTCCAGCGCCAGTGCCGCATTGAAGGATTGGATCGCTTCCTTGTACTTCTTCAGGTTCTGCTGTGCAGTGCCTCGCAGCACGAGCAGCCTGATGGTCGTACTGTTGTTCTGCGCCTCGTCGGGGACACGAATCCCCTTCTGGAGGTTCGCGTTGAACTCCTCTTTCAGCAACGCCTCGTCCTTCAAGAGGTATGCCTGGGAGCGCGCCAAAGCCTCCGCGTTCCTTCCTTCGAGGATGAGGAGGTGGAGGTCGACGTTGTTGACCTCACGGATGGTCTTGTCGGTGACTTGCGTGCGAGCGCGCACCAGGGCTTCCTGCGCGCCTTCCTTGTCGCCAACGGCGTACAACGCCTCGGCGTAGTCAGCCCACGCCTGCCCATTGCCAGGGTTCGCTTTGACAGCCGACTCGTTGGCGGCTCGCACCGACTCAGCCCAGGTACGCGGCGTGGAGCGGAAGAACACCCCCGTCAACAGAGCGTACGCAAGCACGGCCACGATCAGGCAGCCGACGCCGATGGACGCCCAGAGCAGTATGCGGGATACCCGATCTGGCGAAGACTCGAGAGGTTCTTCCACGTACTCAGGCGTCTCAGAGAATGGCGAGCCACTCATTTGCACGACCTCACTTCCCGACGCCTGCCTGCGAGCAGCCGGGCCCCCTGGGTCAGCGGCGTTCCTTCAAGTTCGACGCCTGCCCACTACGTCCTGCCGTTGTGCCCGGGCCGTCCAGTGCTTTGCGACTCCCGTGCCAGCAACAACGATACTCCCAAAGGCCGTTGGCGGGCATGATATCCATAGAAACTCCTTGGACCGGTCTCGCCTGCGTCTTCGGGGGTCTCACATGTTGCTGACCAGCAGAATTGGTTGTGGGAAAGGGCGTGGACGCTCTATAATGCGTGCTGAGCATCTTGGGGGGCCACGGGCGCTCTGGGGTTCCTGCACGAGTGTGACAACTGCAATTGCGAGGGTCGCCTGGTGAGTCGCATGGGACCGGCGCTATTTGGACGCCACTGGGTCGTCGCGGTCTTTCTTCTAGCTGCGGCGGTCTTGGCGTTGGCGCCTTTCGCTGTCGCGGGCGTGTCAGATGTGCCAGCTGACCTCCACGCGGCTGCGGGCGCGAAGTCGCCCATCGTGGTGAGTCTGTCTTGGGCCGCCCCATCTGGGTCCTCGGTTTCCGGATACCGCGTGTACGTGGCGGAACACGAAGACGGCCCGTATGATCTGGCGACATCAACGCCCGGCTACTCGTTTGACTACGTTGAAGGGGAATCCGGGTGGCCCTACTACTTCCTAGTCACTTCGGTTGACGCCGACGGCGTGGAGTCCGCCGCAGCCCAGGCTGGTCCAGTCGCGTCCAAGTGGATCGAGTCGCCACATGGCGCCTTCTCGGAAACCAGCCACAACTGCGAGCATTGTCATTCGGTTCACGACGCGGACGGCAATCTTCTGCTCGATATTCTGAGGACGGATGAGGCGTCCGACACCCCAGACCAGTCCAGGGCCTGTTTCCGATGTCATGGAGGGCAGTCAGCCGATTCGGCGAACGTCGAGGACGGCTCTCGCGACTCCTTCGCGCTTGCCAGCGGGCATTCCGTCGATGCTTCAGCAAATGCCGGCTTGATCAGCGCGTGCTCGAGCTGCCATTGGGTTCACGGCGACTCCGAGGTTCGCCCGATGATCCCAGCATTGACGGTCAATGGACTCTCGGTAGCATCCAGCGGGCCCGAGCTGTGTTACGCGTGCCACGACGCAAAGAACACTTGGTACGACGGCAACTACCCCTCGCCATCGTCCCCTCCGCGAGACGCCTCAGGGTACCCGGTGAGCGGAACCTGGATGGGCCCGGCGACCTACAAGGGTGGGTCCAACGCGCACCGGCTCATTCCTGAGACGACGCAGACTGCGGGGTTTGTGGCGCCCGTCCGTCGTGCGCAGGGAGACTGCCTGTACTGCCACGCGGCCCACAGGGGCTCGAACAAGTACGACTCCCTCTTGACGACCTTCACCCCGTCGACCACGTCATCGCTGGCCTCGGATCAGAGGCACGGCACCTACGCGGCGCTATGTCTCGACTGTCACGGTGGATCCGTGCCGAGCGGCTTCGAGACGGCGCCGACGGATATCGCGCAGTTCGTCACCACGTCGACAGCAGACGCCACGTCGGGCCATCGAATCAAGACAGCCGGCGGGACCCTCCCCGTAGGGGCGCCGCTGCCCTGCTATGAGTGTCACAACCCCCACGGATCGACTCGCGGGAATGCGAGCATGCTCTCCGATGTCGTGGGCGGGAGTCTTGAGACGAGTAGCGACGCCGGAGTGCGGCATTTCTGCTTCAGCTGCCATACGACCTCCGACACGGTTCGCGGGTGGGACAGCGATGAGTCGATCTTCTCTCCGGTCGGAGAAACCGACTCCGTTGTCGGGATTGCGCGGACCGGAGGCGTGCTTCGGCTGCCGCCTCTGGCGGCTCACTCCCAGGCGAGTGCCACTTCGTGCTATGCGTGTCATGGCTCCGACTATCGCACCGGCGGCAGCAATGTCCACAACCCGGGTCTTGGCGGCTACGACCCCGAGGCGCACACCTCGACGGTAACCACCGCGACGATCACGATCCTCGGGACGCCTTACACGGACCGCGCATGCGCAGACTGCCATGTTCTCGAGCTGGGCCCGCTCCACATGCCTCCAGCCGACTGCGCAGACTGCCACGACACGCTCGTGCCGATCCCCGGCGGCTGGGACAAGGGCTGCGTCCAGGCAGGTTGTCATCCGGCAGGCTCACCGCTCGAGATCCATGTCGACATCGACGCCTCACACATGCGCTCGGCGGAGCCTACGGCCGCCGACACCTGCTTCGTCTCCGAGTGCCACACGGGCGGTGGTAGCCTCGCGGACATCCACGCGAACAAGCAGAGCTGCGACACGTGCCACAGCTTGGACAGAGCGCCGACCGGCAACTGCGAAGCGAGCGGCTGCCATGATTTGGGCAAACCACACGAAGATCTGACGATCGCCCACACGTCGAGCGGTGGCACCGACTTCGTCTCGGTCGGGATCCAGGACAGGCGCCACGGCTACTACGACGGCGTGACCGCAAACTGCTCGGATTGCCACATCACAAGCCTGATCCCGCTGCACTCGGGCGATTGTCAGACGTGCCACACGAGCTCCGTGAGCGAAGCCGTCAAGGACGCTATCGCGAACGACGACACGAACTGCACGTCGTGCCACCCGGGCCACCACAGCGGAGATATCGACGCTCACTACAGCGTGGTCAGCGACGGCTGCCACAAGTGCCACAACGCGGATCCCTATGTGGACTCGTCCAACGTCACCTGCACGGGATGCCACACGCCACCCAACAGGGAGACGTTCGTCAACCCTGAGCGCATCACTGGGACCATCCGCCTTGTCTTTGGCGACTGCGATGTGAGTGGCAGCGCTCCGCCTGAGCATTCATATGCCGTGTGGACGGTGCGGAGTGGCGGGGCAGACGGGCCGGTTGTGGCTTCTGGCGGGGGCTTCGACGGCAGCGGGTGGGATGGCATCGATGATGTCATGGTCTTCGCACAGCCACAGCCATATCACGTCTACATCGAGTGGTACGACAGGGAGTCGGACAACTCGGGGGAGAGCTTCTTCTCTCAGGTAGACGTGACCACGTCAGGCCAGCTCGCAACGTTGCACTACTAGCTGGCGCGCCGGGCGGACAGTCAACTCCGGTACACCTTGCTCGCTTCGCGGGTTGCCTTCCGGATGCGCTGCAGTGCATCCGAGGTATCAGCTCTCAACACTGCCTTTGCTTCGGTGCGCTAGAGTATGAAACCGCATCGAGCCCTGGATCGGGAGTGTGGATGGACGCTCGCGCACCCAAAGGCACCACCGACTTGCTCCCCGATGTCGCTCGCGCTTGGGAGTACATGGTGCGCGTCGCGCAGGACCTCTTCGCGCGCTACGGATACGAGCCGATCTACTCGCCGCTCTTTGAGCACACCGACGTGTTCACTCGCGGCATCGGTGAAGCGACCGATATCGTGACCAAGGAAATGTACACGTTCGACGATCGAGCCGGTCGTAGCCTCACACTGCGTCCCGAGGGCACCGCGAGCATCGTTCGAGCGGCGCTCGAGCACACGCTCGTGCCGCAGGGCTCATTCGCGAAGCTCTACTACGCCGGGCCCATGTTCCGCTACGAACGCCCTCAGAAGGGGCGGATGCGTCAGTTCTGGCAGATCGGCGTCGAGGTTCTCGGGGCGGCCGAATCAAGCGCCGATGCGGAGATCATCGCGGTCCTCGTTCGCTACTTCGAGGCCTTGTCGATCCCGCGTGCGCGGATGCGGCTTCTCCTCAACTCCATGGGAGATGAGGTCTGCAGGCCCTCCTACCGCGAGACGGTGGCTACCTACATCCGCGCCCACTCCGCTGACCTGTGTGCAGAGTGCAACCGCCGTGCAGGAACGAATCCCTTGCGCGCGTTCGACTGCAAGGTCCCTGGCTGCCAAGAAGTCATGTCCGACGCACCGCTCCTGCGAGATTGCCTGTGTTCTGAATGTGCGGAGCACTATGTGGAGGTCAAGCGCTACCTGGATGACCTCGGCATCGCCTACGAGGAGGATCCGAGGCTCGTGCGGGGCTTGGACTACTACACGCGCACCGTGTTCGAGATCCAGGCGGAGGGTCTGGGGTCGCAGAACGCGATCGGCGGGGGAGGACGCTACGACCGGCTCATGGAGGAGTACGGAGGCCCGGCGACGCCGGGACTGGGATGGGCTCTGGGCTTCGAGCGCACACTGCTGGCTCTGCAGGCCGCCGGCGTCGCGATCCCTGCGCCACCACGTGCAGACGTCTACGTTGCGTGCGCCGACCCCTTGTTGAGAGAGACGGTCTTCCGCTTGACACAGGACTTGCGCGACGCTGGCATCTCAGCCGAGATGGATCACCAGGCTCGCAGCTTGAAGGGGCAGCTCAAACAGGCTGACAGACTGTCGGCGCCTCACGTGCTCATCGTCGGTCCCGAGGAACTCGCAGACGGGGAGGTCACGCTGCGCGACATGCGCACCAAGGGCCAGACGCGCGTGCGAGTCGCGGACGTGGTCGTTCATATGCGCTCGTTGCTCGACGGAGAACCTGACTGATCACTCGGCGGGCAAAGCCCTCCGATCCCGAAGAAAGGCCGCACCGATGTTCGATGCCCGATACTCGACACGTACTCACGTCGCAGGTGCGCTTCGTGCCGCTGACGTGGGGGAATTGGTGACGCTCGCCGGGTGGGTGGCGAAGCGCCGCGACCACGGCGGGCTCATCTTCGTTGATCTCAGGGATCGCAGCGGGATCGTTCAGTGCACGTTCGATCCCGGCACCGGCTCCGATGCCTTCGCGCTGGCAGAGCGCGTTCGACCCGAGTGGGTCATCGAGCTGTCCGGCACCATGCGTCATCGACCCGAGGGCACCGAGAATCCCGCGATGCCGACTGGCGAGGTCGAGGTCGCGGTGGCGTCGATGCGCGTTCTCAACACGAGTGAGACGCCGCCGTTTGAGATTGAGGCCGGAATCGACACGGATGAGCTCACGCGTATGCGTTGGCGCTATCTCGACATCCGACGCCCGGAGGTCCTCTGGGCGCTCGAGTTGCGCGACCGCGTCACGCAGCGCTTCCGACGTTCGCTTGGCGACCGCGGCTTCATGGAGGTCGAAACGCCCATCCTCACGAAGTCGACGCCGGAAGGCGCGCGCGACTTCGTGGTGCCGAGCCGCATGAGCCCGGGCAAGTTCTATGCGCTTCCGCAGTCGCCGCAACTGTTCAAGCAGTTGCTCATGGTCGCGGGGGTGGAACGCTACTACCAGATCGCGCGCTGTTTTCGAGACGAGGACCTGCGCGCTGACCGCCAGCCTGAGTTCACGCAGGTTGACATCGAGATGTCGTTCGCGACCCAGGGCGACATCCTTGCCATGATGGAAGACGTCATGGCCGAGGTGCTCGCCGAGGCGGACCTCCATATGGGCACGCCGCTGCGGCGGATGACCTACGCCGAGGCGATGGATCGGTACGGCTCGGACCGGCCCGACACCCGCCTCGGAATGGAGCTCGTCGACGCGAGCGAGGTATTCTCGGCGAGTGACTTCAAGGTCTTCGCCTCCGCGCTCGGTTCGGATGGCGTCATCAAAGGACTCAATGCCCGTGGGGCCGGCGACTTCGCGCGCAGCCACATCGACTCGATGAACCAGGTCGCGATCGACGCCGGCGCGAAAGGGCTCGCGTGGGTAGCGTTCCCGACAGACGGGGATGTGCGCTCGCCGATCGCCAAGTTCTTCAGTGACGCCGAAATGGCCGCTCTGCGTGAAGCCTTTGCCGTAGAGCCCGGTGATCTCGTGCTCATGATCGCTGATGCCCGCGACATCGCGAACGAGGTGCTCGGGGTTCTTCGTTTGAGGATGGCCGACGAGCTCGGCATCGAGCGCACGGGGCTCGACGCTCTCTGGGTCGTCGACTTCCCGATGTTCAAGTGGGATGCCGAGGAAGAGCGCTACGCCGTCAACCACCACCCCTTCACTCAGCCGTTCGCCGAGCACGTGGATCTGATCGAGTCGGCGCCGCTCGAGGTGCTCTCGCACAGCTACGACTTCATCGTGAACGGCTACGAGATCGCTGGCGGGACGCTGCGTATCCACGATCCTGCAGTCCAGCGTCGCGTCCTCGCGCGACTCGGACACTCATCTGAGGAGGCCGAGGAGAAGTTCGGCTTCCTGCTGGAAGCACTGGGCATGGGGGCTCCTCCGCACGGGGGCATCGCTCTGGGTCTCGATCGCCTCGTCATGCTGATGGCTAACGCGGCCTCGATTCGCGACGTCATTGCCTTCCCGAAGACGTCCTCCGGCGCTGATCCGATGACGGGAGCGCCGGAGAGCATCTCGCCGAGGCAGCTCAAGGAAGTCCACCTGCGAGCCGATTGATGCGGTAGCGACCGCGGGTGCGGCCAGCGCCCGTGGCGTGGCCCCTGCGTCGTGTGCGTTGTGGGGGTCAGAAAGAGAGGGTAGACTCAAGACAGGCTTCGCCTTGCTGGTGACTCCGGCACATACGGTCGAACCAACACTTCTGACACGGGAGCCTCATCATCCCGCGGTGGACAGGTATCCCGGCGACGGGAAGCTGGAAGCCGATGGTGCGGGCACCCACCTGCCGAGGCAGGTTCACCGCGTCGGGGACACAGCAAGGCGAGGCACACCTGTTCACAGCAGTGGAGGCAGCAGAATGCGCAGCAGATTCGTAGCAGTGGCCCTGGTACTCGCCATTGGCCTGGCAACGTTCCTTCTCGTCGGCTGCGGTGGCAGCAACGCAGAGGAGCCGGCGACCACCGACACGACCGCGCAGACGGCCGTCACGCCAGCAGCTCCCGCGAGTGCGGCAGTCGCTCCCGTGGTGGATCGCTCTCCTGCGGAGGAGGTCGTCTACGAGCCATTCCCGACAGATCCTCAGATCACCCCCAAGCCGGTACTCCAGCTCCTCGAGGCGAAGCAGCCGATGATCGTCTACTTCTATGACACGACCCAGAAGACGTCGAATGACGAGAAGGAAGGCGTCGACGGGGAGGGTGGTCTGGACTTGATCATGTCCGACTACCGTGGCGCGATCGATCTCGTGTCTTTTGACGTGGGCAAGTTCGTGAAGACCAGCTCCACTGGCAAGATCACTGTCGACCCCGCCTTTTCCGACAGCGCGTCGGGCAAACAGACCGCGTCTCTGGCTGCCGAACTCGGTGTCGACTTCACGCCCTATGTCGTCATTGTGGATGGCGACGGCTACATCATCGCGCGGTTCCGAGGCTGGGAAGACACCGAGAACATCGAGCGCGAGGTTCTGCGCGCCACCAGCTAGGGGACGATGGATAGCCTTTTCGACGAGCAAGCTGACGCCGCGCGCGCAGCGGTTGCCCCGCTTGCGGTGCGGATGCGTCCCCGCAACCTTGCGGAGTTTGTCGGTCAGTCCGATGTCGTCGGGCCGGGGACCTGGCTTCGGCGGGCCATCGAAGCGGACTCGCTTTCATCTCTGATCCTCTACGGCCCCGCGGGCACAGGCAAGACCAGCCTTGCCCGGGTCATCGCTGCGGAGACGACCGCGCACTTCGAGGAGGTCTCAGCTGTCTCATCCGGAGTCGCGGAACTGCGCAAGGCCATCGACGCGGCCAGCGATCGCCTGGCCCTCTCGGGCAAGCGCACGATACTCTTCGTCGACGAGATCCATCGGTTCTCCAAGTCGCAGCAGGATGCCTTGCTTCACGCCGTGGAGGACAAGCTCATCGTGCTCATCGGTGCGACGACCGAGAACCCGTTCTTCGAGGTCAACGCACCCCTCATCAGCCGCTCTCGCATCATCGTGCTTGAACCCCTCTCCGACCCCGAGATCCTCGCGATCATCGAGCGGGCGCTTACCGACGATCGCGGCTTTGGTGGCCGTGTCTCGGTCGATCCCGATGCGCTGGACGTCGTCGTGCTCACAGCGGGCGGTGACGCCCGGGTGGCCCTAACGACGCTGGAGATCGGCGCGACGCTCGCGCCCGAGGACGCGGCAAGCGTGCGCCATGTGCGTCTCGAGCACGTGCGCGAGGCCACGCGCACGCGGCAGCTCCCATACGACAAGACCGGGGATGTGCATTACGACGTGATCTCGGCGTTCATCAAGTCGATGCGGGGCAGCGATCCTGACGCGGCGGTCTACTGGCTGGCACGGATGATAGAAGGGGGAGAGGACCCGAAGTTCATCGCGCGTCGCATCCTCATCTTCGCGTCAGAAGACGTCGGGAACGCGGACCCGCAGGCGCTCCTCGTGGCTCACGCAGCATTCAAGGCTGCTGAGTCGATCGGGTGGCCCGAGTGCCGCATCAATCTGTCCCAGGCTGCCGTCTACATGGCGCTTGCGCCAAAGAGCAACGCTTCGTATCGCGCGATCGACTCCGCCCTGAGCGAGGTGCGAAAAGGCCCCGCCCGGGGCGTGCCGAATCACCTGAGGGACCGACACCGCCCGGGTGCGGATGAGTACGGGGACTACCTCTACCCCCACAGCTACCCCGGAGCCCACGTGGAACAGCAGTACCTTCCGGACGGCATCGACCGTGGTGCATTCTGGAGCCCCTCAGAGAGGGGATGGGAGGCCGAGCGGACGGTGACGATGAGCGGGCCCAATGGCGCGCCCACGGGCCCGAAGACGGCTGGTTCGACGCACGACCATGCGGATGGCGGCGAGGCTCTCGGCGAGGGCGCCAAGCAGCGGTAACGCGCTGATCCTCTGCTACACTGGTCGCGACGAAACGGGCGGCTCAAAGGACACGTCGTGACCCCGGCCCTGACCGTGGTTCTCCTGCTCAGCGGCATCGCACTATGTGCGACGGGCATATGGGCCCTGGTACGCGTCGGACTCGCGTCGAAGTCCGTGCAGCTTCTCGCGGACGACCTCGAGGAGCGCATCATCCCTCTCGCCGAGAAGGCCGACGTGACGGTCGACGCCATGAACGCCGAGCTGCTGCGGGCCGACATGATCATCACGCAGGTCGAGGACGTGTCCGAGCGGGTCTCCTCCGCATCAAGCGCCGTCGCCACGATCGTGAGCGCGCCCATGGGAGCGGTGAGCGGCCTGAGCGAGCGACTGCGCAGGGCGATATCTTCGGGTAAGAAGGCGCGCGAGCAGTAGTATGGCGGCCGCAGAACGGCCCCTATCGGAGGCAATCATGTCTACAGACCACATCACGCTGACCGTGCCGGCGAAGGACGAATACGCCAAGACCGCGCGCATGACGGCAGCGGCCCTCGTCAGCCGCATGGACATCCCGTACGACGATCTGGACGACGTGAAGACGGCCACAGAGGAGGCCTTCATCTACGCGTGCGACGCCGAACCCGCTTCCGGAGAGGTCACGCTGCATTTCTACGTCGATGACGAGTCACTGCGGATCGAGGTGCCTATCGCCCCGGGCTCGCGGACGTGGAGCGAGGATGCGGACAGACGCAGCGCTCTTGCGACCTTCATCCTGCAGGGAGTCTGCGACACCTACGAGATGTCTTCCGACGAGTCGGGCGCATGGCTCCGCCTGTCCAAGCGTTTCGGCCCGGTGAGCGTGGATGCCGGCTAGGGGCAAACAGCCGCAGACCCGCAAGCTCTCCTGGGACAAGGTCTACACCAGGGAGCTCTTTCGTCGCTATCGACTGGAAGGAGACGAAGCGGCTCGCGACGAGCTCATCACCATGTACCTGAACCTGGTGAAGTACCTCGCAAGCCGGTTCAGGAATCGCGGAGAGCCGGTCGACGACCTCGTTCAGGTGGGGACGATCGGCCTCATCAAGGCGATCGACCGTTTCGACATCGAGCGGCAGGTCGAGTTCACGACGTACGCGACCCCGACCATCGTCGGCGAACTCAAGCGGTACTTCCGGGACAAGGGATGGGCGATCAAGGTCCCGCGGCGACTACAGGAACTCTCGTTCAAGGTGAACCAGGCAGTGGACGCGCTCACGCAGCAGAACCAACGGTCGCCCAGCATCGAGGAGATTGCCAGGTACCTCGGGGTCACGACCGAGGACGTCCTCGAGGCGATGGAGACGTCGGAGGCGTACAACTTCGTGTCGCTGGAAAGCGACAGGGGCTCGGACGGCTCCGACACGTTCAGCATCCTCGAATACATCGGCAAAGACGACGCGCTCATGGCGGTCGTCGACGATCGGACCACACTCTCATTCGCGCTGAAGCAGCTCACGCCACAAGAGCAACGCGTCCTGTACTTGCGCTTCTTCGAGGGTCTGACGCAGACAGAGATCGCCCATCAGCTAGAGATCTCGCAGATGCAGGTTTCCCGTTTGTTGCGCAGGACGCTGCGCACCCTGCGTGAGCACGTGGTGAAGGAGTAGGGCTGAATGCCCGACCAGGCCAATCAGACCAACCGGTTCGCGCGGCTCCGTAGTACGGCGGTAGCGGTGTGGACGGCCATCGGCATCCTGCTGCTGATCTACGCCGGCGGGCTGGTAGTCAGCCGCATCAGCTCGGCTATCGTCCCCTTTGTCATCGCGGGCATCATCGCGTTCCTGTTGCGAGCACCCGTTGACTATCTCGAACGGCGCACGGGACTGCCCCGCGGTTTGGCCGTGATCCTGTGCTTCGTCATCGCCCTCGCCGTGCTTGTGGTCGCCGGGCTGTTCCTCATACCGCCTCTGGTGAGGCAGATACAAGCTTTTGCCTCAGCGGTCCCCGACTACCTCACGGCCGCACAGAACATCGTCAACAATCTGCAGCAGCAATACAGCTCGCTGGCGGCTCCAGTCTGGATCCGCAACGTAGTGAGCGCGGCCACAAACGATATCGGTGCACTCGCTTCGAGGATAGCGGAGGGCGCGGGCGGCCTCATCCTTGCGGCGGGAACCGGCGCAGTCACCGCGCTTATCGACGTACTCCTCGCGCTGGTCGTCGCCTTCTGGCTGCTCAAGGATCTGCCGACCATGCGGCGCGAACTGGACAAGCTCGTCGGCCCTCGGTTCGAGGAAGACGCCGAAGTCCTTGTGGTCACGGTGAATCGTGTCGTTGGCGGCTACCTGAGGGGCCAGACGATCGCGTCCTCTGTGACCGGCACCCTTTCCGCCATCGGGCTGGCGATCATCGGCTTGCCCTACGCGCTCGTACTCGGACTCATTGTGTTCGTGCTCAACTACATCCCCTACGTAGGTCCGCTCATGGCCGGGGTCATCGCGGCCACGGTGGGGCTGTTCCAGAGCCCGCTGCAGGCCCTCCTAGCGATAGTGGTCGTCGTCGCGGCACAACAGATCACCGACAGTTTCATCACCCCAAGGGTGATGTCGCAGCAGGTGAACCTGCACCCAACATTCGTCATCTTCGCTCTCCTGGTCGGCGCCACGCTTATGGGCATTCCCGGGATGATCATCGCCATCCCCATCGCCGCCCTCATCCAGGGGCTCTTCGTCTACTATTACGAGCGTCGCACGCGTCGGCAGCTTGCGAGCGAGAGCGGCGCTTTCTTCAAGGCTCCCACGAGTCCCGCCGAGGAAGAGCCGTCAGAGGAGACGCCGCCACCGCCGTCCGCGTGGAACGTCCCGCCGGGACAGTGAGGCGCGTCTGCACGTTCCGCGCGGCCGAACGCGAAGCAGCGTCAAAGGAGCCCGTACGTGAGATCCGACGAGATACGCGAGAGCTTCCTCTCGTACTTCGAGAGCAAGGGCTGCAAGCGGATGCCCTCCTCCTCGCTCATCCCCGACGACCCATCGCTCCTCTTGACGACGGCGGGGATGGTGCAGTTCAAGCCGATCTTCCTCGGCTCGAAGACCATGGGATTCACGCGCGCCACCACGGTCCAGAAGTGCGTTCGTACGACCGACATCGACATCATCGGGACAACCGGCCGCCATCACTCGTTCTTCGAGATGCTCGGCAACTTCAGCTTCGGTGACTATTTCAAGAGCGAGGCGTGCGCGTGGGCGTACGAGTACTCCACTGAAGTGCTCGGCCTCGACCCGGAGCGACTGTGGTACTCGATCTATGAGGAAGACGACGAATCCGAGAGGATCTGGGTCGAGGAGATCGGCGTGCCTCCCGAGCGCATCGTCCGCATGGGAGCCAAAGACAACTTCTGGTCCGCGGGCCCCACAGGGCCGTGCGGCCCCTGCTCGGAACTCTACTACGACCAGGGCGAGGAGCTCGGTTGCGACTCACCCGATTGCGCCCCGGGATGCGACTGCGACCGGTACCTCGAGTACTGGAACCTCGTCTTCATGCAGTACGACAGGCAGGAAGACGGCTCGCTCGTGCCACTCCCCAAACAGAACATCGACACGGGGATGGGTCTCGAACGTATCGCCGCGGTACTGCAGGGCGTGAAGTCGAACTTCGAGACCGACATTCTTCGCTCGATCATGACCGAGGCCGAGGCCGTGACCGGGGCCGCCTACGGCACGAACGAGAAGACCGACACCAGTCTTCGCATCCTCGCCGATCACAGCCGCGCGGTCGCCTTCCTGATCGCGGATGGCGTACTGCCGTCCAACGAGGGTCGCGGCTACGTACTTCGTCGCCTCCTGCGTCGGGCGGTGCGGCACGGCCGCCTTCTCGGGGTGAACGATCTGTTCCTCGGCCGTCTCACCAACCTCGTCATCGAGCTGATGGGCGACGCATATCCCGAGATCGTCGAGCACCGGGAGCTCATTGCCGGGATTGTGCAGGCCGAGGAACAGCGTTTCGGCGCGACCCTCCGACAGGGAATGACGTTCCTCGAAGACGAACTAGGCGTGCTCGCACAGTCGCGCATCGGCGTACTGGACGGCCGGACTGCGTTCACGCTGCACGACACGTACGGATTCCCCGTCGAGCTCACAGCCGAGATCGCGGCAGAGGCCGGTGTGTCCGTCGACATGGAGTCCTTTGAACACGAGATGGCAGCACAGCGCGAGCGGGGGCGCGCGGGCGTGAAGGACGAGTCATGGTCGACGTACGGTGGAGTGTGGGCCCAAGTGGGTGCCGTACGCCAGCGGTGCGAGTTCCTCGGGTATGCGCAGGACGAGGCCGATGCAACCGTCACAGCGATCGTCTCCGAAGGCGGCTTGGTATCGGAGCTGGTCGTCGGGGCGCGCGCCGAGGTCGTGCTGGATCGCACGCCCTTCTATGGCGAACAAGGCGGCCAGGTCGGTGACACGGGTGCGTTGCAAGGCGAGGGCATCCTGTTCCGGGTCGACGGCACGAAGATCGCGGCACCGGGCGTCTCCGCGCACATCGGGGAGCTGATCCAAGGCACGCTCAAGGTCGGCGACACGGTCCACGCGGCCATCGATGTCCTTCGGCGGGAGCGCATCCGGCGCAACCACACGGCGACGCACCTTCTGCACTGGGCACTGCGGCTCGTCCTCGGTGAGCACGTGAAACAGTCGGGCAGCTACGTCGCCCACGACCGTCTTCGCTTCGACTTCACTCATTTCGAGGCCATGACCTCCGAGCAGCTCGGCAAGGTCGAACGTCTCGCGAACGCGAAGATCATGGAGAACCACCCGGTCCGGGCGTACGAGACCTCGCTTGCGACCGCGCGCGAATCGGGTGTGACGGCGCTGTTCGGGGAGAAGTACGGCGACTTCGTACGGGTACTCGAGGTCGGCAACTTCTCGAAGGAGCTTTGCGGCGGCACGCACGTGGCCCGCACGAGCGAGATCGGGCTTCTCACGATCCTTTCAGAGTCCAGTGTCGGCGCGAATCTCAGGCGCATCGAGGCAGCGACATCGTTCGACGCGCTCGAGTACGTGCGAACCGAGGAGGCCGAGCTGGCCGAAGCCGCCGCCGCTCTCAAGGTGTCGCGATTCGACGTGTCGGAGCGGGTCGTGGCGTTGACGAGACGCGTGAAGGATCTTGAGAGCGCGCAGGCGCGCGCTAAGGTCGCCGTCTCCGAAACGGGTCTCTCCGCGCTCGAACAGAACGTGGTCGACGTGGGCTATCCGCTGCTCGTCGCGCGCGTTCCTCCTGGCGAAGCTGCTGATCTGCGACACGCGTGGGATGTCATGCGTACACACATGCATGGCGGCGCCGTCGTCCTCGCAACGACCTCCTCCGAGAGCGGGGCGCCGCTCCTTCTCGCGGCAGCGACGCCGGACGCTGTCGCGGCGGGCTTCGACGCCGGCGCTGTGATACGCGCGATAGCACCAGCGGTGAAGGGTGGAGGCGGCGGCAAACCCGAAATGGCGCAAGCCGGCGGGAAGGACGCCGCCGGGATCGAGGACGCGCTCCGCCTCGCTCGCGAGACGCTGGGCGCAGGGTAGCGGCGCGTGCGCGTACTCGCGCTGGACATCGGCGGCCGACGCATCGGAGTTGCCGTGTCCGATCCTACGCAACGGGTCGCCACGCCGCTCTGCGTACTCGACGCTGCGGTCGTCACGCGCCCGGCGGCGATCCTCGAGATCATCTCTGAGTATGACGTCGGGCTCGTCGTGATCGGTCTGCCGCTGTCCCTGGACGGGACGGAAGGGCAGCAGGCGAGGCACGCACGCGAGGTGGGCACACGCCTTGCGGGGTCGCTCGGCGTACCCGTGGCATATGCCGATGAGCGGCTTTCGAGCGTCGAAGCGAAACGCGCCATGAGCGCAGCCGCCGTCCCGGACAAGAAGAAGCGGGGCCGCATCGACATGGTTGCGGCGTCACTGTTCCTTCAGAGCTATCTCGACGCGGAAGCTGCAGAGGCGGCCGCGTCTGGAACCGCACGAGACTCGAGCGAGCGGCATGTCTGACGACACTCGTGATCTCGCGCCCGTGGGTGCCGAAGGTCGTGAACCCGGGCGCGAGCCCTCGTCAGCTCGGACCGCCCTGCCGGACACTATGGTTCCCCGGAGGAGCGCGAAAGGCGTGCGGACACGTCGTCGACTGAGCCCGAGGGTGCGAACCGCGGCGGCAATCGGGCTCGTGGTGCTGGTCGCCCTGATAGCGGTTGGTGTCGGCTACTACAGCTGGTGGAGCGCCAACACCCGCCCCCTTGTAGACGTCGCCGCCGGCCAGCCGGTCACGATCGTCATCCCAAAGGGAGCCAGCACCGCTGAGATCGGGCAGCTGCTCGCCGAGAAAGGCATCGTTGCGAATCCGCGTCAGTTCCGGACACGAGTTCGCGACGCCGGGGTCGGGCAGGACCTTCTCGCCGGGACGTACGATCTTCGGACCGGCATGGGTTACGACGCGGCCATCGCTTCACTGACGGCCGGGCCGTCCGTCATCCGGACGAAGGTCACGATCCCCGAGGGTTTCACGCTCGAGCAGACAGCCGCGCGATTCGAGAAGGCAGCCGGAATCCCGGCCGAAAAGTTCCTTGCGCTGGCCAGGGGGCGAGCTTCGGAGTTCGCTGCCGACCACCCGTATCTCGCTAAGGCTTACGCAGGTTCGCTCGAGGGCTACCTCTTTCCCAAGACGTATCAGGTGAAGCAAGGCGCGACAGCGCGAGATGTCATCGAGATGATGCTCGACCAGTTCGACCGTGAGATCGCCGACGTCAATATGCAGACAGCTACCTCGCGGGGGTTGGACCTCGGGGACGTCGTGGTCCTTGCGTCGCTCATCGAGCGAGAGACGAAGGTGGCGAAGGAGCGGCCGCTCGTCGCGTCGGTGATCTACAACCGACTCAAGCTGCGCATGCGCCTCGGTATCGACGCAACGGTGGAGTACGTGCTCCACACCAACCGCCTGCGGCTTACGTACAAGGACCTGCAAGTGGACAGCCCCTACAACACCTACAAACACTTCGGCCTACCACCCGGGCCGATAGCCAGCCCCGGCCTTGACTCGCTCAAAGCAGCCGCTGCGCCTGCCGATACGAACTACCTGTACTACGTGCTCACGGCCAAGGATGGATCGCACACCTTCGCGAGCACAGCGGCGGAGTTCGAGCGGGCGAAGGCGAAGTCGAAGGAGGTCTTCGGCCAGTAGTGAGTGAGAATGGACATGCGGCCATACGCATCATCAATGCTCGAAAGGTCTTCCGATCCTTGCGAGGGGGCGGCAAAGTCGCCGTGGAGGACGTCACGTTCTCGGTGGATCAAGAGACCATCCACGGTCTGCTCGGACCGAACGGAGCCGGCAAGACCACGACGCTGAAGATGCTTCTCGGGCTCGTTACGCCCACGGGCGGTGAATTCGAGGTCGTGGGTATGCCCGCGCGCCAGCCGGGAGCGAGGAAGCGGCTCGGCTTCCTGCCCGAGCAGCCCTACTTCTCCCCGCAGCTCACCGCCGGGCAGGCGATGCTCCTGTACGGCCGTCTGTCGGGTCTTGACGGCCAGACCGTCAAGTCGCAGATGAGCGAACGTCTTGCACGCGTCGGTCTCGAAGGACGCGAGGGCATGCTGCTGTCGAAGTTCTCCCGAGGGATGCTACAGCGTCTGGGGATCGCCCAGGCTCTCATCGCCGATCCCGAAGTCGCCATCCTCGACGAGCCGGCCTCGGGCCTCGATCCGGTGGGCCAGCGTGATGTCCGGAACCTCATGCTCGACCTCCGAGCGGCCGGCACGACGGTGTTGCTCTCGTCCCACCAGCTCTCTGAGGTCGAAGCGGTCTGCGATCAGGTCACTATCCTGAGCCACGGACGCGTGGCGGCAAAAGGGCACATCGACGAGCTGCTGAACACTGTCGGCCAGACCTCCGTGCGTGTTCAGGGTGTGGGCGACGCGCTTCCGGATTCGGTGATACCACTAGTTTCTGACGTTGCCGCCAGCGGCGGGACGTGGATCTTCTCGGTTCGCGACGAGCTGGCGCGACAGGTCGTTGACGTGCTGGACGACGCTGGCTGGCGGCTCGTATCAATGACGCCGAAGCGGGATTCGTTGGAGGAGTATTTCTCGAGGCTCCTGGAGCTGGACTCGGCTGGAAAGGCAGCTTCGTGAGGGCCGTGTGGGCCATCGCGGGCTCGGTCGTCGCCGATGCGCTGCGACGCAAGGTCGTCTACATCGTGCTCGCGTTCGCGGCGTTCATGGCCATTTCCATACCGCGCCTGCCCAGCTACGGCGTCGGCGTTGTGGAGGCGGTGTTCCGGGAAGTCGCGCTGGCTCTCATGTACGTGGTCGCTATGGTGGTGGCTCTGTCGCTCTCGGCCAACCGCGTGCCGGGCGAGGTGGAGCGACGCACCATCTACAACGTTCTGGCGCGCGATGTCCGCAGGTGGCAGTACCTCTTGGGATCGTGGCTCGGCGTCTTCCTGGTCATGGCGGGTGTCGTGGCGGCTTTCACGGCTGTCAGCATGATCGTGGGTGGCTACACCTACGGAGCGCTCATGTGGCGTCTGTGGCAGGGTGCGCTGGCGATCTGGCTGGAAACCGGCGTGGTGGCCGCCTTCGCGATCGCGATCTCGACCGTCACTGGCCCGGTGCCCGTGACCGTGGCCTCGCTCGCCTTCATCTTCGTCGGTCATCTAGGGGGAGGGCTCGCAGGATCAGAGGGCGCAGGCGCAGCATCGTTCTACCCGACGTTGGAGACGTTCAACATCATCAACCCCGTCGCCCATGGGAGCGGGGTCTCACCCGGCTATGTCGCGCTCATGCTTGTCGTCGGCGCGGCCTGGGTCGGCGCGTTGCTTGGCGCAGGTGCTCTGCTGTTCGAACGCAAGGACCTCTGAGCTGTGGCCGCGATGCGACGCACACCGGCCCGGCTCGGCGTGATCTTGCTGCTGCTAGTTGCACTCGTGCTAGCACAGAACGCCGCTGCGTCGCTCGCGCCGAGGGGTTCTTCGGCACAAACGGGGCGGCTCATCGGCCGCGCGGGCTTCGCATACTTGTCCGGGATTCGCACGTTCGCGGCGGCCGTGTTGTGGAATCGGCTCGAACCGCAGTTCCACGAGTATTACGCCGACAAGAATCTTGAAGAACAGACGCAGATGCTCCCCACAATCAGGCTTGTGCAGATGCTCGACCCGCAATTCGTGCAGTCGTACTACATCGCGTCTTGGGTGCTGGCGCGACGTGGCAAGGCTGGCCAAGGGCTCGACAATGCGCGTGAAGGCGTTTCCCAGAACCCCTCTTCCGGTCTTCTGCGATCTAATCTCGTCCAGGTCATGCTGCTGGAGGACAAGGTCAAGTACGCCGCCGAGGCGGTGGCACAGGCCGACGCCGGGACCGCTCCTGGCATCATCTGGGCAGACGACGCTGAGAAGTTCGAGGGCTACGCTATCTTTGCAGCCGCCTACCACGTCGCGGGACTGACGGGCAAAGAGAAGGCCGCGAGAGCAGTAGTCAGCTCGCTCGCGGGCAAGACCAGTACGTCGGGCATCGGCGGCGCAGGGCACGATCATGACGGAGATGGAACGCCGGACCATTAGGGGCGCCATGTCGCTGTTTGAGCCGGACCTGTACTACCGTGCCGTCACCGACATCGATCTGGATGAGCTGATGCACCGAGGGGTGCGGACGCTCCTGCTCGACCTCGACAACACGCTCGTGCTCCGCAACACCCTGGAGGCGTCGAATGAGGTTCTCGCCTGGCTTCACACGGCCACGGCGAAGGGTCTCAACGTGATCGTCGTTTCGAACAACTGGCATGAGCGCGTGCAGCACGCTTCCAGTAGCCTCGGGGTGCCCGTCGTCGGGAGGGCCACAAAGCCGCTGCCATCAGGATTTCGCCGTGCCCTGTCTTCGGATCAGCCGCCACGCACGTGCGCTGTGGTCGGCGACCAGATCTTCACCGATATTCTTGGGGGGAAGCTGCTGGGGGCTACGACGGTGCTGGTCACACCTCTCGCGGGCGGATCGGATCTTCCGCACACACGCATCCTTCGCGCACTCGAGCGTCGGATCCTGCGCGGCCGCACGCCTGCGGGGCGAGTGCGCACGTCAGCAGAGGGGAGCGGGGTCTGATGCGATCCATAGGCGGGGCGACGAGGCTAGCGGGCGTGATTGGCCATCCGCTGGGGCACACTCTCTCGCCCGCGATGCACAACGCGGCCTACGAGGCCATGGGCCTGGACTGGGTCTATGTGCCGCTCCACGTTCGCGATGAGCGGGGTTTGCAGGCCGTCCTTCGCGCAATGCGTGTCCTTCCCTTCGTTGGCGTGAACGTCACGATGCCGTACAAGCAGCTCATGCTGTTGCTCTGTGACGAGGTCGCTGAGATGGCCACGCTTGCTGGGGCTGTGAACACGGTTCAGTGCGTCGAGGGCAAGCTGATCGGCTACAGCACAGACGGCCGCGGCATCCTCGAAGCCCTGGCGTTGGACGCGGGCTTCGACCCCGCCGGACGCGAGATCGCGATCCTGGGGGCGGGGGGCGCCGCCGCAGCTGCCCTCGTCGCCTTCGCGTTAGGGCACGCAAGGCGGATCGTGGTGCTCAACCGCTCGGAGGACCGCGCGAACGCTTTGATCGAGCGGGTTCACGAGCGGCTGCAAGGCGTAGATCTCGTTGCTCTGCCTCTGGATCTGGACGCGGAGGATCAGGTCCGAGCGGCCGATCTGGTGCTCAATGCCACACCTGTGGGCATGGAGGCGGAGGACCCTAGCCCTGTACCGGTCACGTGGCTTCGGTCGGGGCAGGTTGTTGCCGATATGGTGTACAGGGCGCAGCCTACCTCCCTCGTGCGGGCCGCGCGGGACGCGGGAGCGGTCGCCCTCGACGGGCTCGGGATGCTCGTGTGCCAAGGAGCGATGTCGATCGACATCTGGCATGGCGAGGCTGGCAAAAGGGCCCCTCGGGAAGTGATGCGCGCGGCGGCCCTCGCCGCACTCGACGGGGGCGCGTAGACCTGCGGGAGTGAAGTCGGCCACATGACGCCGAGCAGCAAGCGACTGGGTAGGATGCTGGTCAAGTCGGGCGTGATCACTGACGCCCAGCTTGAGGAGGCGCTCACGCACGTCAACGGGCGCTCAATCACGGCGGCACTCTCAGAACTGGGCTTTGCCGACGAGACGCTCATCGCCCGCACGATCGCGGACTCGATGAATCTCTGTTACGTCGACCTCGGTCTTGCCGACGTCGATCCTCACGCGGCCACACTCATCCCTATGGATATCGCCCGTCGCTACCGTGCGTTGCCGATCCGCATCCAAGACGACGAACTCCTCGTCGCGATGTCGGACCCGGCCAACATCTTCGCGATCGATGATCTCAGGGTGGTGACCGGCTACCCCGTGAGGCCAGTCGTTGCCTCGGAGAGCGAGCTCATGAGCGCGATCGAGAAGCTCTCGACCGCGCAGACGAGCGTCGAAGACATGATGGGGGACCTAGAGGATTCGCTGGGCGCCGGTGACGACGAGTACGAGGAAACCTCTGACGAAGAGGCTCCCGTGGCGAAGCTCATGAACTTGGTGATCACGGAGGCGATCAGACAGGACGCTGGCGATATCTTCTTCGAGCCGCACGAGCATGACATGCGTGTGCGCTTTCGGATCGATGGCGTGTGCCAGGAGGTCCTCCGAAGTCCGAAGAAGATGCAGCGCCAGCTGATAAGCCGGCTCAAGATCAGCGCCGGTATGGATATCGCCGAGAAGCGCGTGCCGCAAGACGGGCGGTTCTCCGTCGTGCTCGAGGGCAAGGCGGTGGACTTTCGAGTGGCGGTCCTTCCCACCGTGAACGGAGAGCTCGCGGTCCTGAGACTCCTTCGGCGGGACTCGATCATGATGTCGCTCGCAGATCTCGGGTTCCTGCAGCAGCCCATGGATCGCCTGCGTGAGGCACTGTCCCTTCCCTACGGCGCAATCCTGGTCACCGGACCGACGGGGTCAGGCAAGTCGACCACGCTCTACGCAGCGATCAACGAGACCAACGACCCCAAACAGAACTTGATCACCGTCGAGGATCCTGTCGAGTATCGCCTCGCCGGGCTCTCACAGGTGCAGGTGCACGAGAAGGCCGGGCTCAGCTTCGCGTCCGCTCTTCGCTCCATCCTGAGGCAGGACCCAGACTCAGTGATGATCGGGGAGATCCGCGACAAGGAAACCGGGACGATCGCCGTCGAGGCCGCCCTCACGGGTCACCTCGTGCTGTCGACCCTGCACACCAACGACGCACCTTCGGCGATCACCCGCCTTACGGAGATGGGCATCGAGCCGTTCCTCACAGCTTCTGCGGTGACGTGCGTACTCGCACAGCGTCTGGCCAGACGCCTGTGCCCTGACTGCAAGCAGAAGTACACACCCGAAGAGGAGGCGCTGACCAGGGTCGCCTTCCCGTTTAAGCCCGGGAAGCCGCCGAAGCTCTACCGCGCCGTCGGCTGCAAGAAGTGCAGCGGCATAGGCTACAAGGGGCGCATGGGCGTCCACGAAGTGTTCCGCATGTCCGAGGAGCTTGAGCGGCTGACCGTCGCCAACGCCTCGGCTGACGACATCAAGCGCCAGGCCATCGCGGAAGGCATGCGCACGTTGCGCGAGGACGGGTTCGAGAAAGTGAGCATGGGTCTCACCTCCATCGAAGAGGTCATGCGCGTCGTCGTCTGAGAGTCTCTGAGTGCGCGTTGTGCCTGAATCACCATCGTGAGAGTATGAATCCGCGTGTCGCCCGACAGGGGAGAGTCGTGCGGCCGACTTGGTGCTACCCGACGGGCGAATGCGGAGGAGCTTGAATCAGTGACCAGCAGCGGACTCGACGACTTCTTCATCCCGGACGAGGACGACGAGGATCAGGGCACGATGCCACCGCCTTCCGACGGTGTGACTGCCTCCGCGACCCAAGACCTTCACGCGCCCCTGGTATCAGGCACGCCCGGACCGCCCTCGGTGCCTGCTGCCGGGAAGCACGCTCCGGGAGCGCAGGGCGCATCTTCGGCGCCAGCGCCGCAGCCGATGGCGCCTCGGACAGCTCCCGCGCCTGCTCGACCTGATGCAGAGACTCAGGTCCCGGCGCGCCCGGGCTTTGCGCCCTTCCCAACGCCAGCGCCTCGCGCCGAGGCCTCGCCCGTTTCTCCTGCCACACCACCCAAGCCCGCCGCGCCCGTGTCAGCTGCGTCCGCAATCGCCGCGCCCGCTACGGCTGCGCAAACCGCTCCCACGCGCCCGGTTCGGACGCGGGAGGAGCAGCTCTCCGCGGCGTTGGCGACGTTCATGCGCGTGTCCTCGGACGTCGAGGCCGCCGCGCTCGTCAGCATCGACGGCTTCACGATGGCCTCCGCACTTCCCGCGGGGATGCAGGAGGACCGTGTCGGCGCGATGTCCGCGGCCATCCTCGGGCTTGGCGAGCGTGCAGCTCTCGAGCTCGGACGTGGCAAGCTCTCGCAGGTCTTCATCGAGGGGGACACGGGCTACGTTCTGCTGATGGCGGCAGGGGACAGAGCGGTGCTCACGGCGCTCGCGCGTCTCGAGGCAAAGCTCGGTCTGCTCCTCTACGACATGCGCGACGTGGCCGAAGCCATCGCCGACATCCTGGGCTAGCCGAGCAGGGAACCGAAAGCGAATGACGTAGCCGATGGCGCTGAGAGGAAACCTCAACGACTTCACGCTTCCCGATGTCTTCCAGCTCATCGCCCTGAGCAAGAAGACCGGTGTGCTGCGCATGCGCCGTGCAGACGGTTCCGAAGGCGACGTCTGGTTCCGCGACGGAGAGGTGTTCTTCGCCGAGTCGAATTGGCACAGGGAACGGCTTGGAGAGCGGCTGGTCACAGCGCAGAAGATCACTCCGAGCGCGCTCACGCGGGTACTTGAGCTGAGGGCAGCAGAACCAGAGAACGGGCGGCGCCTCGGCAGGATCCTCGTCGACGAGGGCTACATCACCGACGCAGTTCTCGAGGCGTTCGTTCGAGAGCAGGTGCTCGAGCCGATATTCGACCTCATGCGTTGGGAAGAGGGCGAGTTCGACTTCGAGATGACCCCCCAGACCCCCGAAGAAGACATCGGCCTGGCCGTCTCCATCGAGAACATAGTGATGGAAGGTGCCAGGCGACTCGAAGAATGGGAGAGGATCAAGAAGAAGGTGCCCTCGACGGACGTGGTCTTCAAGATGGCCACGGCGCCCGGCGAGGGAAGCTTCGAGATCTCGCTCAAACCCGTCGAGTGGAACCTGCTGCTGCTCGTCGATGGCACCCGGAGCGTAGCCGAGCTGGCGCGCGCGGCCCACTGGACGGAATTCGACGCGGCGCGAATCGTGTACGGTCTGCACTCCGCCGGACTGCTCGAGGTGGTCAGCGATGAAGAGGCGGCTCGGCTGCGCGAGGCGATGGCCGAGCGCGAGGCCGCCATGGCGGCAGCCGCATCTGCTCCAAAGGCACCTGCCCCGGTGAGTACGAGCACGGAGCCGTCAGCAGCCCCTGTGACTGAACCTGCGCCCGAGACCGTCCCACCGGCCCCACCCGGCGGTGAACCTGCCGAGGCTCCGGAGGCCGAGGAGGTCACCGGTCCTGCAGCCGAGGTTGAGACGGGGGCTGAGCCGGTGGTCGAGGCTGAAGCCGAGGCAGAAGCCGAGCAACCGCCTGTGAGCGTCGAGTCAGCGGTCTCGTCGGAGGAGTGGCCCGAGGCACAGGAATCGCAGTCGGAGACGATCTTGTACGTTGACGGCGAGCCCGCGACCGTTGAGGTCGAGCTTGACGTTCTCCCACCCGAGACCGACATCCTGGAAACGCCGACGCCTGAGGCCGGTCAGGTGCAGCCAGATGAAGCTCGCGCCGCGGTCGAAGCTGAGCTCGCCGCGCTGGGTCTGATCGCCACTCCCGACGGCGTGGTGGAGGCGGAGCCGCCACCCGTCGTCGAGGAGCCTTCGCACGTCGAAGAACCCGAAGAGGCCGAAGAGGCCGAAGAGCCCGAGGAGCCGACGCATCCGGCGGAAGAGGCACCGGCCGAGGAATCCGGCGAGACTGCGACCGAGGAATCCGGCGAGCCCGTGGCCGAGGTCCCCGAGGAGCTGATGGCCGAAGCTGGGACGACCCAGACCGAGGTCGCCGTGAGCTTCCAGGAAGAGGCGGCCCTCTTGTTGGAGGCCCGCGAGGACCTCGGCATGAACAGCACGATCACGGATGAGATCGCCGCGTTGACCGGCGTTGAACGCACCACGCGCCCTACCGCGAGCGGCGGCACGCCACCCGTGACCACCGCCGTGCCCCGCCGTGACGCGAACATCGACCGGGGAACCCTCCTCGATATCATCGAGGGCATCAAGAGACTCTAGGAGCCAGGCTGGATGCTGTCCGTAAAAGTCGTGATAACCGGCCCCTTCAACGCGGGCAAGACTACCCTCATCAAGACCGTGAGCGAGATCACGGTACTCTCGACAGAGCGTCAAGTGAGTGAGACGGCAAGCGAGGGGCGTGGGGAGACGACCGTTGCGATGGACTTCGGTCGCATCACGATCTCTGACGACGTCGTCCTCTACTTGTTCGGCACGCCCGGCCAGGAGCGGTTCTCGTTCATGTGGGACACGTTGTCCGAGGGTATGCTCGGCTTTGTCGTGCTCGTCGACGGAACGGATGAGGACTCCTTTTCCGACGGACGGGCGATCGTCGAGTATTTCAGACGACTCTCTGATGTCTCGTTCGTCGTTGCCGTCAATCGGCTGGATGGTTCTGACGAACAGGATCTCGCACGGGCGCGTTCAGAGTTGGGTCTGGACGACAACGTGCCGGTTCTCGGGGTGGACGCGAGGGACAAGGAATCTGTCAAAGCCGTGCTGTTGGCTCTCCTATACACGATCTTGGAGGCCGTCGGGTAGCTCTTGTCTCTTTCGTCGGGCATTATCGTTGGCACCGTCGTGCTGGCCGTGTTGCTCCTAGGCGGCGGGTGCCTGGCGGTGCGTGTCCGCCGAACACGACATCGTGAACCTTCTTGGCCCCAGCGTGAAGCTGCGGGCAGACATGGCACTTCGTCCGGGCGGTTCGAATCCGAGCAGAATGTCGGGGAGAGGTTAGGGTCGTGGACTCGCCGACCCGCCGAAGCCAAGCCAGCCGCCAATCCAACGTCAGCGGCAGGAACCGCCGGCGCCCCGGATCAGCGGCCACAGTCGCTTGAGTTGTCACCCGCGCCTCTCTTATCCCGTGAGCGCCTGATTGCGCCTGTGGAGCTTTGGTTCGGCTCGACCCGGGTGGGCGTCGTGCGGGGTAGCGCCACCCATGAGGCGTTCGAGCAGTACGCGAGCGTTCTCTTATCCGAGCTGCCCGAGCGCTAGCCTGCGCCCGAGGCGCAGCCCGTCAGTCCACTGAACTCGCCCTTCCTTCGCCGTGCTTCATTCGGACTGTAATGCTCGCTGACGCGAACGCCGATGAGAGAGTTGGCGCCGCACGCGTTGGGCGCGGCCGTGCTTGGCGCACGTGCGGGCACGTTCTCTGAAGGGGCAGCGGGTGGCGGAGACTGGACAGAGGCTCGGGCAGATCCTTGTTCGCGCCGGCATAATCAGCGAGAGTCAGCTCAACGACGCGCTGGAAGCGCATTTGGGGACTGGCGCGCCTCTGGGCCGCGTGCTCGTGGACTTGGGCTACGCCTCGCAAGGAGCCGTCCTCGCAGCGATCTCGGGCCAGATCGGCGTCGACTACGTCGACTTTGCGGAACGAAAGCCCGATCCCAACGCGATTGCATCCGTCCCGCGTGAACTCGCCTCGCGCTATCTGGTCATGCCTGTCGAGATCGTCGACCACACGCTCTTGGTCGCCATGGCCGACCCTCGCAACGTCGTTGCACTTGATGATCTGCGCATCATCACGGGCCTCGACGTCCGCGCCGCGATCTCCACGAAAGACGAGATCCTGAGCGCGATCGACGAGTACTACAAGATGGCCGAGCAGTCCGAGATCGACGAGTTCATCGGCAGCGCCGACATCGACCAAGCCGACCTGGCGAACATCTCGGAGGTCGGCTCGGAAGCTCCGACCGTCAAAGTCGTGAACTTCATCATCCACAAGGCAGTCACGGAGCGCGCCTCGGACATCCACATCGAGCCGCAGGAGAAGGACCTCCGAGTGCGGTTCCGAGTCGACGGAGTACTTCACGAGGTGATGCGCAGCCCCAAGCCGACGCAAGCGGCGATCATCAGCCGGTTCAAGATCATGGCCGAGATGGACATCGCCGAGTCACGCAAACCCCAGGACGGGCACTGCAACGTGACTGTCGCGGGACACAAGCTCGACTTCCGTGTGTCCACGCTGCCGACCGTCTATGGCGAGCGCGTCGTGCTCCGCATCTTGCGCAAGGACTCGATCCTGCTGCAGCTCAAAGACTTGGGCTTTCTGCCGTCGTCGCTCGAGAAGTTCCAGGACTCCTTCACGAAGCCCTATGGCGCCATCCTCGTGACCGGTCCCACGGGATCGGGCAAGTCGACTTCTCTGTACGCCGCGATCAACGTCCTCAACTCGCCTGAGAAGCACATCCTCACCGCCGAGGACCCGGTGGAGTACCGGCTCGCGGGCGTGAACCAGTGTCAGACGAATACCAGGGTGGGCCTCACGTTCGCCCGTGCTCTGCGGTCGTTCTTGCGCTGCTCGCCGGACATCATCCTTGTGGGCGAGATCCGGGACTACGAGACAGCCAAGATCGCGATCGAATCGGCCCTGACCGGGCACCTCGTGCTCTCGACGCTCCACACGAACGATTCCGCGGGGGCCGTGAGCCGGCTCGTCGAGATGGGCGTCGAGCCTTTCCTGGTCTCCTCGGCAGTCGACTGCGTGCTCGCGCAGCGACTGGCTCGCCGTCTCTGCCCCGACTGCATGACCGAGTACCGGCCGAGCCAAGAAGTCCTCATCGAGGTGGGGTACCCGCCCGATAACCTACCTGAGGTCATCTACCGGGCCGACGGCTGCAAGAAGTGCAGCGGCACAGGGTACCGGGGCCGGATCGGCGTGTATGAGGTACTCCTGATGTCCGAGGAGATACGCCGACTGTGCGTGACCGGGGCGACGGCCGACCAGATCAAGCGGACCGCAGTCGCCGAGGGAATGCTGACCTTGAGGCAGGACGGCTTGGAGAAAGTGCGAGACGGCGTCACCTCCATCGAGGAGGTCTGCCGGGTGATCGTGTAGCACGGTGTGAGAAGGACGACCCGCGGGGTCGACTCGAGCAAGGGGTGCTGAACCATGGCGGTTTACAACTACGCAGTTCGCGACAAGGCGGGCTCGGTCGTCAAAGGCCAGCTCGAGGGCGACACCAAAGAGGTCGTCCGGGCCAAGCTCATGCAGATGGGCTACATCATCCTCGACCTCGAGCCCCAGAGCGCGTTCCTCTCGCTCGGGAAGATCAACATCGGCGGCTCGCGCGTGAAGTCGAAGGACATCACGATCTTCGCCCGCCAGTTCGCCACCATGATCAACGCGGGGCTCTCGCTCACGAAGTGCTTGTCCATTCTGGGCCAGCAGACCGAGAGCGCGGCGCTCCGTGACGTGATCGCGCAGATCGGGAAGGGTGTCGAGGCTGGCCAATCGCTCTCGGACTCGATGTCCAAGCACCCGCGCATCTTCCCGCCGATCTTCGTCAATATGGTGCGCGCCGGAGAAACGGGCGGCGTGCTCGACGAGGTCCTTCTAAGGGTCGCCGACCATTTCGAACGTGATGCGCAGCTCAGGTCTCGCGTCAAGTCCGCAATGACGTACCCCATCGCAATGGGCGCTCTCGTGCTCATCATCCTCGTTGCCATGATGCTCTTCGTGGTGCCGACCTTCGAGAAGATGTTCTCGGATATGGGTGGAACACTGCCACTCATGACGCGAATACTCGTGAACGTGTCGAATACCGTAGCGAGCTTCTGGGGCGTGGTCATCGCCCTGGCCATCGTTGGCGTAGTCGCTGCATTTCGATACTGGAAGCGGACGCCCTCAGGCAAGCTTGTGTGGGACGGATTCACCTTGCGCGTCCCGGTGTTCGGTCCGCTTGTGCGCAAGCTGGCACTGGCGAAGTTCACTCGCACGTTTGGCACGCTGGTGTCGGCCGGCGTTCCCATTCTCACCGCACTCGACATCGTCGCGGACACATCGGGTAACGAAGTCGTCGCCCAGGCGGTGAAGAAGAGCCGCTCGGCCATCAAGGAAGGCGAGGCGATAGCCAAGCCGCTGTCAGAGTCGCCGGTCTTCCCGTCGATGCTTGTCCAGATGATCGCAGTGGGCGAGGAGACAGGTGCACTCGACGCGATGCTCAACAAGATCGCCGACTTCTACGACGAGGAAGTCGCGGTGGCGGTCGAATCCCTCACGTCGATCATAGAGCCGATCATGATGGTGACGCTTGGGTTGGTTGTCGGCGCCATGGTGATCGCGCTCTACCTGCCGATGTTCACGGTCATCTCGCTCGTCAAGTAGCAACGTCTCGCGGTGCGCGGTTGTCTGCCGCCGCCGGATGACTATCGTCTTGTGCGCCCTGCCGGCCCGATTGGCCGGCAGGGCGCACTGCTTCCCGAACTACTACCGGTCTGCGCTCACATGGCCCGAGTGATGCCGGTCACCAATCGGCCCGTTCCTTGGGGAAACGCCCGGTCAGGGCTAAAGCCCGGTCGCGTCGCTCCCGATACTACCTGTGTCGGAAAGGGGGCGGAGGAGACCGCCCAGGTCCCCGAGAGGGGTAGAAGGAGGTGCTAGCCGTGAGGCTGCATCACAAGGAAGAGGGTTTCACCCTCATCGAGCTCATGGTCGTCGTACTTATTATCGGTATCCTCGTTGCAATCGCGATCCCGGTCTTCAACGCCGCCAAGGCGACCGCACAGAGGCGGACGTGCCAGGCCAACCTCCGCACGATCGATGGAGCCACCCAGCAGTGGGTTGCCGATAGCACAGTTGCAGACGCCCCGCGTCGCCAGCTGTAACCGTGCACATGGCTGCCCTCGTTGCCCGTCCGTACCTGAAGGCAGAGCCGAACTGCCCCGCAGGCAGGCGCCGCCTACACCTTCGCACTGCGGATGGTTCGGCGGTGTGCCCGATCGTGGCGCACCCATGCGGGTCACATCTATCCGTAGGTCTGACGAGCTCGCAAGCGAACGTCGCATGTGGAGGCCGGGGCCAAGCGCCCCGGCCTCTTTGCGTGCCGCAAGATGACAGCGCAGGCCGTCATCGGCTAGGCTCGCAGGCGTTCTGCCGGCCGCAACCCCAGGGAGTGGACACGTGAGCGCAGTACCGGACTGGTTCGGCCCGCTCGTCCTCGGCCTGTTCGGTCTGGTGATCGGGAGCTTCGCGAACGTCGTGATCTGGCGCTTCCCGCGCGGCGAGTCCCTCTCGCATCCCCCATCTCACTGCCCGACCTGCGGGCACGCCATCCGCTGGCGGGACAACGTCCCCGTCTTGAGCTGGCTCCTTCTGCGTGGTCGATGCCGGGACTGCGGAGCGCCGATCTCGCCCCGCTACCCGGCTGTCGAGGCGGCGATGGGTGCGGTATGGGCCGGCGCGGCTCTCTTCTACGGCATGGGGCCACGCACCGCCTCGGCGATCGTGCTCCTCTCCCTGTTGCTCGTGCTCTCGCTCATCGATCTTGACACGATGCGTCTGCCGAACGTTCTCGTGGGTCTGCTGTTTTGCGCGGGTGTCGGTCTTGCCGTGGTCTCGCAGCTCTCAGACGTCGCGCTGATGCCGCTCGTCCCGACAGCTGGAAGCGGCGCCTTCGCGCACCCGCTCTTCGTCGGGCTCGTCGGCGCGCTGGCGGGCGCCGGCGTCAGCCTCGGCATCGCCTTGGCGTACTCGACGTTGCGCGGCACCCAGGGGTTCGGGATGGGGGACGTGAAGCTGCTCGGCGCCATCGGCATCTACCTCGGACCGTATGTGCTCATGGTGCTCTTCTTCGCGAGTCTCATGGGTGCGGTCTGGGGTGTGGCCTCCAGACAGGTGGAGTCCCTCAGGTCCCGCATGCCCTTCGGCCCCTTCATCGCGCTCGCAACCCTTGTCGTCCTTGCCTGGGGAGAACGGGTCTGGACCTGGTACGCGAGTCTCGTCGGACTGACCTGACTTCGTGCTCGGGGAGGGCCTGCCGGGGAACGCTCGCGACGGGCTCAAGGCGTGGGGCGCGGGTTCCGATACTGATAGCGAGATGCCGGCAGAGGAGGGATCCTGCATGGCGTGCGTCGTCCGAGGGAACAGGTGAATTGCGATGCGAGCTGGAAGACTGCGCCGACAGACTGACCATGGTTTCACCCTCATCGAGCTCATGGTCGTCGTGCTCATTATCGGCATCCTTGTCAGCGTCGCGGTCCCGGTCTACAGCGCGGCCCAAAGAATGGCAAGGCAACGCACGTGTCAGGCCAACCTTCGCACGATCGACGGAGCCACCCAGCAGTGGGTTGCCGATTCGACAGTTACAGCGTCCGCGCAGGCCGCTCGACGTGACCATGGCTGCCCTCGGCCTGCGTACCTGAAGACACAGCCGCACTGCCCCGCAGCCGCCCCCGGAACTTACACCTTCGCTGCAGCGGATGGTTCGGCGGTGTGCCCGAACGGCACACTACCTATCCGTAGGTCCGGCGAGCACGCGAGCCACCTCGTCGTTCTCGTCTGGCGAGGGAGGCTGTGGGGGATGGTTCGCGAGCCTTTTCGGGCCTGTCTGATTCCCGCCTGCTGGGCCGGCCATGGTCCGATCCGCGCGAGCTTGCGGAGCTAAAGCGGGCCGTATCAGGTGCCGATATCGACAGTGAGAACCGCCGACGGTAGGACGGTTCCACGTGCATCACTTCAACTCCGGGATGGGTGGGCAGCAATGCACGCAGGGGAATCGCGTAGAAGCCCTGACCAAGGGTTCACCGTTGCCGAGGTGCTCTTCGCGCTTTCGATCCTTCTGATCACGGTCATTGCCGTCATCGGGGCCATCCAGTTCGCGGCGGCTTCGACGCAGCAGTCGACCCACCGTGACGCGGCGATCAACGTGGGCAACCAAGTCATCGAGCTCGCGCGCAACATGCCCTACGACGAGTTGGGCACTGTTTCTCCCGGAGGCGTCTACGGGGATCCGCCCGGGTCGATCCTGACCAGCCAGTCGATCGAGGGTTTCAGCGTCCAGACCGAGTGCACCTACGGGCGCGACGTGGCGACGGGACGGGCGACGTACAAGCTCCTCAAGGTCGTCGTCTCGTGGGAGAAGCCCTTTGCCAACCAGGTGAAGCTCGAGACAGCGGTGATGGGCAGGTCCACCCTGACCAACACAGGTGACGTCCTCGTTGAGGTGCTCGACAGCGACTCGTTCGAGCCGGTCGACGGCGTCAGCGTGGTCATCGATCCGGCAAGCGGATCGAACCGGACCAGGAGCACGGACGCGAGCGGCCAGGCGTTCTTCGGCTACGTGTCCATCGGGGCGGTGACCTTCACGGCGGACAAGATCGGCTACCTCATCGACGTGTCGCCGCTGTCAGGCGCCTCCGTCGCCGCGGACGCTCTGTCCAGCTACACCTTGCACGCGCAGCTGCCGAGCACCGGCATCGTGAACGTGACGGGGAGCGACGGCCAGCCGATCGCAGGCGCGACCGTGACACTCACAGGCGATACTGCACCGACGCCGACGATGACGCTCACGACGGGCGCTGGCGGAAGTGTGACCTTCGACAACCTGTTCAAGGGATCGCACACTGTCAACGTTAGCGCCTCTGGTCGTGTGCCCGGCACGGGAGTCCTCGACGTGACAGCGGGCGGGCAGACCGTGACGCTCAACCTCTCCCTGGCTGACCCGAATCAGCTCACCGTCACCGTTCGGCGAAGCTCGGACAGCGCGCCTATGTCGGGAGCGACCGTGGGCGTGTACGGCCCGTCGCCTTCGACCAGCGGTATCACCGGGAGCCCCGCCACCAGCGCAGCATCTGGTCTCGCGACCTTCGACCTGCCCGGGGGCGGCACGCTACCTCATCACCGTGTCCAGATCGGGGTATGTGGACCAGTCCCGATGGCTCACAGCCGCTGCGAGCGGCACCTACTCCGAGACGTTCTCGATGGTCGCGGTGGCAGCGGGTACTCTCCGGGTCGAGGTCACTCGTTCCTCCAACGGGTCGCCTCGCTCGGGCGTGCGCGTGCTCGTCACGGGTCTCGACGGCATCGTCTACTCAAGCGATACCGAACACCGACTCCTCTGGCCTCGTCATTCGCAGCGGTCTGGTACCTGGTCGGTATCAGGTTTCCGTGTGGCGAAGCTCAAACGACTCCTGGATCAACCGCACCCCCACAGTGGCAGCGGGTGCCACCAGCGTAGTGGCGGTGTCGTGGTGATGATGCGCTTCCTCAGTCGCGTCCGTGAGGACGACCGCGGGCACACCCTCGCCGAGATGCTCGTCGTCGTCGCGCTTATGGGATCGGTCATCGGCACTATGTATCTCGTAGTCACCACCGCGTCGTCGTGGGCGAGCCACGTGGAGGCGCGCAGCATCGCCGCGCGCGAGATGCGACTGACCGCCGATCAGATGGGCCGAGACCTGCGACAGGCGGGCGAGATCGACACCGGGCAGGGCGCGTTCGCTGAGGCAAGTGCGAGGCGCTGTTCGTTCTACGTGGATCTCGATCACGACGGCACGCCGGATAAGGTCACGTACTACGTTGACGGGAGCAAGGTGAAGCGGACGGTCGCCAGTGCCACCATCCCCGTTGCTCCCTACAACTTCGGCCCGGACGGGCCCCCGACGACGCTCATCGGAACCCTGCAGACCGGATGGACCGGCACGATCTTCACCTACCTCGATACGGCTGACCCGCCCAACGCGGTGACGTCTCTTCCCGCGATTTCCACCGTGAAGATCCACATCATCAACCAAGCGTCTTCGGGGCCAGAGACCGCTGTGGTCGACTCGACGACGTGGATCAAGGTCCGCTCCGTGCACAATTCGATCAGCATGAGACCGATCAAGGGGAGCTGTCATGGATAGCCCGGGGACATCGCCATCACGGCGGGACGAGGGCTGGGTGCTCGCCAGCGTTGTGGTCGCGACGGGAATCCTCTTCATGCTCGTGACGATGCTGATCGGGTCGGTCGCACAGCATACGCTCGAGACAAAGCGCTACCAGGCACGCACCACAGCGATGCATGTCGCCGACGCCGGCGTGAACGCGTACATGTACGCGTTCAAACACGGAAGCGGCGTCTACATCCCGACTCTCGGACCGACGGCCGTGGACCAGGGCACATGGACCGTGACGGCCACTCCGCCGGACCCCGTCACGAACACGCCCTTGCGCCTGCGCTCCGTAGGCGTTGTCCCGGGGCTAGAGGCCACAAGAGCCATCCTCGCCGAGGTCCGCAGGCCCACCTATGCTGATTACTCGGTGCTCATCGACGACGACTATGCCCTGGGGACGGGCGGAACCATTCTCGGCAAGCTCAGGGCGAACGGGAACGTCGACAACGACGGCACGATCACCGGGCGGGCGGAAGCATCGGGTTCGTTCTCGGGCTCAGGACAGTATCTCGGCGACCCTCCTAAGACGGGAGGCTTGCCGAAGGTCGACTTTGCGCAGGTCACCGCCGACATCAACGCCATACGCACGAAGGCTACCGCGATCGGCACGTTCTACGCCGCCTCAGGAGCTCGAGGATATCGGGTGACCATCACCGGCACTTCGGTGCAGATCGACAAGGTCACGGCTGTCAACAACTCGACGGGCGCCCTCACGACCACGGCCTACGCAACGACCTCGGTGCCCGCCGACGGCGTCTTCTACTTCAACGACACGGTGTGGGTCCGCGGGACCTACTCGGCAGCCCTGACTATCTCGGCAACGAAGTTCGTCCTGCCGTACAACCTCAGGCCTCAGTCGGAGCAAGCGGTGCATGTCCTGGGACTCATTTCCTCATCCGACATCACGTTCCCCCTCTGGTACTCGGCCGCCGAGTTCCCCACGGACGTGTGGTGTCAGGCCGCGCTGCTCGCGCAGAACGGCGGTATCGGTGCGGAGTTCCGCACCGGGTCGTACAAGAACAGCATCATGATCAGGGGCTCACGGGCGTTCAGGACGCTGGTCGGATTCGAGTCGGGCAGCAGCGAATTCCACACCCGCACCTATGAGTACGACAAGAGGCTGGAGGGTACGCCACCTCCGATGTACCCGCAGATCAAGGACGGGACTTACAAGGTGAGCAGTTGGCTCGAGGGATCGAGCAGTTAGACTTCAGAAGTTCCAAGGCTTGTCGATAATGGATGTAATGGTATCTTCTACAGGGACCATCGCTAAGGCACTCGTCAAGGCTTAGTCGCAGCAGGGGAGGTAGACGCGTTGGCTCCGGTATGGTTCGGTGCAGCGTCGCCAGTGGTCGGCCTGGACATAGGCACTGATCACGTGCGAGCCGCTCAACTCAAGCCCGCTGGTGCGGACTTCGTGCTGACCGCCTACGGTCGCGTCAACATGCCGCTTGGCTCCGTCGTCGAGGGCGAGATCGTTGACTCGGACGCGGTCGCTGCGGCGATCCGAGAACTCTGGAAGCGAACGGGGTTGAAGGGTCGCGACGTCGCGATTGCCGTCTCCAATCAGAAGGTCGTCGTCCGTCTCATCGATCTGCCGTTCATGGAGCGCTCCGAGCTTGAAGGCGCAATCCAGTACCAGGCGCAGGACTACATCCCGATCGCGGTAGACGATGCGATCCTGGATTTCCACATCCTTGGCGACTACATGACGCCGGCCGACGAGCACATGATGGAAGTCCTGCTTGTGGCGGCGCAGCGAGACATGGTCGGCGCGGCGGTCGCAGCTGTAGAGGCCGCAGGCCTGAAGCTCTCGCAGATCGACGTCACCGCGTTCGCGCTCGTGCGAGGGCTCTTCGGCCCCGTCGCGCAGGTACTCCCGGACGAGGTTGCCGAGCCCGGTGAGGCAGTTGGCCTGATCCATCTTTCGTCGGGCCTCACGAACATCGCCGTAGTCGAGCGCGACGTACCGCGCTTCACGAGAGTGTCCTCACTTGCCGGGAATCAATTCACCCAGGCGATTGCGAACGTGCTCAACGTGACGTTCGACGAGGCGGAAGACCTGAAGGTAGCCGTGGGTCTTCCTTCGGTGGACGGCAGCCCGACCCCGCTGCCGGACGGCGTCGATCCTCAAAAGGCTCAGCTCGCGCAGGAAGCTCTGCTGCGCGAGGTCAACAAGTTCATCGGTGAGGTGCGGCGCTCGTTCGACTACTACCTCACGCAGGCCACGCAGGTGCGCACGATCAGACGCATCTACATGACCGGGGCTGGGGCGCAGTTGAACAACCTCGTGAACCACCTCGAGCGTGGGCTGCAGGCGCGTGTGATCCTCGCCGACCCGCTTTCGCGCGTGACACCGGCGTCGCAGGGGGTTGAGCAGGCCGTGGCCGCCGACCGTCTTGGCGCAACAGCCGCCATCGGACTCGCGTTGGGTGGTGCGTCGTAGATGATCCGCATCAACCTTCTGCCGAAAGAGACACTCGAGAAGCGTCGCTACGAACGCTACTTCCTCTGGGTCTACGCCGTCGCGGCGATCGTCGCGGTTGCGCTGATCGGCGTGTGGCTGATCATGAGCCTCCAGGTACAGCAGAAGAATCGGGAGCTGCAGACTGCGCAGGAGGAAGCGAACAAGCTTCGCGCGGAGGCTGCGGCCTATGCGATCTTCGAGCAGAAGCAGACCGATCTCGTGGCGCGGCAGGTGGTTGCTCAGCAGGCCCTGGCCGGCCGGGTCGATTGGGCCAAGGTGAGCAACGAGGTCTCGCTCGTGCTGCCGTCCGATGTCTGGACGAAGAGCATCGTTACGAACCAGGATGTCGGATTGGAATTGACTCTCGTCGCAGTCGATGCCGCGGACGCTCCCGACGTTGGCCAGAAGTCGGTAGCGCGTACCATGGTGCGACTGAACGAACTGGGCTCCCTATACGACGTTTGGCTGAAAGCGTCAGCGAAAAGCACGATCGCACAGGGGGAGTCCGAGGCCCCCGTCATCGAGTTCCAGTTGACCGCCCAGGTGGTCAAACCGGCATCGGCGAATGCGACGGCCACCCCGAGTGTGCCGCCCGCGACTTCGTCCGGTGATTAGGGGCTGAGGCAGAGAATGAAGCTATCGCCGGGAAACAGACTCATCCTCACGATCGCCCTGGTCGTCGTGGTCGCGCTTGCCCTCGCAGCGTTCCTGATCTATCCCCAGTTCGGGGAGCTGTCGGACCTCGACGCGCAGATCGCTCAAGCAGAGGGCCAGATCACACAGGCTGAGGCCATGCTCGAGCGGCGGCAGGCGGTCAAAGCCGACGCAGCGCAGACCGACGCCGCCCTGCTTCGACTCTCGAACGAACTGCCGGCAAGCCCCGAACTCGCGTCGCTCATCATCGAGCTGCAGGACATCGCGAATGAGGCGGGCGTCGAGTTCCGCACGCTCACTCCGCAAGATCCGGTGCAGAACACCGGTTTCTCCTCGATACAGATGAAGATGGAAGTGCTCGGCCAGTGGGCCGACGGGATAGACTTCATGCAGCGTGTCAGCAAGCTCGTTCGGCAGGTCCGCATCATCGGCTATAACGCACAGCCATACATTCCCGCGTCCGGCGAGGCCGCCGACGAGACTCAGCAAGTGACTCTTTCGATCGACCTCGAGGTGTACACGCTTGCGTCGGCACAGGCCGCCGCGGGCGTAGCCCCGGTCTCTGCGCCGGCACAGTAGGACGGTGACGATCACGTGGCAGACGAAATGACCCCGATCGAGCAGACACCGCCTCCTGAGGTCCCTGAGGTGCTGGCCATGCCACAGCAACCGCGTGACGGCTTCGCTTCGTCAAAGCGCGGCAAGCTCGTCGTCATTGGCGGCGTCTTCGCGCTCCTCGTGGTAGTCGCGGCGGCGCTGTTCTTCCTATTCGGCCAGGTCTCGCCGAACCCATCGGGCAGCGGGATTGCGACCGGCCCGATCTCTGCTGCGGCACAGACCGCACAACCGTCGACGACGGCTACGACAACCGCCACGGCCGCAGATGCACCGGCGCAGGTGCCGCTGACCGAGGTCTTCACGTTCCGCGACATCTTCGAGCCGCTGGTCAAGCCTGTGTCCACATCGACAAGCACCGGCGGGAGTTCGGACACGACGACCACTGGTTCATCGAACGACAATGGCTCGGGTGCCTCGGCGAACAGCATCCTCCTGCAGGACGTCACCGTGGAGGACGGAGAGCCGACCGCCGTGGTCGTCTGGGAAGGCGAGACCTACCACCTGCAAGAGGGCGATCAGGTTGACGACTCCCCTTGGCAGGTGCTCGACATCCGGGACAGCTCCGTGGTCATGTTGTACGGGGACACGCAGGTCGTTCTGAGCGTGGGCCAGCAGGTCTCCAAGTAGCACGGCACCGCGCATGACCCTCGACCGGTGGTAGAATCGCGACACCGGGTCCGGCAGAAAGGCCGCAGGTCATGCGCTACATCACCGCCGGCGAATCTCACGGGCGAGTACTCACCGCGATTGTCTCGGGTGTCCCCTCGGGCGTTCCCCTCGACGCGTCTGCCATCGACCTGGATCTGGCGCGCCGCCAACGCGGATACGGGCGTGGCGGTCGCCAGACGATCGAAGCCGACCGCGTCCTCATCCTCTCAGGGGTCCGTTTCGGCCGCACGATCGGAAGCCCCATCGCCGTCTCGGTTGCCAACCGCGACTGGGACAACTGGCTGGATGTTATGGCTACATCCGGCGACAAGCCCGCCGGCGTGCGGGTGACGGCTCCGCGGCCAGGTCACGCCGACCTTGCCGGGGTGCAGAAGATCGCGAGCGATGACGTGCGCGATGTCCTGGAACGCGCTAGCGCGCGCGAGACTGCGGCACGGGTCGCGGCCGGCGCTGTGGGCAAGGCTGTTCTGGCGGAACTCGGCGTCGACGTGCGCTCGTTCGTCGTTTCGATCGGCTCGGCGACGACGTCATCGGTCGAGGAGCCATGGCTCGTCGATGCAGAGGCCGTCGAAGTGAGCGATGTTCGGTGCCCGTACCCAGAAACTGCAGTGCAGATGCGCCAGGAGATCGACGCCGCCCGAGCGGACGGCGAGAGCCTTGGTGGCACGTTCCTCGTCACAGCCACCGGACTGGTCCCGGGTATCGGTAGCTACGCCGAGGCGGCCCGCAGACTCGACGCGCGTCTTGCCGCGGCCGTGGTCTCGATCCCAGCGATCAAAGGTGTGGAATTCGGTGACGGGTTCGTGCTTGCGGCTCGTCGCGGCTCAGATGCGCACGACGAGATCCTCTACGACAAGGATCGGGGGATCGTTCGGCCGACCAACCGTGCAGGCGGGCTCGAAGGCGGGATGACGAACGGCGAGCCGCTGGTGTTGCGCGCCGCCATGAAGCCGATACCCACGCTGATGAGGCCTCTCGCGAGCGTCGACCTCGACACGATGGAGAAGGTAGAAGCGTGCCGTGAACGCGCGGATGTGTGCGCCGTCCCCGCCGCGGCGGTCGTTGCCGAGGCCGAGGTCGCGCTCGTGCTCGCGGACGCCTACCTCGCGAAGTTCGGCACGGATGCGATCGCGGACATCAAGAGCTCGCTCGAGGCCTATAAGGCGAGGATCGCGGGATGATGGCACGTTCATCCGGCGGCCACGTCTTCCTCGTGGGTTTCATGGGCGCGGGCAAGTCGACCGTTGGCCGACTGCTCGCTGGGATGCTCGCACGTCCCTTCATCGATCTGGATGTAGAGATCGAGCACCAGGTTGGTCGAAGTTGTGCGCAGATCTTCGCCGATGGGGGCGAGGAGGCCTTCCGCAATCTCGAGTCCGCGGCCCTCGCAAGTCTGGCCGACGCCGAACCATCGGTCGTCGCCTGCGGCGGAGGGATCGTCCTGCGGGACGTCAATCGCCGCCTCTTGAAGGAGCTGGGTACGGTGGTCTACCTCGAGGTCACGGCAGGGGAGGCGCTTGCGCGTATCGGCAATGTCGAGGTGCGACCTCTCCTGGCGGACAGCGAGCCTTCGGCGACAGAGACTCTACTCGAGGCGAGGATCGGACTCTACCGGACGTCTGCGGACATATCCGTGGACACTGCCGGACGGGAACCCGACGATGTGGCGTCGTACGTCGCGGCGGCACTCGAGCACGAAGGCCCGGCGAGATGAGCATGGCCGCCAGCGTGCCCGTGTCCGTGCCGCCACAGCCCTACACCGTTGACATCGGCTCCGGGCTTCTCTCCGAGGTGGGAGAGCGCCTCCTCGCGCTGACGGCCGCGCGCCGGGTAGCGCTTGTGACCGACGAGAACGTCGCGAAGCTCTACGCCGAGGTCGTGGAGAGCGCCCTCTCGAATGCCGGCTTCACCGTGCACGACGTCGTCGTCGTCCCGGGCGAGGGCTCCAAGTGCTGGGAGACGGCTGGCCATCTCCTTGGTGCGCTGGCGAGTGCCGGCCTGGACCGCACCGATCTCGTGATTGCTCTCGGCGGCGGTGTCATCGGCGACCTGGCCGGATTCGCTGCCGCAACGTACCTGCGTGGCGTGGATCTCGTGCAGCTCCCCACGACGCTCCTTTCGCAGGTGGACTCGTCGGTGGGCGGCAAGACGGGCGTCGACCTTGAAGAAGGAAAGAACCTGGCTGGCGCCTTCAAACAGCCCTTGGTCGTACTTGCGGATACGGACACCCTGGCCTCACTGCCGGAGAGCGAGTGGCGGAGCGGGCTCGCCGAGGTGGGGAAGGCCGCCATACTGGACGGAGAGGACTTCCTCAGCTGGCTCGAAGCCTCGACGGCACCGATCCTCGAGCGTGAACCCGAGACGATCCTCGACGCCGTTCGTCTCTCGGTGGAATTCAAGGCGCGCGTCGTCAGCGAAGACGAGCGTGAAGCCGGGCCGCGAGAGTGTCTGAACTACGGGCACACGTTCGGGCACGCGCTTGAGAAGGCACTCGGCTACGGCGTCATGCCGCACGGAGTCGCGGTTGCCGAGGGCATCCGATTCGCGGCGCGTCTCGCTGTGGAAGCCGTAGACGCATCACCGGCCTTCGCGGAGCGGCAGGGGCGCCTGCTCGACTCGCTGGGGATCCCACGCGTTGAAGCCAAGCTCGACGCTGTAGCACTGCGCGGTGCGATGTCGGTGGACAAGAAGGCCCGCGCAGGCACGCCGAGGTTCGTTCTGTTGGACGCTCCGGGTTCGTGGCACGTGATGCCGGTATCCGAAACTGTGCTCGACCGGCACATCGAGCAGTTTGTCGGCCATCTTGAGCAGGCCGACTCGAAGAAGGAGGAGATGCTGTGACCCGCGTGCTGGTTCTCAGTGGGCCAAACTTGAACTTGCTCGGAACACGCGAGCCTGAGGTGTACGGATCGAAGACGCTAGCCGACGTCGAACTGACGGTGGCAGCCAGGGCCCGAGAGCTCGGGGCCGATGCCGACTTCCTCCAGTCGAACCACGAGGGCGCCCTGGTGGATGCCTTGCAGAACGCATCAGGCGTCTACGATGCGGTCGTCCTGAATCCAGGCGCGTTCACTCACTACTCGTACGCGCTGAGAGACGCGGTCTCAAGCATCCCCATCCCCGTTGTCGAAGTGCACTTGAGCAACATCTCCGCTCGCGAAGCGTTCAGACGTGAAAGTGTGATCGCTCCCGCGTGTCTCGGCCAGGTCGCTGGCTTCGGCGCTGGATCCTACGTGCTCGGGCTCGAGGGTGCCCTCGGGGCGTTGAAAGCGGCCGCGGATCCTTCAGCGCCGGATTCCGCCATAGAGGAGCGCTCGTGAACCCAGCGAGGCGGCTCGCCTCGATCCGGGACACGATCGCTTCCGAGGGTGTCGAGGCCCTCGTCGTTGCGTCTCCCGCGAATACTGCGTACGTGACCGGGTTCGACGGCGTCTTCGACGAGGAGCCATCCTCGGTGTGCGTAGTGACGGGCGCCGACGCGACCGCGTACGTGGACGCGCGCTACGTCGAGGCGGCAAGTGATGCGGCCGCCGGCGGCCCGTGGATGGTCGTCGGTCCTGAACAGGATGTCTGGGAGCGCGCGCTCGCGAGTCTGGATGCGATGGACGGCGCGGTGTTCGGGCTGGAGTCGTCAATCCCTCACGCGCGGTTCGCAAAGGTCACGCAGGGACGAAATGGCTGTGTACGTGCAGCCGACTCCTGGGTCGAGCGCTCGAGGCTCGTGAAGGAGCAGGAGGAGATCGAGCGGATCACAGCAGCCGCTCAGCTCGCAGACGGGGCCTTCGAGCACATCCTGGGCGTCCTCAGGCCCGGCGCGACCGAGACCGAGATTGCGCTCGAGCTGGAGCTGTTCATGCGTCGCAACGGCTCAGAAGGGGTCGCCTTCCCATCGATCGTCGCAAGCGGCCCGAACTCGTCACGACCTCACGCGAAGGCGAGCGGGCGGACACTCGAGCAGGGCGACGTCATCACGATGGACTTCGGCGCGAGGGTGGGTGGCTACTGCTCGGACATGACGCGGACGGTAGCGCTCGGCCCGATCGGCCCTGAATTGCGCACCATCTACGAGCTCGTCCTTTCGGCCAACGAGGCGGGACTCTCCGCAGTACGCGCGGGTCGCACGGGCGCGGAGATCGACTCAGAGGCTCGCCAGGTTATTGAGAGAGGCGGCTACGGCGACAGGTTCGGACACGGCCTGGGCCACGGCGTCGGTATCGAGGTTCACGAGGGGCCGAACGTCGGTCCGCGCGGGACTGGGGCGATACCTCTCCGCTCCGTCATCACCATCGAACCGGGCGTCTACGTGCCGGGCTTGGGCGGTGTTAGAATCGAGGACTTGGTGGTCGTGGGTGAAGACGGACCGGTCGTCTTGAGTCACTCGCCCAAGCATCTCATAGAGCTCTAGACGGGCCCAGCGAGGTTCCTGGACTTCACGAGGAGGACGCGGAGCATGGCAGTCTCCACGAACAACTTCAAGAACGGCATGTGCATCGTCTACGACGGGAAGCGCTGGATCATCGCGGAATTCCAGCACGTCAAGCCTGGCAAGGGTGGAGCCTTTGTGCGGACGAAGCTCAAGGAGCTCTCGACCGGGCGGGTCGTTGACGTGACCTTCCGCGCTGGCGAGAAGGTCGACGACGTGCGCGTCGAGACGAAGCGGATGCAGTACCTGTACCACGACGGCGCGACCTACCATTTCATGGACACCTCGACCTTCGAGCAGATCGAGCTGGACGCTTCCTTCTTGGGGGACGCCGCGAAATGGCTCAAGGAGAACGACGACGTGGAGATGATGACCGCCGACGGGGAGCACATGGGAGTTGAGCCCCCGATGTTCGTCGAACTCGAGGTCGTCGACACCGAACCCGGTTTCAAGGGCGACACTGTCCAGGGCGGCACCAAGGCCGCAACCCTCGAAACGGGAGCGGTCGTTCAGGTCCCGATGTTCGTGGAGACAGGGGACAAGCTCAAGGTCGACACGCGTGACGGGCGCTACGTGACCCGCGTGTAGTCGGCCTCGCCTTCCTCTGCTGGTCGTCGCTAGCCGTCGTCTATACTGTACGTTCCGTGAGTCGGCCGCGCGCGGCTTCCGTGTCCGCACACCGGCAAGAGGTCTCAAGATGCGCCCAGTTCACATCACCGATACGACCCTGCGCGACGCTCACCAGTCGCTCTGGGCGACGCGCATGGAGATCGGCGACATGCTGCCGATCTTGCCCAAGATGGACTCTGTGGGCTACTGGTCCCTCGAGGTCTGGGGTGGGGCCACATTCGACGCGGCCCTTCGGTTCCTGGACGAGAATCCCTGGGAGCGTCTGCGCGTCATCAAGAAGCACTGCCCGAAGACGCCGCTCCAGATGCTCCTGCGTGGTCAGAACCTGGTGGGCTACCACCACTACAGCGACGAGATCGTCCGTCGGTTCGTCTTCGCGGCCGAGCGCAACGGCATCAACGTCTTCCGGGTGTTCGACGCACTGAACGACATCCGCAACGTCCAGACCTCGGCGGAGGCGATCAAGGAGTGCGGCGCGCACTTCGAAGGAGCGATCTCGTACACGGTGAGTCCGGTCCACACGCTCGATACCTTCATCGAGTACGCCGTGCAGCTGAAGGAACTCGGCGCCGACACGATTTGCGTCAAAGACATGGCGGGGATGCTCACGCCGTTCCGCACCGAGAAGATCGTGCGAGCGCTTCTGGACAACGTGGGGCTGCCCGTTCACGTGCACTGCCACTACATCGGCGGCATGGCACCGATGAACTACGTGAAGGCGGCCGAGGCCGGCGCCGACATCGTGGACACCGCTGTCGTGGCGCTCGCATTCGGCAACAGCCAGCCGGCCGTAGAGACGATCGTGGCGGCGCTCAAGGAGTCCGAGTACGACACGGGCATCGACCTCGACCTGCTCTTCGAGATCGCGGAATACTGGGAGGCCGTGCGCGAGAAGAAGAAGCTCAAGCGCGGCATCACCAGCCTTCTGTCGATGGAAGTCTTCAGCCACCAGGTCCCGGGCGGCATGATGAGCAACCTCGTGAGCCAGCTCGAGCAGCAGAAGGCGAGCGATCGTCTTCAGGACGTGCTCGCCGAGATACCGAAGGTGCGTGCCGAGGTCGGGTACCCGCCACTCGTGACCCCGATGTCGCAGATCGTCGGCACGCAGGCCGTGATCAACGTGCTCACCGGGAAGCGGTGGGTGGTCGTGCCTCAGGAGATGAAGGACTACATCAAGGGCCTGTACGGCAACGCGCCAGGCCCAATGGACAAGGAGATCGTCGCCAAAGTGCTCGGCGATGACGCTCCGTTGCCCCTCGACGTCCGGCCGGGTTCGCTGGTCACCACGACGTACGACGAGGTTGCCGCCGAAATCGGCGAACTCGCGAAGAACGAGGAAGACGTGCTGATGTACGCGCTCTTCCCGAACGAGGCGCGGCAGTACCTCACGTTGCACCAGGAAGGTGCTGAGAAGGCCGTGTTCATGACTGCCGAGGAGATCGACACGTACAAGGAGGAAGAGTCCGTGGACATGAACCAGATCCGCGAGCTCATCAAGGTCGTAGAGCTGTCCGACATCGCCGAGGTGGTGGTGGAGGAAGCTGGGACGAAGATCGTCATACGCAAGAGCGTCGCCGAGACCCAACCGATGGTGGTCGCATCCGCATCACACGCTCCTGCGGGCGGAGCCGTCGTCCCCCAGGCCAGCGCGCCTGTGGCCTCCCTCGAGGAACGTCCCGCCGAATGGCGCACGATCGTCGCGCCCATGGTCGGCACCTTCTACGAGGCCGCTTCCCCCGGAGCCGACCCGTACGTGCGCGTGGGCGACTCGATCTCGGAGGGACAGGCGCTGTGCATCCTCGAAGCCATGAAGCTCATGAATGAGATCGTGGCGGAGGAGGCCGGCGTGATCCGCGAAGTTGGTCTCGCCAATGGCTCGCCGGTCGAGTACGGGACCGTGCTGTTCTACTACGAGCCGCTGTAGGAGGGCCGACGTGTTCGAACGCGTACTCATCGCCAATCGCGGCGAGGTGGCCCTGCGCGTCATCCGTGCGTGCAAAGAAATGGGCATCGAGACGGTCGCCGTCTACTCAGATATCGACCGTGACTCGTTGCACGCGCGCATGGCGGACCGCTCTGTCTGCATCGGCCCGGCACCGTCATCCCAGAGCTACCTGAACATGTCGAACATCATCTCCGCGGCGATCACTTCCGGCGCACAGGCCGTGCACCCCGGCTACGGCTTCCTCGCCGAGAATGCCGTCTTCGCCCGGGCGGTGGCCGACTCCGGTTTGGTCTTCATCGGTCCGAGTCCGGAAGCCATCGAGCGCATGGGCGACAAGGCCGTAGCCAAGGAGACGATGCTTGAGGCTGGCGTTCCCGTCGTCCCCGGCTCGGATGGTCCGGTCGAGACGGTCGAGGAGGCAGAGCGATTCGCGGCCTCGGTCGGATACCCAGTGCTTATCAAGGCGTCGGCGGGCGGCGGAGGCAAGGGCATGCGCGTCGCAGCGACAGAGGACGATCTCGCGGCCAACTTCACGGCCGCGAAGACCGAAGCAGCCGCTGCCTTCGGCAACGACGAGGTCTACATCGAGAAGTACCTGGCGCGACCGCGCCACGTCGAGATACAGGTACTCGCGGACTCACACGGCAACGCGGTGCACCTGTTCGAGCGTGACTGCTCGATACAGAGGCGCCACCAGAAGCTCGTCGAGGAAGCTCCGTCGCCGGCGCTCACGGCGGGGCAGCGTGAGGACATGGGACGTGTCGCGCTTCTTGCCGTGCGTGCGGTCAACTACGTGAGCGCGGGGACCGTCGAGTTCCTGCTCGACACTGACGGCAACTTCTTCTTCATGGAGATGAACACACGGGTGCAGGTAGAGCACCCCGTGACCGAGCAGGTCACCGGCGTCGACATCATCAAAGAGCAGATACGGATCGCGGCCGGCCTCGAGATGAAGCACAGATCCCAGGAGACCATCGAGCTCAGGGGCCACGCTATCGAGTTCAGGATCAACGCAGAGGACCCGGCGCACGGCTTCCGGCCCCATCCGGGACTCGTCGAGGCGTTCAACCCGCCCGGCGGTTTTGGCGTGCGCGTGGACAGCCATCTCTACTCGGGCTACCGGGTGCCGCCGACGTACGACTCGCTTCTCGGCAAGCTCATCGTCTGGGGCGAGACGAGGGACGAGGCGATCAATCGCGCAAGACGTGCGCTCGACGAGTTCATCATCACGGGCATCCCTACGACCATCCCGTTCCACCAGGCCCTGATCGAGACCCCCGCCTTCAGGGAAGGGGACGTCTATACTGATTTCGTCGAGCGTCACATGAGCGACTGGAATAGTTGATCGGAGCTTGAGGATGTCTGACGAGATCAAACTCGAGGGCCTCGGAGTAGCGCCGGGGGTCATCGACACCATCGTCACCTTGGCAGCCGAGGCGGTCGAGGGTGTTGCCTGCGTCGGCTCATCGGGCCTTGCCGGCCTCGTGCAGAAGGGCGTGGCAAAAGGCTCGAGCCGGGCGGTCGACGTGACGGCGATGGACGACGGTGCCGTGGATGTCAACGTCCACGTTCATGTGGTCTACGGTCAGCAGCTGCTCGAGGTGGGCCACCGGGTGCAGACGGCCGTTGCTGACGCCATAGCGAGCCAGGTGGGCGTGCCCGTTTCGGCGGTGAACGTCTACATAGACGGCATCTCGTTCGAGCCATAGCGACGCATCGGGAATGCTCGAACGCAGCAGAGCAAGACGCCAGGCGCTCCAGATCCTGTATCAGCGCGAAGTGACGTCCGAGCCGGTCGCGCGCATTCTCGCCGAACGATCCTTCGTTCGCGACGAATTCGGACTGGACGAGCCGAACGATTTCTGTTGCATGCTCGCCTTGGGAACCGAACAGCACATGGACGAGATCGACCGCCGTATCGGACAGGTGTCGGAGCACTGGGTCGTGTCTCGCATGCCGCTCGTGGATCGGAACATACTGCGCCTGGCGGTCTTCGAGCTGCTCTATCTCGACGAAGTCCCGGCGTCCGTGACGATCAACGAGGCTGTCGAGCTCGCCAAGATGTACGGCGGCGAGGACTCCTCAAAGTTCGTCAACGGGGTTCTCGGCCGGATAGCCGACCAGCAGGCAGTGGCGCATGATGCGCCGTCCACAACAACGGAGCAACACGATGGGTGATTCGGAATACACGTTCGCTCAGGCCCGTGCGCGGCTCGAGGACATCGTCGGCCAGGTACGCAAGAAGGACATGTCACTCGAGCACAGTCTCGACCTGCTCGAGGAGGGAGTTCGGCTCGCCAGTGCGTGCACCGAGCAGATCGATCAGTCGGAATGGCGTGCCCTGGCCGGGGAATCGCAACAGGGTCCCAACGACGAGGCTGCCGATTCCGACCCCGCGGGCTCCATGGACGATCAGGTCGTGTCTGACGCGGATGACGCCGGCCCTGCTGCGCAGCAGTAACGCCGCGATGACGTGCGGCAACGGCTGATTGTTGCCCCGGACGCCGGGTACTATCGTGTTCGTGTGGAGCGTGGCGTCCCTGGGCGCCGCGGCACGTATCGACAGACGCTGGAGATGAACGCCCGGTGGGCGGAGAACGGATACTGGATCGCATAGAGTCGCCGGCGGACGTCAAGTCGCTCGACACCGCGCAGCTCAAGACGCTGTGCGGCGAGATCCGCGACGAACTCGTTCGTACCGTCTCTGAGACCGGGGGTCATCTGGCGCCCAATCTCGGCGTCGTGGAGCTGACAGTAGGCATACACCGTGCCCTCGACTGTCCGACGGACAAGATCATCTGGGACGTCGGTCATCAGTCCTACGTGCACAAACTCCTGACCGGTCGGCGCGAGGGGTTCTCCACGCTCAGGCAATACGGAGGGGTCTGCGGATTCCCGAAGCGTGCCGAGTCACCGTGCGACGTGTTCGACAGCGGGCACGCCTCCGACTCGCTGTCTGTCGCCCTGGGTCTGTCTGAGGCGCGCGACCGGTTGGGTCGTAGCGAGACGGTCCTCGCCGTCATAGGGGACGGTTCGCTGACGGGCGGTATGGCATTCGAGGCGCTCAACCAGATCGGGCATCTAGGGGCGCACGTCATCATCGTGCTCAACGACAACGAGATGTCCATCGCACCAAACGTCGGCGGGCTCGCGCATTATCTGGCGCGTGTTCGCCTCGATCCGCGCTACAACCGTTTGCGCGATGATGTCGAGTCGCGGCTGGCGCGCACGAAGCTTGGTGCGGTCATGGTGGGTGCGGGTGAGGCCGTCAAGGAGTCGGTCAAACAGCTCCTCGTACCCGGCATGTTCTTCGAGGAGCTGGGGCTCAAGTATGTCGGGCCGATCGACGGGCACGACATCGACGCGGTGCAGTCCTCGGTCAAGTGGGCCACGCACGTCGAGGGCCCCGTCATCATCCACGCGGTCACCCGCAAGGGCACCGGATACACGCCGGCCGAGAGGGAGCCAGAATCGTTCCACGGCATCAGCCCCTTCTCGATCGAGACCGGCAAAGTGAACGGGTCGGGGGGAGCGCCCTCATACACCTCCTCATTCGGCCGTGCGCTCGTGGCGGAGGCGGAGCGAGACGAACGCATCGTCGCAATCACCGCCGCCATGACGGCGGGAACCGGCCTCGACGCCTTTGCGGAGCGCTTTCCGGAGCGGTTCTACGATGTCGGCATCGCCGAGCAGCACGCTGTCGGTCTTGCGGCCGGCTTGTCGCTGGGCGGACTGAAGCCCGTCGTCGCCATCTACTCTACGTTCCTGCAGCGCGGGTACGACCAGCTGATCATGGACGTGGCGCTGCAGAACCTGCCTGTGGTCTTCTGCCTCGACCGTGCCGGGCTTGTCGGCGAGGACGGGCCGACCCACCACGGTGTGTTCGATCTCTCGTACTTGCGCTCAGTTCCCAACGTGATGGTCATCGCGCCTGCCGACGAAGCTGAGCTTGCGAACGCACTCCATACTGCTCTGGCTGCCGACACTCCGGTGGCCATTCGCTACCCGCGGGGCGCCGGAATGGGGGTGCCGCTGCCAGAGTCGCCGATCGTCCTCGAAGCGGGAAAAGGCGAAGTCCGCCGGGAGGGCGAGGACGTTGCGCTCATGGCGGTCGGGCGGATGGTGGCTGTGGCGCAGAAGGCTGCCGACCTTCTCGCCGCCGAGGGGACCAGCGCGTCCGTGCTGAACATGCGCTGGGTCAAACCGGTGGATCGGGGCCTCATTTCCGAGGCGGCGGCGAAGTATCCGCTACTCGTCACAATCGAGGAGAACACCGAGGCTGGGGGATTCGGCAGTGCGGTTTGCGAATCCCTCTCCGATATGGCGCTCGATGCGCACGTACTGCGGCTGGCGATCCCCGATTGTTTCGTGACCCACGGCGCGACATCGAAGCTCCTGGCGGACGTCGGGTTGACTCCCGAAGGCGTTCGCGACGCCGTGCTCGGCAGACTCCGGGAGCTGTCGGTGGCCCCAACACCCACGCGAGGGACCCATCCGCATGGCGCGGCAACGAGCAGACCTCATTCTCGTTGAGCGGGGCTGCTTCGCCTCGCGGGAACAAGCTCGAGCTGCCATCCTGGCCGGTGAGGTGCGCGTTGGCGACCATGTGGTACGCAAGGCCGGAGAACTGGTTGCTGAGGATGCGGCGCTCTGGGTGGCCGAGCGTCCCAGGTTCGTGTCTCGTGGCGGAGACAAGCTTCTCGGGGCCCTGCAGACACTCGCGCTCGACGTGACGGGCGTGCGGGTCGTCGACGTTGGCGCTTCGACGGGGGGCTTCTCCGACTGTCTCCTGCAATCCGGCGCCGAGTCGATTTGCGCGATAGACGTGGGATACGGCCAGCTGGCGTGGTCGCTACGGCAGGATCCTCGAGTCACCGTGTACGAGCGAACCAACATCCGAAACGTGGATGCGGCAGCGGTTGGTGCTCCATTCGATCTGGCGGTAGCCGACGTGTCGTTCATCGGCTTGGGCCTGGTACTGCCGCGACTTGTAGCGCTCGTTCGGCCGACCGGGCAAGTGCTCGTCCTGGTCAAGCCGCAGTTCGAAGCGGGTAAGGGACGTGTGGGAAAAGGCGGAGTAGTGCGCGATCCACTCGTCCATCGCGAGGTCCTCGAGAGGGTGCTCACAGCGGTCTCGAGGGAGGGGCTGGTGGTGCAGGGACTCACGTGGTCGCCCATCAAGGGTCCCGAGGGTAACATTGAGTTCTGGGTGTGGGCGTCTCTGAAAGGCACCCCAGCCGATGTGGATGTCGATGCCGTTGTTGCCGAAGCGCACGCGCGGCTTGGAGGCTAGGTGCGAGTACTCCTCGTTCCCAATACCGCGAAGAAGACGGCTCTGGCCGCGGCTGCCGAACTCGCGTCATGGCTCTCGGGTTCGGGTCTCGAGCCCGTCCTCACTCCCGAGGACGCCCAGGCGGCCAACCTCAGGGGTTTCGCCGTCTCACGGATCGACCTCGGCACCCCCGCGCTCGTCGTCGCGCTCGGCGGCGATGGCACGATCCTCAAGGCCGTCCACGTTCTTGGCGAAACCGAGGCACCCATTCTTGGCGTGAACTTCGGTCGGCTGGGATTCTTGTCCGGGGCGCGTGTCGAACACATGCGCGAAGCCATCGAAAGCGCCCTCGCTTCGGAAGCACGCGTGGAGCGGCGTGTCACCCTGAGCGTCGACGTCGTGATGGAGGGGCGCACGATGGGAAGGTACCGCGCCTTGAACGAGGTCTTCTTTGGGAGGGGAGCGTCGAGCCGGGTCGTTGCGCTCGAGGTGTTCGCGAACGGCACACGGGTCATGCGCTTCAATGGCGACGGGATCGTCATAGCTACGCCGACTGGTTCCACGGCTTACGCACTGTCCGCGGGCGGCCCCGTCGTAGCGCCGGACGTGAGCGCGCTGGTTGTCGCGCCGCTCGCGGCCCACACGCTCTCCGTCAGACCTCTCGTGGTCGGTGCTTCGACAGCGATCGAGTTGACCTTGCCCGACACGGCCCGTGCCGACGCGTGCCTCACGATCGATGGCGAGATCGTTCCGTGCCGTCAGCACGTCGACCGCGTCACCGTGACCCAGGGGGCGAACGACGTGGTGCTCGTGAGGCATGACGGGGGCGAGTTCTTTGATGTCGCCGCCGAGGAGTTCTTTGGAGTCTGATGTGCTCGAAGAACTCCACGTCCGCGATCTCGCACTCATAGACGACGTCTGGCTCGAGTTCGGCCCGGGCATGACCGCCCTCACGGGCGAAACCGGTGCCGGCAAGACCGCGCTAGTTGGAGCGCTGAAGCTTCTCGTGGGCGAGCGTGCCGATTCGATGCTCGTGAGATCGGGGGCTGCCGAGGCGCTCGTTGAAGGTCGTTTCGTTGACGAGCAGGGCGAAGTTCTGGCCCGGCGGCGTGTGGGGGCGGACGGGCGTTCTCGATGCACGGTCGACGACGAGATCTCGACGGTTTCGGCGCTCGCGACGCGCCTCGGGCCGCTCGTGGACCTGCATGGGCAGCACGAACATCAGGCGCTCCTGGCTTCCGCCTCCCACGTTGGCTACCTGGATCGGCATGCCGGGAAGGCCGTTGGCCAGGCGTTGGCGGCATATCAGGAGGCGCGCGCGCGATATCTCGTCGCCGAGCGAGTCTACAAAGAACGCGCCGCGACGCTCAGGGAATCCGAGCAGCAGGCGGAGTACCTGAAGTTCGTGGCGGCCGAGATATCCGCGGCGGCGATCCGACCCGGAGAGGACGCTGATCTCGAGGCGCGTCTACCCGGGCTCAGGCACGGCGAGAAGCTGGCTGCGGGAGCAGCTCAGGCCGTCTCAGTGCTTCGCACTGACGGCGGCGCGTCGGACATGGTGTCGAGCGCACTTGCCTCTCTGGGCAAGGTCGCGGGCCTCGACCCTGCGCTCGACGCGCTGGCGCAACAACTTGCTGATGTCAGAGACACCCTCGACGACGTGAGTATGTCCGTGCGCGCATATGGCGAGTCGCTGGACCACGACCCCCGGACGCTCGACGAGGTGGAAGGTCGGCTGGCGACCCTCACGTCGTTGAAGAAGAAGTACGGACCCACTCTCGACGACGTCGCGCGTACGGCGGCCGACGCGCTCGACCGCCTTGCGCTCCTCGAAGAGGGGACGGACGGTCTTCGCGCTGCGGGAGAGTCACTCTCGAATGCTGAGAAGGACCTGAGACAGGCCGCTGCCGTCCTTGACGCCCGTCGGCGCGAGGCCGTTTCCGGCTTCGTTGACGCTCTTGGGGCGGCGAGTGCTGACCTGGCCATGCCCTCGGCGCGTTTCGAGGTCGCTTTCACGGATCTGCCCTTCGAGACATGGACAAGCGTCGGGCCGCACCGGGTTGAGTTCCTCTACGCCGCCGTCCCGTCCCAGCCGGCGCGTCCGCTCGCACGCATCGCTTCAGGGGGCGAGGTCTCTCGGGTGATGCTCGCGCTGAAGAGCGTGCTGGGCGACGCCGACGTCGTTCCCATCCTCGTCTTCGACGAGATCGATGCGGGCATAGGCGGGGCGACAGCACAGACCGTGGGTCGCCGCCTCGCGGCGCTGGCGACGGACCATCAGGTGATCGTCGTGACGCACCTGGCGCAGGTGGCCGCTTTCGCGGACGGCCAGCTCGTCGTGGTGCGCTCCACGGAGGACGACCTCACATCGACGCGCGTGGAGCCTGTGGTGGGGGAGGAGCGCGTCCTGGAGATCGCACGAATGCTCTCGGGTGCGGACTCTGAAGCCAGTCTCGTCCACGCGCGAGAACTCCTTGAAGACGCCGGGCCGCACCGCTCTACCGCGGCCGTGGAACGCGGCCACTAGGCTGCCCCCTGTGCTACGATAGCCGCTCGTCGGGCGCCTCGTCTGTCCGACAGATCCGGGAGCGCGCATGCGTCACCAAGGTGTGGCTCGGCTCGACAAGCGCACAAAGGACCTCGTCAAGCGGCTCGATCCCGATGACATCGCGATCATCGACCACATCGACATGGATCGGGTGAGCGCTGAGTCGCTCGTTGCGACGGGAGTCGAGGTTGTCGTGAACGCCTCGCCGTCCATCTCGGGTGTCTATCCCAATCTCGGCCCCCTGGTTCTCGCCCGCGGCGGAGTCACCCTCCTCGACGATGTGGGCGGGGCGATCTTCGACCTCGTCCGGGAGGGAGATCACATCGAGGTCGTCGGCGACGACGTCATCCGTCAGGGAGAGATCGTGGCCACCGGCACCCGTCTTTCGGTCCAGGCCATAGAGGCCGCGATGGAGGCTGCCAAGACGGGACTGTCGACTCAGCTCGACAAGTTCGCCCGAAACACGATCGAGCACCTTGAACGAGAACGGCCTCTTCTGACAGACCCGGTCTGGATCCCGGAGACACGGGTTCAGATGAGCGGCCGTCACGTGCTGGTGGTGGTCCGCGGATACGACTACAAGGAGGACCTCGGCGCCTTGCGGCCCTACATTCGCGAGATGCGACCCGTGCTTGTGGGTGTCGACGGGGGCGCTGACACCCTCATCGAAGCGGGATTCAGTCCGGACGTCATTGTGGGTGACATGGATTCAGTCTCCGACGAGGTACTCCGCAGCGGTGCCGAACTCATCGTGCACGCGTATCCCGATGGCCGATGTCCGGGCATGGACAGACTCGAGAAGCTCGGCCTGCGGGGCACACCGTGGCCGCTGTCTGCGACCAGCGAGGATCTGGCGCTTCTTCTTGCCTACGAGTCAGGTGCGGACCTCATCGTCGCGGTGGGCACGCACGCCAACCTGATGGAGTATCTGGACAAAGGGCGGAGGGGCATGTCGTCGAGCTTCCTGGTCCGGCTGAAGGTTGGCCCGAAACTCGTAGATGCGAAGGGCGTGAACAAGCTCTATCGGACGTCAGTTGGCCCGAAGGATCTCGTGCTCCTTGTCGGAGCAGGGCTCGTTGCCATCACCGCCGTGGTGTTCGTATCACCGATCGCACGCTCGATGATGGAGCTCATCTTGTTGAGAATGCGTACGTGGTTCGGTGTGTAGTCACGGCGCGCGGCGCATCATGATCATGGATTCCTGAGGAGTTCTCGCATGTACAACTTGCGTTATCACGTCGCCTCGCTCGTCGCCGTGTTCTTTGCGCTGACGGTCGGGTTGGTTCTCGGGAGTATCGTCGTCGAGCGTGGCACGATCGACAGTCAACAGGCCGCGCTCGTGAAGAGCCTGCGGACGGACTTCGTACGCATGAATGCCGAGAACAAGACCCTCAGTGCGCAGGTGAGCGCGAACGAGGAGTTCGAGAACGAACTCATTCCCAGGATCACCCAGAGCGCCTTGACAGGTCAGACGATCCTCGTGCTGGCCAACGCGGGCCGTACTGATGCTCTGTCCTCGGTAGTGGGTGCGATCGAGGATGCGGGAGGAAGGGCCGCCGTTGCGATGCTCCAGGGCCCTGGCCTCTTGCTCGACCATGAGGAGGTCGCCGACGCAGCGAGGACGGCACTCGGCACCGCAGCCGAGGGAGACGATCTGATTCGAAGCGTGAACGCCTCGCTCTCCGTCGAGTGGGCTGACGGCGGGCCCCGCACGCTCACGGATGCGCTCGTCTCGGCGCGGGCTCTCAGGATCGACGATCTCCCGTCCGGGACACACGTGGACGGGCTTGTCACGCTCGCCTCGTGGGACAAGAAGGTCGATCCGATCACCGTCGAGTTGAGCGCTGCGGCGCGTCAACGCGGCATGGCGGTTGTGGGCGCTCAGCCCTACACCGCTTCGACCGACGTGGCGCGAGCATTTGCGGACGCTGGGCTCGATGCGGTCAACGACGCAGGTACCCCGAGAGGCAACTACAGCCTCGTCATGCTGCTCTCCAGGAACGCGAGCGGCTTCTTCGGAGTAGGCCCTTCGACCGACGCGCCGTTCCCGCCATTGCCGGAGCCGACGAAGTAGGCTGAGCCGGCGTCCGATCGTCAGCGCCGTTCGAGCGCTACATCAATGAGTGCGACAAGCACATATACGAATTGGCGTCCCCGGTGTACGAACCCGGCTACATCGCGGCCCGTTGCGGCGTGCGTCATCGTTGTGGGGACTTCCATGACGCGCATCCCCGATCGAAGCGCTCGCACGCTCATGGCCACCTCCACCCCGTAGCCTGTCGCGAACGGGCGCACCGCCTCTACCGCCGCGCGCGACAGGGCGCGCTGCCCCGAGAGCGGGGCGCTTGCCTGAAAACCGCGACCGAAGTGCGCGATCCCCCAGCGGGCAAGACCTTTCACCAGCCCGAATCCCGCCTTGCCGGTGGCCTTCGGAAATGTCGCGATGGTCACATCCGCGGCTCCTGCGAGCACGGGAGCGAGTAGGAGGGCTCCCTGCCCGGCGGTTTGTCCCAGATCGGCGTCGAGCAGGAGCAGGACGTCGGCGTCCTGTGCGCGGAGTGCACCGGCGTCGAGCGCGGCTCCCTTGCCGGCATTTGTCCCGAGCCGAACGACCTTCGCACCCGCGTCCTCGGCCAGCCGAGACGTTTCGTCGGTGGAGCCATCGTCGACGACGATGACGCGGTCGATGCCCTCGATCGAGCGCGCGGCCGCGACCGTTGCCACGATTCGTTCAGCCTCGTCATGAGCGGGGATGAGCGCGACGATCCTCATAGCGTCAGACCGCCGCTGCCGGGGGCCGACGGATGCGGCGCATGAGAGCGCGCACGGCATCCGTCACTTCTTCGACTCGTAGGGCGTGGGATAGTGCCACAGCCACAGCGAGTCCGACAACGCCGCCCACGACGACTTGCAGGAGAGCTCCAGCCACGCCGCCGAGCAGAGGTGCGAGCAGCCGTGCGACCGCCCACGCCACGAGACCACCGGCGACAGAGGCGAGGGCGACGCGCCCGAACATGGAACCCACGCCGCGCATGTCGTAGCCTCCGATGCGTCGCCTCAAGATGAGGGAGAGGGTGGCGAAGCTGAGCGCGAAGAAGACAACGTCCGCGATCGGTATGCCGTTGATGCCGATGCCTTGCCACGACCCGATTCCCGTGCTCAAGAGCAAGTAGAGTCCGATCTGGATGACTGTGAGCGCCAGGTTGACGTACATCGGGGTCTTTGTGTCCTTCAGCGAGTAGAACGTTCTCAGGACGAACATCGTGCATGCGAAGAACAAAAGGCCTCCGGCCCACCACTGGAGGGCGTGCGCGACCAGCGGCACGTCCGTTTCGCGGAACTGGCCGATGCGATAGAGCGACACGAGCGGACGCGCGAGCGCGACGACAATTGCCGACGTCGGCAGGATGAGGGCGCCGGTTGCCCTGAGTCCACGCCGGAAGATCGACTTGAAGGTCGTCCAGTCACGCCGTCCGGCCGTGTCGGCGAGTTCGGTGAACACTGCCGTCGCAAGGGCGACTGCGAGAATGCCATAGGGCAGCTGGTAGAACGCCCACGCGTAAAAGAGGATTGACGGGCCCGACGCTGATACGGAGAACGCCGAGGCGTTCCGGACCGAGACCGCGACCATGTTCGTAAGCACGTACACCACCGTCGGCACGGCGAGCGTGAGCATGCGGCGGATCGCCGGATCCTTGAGGCTGATGCCGGGAGAGTAGCGGATGCCGGTCTTCCTGAGCGATGGGATCTGGACCGCGAACATCACGACCACGCCGAGGGTCGTTCCCACCGCGAGCGCGATCGTCGCCACATGGAGGTTCTCGCGCAGTAGAACGAAGACGATCATCGTCACGATGACGACGACGTTGCCGAACACCGGGCCGAGTGCGGGCCACAGGTACTGCCGTCGGGCATTCAGGAGGGCCGAGATGATGATACCGGCGCCGTAGATCGGGATCTGGATCGCGAAGAACCGAAAGAAGAAGGAGCCGGTCGCGCGGATTGCCGCGGCGTTCTCCGTCGAGACCCTGAACGTCTGCGTCCAGATGAACGGCCACGGAAACAGCGTTCCGATAAGCGCCAGTACGCCGAGCACAACAAGAATGAGGTTGAATGCGTGGCTCGCGAATCTCCACGCGTCTTCCTCGGTGTTGTTCGAGAGCATCTCAAGGAACATCGGGATGAACAGGGAGGAGATGATCCCGCCCGCGACGAGCTCGAAGACCATGTTCGGGATGTTGTTTGCGACACCGTAGGCCGACATGAGCCCCGTCGCGCCCAAAGCGAATGCCGTCGCTCCCCATCGCATGAACCCCGTGACGCGCGAGAGCGTGGTCGCGGTCGACATGATGGCGGTCGAGCGGGCGACGGACGGGGTGCGGATCGGTGCCTCCAAGGGCTGAGCCTCACGCGAGGCGCCTGGGACGTCCCGACCATTGTAGCCGAGCACCCGCTGGCATCCTGCCTGCGGGAAGTGCTCCGTCGAGGCGTCACCGGGGCGTCACGGGCACGTGAGAAACCGCTCGTGACCTTCGGCTATACTGAGCACGGGCGCGTGGTCCATCGGTGCGCTCACGCCCCGCGACATCCACCACCCTTCGACGACGGTTGTGATGCGGGATTGCGTGATCGTGAGCCGCGTGGAACGCCCATGAAGAGAGTCCTTCTCGCGTCGGCCCTCGTGGGCATGCTGACGTTCGGTCTGGTGGCAGCGCCCTCGGCGAACGCCGAAACGCAGCCGTCGCGAGTGATCCTCATCCTCGTGCCGAACTTGCGCTGGGAGGACATCTCGGCGACCTCCACGCCCGAGTTGTTCGGGCTCGCGAACGACGGTGCCGTGGGCGACATCAACTCGCGGAGCAGGACGCGCGAAGAGGGGATCACGGAGTCGCCGCTCGAGGGCGCTCTCTCGATCTCGGCGGGCTCGTGGGCCGCACCCGCCCCGCTGGCTCCCGCCGCATACGTGCTGACGGAAGGGTACGAGGGCGGGACGGCGGCCGAGGGCTACCGCCGGATCATGGGTCGCGGATCCGGCTATTCGAAGATCGCCTTCCTCGGCCTGCCCATGACGCAGCGTTTCAACGACGAGCTCTCGGTGGGCGTACGGCTCGGAACGCTCGGCCAGGCGATCGTGGAGGCGGGCGGCTCCACTGCTGCCGTCGGCAATTCGGACGCTGGAGTGGCGGGGGGCATTGCGGCGCAGAAGATCCGACCTGCTGCCGTTGCGGCGATGGATGGTCTTGGGTTGGTGCGCTACGGGGACGTGTCGACCAACATGCTCAAGGCTGACCGGAACGCCCCCTATGGCAGGACGACCGACGTTGCGGTGGTCCGCGAACGGCTTCGGGAGATAGACGCCCGGCTGAAGGCAGGGGTGCCCAATCTCACCGTTGTCGATCCGGGTGATACGTACCGTGCGGCGCGGATCGCACCGGTGGTCGCGGACGGTGTAGCGGAGCAGCATCGGCGCAGGGCGTTTGAGGTGGTCGATCGTGTCGTCGGCGTCGCCAAGGAGTTGCTGCCCGCCGACGGCGTGCTCATGGTCGCGTCGCAGGTGCCGGGCATCGGCGAGGGCGGCGTCGAGGGGTTCGGGCCGATCGTCGTCTACGGCGATGGGTGGTCGGGCTACCTTACTTCATCGTCCACTCATCGAACCGGCGTGGTGACGAACCTTGATGTCACCGCCACGATCCTCGATGTTCTCGGGATAGAGCGGCCCGTCCAGGTCGAGGGCAATCCCATGAGTTCGGTCGTGCCCGCCGCCTCAGAGAGCCGCGTGGGATTCCTGATGCGAGTCGACAACGCGGCCATCGCGATCGAGTCCAGCAAGGCGGGGGTCGGGAATGTCTTCATCGTCTTTACCGTCGTCCTCTTCTTGATCAGCACCTTCGTGCTGCTCCGGTCCCGATTGTGGTCTACCGCCCGCGAGAGAAGCTGGTCCGCGGTGCTTCGAGCGCTCTTGCTCGGGGTACTTGCGTTCCCGCCCGCTTCGTGGCTGATGTTCGCCATCGTTCGCTGGCCGCAGTCGAAGGCGACCGCCGAACTCGTTTTGCTCGCGCTGGCGGCGACCCTTTGGGTTGTCGGATTGGTGCTTGCAGGGACGAGCCAGCTTCGCGTGCCTGTCGCATTCCTCAGTCTGATGATGGCGCTCGTGGCGATGGCCGATCAGTGGTTCGGGGCTCCGCTGTCCTTCTCGAGCTTCCTCGGGTACTCACCGCTCTCCGGGGCGCGCTACTACGGGATTGGAAACGAGGCGGCCGCGGCACTTGTTGCGGCAAGCATTGTCGGCCTGGCCTGCCTCATGGATCAGTGGCCCGACAGCGCGTTCACAAAGGCGGTGCGCCGGTGGGGCGTGCCGGTGATCGCCGTGATCGTGGTCGGCACGGCGGCCGCTCCGTTCCTAGGGGCGAATGTCGGCGTTGTCGCGTGGGGCATCGTCGGATTCGGTCTCTTCTGGGCACTGGTGAATGGATACCGCCTGACGTGGCGTCTTGCCCTCGTGGGCCTACTGCTCATCGTTCTGGTTGTGGTCGCGTTCTCGGTCCTGGACCTCTTCGGCGGGGGGAAGCAGACGCACCTCGGGCGCGCCCTTGTGAGCGCTCAACGCGGCGGAGCAGTGCAGCTCTGGGACATCGTGTACCGGAAGGCCCAAACGAACCTGCGTGTGTTCACGCACACGAACTGGGTGTTTCTACTTGTCGTCATACTCGCGTTCCTGGCTTTCATGCGTTGGCGACCACAAGGTGATTTCGCGAGAATGCTGAAGACCAATCCGTACCTCGGCTCGGCTATCACTGCCACGTTGTGCGCTGGTATCGCAGCGTTTTTCACCGAGGATACGGGCATCACCATCCCTGCGATCATGCTCATCTGGGTGGGTGTCGGCATCCTCTACGTCATGCTCGCCGATCTGCCGAGTCGCGGAGCCGTGAGCGAACCGCGCGTCACGGAAACCTCGAGCGCGTGAGCGCGTTCTGGCAGGGCGTGCTTGGACTTGGCGCCGTCGTTCTTGGCGCCTGGGTGATACCGACCTTCGGTATGCGACTGCTCGCGCCGTCGCTGGAGTCGTCGGCTCGGACATCGTCGAACTACCGCGGCCGTCCGGTCTTTCTCGGCTTGGGTATCGTGTGGGTCTTCTGGACGATCGGCATCTCCGTCTTCTCCTTGGTGACCGACCGGAGCCAAGGACTGCAGCCGTTGCAGCTCGGGATCGTGGCCCAAGGGATCCCTGTTCTGCTGGTCTTCCTCTTCGGCCTGATCGACGACTCGTTCGGCGCGATGGGTGAGAAGGGACTACGGGGGCACTTGCGAGCGCTCGCTCGAGGCCGCCTCACCACAGGTGCCCTCAAGCTTGTCGGCATCACATTCGCCGCCCTGTGGGCCTCCGGCTACGTGATGGCGAGTCGCACCGTCAGTACGGGGTGGACGACCACGTCGCGCATCGTCGGTCTTCTCGCGGGGACGGTCCTGATCGCGGGTGCCGCGAACTTGCTGAATCTGCTCGACCTGAGACCGGGACGCGCGCTGAAGAGCTACGGCCTGCTCGCGCTCTTGGCATGGCTGGTCATGCTGGTCTCCACGATGGCGCGCGTCGACGGCTCGTTCTCGTGGATCGGGTTGGTCGCGTTGGCGGTCGTCTTCGCGGGTCCCGCTCTCGCGGTGTGGCGCTACGACATTGGTGAACGCGGCATGCTGGGTGATGCGGGCGCCAATCCGGCGGGCGCACTCGCCGGGGTGGCTCTGGCGGTTGCACTCCCTCTTTGGGGGGTCGTCGTGGCGGCGCTCGCGGTCGTCGCGCTGAACATCATCTCCGAGCGCGTGTCGTTCTCGCAGGTCATAGCTGGCAACCGGGTTCTCTCCTGGTTTGACGGACTTGGTCGTCTGCCCGACGACGAGCCGCCATCAGAGGCGGGTCCCTCGAATGCGTCTCCGCGACACGACGAGAATGATGGTTAGAATGAGTCCGTTGGAACGAGCCGGAACGGGGGTCTGATCGAGCGAATGTCCAAGTACATCTTCGTGACAGGCGGCGTCGTGTCATCGTTGGGCAAGGGCATAACGGCCGCTTCTCTGGGTCGCTTGCTCAAGTCTCGCGGCGTGAAGGTGACGATCCAGAAGTTCGACCCGTACCTCAACGTCGACCCGGGCACCATGAGTCCGTACCAGCACGGCGAGGTCTTTGTCACGGATGATGGCGGCGAAACCGACCTCGATCTGGGCCACTACGAGCGCTACATCGACGAGTCCCTCTCGCGTGACAACAACGTCACCGCGGGGTCTGTGTACCAGACGATCGTGACCAAGGAGCGCCGAGGCGACTTCCTTGGCGGAACCGTGCAGGTCATTCCACACGTCACCAACGAGATCAAAGACCGGATAACGCGCCTTGCGAGCCGAACCCAGGCCGACGTGGTGATATCAGAGATCGGCGGCACGGTCGGCGACATCGAGTCGCTGCCCTTCCTGGAGGCCATCAGGCAGCTCCGCAAGGATCTCGGCCGCGACAACGTGTGCTACATCCACGTCACACTCGTTCCCTACATCGCGGCGTCAGGCGAGCTCAAGACGAAGCCGACTCAACACTCGGTCCAGGAGCTTCGGTCGATCGGCATCCTGCCCGACTTCATCGTCTGTCGCTCTGACAGGCCGATCGACGAGGGGATTCGGCGCAAGATCGCCCTGTTCTGCGACGTCGAGCCCCACGCGGTCGTCTCAGCGATGGACGCCCCCTCGATCTACGAGGTACCGCTCCGCCTCGCCGAGCAAGGACTCGACGCCATGGTCATCGACCGGCTGAGCCTGGAGTGCGGTGAGGCGGACATGACGGACTGGTCTGCCTTCGTCACGCACTCGGCGTCCCTCGAGGACGGGGTGGATATCGCGCTGGTCGGCAAGTACGTCGCATTGCCTGACGCGTACCTTTCGGTGAACGAGGCCCTCGACCATGCCGGCATCTTCCACAACCACAAGGTGAGCGTTCAGTGGGTCGACGCGGAGAGCCTGACGCCCGAGGAGGTCGAATCCTACCTGGAGCGGATGGACGGCATCCTGGTTCCGGGCGGATTCGGCATCAGAGGCATCGAGGGCAAGATACGCGCTGCTCGCTTCGCTCGGGAGCGGGGCGTACCGTATCTGGGCGTATGTCTGGGGATGCAAGTCGCTGTCGCCGAATTCGCCCGTCACGTCGCGGGTCTTGCCGGCGCGAACTCGACCGAGTTCGATCCCGTGACGGAGCACCCGGTCATAGATCTCATGTCCGAACAGCACGACGTCGCCGATATGGGCGGCACCATGCGGCTTGGAACGTACCCCTGCAAGGTGGCGCCGGGGACGAAGGGGTTCGACGCCTACGGCGAGGAGCTCATATACGAGCGCCATCGGCATCGCTATGAGGTGAACAACGAGTACCGTGACCGGCTGACCGAGGCGGGGCTGGTCATCTCAGGGCTCTCGCCCGACGACCGCCTGGTCGAGATGGTCGAGCTCAGAGACCACCCGTGGTTCGTCGGCAATCAGGGACACCCCGAATTCAAGAGCCGCCCCACGCGCCCGGCACCCCTGTTCCGGGACTTCGTCGGAGCAGCCGTCGCACGTCGGCACTCACGCGGGGACTGAGAGTGGACAACGGCGGAGCGCAGCGCGAGGAGCGCGATGGCCCGCTCGAACTGTTCCTCGATCTGGTGCGCATAGACAGCCCCACGCGCGAAGAGGCGGTTGTTGCAGCGTTCTGTGCCAAGGAGCTTGCGAAGCTCGGTTTCGCTGTCAAGGTGGATGACTCGTGGCGTCTCACGAGCTCGAATACCGGCAACGTCATCGCCGAACTACAGGGGACGAACGCACGGACGCTGGTTCTCGCGGCTCATATGGATTGCGTAGAGCCTTGCCGTGGAGTCGAGCCGCGTGTGGCAGAGGGCGTCGTTTCATCGGTAGGCGACACGGTGCTCGGAGCTGATGACAAGGCGGGGATAGCCGCCATCATCTCCGCGGCACGCACGATAGTCGCCCGAGGTGGACCACGTCCGACGCTGCGCGTTCTGCTCACCGTGCAGGAAGAGATAGGCCTGCGAGGTGCGAAGGCGCTGGATCCGGCTCTGTCGAAGGCGGATCTTTGCCTCGTGCTCGACGCCGACGGTCCGCCGGGAACCATGATCGTCGCTGCGCCGACCCATTACACATTCGTCGCCACGTTCGAAGGTCGGGGCGCTCATGCCGGCGTGGCTCCCGAGAAGGGTGTGAACGCGATCGTGATGGCCAGCAACGCAGTCGCGGCGATGGCCCTCGGACGCCTTGACGAGGAGACCACCGCCAACGTCGGGAGCATCGAGGGCGGCACCGCGACGAACGTCGTCCCCTCGCTGGTCACCCTCACCGGCGAGTGTCGCTCGCTCAGCAGGGAGCGCGTAGAGGCGGTCAAGGCGGAGATGGATGCTGCCATGCGCGGTTCGGCCGAAGCAAGCGACGGAAGTGTGGCCATCGACTGGACCCTTGAGTACGAGAGCTTCGCGCTCGAGGCCGACGATCCCGCGGTGGTGCTGGTCTCGTCGGCCTGCCGCGACGTCGGACTCGAGCCTTGCCTCAAGCGGACGGGGGGCGGCAGCGACGCGAACGTGTTCGCCGCCCGGGATGTGCCGACGGTCGCACTCTCGTGTGGGATGAAGCACGTCCACAGCACAGAAGAGTGCATCACAGTCTCCGACCTTGAGGCGCTCACGGGTCTCGTGCGTGCCGTCATCGAGCACATGGCGGCATAGGGCATGCGCCTCACATGGGGAACGGTTGAAAGCGAGGAGCGCGTCTCGGACGAACTCCAGGAGCTCCGCGTCGTCGTCGACGACGGGATTGCCCTCGCGATCTGCTATCCGGTCCTGACCGGCGCGTGCTCTCCAGGCGACGAGGTCTTGTTGAACACCACGGCTGTTGATCTGGAGCTCGGGACCGGGGGAGCGCACTTCGTGGTCGCCCGTGCTCCAAGCCGGGGAACGCCCGATGCCGTCGATCGGCCGTCGGGTGGCCACATCATGAAGCTTCGATACACCCCTCTGCAGATCGACGTCGTAGCGGTCGAGGAGCAGGCGAGCGGCAGTCACGAGATCATGGCCAATGCCGTTGACGTGGCTGGGATGCCTGTCGCCTGCTGTGGGCTACACAGCCAGGTACCCCTTGTCGCCGCTGCGGTGAAGAGCTTGGATCACTCCCTCAAAGTGGCGTACGTCATGACCGACTTCGCTGCGTTGCCCCTGGCTCTGTCGCGAGTCTGTCGGGAGTCCGTGGCGGCCGGGCTCATCGATACGACGATATCTTCCGGACAGGCGTTCGGCGGGATGTATGAGGCGGTCAACGTGCACTCAGCGCTACTCGCCGCGAAGCACGTCGCGCGCGCGGATGTTGCGATCGTCGGCATCGGCCCGGGCGTGGTCGGCACGGCGACGCCCTTCGGGCACGGTGGCGTCGCGCAGGGTGAGGCAATCAACGCCGCAGCCGCTGTCAGGGCACGGCCCGTTGCCACGTTGCGCATGTCCCTTGCCGACGAGCGCGAGCGTCATCGTGGCGTGAGCCACCACACGCTGACCGCGTTGACCTCGATCGCGCTCGCTCGCGCTCTGGTCGCGGTGCCCACGCCTCCGACAGCGCTTGAATCCACGTTCGCCCAGATCGAAGAGGCTTTGCAGCGCGCTGGGGTGTGGGATCGCCATGCACGATACGATGCGCCTCCGCTGGTCCCCGATCTGGAGGGGTTGAGTGTCACCTCGATGGGCCGGGGTCCCGAACAGGATCCGGCCTTCTTCGCCGCTGCGTGCGCCGCGGGACAGGCGTGCGTCGCGCTTCTTGAAGGAGTCGCGGAGCTCTAGCGCGACGGGCTAGGCGAGACGAGTCGGCGCGGATGCCTCGCGTGCCCCGGGCGTGGCTGATGTGTTGAACGCCCGCGGTCTCGCGTTACACTTGCACGGGTCTGCCGACTGCGTCGGGCAGCTGTTGCGCATGCCGACGCAGTTGTTCGTTCCTATGGGCCGGAGGGGGTCTCTACCGTGATTGTTGGCGTTCCGAAGGAGATCAAGAACAACGAGTTCCGGGTGGCCATGACGCCCGCGGGATGTCGTGAGTTCTGGGACCACGGTCACGTCCTGCTGGTCGAGCAGGGAGCGGGGGAGGGTTCGTCGTTCACGGATGCGGAATATGCGGCGGCCGGCGCAGAGATCGTCGACACGGCCGAAGAAGTATTCGCCCGAGCCGAGCTGATCGTGAAGGTGAAGGAGCCGCAGCCCGTCGAGATCGAGCGCTTGCGCGCGGACCAGGTACTGTTCACGTACCTGCACCTGGCACCGGACTACGAGCAGACGGTCGGCCTCGTGAAATCCGGTGCGGTGTGCATCGCGTACGAGACCGTCGAACTCCCCAACCACACCCTGCCCCTCCTCGCGCCCATGTCCGAAGTGGCTGGGCGTATGGCCGCCCAGGTCGGAGCCGAGTACCTTCTGAAGCCGATGGGCGGACGCGGCATGTTGATGGGAGGCGTGCCCGGAGTGTTGCCGGCGAATGTCGTTGTTCTCGGCGCTGGCGTGGTCGGGATGAATGCGGCCTACGTGGCCGTTGGGATGGGCGCGAACGTGACGGTGATGGACATCAACCTCGACAGACTGCGCTACATAGACGATCTCTGGGGCAACAGGATGCGCACGCTGTACTCGCTCAAGCACAACATCGAGGAGGCCGTCTACCAGGCCGACCTCGTCATCGGCGCTGTTCTTCTCGCCGGCGCGCGCGCCCCTTGGCTCGTGACACGGGACATGCTTCCACACATGAAGCGTCGTTCCGTCATCGTCGATGTCTCGGTCGATCAGGGCGGCTGCATCGAGACGACTCACCCGACCACCCACTCGGACCCGACGTACGTCGTTGACGGCGTGCTGCACTATGGGGTCGCGAACATGCCTGGCGCGGTTCCCAACACCTCGACGCTCGCGCTCACTAACGCCACCCTGCGCTACGGCCTCGCAATTGCGAATAAGGGGTGGAATCAGGCGGTCATGGACGACGAGCCGCTGGCCAAGGGCGTGAATGTCTTGCAGGGCAAGATAACCTACGCCCCCGTGGCAGAGGCCCACGGGATGGAGTACTCGCCACTTTCCGATTTCCTCGCGTAGGCGTTCGCTTCGACCCCGACGCGACTGACACGCATCTCGAATGGCCGTCCCGGTGGCGGCCATTCGCTTCGCTTCGAGCCTTGCGAGCATAATCGGGGCATGAGGGAGCACGTCGCCGAGTTCCTTGCCTACCTGGCCGTCGAGCGCGGCGCATCACCGCACACCATTGCTGCATATCGACGTGACCTGGAGACATACGTCGGGGGTTTGGAGGCGCGGGGGGTCGTCGATCCTTCCTCGGTCACCCGCGAAGATGTGACCGCGCACATCGCCTCCCTGCGCTCCGCGGGTCTCGCTCCAAGCACCGTGGAACGGAAGGTTTCGGCGATCAAGAGCTTCCACAAGTTTCTCGTCCGGGAGGGCGCGACGGAGAACCACCCGACCGCTCGGCTGCCCCTTCCCAAGGTGCCCGAGCGTCTCCCAGACGTCATCTCGATCGAGGACGTGACGCGCCTTCTCGCGCAGCCGTTCCCCGACGGCCCCATCGGTCTGAGAGACCGGGCCATGCTCGAGACCCTGTACGGCTGCGGTCTGCGCGCGAGCGAGATCGTCGGACTCGACGTCGGAGATGTCGACCTAGTCGAGGGTTTCGTTCGAGTGCTGGGGAAGGGCGGGAGGGAGCGCGTGGTACCTGTGTCCGGGCTGGCCGCTCGGGCGCTCGAGACCTACATCACGGCTGGGCGTCCCTTGCTTCGGCCCAAGAGATCGATGAGCGGCGTCGACCCGAAGGCGGTCTTCCTCAACGCAAGAGGCGGTCGAATCTCTCGGCAGGCTGTGTTCGGGCTCGTGCGCCGATACGGCAGTCGAGCTGGCCTGGACCTGCACCCTCACACACTTCGGCACTCGTTCGCCACCCACATGCTCGAGGGGGGAGCGGACCTGCGCGCGTTGCAGGAGATGCTGGGACATTCCGACCTGGCGACCACGCAGATCTACACGCACGTGGACCGGCGACACGTCCGAGAGGAGTACCTCTCGACGCATCCTCGGGCGCGCATGCGATGAGCCCAGCAGGGAAGTGTCAGAGCTCGCCTGCAGCGCGGCAAACGGGGGATTCTCGGGCACCGCTTCGAGGGTGGCAGCCACCCGCCGGGTGTGACAATATGCATATGGAGTGCTTGGTTCTTCCGCATCCTGTGAAGGAGGGGATCGTTGTGGGCTCACGGTTCGGTAAGATAGCGGCGGTGCTGCTTGCGGTCGCGCTGCTCGGCACGGTCGCGGTCGGGTGTGCGAAGAAGTCGCCGACCACGACGCCGACGTCGACCATCAAGGCCGCAATGGTGACCGACATCGGAGGCTTGGGAGACAAGTCATTCAACGACTTGTCGTACGAGGGTCTCAAGCGCGCCGAGAAGGACTTTGGGGTGACCGTCAAGGTCCTCGAGTCGAGCGAAGCCGCGCAGTACGAACCCAACCTCACCCAGCTGGCAAGCGCGGGGTACAACCCCATTTTCGCCGTCGGTTTCCTCATGCAGGATGTACTGTCGAAGATCTCGACCGCCTACCCGGACATTGAGTTCGGCGGCATCGATTTGTTCTTTGACCCGACAATCCCGAACGTCGTCGGGCTGAACTTCAAGGAGCAGGAGGCGGCCTACCTGGCTGGGGTCGTGGCCGGAAAACTGACGACGATGACGGACGTCGATTCACGCATCAACGACAAGAAGATCGTCGGTTTCGTCGGCGGCATGGATGTCGTGCCCGCGGTCGTGCGTTTCAAGGTCGGCTTCGAGGCCGGAGCCAAGAGCGTCGACCCGGCGATCGAGGTGAAGAGCATCTACACGGGCACGTTCACCGATCAGCAAAAGGGCAAGGAAGCAGCCCTGTCGCTCATCGGTGACGGTGCCGACATCATCTTCGCAGCGGCCGGGTCCACCGGCGTTGGTTCCTTCGCGGCGTGCCAGGAGAAGAAGGCGCTCTTCATCGGTGTCGATGCCGACCAGTTCCTTACGCTGACGAACCCCGGAGACACGATCATCACGTCGGCCGTGAAGCGGGTCGACGAGGCTGTGTACGTGACCGTGAAGGCCGCCGTCGACGGTAAGTTGACGGGCGGCAAGAACAGCGTCTTCGGTCTGTCCGACAAGGGCGTTGCTCTGGCTCCCTACCACGACTGGGAAGCCAAGATGCCCCAGGCGGTCAAGGACGCTGTCGCAAAGGCCGAGCAAGACATCATCAGCGGTGCTATCACGGTTCCTTCCTCGTAGTCACTCGGACTTCAGTGTTCCCCGTCGGGCCGAGCGCCCGACGGGGAACACGTACGCTTTCGATGGGAGCGGCCGATGTCACCGGACCCATCTGTATCTGGTGCGCGGATAGAATCTGAGCGAACGAGCGGGGCTGCCACGTTGGAGCTCCGCCACGTCACGAAACGTTTTCCGGGTGTGCTCGCAAACGACGACGTGTCGGTTGCCGTGCACAGCGGGGAGGTGGTCGCTCTCCTCGGCGAGAACGGGGCCGGCAAGTCCACGCTCATGAACGTCGCGTACGGCCTGCTCAGCGCGGATGCCGGCGATATCGTCGTGGACGGCAAGGTCGTCGAGCATCAGGAATCCTCGGCACGCCATCGACTTCGGCATCGGGATGGTCCACCAGCACTTCATGCTCGTGGAGGTACAGACCGTTACCGAGAACATCGTGCTTGGACTGGAGCCCACGCGGTTCGGCGGCATTATCGATGCGAGCGCGGCCCGGGAGCGCGTCGTCGCGATCTCTGAGCGCTACGGTCTGAAGGTCGACCCCGACTCGCGCGTGATGGACCTGTCGGTCGGCATGCAGCAGCGGGTGGAGATACTCAAAGCCCTCTACCGCGAGGCCCGCATCCTCATCCTCGACGAGCCGACAGCGGTCCTCACTCCTCAGGAAGTGGACGAACTCTTCGGGATCGTGCGCCAGCTTGTGACCGAAGGTCTGTCGGTGGTCATCATCACGCACAAGCTCGAAGAGGTACTGGCGTTCGCCGACAGGATCATCGTCATGCGCTCCGGTCGAGTGGTGGGGGAGACCACGCCGAGCGAGGCTACCGAGGCGAGTCTGGCCCGAATGATGGTCGGGCGCGACGTTGTCCTGCGCGTGGATAAGAAGCCTTCGACGCCGGGCGAGGTCGTGCTTGAGGTGAAGGACCTGAGGGTTCACGACGATCGCAAGCTCGAGGCCGTGAAGGGTCTGTCCCTTACCGTGCGAAAGGGCGAGATCGTTGGCATCGCCGGCGTCGATGGCAACGGGCAGAGAGAGCTGGTCGAGGCCATCGTCGGACTTCGCCGCCCGTTCGGCGGGCAGATCCTGTTGCGCGGCAAGGACATCACGAATGCGAACGCGGCTTCCTCGATCGCCGCCGGCGTGTCGCACATTCCGGAGGACAGACAGCGCCGGGGGCTGATCCTTGAGTTCGATCTGGTCGAGAACGTGACCTTGGGTGACCATCGGCACCCACCGCTGGCCAAGTGGGGCATCCTCGACAGGCGAGCGATGGACGAAAGGGCGAGGAAGCGCATCGCCGACTACGACGTGCGCACGCCGGACGAGCACATCGAGGCGGCCAACCTCTCTGGCGGGAACCAGCAGAAGCTCGTGGTAGCGCGTGAGCTCGGCCGCGATCCCGACCTGCTCGTGGCTGCCCAACCAACGCGTGGCCTCGACGTCGGCGCCATCGAGTTCGTGCACCGGCGCATCCTCGCCGAGCGCGACGAAGGTAAGGCCGTTCTGCTGGTGAGCATGGAACTCGAAGAGATCATGTCCCTTTCCGATCACATCCTCGTAGTGTACGAGGGTCGCGTTGCGGCCGAGTTCGAGGGCGGCGCCGTATCAGAAGAAGAGCTCGGGTTCTTCATGACAGGGGGACGCCGCAAAGACGAGAACCCCGTGTCCGGCGTTTCCGACCTTCCAAGGGGAGAGAGTGTCTGACGACGAGCGTTCGCGCGTGACAGAACCACCGGAGCGAGAGGCCGCGCTCTCCGAGGCCGACGCCGCGGAGAGACAGTACGCTCTCGAGCAGCAGAGGCTCAATCGGCTGATCCGTGTCGTGACCCCGTTTGTCTCGGTAGTGATCGCGGTGCTTATCGGTTCGCTCATCATCCGACTCGCGGGGTACGATCCGGTACTTGCCTTCTCCGCCATGTTTCGGGGGGCCTTTGGGAACCAACGCCAGATAGGCGAGACGTTGGTCAACGCCACTCCGTTGATCTTCACGGGTCTGGCGGTTGCCTACGGTTTTCGCGCGGGTCTCTTCAATATCGGAGCCGAAGGGCAGCTGTTCATGGGCGGTCTCGCTGCTGCCTACCTCGGCGTGGCGCTTGCCGGGTACCCAATGGCGGTGTCCCTTCCCATCATTCTGCTCGGCGGCGCTCTGCTCGGAGCGGCGTGGGCGTTCATCCCCGCTGTCCTGAAGGCGCGTGTTGGAGCGCACGAGGTCATCACCACCATGATGTTCACCTACATCGGGCGCTACATCGTGTCGTGGCTCGTGAACGGAGTGCTCAGAGCTCCGGGCACCACACCTCAGACGGTCGAGTTGCCGGTCACGTCTCAGCTGCCAAAGCTCAACGTGGTGTTCCCATTCCTTCAGCCCATGAGGGCGCACGCGGGCATTCTTGTCGCGGTTGCATTCGCGATCATCGTCTGGCTGATCCTCAAGTACACGACGGTGGGCTATGAGGCGCGCGCCGTAGGATTCAACCAGCCGGCGGCCCAGGGTGCGGGGATCTCCGTTTCCTCTACGACGATCAAATCGCTCTGCTTCTCAGGGGCACTCGCCGGCCTCGCGGGGTGCACTACCGTGATGGGTGTGTACTATCGGCTCTTCGACCAGTTCTCTTCGGGACTCGGTTTCACGGGGATCGCCGTTGCGCTCCTCGCGAAGAACAACCCTATCGCCGTCATACCCGCGGCGCTGCTGTTCGGCGCGCTATCCGCAGGTGCGAGCACGATGCAGCTTGAGGCGAACGTATCCCAGAAGATCATCTACATCCTTCAGGGAATCATCATCTTCCTCGTGGCCGCGGAGACTATCGTCACCTGGGTGGTGCATCGCTTCCGGAGGCGAAAGGGGGTGGCTCAGGTTGCTGGCTAGCATCTTCACCCCCGAACTCTTCGCGTCTGCCGTGCGGCTGGCCACGCCGATCGCCATCACAGCTGCGGGCGCCGCGATCTGCGAACGGTCCGGTGTCGTGAACATCGCCCTCGAGGGCCTCATGCTTATCGCGGCGTTCGCGGGCGTGGTCGTCGCGCTGGCCTTCAACAATGCGTGGCTCGGAGTACCGGCAGCCGTCATCGCAGCGATGATATTCGCTGCGCTCCACGCGTGGGCATCGGTCAACCTCCGCTCGGATCAGGTGGTCTCGGGAACGGCGATCAACATCCTCGCCGTGGGCGTGACCGGCTTCCTCATGGAGGTGCTCTACGGGCATCCGGGGACCACGGATTCGGTGCGTACGATTCCCCCGGTGTTCGACTTCCCCACTGGCGGTACGGGTGTGCTCGCCACCATCTGGAAGTGGATAGACACGGTCTTCCTCAGCTTCACGCCCCTCGTATATGTCGGCATGGGAGCCGCGATCTTCCTGACGTGGGCGATGTATCGCACCCGTTGGGGTCTGCGCCTTCGTGCCCTCGGCGAGCACCCAAGGGCAGCCGACACGGTCGGCGTGAGCGTGCTTCGTGGCCGCTGGGTGGCTGTCCTGATCTCGGGAGCGATGGCGGGTCTCGCGGGCGCGAACCTGACGCTGGAGCAGGTCGGGAGCTTCACCGAGAACATGACGAACGGGCGAGGCTTTATCGCGTTGGCGGCGAACATCTTCGGCCGTTGGGTGCCTGGCGGTGCCTACCTGGCCTCGCTTCTGTTCGGCTTTGCCGATGCGCTCCAACTGAGGCTGCAGCTGTTCAGCGACGTCATCAAGATCCCATCGCAGTTCTTCTTGATGCTCCCGTACGTGCTCACGGTCATCGTGCTCGCTGGTGCCATGGGCCGTGCCGTCGCGCCGGCCGCAGTCGGCAAGCCGTACAAGGAGAAGGGCTAGGCGATGCCGTCGCGCCGCCCGCGCGGCACGTTCAGCGTCGGTCGGGCCGCCTTCTGGTCGTTCACCTGGAGCCTGGGCGTCGCCCTCGGAGTGGCGCTCGGCGGCTGGCTGACGGTCGCGAGCGGCAGTGGTGCTCCTGGCACCGCCTCGCTCGACGTCGTTCACGACCTTGTCGTCGTGCCGATCCTGTCAGGACTCGTGGTGTTCCTCGTGCTCTTCGGCGTCCGCGTCGTGTTCGGCCTCTCTCGCGGCCGCTCGGCGTGAGAAGTAGGCCGCGGCCAACACAGAACACGTACAGGGCGAGCACGATCGCGTCGATGGGCATGTCTGGCCTGAAGTCGAAGCCGCGCATCAGAGAACGAACGACGTAGGCGGCGACGGGGAGTACGACGGCCAGCCACAAGGGCATCCGGATTCCCGGGATGAAGCGTGCTCACCTGCGGCTCATCGTCCCATTACAGCGGGTCGACCACAGTCAGTCCGCGTCCTGCATGGCTGCATTGCTGTCGGCGTCGGCAGCACCCGTCGTGGCGTCCGGATCGGCGGGAGCTGTGGACTCAAGATCCTGCGCGCCATCCGCGGCAGACGCACGATGCCGCCGACGGACCCACCAGAGTGTCACGAGCCACACGATCGCGACGAGCAGGATGGCCGGCGATAGGGCGATGAGGACTGTGATCGCCGAACGGACGACGCCGGCGGCGCCTCGGATGCCGTTGGTGATGGCCTGGGCGAAGCCCCAGTCGGTCCCGGTCGGCCGGACGACAGGCGCTGGCTTCTGCAGCTCGATCGTCAGCGTCCCGTATGAGATCTGCTTGTCGAGGTAGTCAAGCTGGCTCTGCATCGATTCGATCTCGCCCCGAACGCGCGAGAGCTCCTGCTCGACAGCGAGCATCTCCTTCACGTTCTTCGCGTCATTCAGGAAGCCGCGCAGCCGCACTTCCTCGGCGCGAAGGTTGGCCAGCCGTGCCGTCAGATCGATGTGCTGCTGCGTGACATCGGTCTGGTTGGCAGATTCGCGCAGGACCTTGCCGAACGAGGCCACACGCCTGGAAAACTCGGCGAGGCGCGCGCTCGGCACGCGCACGGTCACGTACGCGCTGAGCGGGACCGTGTCGCTCGAGCCAGTGGCCTGGGCCTCAGGATAGTAGATGGGGATGTCGGTCTCACTTGAAACCTGAAGGTCGTCGATCTGACCGTTGAAGGCGGCCACAGCGTTGCGAACCTTGCTGAGCGTGGCGTCGATGTCGTCGACGCGAAGCCGCATGCTGGCGGTTCTGACGACCAGCTGCTCGCCACTGCTCGACCGCGCGCTCGAGAAGTCCGAGGGCGACTTCGACGACGTCGATGCGGCCTCCGGGGTGGTGACCTGGTCGGTGGCGAGACCCGGCTGAGCGGAGATGCCGGTGCTCGGGGACGCGCCACTACCGGACGTGCTCGTGCGCGCACCAAACAACCCGAACAACGAACCGAACAGCATCATGTAGCCCACGATCGCGAGCAGCACGATCGCAGCCACGAGCGCTAGCACGGGGGCAACGCGCCTGATTCGTACCGTGTCCATCGTCTCCTCCTTCAACCCGATGTCCGCCCACGAGAAACGCCGGCCGTCCCGCGGCAGGCGCGTGAGGACGTCCGGCGCTCCAAGAGCGGAATGTGAGGAGAGGCTAGCGGCCTCGCTCGGGATCTCGCCGCTTCAGCGAGACGGCTGCGTACGTGCCGAGCGCCACGCCGATGACCGCGACTACGAAGAACGCGAGGACCAGCAAGTTGAAGACAGTGGATGCAACATTGGCTGTCATTCGGGTCGTTCACCTCCGTGGTGACGAATCAGGCCCGCTCGATTCTAGCCGTTCGCGTGGCCCAGCGGCAACACCGCCATACCCGGTCTCCTCAGTATTCCGCTTTCAAGGCTCATGTCCTGCCTGCTCACACACTCCTATGACGCGTCGTCCACCAGCTCGGTTCACCCGGAATCGCGGCGGCCGGCTCCACGCGACCTGTCGACGTGAGCATGGACCGTCCGCGGCAGTGCTGCGGAGTGGGACGAAATCCCATGAAGGGGTTGCAAAGTGGGATTGAGTGTCATAGGGTAGTGGCAATCAAAGCCGACGCGTGAGAGGGCGCTCAGGCCGAGTCACGGACAGTAGGGGGGGAGGACCCGCATGTTTCTTGGCGACTACCAGCACACACTGGACGCCAAAGGACGCGTGTCGCTTCCCGTCAAGTTCCGGCTGGAGATGACCGGCAAGCTCGTCGTGGCGAAGGGCTTCGAGGGCTGTCTGTACGTCTACCCGGCCGAGGAATACGCGCACTTCGTCCAGCGCCTCACGTCCGTCGACGATTTCGATCCCAGCTACCGAAAGGTCCGCCGGTTCTTCACCTCGGGGGCGTTTGAGACTGAGACGGACAAGGCAGGACGCATCGGCATCCCGCAGCACCTCCGGGAGTATGCGCATCTCACCAAGGACGTCGCGATCACCGGCAACGGCGATCGCATCGAGGTCTGGGACGCGCAGATGTGGGACGACTACAGCGGCGAGACCGCCGATCACATCGAGGACTTCGCCAAGGAGCTCGCCGACGCGGGTCTCCTGTAACGCCTTGACAATGGAATACCGGCACACCCCAGTTTTGCTGGCCGAGGTCACACAGCAACTGTCGTTGCACCCCGGTTCGATCGTGGTTGACTGCACCTTAGGCGGGGCAGGACACGCGACGCGGATACAAGATTCCATCGGTCCCACGGGAATCCTCGTGGGAATCGACCAAGATGACGCAGCACTCGACGCAGCACGATCCACACTCCGCCTCGGCCAGCAAGCCATCCTGCTGAAGGGAAACTTCGCCGATCTAGACGAGCTTCTCCTCCAGGCCCGGATCCCGTACGCGGACGCGTTCTTGTTTGACCTGGGCGTCTCGTCCCCCCAACTTGACGTCCCAGAGCGCGGGTTCGCGTACCAGGTCGATACTCCACTCGACATGAGAATGGATCCGGCGCGGCAGACCCCCACTGCCGCGGACATCGTCGCCACATACTCGGAAGGGCAGCTCACACAAGTATTACGAGAGTTCGGCGAAGAGCGCTGGGCCTCGCGCATCGCAGCATTCATCGTAGCCGCGCGAGGCCCGCTCCCAATCACGACAACGGGGCAGCTGGTCGAGATCGTCAAGGCAGCGATCCCGGCTTCTGCACGGAGGACGGGACCGCATCCTGCGAAGCGGACCTTCCAGGCGCTGCGCATTGAGGTGAATCACGAGCTGCTCGCGCTCGCGACGGGTCTCAGATCGGCTGTGAAGTGGCTCTGCCCTCATGGGCGCATCGCAGTGATCTCGTACCACTCCTTGGAGGACCGCATCGTCAAGCAGGTGTTCGGCGAGCTCTCGCAGGGGTGCACGTGCCCGCCCGAGATGGCGGTGTGTACATGCGGTCACGTGCCGGTACTCCGAATCGTCACGCGAAGGCCCATAGCGCCTTCGAGGTATGAAGTAGAGGACAACCCGCGGGCGCGCAGCGCGAAGCTGCGAATCGCGGAGCGAGCCTAGAGCGGCTCCGGCCGCGTGTATGGACTGAGGGGAATGGCATGGGACTGCCGGCACTGCGACATGACACGCCACGACGCGAGCGCCCCCGGCTCACACTGGTCGATGGGCGTCCAGTCGGCGGCCGCGGCCGTTCGACCTCGTCAACAGCGGCGTCGCAGTCGCACTCCGCACGTTGGCGCGGGGTCTTTCGAACCTTCCTCGCGGTCTCGGTCCTCTTTTCGGGTCTCGGGATTGCGCGTGTCGCCCTGGCCTCCCGTGCAGCGGCTGTCTCGATCGAGTCAGGGATGCTGCGGGAAGAACTGAAACAGGCGCGCTTCGTCGGCGACTCGCTCGAGATCAAGGTGAGCCAGCTCGCCACTCCGTCGCGGATACGCTCAGTCGCCACCTCGAAGATGAAAATGACGCCGGCCGCCGGCGTCTCGTACGTGACCATCGACGGAGCCGCGAAACAAGACGCGCCTGCCAAGCCCGAACCTGGCAAACCAGGGGCCGCAACCTCGTCAAAGGCGCGCGGAGCGGCAGCGGAGAGCTTCCTTTCCTCCGTGATACACGCAGCTGCGGGCGAGGCCCAGATCCTGCTTTTGGGCGATGTCGGGCTCGCGTCCTCGCGGTAGCAGGAGACGAGCAGGCCATCCGGCCGCGATCCGGCGCCGGCCGCGTTCAGACACGCGGCGTTTCGTCACGGTCCTCGGCGGAGTCCTGCTGGCGCTGTTGATCGTCGGAGGACGCCTCGTTCAACTACAGGTCGTGGCGGCGCCTGCCTACGCCGAGAAGGCCCGGATCCAGCGGCTGAGAGACGTCGAGATCCCGGCTCGGCGGGGAACGATATACGACCGCGAGGGCGAGCCTCTGGCGGTGAGCGTCGAAGCGAAGACCGTGTATGGGACGCCGGGGGCTGTGAAGGACAAGGCGCAGACGGCGAAGACCATCGCGGGGGTCCTCGGACTTGACGCTGCCGATGTCGAGAGACGGCTCTCTCGGAAGAGCAACTTCACCTACATCGCGCGCAAGGTGCCGCTCGAGCGCGCGCGTCAGCTGGAAGCCCTGGCGCTGGACGGCATCGGATTCCTGGATGACTCGCGGCGAACCTATCCCTCAGGCGACGTGGCCTGCCAGGTACTCGGCTTCGTGGGCGTGGACGACGAAGGTCTCGCAGGCATAGAGAAGCAATACGATGGCACCCTGTCTGGCGAGGCGGGGGTCCTGCTTGCAGAACGGGATCCCTACGGAAGGCCGATTCCCGGGGGCGTGGCACGCTCAACGGAGCCGCTCAACGGCAAAGACATCGTGCTCACGATCGACAAGGACATCCAGGACCGGGCCCAGGACGAACTGGCCAAAGCGGTGAAGCAGCACAAGGCGCGTGGCGGCTCGGTCCTGATCATGAACCCGCGGACGGGCGAGATCTACGCGATGGCATCGATGCCGACGTTCAATCCGAATGCGTACGCGAAAGCAAGTGCGGGCGCGGTTCGAAACCGGGTCGTGAGTGATGCCTACGAGCCCGGCTCGACGATCAAATCCCTCACCGCCGCGTCCGTCATCGACAAGGGAGTCTACAGACCTCAGTCCAAGTTGAAGCTGCCTCCGTCACTGACGGTGGCGGGCAAACACGTTGGTGAAGCTCATCCACGAGGTACGGTGACGTGGACGCTGACCGAGATCGTCACGCACTCCTCCAACGTCGGCGCCGTCAAGCTTGGTCAGGCGCTCAAAGCGCAGGGACTGTACTCCTACTTCAAGAGGTTCGGACTCACCGAAAAGACTGGGATCGATTTCCCGGGCGAGGTCACAGGCTGGCTTCCAGCGCCCAAGAACTGGTCGTCGTTGTCCATGGCGAACATCCCGTTCGGACAGGGTGTGTCGGTGACGCCCTTGCAGCTCGGTCGAGCGATCTCGGCTATTGCGAACCATGGGCTGCTGCCGGCTCCACACTTCCTGCTCTCGATGCCCCAGTCAACCGATGCGAAGCTGACCTGGCCCACGAAGCGCGCGATCTCGGCGAAGAGCGCCCGTACCACTACGGCGATCTTGTGCGACGTCGTCACTGATGGAACGGGAAGCGCGGCGAAGGTGCCCGGCTACAATGTCGCGGGCAAGACGGGCACTGCACAAAAGGCGCTCGAGGACGGCCGAGGCTACGCGGGCGGCAAGTACGTCTCCTCATTCATCGGATTCCTCCCGGCAGAAGACCCCCAAGTGCTCATCTCGGTGATCATCGATGAGCCCACTGGCGCAATCTACGGTGGCGTTACCTCGGCGCCGGTGTTCAGCAGCCTGGCGCAGTTCACGGTGTCGCATCTGCGCATTCCCCCGAGCCCCACCCGGCGGTCGCGTGACGCATCGGTAACGCCTGCCGCGACCGAGCAGAAGGACTAGGACGATGCTCGGGACCCCGGACACGCAGAGCGCGGACGTGAGCATGAGCTACTCACAGAGAACACTGGCTGCGCTCGCCTCACTGGGCGCCTCGATCCCTGCTGAAGCTCGCGATGTCGCGCTCTCAGGCGTTTCGTACCGCTCCGACGCCGTCCAATCGGGCAACGCATTCTTCGCGATTCGCGGATTCGCTCACGACGGCCACGCGTTCGCTGAGGACGCGGTGGCCCGTGGCGCCGGCTTGCTCGTCGTGGAGCGACCGCTTGAGATCGAGGTTCCGCAGGTGGTCGTCGCGGACACGAGACGGGCGCTGGCGATAGCGTCGGCGGCCTTCTACGGCGAACCGAGCCGGAGTCTCGACGTCTTGGGGATCACCGGGACGAATGGGAAGACGACCACGGTCTACCTGCTCGACTCCATTCTGCGGGCCTCTGGTCGGGTCACGGGGCTGGTCGGCACGGTGGAGATGCGGATCGGCTCCGAGACGCGCAGAGCAGGCCGGACGACGCCTGAGTCAGCGGATCTCCAGGCGCTGCTCTCGGAGATGCGCAAGAGCGGCGTCACCGCCGTATCGATGGAGGTCTCGTCTCACGCGATCGACCTTCACCGCGTGGACGGCATCGTCTTCGCCGTCGCTGCGTTCACGAATCTCACCCAGGACCACCTGGATTACCATCGCACGCTCGAGGAATACGCATCGGTCAAGCGTCGGCTGTTCGAGGAGTTCGGGGTGCGGGCGCGCGTGGTGAACATCGATGACCCGCTCGGCGCGGTGATGGCCGCTGACTTGGATGTCGAGTTGACTGTCGGCCGAACGATCCGTGCCGACATCACCGCGACGAACGAGCAGGCCGACGCGCGTGGCACGACATTCATACTGTGCACACCCTCGGGGCAGGCAAGCGTGCGACTGCCCCTGGCTGGCGCATACAACGTCAGCAACGCGCTCGTGGCCGCAGGATGCGCGATCGCGCTTGGCGTGCCCCTGGACGACATCGTGCGAGGTCTGGAGGCAACGCCACAGGTGCCAGGGCGTCTAGAGCGCGTCGAGGTTGGACTCCCGGCGTCAGTCATCGTCGACTACGCGCACACGCCCGACAGCCTCGAGAAGGCAATCAGCGCGGTCAGGGGAGTCACCCGCGGAAGAGTCATCGTCGTGTTCGGCTGTGGCGGAGATCGGGACCCCGAGAAGCGCCCCCTCATGGGGCGCGCAGCCGGGACTCTGGCGGACCATGTCGTCGTGACCACCGACAACCCGCGCTCGGAGGACCCGGTCGGCATCATCCTGCAGATCGAGGACGGATTGCGGGACTCGGGGGCGAGCTGGCAGGTAGAGGTAGACCGTCGCGCGGCGATCGCCGCGGCCCTGTCCCAGGCCGAGGAAGGCGACACCGTGCTCATCGCGGGCAAGGGCCACGAGGATTATCAGATCTTCGCCGAGCGGACCATACACTTCGACGACCGCGAGGTAGCGGCTCAGGAGGCGCGGCGGGCATGTTGAGGGCGACGGTCGGCACGCTCGTCAGAGTCACCCATGGGAGGCTCATCTCGGGTAATCGGCAGACTGTCGCAAGTGGGCTGACCATAGACACTCGCGAGTTGACGCCAGGGGCTGTGTTCATCGCGCTCATGGGAGAGCACACTGACGGCCACGACTACCTCTATGACGCCATTCTAGGCGGCGCCCACGTCCTGGTCGTTACGCTGGATGCAGATGAGTTGCGCACGTTGCTCGCACAGCCGGAGGCTGACGGTGTGGCCGTCATTCGTGTGAAGGACGCCACCGAGGCGCTACGGGATATCGCGGCGTGGCACCGGACACGGATCACGTGCCCTGTCATCGGCATCACGGGGTCTACCGGCAAGACCACGACCAAGGACATGCTGAGGAGCATCCTCGGACGCAGCCGGCGCGTCGTGGCCACCGAGGGCAACCGGAACAACGAACTCGGCGTTCCCCTGACGGTCCTCTCGGCGGACCCGGCGACCGAGGCGCTCATCGTGGAGATGGGCATGAGGGGCGTCGGGCAGATCGCGGAACTCGCGGCAGTCGCGCAACCCTCCATCGGACTCGTGACGAACGTAGGTACAAGCCACATCGAACTCCTCGACACCGAAGAAACCGTGGCCGACGCGAAGAGTGAGCTCATTGCTGCCCTCCCGCCGGACGGCGCGGCGTTCTTGAACGGTGACGATGCGTACTCGGAGCGGATCGAGAAGGTCTCCCGCGCCCGCGTGCGGCGCTACGGTCTCAGCGAATGGTGCGACGTCCGTGCCGAAGACATCGTGTGCGACGACGAGAGCCACGCCTCGTTCGCGATCCTCTTCGGTGACGAACGCTGTGAAGTGAGACTGTCGGTTCCCGGCCGTCACAATGTGTACAACGCACTTGCCGCAGCCGCCATAGCGCGCGACCTCGGGGCCGACTGCGACGACATCGCCGAGGGAATGGCGGACGTGCACCTCTCGGCGATGCGCATGCAAGTCTTCGAGACGGCGTCGGGCGTCACCGTCATCAACGACGCGTACAACGCCAATCCGGTCTCTATGCGTGCCGCGATCGAGACCCTGCTCGAGATGCGTGCGCCGACTCGCCGGATCGCCGTCCTCGGCGATATGGCCGAGCTCGGGTCGCTCTCCGAGCTCGCGCACTTCCAGCTGGGCGAGATGGTCGGGCGACGCGGCATCGACGTCCTCGTGACCGTCGGACCTCGTGCGGCTCGCATCGGCGAAGGCGCTCGTGTGGGCGGAATGCCGGCCGAGGACGTCCGCACCTGCGCGACGGTAGAAGAAGCGAGCGAGGTTCTCGATGACCTCCTGGAACCCGAAGACATCGTGCTCGTGAAGGCATCGCGGATCATGGGACTTGAGCGGGTCGTGGAAGGTATCGTGAACCCCCGTGTTTAGACTCGCGCAGTACCCGACGTACCAGGTCTTCCTGGCCGTGGTGATCGCGATGGTGGCGTGCGCCGTGCTCTTCCCGCTCTGGATCCGTCTGCTTCGGGTGCGCAATATCGGTCAGCAGGTGCGAGCCGATGGGCCCCAAGGACACCTTGTGAAGCAGGGGACCCCGACGATGGGTGGCGTGCTGATCCTGTTCGTCGTCGCGGCAACGTACGTGGGCATGGGCACCTACGGCAGGCGCAGCGCGCTGGCTCTCTTCGCGCTCCTTGCGTGCGGCCTGCTGGGCTTCGTGGACGACTGGTCGAAGGTCGCTCACGAGCGGTCACTCGGCTTGAGTCCGCGGTCGAAGATACTCTGGCAAGTCGCGATATCGCTGGCATTCGGGCTCCTTGCTGTCAATTGGATCGGTATCTCGACCGACGTGAGCGTTCCGCTCACGCCCTACTACATCGACTTCGGCGTGCTCACGTCGACGTTCATCATTGCCGGCATGTCCATCGCCGTGCCATGGCTCTATCTGCTACTCGTGTTCATCGTGATCGGCGGAACGTCGAACGCGGTGAATCTGACCGATGGTCTCGACGGGCTCGCGGCGGGGACCGTCATGATCGTGACGTTGGCCTATGCCGCCATCGCATTCCGCCAGGACCGGCTCGAGGTCGCCTTCTTCGCGGCTGCGATCGCGGGGGCGTGCGTCGGGTTCCTTTGGTACAACAGCTATCCCGCCGACATCTTCATGGGCGACACCGGGTCCCTTGGCCTCGGAGCCGCGATCGCCGCACTCGCGATACTGACGAAGACCGAGCTGCTGTTCGTGCTGATCGGGGCTATCTACATTGCCGAGACGTTTTCGGTGATCCTGCAAGTCGCTTCGTACAAGCTGACGAAGAAACGGATCTTCCGGATGGCCCCCTTGCACCACCATTTTGAGATGAAAGGCTGGTCGGAAACGAAAGTGATGGTCCGCTTCTGGATCGTCACCGGCATCTTCGCAGGCGCTGGCTTTGCCCTCTACTTCGTTCAATCGGTTCGCAGGGGATAGGGTGCCGCTGTCGGGACACATACTCGTCGTCGGACTCGGCCGTTCGGGCGAGGCGGCAGCGCGCTACCTCGGGCAGCGCATCGCGCCGCAGTCGATCTCGTCGGTCACGGTTGTGGACGAGGGCGACACTCCCGAGTTGCGCGCTCGCGCAGAGACCCTGCGGCAGCAGCGAGTGGACGTTCTGCTCGGCGTGAGCGATGTTGCAGGGACGTACGATCTGGCGGTCGTGAGCCCCGGCCTGGCTCCTTCGCGACCGCTCATGCGCTCGGCCCTCGACCGCTCTGATCGTGTCGTTTCCGAGCTTGAGCTTGCATTCGATGTCTCTCGCTCGCCGTGGATAGCCATAACGGGGACCAATGGCAAGACGACGGTCACGAGCCTCGTGTCCCATCTCCTCGTGAATGCGGGGATAGCGGCCGAGAAGGTCGGGAACATCGGCAGGCCTGCCATCGAGGTCGTGGAAGAGGCTACGGAGTCCACGGCCATCGTGGCCGAGGTCTCCTCGTTTCAGCTCGCCTTCACCGAGCAGTTCCACCCAAAGGTCGCGGTCCTGCTCAACGTGACACCGGACCACATCGACTGGCACGGCAGTATGCAGGCCTACGAGGCCGACAAGGCCCGGATCTTCGCCAACCAGGGCCCGTCGGATGCAGCGGTCGTCGACGTGGACGATGCGGGCTCCGCACCGTATGCGGACATCATCGAACGCAGGGGAGTGCGAGTGCTTCGGGTGACGCGCGGCTGTCCGGCCGTGGGGGGCGCGGGAATCGTCGACGGAAGCCTCGCTCTCGACACTCCCCATGGGATCATCGAGCTGATCGGCGCCGACGAACTCCAGATCCGCGGCGAACACAACATCTCGAACGCCCTGGCTGCGGCAGCCGTCGCACACGCTTTCGGGGCCCACCCGGACGCCATCCGGGTCGGCCTGCGCACGTTCGCACCTATCGAGCACCGACTCGAGCCTGCCGGCGATGTTGGGGGGGTCGAGTACTTCAACGATTCCAAGGCCACCAACCCCGATGCGGTACTCAAGGCACTCACCGCGTTCGCGGACCGCCCTTTGATCGTTCTTCTAGGCGGCCGCAACAAGGGGAACGACTTCACGGACCTGGCCGGGGCCGTCTCCACGCGCGCGAAGGCAGCCGTCCTGTTCGGAGAGGCCGCGGGTGAACTCGATCGAGCATTCACGACGTCGGCGATTCCTCACCCGGCGGTGGCGACAATGGCTGATGCACTCGACGTGGCCGCCAGCATGGCCGTGACTGCAGACGCAGTGCTCCTGTCTCCAGCATGCGCGTCATTCGACGAATTCTCGGGCTACGAGGAACGCGGACGCGTATTCAAGCAACTCGTCGAAGAGCGTGCCCGGCGTGCAGAAGACCCGGACGTCGGCACCCGAACGGCACCCGCGTGAGACGCGAGACTTCCTATGCCGGCGGTCCGGTGGGTCGGTACCTCCTCCTTGGTGCGACCGCCTTCCTCATGCTCATGGGGCTCGTGATGGTCTACTCGGCGTCTTCTGTTGCCGACTTCGTGCGCCTTGGTGACAGCGCGTACCACCTCAAGCGACAAGTGGTCTGGGTCCTGGCGGGCATCCTCGTGCTGTTCCTGGCGTCGCGCTTCGACTACCGGCTGCTCCGCAAGCTCGCGATCCCAGCGTGGGTGACCGCCTTCCTACTGCTGTTGGCTGTGTTCGCGCTCGGCGTCGTCCGAGGGGGCGCACGGCGTTGGATACCCCTCGGGTCAGTCGGCACGCTTCAGCCTTCCGAGTACATGAAGGTGGTCTGCGTTCTCCTGACCGCTGCCCTGGCCACCGAGTTCAGGCGCGGGAAGATAGGCGAGACGCGGCTTCTCGCTAGGATCGCGCTGTTCGTGGGTATCGCTGCCAGTCTCGTGCTGCTGCAACGCGATCTAGGAACGACGCTTGCGATCGTGGTCTCCGTGGTCGTCGTGCTCTTCCTCGCAGGGATCCACCTGCGCTGGATCGGATTCGCTGCCCTGGCGACCGGGCTGCTCGGCGCGCTCGCGATATGGAACGAGCCGTATCGGCTTGCGCGTCTCGTGGCATTCCTGGATCCATGGAAAGACGCGCAAGGAAAGGGCTATCAGACCGTGCAGGCCCTGCTGGCCTTTGGGACCGGCGGAATCGATGGGATCGGTCTAGGGCTATCGCGGCAGAAGTTCTTCTACCTGCCCGAAGCGCACACCGACTTCATTCTGGCGATCATCGGCGAAGAGGTAGGTCTGATCGGCACGCTCGCGATCGTCGCCGGATTCGCGCTGTTCGCCTACGCGGGCTTCAGGATCGCTCTGGGTGCGCGCGACACGTTCGGGCGACTTCTGGCCGGAGGCCTGACGGGCATGATCGCGGCGCAGGCCGTCATGAACATGATGGCCGTCACAAGCCTCATGCCCGTGACGGGAAAGCCGCTGCCGTTCGTCAGCTTCGGCGGGTCGTCGATGTTCTTCACAATGCTGTGCGTCGGCCTCATCCTCTCGGTGTCGCGATACGGGGCGGCAAAGAAGGCCGGAACGCGCCAGATCCCTTCAGACGAGGAGTCGATGGGTGCGGTTTCTCTTGAGCGGCGGCGGGACAGCCGGGCACATTTATCCGGCACTGGCGGTGGCCGAGGAGCTGACCGCCGACGGGCGTGACGAAGTCCTGCTCGTGGGGACTCCTGACGGCCCTGAGGCTCGTCTCGTGCCAGGAGCCGGTGTGCCGTTCTCAGCGCTGCCCGCGAGTGGATTCGATCGCGCTCGCCCGTGGACGCTCGTCACATCGAGCGTGCAGATCGCGGTATCGACCGTGCGAGCGGTCGGACTGCTACGCCGTTATCACCCTGACGTCGCTATCGGGTTCGGTGGATACGTTTCCATCCCCGTGGGACTCGCAGCCCGCGTCCGAGGCGTTCCCCTCGTGCTCCACGAGCAGAACTCCGTCCCCGGACTTGCCAACCGCGTGCTCTCGCGCTGGGCGACGCGGGTGGCGCTCACGTATCCCGAGGCGTCCTCAGCGCTGAAGCACCCGGAACGCTGCGTTGTCACGGGCAACCCGGTCCGTCCCGGCGTCGTGGACGCGAGTAGGGAGCGGGGGAGGGAGCTGTTCGGCGTACCGCTCGATGCTCTACTCCTGCTCGCATTCGGCGGCAGTCGCGGAGCGCGCCACATCAACACGGCGCTCCTGACGATGCGCGAGCGGCTGCTAAGCTTGCCGGCCGTGCGCGTCGTACAGGTCGCAGGTCGCGCCGAGGCCGACTCGGTGCGGGTCGCGCTCGCACAGGCCGGCGGGGACGGGGGCGGCCGTTGGCAGGTGCTCGACTATGTGGACGACATGGGCTCGGGTCTTGCGGCAGCAGACGTTGTGCTCTCGCGTGCGGGAGCCACCTCGCTCGCCGAGATCACGGTCCTCGGGCGCCCCGCTGTCCTCGTCCCATACCCCTACGCTACGGACGACCATCAGACCCGTAATGCCGCCTCCCTTCTCGCGGCGGGTGCGGCCGAGGTGATATCGGACGCGGATCTCGACACTCCACGTTTCGGTGACACGCTGCTTCGCCTCCTCTCGGACGCCGAGGCGCGTGCTACGATGGCTGCCGCGTCCAAGCGCCTTGGACGGCCTGACGCTGCGCTTCGCGTCGCTGAACTCGCCCGTGAGGCCGTGACGGGCGCGTCTTCGTCCGGCTGATCGCATGGAGATCCGTGTCCGAGTCCACGTACGCCCACTTCATAGGGATAGGCGGGGCCGGCATGAGCGGCATCGCGCTTGTGCTCAAGGCTCGTGGCGTTCGGGTTACCGGCTCTGACCTCCGCGAATCGCGCTATACCCACGCGCTCGTGCGCGCAGGGATCGACGTCGCAATCGGGCATGACGCAGCGAACCTGGGCACGCCCGAGGTCGTGGTCGTATCCTCCGCTATCCCTGAAAGCAATCCCGAGTTGACTGAGGCGCACCGACGGGGACTGCCGATCTGGCAGCGGGCGCAGATGCTCGCGCATCTCGCCGAGGACAGGAAGACGGTCGCTGTCGCCGGCACGCACGGCAAGACCACCACGAGTTCGATGATCGCGACAACGCTGTCAGGCATGGGGCTCGAGCCGACCTTCCTCATCGGTGGCGAAGTCTGCGCGTTCGGCACGAACGCGGTGGCGGGCTCCGGAGACCACTATGTCGTTGAAGCCGACGAGTCCGACGGATCGTTCATGCACCTGGATCCCGATGTCCTGCTCATCACGAACATCGAGGCCGACCACCTCGACCACTACGGCACGCTTGCCAAGGTCGAGGAGACATTCGTGGCCTTCATGGGGAAGGTGAAGCACGACGGCACGCTCGTCGTCTGCAGGGACGACGAGCGCCTGGCCGAACTGGCTGGTGATGCACCGTGTTCGGTCTTGACCTACGGTTATCACGCCGAGGCAGACGTCCGGATCACTACAGCGCGGCGCTGCGGGCTTGGCTATAGAAGCCGAATATCTCTACCTGAACTGGAGGTCGAGATATCGACCTCGATCCCCGGATCGCACAATGTGGCCAACGCGGCCGGGGCTCTCGCAGTAGCGCACGCGCTGCACCTGGACCCCGATGCAGCCGCGAAGGCGCTGTCCGCGTTCGGTGGGGTGAAGCGCCGGTTCGAGCGCGTGGGAGAGGTGGCCGACGTCACCGTGATCGACGACTACGCGCATCATCCGACGGAGGTTGCTGCGACGCTTCACGCCGCGCGGGACCTTGGCTTCCGTCGCGTGTGGGCCGTCTTCCAGCCTCACCGGTTCACCCGAACCGCCGCGCTCGCCGACGAATTCGCATCGGCATTCGGGGAGGCGGACCGGGTGGTGCTGCTCGACGTCTATAGTGCCGGGGAGACACCGATCCCCGGTGTGTCGGGCCGGACCATCCTTGACACGGTGTTGCGGCAACACCCTCGTGCCGCGCTCGCGTGGCTGCCGCACAGAGCGGATGTCGTGCGCTACCTGGTGTCAAACGTCGGGGCTGGCGATCTGGTGCTGACGATCGGCGCCGGCGACGTAACCACCCTCGGTCCGGAAATCGTCCGTGGCATCACGGCGGCGTCCGAAGCGCGCTGCTGAGATGGGCGACCGCGTCTATGAGGCCTTGTGCCGCGTGGTTTCTGGGGAGGTGCGCGCGCGCGAGCCGATGGCGCGTCACACGACGTTCCGCATCGGCGGCGAGGCGCGCTACTTCATTCGATGCGATAGCCTATCGGATCTCTCGGGGGCCCTTCACGTTCTGGAGATGACCGGGCTCGAGTGGGTGGCTCTGGGCCGAGGCAGCAACGTGCTTGTGAGCGATGCCGGATGGCCGGGCGCGGTCATCGTCCTGGGCCAGGATTTTCGCAGACACAGGGTCGACGGCGCACATTTGGAGGCTGGCGGAGGTTCACTCCTCGCTCAGCTCGTGCAGGACGCGTACGCGAAGGGGCTCTCCGGCCTGGAGTTCGCTGTAGGTATACCTGGTACGCTCGCCGGAGCGCTGGCGATGAACGCTGGAGATCGCGAGCGTTGGATCGGGACGATCGTCGAGTCGGTCACCCTCTTTGATCCCGGCACCGGACTTACGGCTCTGCGTGGTTCCGAGGTGGACTGGGGCTACAGACGCTCGAACCTGTTCCACCGCGGTATCATCGTCGAGGCGGTCCTAAAGGTCGCCGAGGCGGACAGGGACACCATCCGCTTCGCCATGGACGCGAGCCTGCGTAGAAGGAAGCGCACACAGCCGGTGGGTGCCGCGTGCGCCGGGAGTGTCTTCGTGAATCCGGCCGGCGACTCGGCGGGCAGACTCATCGAGGCAGCTGGCTTGAAGGGGACGCGCATCGGCGGCGCGGTCGTTTCGGATGTACACGCGAACTTCATCGTGAACGAGCGTGATGCCCGTGCAGCGGACGTGGTGGCGCTCGTTCGGCTGATCATGAACACCGTGAGGGACCGGTATGGCATCGAACTCAAACCCGAGATCTCCTTCCTCGGAGTCTTCGAGGAGTCGTAAGCGGGTCGTTATCGAGCCGGGCGACACGACTCGCGCCCGCTACTCGTCGCTCGAGGACTCCATCGTGGGCAAGGGGAACCGCACGCCCGCCTCAGCACGCAAGTCCGTCTCGGGGGATCCGAAGAGCGCTGGACATCGCGTCGCGGGTTCGAAGGCGGAGGAGCGGTCGATCAGGCTGCGCCACCAGCGAAGAGGCGTCCGATTGCGCATCCTGTTGGCGGTGGTCGCTGGTGTCGCCGTCATCGCAGGCGGTGTCTGGCTCTACCGGTCGCCCGCGTTCACGGTCAAGAAGATCGATGTCATCGGCGTCCAGCGCCTTACGGCCGCGCAGGTCCGTTCACTGGCAGAGGTGCCGCCTGACGCCACGCTGCTCAGGCTGCCGGCAGCGGAGATCGAAGCGCGGCTCACAAAGAGTCCCTGGATATCTGCGGCAGAAGTGACGCGCGACTTCCCGGACGGGGTTCGGATCCGTGTGACCGAACGAAGCCCGTTGGCGCTCGTCAACACGAGCGGGAAGGCGCGATGGCTCGTCGACAAGACCGGCGTGTGGTTGGCGCCGCAATCCGCGGGCGCCACGTCAGCGCTCATCGTCGTTCGCGATGTGGCTGGCCTGGATCCGGTGGCGGGCAGGAAGACAAAGTCGGAGACCCTGATCAACGCCCTCGAGGTGATTACTCAGCTCGACAGCACCATGTCATCAGCCACCGCCGCGGTCTCCGCACCGTCGATCGACAAGACGGCCCTCGTAACGAAGAACGATGTCGAAGTGTTTGTGGGGCCCTCAGATGACATCGGGCGCAAGCTTCAGGTTGCCGCGCAGATACTGAAGGAACAAGCCGGCAAGGTCGTCTACATCAACGTTCGCACCGTGGACAGGCCCACGTGGCGGGGCCTCGAGGACGGTCAGTGACCCACCGTCCAGAGCGAGAGTAGGGGACCCCGGCGGGGGCTACTTTGCTCACCTGTTGCAAACTCCTTGCACTTGGTCTAACGTTTATGCGAAGATTGAGCGTTCTGACTGAAGCATAAGTGTAAACTTTAGGTCAAGGGTTCTTGAGGGCTTAGCTCCGTTGGGGAGGCCAAGATGCTGGAAACAGGTGCGAACTACCTCGCTGTGATCAAGGTCATCGGGGTCGGTGGAGGTGGCACGAACGCGGTCAACCGCATGGTAGAAGCGGGCGTCAAGGGTGTCGAGTTCATCGCAATGAATACGGACGCGCAAGCGCTTCTGATGTCTGATGCTGACTACAAGGTCCATGTGGGCGTCAATCTGACGAAGGGCCTTGGCGCCGGCGGCGATCCGGATGTGGGTCTTCAGGCCGCCGAGGAGAGCCGCTCTGAGATCAAGGAGGCGCTCCAGGGCGCCGATATGGTCTTCGTGACCGCAGGTGAGGGCGGCGGCACAGGTTCGGGGGCCGCTCCGGTGATCGCGCAGATCGCGAAAGAAGAGATCGGCGCACTGACGGTTGGTTGCGTGACCCGTCCGTTCGCATTCGAAGGCCGCAAGCGCGCGCTCCAGGCCGAAGAAGGCATCAAGAAGCTCCGCGACGTCGTCGACACGCTCATCATCATTCCGAACGACCGCTTGTTGCAGGTGGCGGAGAAGAAGACGTCGATCCTCGATGCGTTCAGGATCGCTGACGACGTCCTTCGGCAGGGTACTCAAGGCATCACGGACCTCATCACCGTGCCAGGCCTCATAAACCTGGACTTCGCGGATGTCCGGACGATCATGCAAGACGCCGGCTCCGCCCTCATGGGCATCGGTTTGGCCGCTGGTGACAACCGGGCGCATGACGCAGCCAAGGCCGCTATCTCCAGTCCGCTCCTCGAGTCCAGCATCGAGGGCGCTCAAGGTGTGCTCCTGTCGATATCCGGCGGGTCGGACCTCGGGCTCTTCGAAGTGAACGAGGCCGCCGAGGTAGTCGCCGCCGCTGCCTCCCCCGAGGCCAACATCATCTTCGGGGCCGTCATCGACGACGCGATGATCGACCAGATCCGAGTCACGGTGATCGCCACCGGGTTCGACGGCAAGCGCCGCCAGGAGACGATGGAATTCGCAGCGGTTGCTGAAGAGGAGGGCTTGGGAGCCCCGACCTTCGAGCCGTTGACCGACGAAGACCTCGACATCCCGGCGTTCCTCAAGAAGCGAACGTTCTAGCTGGTCTGTTGACCACGGACGCTCACTGGCGTTCGTCCACGAATCGGATCCGGTGTCGGCGACGGCAGTGACCTCGTCGGCACCGGATCCGATTCGTCTGGAGGTGTTTGGCAGGCGCCATCGCGTGCGATACTTCGATTGTGCGTCCGCGTTCCGAAACGAGGCAGGGAGCGTTCGTGCACGAGCCTCGATTGACCCGGGTGAGCCGAGAGGGTTGCACGTATTGGATGGACGAGGCGCTTCGCTCGCGTGCCGACATCGTAGTGGCCTTCTCGGAACGCACGGGCGGGCTCAGCACCGGGCCATTCGCGTCACTTGACCTTGGCGCCCACGTAGGCGATCGGCCGCAGACAGTCGACGAGAATCGTGCGCGCTTCATGACAGCGGTTGGGATCGGGGCGCTCCGCGACAGGCTCGTCACGGCGGAGCAGGTGCACGGAACGCACGTGTGCTTGCTCGAAGATGCCGAAGCGGGTCGCGGCGCCTGGGCGCAAGGCGGGAGAGCGCCGGTCGAGGCGGCGGACGGGCTCGTGACGCGCGAGCGCGATCTGCCCCTCATGCTTCTGTTTGCAGACTGCGTGCCCATCGTGCTCGTGGCGGTGCTGCCTTCTTCCTCAGCGATCGCGGTACTGCATGCGGGGTGGCGGGGGGTACGAGATCGGATTGCGCTCGTCGGTGTGAGGGCGCTTGCACAAACCGCAGGCTGCGACCCCTGCAACGTACTTGCCTACATCGGGCCGCACATCTGCGCAGAGGACTACGAAGTGGGACCGGACGTCCTGTCGCAGTTCGATGGGAGATTTGCTACATTGTCGCGGGCCGGCTCGGGTGTGCTCGACCTCGGCGCCGCGGTGTCTGAGACTCTGTTAGAAGCTGGAGTGCCGATGAGCGCACAGTGCAGCATGGAGGCGTGCACTGCGGAGCAGACAGACCGGTTCTACTCGTATCGAGCCGAAGGACAGACCGGTCGCCACGCTGCACTCGCGGTCATGGTAGAGCGCGAGGCATGATGCGGCGGCTCTTCCTCTCCGTCGTGCTTCTTGCGGCGGCAGTCCTTCTGTCTGCCTGCCACGCCTCGGCGGGAGGTTCCGACCAGGTTGTCGTCACCGGGTCGACCACGATCCTGCCGATCGCCGAAGTCTCCGCCGAGATGTACCACGAGCTTCACCCGGATATCCGGGTGCTGGTCTCGGGCGTCGGGTCCTCCGCAGGCATCGAGAGTGTCTCGAGGGGCTCCTCTGACATTGGCACGTCCTCACGGGACCTCAAACCCGAGGAGGAGAACTTGGGACTCGTCGACACCCCGATCGCCTACGACGCCATCGCGGTCATCGTGAACCCTTCGAATCCGGTGAGCTCGCTCACGAGGCAGCAGGTCAAGGCGATCTTTCAGGGCAAGATCACGAACTGGAGCGAACTCGGCGGCAACGATATGTCCGTCCAACTTGTCAACCGCGACCAAGCATCGGGCACGCGCGAGGCCTTTTCCACGATCGTCATGGACAAGGAGCCCTTCGACCCGGCGGCAGCCGTTCTTCCCGGGACGGGGCAGGTACGTTTCGTCGTGGCGGATGCACCCGGGTCGATGGGCTACATCTCGTTCGGGTTCGTGGACTCGAGCGTGAAAGCGATCGCTGTCGACGGGGTTGCGCCATCGAAGAAGACGGTGTTCTCAGGGGAGTACAAGATCCGGCGCACGTTGCACTTCTTCACAAAGGGTGAGCCCAAGGAGCCCGCCAAGGGCTACATCGACTTCGTCCTGTCCGATGCTGTGCAGGAGTCGGTCGTCCAGGACGCCGGCTTCCTGCCCGTCTCAGGAGGGAGTCAGTAGGTGTCCGAGCGTAACGACGAGCTGCAAACGTCTGGCGAGCTGCAGCTCGTGTCGCGCGCGACGCGCCTGAGGGAGCTCACCCTCAGAAACCTGTTCCTTCTGTGCGCCTTCGTCGCGGTGATCGGCGTGTTGCTCATATTCGTCTTCGTCGGCGTGCGGGGATGGCCGGCCTTCACCGAGATCGGCTTCGTCAAGTTCCTGACCGGGCGCGTCTGGTCGCCGAGCACGGGACAGTTCGGCATCCTTCCGATGATATGGGGCACCATCCTGGTCATGGCCGGCGCTCTCGCCTTGGGTACACCTCTCGCCGTTGCGACGGCGGTGTTTCTTGCGGAGATCGCGTCGCCGTCCGTGCGACGCATAGTCCGCCCGGCGGTCGAGCTCCTCGCGGGCATCCCCTCGGTGATCTACGGCTTCTTTGGACTCATCATCCTGCGTCCGATCGTGGCCGAATGGAGCGGAGGACTCGGGTTCGGCGCGCTTACGGCCTGGTTCATCCTCGCCATCATGATCGTCCCGACCATAGCCACACTCTCCCAGGACGCAATCGAGTCCATCCCTGACGGTATTCGTGAGGCCTCGTACGCGATGGGCGCGACCACCTGGCAGACGATCTACAAAGTGCTCCTGCCAGCCGCAAAGATCGGCATCATCGATGCCATCATCCTGGGTATGGGCCGAGCCATCGGAGAGACGATGGCCGTGCTCATGGTCGTCGCGAACGCACCGGTGTTTCCCAAGAGCATCTTCGCGCCGCTTTCCACATTGACGACCGCGATCGTGCTCGACATGCCGTACGCGGTGGGCTTGCACCGCACGGCTCTGTTCGGTATGGCGATCATCCTCTTCATCGTTTCCATGCTGCTCGTGGCTGCCGTGCGGTTCCTCTCGCGGTTCGGGCAGGAGTTTTAGTGGATAAGCGACTCGCAAACAACATCGCTCTGGGAGTGCTGTGGGTCGCGGCGGGCTTCACGGTGCTCATCCTGTTCGCGCTCATCGCCTACGTGTTCGTCAACGGGATCAGCGCCATCTCGCTGCGGTTCATCTTCACTTGGCCGCAGGGGGTCGACTTCAAAGGCGGGATCTGGCCGACCATCGTGTCGTCGATCTACGTCACGACACTGGCAATGCTCATCGTGACCCCGGTCGCCATACTTGCGGCGGTCTACCTGGCCGAGTACGCCGTCCAGGGGCGGCTCGTTAGATCCATCCGTTTCGCGGCCGATTCGCTGGCCTCGGTACCCTCCATCGTCATGGGTCTGTTCGGACTCGCTCTTTTCGTCGAGTCTGCCGGACTCGGCTTCTCAATGATCTCCGCAGCGCTCGCGCTTTCGTTCTTGATGCTTCCGATCGTCATGCGCACAACCGAGGAGGCCATACGCTCGGTCCCGCGCTTCATACGCTGGGGCAGCTACGGTCTTGGCGCGACCAAGTGGCAGACCGTGAGCAGAATCGTGTTGCCAGCGGCGGCCCCTCGCATCGTGACGGGGATCGTGCTCGCGACCGGGCGGGCCGTGGGCGAGACCGCAGTCGTCATCTACACGATGGGGCAGGCCATCAACCTGCCGATCAGCCCCTTCGACTCCGGGCGGCCGATGACGGTGCACGTCTACCTGCTCGCGACCGAAGGCATCAACCTCAACGCCGCGTACGGCACGGCACTTCTCCTCATGGTGATGATTCTCGTCTTCAATCTCGGTGCGCGGTGGATCTCGCGTCGCTATCGGAAGGTGTAGGGAGCATGGACGCAAGCCTGGATCAGCAACCGGCGTTCGGCGGGCCCGAGAAGATCTCCGTAAAGAACCTGGAGTTCTACTACGGGGACTTCCACGCGCTCACGGGCGTCACCGTCTCAGTCCCGAGCAACGGGGTGACGGCCTTCATCGGACCTTCCGGATGTGGGAAGTCTACGTTCTTGCGCACGATCAACCGGATGAACGACTTGATCCCGGGGACGCGCGTCGAGGGGAAGGTCCTCCTCGACGGGCAGGACGTCTACGCGCCGGGCGTTGACCCAGTCGACCTACGCCGCCGTGTCGGTATGATCTTCCAGCAACCGAACCCGTTCCCGATGTCGATCTACGACAACGTGGCCTACGGCCCCAGACTCCACGGCGTCAAGAAGAAGGCCGAGCTCGACGAGGTCGTCCAGAAGTCGCTCGAGCGTGCGAACGTCTGGAAAGAGGTCAAGGACATTCTCGACAGGGGAGGTCTGACGCTCTCGGGGGGTCAGCAGCAGCGATTGTGTATCGCGCGCGTCCTGGCTGTTCAGCCCGAAGTCCTGCTGATGGACGAGCCCTGCTCGGCGATCGATCCCGCCTCGGTCCAGAAGATCGAGGACCTCATGGCCGAGCTCAAGCATCGGTACACGATCGTCATCGTCACCCACAACATGCAGCAGGCGGCGCGTGTGAGCGACTACACCGCGTTCTTCCTCCAGGAAAAGATGGGCGAGCCCGCCGTGCTCGTGGAATTCGACCGCACGTCGGTCGTGTTCACCAGCCCACACGACAAGAGGACCGAGGACTACATCACCGGGCGGTTCGGCTAGACCGCCCGTCAACCGCCTCGTAACGGCCGAACATGGCCTTCGACCTGCGGCTATACTGTGTTTGAAGGTCCGAAGGGGCCAGGGGCTATAAGGAGCTGACCGGCGATGCGCGAGCAATTCCGTCAAGAACTCAAGAACATCGCGGCCGAGGTCGTGAGTATCGGCAAGGACGTCACGAAGTTGACGCGCGAAGCCGTGACCTCTCTCGTGACCGGAGACGTGAGCATCGCCGAGCGCGTTATCGCGGCCGACGATGACATGGATCGTCGCTGCATCGGCATCGAAGAGCGTGTGCTCGAGACGATCGCAACGCAGTTCCCTGTAGCGCGCGACTTGCGCCTGCTGTACTCGCTCACCTACGTCGCCATGCACCTCGAGCGCATGGCCGATCTCTCGGTGAACATCGCGAAGGCAACGCGCCGGACCGCCGGGCGGCAAGGACCACAGACGCTCTACGATCTCATCCAAGCTGAGGGGAATCTCGTATACCGCGTGCTCGAGGCGACAACTGAGGCTCTGGAGAAGCGCGACCTGGAGCTGGCGCGGAAGCTGCCTGAGCTCGACGAGCCCATCGATCATCTCTACAAGCAGTTCTTCCGGGAGCTCGCCCGCCTCCAAGACCCCGAGGACATCGAGTGGGCGTCATCGATGGTCCTCGCGTCGCGGTACCTGGAGCGCATCGCTGACAACGCGGTAGACATCGGCGAGCGCATCGCGTACCTCGTCACCGGCGAGTTCGACGTGCTTCTCCCGGAGTCGATGGGTCCAGACGCGAACTCGTGAGCTCCATCGCGACCCGATACGAGTCCGTTCGACGCCAGGTGGCGGACGCCGCCGATTGCGTGGGGCGCCCGGTGGAGGGCGTCAGGATCGTCGCCGTGACGAAGACTGTCGGGATCGTCGAGATACGAGCGGCGATCGTTGCAGGCATGCGCGACTTCGGGGAGAACCGCGCGCAGGAGTTCGTCGGCAAGTACGGACTGTTCCCGGACGTGCGCTGGCACTTCATCGGGACACTCCAGACGAACAAGGTGAAGGACGTCGTCGGCAAGGCGTGCCTCATCCACTCGGTTGACTCGATGCATCTATTGGGCGCCGTCGACCGGAAGGCGATCGAGCTGGCAGTGGTTCAGCCGGTCCTGCTGCAGGTGAACGTGTCGGGAGAGGGTTCGAAGCACGGGTTCCAGCCGGATGAGCTGCAGGCCGTCCTCGAGGCGTCTCGGGACCTGCCGGGGGTGAGGATCAGGGGGCTCATGACCATGGCTCCCTTCGGGCATCCCGAGGAGGCCCGTCCCGTCTTCCACGAGCTGAAGCGGCTTGTCGTATCGCTCGGCGCGCTCAGGTTGAATGGGGTAGAGTTAGACGAGCTTTCGATGGGGATGACGAACGATTTCAAGGTGGCTGTCGAAGAGGGTGCGACCATCATCCGCGTGGGCAGGGCCATCTTCGGCCGATGACGCGCGGGCTTAGGCTACGGGAGTGACGACGTGAGCGTGTGGCAGCGCGTGAAAGTGCGGCTCGGCCTCGAGGACGAGTGGCAAGGCTACGCTGACGACGAGTACTACGACGACGAACCCGACGACGTCGAAGACGGCTACGACCCGCCGCGACGGCCGACCTACGAGTCACCGTATGGTAGCGAGAGCACGTCGGTGCGCCGCGTCCAGAGAGAAGAACACGAGCGGCGGGCAACGCGTCCCCTCCGGAGCGTGCCCACTGGCGCGGCCAGCGTCACGCCGGTCGCGCCTCAAGTGCGGATCCACATCGTCGAGCCGAAGAGCTTCGGCGAGGCTCAGGCCATAGCCGACAAGTTCAAGCAGGGCACGCCCGTAGTCATGAACCTGAGTGCTACGAAAGCGGAGCTTTCGAAGAGGCTGCTCGATTTTGCCGCGGGGCTGACCTACGGACTCGACGGTGGCTTGCAGAGGGTCTCGGACCGAGTGTTCCTGCTCACGCCCGCAAACGTCGACGTTTCGGCTGAAGACCGGCGTCGAATGAAGGACACCGGCTTGTTCAGCGTCGACGGCTAGATGGGCGGATCGGCGCTATGAGTGACGGCCGTTTCGTCTTCGAGGGCCGTCTCGCCGTCATAGGCGGCGGGCGAATGGGCGAGGCGATCATCAAGGGCCTGCTCGACGCTGGGTCCCTTGCGTCCGAGCGCATCGTGGTCGCCGAGCCCGACGCACGCCGGCGGGAGACGCTCAGGGCCGCACATGGCGTGAATGTGGTGGCGGATGGCGGCGAGGCGGCAGCAAACGCCGACGTGGTTCTTCTCGCGGTGAAGCCGCAGGTCATCGACGTGGTGGTTCGCGGCTTGGCGAATGCGTTGGACAGCGCGCTCGTGATCTCCATCGCAGCGGGGGTGAGCATCGCGAGGCTCGAATCGCTTCTGCCCATGGGTACAGCCGTCGTCCGGGTCATGCCCAACACGCCGGCGATGGTCGGTGCGGGCATGAGCGTCGTGAGCGGCGGAAGCGAAGCGAGCGCCGAGCAGGTCGATCTGGTCCGTGCGCTCTTCGCCGAGCTGGGTGACGCCATCGTGCTCGACGAGCGCTACCAGGACGCTGCCGGCGCCATATCGGGCTGCGGGCCAGCCTACGTTGCGCTGTTCGTCGATGCCCTGGCGCGTGCGGGCGTCCGGCACGGACTCCCGCGTGACGTGGCGCAGCACCTTGCGGTCCAAACGATCAAGGGCACGTCCGAGCTCATCAGCGTGACCGGCCAACATCCCGAGCAGTTGGTGGACGCCGTGACGAGCCCGGGCGGCACGACGATCGCCGCGCTGGAGGTACTCGAGGCACGCGGCTTTCGGGCCGCGCTGGCCGATGCCGTGTCGGCAGCCGTCGCGCGTTCGAAAGAACTCGGCGCATGACGGCTGTCTCGATCGTCAATAGCCTGCTGTACTTCTACAGTCTGCTCATCCTGGTCTATGTCATCATGTCCTGGTTCAGGCCCACGGGGTTCCTGTGGGAGGTGTTCCAGGTCATCGGCAGCGTCGTCGAACCCTACATCGGCTTGTTCAGGCGCTTCATGCCGAACACCGGCATGATTGATTTCTCACCGCTCGTGGCGATACTTGTCCTGCAGTACCTGATACGTCCGCTCTTGTTCGCCGTAGCCTCGCGTCTGTAGTCGATCCGCAGGGAGGGTCACCGATGAAGCTCACACCCCTCGATATCCACCACAAGGAGTTCCACCACGCCTTGCGGGGCTACTCGGAAGAAGAGGTGGACACATTCCTTGACGAGGTCGCCGACGAATTCGAGCGCCTCTTCAAGGAGAACATCGACATCTCCGAGAAGCTCGAGGCCGCGAGCGCGAAGGTGCGTGATTACCAGAGCATGGAGGTCACGCTCAACAACACGATGGTCTCTGCGCAGCGCTCCGCCGAGCAGATCGTCGCGGGGGCCAACGAGGACGCGTCAACCGTCCTGCGCGACGCCGAGGCAAAGGCGAAAGAGCTCATCCACGCCGCATTGACTGAGAAGCAGAAGGTCCAGGGCGAGCTCGTCCGCATCAAGCAGGTTGAAGAGGACTTCAGGGCGCGGTTCCGCGCGCTTCTGGAGCAGCACCTGGGGGAGATCCGCGAAGTCGACCTGCCGCAGGACGTCACGGTGATGATGGGTGAGCCAGAGGCCGGTGTCGTCTCTCGGCGCTACGCGGACATCGTTGCGCCCATCGCCGAGCCTGCGGGCCCGGTCGCCTGGACAGAAGAGCCGCGCGATCAACAGGAGGCGTTCGTAGCAGAAGACGTTGTCGCCGCCGATGAAACAGTCGCGGAGGTGGAGACGCCTGTCGCTGAGGCGGCCGAGGTGGAGTCGGTTGCCTACATGGACGAGCCCGTGGGCGTCGCGGAACCCATGGGAGCGGTCGAGTACGCTGAGGCGGCGGTGCCCGAGAGGGGCGAAGCGGCAGGTTTCGTCGAAAGTGTCGCTCTCGGTGAGTTGGAGGCACCCGACTTCGAGGGCGAGGACTTGGAGGGGCCGCGCGAGTTCTCGATGCCGACGTTCGACGAGTTCGGCGAACGCGATGACGAGGCGGACATCGAGGAGATCGACTAGCGCCCGTCGTGCGCCTGGCCGTTCACGTCGCCCCGCGCGCAGCACGAGACGAGATCGCTGGTTGGCGTGGTGTCGAGCTCGTCGTCAAGGTGACCGCGCCGCCGGAGGGCGGGAAGGCGAACCAAGCTGTGTGTCGCACGATCGCGGCCGCCCTTCATCTGCCGAAGAGCTCGGTGCGAGTCGTGCGGGGAGGATCCGCACGCCACAAGGCCGTGGAGGTCGACGCGAGCGAGTCCAGCGTCGCGGCCGTCTTCGGCACCCCTGATCCGGGTCTCTTCTGATGTCGCGTCCAACGTCCCTCGTTCTCACACGCGAGCCGGATGTCCTCCGCGCTGTCATGCCCTCGGGACGCAACCCCTGGTACTTCGTCGGGGCGCTCCTCTTCGGCGTCCCCTGGCTCATCGGCGTCGTCATCGGTTTCGCCGTGGCCATCCGCATGGCCCCCGCTTCGCGTGTCGGCCTCGTGTGGATCGCCGCGCTGCTCGGCACGATCGCGCTCACAGCTCTGCTCGACGTCCTGGCGCTGGCTCTCATCTGGCTCTCACTGTACTCACTCGTCGGGAACGAGACCCTCGAAATGACAGGCTCGGAGATCCTCGTGCGGCGGAGTGCCTGGGGTTTGAGAATGCGAGCACACGCGAAGCGAGGACACTTCGATAGGGTGTCCCGCCTGGACCCGCGCCGCTCGCCCGGTCGAGTTCCGCATCCGCGCGTCGAGATCTCAGGCGCATACTCGCGTCTTCGCGTTGGGTCCGGGCTGTCTGAGGGCGAGGCGGACACGCTCGTTGTGGCGATCCGGGAATTCATCGGCGAAGTGGGTCCGCAGCAGGTAGTGGCACGAGAGACGCGTTGACCCTCTCACCACCCTGCGCTACCATCGCACGCACCGCGGCGGTGATGTCGCGGCTGCACGACCAGAGAACGAAGCGTCGACGGGGACGAGTAGGGGAGCAGTCGGGACTAGAAGCGAACGGGAGTCGGTGAAAGCCCGCGCTCGAACCTCCCTCGAATATCACCCCAGAGCTTCGGACCGAACGGCGCGCCGCGCACGCCGGCTGCGCTGAGTAGGCTCCGACGGAAGCCTCCGATATCGGGCGACCGAGTGGCGCGCGGGACGAGACCTCGCGCAAGCTGGGTGGTACCGCGGAGCGACACGTGTGAGGGCGCTTCGTCCCGGCAGTGGACGAGGGCGCCCTTTTCTGTGTCCCAAAGCAGGGTTCCGCGTCCTGGACGGGCGATGACGTTCCGGCCTCGAGGAACGACCCTGAGAGAAGGCATTCGAGTGGACTACAAGCACACGATGAACCTGCCGCAGACGGACTTCTCGATGAAGGCGAACCTTGCGCAGAGGGAGCCGGAGCGACTTGCGCGCTGGGCCGATGCGGACATCTACCGCCTGAGCCTCGACGCCAGGGCTGGAGGCCCGACGTTCATCCTTCATGACGGTCCGCCCTACGCGAACGGGCACATCCACATGGGCACCGCGTACAACAAGGTGCTCAAGGACCTCATCGTCAAGTACAAGACCATGCGGGGGTACTGGTCACCATATGTGCCCGGGTGGGACTGTCACGGACAGCCTATCGAGCACCAAGTCGAGAAGTCCTTGGGTCCCGACAAGATGGCAGCGATCGGGCAGGCCAAGATCCGCGAGCTCTGTCGCGAATACGCGCTCAAGTTCGTTGACGTGCAGCGTGAGGAATTCACGCGTTTGGGCGTTCGCGGAGACTGGGATGACCCGTATCTCACGCTTGCGCACGACTACGAAGCCGGCAACGTCAGGATCTTCAAGAAGATGTACCTGGACGGGGCCATCTACCGAGGTGCGAAGCCCATCCACTGGTGCATCCGTTGCCATACGGCGCTCGCCGAGGCCGAGATCGAGTACGCCGACGAGACGTCGGATTCCGTCTACGTGGCCTTCCGGTTCACAGATCCCACGTCGTGGGACGCCGAAGGCGAGGCCTCCGTGCTCATCTGGACGACGACGCCGTGGACGCTGCCGGCGAACGTGGCAGTGACCCTCGCGCAGGACGCCGACTACGTGGGCGTGAAGCTGCCCGACGGGCGAGTGCTTGTCATGGCCGAGGAGCTCGTCGAATCGGTCGCTTCAGTAGCCAAGTGGGACGCCTTCGAGGTAGTGGGGCCCCGGGTGAAGGGAAGCGACCTGGAGGGTCTGCACTATGCGCAGCCAATCCATGATGGCGTCTCGGGCGTGATCATCACGGGCGAGCACGTGGACTTGTCGACCGGCACCGGTGCGGTGCACACGGCGCCCGGACACGGCGAGGAAGACTACCTCGTCGGGCAGGAGTACGGTCTTCCCATGCCGATGCCCGTCCTCGACGAGGGTGTGTTCGACGCCGGCGGCGGGCCGTTCGCTGGCATGAACGTGTGGGAGGCTAACCCCAAGATCGTCGAGTGGCTCGGTCGGCGCGGCACGCTCGTGGCAGCTGGGCAGATCTCTCACAGCTACCCGCACTGCTGGCGCTGCAAGCGCCCCGTCATCTTCCGCGCAACAGAGCAATGGTTCGTCTCCATGGACAAGACGCACCTGCGCGAGCATGCGTTGCGCGCAGTCGGCGAGGTCGAGTGGATCCCCGGTTGGAGCGTCAACCGCATGTCCGCGATGGTGGCCGACCGTCCCGACTGGTGCATCAGCCGTCAGCGCGCGTGGGGCGTCCCGATCCCCGTCTTCACTTGCACGAAGTGCGGCGAGACCGTGGCAACCGAGGCGACGTTCGACGCTGTCATCCACTTGTTCGAGACCGAGGGCGCGGATGCCTGGTTCACGAAGAGGCCCTCAGAGTACCTCCCGGCCGACGTTGTATGTCCGAAGTGTGTAGCCGGTGTCGGGGATCTCAAGCCCGAGGACGACATCGTGGACGTATGGTGGGAGTCGGGCGTCTCGCACACGAGCGTGTTGGAGGCCCGGCCCGAGCTCAGGCGTCCAGCTGAGCTTTACCTTGAGGGTTCCGATCAACACAGGGGATGGTTCCAGTCTGCGCTGCTGACGAGCGTGGGCGCGTACGATCAGGCCCCGTTCCGGTCCGTTCTGACGCATGGGTTCATCGTAGACGGCGAGGGGCGCAAGATGTCCAAGTCGTTGGGCAACGTCATCTCGCCCAACGACGTGGTCGCGAAGTCGGGCGCCGATATCATCAGGCTGTGGGTGGTCTCGGCGGACTACTCCCAGGACGTGTCGGTGTCAGACGAGATCCTTGAGCGCACGAGCGAGGCATACCGGCGTATCCGCAATACCTTCCGGTTCCTGCTCGGCAACCTTTACGACTACGATCCGTCGACCGCAGTCGTTTGGGACGAGCTCGCGGAGCTCGACCGTTTCGCCCTTGTGCAGCTTTCCGACCTCGTCGAGCGTGTCACGAAGGCCTACGACGATTGGAAGTTCCACCTGGTGTTCCACGCCGTGTACGGCTATGCGATCACGGACCTCTCGGCGTTCTACCTCGACGTGCTGAAGGACCGCCTGTACTCCGACGCGGCGGACTCCCTCTCCCGCCGCGGGGCTCAGACCGTGCTGGCGGCCATCGCGGGTACGCTCGTACGCCTCATGGCGCCTGTCCTCACGTTCACGTGTGAAGAGGTCTGGGAGGAGCTTCCAGAATTGCTGCGCGACGCTGAGTTCGTGCAGCTCTCCGCATGGCCCAGCGTTCCGTACGTCTTGGAGCACGCCGAGGAGGCCGACGAGCTTCGCGCAGCCTTCGAGGTCGTGCTCGAGGCACGCGATGCGGTCACGCGCGCACTGGAGGAGGCGCGCAACGAGAAGACCATCGGCAAGAGCCAGGAGGCCCGCCTCCTCCTCCACGCGCCGAGTGCGACGCTCGCAGTGTTGAGGTCCAGGGGTGAGCAGGCGCTTGCCGACATGTTCATCGTGTCCGAGGTCACGTTCATCGAAGGCGAAGAGATGGCCGTGGTGGTCGAAGAGGCACGGGGTGAGAAGTGTCCGCGGTGCTGGAATACCCGCGAAGTCGGCACCGATCCCGAGCATCCTGAGGTCTGTGTGAGATGCGCTGAAGTGCTGCGCTCCGTTTCGTGATTCGTCAGGTAGGACTACCGACCAGGGGCGGCAATGCCTTCGGATCACGGTGATGACGCAGTCGCTTGGTGGTAGACTGTTGCGGAGAGTTGAGCAATCACCGCCCGGCGCGAGTCCGGGCGTTTTCCCTATCTCGGGACAACAAGGCGGTATGACGATGGACCAGCAGATTCAGTCACGCATCAAAGAGCAGCTCGAGGCCGAACTCGAGCGGCTGGAGGCCGAGGTCGCCGAGATCGAGCGCGAGGGTCACGAGGCGCTCTCAGAGGCAAGCGGAGAGAACAACTACCGTGACCACATGGCCGATCAAGGCAGTGCGACCTTCGAGCGCGAACTGGACATGACGTTGGACGAGAACGTGCGCGCGGCCCTTGTAGAGGTACGCAAGGCGCTCGCACGCATCGAAGACGGCACCTATGGGACGTGTGAACGATGCAGCCAGCCGATATCGGACTCGCGTCTCGAGGCAATGCCGACAGCGAATCTGTGCATAACGTGCAAGGCCGCCGAAGAGGCTCGCTAGACGTTCGCCGTCCGCTCATCTGGCTTGGCGCGACGGCGGCGCTCGCGGTCATCCTCGACCAGTCGACCAAGCACATCATCACCGCATCGCTCGGCTCCAACGAGGTACGGACGATCATTCCGCGCTTCTTCGACGTCGTGCGCGTCGAGAACACCGGTGCTGCGTTCGGGATGCTACCGGGCCAGCAGAGCCTCTTCATCGGGATCTCACTGCTGATGCTCATCGGCGTGGCCGTCTACTGGCGCCGCGAACGCCCCTCGGCCTGGCCCGTCGTGATCGCACTGGGCCTGGTCGTTGGGGGAGCGGTCGGCAACCTGATCGACAGGGTCTTCATCGGCCGGGTTACGGACTTCCTCGCCTTCTCGGTATTCTCGCCCGTGTTCAACATCGCCGACAGCGCGATCGTGATCGGTGTTGTGGTTCTGGTGGTCTGGACGTTCTTCGGCCCGCGGCCGGAGGCCGAGGGCGAAGGCGAAGGCGACACACTTCCGGCACAGCCCGACGCGTCCCGATGAGCGGCCCTCATCACGTCGATCATCATGTGCGCGCCGAGGAGGCGGGCAAGCGGCTTGACGTAGTCGTGGGCTCGCTTGACGGGATCGTCTCCCGCTCCTCGGCTCAGCGCTTGATCGCCGACGGTCTCGTCCAAGTGAACGGCGCCCCGGCCTCGAAGCGTCACATCGTCCGCGCGGGAGAGCGGCTCGACGTCGAGATCCCGCCGTACGACCGCGGAGATCTCGTGCCCGAGGACATCCCGCTCGACGTGCGTTTCGAGGACGAGCACCTCATCGTCCTCTCCAAACCCGCCGGACTCGTCGTTCACCCCTCGCAAGGGCATTGGTCCGGTACGCTGGTCCACGCCCTCCTGGCCCATGCCGACGAACTCGGCACGCTTGCGGGCGAGGATCGTCCCGGGATCGTCCACCGCCTGGACAAGGACACCACCGGGCTCATGATGGTCGCGAAGACCGATGCAGCTCAGGCTGCACTCTCCGAGGCGATCAAGGTGCGCTCGATCGACCGAAGGTACCTTGCGCTCGTCCACGGGTACATCGCTCCGGACACGGGTCTTGTCGACGTCCCGCTCGGCCGGGACGTGCGCGACCGAATGAAGATGGCAGCCTCCGAGGCGGCCTCGGCCAAGCAGGCGGTCACGACATTCAGAGTCCTAGAGAGGTTCAGCGCGGGGACACACGACGATGGCTTCACCTTCATCGAGTGCAAGCTCTACACCGGCCGCACGCACCAGATCCGCGCGCACATGGCCTACATCAAGCATCCGGTCGTCGGAGACCAGCTCTACGGCGCCCGGCGCCCGAAGGCAGACCTCGGCCTTGACCGGCAGTTCCTGCACTCGTACAGCCTGAGCTTCGAGCACCCGTTCACGGGCGCCCGTCTGGAGTTCATCGACCCGCTCCCAGAGGATCTTGCCTCACGGCTGGCCTCTATTCCCGACCTGTCGATGGGGCGGACCGCCGCAGGCGACGTTGTTGTTGCCGCCCTCGCAGCCGGGAGACGCCCGTAGGACGTGTCACCGGTTCAACGTGCGCCTCGGCTGGTGCATCGCGAGCGTCTTCGGCGTGGCTCTACTTGAAGGTCAAGGGCACCTTCATCGAGACCACGCGAGCGCTGTCCTTCGGCGACACATAGTAGCCGACGAGGTAGCCGGTGCCCTCAGGCACATAGGTAGCCGTCTCCGACGCCACGAACGAGGCACGCGTGCCGGTTCCGGAGGCGGCAGTCACCTTGTGCGTTGTCCTGGTCGAGCCCTGGGAATCCTGCACCTCAAGCCGGAACTTGCCTTCAAAGACATTCGCAGTGCCCTTCACTATGAACTCGCCCGAGACGGTGTCGTTCAACACCGGTGACTCGATGAGTATCGCGGGGGAGTACTGCTCCCAGTCAGAGCGCGCCTGTGGCTCCTCCAGTGACAATCCTTCGCCGCCGAGCGCTGTGATCGGCTTGCCTTCCATCTGGAAGCTGACCTTGGTCACACCCGGATCGCGGGTGAGCGTGAACACGACCTGAGCGACGCGCATCTGCATCGCGGTGCTGCCACCCCCCGAACCGAACTCGCTCGAGACGTCCACGACGGCGGTCGACGACTCGATGCTGAGCGCCAGGAGTCTGGTGCCCTCGGGGATGGCAGAGGAGTTGCCCGCATCCTTTGCCTCCTCGGGTACGCCTGCGAACAGGGCCTTCACGATCGACTCGGGGTCCCTGGCGATGGCATCGACGCGTACCGGCACGACCTTCTCGTCCTTCGCCACGTAGTACGCGATGCCGCGCGCATCGCGAGCAGTCTGGGGCTCCGTGCCCCCGGGTGTGAACGTCCCTGGAGTCGAGGGCGAGGCGCCTTGGTCCGAGGAGTTCGTCCGGGCGCAACCGGAGATGAGCGCCGCAGAGAGCGCAAGTCCGAGAGAGAAGGCCACGACAAGCGGGATCGAGATTCTGAGGGGCAGGGGCTTGCGCTTCACTCCAGGTTCCTCCTGAGACGGCTACGTGGTTCGTACGGTCGAGCAGCGTACTTAGACGTTCTATCGCGACACGGCGTCAGGCGGTCCTGTGCGCCAGGTGACGTCACCGAGCCGAAGACTTCGGCGGGTTGTCGCCATCCGATGCAAGACCCGCGCCGCAGAGCAGTTCGGACAGATACGATTTGTCACCCGATAGCGGCTTGTCCCGACCGGGGTCTGCTGCTAGTGTTCCAATCGACCTTTAAACCGGTCCCGCGAGGCCGGCAAGGGAGTCACCACATATCGAACGCGGCCGCTGCGCGGCCGCCGTATGCGAATATGACGTGCCTTCTTGCCGACCGCAAGGAGGCATTGTTCGTCTCGGGGGCGGCTTCGCCTGCGAGAAGCCCAAGGAGGAGGCCAGTGGAGTACCGGACCAAAGCGACGGTCATGGACGCCGTGGCGATCGATCGCGCCGTGACGCGAATCGCCCACGAGATCCTCGAAGCCAACAAGGGGGCTGGCAACATCGCACTCGTTGGCGTTCTGCGCCGAGGCGTGTGCCTGGCGGAGATGCTCGCAAAGAGGATCGAGCAGATCGAAGGCGCAGCTGTGCCCGTGGGGAACCTGGACATCTCGTTTTACCGGGACGACGTTGCCACACGCCTCAACCCGGAAGTCCACCGCACCGACATCCCGTTCCCAGTCGAGGGCCGCGACATCATCCTGTGCGACGACGTGCTGTTCACGGGGCGGACGATCCGCGCGGCCATGGACGCGATCATGGACTACGGGAGGCCCTGCTCGATACAGCTCGCAGTCCTTGTGGACCGGGGGCACAGGGAACTGCCCATCCGAGCGGACTATGTCGGCAAGAACGTTCCCACGGCTCGCAGGGAGCGCGTCTTCGTCGCATTCCCTGACACCGACGGCCGCCAAGCAGTCGAGATCCTCGAAGTGGGCGAGGGAGGGGACGTCTAAGCCGTGCTTTCCTCTCACAACATCCTCGGTATGTCCGACCTGAGCGCGGACGACATCTCGCTCGTGCTGGACACGGCCGAGTCGTTCAAGGAAGTCAACGAGCGACGCATCAAGAAGCTTCCGACGCTTCGCGGTCGCACGGTCATCAACCTGTTCTTGGAGCCGTCGACGCGCACGAGGACCTCGTTCGAGATCGCAGCCAAGCGTCTCTCGGCGGACGCCGTGAACATGAGCGGGTCGGCGTCAGCGACCGTAAAGGGCGAGTCGCTTCGGGATACGGCGCTGACGCTCTCGGCCATGGCGTGCGACCTGATCGTCATACGTCACAAGTACGCTGGGGCCCCCGCGGTTCTCGCCGAGGCGATGGACGCTCACGTCGTCAACGGCGGCGACGGCATGCACGAGCACCCTACGCAAGCGCTGCTTGACCTCTTCACGATCCGCGAGCGACTGGGCACGCTCGAGGGGTTGACCGTTGGGATCGTGGGCGACATCGCCCACTCAAGGGTCGCCGGCTCGCTCGTGCCGGCGCTGCGGGCGGTCGGCGCGACACCGATCGTCATCGGCCCACCCACGCTGATGCCCGCTCGGCCCGACGTTCTCGGCGCCGAAGTGGCGAGCTCGCTCGACGAGGTCCTACCCGAGCTCGACGTTGCGTACATGTTGCGTGTCCAGATGGAGCGAGCCGAAGGGATGCCGTTCCCGAGCCTGCGTGAGTACGCCCAGCTCTTCGGCATCAACTGGCGCAGGCTGCAACGCATGAAGCCGTTGGCGATCGTCATGCACCCTGGCCCGATGAATCGAGGCGTCGAAATCTCCTCCGACGTGGCCGATTCCGACCGTGCCGTCGTGCTCGACCAGGTGAACGCGGGGGTGGCCGTAAGAATGGCTGTGATGTACTTGCTGCTCGGGGGTGAGGCCGCATGACGCCGAATCTCACCAGCGCCGAACACCTGCTGCTGTCCGGCGGTCGGCTCGTCGACTCGTCCCTGCAGTTGGACGAGGTCGCCGACATGCTCGTTTCCGGAGATCGCATCGCAGCCATCGGGCATGACCTCGAGGTACCGGCCGGGACTCTCGTGGTCGACTGCACTGAGAAGGTCGTTCTGCCCGGTCTCGTCGACGTTCATGTCCACTTGCGCGAGCCGGGGCGCGAAGACGAGGAGACGGTTACAAGCGGCACCCGCGCCGCGGTCCATGGGGGATTCACCGCGGTCTGCGCCATGTCCAACACGAATCCCGTGTGCGACACGGGCGCGCAGGTCGGCTTCCTGGCTGAGCGGGCGGCAGCGGACGGAGTCTGCCGCGTGTGGGCGATGGGAGCGATCACGGCGGGAGGCGCTGGTGAGGCGCTCGCGGAGATGGGCGACATGCTCGCCGCAGGAGCGGTTGCCTTTTCCGACGACGGTCGTGGCGTGCAGAGCGCCGGCATGATGCGGCTCGCGATGGACTACGCCAAACAGTTCGGGGCGACCATCGTGTCCCACTGCGAAGTGGAGTCTCTCGTGGGCACGAGGCGTCGTCAACGAGGGCGTCGTCTCGACTCGGCTTGGGCTGCCAGGCTGGCCCGCAGCCGCCGAGGAGATCCAGGTGGCCCGGGACATCCGTCTTGCCGAGCTCACTGGATGCCGCCTGCACATCGCACATCTCTCCACCGCACGCTCGCTCGAGCTCGTTCGCGCTGCAAAGGCGCGCGGTGTGGCCGTGACGTGCGAGGCGACCCCACACCACCTCCTCCTCGATGAAGATGCTCTGAAGGCAACGTACGACACGAACCTGAAGATGAACCCGCCGCTTCGCACGCACGCTGATACTGAGGAGCTCGTCGGGGGGCTGGCCGACGGGACGGTCGATTGCATCGCCACCGATCACGCACCGCACGCCTCACATGAGAAGCTGCTCGAGTTCGAGCTCGCGCCGTTCGGGACGACCGGTCTCGAGACCGCGCTGTCTCTCGTGAACACGCATCTTGTCTCCAAGGGGCTCCTCGGCTGGGGGGATGTGAGCCGTCTGTTCTGCTCCGGCCCTCGAGAGGCGATCGGACTGCTGCCGCGGGTGAGTCTCGCGGTCGGTTCGACGGCAGACGTGACCGTCTTCGACCCTGAGGCCAAGGTCGAGGTCACTCGCGACTGGTTCGAGAGCCGCTCGGCGAACTCTGCCTTCAGGGGCGAGAGACTGCTCGGAAAGGCATCCGAGGTCCTCGTCGGTGGGCGGCTCGCTCTTCGCAACGGGAAGGTGGTCTGAGAGCGTGCCCCACCGCGACCCCGCACTGCTCGTCCTGGAGGATGGCACCGCGTTCGAGGGGTCCTCGTGCGGGGCGCCTGGGGAGTCGTCCGGGGAGATCTGCTTCAACACGTCGATGACCGGCTACCAGGAGGTCTTCACCGACCCCTCCTACGCCGGACAGATCGTCACGATGACGATGCCGCATGTCGGCAACTACGGAGTCAACGGCGCTGACATGGAATCGCGTTCGGTCTTCGCGCGAGGAGTCGTCGTGCGCGAGATGACCCACGAACCTTCGAGCTGGCGTGCCGAGGAAAGCCTGCCAGCATTCTTGCAGCGACTAGGCGTGGTCGCGGTCGAGGGAGTCGACACCCGGCGTTTGACGAAGCACATCCGCGAAGCCGGAGCGATGCGGGCCGTCATTTCCACCGTCGACACCGATCCGGCATCACTGACGGCCAAGGCTAAGAGCGCGCCGGCCCTTGCCGGTCGCGATCTCGTCGCGGACGTCGCCGTGTCCGAGCCCTATCGCTGGGGTTTCGAGATGCCGGAAGGCGTTGAATCCCCGGTCGATACGGGCGTTCTGCCGGCGCAGCCGACTCTTCGCGTCGTGGCCTTCGATTCCGGGATCAAGTACAACATCCTGCGCTGCCTCGCCGAAGCAGGATGCGACGTCACCGTGGTGCCGCCGACCACAGCGGCCGCCGACGTGCTCGCCCTCGATCCCGACGGCGTCTTTCTCGCCAACGGACCGGGCGACCCCTCCGCGGTCGGCTACCTCTACCGTGCGCTCGAGGAACTGCTCGACGCGAGGCCCGTGTTCGGCATCTGCCTTGGGCACCAGATGCTCGCGCTGGCCGTCGGCGCCTCGACGTACAAGCTCAAGTACGGCCACCGTGGAGGCAATCAGCCGGTGATGAACCTACTCACGGGTCAGGTGGAGATCACGAGCCAGAACCACGGCTTCTGTGTGGACTTCGGCTCGATCGGCGAGCTCATCGCCGAAGAGAGCGGCGGTCTTCATCACGGCTCCGGTGACCTTCGGGCGTGGGTCCACTCAGGATGTGCCCCAGTGGTGCGCTCGTCGCGATTCGGACGCGTACAGCTGACGCACGTGAACCTCAACGACATGACGACCGAGGGGTTGCGGCTTCTCGACGTACCCGCGTTCTCGGTTCAGTACCACCCGGAAGCAGCGCCGGGACCTCACGACGCGAGGTACCTCTTCGGCGCGTTCACAAGCATGATGAGTGGGCGGCGGAGAGAGCCGGAACCCACGGTCCAGGCGAACCCCGAGGATCCTCAGCGATGATCTTGAGCGTTCTCATCCCAGCGGACCTCTCCGAGGAATCAGAGTTCGTGATCGGCTTTGCAGCCGTACTGGTGGTGCCGTAAGATGCCTCGTCGCGACGACCTCGCCAAGATCCTCGTCATCGGTTCCGGACCGATCGTGATCGGCCAGGCGTGCGAGTTCGACTACTCCGGTGCGCAGGCGTGCAAGGTCCTGAAAGAGGACGGCTACCAGGTCGTCCTCGTCAATTCGAATCCCGCGACGATCATGACCGACCCGGACCTGGCGGATAGAACCTATGTCGAGCCCATCACGCCGACGTTCGTCGAGAAGATCATCGCTACGGAACGGCCCGACGCGCTCCTCCCGACCCTGGGCGGGCAGACAGGACTGAATTGCGCCGTGGCACTGGCGGACGCAGGCATCCTCGAGCACTGGGGCGTAGAGCTCATCGGCGCCGACCGAGACGTGATCAGGAAAGGCGAGGACCGCAAGCTCTTCCGCGAAGCAATGGAGCGCATCGGCCTCGACGTGCCGAAGAGCGGATACGCGTACTCGGTGCGGGAGGCCGAGGACCTCGCCACCGAGCTTGGCTTCCCGGTTGTGGTGAGGCCGTCGTTCACCATGGGCGGAGCTGGCGGAGGCATCGCCTACAACATCGAGGAGCTTAGAGAGATCGTGGCCGGGGGAGTCGCCCTGTCTCCCATCGGTGAGGTCCTCATCGAGGAGAGCGTCATCGGCTGGAAAGAGTTCGAGATGGAAGTCATGCGTGACAAGCATGACAACGCCGTCATCGTGTGTTCCATCGAGAATGTCGACGCCATGGGCGTGCACACCGGCGATTCGATCACCGTCGCACCGGCTCAGACGCTCACCGACCGCGAGTACCAGGTCATGCGCGACGCCGCGATCGCGATACTCCGAGAGGTCGGTGTGGAGACTGGCGGCTCCAACGTGCAGTTCGCGGTGAACCCCGAGAATGGCCGCATGGTCGTCATCGAGATGAACCCCCGCGTCTCGCGTTCGTCCGCGCTCGCCTCGAAGGCGACGGGCTTTCCCATTGCGAAGATCGCGGCGAGGCTGGCGGTCGGCTACACCCTCGACGAGATCGACAATGACATCACGAAGAAGACGCCGGCATGCTTCGAACCCTCGATCGACTACACGGTCGTTAAGGTGCCGCGCTGGGCGTTCGAGAAGTTCCCGGGGACAGACGTCACGCTCACGACGAAGATGAAGTCGGTGGGGGAGGTCATGGCCATCGGCCGCACCTTCGCCGAGGCGCTCGGCAAGGCGATGCGCTCGCTCGAGAACGGTCGGGCCGGGCTCGGGGCCGACGGCAAGGACGTCTTCGAGGAACACCATTTCGACGAGCGGCTCTCGGTGCCAAACGAGCGCCGCATCTACTACGTCGCCGAGGCGTTCAGGCGCGGCCGAAGTGTCGAGGATCTGTTCGCGCTGACGCACATCGACCCCTGGTTCCTACGACAGATACGGGACGCGGTCGGTGTGGAAGGGTCGATTCGCGGCCGGGCGCTCTCCTCCATCGCCCGAGAGGAGATGCTGGCTGCCAAGCAGCACGGAATCTCGGACCCGCAGATCGCGCACCTGACTGGGGCAACCGAGAGCGACGTGCGCGCCGCGCGGCTGGGCCTGGATGTACGCCCGACGTTCAAGTCGGTCGACACGTGCGCGGGCGAGTTCGCGTCGAGCACGCCCTACTACTACAAGACCTACGAGGTCGAGGAAGACGTCATCGCGAGCGAGCGGCGCAAGGCGATGATCCTCGGGGCCGGGCCGAATCGGATCGGGCAAGGCATCGAGTTCGACTACTGCTGCGTGCACGCGGCGTATGCGCTCTCGGCATGCGGGTTCGAGACCATCATGGTCAACTGCAACCCGGAGACGGTCTCCACTGACTACGACACTTCGGACAGGTTGTACTTCGAGCCGCTCACCTTCGAGGACGTTATGGACATCGTCGAGGTCGAGCGCCCGGCAGGGGTCGTGGTCACCTTCGGCGGCCAGACGCCCCTCAAGCTCGCGCGCGGACTCGAGTCGGCCGGCGTGCCGATCATGGGCACCAGGCCCGAGGCGATCGATCTCGCCGAGGACCGCAAGCGCTTCGCGACTGTGCTCGACAAGCTCGAGATCACGTATCCCGCTGCTGGCACCGCCTCGACACACGACGAGGCGGTCGAGGTGGCACGGCGCATCGGCTTTCCCCTGCTGGTACGCCCGTCGTATGTCCTCGGCGGGCGCGGGATGGCCATCGCCTACGACGCGGAGTATCTCGAGCACTTCATGGCCGAGGCCACAATGATCTCGCCTGACCACCCGGTCTTGCTCGACAGATTCCTGGAGGGCGCCATCGAGGTCGACGTCGATGCCGTCTGCGACGGCGAGACCGTCTACGTAGGCGGCGTCATGGAGCACATCGAGGAGGCGGGCATTCACTCGGGTGACTCGGCGTGCTCGATCCCGCCGTTCTCCCTCGGCGAGGAGACGATCGAACGTATCCGCGAGCATACGCGTGCGCTGGCGCTCGAACTCGGTGTCGTCGGACTCATCAACATCCAGTTCGCCGTGAAGGAACAGACGGTCTACGTGCTCGAGGTCAACCCCCGGGCTTCGCGGACCGTGCCGTTCGTCTCGAAGGCGACGGGTGTGCCACTCGCGAAGGTCGCGGCTCGCGTGATGGCCGGGGAGAAGCTCGCCCACATGGACCTTCCGGATGAGACACGCGAGCTGGACCGGTTCTGCGTCAAGGAGGCCGTTATGCCCTTCGGCCGCTTCCCGGGCAGCGATTCGGTGCTGGGGCCGGAGATGAAGTCGACGGGCGAGGTCATGGGGGTCTCTCACGACTTCCCGGGCGCCTACGCGAAGTCGCAGCTCGCCATCGACTACTCGCTCCCGACGTCTGGCGCAGCCTTCGTCTCGGTGAGCGACCGGGACAAACGTGGGATCGTATCGGTCGCCAAGACGCTCCACGGGCTCGGCTTCAGCATCCTCTCCACGCACGGGACAGCCCGAGCGCTTCGGGCGGCGGGTGTCCCGGTGACGGAGGTGCTCAAGAAGCACGAGGGGCGCCCCAACATCGTGGACGCTATCAAGAACGGCGAGGTCCAGCTCGTCATCAACACGCCGTTCGGCCGAGAAACCCGCTCGGACGGGTATCACATCCGTACGGCCGCGGTGCAGCACGGCATTACGAACATCACCACGATGTCGGCGGCGTTCGCCGTGGTCCAAGCCATCGAAACCGTGAAGGCGGGACGACTCGACGTGATCGCGCTCCAAGATCTCGACTCGGGCGCGGGGGCCCTCGGCAATGCCTGACGCGCCGCTACTCCCTGCGTCGCGGCACGGTCGGCCAGCTGCCGTCCGACCGGCGCTCGAGCGGGTCGTCGTTCGCGCAAACGAGAGAATCGCCGAGGGGGTCGGTCTCCTCGTCCTCCGGGCCCCGAAGACCGCTTCGACCATCAGGCCGGGCCAGTTCGTGCATCTGCGGATCGCGGAGGGACGGGACTTCATTCTTCGGCGGCCATTTTCCGTGCATCGCGCCACTGACGAGGACATCGAGATCCTCTATCAAGTCCTGGGCGTGGGAACGCATGCCTTGGCTCGCAGCGCGCGAGGTGACGAGATGGACGTGCTGGCCCCGCTCGGAACGGGATGGGACGTTGCCGACGGGCCAACGCACGCGCTCCTCGTTGCTGGCGGCCTCGGGGCCGCGCCTCTGGGCATGCTCGCGGAGGTCCTCGCCGAGAAGGGCGTGGCTCTCACCGTCGTCCAGGGTGCTCCCACGGTCTGGCGGCTCGTGGCCCGCGATCTCTTCGAAGCCCTTGCTCGCCGGTATGAGGTGGCGACCGACGACGGATCGGCGGGGGAGCGCGGCTTCGTGACGATGCTCTCAGAGAGAGCTCTCGCGCAAGGCGACGTCGATCGCGTCTACGCGTGCGGACCTGAAGCTATGTCACGTATTGTCGCGACTCAGGCGGCCTCGCGAGGAGTCTCCTGCCAGGTCTCGCTCGAGCGCTTCATGGCGTGTGGCATCGGTGCCTGCCTGTCGTGCGTGTGCGCGACCACAGGCGGCCGGCTGCGCGCCTGTTTGGATGGCCCCGTGTTCGATGCCGACATCGTCCTTTGGGACGAGCGCGAGATCCCGCCGAGGCACTGATGAGCGCTCCAGTCGACATGCACGTACGCCTTGGCTCGGTCGAGCTGCGCTCACCCGTGCTCACGGCCTCCGGCACGTTCGCATCGGGTCGCGAGTACGCCGACTTCGTGGAGCTCGAGCGCCTTGGAGCGCTGGTGACCAAAGGCGTTTCGCTCGAGCCATGGCCTGGCAATGAGAGTCCCCGCATTGCGGAGACCGCGAGCGGCATGCTGAACTCGATCGGCCTGCAGAATCCGGGGGTCGAGGCGTTCGTGGCGCGTGATCTGCGCTGGCTCGATACGGTCGACGTTCCGGTGATCGTCAACGTGTGCGGTGACAGTGTCGCCGAATACGCCCAGGTGGTGCGCAGGCTCGATACCGAGAGCCGAGTTGACGGGTTCGAGGTCAACATCTCGTGTCCGAACGTCGATGCCGGCGGGATGGCCTTCGGGACTGACTGCGTTTCGGCGGCCAGTGTTACGCAGGAGTGCAGGCGGGAAACCGACAAGCTGCTGATCGTGAAGCTCTCGCCGAACGTTACCGACGTCGTCTCCATTGCACGCGCCGTGGAAGGCAAGGGCGCCGACGCGATCTCGCTCATCAACACGCTTCTGGGGATGTCCGTGGACGTCGACACGTTCCGGCCCCGGCTCGCGCGAATTGTCGGAGGCCTGTCGGGACCCGCGATAAAGCCGGTCGCTTTGAGAATGGTGTGGCAGGTGGCTTCGGCCGTCTCGGTGCCGGTCATCGGGATGGGCGGGATCGTGACCGCCGAGGACGCCGTCGAGTTCCTTCTGGCGGGGGCCACCGCCATCGCGGTGGGCACGGCGAACTTCGTCGATCCAACCGCAACCATGCGGATCACCGACGGGCTCGTCGAGTTCTGCCGAGCGCGCGGCATCGAGCGCGTGACCGAGCTCATCGGAGCGCTTGACACCTCATCGCCAGGCGGTCCCACCAGGGGCGACGCCCACGACGACAGGCAGGAGAACGCGGATGCGTGAGTCGCTTGTCGTGGCCCTCGATACCGACGCCCACACGGCCTTGGGTCTGGCTCGGTCGCTGGCGGGCACGGTGATGTGGCTCAAGGTTGGAATGACGCTCTACTACGCCGAAGGCCCCGGCGTCGTCACTCGACTCCGTGACATGGGCTTCAAGGTATTCGTGGACCTCAAGCTCCACGACATACCCCATCAGGTCGAAGGAGCCGCACGCGAACTGGGTCGCATGGGTGCTTCGATGTTCACCGTGCACACCTCGGGCGGTGCACAGATGATGAGAGCCGCACTCGAAGGCGCGTGCGCCGGCTCGGTGGAGTGCGGTGCCGACACGCCGGACGTCATTGGGGTCACGGTTCTTACCAGTCTGGACGACGAGGCGCTGAAGAGCGTTGGGATCGAGTCGGGACCCCATGCACACGCACTCATGCTCGCAGGTGTTGCGAGAGATGCCGGACTGCAGGGGGTCGTTTGCTCGCCGCGAGAGGCGCGGGCGATGAGGGAACTCCTTGGGTCCGAGGCGCTCGTCGTGACGCCAGGTATCCGCCCTGAGGGGGCGCCCACCGGCGATCAGGCGCGCGTAGCCACGCCGTCGCAGGCTCTCGCAGCCGGAGCATCGCATATCGTCGTCGGCCGCCCGATCACATCTGCAACGGACCCCGTTGCTGCGACGCTGGCCATTCTCGACACCCGGGAGGGCTGAGGCGTGGCTGACAGGATGTCCGACGAGGATGTGCTTGACGCGCTGGAACGGGCTGGTGCAGTACTGGCCGGGCACTTCGTGCTGACGAGTGGGCGCCACTCGGACCGTTACGTCCAGTGCTCACGCGTTCTCGAGGACACTGCGCTCACCACGCGGCTGGCACAAGAGATAGCGGCGCGCGTCAGCGAGCGAATCGGCGAGTCGAGATTTGACCTCGTCGCGGCTCCGGCGGTTGGTGGGATCATCCTCGGGTTCGCTGTGGCGCAGGCTCTCGGGGTCAACTTCATATTCAGTGAACGAGAGCAAGGCGTGATGACGTTCCGCCGTTCGTTCTGCGTTCCTCCCGGCGCTCGCGTGCTGCTGGTAGAAGACGTGGTCACCACTGGTGGGAGTGTCGCCGAAGTCATCGACTTGGTCGAAAGGGCAGGGGGGCGTGTCCCGCTCGTGGTGAGTCTGATCGACCGTGGAGGGCCCAAGGCGTTCGATGTCGAGCTATTACCTCTCCTTAAACTTGAGGTCGAGTCTTGGAACGCGCAGGAGTGTGGCCTCTGCGCGTCGGGGGAGGGCCTGACCTCGCCGGGAAGTCGCAGAATTTCGTCGTAGGTGTTGGCATCATCGCAGGTCAGGGGTAACATCACCCGCAGACCGAGATTCGCGCAAAGGGGAATGTACTCGCAGGACTGGACATTGCGTCAAGCGCGTACGGTGAGAAACGAGACGAGGAGGAACCATGGCACTGCCCAACCTTTCGGATGCGGATCGCCAGGCCGCGCTGAAGAAGGCCGCCGAGGCGCGCCAGAAGCGGGCCGAACTGAGGGCGTCGATCAAGAGCGGGAAGACGTCTTTCGCGGACGTCATGAAGAGGGCCAATGATCCGATCGTTGCGCGGATGAAGGTATCCACGCTGCTCGAAAGCCTCCCCGGCTACGGTAAGGCCAAGGCCGCCAAGATCATGGCAGACCTTGAGATCTCCGGGAGCCGACGCGTTCAGGGCCTTGGCGCCCGTCAGCGCGAGGCGCTCATGAAGCGTCTCGGCTGAATCACCGTCTCGGACGCGCATCCACAACATCGCACCCCGTCCGTGGGCACCGGGCGACTGTTCGTCATTTCCGGTCCATCGGGCGCGGGCAAGGGAACCCTCGTCAAGGGATTGCTGACGAGGGTTCCAAGCGTGTGGCTGTCGATATCGGCAACGACTCGTCGGCCGCGTCCGGGAGAGGCCGAGGGGCTGCACTACTTCTTCATGTCCCCGGATCAGTTCGAGCAGCTCAAGCGCAGCGGCGGCCTTCTGGAGTGGGCGGAAGTCCACGGCAACTGCTACGGAACGCCGAGGGAGCCCGTCGATTCGAAGATGAAGGAGGGCGTCGACGTGATCCTGGAGATCGACCCCCAGGGGGCAACTCAAGTTCGCGCGTCGACGCCCGACGCCGTGCTCATCTTCGTGACTGCCCCCTCGATGGATGAGTTGAGGCGCCGCCTCGAGGCAAGAGGAAGTGAAACGAAGGAGCAGGTGGACCGTCGTCTTCGCGCCGCCGAGAAGGAGCTGCTCGTTGCGGGTACGTACGACTTTGTGGTACAAAACGACGATGTGCGCCGAGCCGTTGACGAGCTCGTCGGCATTGTCGAATCAGACGCCACATCAGGCGCCCTCCCTAAGGAAGCGTAGCTGTAATGGTTATCAAGCCCGAGATTGACGAGCTTCTCTCGAAGGTCGACTCCAAGTACACCCTCTGCATCGTGTCCGCCCGTCGGGCCCGGCAGATCAACGACATGGTTCACGGCATGCGCGATCAGGCGCTGCTTTCCATGGCGGCCATGGCAACGAGCCAGGTGGCCCAGCTCACGAGCACGAAGCCCCTCACGTTGGCGCTCGGCGAGATCGCCGATGGCGACGTGAGCTACGAGCGGGTCAAGGAGAGCTTCAAGTAAGCTGGCGCGCATGTTCGAGCGCGCCGTCCTCATTCACTACCACGAGATCGGCCTCAAGGGGCGGAATCGCTCTGTCTTCGAGCGCCGACTCAAGGACAACCTCGACACTGCATTGTCAGGTCTTGCAGTGGGCCCGGTCGAGCGCATTGCGAGCCGACTTATCGTGCCCGCGAAGGACGACGCATCGCTCCGAGATGTCGTCGAACGGGTTGTGCGGATTCCAGGCATAAGCAGCGCGTCTCCAGCGTTCAAGACTTCGCGTCTCGACCACGACATCAACCGGGCGGCGCTCCTGGCGCTCGAGGAGGCGGAGCCCTACGCGACCTTCGCGGTCGACGCCCGCCGCTCCAACACGGACTACGCCCGCTCGAGCATGGACATCAACCGCGATGTTGGTGCCCACGTACTTGCGAGTACTGTGGGCAAGCGAGTCGACCTTACCAATCCCGATGTGACCTGCTACGTCGAAGTCGTTCAAGGCGACACGTACGTGTACTCTCGCAAGTTGCGTGGGATCGGCGGGCTGCCGGTCGGCTCCGCGGGCAAGGTCGTGGCCTTACTCTCGGCAGGCATCGACTCACCGGTTGCGGCGTGGAGGCTGATGCGCCGGGGCGCAGTCGTGGTCGGATTGCACTTCTCCGGGAGGCCGCAGACGAACGACCTCTCCGAGCGGCTTGTCGTCGACATAGGGCACGTCTTGGAGTGCACTGGCGGACTGGGGCGGATCTACGTGGTGCCGTTCGGCGACCTCCAGAAGGAGATCTCGCTGAACGCGCCACCCGACCTGCGCGTTCTACTCTACCGGCGGCTGATGATCCGTGTCGCCGAGCGCGTAGCGCAAGAAGAGCGCGCGATGGCGCTTGTCACCGGCGAGTCGCTCGGCCAGGTGGCCTCGCAGACCCTCGACAATATCGTTGCGGTCGACCAGGCCGCCACCCTGCCCGTGCTGCGCCCGCTCATCGGCAACGACAAGCTCGAGATCATCGGCGAGGCGCGCATGATCGGCACCTATGAGCTTTCCACGCAGGAACATGACGACTGCTGCACGCTCTTCATGCCGAGGATGCCCGAGACTCACGCCACCATCGAGCAGGTTCGTGCGGGCGAGGCGGAGCTCGATCTCGACCGGATGACGAACGATGCCGTCAGATCGCTCAGCTGGACGGACTTCGCGTGCCCGTCATACCGGCCGCCACGGGACCGGCCGAGGGCCTCGTGACCAAGGCGTGACCGAAAGACTGCGCATTCTTGCGCTCGAGCCGTACTACGGTGGCTCGCATCGCGCTGTACTCGACGGTCTGATCCGGTGCGTCGATGCCGAATGGACGCTGCTGACGTTGCCCGCGCGCAAGTGGAAGTGGCGGATGCGAGGCGCGGCGATCACCATGGCGTCGGAGGCTCGGCGACTTCACGACGTTACGGGCGGGTTCGATGTCGTCTTCGCCTCGACGTTTCTTAACCTTGCCGAATTCAGGGGACTTGCGGGCGCCGAGCTCGCTGCCATCCCTGCCGTCGTCTACTTCCACGAGAACCAGCTCGTCTACCCCAACAGACACACCGCCGAATGGGACTTCCAGTTCCCGCTGACGAACATCACAAGCGCTCTCTCTGCAGAGTGCTGCGTCTTCAATACCGACTGGAACAAGCGCGAGTTCCTGCGCGAGGTACCGCCCTTCCTTGCCCAGTTCCCCGACCACCAGCTAATGGGCGTCGCCGAGCGGATCGCGGCGAAATCGCTGGTGCTGCACCCTCCGTTCGATCCCGCTCCGTTCGACGCCGTGCTTGGAAGCGGGGGAGTCGAGCGCGCCCCGCGCGGGAAGGTGGCCAGGATCGTGTGGCCCCACCGCTGGGAGCACGACAAGGACCCGGAAGCGTTCTTCCACGGGATCATCGCGCTCGCCGAAGAGGGTTTGGACTTCGAAGTGGCTTTGGCTGGACAGGTCTTCTCGGAGCGACCCGAGGTGTTTGAGGACCTGACGCGCGTCCTCGGCGCACGGCTTGTGCATCGCGGGCAACCCGAATCCCCGGTTGCCTACGCTAAGCTCCTGGTCTCGTCGGACATCGCTGTCTCGACGGCCCGAAACGAGTTCTTCGGCCTCGCGATGATGGAGTCGGCGTACGCTGGCTGCTGCCCGCTGCTGCCGGACCGTCTCGCGTATCCCGAGCTGTATCCTGCAGACATGCTGTACCGCTCGGGTGATGAACTTGTGGCGCGCCTGCGCGCGCTCGTGCTCGACCGTCCCCGTCCGGGCGCGGCGCGGCGGATCGGCGAGGCGTACACATTCCAGCGGCTCGCCCCTGCCTACGCAGACCTATTCTCGCGCATCGCCGGGCAGGGGTAACGCCTCGCGCGCTTGCGCACCTCGAGGGTCGTGGGGCAACCTGGAGGTTGAGTGGTGAATTCTGGGTTTGCGAGGGGTATTGTCGGGAACACACACGCACGGATCCTTCTACTTGCCCGTTCACCCACCAGCGAAGGAAGGCGCTCAAGACTATGAATCTCGGAGGTCTGGGAACGACGACGCTCGTAGCAATAGGCATTCTCGTTGCCGCTCAGCTCACGCTGATGGTGTTGGCGCTCGTGAGCCTCGTGCGGAGACCGGCCACCGCTGTCCGCGGCCCGAAGTGGCTGTGGGCGATCATCATCGTGTTCGGCGAGCTCGTCGGACCGATCGTCTACTTCGCGGTGGCACGGGCGCCCGAGCAGGTCGACGTCGTCCGCTCGCAGGCTGCGCCGGCGTCCGGACCTGCCGACTCGGTCGCCGATGTTCTGTACGGCCCGAAGGACGGGAAGGACGATTCGTGACCGTCCTCGCCTCAGGACTGGCTGATGGCGAAGCCGCGACCGCACCGCGTGCAGCGGGCGACTCCGGGTACGCGCTGACCGCCACTGCGCTCACGAAGGTCTACGGTGAAGTGCGCGCGCTCGACGGGGTCGATCTCGCCGTTCCGACCGGATCCGTATACGGGTTCCTCGGCCCGAACGGGGCCGGCAAGACCACAACACTGAGGATCCTGACCGGACTTGCGCGCCCGACGAGCGGCAATGCCTACATCTTCGGCCAGGACGTGACCAGGGCAGACTCTGCTGCGCGCTCGGTCACGGGCTTTCTGCCCGATGTACCGGGCTTCTACGGTTGGATGACTGCCGAGGAGTACCTGCGCTTCGCGGGAGGCCTGTTCGGGCTCGAGGGGCGCGCCCTGTCGGAACGGGTGTCGGCACTTCTCGACCTTGCGGGACTTACCGGCGTCGGGACCCGCGTCGGCGGATACTCGCGCGGCATGAAACAGCGGCTGGGTGTCGCGCAAGCGCTCGTCAACGCTCCGCGTCTGCTCATGCTCGATGAGCCGACGAGTGCGTTGGACCCGATCGGGCGAAAAGAAGTGCTCGATATGCTCGTCTCGCTGCGCGGCAGAACCACGGTCTTCTTCTCGACACACATACTCGCTGACGTGGAGCGCGTCTGCGACACGGTCGCGATCCTCGATCACGGGCGAGTCGTTGCGCAGGCGCCCATCGACGAGCTGAAGGCGCGCTACGCGGCTCACCGGATCACGGTCGAGGTCGATGGGAGGGCACAGGAGCTCGCCGAGGCGCTGGGGACCCGGGCCTGGGTCACGGGCATCGTCGTAGAGAACGACTCGACGCTCTCGGTCTCCATCTCGGACGTCGAGGCCGCGGAGCACGAGATCCCCACCGTCATCGCTGAACGACGACTGGCCCTTCGCCGTTTTGAAGGGGGAGAGGTCGATCTCGAAGAGGTCTTCGTCGAGCTGGTCTCGGGAGGGGCCAAGACTGACGGGGAGGCGCGGCCGTGACGGGGTTCACTCGCTTCCTCGGCAAGGAGTTCAAGGAGATCTTCAGGACCTGGAGGATCTGGGTTCTGCCGGGTGTCCTGCTCTTCTTCGCCGTGAGCGGTCCCATTCTGGCGAAGGTCACGCCACAGCTCGTTGGCTCCCTGACGGCAGGACAGGGTGTCTCGATCACGATGCCGCCGCCGACGTATGCCGATTCGTACGCACAGTGGGTGAAGAACCTCGGTCAGATAGGTGTCTTCCTCATCATCGGCGTGAGCGCAGGCCTGGTTGCGGGCGAGCGCGCTCGTGGAACCGCTGTGCTCGTGCTCACGAAGCCGGTTTCCCGCGGAGGCTTCGTCGTCGCGAAGTACCTGGCGAACGCCGCTTTGCTCGTGGTGGCGACCTCAGCGGGCACGCTGATCACTTGGGGGCTCACGGCGGCGATCTTCACCGAAGCGCCGCCAGCTCATCTGTTCGCTGCCACAGGTGCCTGGCTAGTCTTCGCACTGTTGCTGCTTGCCGCGATGGTGCTCCTGTCCAGTGCGATGTCGACGCTTGCCGCAGTCGGTGTCGGCGTCGGCATATTCGCGGCGCTAGGGTTCCTCACGCTGTGGGGACCGGCATCTCGTTACTCGCCGGCCGGTCTTCTCGGAGTCCCGTCGAAGCTGATGTTGGGGCAGGCCGACTACATCGTCTGGCCTCTGATCACGGGAGCGGTCGTCGCCGTACTGCTCGTCGCGACCGCCGTTCTTGTCTTCCGTCGGGTCGAGATCTAGGACGCGCGCGCTCTCGTGCGAGGAAGCCGCCAGATGTGTGCCAGGACCGAGGCGCGCGGCTAGACGCAGCCCGCGTAGCCCTTTGCCAGGTTGTCCAGGTCGATGTGGTCGGCTTCGACCGCGCTCACTGCACCGAAGACCTCCCTGATCCGCTCGTTGGCGGCCCTAGACATGACCTCGGCGTAGAAGCTCGACGCCTTGCGCTCCCGAGCGAGCGAGTCGTCGATGTTGGCGCACCAGTCGTCGGACGCCTCAGAGGGCTCGAGGAGATCGGCCGGCTTGGGGACACGCGCAAGCTTGCAGAAGAGCGAGCAGTGCTCTGCTTCGATCTGTGAGAGCCGCTTGTAGGCCGAAGACAGCGTATCGTTGTCCTTGTGCGCGGCCATCGCCTTGTAGAAGCGCGCATTGCCGCGCTCGAGCTCGATCGCGGCCAGCACGTCCGCGCGCTCGGACTCGGTCAGCGGCACGTCGTTGATGTCGACGGGGAACTCAGGGCCGAGGACGATCAGATCGGCGTGCGCCCCACAGAACGGGCAATTGCTCGGCTTCTCGTAGCCGAGGTGCGTCTCGCCGCAGATGCGGCACCGGTACATCTTCATGAGCGTCTCCTTCGAACGTGTCATGCGGATACGGGCGGTTCTGTCCAGCAGGGTAGGGGGTGCGTGGAGCGGTCGGACGGCGAGCTCAGCGCGAGGCGGTCACTTCCCCCAGCATCCGAACGATCTCTTCGCCGAACAGGGTGGCCGACTCCGGCCCGTTGGCCGTCACGATCTGTCCGTCCACTTCCACGGGCTGGCCTGTCCAGATCGCCCCGTTGGCGGACAGATCGGCCTCTTCGGAGGCGAACGATGTGACCCTGACGCGGTCCAGCAGCCCCGCGTTTCCAAGGATGGAAGGGGCAATGCAAATGGCACCGACAACCTTGCCCGCGTCGACGGCGTCGCGCGCGATGCGCTGGGCGGTCTCGTCGTTAAAGTAGCGCCGTGCGCCGGCTCCACCAACGAATACCACCGCTTCGAACGAGGCTCCATCCACGTCGCCAAGTGCAACGTCGGCGACCGCTTTGAGGCCGAACCTCCCGGCGCAGGTGCCCGGAGCCACGCTGGCGGTCGTGACGTCAACGTCAGCACTCTCGAGGATGCGTCTGGGCTCCGCGTACTCCTCGTCCCGAAACGCTTTCGGGGCGATGACGAGCAGCGCCTTGGGCATGACGCCCTCCTTGTCAGATAGGGGTGGAACGGGCTGCAGGGTACTGCGCGAGTATACCTGCGCCCATGAGACCGACGCGCTTCCGCGTCTTCCGTGGCCTGCCTCGGACGCCTGTGGTACTTTGTGAACAAGTTTGTTCACAATCGCGATCCGTCGTGACGGCGTCGCTGAACGAGGGGAGTCATGAATGGAGACCGTCGAGCTGGTGCGCGACGGCATCACCGACCGGCTGGAGATGTATCGCGAACGACGCGATGCCCTGGAGGCCGCCGACCGCTACTTCTACCTTCAGGCGATCGCAGGCCCAACCAACCATCGGGTGACGCTCGCGGACGGTCGCGAGATGGTCATGCTCGCGTCCTACAGCTATCTCGGCCTGATCGGGCATCCGCGCATAGAGGCGGCCGCCAAGCGCGCGATAGACGAGTACGGCACCGGGGCGGGCGGCGTGAGGTTGCTGACCGGCACGACGGACCTGCACGAGCGTCTCGAAGCACGCATCGCCGAGTTCACGAAGCGCGAGGACGCCTGCGTGTATTCGAGTGGCTACGTCACGAACATGGCGATCGTGACAGGGCTCACCGGTCCCGGCGATCTCATCCTGATGGACAAGCTCGACCACGCGTCCATCGTCGACGGCGCGCTCCTGTCCGGGGCGAAATGGAAGACCTATCGCCACAACGACATGACGCACCTTGAGAAGCTGCTTGCCGAGGCGGCCGGTCAGTACAACACCGTTCTTGTGATCGCCGACTCGGTCTTCTCGATGGACGGCGACATCATGGATCTGCCGACGACGCGAAGGCTGTGCGACCGGTACGGCGCCCGCCTGATGGTCGACGAGGCACATTCGATCGGCGCGCTTGGTGCGACGGGGCATGGCATCGAGGAACACTTCGGCATGGTCGGGTCGATCGACCTCAAGATGGGCACGCTCTCGAAGTCGATCCCTTCGGTTGGGGGCTACCTGGCCGGCGATGGCGATCTTGTCGGCTACCAGCGCCACTTCTCGCGCCCGTTCATCTTCTCGGCAGCTCTGCCGCCCGCCCAAACAGCCGCGGCCTTGGAGGCGTTCAACGTCATCGAGGACGAACCGTGGCGTGTGGCGCAGCTGCACCAGGTGCAGATGGCCTACACCGAAGGCTTGAAGGCGCAAGGCTGGAACACCCTGGACGCCTCCACGTGCGTCGTGCCGGTCTTCGTCGGCGACGAAGGCAAGACCATGGACCTTACGCGCATGCTCTTCGACCGCGGCGTGTTCGTGTGTCCGATCGTCCACCCGGCTGTGCCCCGCGGCTCGGACCGGTTGCGCACGTGTCTCATGGCCACCCACACCGACGAGGACGTCGCTCAGGCCCTCGGCGCATTCGAAGAGGCAGGCAAGGCGCTCCGCCTCATCTGACGAACGCCGCCGTCCGCGGGACGCGTCGCCCGGCTACAAGAACGTCTCGAGCAGCTGGCTCATGTCCGGCGGTGCAACCGCCCGCCTCCAGCCCGGCTCCGCGCTGGCGGCCACGCCGTCCTCATAGCTCGGAGCCTCCTCGCGATAGATGATGCCTGTCGGCACGCGACACTGCTCAGGGGTGCACATCAGTTCGTGGAAGGACGTCAGCGAGAGCTCGAACGCCGCGACCTTGTCTGAGGTGTCCCAGCCGCCCTCTTCGAGCTTGTAGACCCGGTCTCTGAACCACTGGAAGGTATTGAGGTGGTTCCAGGTCACGCAGGGCTGGAACACGTCGACGAGCGCGAATCCGTGATGCTGAAGGGCCTGGACATACAACGAGGTGAGGTGCGAGATGTCGCCCGCGTATCCTCGCGCGACGAACGTGGCGCCTTCCGAGAGGGCGAGGCCGATGGGGTTGACCGGTTCCTCCAGGACCCCTTTCGGTGTGGAGACCGTCTTCATGAGGTGGTCTGTGGTGGGGGAGGCTTGGCCTGTCGTGAGGCCGTAGATCTGGTTGTTGTGCGCGAGGCACGTGATGTTCACGTTGCGGCGTACGGAGTGGATGAAGTGCCCGAGTCCGATGCCGTATCCGTCGCCGTCACCCATTTCGACGATCACCTTGAGGTCGGGCCGCGTCAGCGAGAGTCCGGTGGCGACGGGAAGCGCCCGTCCGTGGAGCGCGTGGAACCCCTGCACGTCGAGGAAGTCCGCGCCGTTACCGTGACAGCCAATGCCCCAAACGACGCTGAACTCGTGCTTCTCCCAACCGAGTTCGGATAGTGCGCGCTTCAGCGCCTCCCACATGCCGAAGTTGCCGCAGCCCGGGCACCAGGTCGGCTTGTTGGGTGTGAGGAAGTCCTTGACCTCAGGCATGGGTGTCCACCAACCCTTCCAGCCGAGCTCCGGAGGGTATCGATCCCACGTCCCGCCCGAGCACTTCCTTGACGCGCACGTAGATCTGCTCGGGAGAGAAGGGCCGACCGTCGTAGCGGTGGAGACGCTCGTCGAGCGCGCGCAGGCACTCCTGGCGGATCAATCCCTCGAGCTGTCCGGTCGCGTTGCCCTCGACGATCAACGTTCGTTCGGCGGCATCGATGAAGGCCGAGACGTCTTCGGCGGGGAAGGGCCAAAGCGTGACGACCTGGAGCATGTTGACTTCGATATCTTCCTCGGCGAGCCAGGCCATCGCCTCGAGGGCGGGCTGTTTCGTCGTGCCGAAGACCACGAGCGAGAGCGTGGCTCTCCGCGGTCCGTACCGCTTGGGTCGGGGCACGATCTCACGCGCGAGTTCGAGCTTGCTCAGCCGCTTCTCGTTCTGCGCGATGCGCACGGGCGCGCGTTCGCCCTGCGCGCCGTACCCCTTCTCGTCGTGTTCGTAGGAGTTCACGACCTGCGTGGCTCCTACGACTCCCGGCAGGGCTCGAACCGACACCCCGTCTTCGCTGAGCTTGTAGCGCAGGTACTCGCCGCTCGCGCCGAGGGCCTCCGGGTGGGCAGCGATATCGCCCCCCGTCACGAGCTTGCCGCGGTCCACGTGCACCGTCGCGAGATCGAACGGGTCGACCGTTCGCCGGTTGTCTGAGAGGTACGAGTCGCCGAGGATCACGACAGGCGTCTGCAGCACATCGGCGATGTTGAACGCTTGCCAGGTGAGTTCGAACGCTTCTGTATGGTCGCCCGGCGCGAGTACCACGCGCGGGAACTCGCCCTGTGCCGCGTGCATGACGAACCTCAAGTCGCTCTGCTCGGTCCACGTGGGTAAACCCGTAGCGGGGCCTGGACGTGTGAACACCCCAACAACCACGGCGGATTCGCTCACTCCCGCGAGCCCGAACGCCTCGACCATGAGCGAGAACCCGCCGCCCGCCGTGGCGCACATTGACCGTGTCCCACCGAACGCCCCGCCGACGACCATGTTCATGGCGGCGATCTCGTCTTCGGTGTGCTTGACGACGACGCTCTGACGGTCTCCATACTTCGCCATGAAGTGCAGGAGAGATGAGGCAGGCGTCATTGGGTACGCGCAGTACAAGCCGATCCCGGCAGCCAGCGCGCCCAGTCCGATCGCCTCGTTCCCGTCGACGAGTGCGTGCTTCTTTGGTTCCGACGGCGGGGTGAGGTGGTGGGGAAAGGCGCAAGCGTTCTGCTGCGCGTAGTCGTAGCCTGCGCGCGCGACGGCGACGTTCTGCTCGGCGATCTCAGGCGCCTTATGCGCGAACTGCGCCTTGATCGACTCCTCCAGGGGGCCGAGGGGGAACCCCATGTGTCCGAGAACGGCGCCCAGGGCAGCGACGTTACGCATTATCTTGGGGCCGCCGATGTCACGCACTATCTGCGTGAGAGGGACCGGGATCAGGCAGAAACGATCGGGATCGAGTGGAATGTCGGCCATATCCAGATCTGCCGGGTCGAAGATGACCGCCGCGCCGTCAGTGAGCTCTGACGCATGCAACTCGACGGTGTCGTGGTCGAGCGAGACGAGCACGTCGGTCGGGAGAACGTGGCTGTGGATAGGTCGCTCGCTCACGCGCAGGTGGTACGTGTTGTGACCGCCTTTGATGAGAGATGGGTACTCGGTCAAGTCGAACGTGTGGAATCCCGAGTGGGCGAAGACTCGCGCAAGCGATTGGCCGGCAGCTTTGATGCCAAAGCCCGCCGGACCGCCTATGCGCATGCGAAGTTCGCCGTTCGCGTCGCGTGGAGTCGCTCCCATGTCCTCGCCCTCGTTTCTCGCTCTGGTCTTTCGGGCTGGCTACAAGATTCTTCCCCTTGGCGCCGGATGGCGGTCTCGCGCTTCCGCTGAGTCGTGCGAGGCCGCGTGCGATAATCACGGCCATGACCACATCCGACATGCCAACGGTCATTCTCGGCGTCACCGGCTGCATAGCGGCGTACAAGGCTTGCGAGCTTGCTCGCACGCTCATGCGCGAGGGGTGCCGGGTGAAGGTCGTGATGACCGACGCTGCAACGAACTTCGTCGGCGCGGCAACGTTCAGGGCGCTCACGGGAGAACCCGTCGCCACGTCGCTGTGGGACGATCCGGCGTCAGCCCGCGTGTTCCACATCTCACTCGCCGAAGAGGCCGACGTTTTCGTCATCGCTCCTGCGACCGCCAACGTCATCGCTAAGCTGGCGTGCGGGCGTGCCGATGATCTTCTCACGACAGTCGCTCTTGCGACCGAAGCCCCGATAGTTGTCGCGCCCGCGATGAACACGCGCATGTGGGCTGCAGCACCCACGCGCGAGAACGTCGCGACCCTTCGCGCACGGGGAGTCGTCGTGGTCGAGCCAGCGACCGGAGAGTTGGCGTGCGGCGATGTCGGCGAAGGACGTCTCGCCGAGATCGGCGCAATCGCGGAGGCGGCGCTCGCCGAGGCGAAGCGTGCCCGCGACCTCGCCGGCGTGAACGTGCTCGTGACAGCCGGCCCCACGTACGAGCCGATCGATCCCGTGCGTTTCATCGGCAACGCGAGTAGTGGCAAGACCGGCTACGCCATCGCAGAGGAAGCGGCGCGGCGCGGCGCGCAGGTGACGCTCGTGAGCGGGCCAACGTTCCTGCCGGATCCGTTCGGCTCGAGAACCGTGCGTGCGAATACTGCGCTCGAGATGCATGCTGCCGTTATGGAGGCATATCCAGGCGTGGACGTCGTCGTTGCGACGGCCGCGGTCTCGGACCTCCGTCCCACGGAAGTCGTATCGCACAAGATCAAGAAGGAAGACGCCCCCGGGGCCATTGCTCTCTCACGCAATCCGGACATACTCGCTGAGCTGGGCGCAGACAAGGCTGGACGCGTGCTCGTGGGCTTCGCTGCCGAGACGAACGACGTTGTCGGAAACGCACGCTCAAAGCTTACGGGCAAGAACCTCGACCTCGTGGTGGCCAACGACGTCTCCGAGGAAGGTGTCGGGTTCGCGTCGGACGCGAATCGCGTCGTGTTCGTGCGCGCTGAGGGGGAAGAAGTGCTGCCGCTTCAAGACAAGCGTGCCATCGCTCGAGCGCTTTGGGATGCGATCGCGAAGTCGGCTCGGGCTGCCGCTACAGCACGTCGTGGCGACAGTGAGAATCGGCTGAAGTCGTGAGCCTCAACGCTCGGTCGGGGCCAGGCCCGGACCGAGCAAGGTCGAGCAGGGGAGGCATTGTGGTAGTCGAAGGGCGCGCGAAGAAGCTTTCGGCGTACGTGGGCGAGGCGGATGTATACGACGAGCGGCCGCTGTACCAGGCCCTCGTGGAGCAGGCGCGGATCCAGGGATGTGCCGGCGCTACCGTGCTGAGAGGGTTGACCGGCTACGGCGCGACGAGCCGAGAGCATGGCAAACACGCGCTCAGGATGTCCGTCGACCTTCCGGTTGTCGTGCTGGTGATAGACGAGCCGGTCAAGATCACAGCGCTCGCCGAGGTCTGGAACGCCATGGTGCGCAACGGTCTCATCACCGTCGAGGACACTAACGTCCTCCTGTACCAGGGTGGCATCACCGGAGAACAGGACTAAGCCGCAGCCGCACAGGCCGTGAGGGACGGGCTTGAACCACAAGTAGGTGGGCCGTAGTATGTTTCGTTGCCGCTCGGGCGGGTCTGGCCCGGCCCGACGCGGCGTAAACGGGCTGTGGCGCAGTTTGGTAGCGCACTTGACTGGGGGTCAAGGGGTCGCAGGTTCAAATCCTGTCAGCCCGACCAGAACTAACCAGACCTCGCTGGTGCGAACGCCTGGCGAGGTGAAGAGAGGCCCAGAGCGATTCTGGGTCTCTCTTGGTAATGATCCTGTTGTTAAGCGTGGTTCACGCCGAATCGCCCGTTACCAGTGGGGATGCGTCTCCAGCTCTGCTTCTTATCGGCAGGGCTTCGCGCTTCTTGCCTTTGCACCCGCTCGTGTGGTACGCCTTCGGGTATATGTAGGAAGGTTCTTATCTAGGAATCCGGCGGCTCTTGGAGGCTGACGTGTCGGTACCCGAACCAGAAGTCGCTGCGCGGCTCGAGCGGTTCTCGACTGCGCTTCGCTCAAGCGGGTTCCGGCTCACCCACCAGCGTCTCGAAGTCGTGCGCGAAGTCGCGGCTACCGACGCGCATCCCGATGCCGAGCGGGTCTTTCGGCGGGTACGCGAACGCGTTCCCACCATCTCGCTCGACACCGTGTACAGAACGCTTGGCACGCTGGTCGATCTCGGATTGGTGAACCGGGTGTCAGGAATATCCGCTGCGGTTCGCTACGACGCGAACACCGCTCAGCACCATCACTTCATCTGCACACAGTGCGGCCTGATCCGCGACATCGAGAGCAGCGAGCTGGACGGCCTGGAGGCTTCTCCGTATGCCGCCGGCTTCGGACAAGTGGATGGCGTCGAGGTGCGCTTTCGCGGAGTCTGCCGTGAATGCGCGAAAGGCGAACATTCCTGAGCCAATCAGCTCAGATGGAGCTAGGGCCGCTTCGCCTACACGACGGAGCGAGAAAGGAGGGTCGACATGGCTGAAGACCATAAGACGATCGCTGACGGAGGTACGTCGAACCGGGACTGGTGGCCGAACCAGCTGAACCTCAAGGTCCTGCATCAGAACTGCCCCTTGAGCAATCCGATGGGCGAGGAGTTCGACTACGCCAAGGAGTTCAAGAAGCTCGATCTCGAGGCAGTCAAGCAGGACCTCTACGCGCTGATGACCGACTCGCAGGACTGGTGGCCGGCCGACTACGGCAACTACGGCGGGCTCATGATCCGGATGGCGTGGCACAGCGCAGGCACCTACCGCACGGCAGACGGTCGCGGTGGGGCGGGCTCCGGCCAGCAGCGGTTCGCGCCGCTCAACAGTTGGCCGGACAACGCGAACCTGGACAAGGCGCGCCGTCTGCTCTGGCCGGTCAAGCAGAAGTATGGCCGCAAGATCTCGTGGGCCGATCTCATGATCCTCGCCGGTAACTGCGCTCTTGAGTCGATGGGTTTCAAGATCTTCGGCTTCGGAGGCGGGCGCGAGGATACGTGGGAGCCCGAAGAGGATGTGTACTGGGGCTCCGAGACCGAGTGGCTCGGCGACAAGCGCTACTCCGGTGAGCGAGACCTCGAGAACCCATTGGCTGCTGTCCAGATGGGCCTCATATACGTGAACCCGCAGGGCCCGAACGGCAACCCGGATCCTGTGGCCTCTGGACGAGACGTCCGGGAGACGTTCGCGCGCATGGCCATGAACGACGAGGAGACGGTGGCGCTCATCGCCGGCGGGCATAGCTTCGGCAAGTGCCACGGTGCTGGTGATGCGGCGCTTGTGGGTCCGGAACCCGAAGCCGCTCCGATCGAGGAGCAGGGGCTCGGTTGGGAGAGCAGCTTCGGTACCGGCAAAGGGGCCGACGCGATCACAAGCGGTCTGGAGGGTGCCTGGAAGGCCGAATCCGACCACATGGGACATGGGTTACCTGAACACGCTGTTCAAGCACGAGTGGGAACTGGTGAAGAGCCCAGCCGGCGCGCACCAGTGGCTGGCCAAGGACGTCGCCGAGGAGGACATGGTGGTCGACGCGTTCGACCCGTCGAAGAAGCATCGGCCCATGATGACCACTGCCGACCTCTCGCTGCGCTTCGACCCGATCTACGAGCCCATCGCGCGGCGCTACCAGCAGAACCCGGCGGAGTTCGCGGATGCCTTTGCCCGGGCGTGGTTCAAGCTGACCCACCGCGACATGGGACCCCGCACGCGCTATCTCGGTCCGGAGGTTCCCGCTGATGGAGTTGATCTGGCAGGACCCGGTGCCCGCAGTCGACCACGAGCAGATCGACGCGCAGGACATCGAGAGCTCAAGGAGACGATTCTCGCTTCGGGCCTGTCAGTCTCCCAACTGGTCTCCACTGCGTGGGCGTCTGCGTCCACGTTTCGCGGCTCCGACAAGCGGGGCGGTGCGAATGGGGCGCGCATCCGCCTGGCACCGCAGAGGGATTGGGAGGTCAACGAGCCTGCCCGGCTGAAGAGCGTGCTCGAGGCCCTCGAAGGCGTTCAGGCGGAGTTCAATGCACCGCAGCCAGGCGGCAAGAGGGTGTCGCTTGCAGACCTGATCGTTCTTGCCGGCTGCGCGGGAGTCGAGCAAGCGGCGAAGAGCGCTGGCTACGACGTGGTGGTGCCCTTCACGCCCGGACGTACGGACGCCTCACAAGCGCAGACCGACGTGGCGTCTTTTGCCGTTCTCGAACCCAAGGCGGACGGCTTCCGCAACTACCTCAGGACCAAGTACGCCGTGTCGGCAGAGGAGATGCTCGTCGATCGCGCGCAGCTGCTGACGCTCACTGCCCCCGAGATGACGGTTCTTCTCGGCGGCATGCGCGTGTTGAACGCCAACTTCGGGCACACGCAGCATGGCGTCTTTACCAAGAGGCCCGAGACGCTCACGAACGACTTCTTCGTGAACCTGCTCGACATGGGTGCGATGTGGACCGCGACCTCCCAAGACGCGGACGTGTTCGAAGGTCGCGACCGCGCAACGGGCGAGCTCAAGTGGACTGGCACCCGCGTCGACCTGATCTTCGGTTCGAACTCCCGGCTGCGAGCTCTGGCCGAGGTGTATGGATCCGCGGACTCGCAAGAGAAGTTCGTGCATGACTTCGTGGCCGCTTGGGACAAGGTCATGAGCTTGGACCGGTTCGACATCGACTGATCGCGCCATGGCGGTGTGGTGCGCTTGAAGAAAGAACGATGGATTGTCATAATCTGTCAGGGTTCCATCGGTTGCTCAGCTTGATGGAGGCACGCTTCGAGCGCGTCGAGTAGCTTGGGCGTGTTCGCATAGCGTACGATCGCGTCGACCATCGACTTGAACGGGACGCCGAGGGGCGTCCCGTTTGCGTTCCGGCAGGAGGCTTCCACCCGCGAGTTTGCGAATGCTCGGCGGCTCGCGGTTCGCGAGGAAACCGACGTTCATAGCGTCGAGCCAAGGTGCGCCGAACCGACACAAGCTATCCTGAGTCTGTTCGGGCGGCGCGAGGGAGGAGCACTGTCTTGGCCGAGAAAGCGGTGGTCACGGTCCGATGGCTCGTCGACGGACAAATGCTAGCCGGCGGCGCGTCTGATATCGATGGGGCGCGTCAGCACGGGCTCGTATGGGTGGATGTTCAAGGCGTCGAGGAACAGACGTTGCAGGAACTTGCTCACGCCTTCGACCTGCACCCACTTGCCGTGGAAGACATCTTCCACTTTCCGCAGCGCCCGAAGATCAACGAGTACTCCTCAAGCTGGTTCCTCGTGTGGCTGACGCCGGTGAAGGATGATCACGACGGCGTTCACATGGCCGAAGTCGACGTCTTCATCGGCAAGGACTTCCTTATCACGGTACACGCGGATCCGCTGTGGGCAATCGACAACACCGTTGAAGAGGGATACCACGTCCTCGAGCGGGGTGAGGCAGGTCTCTTCTACGAGATCGTCGACCGCCTGGTGGACTCGGTCATGCCGCTCGTTGACGACATCGCTGACAGGCTCGAGGACATCGAGGACATCATGCTGGGCAATCCTCGCCAGCAGGATGTCCAGCGTCTCTACTCCTTGCGACGCGAGCTCGTTTCGCTGCACCGTGTGATCAGCCCCGAAAGAGACGTGCTGAGAGCGCTCATCCGGATTCCGCAGATCGTCGACGACGAGGCCTACCGCTACTTGCAGGATGTGGGAGATCACCTTGCGCGCGCCCAGGACTCCATCGAGACCGGTCGCGAGGTCGCGTCGGCGATCATGGACATCTACCTGTCCTCGATCAACAACCGCATGAACGCGATCATGAAGCAACTGACTGTTGTGGCGACCATCTTCATGCCACTGACACTCATCTCGGGCATCTACGGCATGAACATCCTCGGCAAGCCCGGTCAGCCGGGAGGGATGTGGCCCCCCGTCGAAGCTGGCTGGTCGTTTTGGGCCGTCGTCGCGAGCATGCTCGTGATCGCCGTAAGCATGGCGGCGTACTTCCGGAGGAAGAACTGGTGGTAGACGACGCGCACCCGCCAGATCAGCTGCCCCCATCGGGCGCTGCACCGCCTGAGGACCACAGCCACGAGATCTACACGGTGGCGAACATCGTCACGGTGCTTCGGCTCATCCTGGTGCCAATCTTCTTCTCGGTGTTCCTGACCGATCGCTCGGACACGCTGGCGTTCTTGCTCTTCGTAGCTGCCGCATCGACAGACTGGCTCGACGGACAGATCGCTCGGCGAACCGGCACGGTGACAGAGATCGGAAAGGCGATAGACCCGCTGGTGGACCGGCTGCTCATCGCCGCCGGGGTGATAGGGCTATACTTAGAGGATCGCCTGCCCCTGTGGATGCTCATTGCCCTGGTGGCGCGCGACGCGTATCTCCTGTATGGATCCTGGCGCCTGGAGCGTTACCACCGACGCGTTCCAGTGAATCGCACGGGCAAGGCCACGACGGCAGTGCTGCTCGTCGGCTTCTCTCTCCTCATCCTGAACTGGCCCACTGTCCCGGGACTGGGCCTTGTCACCTCGCCGGCCGCCGAGAAGGCACTGCCCGGGTTCGGATCCGCTCCCGCGCCGCTCGGGATCTGGTTCGTGTATGCCGGGCTCGTGCTTTCGTTCTGGGCTGCGGCGCAGTACACGGTGGCCGCGAGAAGGCTTTCCAGGGAGATACGGGCCGCCGAGTCGGGATAGAGCCAGTGGGGGACAAACTCGTATAGCGGGCCGGTCTCTACCGTCCGCTCCTAGGCTCCACAGTCCAGCGAACGAAGGGGCACCTATGCAAGCCGTCATCATGGCGGGCGGTGAGGGCACGAGACTACGCCCGCTGACGAGCCTTCGGCCCAAGCCGATGGTCCCCATCGTCAACCAGCCGGTCATGGAACACATCATCGGCTTGGTGAAGCATCACGGGATCGACGACGTCGTCGCTACGCTCGCCTTCCTCCCGAAGGTCATCCAGGACTACTTCGGCGAAGGCGAGGAGTGGGACATCAAGATCGCCTACGCCCTTGAGGAGACGCCTCTTGGCACCGCTGGTTCGGTGAAGAATGCCGAGTCGCTGCTCAACAAGGAAACCTTCCTTGTCATCTCCGGAGACGCGCTGACCGACTTCGATCTCAGCCGGGTCATCGACTTCCACCGCGGGAAGGGCGGTGCGGTCACCATCGCACTGAAGAGTGTTCCGGATCCGCTCGATTACGGGGTGGTCATCACCGACGAGGACGGGCGCGTCGAGCGCTTCCTGGAGAAGCCCACGTGGGGGCAGGTCTTCTCGGACACGATCAACACCGGCATATACGTCGTGGAGCCATGGGTTCTCGACTTGGTGCCGGAGGGAACGCCATTCGATTTCTCCGGTGACTTGTTCCCGCTCCTCATGGAGCAGGGCCACGACATCTACGGGTGCGTGCTCGACGGCTACTGGTGCGACATCGGCAGTCGTGAGACATACATGCAGGCCCACCGGGACATCCTTGACGGGAACGGCATGGTCTTTATCCCCGGCGTTCTGGCTCGCGAGGGCCTGTGGATAGGCGAGGGCGCCAAGATCGATCCCGATGCGACGCTCGGCACACACGTCGTGATCGGCGAGAACGTCAACGTCCGCGCGGGCGCGGTCATCGGCGACTACACGGTGATCGGCGACAACTGCGTCATCGGAACAGACACACGGGTCAGCCACTCGGTGCTCTGGACGGACACCTTCGTGGGCATGGGAGCGCAGGTCGCCGGGGCGGTGCTCTGCCGGCGGGTCGACATACGCGCCCGGGCCAAGGTCGATATGGGCGTCGCGATCGGTGACGAGACGATGGTCGGCCGAGGAGCCCACGTGCTCACCGACGTGCAGGTCTACCCCTACAAGCGCATCGAGCCCGCCGCGGTGGTCTCGACCTCGCTTATCTGGGAGAGCACGGGAGTGCGAGCACTCTTCGGCGAGAGCGGGATCTCCGGGCTCGTCGGAGTCGACATCACTCCCGAGCTCGCGCTCAAGGTCGCGCAGGCGTTTGGAAGCACGCTGCCGAAGGGCGGACACGTCATCTGCAGCCGCGATGTGGCTCGTCCCTCGAGGATGCTCAAGAGGGCCTTGGTCGCAGGTTTCAACTCGGCGGGGATCAACGTGCGTGATCTCCGCGTCGCGTCCTCGGCAGTGAACCGCTTCACGACGCGCGAGACGCGCTGCGTCGGAGGCGCACACGTGCTCGCTTCGGCGACCGACCCGCAATCCATCGAACTGCACCTCTACGACAAGACGGGTCTCGACCTCGCGCCCGGCGATGAGAAGAAGGTCGAGCGCCTCTACTTCCGCGGGGAGTTCCGGCGTGCGTTCTTCGACGAGGTCGGCGACATCATCTATCCGCCGCGCGCTCTCGAGTACTACGCGGCGGGGCTCGCCGAAGCGATGCAGCGGCAGGGTTTCGGGGAGGGATGGCGCAAGGTCGTCGCCGATCTGGCCGGGGGCGCCGCGTCCATCGTGCTTCCGCAGGTTGCCCAGGGATGGCACATCAACCTCGTCGGTCTTAACGCGTTCAATGATGCGGAAAGAAGCACTCCGGTCCTCGAGGAGCACGCTACGGGCTTCGACATGCTGCGTCACTCCGTTGAGCTGTTCGCGGCCGACCTCGGGGTGCGCTTCGACGCGGATGCCGAACGCGTCCGTCTCGTCACGCCCAAGGGACGTGCGCTCGACGGGGACACGGCGCTGCACGCGGTGGTCGAGCTCTGGTGCCGCACCGATGCTTCCCAACGCCCCATCGCCGTGCCACTTCAGGCCTCGCAGGTGGTCGAGCGCATCGCCGAGGAACACGGTCGGTCGGTCATGAGGCCGGGCCGCTCCCGCAGAGCGCTCGCCGCCTTAGCACTGGATGGGACGGTCGGTTTCGCCGGGTCGACGACGGGCGGCTACATCTTCGCGGACTTCATACCGGCCTACGACGGCGTCCTTTCGCTCGGGATGATCGTCCGGATGCTCGACGCACACGACGTCACCATGGATGACGTTGTGGGGGCGCTTCCGCCTTTCTTCAAGCGCGAAGTGCCTGTCTTCTGTCCCGTCGAGCGTAAAGGCGCGGTCATGCGTGCCGTCACCGAAGCAGCAGCCCCCCTCAACGCCGACTTCACTGAGGGCGTGCGTGTGAGTCTCGATGGGGGCTGGGTGCTCGTCCTGCCGCATTCGAGCGAACCGCTCGTTTCGGTCTACGCCGAGGGATCGAGCGCGGAGAGTGCCGATGCGACCGCGGCAGAGTGGAAGTCGCTGGTCGTGAGGGCGATAGCCGCAGCGTAACGGCTACGTGAACGATGGCCGCCAGGCCGGTCTCAGAGAAGCGTCGCGGCTATACTGGCGTCTGCGAGAGAACCGACGGGTCGGCAGTAGTGCGTCGTCCCGCCGGTCTGGGTGTGATGACCCTGGGCAAGTACCCGCGGCGAACGGCACGGGACTTGTTCTGACGTCCACAGCTCGAGAGTGTACCGCCGCCGTCTGTCGGCGTGGCGGCTGCACGAGACCGCGACCCCGACGAGGAGCAGGGCTTGGGTTCCGATATGACTTCGATCGAGCCACGCAATCGCGCACGGGCGCGAGCGATGAGCCGTTCGCGTTGGCGCATGCGCATCACGGTCGCCGTCATCGCGGCGCTCTCGCTCGCCGTCGTGGTGGTCAGCTATGACCTCATCGCGAACGCAGGGCGGATCCACCGGGGCGTAAGCGTCGGCGGCGTGGCGGTTGGGGGAAAGCCGCAGGCCGAGGCTGCCAAGGTTCTGGATCGCGGGCTCTCAGAGCGTGCGTCGGTGCCAGTGGTCTTGAGCGCTCTGGGCAAGAGCGCTTCCGTCACCGCGACACAAGTCGCGGCCTCGTACGACACGACGTCGCTCGTTCGGGCGGCGTACTCGTACGGTCGGACAGGTCACTTCCTGAAGGACGTCGGCGATCGCATCCGCGCCACGATCGTGTCTGCGTCGCTGCCTGCAGGCCCGACCGCAGATGAGGAGCGACTCACGGCTGTCGTGGGCGCGTTCGCGAAAGAAGTCGACGCCGAGGCCAAGGACGCGAGTGTCGTCATCAGCGGCACCCAGGTCGACGTCAAGCCGTCCTCCAAGGGCCGCGCGGTCGATCTCGGGGAGACCAAGCGCTTGGTGCTGCAGGCCTTCACGAAGAGCGATCGCACCGTGAAGGCGCCTGTCGTCACGACGACGCCCGCGGTGTCCGACTCCGCGGCCGAGAAGGCGGCGCAGGACGCTCGCGAGATGCTCTCGTCAGAAGTGGAGATCGCCTACGACAGCGATCGCTGGCAGTTCTCTCCGGGCGCGATCGCGAGGTGGATCTCGTTCGTGCGAAGCGACGAGACGTCGGCTGCGGCCAGCGCATCCGGGGCACAATCGAAGACCGCGACCGACGCCGAAGGCACGGCCTCGGGTGGGTCGGCGGTCTCTCTCGTGACGTACGTCGATCCAGCGAAGGCCAGGAAGCTCATTCTGCCGACGATCGGCGCCGTTGGCCGCCCGGCCAAGGACGCGTCGTTCAAGGTCTCCGGCGGGAAGGTCAACATCGTGCCGTCTCAGGACGGCGTCGGTCCCGACGTCGAAGGGCTCGCGCGCGAGTTGACGATCGTCTTGAAGGATCCGGAACGCACGAGGAGCGTCTCCCTGCGCACGCGCCGAGTCCCTGCGAAGATCACCACGGCCAAGGCCCAGTCGATGGGCATCCGCGAGCGGATATCCCGCTACACCACCACGTATTCGGCGTCGAACAAGCCGCGCGTCTCGAACATCCACACGCTCGCCGATGCGATCGACGGCACGCTCATCGCACCCGGTGGCACATTCTCCTTCAACGGCACCGTCGGACCGCGGACCGCGGCGAAGGGGTATCAGGAAGCGCCGGCGATCGTGGACGGCAAGCTGGTCCCTCAGCTGGGCGGCGGCATCTGCCAGGTGGGCACGACCTTGTTCAATACAGTGTTCGAATCCGGTCTGCCGGTCGTGGAGCGCCACAATCACTCCTTCTACATCTCGCACTATCCGAGAGGGCGGGATGCGACCGTCTCGTGGGGCGGGCCAGACCTGAAGTTCAGGAACGACACGGCGCACTGGCTGCTACTCGTCGCCGGGTACTCCGATTCGTCGCTCACCATCGCCCTGTACGGCACGAACCCCGGGTATGCAGTGGAGGCCGTGGTCGGGGCGTGGGAGAACGAGAGGCCCTACGCAACGGAGGAGACAAAGGACCCGACTCTTCCACAGGGCGCACGGGTAGTGGAGGATGGAGGCGTCACGGGAAGAAGCATCACCGTGAAGCGCATCGTTTCCAAGAATGGCGCAGTTATGCGGACCGACGTCTTCCGATCCGTCTACCGCCCGAAGGTAGAGGTTGTGCGGGTCGGCACGAAACCGGTGTCCAAACCGGCCACGACGACCGTGTCACAAGGGCCGTAGTTCACGGCTCGACGGGGGAAGGGGCGGGACGTGTATCAACCTGAGCTTGAGGCCATGCCTCGCGCAGAACTGGACGAGCTGCAGTTCCAGCGCATGAAGAGCCTGCTCCAGCGCGTGTACGAGCGGGTCCCCATGTACAAGTCGAAGTTCGACGAGGCGGGCTTTGACCCCGCCTCGTTCACGTCACTGGACGACATCGTGAACGTGCCCTTCACCGTGAAGGACGACCTGCGCGGCGCCTACCCCTACGGCATGTTCGCGGCACCGTTGCGCGACATCGTGCGCGTTCACTCCTCATCCGGCACGACGGGGCAGATCACGGTTGTCGGTTACACCCGCGCCGACATAGACCGCTGGTCTGATCTCATGGCACGGACCTATGCGTGCGCGGGCGCGACGCCGGACGATGTTGTCCAGGTCACGTACGGATACGGCTTGTTCACGGGCGGCCTGGGCGCCCACTACGGGTCGGAGCGCCTCGGCGCGCTCACCATCCCGGTATCGGGAGGCAACACGAAGCGCCAGGTACAGATCCTCAAGGACTTCGGCGTCACCGTGCTCGCATGCACGCCCAGCTACGCCGTGCTCATCGCGGAGACCGCCGCCGACATGGGCCTCGACGTCCGCGACCTGCCTCTTCGCATCGGAGTCTTCGGCGCTGAGCCGTGGTCCGAGAACATGCGCAGGCAGATCGAGCACCTGATGGGTATCACGGCGATCGACATCTACGGTCTGTCAGAGGTCATGGGACCTGGCGTTGCCTCCGAGTGTGTTCACCAGAACGGCTTGCATGTCTTCGAGGACCATTTCCTGGTGGAGATCGTCGATCCCGACACCCTGAGACCGGTTTCCGACGGCCAGATGGGTGAGGTCGTCTTCACGACGCTCACCAAAGAGGGTATCCCCGTGGTGCGCTACCGCACCCGGGACATCTCTCGCATCATCCCCGGGCAATGCTCGTGCGGGCGTACCTTCAGGAAGATGGAGCGCATAACCGGTCGGACGGACGACATGCTCATCGTTCGCGGCGTGAACGTCTTTCCGAACCAGATCGAGCAAGTGCTGGCGGGTGTCCCCGGAGTGGCGCGTCACTACCAGGTCGTCTTGACGAAGCAGGGCGCTATGGATCATGTCGAAGTACACGTCGAAGTGGCGCCGGAGATCGCGTTCGACGAGGTCCGTGAACTTGAGAGGCTGCAGAAGCGGGTCAGGGCCGAGATTGAGTCGGCGCTCGCGGTCTCGATCGCGGTGAAGTTGGTGGAGCCGAAATCCATCGCGCGCAGCGAGGGTAAGGCAAAGAGAGTCCTCGACCTTCGTGGCGAGGAGGGGGGTGTCTGACGTGATCGAGCAGATATCGGTCTTTCTGGAGAACAAGACCGGCCGTCTCGCGGAGCTGTGTCGTGCGCTCGGGAATGCCGGCATCAACATGCGCGCGCTCATGGTCGCCGACACCGAGGAATTCGGGGTCGTTCGCATCATCTGCGATCACCCGGGCAAGGCCCGGGAGACCCTTGAGGCCGCGGGCTTCGGCGTCTCGACTACGCCGGTTGTTGCCGTGGAGATCCCGGACACCGCTGGTGGCTTGGCCGACGTTCTGGAGGCGCTTGGCGCGCAGAACATGAACGTGGAATACGCCTACTGCTTCGTGGAGCCGTCCGGCAAGGCCGCCGTAGACGTCTTCAAGGTCGATCACGCTGGGGCCGGCGAGATGCTGAGCTCGCGCGGCTACCGCGTGCTCAAGCCGAGCGACCTCTACGCTGGAGACGGTTCGGAGAACGTCTGAGTCTCCGCGTCTGAGACCCCGAGGCTCCTCCGAAGACTGTCGAGCGCGTCCGCGTCTTCCACGGCGCCGAGGCACTGCTCCGAGAACGTGCCCGCATTGGCGCCGCTCACGATTGCTGTGGCTCCCTTGCCCAGGCGTTCCGCGACGACGGAGCCGCCTTCCTTCTGCGTGTGGGGTAGGAGCACGACGAATCGTCCGTCGACCAACCGCCCCGCCTCGTCCACGAGTCGGATGTCGCTGCGGATATGTCCGGCAACGTGGCGCAGAAGCGTTCGCTCGCGCGTGGTTGAAGGCGTCGTCAGCGGTCCGTGTGTCGGCTGCAGGAGGACGACACAGTACGGTTCGTCGTAACGCGCGAAACGGCCGTGGGCACGGTCGAGCAGGGGCGCCAGCGCTTGCTCGGAGTAGATCCCGGTGACGTCATCGAGTTCCGAAGGGCGCTCGAGGCCGGCGAGCACGTACTTCATGCGGGTGGCCAACTCACCGCCGACGATGCCGATGAGCCCGTAGGCCAGAACCCTGGTAAGGATCATCACAAAGGTCTGGCTGGTGATGTCGCTGGTGGTCGAGAGAAGCGGGATACGCATGGCTATGTAGGCAACGGACGCAACGACCGCGGCGATGAATCCGCCTCGTCGGCCCCAATGCACGGCGGCGAAGAGCACGCCGAGCATCAACAGCTGAGCGACGACTTCTTGGATGAGGATGCCGGTGCGGTACGTGAGCGCCAGCGTCGCGATCACTGAGGCGGCGCCCAGCGTGAGAACGAGGCGTTCGAATGACGCGTACTTCATCGGTACTCCATGGCGCCTTGGCCAATCGGCGAGGGTGTTGCTTACTCGCTATCATGACCGTGGTTATGACCGATCCGTCGTCCCTTTCACTATAGTGGCAGTGAGTACCTTCTTGTACGATCACGCGTCGATGGTACCGCGCACCATGCGTGCTGCTGTCGTCTTCATCGGCACCATCCCTCGGCGGGCCAAGGGGTCTCTGGTCTTCGCCCTGGCTGGGGCGTTGCTGCTGACCGGCGTCCCCATGACTGCCGCCGCCGTCGTGCGGCCTTCGGACCGCGTGGGAGATGTCACCGTGGGCTCCGGCTCGCTGGCGGAGAAGGCCCCCGACGTCAACATGGCGGCTGGGGCGCTTGTGGCGTCCGATGGCCGCCTGCTGTGGTCCCGCGAAGCGGACGACGAGCGCGCGATGGCGAGCATCACCAAGATCATGACAGCGGTGGTCGTCTTGGAGCGCCTTTCGTTGGACGACACGCTCACCGTGCCCCGAAGCGCGCTGGAGATAGGCGAATCGGACGCGAATCTGCGAGCAGGCGAGAAGCTCACCGTCCGCCAGGCTCTCGAAGCGATGCTCGTGAAGTCCGGCAACGATGCCGCTCTGGCGCTCGCCCTGAGGACATCCAAGGACGAGAACGCCTTCGTTGCGCTCATGAACAAGAAGGCCGCGGCCCTCGGCATGACGCACACGAAGTTCGCGAACTCCTATGGGCTGGACGAGCCCGGACACTACAGCACAGCCGCCGACCTCGCCGTTCTTGGCAGGTACGCTATGGCGAATCCCACGTTCAGGAACATCGTTCGGAAGGAGGCCACCGCGATCGGGCGGGGGTCTGGTCGCCGACGGCTGGAGACCTCGAACTACCTACTCGGTCGGTATCGGGGCGCCAACGGCATCAAGACGGGTTGGACCAACGACGCCGGATACAGCGTCGTAGCGTCAGCCAATCGTGGCGGAGAGCAGCTCGTGGCCGTGGTTCTCGGAACCGGGTCGGAGTCGGCGCGTTTCGCCGCTGCTTCCAAGCTTCTCGACTGGGGTTTCTCGCACGTCCGCCGTGAGAGTCTCGTTGCATCGGGGAGTGTGTTGGGACGGGCGCAGGTCACCGACTACGACGATCGGTTCGTGTCCGTGCTGGCCTCGCAGGGAAGCACGCCGACGATCTTCGACTTGGATGGAACGGTGCGGACGACCGTGCGCTTCGACCGTCGGATCAAGGCTCCCGTGGTCCGGGGCGAGAGACTGGGAGTGCTCGTCGCAACGCAGGGGGACAGACTCGTGGCGAGCGTGCCTCTCGTCGCGGGAGCGTCGGTGCCTGCTCCGGGGTTCTTCGAGCGCGTCAGCATCGGCCTTCATCGCTGGTGGAGCCGCATCTTCGGCTGACCCCTCTTCTCGTGGGATGTCGGTGTATCGTCGTAACGAGGCGGCTCACGTCGCTCCCAGCGCGGCAGACACGGATGACGAGGACAGGAGACGCAGTTCATGGCCGAGGGACTGAAGCGAACGCCGCTCTATGAGGAGCACCTCACGCTTGGAGCGCGGATGGTGCCCTTCGCGGGCTATGAGATGCCGATCCAGTACGCAGGCATCATTGAAGAGCACAACGCCGTGCGAACGTCGGCTGGGGTCTTCGACATCTCGCACATGGCGACGCTGCGCGTCTTCGGTTTCGGCGCCTTCGCGTTCCTGCAGACGCTTCTGACGAACGACCTGACCCGCATCAGCGAGCTCGGCTCGGCTCAGTACACGCTCATGTGCGACGAGGACGGCGGCATCATCGACGACCTCATCGTCTACCACTCCGGTGATCTGGAGTACCTCGTCGTTGCGAACGCAGCCAACCGGACGACCGACCTCGATTGGCTCGAGAAGCACTGTCCCGAGGGCCTGCGCCTGGCCGGCACGTCCCAGGGCACAGAGCCGGCCGCTGACCTCGTCGAACTGGTCGACGAGTCGGACCGCACCGCGCTGATCGCGCTCCAGGGACCGAAAGCGCTCGCCGTGTTCAGGGAGCTTGCGGGCGATGGCGACGAAGCCGGGGTTCCTGCGCGCTTCCATATCGCTGAAGGCAGAGTGGGCTCGGTGCCCGTGCTCGTCGCCCGGACGGGCTACACGGGCGAGGATGGAGTCGAGCTCGTCTGCCACGAGTCACACGCGGTCGCCCTGTGGCGCGCCATCTTGAGCTTCGAGGAAGTCACGCCAGTCGGCCTCGGAGCGCGCGACACTCTGAGGCTCGAAATGGGCTTCCACCTGTACGGAAGCGACATGGACAGGGGAGTGGATCCAATTTCCGCTGGGCTAGGCTGGGTCGTTTCCGAGGAGAAGGGCGAGTTCATGGGCAGCACTGCCATCGAGAGGATCCGCGGGCAGGGCCCCTCGAAGAAGCTCGTTGGACTGGTGGTCGACGAAGGGATCGCGCGGCCAGGCTACGTCGTGTTGCACGAGGGGAGGGAGGTCGGTAAGGTTGCATCCGGCACATTCTCCCCGACCCGCTCGGCAGGCATCGCGACCGCGTACGTGCCCGTCGCGCTCGCGGTGCCAGGCACGCGCCTGGACGTCGAGGTGCGTCGCAAGGTCGTCGCGGCCACAGTGGAGAAGATGCCGTTTGTGACGTCGACATCCCTGTCCCGCTGAACGTGCGTAAACGTCAGCAGAAAGGAGCTCCACCGCATGTATCCGAGCGATCTCAAGTACGACAAGGAACACGAATGGGTCCGCCTCGAAGGTGATCTTGCCGTCATCGGTATCACGGACTTCGCACAGGATCAGCTCGGGGACGTCGTCTACATCGATCTGCCGGCGGAAGGCGACACCGTGAAGGCGGGCGAGACCTTCGGCGAGATCGAATCAGTGAAGTCGGTCTCCGAGCTCTACAGCCCCGTGTCCGGCGAGGTCGCAGAGGTCAACAGCGCGCTCGACGACGCGCCGGAAGTCGTCAACGCAGAGCCGTACGGCGACGGGTGGATGATCCAGGTGAAGCTGGACGATCCCGCGGAGGTCGACGGCCTCATGAGTGCCGCGGAGTACGAGGCCTTCATCTCCGACGGCGCGTAGGATCTCATGCGCTTCATACCCGTTTCCTCCCAGCAGCGCGAAACCATGCTTCGCGCTGTCGGCGTTTCTGACGTCGACGAGCTGTTCGGCGATGTGCCTGAGCAGGCGCTGCTCAGGGCGCTTCTCGCCCTGCCGGAAGAGATGGCGGAACCCGAGCTCGCCGAACACCTGAAAGCGCTTGCGGCGCGAGACTTCGACGCGGACCACATCGTGAGCTTCCTCGGCGCCGGATGCTACGACCACTACCTGCCGCCGATCGTCGATGCGATGGTCTCCAAGCCGGCGTTCTTCACCGCCTACACGCCGTATCAGGCAGAGGTGAGCCAGGGCACGCTGCAAGCCGTCTACGAGTTCCAGACGATGATCGCGGAGCTGACAGGCACCGAGATCGCGAACGCATCGATGTATGACGGGGCCACTGCTCTCGCTGAGGCTGCGCTGATGTCAGTGAGAGTCACAAAGAGGGCGCGAGTGGTCGTCTCGGCAAGCGTTCACCCGGAGTGGAGGGCCGTCCTCGCAACCTACGCCGAAGCGGGCGTGATGGACGTAGTCGAGTCGCCGAGCGCCGAGGGGCGCTCCGACCTCGAAAGCCTTTCGGGATTCGTGGATGACAGCGTGGCGGCGGTGCTCGTCTCGCATCCGACGTTCTACGGCTGTCTCGAGGATCTGGACGCGATCGCGGCACTCACACACGGCAAGGGAGCATTGCTGGTTGCGGCGGCGAACCCCCTCTTGCTCGGCATGCTGGAGCCGCCGGGTTCGTTCGGCGTCGACATCGTCGTGGGAGAGGGGCAGCCGCTCGGCGTGCCCATGGCATTCGGTGGTCCGGGGTTCGGCTTCTTTGCGTGCTCGCAAAGCCACGCTCGGCAGATGCCTGGGCGAGTCGTCGGCAGGACGGTCGATGTCGATGGGCGCACGGGCTTCGTACTCACCTTGCAGACGCGCGAGCAACACATAAGAAGGGAGCGCGCGACGAGCAACATCTGCTCGAACCACGCGCTCACCGCTCTCGCGGCCAGCGTCTACCTCTCCTCGGTGGGGGCAGGCGGGCTCGAGGACATCGCCATGTCGTGCGTCAGCAAGGCGCACTACCTGCGCGAGCGCCTGATCGACACCCGATGCTTCGAGCCGGTCTGGGAGACGCCCTTCGCACACGAATTCACCCTGCGGTATCACGGAGACATCGCCAGAATGCAGTCCGCTATGTTCGCTCGCGGATACCTCGCGGGCTACGCCCTCGACAAGATGGAGGGGACCGACGCGGGCCTCCGCGATCCCGGCTCGCTCGTGCTGTTCGCGGTCACGGAGCGCCGTACACGGTCGCAGATGGATGCGTTCGCCGAGGAGGTGGCGTCGCTGTGATGGCCGAGGGACAGTCGTCCGCGGCGCCCACGGCCACGGGATCTCAAGTGCAGCGGCGCCCGCGCCCTCTCATCTTCGAGCTCGGAGCGACGGAATCACGATGCGTCACGGCACCGCCCCTCGACGTGCCCGCGGTGGATGTGGACGCTGCGCTCCCGGGCCACGCACGCTCAACGCCGCCGAATCTGCCTCACGTCTCTGAAGTGGAGATCGCGCGTCACTACGAGGCACTGGCCGAGGCCAACTTCGGCGTCGATTCTGGTTTCTATCCACTCGGCTCGTGCACGATGAAGTACAACCCGCGGCTGAACGAGTGGGCCGCGCGCCTTCCCGGGTTCGCGAACGTGCATCCCTACCAGCCGATCGAGTCCGTCCAAGGTGTCCTCGAACTGCTCTGGAACCTCTCCGAGAGCCTGGCCGAGATCGTCGGGTTGGACGCCGTGACGCTGCAGCCCGCAGCGGGGGCGCACGGTGAACTGACCGGCGTGCTCGCCATACGGGCCTACCACACCGACCGTGGAGACCCGAGACGCCGGGTGCTCATACCGGATACGGCTCACGGTACCAATCCCGCGACGGTAGCGATGTGCGGGTATGAGGTCGTCCAGGTGCCGTCGAACGAGCGCGGGGGCGTCGATGTCAAGGCGCTCAGAGCGGCGCTCGCTACCGACGTTGCCGCGATCATGCTCACGAATCCGAACACCCTTGGGCTCTTCGACGAGAACATCCTCGAGATCACCGATGCCGTTCACTCAGTGGGTGCGCTGGCCTACGGGGACGGCGCGAACCTGAACGCGACTCTCGGCAAGGCGCGGCCCGGGGACCTCGGCTTCGACGTGATGCACATCAACGTGCACAAGACCTTCTCGACCCCACACGGCGGGGGAGGACCGGGAGCCGGCCCTGTTGCCGTGCGCGAGGCGCTCGCGCCCTACCTGCCTGGTCCGCTCGTCACGTGTGTCGATGACGGATCGTTCGGGTTGGCGATGCCTGAACGCTCGATCGGGCGCGTGCGTTCGTTCCTCGGGAACGTGGGGGTGCTGGTTCGCGCGTACGCCTACATCCGTGCTCTCGGCCCGCAGGGACTCCAGGACGTCTCGGAACAGGCGGTCCTCTCAGCCAACTACCTGAAGGAACGGCTTCGCGGCAGCGCCTGGGACCTGCCGTACGACCGCACGTGCATGCATGAGTTCGTGCTTTCGGGCAAGCGGCTGCGCTCCGAACATGGCGTGCGCACGCTTGACGTCGGCAAACGCCTACTCGACTACCGCATCCACCCTCCGACGGTCTACTTCCCGCTGATCGTGGAAGAGGCCCTGATGATCGAGCCCACCGAGACCGAGAGCCTCGAGGTGCTCGACTCGTTCGTGGAAGCCATGCGCGCTATCGCCGACGAGGCTTCCGGCGACCCGGAACTCCTGCACCAGGCGCCACTAACGACACCCGTGCGACGGCTGGATGAGGCGCGCGCGGCCAAGCAGGTCGACGTGCGCTGGCGACCGCCGGACGGATCACCGCGCGAGTGACGAGTCCGTCTTCAGGGCCGTTCCGGCTACTCGTGGGCGACGCGCCTCTCGACGGCGCGTGGAACATGTCCCTCGATCGCGCGATCCAACTCGAGCGTGCGGCCGGCCGCTCGCCCGCGACATTGCGACTGTATGGTTGGGCGCGCCCAACCGTCTCCCTTGGTCGATTCCAGGATCTAGACAGCGTCGACGTCGAGGAGTGCCGGTCTGAGGGCATCGATATCGTGCGACGATTCACGGGAGGCCGAGGTGTTCTTCACGACGATGAGGTGACGTACTCGCTTGTCGCAGGCCCCGAGGACGGCGTGCCGAGGGGCACGACTGCGAGCTACCGCTTCCTGTGCACTGCACTCGTCGAGACCTATCGACGCATGGGTGTCGAGGCCGACCTCACGAACCGGCCTCGTGGAGCGCGCTCATCCGGCGCGTGCTATCTGCATGCGACCCATGCGGACGTGTCCGCGGGGATGCGGAAGCTCTCCGGTAGCGCACAAGTCTGGCATCGGGACGTCGCCCTCCAGCACGGCTCGTTTGTGTTGGCGCGCGACGTAGATCGGGAGGCATACGTGTTCCGACTGACGCCTGACGATGCGCGCGACCTGGCAGCGACGACAGCAACGGTCACCGACCTGGTGGCGGTGCGACCCACGCGTGCCGACCTGGTCGCGGTCATCGTGGTCGCGTTCGAGCGATTGTTCGGCAGGCCCTTCAAACCTGGCACCATAACCCAGAACGAGACAGCCGAGGCGCTCGGGCTGATGAAGGAGGTCGATATCGTGTCGAACTCGAGAAGGAAAGCGCGAGCATCAGCCTAGAGTAGACCTAGAGGGCTCGAGAATGTCCCGAAGACGCGGTCAGGCGAGGGCGTGATGGGTTACAATCCGATGAGGACGCGAGGCGGCTGGAAGCGCCGCAGGTGAGCGGAGGATGCATGTCTGCACACTCTGATCCGGGCGAGGATGCCCTGCTCGACCTGGAGGACCTGAGCAACGACGCGTTGCGCGCGTTGCTCGACGAGCTCTACGAAGAAGAGCAGAAGATCTCGTACCGACGGCGGGTGCTCCACGGCAAGATCGATATCCTGCGCGCGGAACTCGTGGGACGCCTCAAGAACGGGCGGGAAGCGGGCGCGGACGTCATCACCGGCCACGATGTCGACCGCCTCATCACGATCCTTGCGAGCGATCTTCGCGGCGTCTCGCGATTCGACGTCACATCGCCGGTCGATGAAGAGGGCAGCGAGGCCGACAAGGACGAGTAGCGGAGCGCCGCTTGGGAAGATCCCGCTGCGAATGCGTGATGGCGAGCGCCGAGGGCCGAGCAGCGCAGGCTAGCGACGCAGGACATCAGGAGGTCTAGTGCCGACGATCGCCGAACGCGTGAAGGCCTTGCTCGACGAGCTGGCTACCGATGAGGCCGAACAGCGCGTCGTCGAGTACGTAGTCCGCGAGGTCAACAATGGCCGCCGCCTTCGCGACGTGCTGCTCGACCCGTACGTGCGGAATCGTCTGAGCGACGAACGTGTTCGGCACGTGATGGAGAATCCCGAGGTCGTGGTCGCGCTGGAAGAACAGATCTCCGAGTCCTTTGAGAAGCGCGATTTCGGCTTCTCGGACTGAGAATCTCAAGGAGCGCGTGAGTAGGAGCGTGTCATGAGCGAATGCCCTGCATGCGGACGCGCCGTTGCCGAAGGTGAGGCCGTTTGCCCCGAGTGTGGTGCCAGGCTCGAGGGCATAACCGAGTCCTTCCCGGCCATCGAGACCGAGTTCCTCGAGACCGGCGAGCACGTCGAAGCGGCCGAGGGGCCGCTTCTGATGGTGCGAAAAGGCCCAGAAGTCGGTGAGAGGTTCTACGTCGACCGCCCGCGTCTGACGTTGGGGCGCGACCCTGGAAGCGACATCTTCCTGAACGATGTCACGGTCTCACGCGAACACGCTGTCATCGAGAGCGGCGGCGGCGAGGTCAAGATCGGCGATGCGGGATCGTTGAACGGCACGTACGTCAACGGCATCCTCGTCGAATCGGCACTGCTCGAATCGGGCGATATCGTGCAGATCGGCAGGTTCCAGATGGTCTACATCCGTGGGGGCGAACCATTGTGAGCGCACGCGACTACATGACCATAGGCGAGGTCGTCGACCGTCTCGTCGCGGCCTATCCGGACCTGAGCATCTCGAAGTTGCGCTTCCTGGAGGATGAAGGTCTCATTTCTCCGGAACGCACGCCGGGGGGCTACCGCAAGTTCACGCAGGCGGACCTGCAACGCGTCGAGCTCGTCTTGAGATTGCAGAAGGACTACTTCCTTCCGCTCGCCGTCATCAGGGAGAAGATGGCGGAATACGACAAGGGTCGGATCCCGGCCGAGTTGCGGCAGTCCGCCGTCATCGCCGAGCCCGTGGCACTTCCCCTCGACGAGGCCGAGGCGACGCTCGTCGAAGACGCGCCAAGCTCTCTCGGCGTGCCCGTCTCGTTCGTCCGAGAACTCGCCGAATTCGGTCTCATCGAGGTGACCGAAGGTGACCACGGCGACGAGATCTCGCGCGCTGATGTCGCCAACGTGCATGCCACCTGGGACTTGAGGCGGTTTGGCGTCGAGCCCCGCCATCTGAGGATGTACGAGACGTTCGCCGATCGGGAGGCGGCATTCTTCTCTCAGATCCTGATGCCGGCGTTCCTGCATCGGACTCCCGAGACCCGCCAGAAACTGGTGGAGACGCTCAACGAACTCACTTCGCTCACTGACGAATTGAAGAGCCGCCTGCTGCGACGCGCGCTGGGTCGGGTCTTCGAGGATCTCGGCTAGGAATGACTGCGGAACCAGCGCACAACGCTCATGGCGCAGACGAAGCGGGAGCCCGCTCCAGCGTCAGCATCGATTTTGCTCACCCCAGTGAGCGTGTGGCCGCCGAGATCCTTGAGTTCTACCAGGTCAACTGGGAATACGAGCCAACGACGTTCCCAATCGAGTGGGACTCGAGCGGGCGCGTGATCGCCTCATTCAGCCCGGACTTCTACCTGCCGGACTTCGACGTGTACATCGAGCTCACGACGATGAGCCAGAAGCTCGTGACCAAGAAGAACCGAAAGGTCAGGCGCCTTAAAGAACTGTATCCGGACGTGAACATCAAGATCTTCTACCAGAAGGACTTCCGCCGTCTCATGCAACGCTTTGGCCTGACCGCCGAGGAGCAGCCGCATGAGGTCGGCGGCGGCGTTGTGGTCAAGGACGAGGACGGGGACGACTAGCATGGCCGCGGCGGCGTTGCCCGAGGTTTGTGAGGCCATTCTTCTCTCGGAGGAGGAGATCAGAAGCCGGGTCACCGAACTCGGCGAGGCGCTGACGCGTGACTACGCGGGGCGAGATCTGCGCCTCGTGACCGTGCTCCGGGGCGGGATCGTCTTCCTGGCTGACCTCGTGCGTTCGATCGACCTGCCGCTGCACATCGACTTCATGGCAGTCAGCCCGTACGCTCCGGGAAGGGGCGGCGTCGTGCGCGTCACGAAGGACCTCGACGAGGACCTGGAAGGTAAGGCGGTCGTACTGGTCGAGGACGTCGTCGACACCGGGCTAACCGTCAACTACGTGCTCAGGCTTCTCCGGGCGCGGAACCCAGGGTCACTTGAGGTCTGTGCCCTGCTCGACAAAGACGTTCGCCGCATAGCGGACGTGCCCGTCGGCTATCTCGGGTTCAACATCCCGGATCATTTCGTCGTGGGCTACGGGTTGGACCTCAAGGGGCGATACCGCAACCTTCCGTACATAGCGACGCTTCGGGAAGAAGCGCTGGCCTCACGATGAGACTCCGGGGACTCTCGGGAATGCTGCCCGTCGGCATCCCGGGTGGAGAGACCGCCGAGGAACCGCTACCCTAGCACGGCGGGACCGACGATCGAGGAGGACGAGCGTGGACCTTGCCGCATACATACGCGACATACCGGATTTCCCGCAGGAGGGTGTCCTCTTCAAGGACATCACGCCCCTGCTGGGCAACCCCGAGGCCTTTCGGCAGGCGGTCGATACGATCGCGTCCGCCTTCGCCGGTGACGGTGTGACGAAGGTCGTCGGTGCCGAGGCACGAGGGTTCATCTTCGGTGGCGCGTTGGCGTACGTGCTTGGGGCGGGATTCGTCCCCGCGCGCAAGCCGGGCAAGCTTCCCTGGAATACGACACGCACCGAGTACGCCCTCGAATACGGCACGAACGTGCTCGAGGTGCACTCCGACGCTCTTGGCCCGAACGATGTCGCGCTCATCGTGGACGACGTGCTCGCCACAGGTGGTACTGCGGCGGCCAAGGACAAGCTTATCGTCACCACTGGTGCCCGGGTCGCGGGCTTCGCCTTCCTGCTCGAACTCGACTTCCTCTCGGGGCGTGAAATGCTTCCGGAGGGCGCCAAGATCATCTCGCTCATCCACGTTCTATAGGCGCTGCCGACGGGGTAGTCCGTCTGGGCGGGCAGGGACGCGCAGCACCTCACACGGCGGAATGCCGATCGCAGCTAGCCGTTCACGGTGCAGCCGTCGCCTCACCCGATGGCCGCACATAGAGCGCGTTCACCGTCTCGACTCCCGAGAATCCGAGAGCGCGTGCCGCGGCACGAGACAAGTCGAGGTCGCGCCCCGAGATGAAAGGACCGCGGTCGGTCACGACGACGATGACCCGGCGATCGCCCCGGCTCAGTGCCAGTCTCGTGCCGAAGGGCAGCGTTCGTGAGGCGCAGGTCAGATCGTCCTGGTTGAAGATCTGCCCGGAGGCGGTCGGCCTGCCGTTGAACTCGTTGCCGTACCACGAGCATACGGCCGAGAAGGGCTGTCCCAACGCGATGTACGTGCGTGGCTGGTAGTCGGAAACCAGGTAGATGTTCTTCGTGGGCTCGAGGACTGCCGATGCGAAGTCGATTGGCGCCCCGATGGGGATCGAGCTGGCACGCCACTCTCTGCGCGTCTGCTCCGACGCAGCCTTCTTCTCCGCGACGAGTTGGCGGCTCTTTTCGGAGAGCGTGGCAATCAGGGCGCGCTGGTCTTCGAGGGCGCGTTTCGCCTCAGCAAGACGGCCGTCGTAGAGACTGCGCAGCAACACGAGTTGGACCTTCATGTCATCGAGCACGCTCGCGACGTAGTCCGCTTCACGGGACGCCAGCTGCGCCTCGCGATATGAAGCCACGTCCCGGTCGATAATGCGGGAGAGCATCAGCGCCCGGGTGTAGAAGTCGGCAAGCGAGCGAGCCGACAGGAGCAGAAGCACGGGATTCGTCAGGCCGGACTTGTACATCTCAACGACTCGCGTCTCGAAGCGACCCTGCGCTCGGTCGAGTTCAGCTTGGGCCTCGTCGAGTGCGTTCTCCTGTCCGAGAATGCGCACATTCACCACGGCGATGCGCTGCTCCAGAGCAACGGCGTCCTGGCGCACGAGCTCGATGCGGTCTTCGAGTTCGAGTGCTCGCTTCGTTGCTTCATCCAGTTCCGGGGAAATGCCGGGCGTCTCGGCGCCGATGACCGCCGACGGTTCCGCGGCTTCGGACGTCGGTGGCGTGGACGAGGGCAGAACGATCGGAGAGGGGAGAGCAGCCTCGGAAGCGGTCGCGACCGGCACGATGTGGCCCGGAATGGCAGCGACGAGTGCGGGGCCGATCATCAGGGTGAGTGCTATGCGGCGGCGGGTGGGCCCCACGATGCCTTCCCAGATCAAGGACGCGCGACGTAAGACCGCTTGTCGCCGCAGGTCAAGCATTGTCTATGGTACCATTGGGTTGCCGCCGATACTCACCGTAGACGCATCACGAAGCAGAACGCCACGTAGCAGACGTCACAGCAGGAGAGTGCGTGAGAAGGTCCGCCGGCATATCCCTGTTCTCGCTCGTGGTCGTTTCGTGCATCCTCGCGTCCCTGCTGGTCACGTCCGTGCCGGCCGGCGCCACTCCGACCACCCCCCAGATCGAGGCGAAGCGCCGAGAAGCCGCAGCCGCTCAGAAGCGCCTCGACGATCTCGCCGCGGACCTTGAGATGCGAAGTGAAGAGTACCAGCAGGTCGAGGAAGCACTCGCTCAGACGCGCGTGCGGATCGCCGAGACCGAGGCGGATCTCGAACAGGCGCAGGCGGAGCTGGATTCAGCGCGGGGTAGGCTCTCCGATCGCGCAGCGGGAATCTATCGTTCGGGCGACATCGGAGTCATCGACGTCGTCTTCGGCGTCCGCGACTTCGCCGACCTGATCACGTTTCTCGACTTCTTGAGACAGGTCGCCCGCTCAGACGCTGCCGCCGTGTCGTCGGTTGAGAGCGCCGTAGCGCGGGTCGAGAAGGTCGAACGCATGCTCGAAACACGGGAGGCCGAGCAGTCAGCCCTTCGCGAGCAGGCGCGCCTCAAACGCTCCGAGGTCGCCAAGGCCGTCAACCGACAACGTTCGTACCTCAAGGGCCTGAACGCACAGGTCGCCAAGCTCGTCCGCGAGGAACGTGCGCGTCAGGCACGCATCGCCGCGGAGCGCGCGAGACGCGCGGCGCTTGCTGCGGCTGCTGCTGCGGAGCGCGTGCGCCACAGCAGCTCTGTGAACCTGCGGCATTTCGATTCCGGGGCGCTCGGTTCGGGACACGCCCGAGTCGTCTCGATCGGACTTCGGTACGTTGGTGTCCCGTACGTGTGGGGAGGCTCATCGCCCGAATCCGGCTTCGATTGCTCGGGTCTCACGCAGTATGCGTACGCTCAGGCCGGCATCGCGATACCACGGAGCAGTCGTTCGCAGTTCGCTGCCGGTGCATTCATTCCGCCCGACCGGATGGATCTGCTGCAACCTGGCGACCTCGTGTTCTTCGGCTACGGCGGAGACCCGAATCAGGTGCATCACGTTGGCATTTACGTCGGCGGCGGGGACTTCCTGCACGCGCCCCAAACGGGCGAGAATGTACAGGTTTCCTCCCTGGGAGAGCGTATCGCTGCGCGGGCGGACTACGTCGGCGGGTGTCGCTTCTAGGAATCCCGCAAGACCATCCCTGACTCGAGTGCGTCGCGAGTTCGAACAACCATGTCGTTCGGAGGCGGGACCGTCCACCGTCGCATTCCACCGCTCGCGTATTCATTCGGGTGAATCTTCGCCCTCTGACCTGCGACGTTGTGGTATCATGCCTGAACACTCGGGCGGGTGCCCCGCTTGTGCGTGGCAGCATCGCCGAGGTCGGAGAGGTAACCACGTGAGCCGCACGCTTCTTTCGGGCAACGAAGCCATCGCTCGTGGCGCCTGGGAATCAGGCGCGCGTGTCGGAGCGGGGTATCCGGGTACGCCGTCGACCGAGACCCTCGAGGCGTTCGTGAAGATGCCCGACGTCTACGCGGAGTGGGCGCCGAACGAGAAGGTTGCACTCGAAGTCGTCGCCGGCGCGAGTCTCGCCGGCGCAAGGTCGCTTGCCACCATGAAGCACGTCGGGCTGAACGTCGCGGCCGACCCGCTCTTCACCCTGGCGTATACGGGTGTCGGGGCCGGTCTCGTGATACTCGTTGCCGACGACCCCGGCATGCACTCGTCTCAGAACGAACAGGACTCCCGCAACTACGCCGCCTTCGCGCGCGTCCCCATGCTCGAACCCTCTGACAGCTCGGAGGCCCTGGACTTCACGCGCCGGGCGTTCGAGCTTTCTGAGCAGTTCGACACGCCGGTGCTGGTGAGATCCACGACCCGACTCTCGCACTCGAAGGGTCTGGTAGAGGTGGGGGAGCGGCAGAGTGTTGCTGAGAGCCCCGCGTACGAATCACGCTTCGCCAAGTGGGTGATGCTACCTGCCAATGCCAAGGCTCGCAGGACCGAACTCGACCGGAGACTCGAAGCGCTCGCCGGACTATCCGACGCAACGGACATCAATCGCGTCGAGCTGCGCGACTCCTCCATCGGTGTCATCTCTTCAGGTGTTGTGTACCAGTACGTGCGCGAAGCTCTGCCAGAGGCGTCAACGCTCAAGATAGGCATGAGCTTCCCGCTTCCCGTCGCCAAAGTTCGCGAGTTTGCAGCGTCGGTCGACAACCTGTTCGTCGTTGAAGAAGCTGATGACTACCTCGCGCGCGGCGTACGTGCTCTCGGCGTTCAGCTCGCCGATCCATCGTCGCCACTGCCGAAGGCGGGCGAGCTCTCGCCGGGCATCATCCGCGCGGCATTCGGCGTCGCCGGAGTCCCGGAGCGCGCGGCGGTCGAGGGCTTGCCACCGCGGCCGCCCCTGATGTGCCCTGGATGCCCGCATCGGCCTGTCTTCCGTGCGCTGCGTCGCGCGCGAGCGGTGGTATCCGGCGATATCGGATGCTACACGCTGGGCGCGTTGCCACCGCTGTCGGCTATGGACACGTGCGTCTGTATGGGCGCGAGCGTGAGCATGGCACACGGTATCGAGCTGGCAGGCGGGACCGGGTCACGGCCGGTCGTCGCGGTCATTGGCGATTCGACATTCGCGCATTCAGGGATCACTGGGCTCGCTGGCACCGCCTACAACGCGGGCACGGGCACGATCGTCGTGCTGGACAACCGCATTACCGCCATGACGGGTCACCAGGGCAACCCGGTGAACGGCAAGACGCTTGCGGGTCAGAATGGAGCCGCCTTGGACCTCGAGGCGCTCGCTCGAGCACTGGGAGTCGCTCGCGTTCGCACTGTCGATCCACAGGACCTGACCGCGATCGACAGCGCCATTCGCGAGGAGACCGCGGCCGACGAGCTCTCTGTGATCGTCGCCAAGGCTCCCTGTGCACTCCTGGTTCGCGACCTCTCTGAGCCCCTCGCGGTCGACGACGAGCTCTGCACCGCCTGCGGCGCGTGCATCAAGCTCGGGTGCCCGGCCATCGCTAAAGGCGAGGGCGGGAAGGCCCAGATCGACGTCTCAGTATGTGTCGGATGCGGGCAATGCCCGCAGGTCTGCACGTTCGACGCGATCGTGCGCACCGGTCCGGCATGCGACCTTGGCGGTGCGTAGTGGCTGTGACGACGGTCATGCTGTGCGGCGTAGGCGGACAGGGCACGATCCTGGCCGCTGACGTGTTGGCAAAGACCGCGGCGGCGGACGGACTGGACGTCAAACTCTCTGAGGTTCACGGCATGGCCCAGCGTGGGGGCTCGGTGGACACCGTCGTACGGTTCGGCGACGAGGTCTTCGCTCCCATCACGGGTCCGGGAGGGGCAGACCACCTGGTCGCCTTCGAGATGACCGAGGCCGCCCGTCGGCTCCCGTATCTCAAACCTGACGGCCGCCTCCTTGTGAACACGCGGGTGATCGATCCACTGCCCGTGCTGATCGGCGCGGTACCGCCGGCGGCGGACCTGGAGTCTCGTCTCGATCGCGAAGGTGCGGTGTTCATTGACGCAGATGTCGTTGCGTGTGAGGCAGGAAGCCCAAAGTCGGCGAACATCGTGTTGATGGGCGCCCTGTCCGTCGGTCTGCCTTTCTCGCTCGACACGTGGCAGGACGTCATAACTTCGAGGGTCCCGCCCAAGACCCTCGAAGAGAATCTTCGTGCGTTCGAGCTGGGACGCCGGGCATGCGAACAGGGGGCCTGTGAACGGTGAACGTGAAGCAGTTGTCCGTCTTCATCGAGAACAAGGCTGGGCGTGTGAGCGAGGTCACCGATGTGTTGGGCCGCGAGGGCGTGAACATCAGGGGCTTCGCGGTGTCCGACACCGCTGACTACGGCATCGTCCGTCTGGTCGTCGACGACCCCGAGGCCGGACAGAAGGCGCTCCACGATGTCGGGTTCACCGTCAAAGTGGGAGAGGTCATCTGTGTCGAGCTGCCCGACCAGCCGGGCGGACTTGCCGCCGTCCTGAAGATCGTTTCGGACGCCGGTGTGAACATCGAGTATGTCTACTCCCTCATCGCGACGTTCATCGTCATCAACGTCGCCGATGTGGACAAGGCGCTGCAGCTGCTACGGGGCCAGCCCGTGCGGCTCGTATCCCAGGAGGAGATCGCGCGAACCTGACGGGAGTCAGGCAGAGTCGAGGGAGAGGTAAGGGGGCAGGATCATGAGCGCATCACGCAGGCACATGACGCTCGCGCTCGTCCTTGTCGGGGTGTTGGCATTGACGCTGGCAGCCGGATGCAGCTCGGGCAAGACGACTGACGGTACGTCCACGACGAAGGAGCCGATCAAGATCGGCGCGGTTGTCTCGCTCACCGGGACGTATGCCGGATTGGGCGAGCCGGAGAAGAACACCATCGACATGGAGGTTGTACGCATCAACGATGCCGGTGGCATCAAAGGCAGGGAGCTCAAGGTCGTCATCCAGGACGACGGGACCGACACCGCCAAGGCGCAGTCGGTGACGGCGAAGTTGATCGATCAAGACAAGGTGCTCGCCATCATGGGCGCCACCGGCTCGGGTCAGACGATGGCCATGCGCGGGGAAGTTGATCGCGCCGCGATCCCGCAGGTCTCCATGGCGGGGGCGACAGTGATAACGGCGCAGTTCGACCCACTCGTGTTCCAGACGCCGTGGTCGAACAAGATCGTCATCCCGTACACCCTGGCCTACATGCAGAAGCAAGGAATCACGAAGATCGGTCTCATCAGTGACACGGGAGGCTTCGGCAAGGACGGCGCCGAGGTGGTCACAGCCGAGGCGCCCAAGTACGGCATGCAGATCGTGGCGGCAGAGACCTTCAACCCCGGTGACACCGACATGTCGGCACAACTCACAAGGATCAAAGGTTCAGGGGCCGCCGTCATCCTGATGATCAACGCTGGCGCCGAGGCGTCCACTGTAGCGAAGAACCGCAAGTCACTCGGCATCACGATCCCTCTCTACGGCACGCACGGCAACGCGCGCAAGGAGTTCATCGACGGCGCCGCAGGTGCCGCTGAAGGCGTGCGCTTCGCAGCGGGCAAGATCCTGATCCCTGAGACGTACGGCAAGGACACCGAAGAGTACAAAGTCGCGGCCGACTTCGTCAGCCGCTATCAGGCTGCCTACGGGGAAGCTCCGAGCACGTTCGCCGGCCACGCCTACGACGCGATCCACATCATCGCGGAGGCGGCTGAGCGGGTGACCGGCGAGCTGACCTCGAAGGCTCTGAGGGACGAGATCGAGAACACGAAGGGGTTCGTCGGGATCGGGGGGACCTTTAACTTCTCGTCGACGGACCACAACGGTCTGACCGAAGGCGACATCGTCATGTACGAGATCAAGAACGGCACGTGGCAGCTCGCCCCCAAGTAGCAGAAGCGCAATCACGGCTGTCCGGGAAGTTGAGAAGGGTCGGGGCGCGTGGCACCCCGACCTCATCGGAAGGAGACCCACCGCATGACGAACACACTGCGCCGGGTGGCAGCTGTCGCGCTCGCCGTTGCCCTGCTCCTGTCCGTGACAGCGTGCGGAAGCGGCAGTTCGTCGACTCCCACGACCACGGCGCCGTACAAGGTGGGCGCGATCCTCTCGCTCACCGGCTCGTACGCGGGACTCGGACAGCCCGAGCAGAACACGCTGAAGATGGAAGTCAAGCGCATCAATGATGCGGGTGGTATCAACGGGCGCACCATCCAGGTCGTCTACGAGGACGACGGAACCGATACCGCGAAGGCCGTAGCCGCAGCTGCCAAGTTGATCGACCAGGACGGCGTCATTGCTATCCTCGGGGCAACTGGCACGGGCCAGTCCATGGCCATGCGCGGCGACATCGACCGCGCGGGTATCCCGCAGATCTCGTTGGCGGGCGGCACTGCGATCACCGCGCCATTCGACCCGCTCGTCTACCAGACGCCGTGGTCGAACACGATCGTGGTTCCGTTCGTGATGAACAAGATGAAGGTGGATGGTTTCACCAAGGTCGGGCTCATCAGCGACAGCGGCGGCTACGGCAAAGACGGGCGGGACATCATCCTCAAGACGGCCAAGGATCTGGGGATCACGATCGTCTCCGACCAGACGTTCAACCTGGGCGACACCGACATGTCCACGCAGTTGACGAACATCAAGAAGGCGGGCGCCGAGGCGATCCTCATGTGGACCGCCGGCGCTGAGGCCGTCACCATCGCGAAGAACAAGGAACAGCTCGGCATTGCGTTGCCGTGGTATGGCGGGTCGGGCCAGGCGCGCAAGCAGTTCCCAACAGGCGCCGGGGCAGCAGCCGAAGGATTCATCTTCGGTACCGGCAAGAGCCTCGTGCCATCCACGTGGGGCGAAGGCACGAAGGAGTTCACAGTCGTGAGCGGCTTCGCGAGCCGCTACAAGGCGGTGTATGGGAGCGATCCCGACATCTTCGCCGGACACGCATTCGACGCGATGAACATCCTGCAGGACTCTCTCAAGCGCGCCGGGTCGGATCCTGATGGAGCGAAGCTGAACGCCGCGATCGAGGGGACCAAAGACTTGATCGGCTTCGGCGGCACCTACACGTACACGTCGACGGACCACAACGGTCTCACCACGTCCGACCTTGCTTTGTACAAGATCCAGGGCGGCACGTGGGTGCCGATCCAGTAGCGGCCGTCCGGGCCGGACGTCGGGCTAGCGCATGACCGAAGCGCTGGCCCAATTCGTCGTGGCGGGCCTCAAGAACGGGTCCATATACGCGCTGGTAGCGCTCGGCTTCACTATCGTCTTCGCTTCGACGGGTGCCATCAACTTCGCGCAAGGCGAGTTCTACATGATCGGCGGGATGCTGGGCGTGTGGTTCACCACGCTCGGCCTGCCGCTGCTTGCTGCGGCGTTGCTCGCAATCCTGGCAACGGGACTCATCGGCGCCGTGTTCGAAGTGCTCGCAATCAGACCGCTCTCCGATGCCGACCCCCTTAAGATCATCATCATCACCATTGGTGGCGCGGTGGTGATGAGCCAGATCTTCTTCCACCTCTTCGGACCCGATGAACGTCCCCTCGCTACGTTCACGACCGGTCCCTCGCTTCGGTTCCTTGGTGCAGCGATAGAGCGTCAGACGCTGTGGATCTGGGGTCTCACCGCACTCTCGGTCGCCGGTCTCGCGTTCTTGTACCGCAAGACGGCGTTCGGCCGCGCGATGCGTGCGACCGCTATCCAACGCGAAGCCGCTCGTCTCGTGGGCGTCGACGTGCGTTTCATGGTGACTGCGGCCTTCGGGCTGGCGGCAGCACTCGGCGCCATCGCGGGGCTGGCTGTAGCGCCCCTTACTCAGACTGCCTTCAGCGTAGGACCCGGTATCGGCGTGAAAGGCTTCGCGGCTGCGATCTTGGGCGGACTCGGCAGTCCGATCGCTGCGGTCGGAGGAGGGCTGATCCTGGGCGTTCTCGAATCGCTCACCGCCGGATACATCAACCCGACGTACAAGGACGCCGTCGCGCTGGTGGTGCTCCTGCTGGTGCTGTTCGTGCGTCCGCAGGGCCTGTTCGGCGGCTCTGCTCGCAAGGAGAAGGGCTGATGGGAAGCACGGGCTGGAGACGTCTCGTCGTCCTGGGAGCGGCGATCGTCGTCGCCGTTCTGCCCCTCGTCGTGACGAACCGCTTCCTGCTGAAGATCTTCACGTTCGTTGGGCTGAACGTCCTTGTGGTGACGGGCTTGGCAGTGCTGCTTGGTTACGCGGGCCAGATCTCGCTCGGCAACGCGGCGTTCGTGGGTATCGGTGCGTACACATGTGCCTATCTCACTGCGCGGATGGGACTGCCCTGGCTCGTGGGCTTCGTTGCCGCGGGCGTTCTCTCCGCGCTGGGGGGCCTGCTGCTCGCTCTGCCCAGCCTTCGGCTGAGGGGTCACTATCTGGCGATGGCCACCCTCGGTTTCGGCGAACTGGCGTTCTTAGCCTTCGTCGAGGGCCAAAGCGTCACCGGAGGCGTGAACGGGTTCACGGGGATTCCGTTCCCGACGATCGGCGCGTTCGTGCTCAAGGAGCCTTCCGTGCTGTATTGGCTGGTCTGGGCGGTGACGGGTGGGGCAATCCTGATCTCGGCCAACATCGTTGCCATGCGACCGGGTCGTCTCATGCGCGCCCTCCACGGCAGCCAGCTGGGGGCTCAGGCCAGCGGGGTCGACGTCGTCGGCATCAAGATCGGCGCGTTCGTCATCTCCGCACTGTTCGCGGGTCTCTCAGGGGCGCTCTACGCCTCCGTTGTCGGATTCATCTCGCCGTCCGTGTTCACGCTCAATGCGTCCGTCGCTTTCGTCGCTATGGCGGTCATCGGGGGGACGGGGTCACTGACCGGGCCGGTCATCGCCGCAGTGCTTCTCACGCTGCTGCAATTCCTAGGTGCTCTGGTGCCGGGATTGTCGAACGACGCGTCCCAGATCGTGCAGTCGTACCAACCGGACGTATACGGCCTTGCGATCATCCTGGTGGTCCTCTTCGCCCCAGGTGGGGTGGGGGCATTGCTCCAGGGTCGCTCGAAGGCGAGGCCCCTGTCGTGACGCTCCTTGCAGTGAGACAGGTGACGAAGCGGTTCGGCGGTCTCGTAGCTGTCGATGACGTGTCGTTCGACGTCCACGAGGGTGCGATCAAGGCGCTCATCGGGCCGAATGGCGCGGGGAAGTCGACACTCTTCAACGCGCTCACCGGGTTTGGCCGTCCGAACGCTGGCTCAGTTCTGTTCGAGGGCGCGGAACTCGTGGGTCGCAAGCCGCGCGACATCGTCCGCGCCGGTCTTTCGCGCACGTTCCAGAACACGCAGCTCTTCGACGACATGACGGCTGCTGAGAACGTGATGGTCGGCGTCCAGGGCGCGCGTCGAATCGGTTTCGTGTCGGCGGCGCTGCGCACGCCCGTGGCAATCCGCCGCGACCGCGACGCCGCAGCCGAGGCGGAGCGGCTGCTTCGACTGCTCGGCATCGACGAGTGGGCGTCCGTTCGCGCCGGTGATCTGCCGGCCGGCACGCGTCGGCTTCTCGAGATCGCCCGCGCGCTCGGCGCTGAGCCGCGACTCCTCCTGCTCGACGAGCCGGCCGCCGGTCTGAACGCCAGCGAGACCGCCGAGCTTGCAGAGGTGCTCTATCGGATCAGGGGGCTCGGCGTGACCGTGGTCGTCGTCGAGCACGACATGGGCCTGGTCATGGAGGTCGCCGACGAGATCGTCGTGTTGGACCGGGGACGCAAGATCGCGGAGGGCCCTCCTCGGCTCATACAGAAGGACCCTGCGGTCATATCCGCGTACCTCGGAGGGGAGACGTCTGATGACTGACGCCCCCTTGCTCCGACTCGAAGACGTGCATGCGGGCTATGGGCGCGTCGAGGTGCTGCGCGGCGTCGACGTAATGGTCAACGCCGGCGAGCTCGTGTGCGTCATCGGCGCGAATGGTGCGGGTAAGTCGACCCTGCTCAAGACCATCGTCGGGCTGTTGCGACCGTCGCAGGGCAGCGTGTCGTACGCGGGTCGGTCGATCGGAGGGGCGCGTCCCGAGCGGTTGGTCCGTCAGGGCATGGCGCTCGTTCCCGAGGGCCGCCTGCTCTTCGGTCCGATGAGTGTGCGGGAGAATCTCGAGCTCGGAGCCTACGCTGTACCGGCGCGCGAACGTCGAGCGGCACTGACTGAAGGGCTCGAGCGCATCACGTCGCTCTTCCCGGTGCTCGGCGAGCGCGCTGGCCAGACTGCAGAGACCCTCTCAGGTGGAGAGCAGCAGATGCTCGCGGTCGGTCGTGCCTTGATGTCCAGGCCGCGCCTGTTGCTCCTCGACGAGCCCTCGCTCGGGCTCGCTCCCCGGGTAACGGTCGAGATCTTCGCCGCTCTGGACGCGCTGCGGCAGCAAGGCGTGACGATCCTGCTCGTCGAGCAGGACGCGCGCCTCGCGCTCAAGCATGCCGACCGCGGCTACGTCATGCGCACTGGTCGGGTCGCTGCCCAAGGCGCGGCCCCGGACCTGTTGGCGAACGACGACGTTCGGATGATCTACCTCGGCGCTTGGCACGGGAAGGACACGGCATGAGCCCCATCTGGAATCCCGAATACGAGTGCATGGACCGCAGTGCGCTCCACGACCTGCAACTGCGCCGCCTGCAGATGACGGTCTCGTGGGTGTGGGAGCGGGTCCCGTACTACCGCACGAGGATGGAGGAGAGCGGCGTGCGCCCCCGCGACATCAGGTCGCTTGACGACGTCCGCAGGCTGCCGCTCACCGACAAGACCGCGCTGCGCGATACCTATCCGTTCGGGATGTTCGCGGTGCCGCTGGACGAGGTCGTAAGGCTGCACTCGTCGTCGGGGACGACCGGCAAGCCGATCGTTGTTGGCTATACCCGCGGCGACATCAACACGTGGAGCGAATGCACTGCGCGGGTTTCCTCGGCGGCCGGCGTGCACCGGGGCGACCTCGCTGACCTGGCATTCCTCTACGGCATGTTCACCGGCGGCTGGGGCATGCACTACGGCATCGAACGCATCGGCGCGACCGTGATCCCGGCGGGAAGCGGCAACACCGAGCGGCACATCATGATGATGCAGGACTTCGGCACGACCGTCTTCGTGTCCACGCCTTCGTACGCGCTCTATCTTGCCGAAGTGGCTGACACGATGGGCGTGGACATCCGCGCGCTTCCGCTGCGGCTCGGGCTGTTCGGCGGCGAGCCCACCTCCACGGCAGCCAAGCGTGAGATCGAGGAACGACTCGGCATTCGCGCGACGGACAACTGGGGTCTTTCTGAGGCGATGGGTCCAGGTGTCTCTGGCGAGTGCGAGTGTGCGTGCGGCCTGCACATCAACGAGGATCACTTCTTGTGGGAGATCATCGACCCCGACACCCGGGAGCCACTGGGCCCCGGCGAGGTGGGGGAGATGGTCGTCACGCCTCTTACGAAGGAGGCGTTCCCGGTCCTGCGGTTCCGCACGCACGACCTCACGCGCGTAACGACCGAGCGTTGCGAGTGTGGACGTACGATGGCGCGCATGGACGCCGTTCGCCAGCGCACGGATGACATGCTGATCATCCGCGGCGTGAACGTCTTCCCGAGTCAGATAGAGGACGTGCTCTTCAAGATCGAGGGCGTCCGGCCCCACTACCTGGTCGTTGTCGAGCGCAAGAGGGGACTCGATGACCTCGAGATACGGCTGGAAGTCGAAGAAGCGGTCTTCTCCGATATCATGGCTGACATGGTGGCCTTCCAGAAGAGCGTCGCCGACAGACTGCAGTCGGTGCTCGGTCTGAGAGCGAAGATCACGCTCGTGGAACCTGGGACCATCGAACGCACCGCCGGCAAGTCGAAGCGAGTACTCGACTTGCGTCCGCAGGAGTAGATGTCTGCCGGGCGCCCACCAGGCGCCGTGTGATCGCGAAGGGCTGCTGGAAACATATGCCAGTATGGGCTTGGATCGTCCTAAGTGTTGTGGCAGCCGCTGCGATCGCGGCGATCGTCGGCGTGGCGTTCGCAGCGTGGAACAGGGCTATGCGCCGATACATGATGGCTCTTGTAGCGAAGCGCGAAGAGGCGAGGAGCATACGTCGCGCCTTCGAGGAGATCGTGCGAGGGCTCCGGCTCGGCTCGGACAAGCGGCAAGCGGCGTTCGCAGACGACCCCAACGCGGTTGAGCGTCATTCCCTCGCGGATCTGGCGTCACGCGCACGCGTTCTCGCGGAGGAACTCAATACGATGGCTCTGCCGGCCCGGCTGATCCCGGCGGCGGAGGCTCTCGCAGACGCCGCCGACATCCTTGCCGAAGAAGTGGGCGGGGCCGGAGAGGGTAGTATCGGAGATGTAAGCCTCGAGGCAATCGAATCGGCGGACCTCGACCGGGTAGGCCGGGCCTTTGCGCACGCAGACTCGATCCTCGTGCCTCTCGCGGAAGAGTGCGGCGCCGACGAACAAGACGTGTACGGCAGGGGACTCTACATCTGATGGATGCGATGAAGATCGCCAAGGCAGCACTCGGTGTCGTTGTCGTCATCGTTCTGTTCGTGGTCGTCATGAATTGGTGGGGCGACTACCGCGCCGCGACCGCCGTCTTGAAGGGCGCCAAGGCGGGCAGCGGTGCGACTACGTCTACCGTCACCAGCGGAGGATCGGGCGACTCCGGCGGGACTCAACCTGACACGACCACCGATGGCACATCCACCAAAGTGCTCCTCGTAGCCGTCGACGGTCTGAACTTCCGAGCGCAAGCGAACAGCGATTCGAAGTCGATCCGGGGACTGTCGAAGGGCGAACGCGTGACCCTCCTGGCCACAGTGGGTGATTGGTACAAGGTAGAGGACAGCAGGGGTGTCATCGGCTACATCACCGCTAACCCGACCTACACCGACCCCGTGGACTAGGTTGCAGTCGTGAGCGAGGCCATCGGACCAGCTCGTGACTTCTACCGCCTCCGAGTCACGCACATTGACGAGGGCGGGGACGTCGAGTTCGATTGGCGTGATGACGTGCTATGGCGGTCGGAGCCGCCCGCATTCGGCGACGAGGCGGAACTGTGGGTGGTCGAAGCAGTGACCTTGGACAGCCAGGAGTTCGTCATGCCCATTGCGATCTTCGCCTCGTCAGACGAGGCGCGTGAGGCCCTCGATGGCGCCACGGACGACTTGCGGGAGATGACGCGCTCAGAGTTCGAGGCCGAGTACCTCCATACGACGATCAAGGAATCTGACGACGCACTTGACGCGTAGCGAACGCATTCGCTCGTTCGCATTTGGTGGTTGCCGCTTCGCGTCTCCCTGGCCTCCCTGGCCCACCGGTCCGCGTTGGCCGACACCTTCACACGTCAGCTGGGGGGTTGGGTTCCGACTTCTTTAGTTTACATAAGATACATTATCGGACATACGCTGTGAGAGGCGTGCGCGCGCCGACGGCGCCTAGGCCGGCCCTGGGACAGGAACGTGAAGCGGCCCCGGACCGCGCACATGCGCAGCCCGGGGCCGTCTGTGCGACCGAGGCGAGTACGTTTCTGCTGTCAGACGAGTGCGACGTCTGCCACCAGGCGACTACGTTCGTGCTTCAGGCCTCGGCAGTCGCCTCCCTCGGTGCCTCTGGGCGGACGGAAGCCAACACGTGATGTGACGTGCTTTGAGAACGTCGGATGCACGCGAGGGCCACGGCTAGGAGTCCCCGTGCGTGAAGAGCGAGCCTAGGTACCTGCCTGAGCATGGTTGGTCGGAATGAAGCGCCTCGAGGATGAAGCTCGCGATCGGTGGTCGCAGATCGAGTGTCAGGAGACCGTCGGGGGCCACGAGGTCCACCGACTCGACCCTGCGGTCCGCTGGACGAGACGTGATCTCGCCGCCCGTCACCTCGGCGGCGAACGTCAGGTTGATGACGTGTCTGGTCCCGGCCGGGTCGATGGTGTCGTTGACGAACAGTGGAGATCCGACGGCGATCTCGAGGCCCGTCTCCTCCAGTATTTCCCTTTCAAGCGCCTGCGCGATGGTCTCGCGGTATCGGACTCCCCCGCCGGGGAGGAGATGGTAGGTCCTCGGACCTGCCCGATGCCGCACGCAGACGACGCGGCCGTCCACCGTCATGAGGGCGGCGACCCGCACGCGCGGGCCTTCAGACGCCGGTGCTCCCAAAGCCCCCCTCCCCTCGTCCCGTGCTATCAAGCGAGGCTGATTCCACGAGGTCGCATTGGACGACCGGCTGCACGACGAGCTGAGCGATCTTGTCGCCCCGGTGTATCTCGACGGGCGTAGCAGGATCCAGGTTCACGAGGATGACCTTGATCTCGCCGCGGTAATGGCTGTCGATGAGCCCGGGCGTGTTCACGAGGCTTAGGCCGTGTCTGAGCGCGAGCCCGCTTCTTGGCTGCACGAAACCCGCGTAGCCGGCCGGTATGGCGACGGCGACGCCGGTGCCGAGCAGGGTGCGTCCGAACGGAGGGATGACGACGTCTTCAGCCGAGCGCAGATCGAGGCCCGCGTCGCCCTCGTGAGCGTAGCTCGGTAGCGGAAGATGGGTGTCGGTCCTGAGGACTGGAAGCGGGATTCGAGGGACGTCGTCTGCAGCCACGCTAGCTGAGGCCCTTCAGTTCCGAGGTGAACTCATCGAGGTCCTGGAATGACTTGTAGACCGACGCGAATCTGATGTAGGCGACCTTGTCGAGCTTCTTCAGCCGAGCGAGGACCATGTCGCCGAGCTGTGTGGAGGGCACCTCGTAGCGGAAGGCGTTGTGCAGCTCGCTCTCGATGTCATCGATGAGGGACTCGAGCTGCTCGATGGCCACGTTCCGCTTGGCAGATGCGACGATGAGGCCGCGGAGGAGCTTCGCGCGGTCGAAAGGCTCGGCGGTTCCGTCTCGTTTCACGACCATGAGCGGCATCTCCTCGCGGCGCTCGTAGGTGGTGAATCGCTGCTGACACGACAGACATTCGCGACGACGGCGTATCGCGTCCTGAGATTCCGACACGCGCGAATCGACGACTTTGGTCTCCCCGTGACCGCAGAACGGACAACGCATGAACCACCCCTATATCTAGCCCTCCGAGCACACTAGCACACAAGATATAGGGCTACAACGGGTGGTGCGCCACTATCTCGACGCGAGCCTCTCGTTCTGGGATCCCGACTGTGTCGGGACGTCAAGCTCTCTTCCGGCCACAAGGAACGGGGAACTCAGGCCGTTCAGTCTTGCGATGAGGTCGGCCGTCTGGGCGGTGGACAGACCGTCTGGCGCGTTCCTGCCTGCGATCGCCCACAGCGTGTCGCCTTGCTCGACCCTGACATGCGCTGTCGGCGCCGCGGTCGGCGTCGGGTGGCGCGATGCCAGGGCGCAGAGGACGAGGATCCCAGCAAGCGCGATGAGGATCGCGCGTTCCGTACGGCTGAGTGGTGCGCTGCGATTCGCGCCGGTCGGTCGGCTGCGGGGTCGGCCGCCAGGCCCCGCTTGTCGACGTACCCCCGTACCCACCATCGCCGCGTTCGCAGTTCCTCGACTCGCTGAGATCGTTGCCATGACGGTTGCCACTCCTTTGCTACGACGTGTGCTGCCTCGGGCACCCTATCGCGCGGGTCTGACATCGGATTCGGCGTCGTCCAGCGCGATACGAACATGTGTTCGTACTACATGATAGCGAACATATGTTCGATTGCAAGTGACCCCAAAGCGATCCGCCGGGCGGTGCTCCTCGGGACGCGCCTCGCACTCGGGGGCTCGGGCACCGAACATCTGTTTGCGTGCTGTGGCGAACTCGGCTAGACTCCGATGCGTACATACGTTCGATGCAGGAGGGTCCTCATGACCTACAGGCGTGAGCTGACAGGTCGGCAGCAGCAGATCCTCGACTACATCAGGAGTGAGATCCACCGGCGAGGGTTTCCACCCTCCGTGCGGGAGATCGGTGAGGCGGTGAGCCTATCCAGCTCGTCGACCGTCCACTCTCACCTTGCGGCCCTGGAGAAGAAGGGCTTCATTCGGCGCGACCCGAGCAAGCCTCGGGCGCTCGAGGTCCTCGACTACAGGGACGGCGAGCGTGGGATCGACTACAGACAGGTCCGGGCGGTCCCGGTCGTTGGACAAGTGGCCGCGGGGTCGCCGATCCTCGCTGCCGAGAACATCGAGTCCACGATGTCCCTTCCTGCCGAGATGGCTGAGGAATCGACGTTCATACTTCGGGTCCGAGGCGACAGCATGGTCGACGCAGGGATCTTCGACGGCGACTTCGTCGTCGTGCGCCAACAAGAGACAGCAGACAACGGTGACATCGTGGTCGCTCTCGTCGGCGATGAAGCCACGGTCAAGCGGTTCTACCGCGAGACGGACCGCATCCGGCTTCAGCCCGAGAACCCGACCATGGAGCCGATCTACGTGCGTGACGTGCGTATCCTTGGTAAGGTTGTCGCGCTCTTCCGCCGCCTGTAACCAGCGCAATGCCTCTCGCCCACATCCATGTCACCGGCCCCAAGTCGGCCTCGTACAAGCGAGCGCTCATCATGGGGACTCGGGACGCCATCATCGAAGGTCTGAGCGCGCCGGACCAGCGTGTCGTCGTCCGTCTGTCGGAGTCCGACGCCGAGTGCGTCGACGTTCCTGCGTGCAGAACCGATCGGTTCGTGCTGGTCGAGGTGCTGCTGTACGAGGGTCGCACCGAGGATGCGAAGCGCGCGTTCGCGCGCCTGCTGCGTCATCATCTCGGGGAAGACCCCGGCATCGAGGCCAGGGAGATCGCGGTCGCAATCCACGACATGACCAAGGTGGACCTCGACGTGCTTCCCGGGCCGGCAGCCGAATAGGTTTGCCGCCGGGTGCCCGCGGCACTGCGCTGTCGGAGCACTGCCGCACGAGACGCGGTGCCGCTAGAGCTCAGCGCCTCTGTCGTCTGACCCGTCGCTCAGGTACGGGGCGAGTTCGTGAGCGGCTTCGGCGGGGATCCTCACCACAAGCTGCGTGCCTTCACCCGTGTGTCGCTCCGAGAGGATCTGTCCGCGCTCGTGGGCGAGCTGGACGAGGTCGCCGCGGGTGTAGGGCAACAGCACGGTGAGAGTCACACTGCCCCTGGCCGCTTCCTCGGCGATGCGCTCGATGAGCGATTCCATCCCCCGCCCGGTCAAGGCGGAGGCCAGGACGGCACGCGGATAGCGCGCAGTGAGAGTTGAGCGTGCCTCGTCGTCGAGCCTGTCCGCCTTGTTGAGGACGAGCACGTAGGGCCTGTCAGCGGCCCCAATCTCGGCGAGGACCACTTGGACGGCCTGCAGCTGGGCCTCGAGTTGCGGATGGGACGCGTCGGCTATCTGCAGCAGAAGGTCCGCCCCGCGAACCTCGTCGAGCGTCGATCGGAAGGCCTCGACCAGTCCATGAGGGAGCTTGTTGATGAAACCGACCGTGTCGGTGAGTGTGATCTCGCGACCCTCGGGCAGTTCCAGACGACGGGTCGTCGAGTCCAGCGTCGCGAAGAGCATGTCAGCGACCAGCGCCCCGGCATCAGTGAGTCTGTTGAGCAGGGTCGACTTTCCGGCATTGGTGTAGCCCACGAGAGACACGCGGTAGACGCCACTGCGCGCGCGGCGCTTTCGCTGCAAGTTGCGCTCGGAGGAGACCCCCTTGAGCTCGCGCTTCACCTCCGCGATGCGCCGGCGAGTAAGGCGCCGGTCGGTTTCGAGCTGCGACTCGCCTGCGCCGAATCGCGCTCCCCTGCCGCCGCCCAGACGCTCCGCCTCCAGGTGACCCCACATACCCTTGAGGCGGGGTAGAACGTATTCGAGCTGCGCAAGCTCGACCTGGAGTTTACCTTCACGGCTGACGGCGTGCTGCGCGAAGATATCGAGGATGAGCGCCGTGCGATCGAGCACCTTCGCGTCAGGAATGAGCTTCTCGAGATTCGCCTGCTGAGAGGGCGCGAGATCGTCGTCGAAGACGACCATGGTGCCATCGTGGCGGTGGATGAGGTCGGCGATTTCCTGAGCCTTGCCGGATCCAATGAACGTGCGCGGATTGGGCTTGTCGATCTTCTGCGTGACGGTGCCGAGGACCTCGATCCCGGCGGTTTCGGACAGTCGCTCGAGCTCGGCGAGAGACTCAGGGAGCGGCCAGTCGTCACGTCCGCGGTCCGCGCCGACGAGGACAGCGCGCTCGACGTCCTTGGCCGCAACCTGCTCGGCTGAGAAGCGCCCGCTCACGCTCGGGACCCGCGGGCGGCTACAAGGTCGCTTCGATGCGCCGTACGGCCTCCTCGAGCTGGTCGTCGGGCGTCGTGAGGGAGATGCGAATGAACCCCTCGCCGCTCGGCCCATACGAAGAGCCCGCGGCGACGATGACATTGGCTTCCTCGAGCATCTTCTCAGCGAAGGAGGCCGAGGTGAAGGCCTCGGGTACCTTGGCCCAGACGTAGATTGTCGCTTTGGGTGTCGCTGCCTGGATACCGATCTTTCGCAAGGCATCCAGCACAAGGTCGCGGCGGCGCTGGTAGAGGTCGCAGAGCTCACGGATCGAGTCCTGGGGACCGAGCATGGCCTCGATCGCGGCGTCTTGCACGGCCGTGAAGACGCCCGAGTCGATGTTGCTCTTGACCGTACCGAGCGCTTTGATGGCGGACGAGTTGCCGCAGGCGAAAGCGACGCGCCAGCCGGTCATGCTATACGCCTTCGAGCAGCTGAAGAGCTCGATAGCAACGTCTCGTGCGCCAGGGCGCTCGAGGATGGAGGGGGCAACATACCCGTCGAAGCCGATCTCGGAGTAGGCGTTGTCGTGGATGAGCAACAGGTCGTTCTCGTGTGCGAATGCGATGGCCTTGTCGAAGTACTCAGGTGTCGCGAGTGCAGAGGTCGGGTTGTTCGGATACGAGATGAACATCATCTTCGCTTTGGCGAGCACCTCAGGTGGCACGTTGTCGAAGTCGGCAAGAAACCCGTTCTCCTCGGTCATGGGCATCCAGTGCGTGAGGCCGCCGACCATGACGCCGCCGGTGTAGTAGACCGGATAGCCGGCGCCAGGGACCAGCGTGTACTCGCCGGGGTCCACGAAGGCCGTGAAGAGGTGGGCGATGCCCTCCTTGCTTCCAATGAGCGCCAGGACCTCTGTGTCGGAGTCGAGATCCACGTCGAAGCGCGCGCGCATCCACTGCGCACACGCCGAGCGATACCGAGGGGCGCCAGAATAGCTGGGATAGCGGTGATTGGCGGGGTTGCGGATGGCCGTTGCGGCGGCGTCGACGATGTGCTCCGGCGTGGGCGTATCCGGATCGCCGATGCCGAGCGAGATGACCTTGATGCCCTGCGCCTCCTTCGCCGCCCTCTTGCGATCGATCTCGGCGAACAGGTATGGCGGCAGGTTGGTCATGCGCTGAGCGGTCCTCACAGTTCGGACATCCCCTCTCCAACGACACATCGGCGGGCGACATTCCGGCTGTACGCTCGCCCTTTTGCGACGCCGCCGGCGGCCACTGGCGTTTCGGGTCATGGTAGCAGACAAGGTGGCGGCCGCGGCGGCGCTGCTCATGCCTCTGCTTCGTCCTCGTCGACACCCCCATCCTCGCCGAGCGACATCGCCCCGCGGAACACTTCGACCGCCGCGCCGGTGATGAAGACGCTGTCGGTGGACGCGTCCCACCGGGTTGCGAGCTCGCCGCCCGGGAGCTCGACTACAGCCTCACGGTCGACCTTGCCCGTCAGCGTGGCGGCCACGAGTGCGGCTGCTGCGCCGGTGCCGCACGCGAGAGTCTCGCCACATCCGCGCTCCCACACACGAATGCGGATGGCGCCATCCGGCGCTAGCTCGGCGAACTCGACGTTCGTGCGATTGGGAAACGCAGGGTGCCGCTCGATGATCGGTCCGACGAGTTCGACCGGTGCCGTGTCCACGTCCTCGACCCAGATGATGCAGTGTGGATTGCCCATCGAGACGCAAGTGACCTCGTACGTTCCGACCTCTGTCTCAAGGGGCATTCTGATGACGGGGCTTCCCGGCAGCGTCGTCGGGATCTCCTCGGCGGCCAGTCTTGGCGTTCCCATGTTCACCGTCGCAAGGGACACCTCGCCAGCCTCGTCGCGGGCGACCGTGATCGCTTTGAGCCCGCCGAGCGTCTCGACGACGATCTCGGCGCGGCCCTGCTCGGTCAGGCCGTGGTCGACGACGTACTTCGCGAAACACCGGATGCCGTTCCCGCACATCTCGGCGAGCGTCCCGTCGGAGTTGACGTAGTGCATGTAGAGGTCGGCTTCAGGTGACGTAGCGCGCCGAATGAGGATGAGACCGTCGGCGCCGATACCGAAGTGACGGTCGCAGAACCACTGAACCGCCTCCGCCGAGAACTCGAACTCCGCGCCCAGGTCCTCGATCACGATGAAGTCGTTGCCGAGGCCGTGCATCTTGGTGAACGCAAGTTCCATGCGGGGCTCCTAGCGCGCGCCCGGCTGACGGGGTTCGTTCGATTCTAGCAACTCCCTGACGCCGGAAACGGCGTCAGCGGTCGACAGCTCGGTGACATCGAGCCACCGCACGCGCGGGTCCGCGTGCAACCAGGTGAGCTGTCGCTTGGCATACCGCCGGGAGGCCTGCTTGACCGACGCGACCGCTTCGTCGAGTGACGCCTCACCCTCCACAACGGACACGAGCTCCTTGTAGCCGATCGCCTGCTGGGCGGTGAGGGCGTCGCGGAAGCCTGCGTCGAGCAGGCCGCGCACCTCATCGAGAAGGCCGGCGGCTACCATGCCGTCCACGCGCGCGTCGATGCGGGCGTACAGCTTCTCACGTTGGATCGTGAGCCCCGCGTATGTCGCGTGGTAGTAGGGCTCCCGCTTCGCGAAGCCGGCGGCCTGCTCGGCGTAGGAGACCCCTTCGTCAGCCATCTCCAGGGCCCTGATCGTTCGCCGTACGTTGTGCGGATGGATAAGGGCGGCACTGTCGGGATCGATCGTGCTCAGGCGTGCGTGAAGCGCTTCGGGGCCGATCTCGCGGGCAACAGCCTCGATGCCTTTTCGCGTCGCGGATGCCTGCTCGCCGGCCGGGAAGTGCATGTCGTCGAGCGCGGCTCGAACGTACAGGCCAGTCCCTCCGCACATGATGGGCGTACGCCCTCGCGAGGCGATGTCGGCTATCGCATCTCTCGCGAGGCGCTGATAGAGCGCTGCCGAGAAGGGATCGCCGGGTTCGGCGACGTCCAGCAGGTGGTACTTCACTCGTCGCTCGCGCGGCTTCGCCGTGCCGATGTCCATGCCGCGGTAGACCTGCATCGAGTCGGCTGAGATGAGCTCCCCGTCCACCGCTACCGCCAGCCCCTCGGCGACGGCGGTCTTACCCACTGCTGTGGGTCCCACCAGCGCGATGACTCGGGGGCGGGCGTCGCTACTCGTACCGATCAACCTGGAACCTTTCGAAACTGCACGGTTCGCCGGGCTGGATCCCGGCCTTGCGCATCGCGATCTCGACCTGCGTCCTCACGTCGTCGACGCCGTCGAGGTCCGGAAGGAGCAGCCCCCGACGCCAGCCCGACGACACGATGACGCCGTAGCGCTTGGGATCGAGCTCGTCGATGCGACACGACTCCGGCTGTCGAAGCACGTCGACCTTGATGTCGAGGTCGCCAAGCTCAGTTGGTCCCACAGGTGGGAAGCGAGGGTCATGCGTAGCGGCTTGGATGGCGTTGTGGACGACTTCCTGCGCAAGCGTGTCGTGCGTGGGGAGGATCGTGCCGATGCACCCGCGCAGCTCCCCGTTCTGGTGCAGGCTCACGAAGGTGCCCGCTCGTTGGGGCAGCGAGGGGTCGGTGAGAGCCTCCGGCTCGAGAGCGCGGCGTTCGCGGACGTGCACCTCGATCGTGCGTCGCGCGAGGGCGACGATGTCGCTCTCGTCCTGCCCCGCCGAGCCGCCTTTGCGGCCGGCCGCCGGAGTGTCCGGGTAGTCCGGGGGTGCCGGAGCTGGGGTCTCGGATGCCGCAGACGGTTCCGGCCTCAGTCCGGCGAGGGCGATCGCGTCGGCGCCGGCCAGCGCGGTCATGTAGCCCACGCCCCACGGCCCCTCGTAGGCTAGGACCCGCGTGGGTGCACCCTCTCCGAGGAAGCCTCCCAGGGTGATGAAGGATCTGAGCCCGCACTCCCCTCCTGCTTCCACGATCTCGGGATCGAGGTGCATCAACCCGACGAAGTCGCCGTGCCGAACGTGGTCCACGATCGCCGCATCCAGATCCGCGGCTCGTGGCGAGTAACCCGCAGGCGCGTCGCGGGTGAGCCGATGACTCAGATCCCCGCTCGCAACGAAAGCGATGCGCCGGCCGAGGGTTTCGGCAGTCTGGGCGACGAGTTCGCCGACGCGGCGATGCATCTCGTAGGGCACATACGAGAGCGACAACTCGACAAGCGGCCAGCGTCCGCCTGGATCCAGGAAGCTCATGGGGACGAGCACGCCGTGATCGAGGCGTCCAGATTCCATTCGCGCATCGAGAGCACGGTCCGCAACAGCGATGCCCTCGCGCGTGAGACGCTCCAGCAGGTCCTGCGCGAGCGCTGGATCGCCATGGTAGGAGTATCGGGCCGACGGCGCCCCGAACTGGGCGAACGAGCCGGTCGCCTGCGAAGCCGTGTCAATGAGGAAGGCATCTGCGAAAGCGGGGCTGTGCGGGGACATGATGACGACCGTGTCCGGGTCGAAGGCAGCAAGCGCTCGAGCTGCCGTGTGAAGTGCCTCGATCGACGACGAGGTCACGCTCGCGCGGGTACCCCCGACGGCCTCGACCATGATCGGTGGATGGGGCGAGATGATGCCGAAGGTTCCCGCAGACATGACCCGATACCTCCCTGGGAGGGCAATCTCTACAGATCGTTCGTTCCCGCCAGTTCACCTGTCAGAAACCACGTCTGGGCCCCGGTGATGCGAACGTCGGCGAAGGTTCCGGCGAAATGCTCGGCGGTTCTGCCGGATGGCACCGGCAAGTGAACGACCTTGTTGCCCTCGCAGCGCCCCGCAAGCATGTGCGGGTCGCGCTTGCTCGGGCCTTCGACGAGCACACTCTGGGTGCTTCCGACCAGCGCGCGGTTCTTGTCCAGCGCCAAGCGCTGCACCTCGCCGACCAGACGATCGAAGCGCGCCTGGATGAACTCGTGGGGGGCGGCGTCCCCCGCGGCGGCGCTCTGCGCTGCCAGCAGTGCGGCCGGCGTGCCCTCTCGAGGCGAGTAGATGAACGTGAAGGCCTGGTCGTAGCGCGCGCGGCGCACGACGTCGAGCGTCTCCTCGAAGTCCTCGGACGTCTCAGCGGGAAACCCAACGATGACGTCGGTAGAGAGTGCGAGCCCGGGCAGAGCGTCGTAGAGTTGGTCGACGAGCGAAAGGTACCGCTCGCGGGTATATCCGCGGTTCATCGCCTCGAGGACGCGGTTCGATCCCGATTGAACGGGCAGGTGCAACGCGTTCATGACCTCGGGCGTTTCTGCGATCGCGCGAATCGTCGCCTCTGAGAGGTCCTTGGGATGGCTCGTCGCGAAACGAATACGCTCGATGCCCGTCGACGCAACGGCTCTCAGCACGTCCGCGAAGCGGGGTTCCCCGTAGAGGTCTCGTCCATAGGAGTTGACGTTCTGCCCGAGCAGAGTGACCTCAAGCACCCCATCGTCGGCGAGGCCGGTGCACTCGGCAACGATGTCCTCGAGCCGCCGGGAGCGCTCGCGCCCTCGGACGTAGGGCACGACGCAGTACGAGCAGAAGTTGTCGCAACCCACGGCGATGGGGACCCATGCGTGCCACGCGTGTTCGCGCTCACTCGGCAGATCGCTCGTGAAGTCCTCGGTCCCGTCCAGCACCTCGACCACACGATGGCGCTCCGAAGCGGCGGTTTCGAGCAGCGAGGGCAGGTGTGAGAGGTTGTGTGTGCCGAAGACCACGTCCACGTGCGGTAGCGCCTCCAGGAGACGCTCGCCGTCACGCTGCCCGATGCAGCCCCCGATTGCGATGAGCACCTCGGGCCGCACGGCCTTGAGCGCCTTCAGACTCGCGACCTGCCCGTTGAGTCGCTCGTCGGCCCTCTCGCGCACGCAGCAGGTCATGAAGACGATGACATCGGCTGTTTCGGGTTCCACAGCGGGCGTAAGGCCCGAAGCCCTGAGAAGCCCTGAGACGCGCTCTGAATCGTGCTTGTTCATCTGGCACCCGAAGGTGCGCACCAGGTAGGTCTGCATGGCGATACAGGGTAGCACGCGAACCGCCGGATCAAGGCGCGAGTGCCAGCAATCTCTCCACGTCCGGCTGCGGGATATCGACGCCGCCGAGTTCCACTGCGGGCGTGCCGCTGCCGTGGTAGTCGCTCCCGCCCGTCGCGATGAGGCCCAGGCTCCGCGCGAGCCAGGCGTAGTACGCGCGCTGCTCGGGGGTGTGCTCGGCGTGGTACGCCTCGATACCCGCTAGTCCCCCGCCGACGAGTACTGTGATCAGCGCATCGACTTGTGTGACTCCCGGGTGTGCAAGGACGGACACGCCGCCTGCGGCACGGACGACATCGAGCAGGTCCAATGGCGAACGGACGTCCTTGGAGACATAGAAGGGGCATCCTCTGCCCAGGAACTGCCGGAAGGCGTCCGCGACCGTAGCGGCATGCCCCTGGTTCACCAGGGCTCGCGCCACGTGGGAGCGCCCGACTGAGCCGCCGGCAGCGAGTTCGAGGACGTCGTCGAGGTGGATGTCATACCCGGCGTCCTTGAGCGACGCGACGATCGTCTCAGCGCGCCGGAGGCGTGCGGCTCGCAGATCTTCGAGGTGTGCGAGCAAGACGTCGTCTTCGTGGTCCACGAAGTAGCCGAGCATGTGAACGTCGCGGCCCTCCCACACGGCCGAGAGCTCGACTCCCGGGACGAGGGTGACGGGGTGACCGGAAGCGGCGGCAATGGCTTCGGGGATGCCGCCGACCGAGTCATGATCGGTCACGCCGAGGACGTCAACGCCTGTGTCGAGAGCGAGTCTAACCAGCTCAGCAGGAGACAAGGAACCGTCCGAAGCGGTCGTGTGCGCATGGAGGTCGGCTCGCATGATTCCTCCTGGCGCGGCAGATGCCCGCGCGCGACGCGCCGGGCTCCTAGCGACGGCCCTTGGGCTCGACGAGCATCCGGATAGCAGTCCTTTCCTCGCCGTTGATCTCGATGTCAGCGAACGAAGGTACGCACATGAGTTCTATGCCCGAAGGGGCCACGAAGCCGCGAGCGATCGCGATCGCCTTGACGGCCTGGTTGAGCGCGCCGGCGCCCACCGTCTGGATCTCTACCGCGCCCTGCTCACGAAGGATTCCGGCGAGCGCGCCGGCGACCGCGTTCGGGCTTGACTTGCTCGAGACTTTGAGGACTTCCACTGCTCTCCCGCTGCTGTAGTCGTGGCTTCGAGGCCGTGTTACGGCCGGCTGCGTGTGTGTCACCTGTGTGCTGTTGCTGTGCTGTGCTGGGAGTATAGCGCACGGTTCGGTCGAGGTTCAGTCTTCCTTCTCAACGTGGAATCTCACCCGGATATCATCTCTTCCAACAGTTATCTTCGGCTCGCCCGCCAGATGTATGTAGTACTTCTCTCCGAGCGCGTCGAACGCCGCCATGAGGTCGCGGCGGAATCCGGCAAGGTCTGCGCCGTGGATCTTGAGCCCGCGCCTGTCACGGTAGATGTCGGGCAAGAGTTCTGGTGCGTCTGGCTCCTGGTCCCCAAGAAGGTGTGTCAATACAGGCTCGAGGGGCTTGAGCTCGCCGCCGAGGACGCGGTGAGCAGTCCGTTCCGAGACGTCGACCGCGAGTTCTTGAGCGATCTCGGTGAGGTCGGCCGCGTCTGACGCCGCTGCTGGGCGCTGCCACACAGGCAGGCGCGAGATGTCCTCGACGAACAGGAGATCCGCCGCGTCCATGTCGTCCCGCGCTGTCGCGAACATGGTCGCAAGGACCTCAGTCGGGGTGCCGAGGAAGACATCTATCCCCTGGTGCTCGAGCGCGAACTCGACGACGCGTCGCGTGATATTGTGCGGTCCGCGACTAGCCCGGAGCGTTCCGTCTTCGTCTGGCGCGATCTCGGGCCAGCTCGATTGGTCCGTGCGTTCCGGGAGCTCGGTGGTGTCTATCGTTACAGCGAGCGACGTCCCCTTGTGAGCTCCGGAGACAGCGACCCGAGCGGAGGAGACGTTGCTCCGTACCGAGAAGAGCGCCATACCACGGCCGTGAACGCCCCACCTGTCCATGACCATCGTCTCGAGCTTGCTCGTCACCCGAGGTTCGAAGATCCGTTCCCGAAGAGCGTCGGGGATGCCGAGTCCATCGTCGACAACGGTCAATGCACGAACATCGCCCTCGCGGTGCGATGCGACGAAGATCCTCTGGGCGTGGGCGTCGCGCGCGTTGCGCAACAACTCGACGACGACGTCCTCCACCCCTCGGATGTCGTGCTTCGCCTGGCGGCGCTCGGCCTCCGAGATGCGAAGCCGAACGAAACCGTCCCCGAGGTCTTCTTCGACCTTCAGGTAAGCATCTCCGGAGACGGCCGCAACGAAGTTGATGAGTGGATCGGTTTCAGCCATGCGAGTCAGTCTACCCGCCTCTGATGACCATCGCACAATGCAGTGCTGTCGCGGGGCACATGAGCCCTGAGATCGGAACAGGCCGCCTGCCGGCGGCCTGTTCTTCGCATGGCTGGTAGCCAGGTCGATTCTAGCGCCCTGGCACTACTTGGCGTAGTCGACTGCGCGGCTCTCACGAATCACCATCACCTTGATCTGACCCGGGTACTCGAGCTCCTCCTCGATCTGCTTCGCGATGTCGCGAGCCAGCACGACCGAGTCCGAATCGCTGATCTGATCAGGCTTCACCATGACGCGGATCTCTCGTCCGGCCTGCATGGCGTATGTCTTCTCGACGCCCTTGTGCTGGTTCGCGACCGCCTCGAGCTTCTCGAGTCGCTTGATGTAGCTCTCGAGGGTCTCTCGGCGCGCGCCCGGTCGGCCGGCGGAGATCGCGTCGGCCGCCTGCACGAGGACAGCTTCGATCGTCTGGGGCTCGACGTCTCCGTGGTGGGCTTCAATCGCGTGCACGATGGGCTTGGGCTCGTTCATCCGTCGTGCGAGGTCAGCCCCGATTACCGCATGCGGCCCCTCGACTTCGTGGTCGATGGCCTTGCCGAGGTCGTGGAGCAAGCCTGCCCTCTTCGCGAGCTGCACGTCCGTGCCCAGCTCCGCAGCCATCACTCCGGCCAGGTAGGCGACTTCAAGTGAGTGGTTGAGTACGTTCTGACCGTAGCTCGTCCGGAACTTGAGACGGCCGAGCGTGCGAATGAGCTCCGGATGCAGGCCGTGGACGGCCGCGTCGAACGCGGCCTGCTCGCCAGCATCGTGCACCTGCTGATTCACCAGGGTCGTGGACTTGTCGAACATCTCCTCGATGCGAGCAGGATGGATGCGTCCGTCTTGAATGAGACTCTCGAGCGTGAGGCGCCCGATCTCCCTGCGCACGGGGTCGAAGCTTGAGAGGATGACCGCTTCGGGCGTGTCGTCGATGATGAGATTGATCCCGGTCAACTGCTCGAACGCGCGGATGTTGCGGCCCTCCCGGCCGATGATGCGACCCTTCATGTCGTCGCTCGGTATGTGCACGACGGACACGGTCGACTCGGCGGTGTGGTCGGCGGCCACGCGCTGGATGGCGATCCCCACGATGTTGCGAGCCTTCTTGTCGGCCTCTTCGCGAGCCCGGGTCTCCGTCTCGCGGATGAAAGCCGCAGCATCTCGCTTCACATCTTCTTGAATGCGGTTCATGAGCTCGGTCTTGGCTTCATCTGCAGTCATGCCCGCCAAGGACTCGAGTCGGTTCTGCTCGGCCGCGATGATGTCCTCGAGGTCCTTCTCCCGCTTGGCGATCTGGCCCTGTTGGCTCGAGAGTTGATGCTCGCGCTTGTCGAGCGACTCGGCGCGTCGGTCGATCGACTCCTCGCGCTGCACGAGCCTGTTCTCGAGTGCTGTGACCTCTTTGCGGCGCTCCTTCGATTCGGTCTCGGCCTCGGCCTTCATCTTGAAGATCTGGTCCTTGGCCTCGAGCAGTGCTTCTCTCTTGAGCGTCTCAGCCTGCTTCTCGGCTTCCTTCACGACGCGTTCAGCGGCTTCTGCTGCACGTGTCGTGCGGTCCTTGATCAGGAAGCGGTTGACTGCGAAGCCGAGGGCAGCACCGATAACGAACGTAATGAGGGCAACAAGCACGACCATGGATGTTGTCACGGCGCCCCTCCTTTCGTATGTGCGTCCAGTCAGTCAGTCACTCAATGACGCTGGAGGGAGGCTGTCCGGCCGTCCACTCCCGGCGGCCGGCGTGTGAGGGGTTCGGGGCCCACATACACGAACCGGACGCCTTGGCGTCCGGCACCATGAATCGGCTTCAGAGAAGATGCGCACGGATATGCAAAAAGGGACCCTATCGGTCCGCGCGCCCCGTTGATCTCGTTGTCTGCCGAAAAGACCCCAGCTCTGCCGCTTAAGGCAGCCGCCGTGGATACTCATGAGTGCCAACCGAATAGTAGCGGCTGCCAGCGGAAATCGTCAAGGAAGAACGGGCGAGGACGCGGCTGGGACGTGCGTTCGCCACCCTATGCCTAGGAAGTGTCCCATTCTGGTGGGTCTGCGCCGCAATCCGGGTCCGCGTCGTCAGCGTATCGCATCGCATCGAGGACGGCGCCTGGCGCGAAGCCTTTGGCGACAAGCTTGCGCAGGAGGCGGTCACGTTCGCGTCGGTCTTTCGGAGGTCGTGCGGCGACGAGCGATCTGAGGCGTTCAGCCTCGCTAGCAGCGGTTTCCGATGAGTCGACGTAGAATTCAGCGGCTTCTCTTTCGATGCCGTTCTGCATCAACTCCCGAACGATGTGCTGGCGCCCATATCCTCCTGCTGCCCTTGTTCGCACCAGGTGTTCGGCGAACCGCTCATCGTCCAAGAGCCCAGATGCCTGCAGCGAGTCGGCCACGTGCGACACGACCGCAGCGGGAAAGCCGTCGTCGGCAAGGCGCGCTGTAAGCTCCGCCTTGGAGCGCTCTCGGTATCCGAGGAGTCGAAGCGCACGGTCTCGCGCGAGGTCCGGCTCGATGTCCTTCAAAGCGGCCTCGAGTTCTGCAGAAGAAAGGCTCATTCCTGACTCGAGGGACAACGTCTTGGCGGCTCGCGCAGCTGTGACTCGCTCGGTACCGTCGCTGAATCGGACACGCCGGGCCCTCAGGCCGCGCCCAACTCGCTCGATCTCCTCGATGCGGGTCTTCATGTGCTTCCCCGCCGCGAACGACGACCTACTCGGTCGCGGGAGCAGGGTCTTCTGCGGCTGCCTCGGATGGAACTCCCGGGACGAACAGACCAAGACACTCGCGAACCTTCGCTTCGATTGCATTGCGCAGCTCAGGATGCTCGCGGAGGAAGTCCTTCGCCGCTTCCCTGCCCTGGCCGAGGCGCTCTTCGCCGTAGGTGTACCAGGCTCCAGACTTCGCAACGATCCCTTCCTCGACCCCGAGGTCGAGGATGCTGCCTTCCTTGCTGATCCCGGTTCCGAACATGAGGTCGAACTCAGCCTGGCGAAACGGAGGGGCGACCTTGTTCTTGACGACCTTGGCCCTCACCCGGTTGCCCACGATCTCGGTACCAACCTTGATGGAATCGATTCGGCGGACGTCGATGCGAACGGTCGAGTAGAACTTGAGGGCACGTCCGCCGGAGGTGGTCTCGGGGTTACCGAACATGACGCCGATCTTCTCGCGGAGCTGGTTGATGAAGATGCACGTCGTGTCCGACTTTGAAAGCGAGCCGGCGAGCTTGCGCAGCGCTTGGCTCATGAGACGGGCCTGGAGCCCAACGGACGCATCTCCCATCTCTCCTTCGATCTCGGCCCGAGGAACGAGCGCCGAGACGGAGTCGATGACGATGACATCGACCGCTCCGCTGCGCACGAGCATGTCGGCGATCTCGAGGGCCTGCTCGCCCGTGTCGGGCTGAGAGATGAGTAGCTCATTGATGTCGACGCCAAGTCGAGCGGCGTAGGACGGATCGAGTGCGTGCTCGGCATCGATGAAGGCGGCAACCCCGTCCTGGGCCTGGGCCTCGGCGACGATCTGTAGGGCGAGAGTCGTCTTGCCCGAAGACTCAGGGCCGAAGATCTCGACGACGCGGCCCCGTGGCACCCCACCGATCCCGAGTGCGGCGTCGAGTGCCAGTGAGCCCGTAGGAATGGCGGCAACCTGCGTGACAGCTGCGTGCTCGCCGAGCTTCATGAGCGAGCCCTTTCCGAACTTCCGCTCGATCTGCTCTTTCGTGACGTCGAGGATCTTCTCCTTCTCGCGCTCCATAGTCCGTTTCGCTCCTCTTCTCAGCGGGGGAGATTGCCTCAGGGCACGTCCCGACGCTATACGAACATGTGTTCGATGTCAACCTAGGATCAGGTGTGTCCGAGCTCGCACGCACGAAGCGCAGTGTACACGGGATCGCTCGACGTGAGGCGACTCGCATAGAGGGTAACGGAACCCACTGACACCCTCTCGGGAATGCGATCGATCTCAAGGCGCGCAGCCTCCAAGGCAGGCGCGCGCAGACGCCTGTCGTGTCGCGCGCGCACCAGCGTGGCGTGCGGTTTGAAGGAGCGTTCGTCGGGTGCCACACCGAACTCGACGCCAACCCGGTCCATGGCCGATGCGAGCGCGGCGCACATGCCCTCCGGGTCTGCGAACGTGCCCCAGAGCATGCGAGCGCGTCGCGGGTTCGGAACCGCGCGAACACCGGCGTCAGCCAGTTCGAACGCGTCGCATGCGGATGCTGCCGACTCGACCGCATCTGCGAGGGCGTCCAGGCTGTCGTCAGGAATGTCTCCGAGGAACTTGATCGTAACGTGGATGTTCTGTCGCGGCACCCACTTCTCCGAACGCCACGAAGGATCCGCGACTCTCACGGTGTCGCAAGCAACGAGAAACGTCGTGACGACGTCTTCGGGTAGCGGGATGCCGATGAAGGTCCGCACGCCGCTCACGCGAGCGAAAGCCCGTTGACTTCGCGTCTCAACAGGTCGAGGGCAGTCGTCGTGGCGCGAATCCTGATGCCGGCGCGGTCCCCGGAATACGTGCGTACGATCTCGCGTGCCTGGGCCTGGGAGGCAACACCGAACCAGACGAGACCGACGGGCTTCTCAGCGGTGTCACCGCTTGGCCCCGCGATACCTGTCACCGAGACGGCGACGTCCGCTCCGAAGCGGCGAAGGGCGCCGGCCGCCATCTCCGCGGCGGTCAGTCGGCTCACGGCGCCATGCTCCTCGAGCGTCGCGGGCTCGACGCCAAGGAGGTCGATCTTGGCCGCGTTCGCGTACGAGACAACTCCGCCGCGGAACACGTCGGAGGAGCCCGCTACCGCGGTCAGCGCGACCGAGATCATGCCCCCTGTGCACGACTCGGCGAGTGCGACGTGCCACCCCCGCTCGCGATAGGCCGCGAGAATAGCTTCCGGCAGGCTCGACTCGTCTCTGGCGTAGACGTACTCGCCGAGGGCTTCGCTTGCCGCGTCGGCAGCGGCTTCGAGGGCAGGCTCCCCTGCCCCCCCGTCGAAGAGGATGATTCGCACGTCGCCGGGGCTTGCGAGCACGGTCAAATCGACGCCTCGTGCGTCGGCGAGCGCGGCACTCGCCCGGACCTGTGCGTCGGACTCGGTGATCCCGACGCAGCCGATCTCGCGATGCGCGGGACGCCCCGGCCCAGGCGCGAGCTCGTTTGCGACGCGTTCGAGCATTGGGCGCATCTCTGTAGGCGGGCCCGGCAGCAGCGCCAGACGTCCCCCAGGCGTGGCGATCACCTGCCCCGGCGCCGTTCCGGTCACCGCGTCGAGGACGATGGCGCCCTCAAGTACGTCTGCCTGGCGAAGAAGCTGCTCGATGGCGCGCGGGTCGCGGTGCCAGCGGCCCGCGGCCCGCAGCCTGTCAACGAGTGCGGGATCCTGCGTGAGTGGCACTTCTAAAGCACGGGCGGCTGCCTCGCGCGTGACGTCATCATGGGTGGGTCCGAGACCCCCAGTGGCGATCACGAGCGAGTCACGCACGCAGAGGCGGGCAAGCGCGGCGGCGATCGCATCGACGTCGTCTCCCACGCTCACGGCCTCGACCACGCGGTAGCCGGCACTGGCGAGGGCGAAGGCGACTTCGCGCGTATTGGTGTCGACGCGCAGCCCTTCGACGAGTTCCGTGCCGACTGTGAGGACCGAGGCAGTCGGCCGCGCGGCGCTGTCGACGTGCTCGGACCCGGTTCCCGTGGGCATCAGCGTTCGGATTGTCTCGTCCATGGGCCTACGAGCACGTCGCCCGCGTGCCGGAAGTAGTCGACCATAGACAGGACGGTCAGAGCGACCGCGATGCCCATGACGGTCCACGCGACTGCCTGCGTGAACGCGACGACGTTGGTGCCCGCAGACGCAATGGTCTGAGAGTCCTTCACAATGAACAGCATGATCGCGACGATCTGGAAGAACGTCTTGACCTTGCCGTACCAGGATGCCGCGATGACCTGGCCCTCCGCTGAGGCCACCATGCGAAGACCTGAAACGATGAACTCCCGCGCGATGATGACCAGAGCTATCCAGCTCGGCAAGATGTCGAGGTCCACGAGAGCCAGCAACGCGGCAGTAACCAGCAGCTTGTCGGCAAGCGGATCGAGGAACTTGCCGAACGTGGTGACCTCGTTGCGCGATCGAGCCAAGTAGCCGTCGACACCGTCCGTCGCGGCAAGAACGCCGAAGACGGCGGCTGCGAGCCAGGGACGAAGGGCCGCCATTGGGCCGGCAACGTGCAACCACTCGGGCCAGTCGGCGAGGAGCACGACCAGGAAGACCGGGATGAGCACCATGCGTGCGATGGTGACCCAGGTCGCGGTCGTGATACGGGTACCCTCCGAAGCGCTGTCTCCCTCGGCCATGCTACGTCACCTCCGCCTCGAGATCGTATCCCAGAGCGTCCACGACGCGCGCCTTGACGATGTCGCCGGATTCCCCCCGGTCGAGGATTACCAGACCATCCACCTCTGGGGCCTGTCCGCGCCAGCGGCCCACGATAGCTCCCTCGTCGTCCGTTCCTTCGATGAGCACGTCGACCACGTCCCCGACCCGCGAAGTGGCCTTCTCGAAGCCGATACGGTCGGCGACGTCGCGGACGCGTTGCGCCCTGCGCAAACGTGTGCGTCTCGGTGGCAGACCGGGCATGACAGCAGCCGGCGTGCCCTCCTCTGGAGAGTATGAGAACACGCCCGCGTAGTCGAGGCGCGCCGCTTCGAGGAAGTGGATGAGTCCGCGGACGTCTTCGGCGGCCTCGCCCGGGAACCCGGCGATCAGGCTCGTGCGCAGAACAACGTCGGGCAGCACACTGCGGATGTGTCCGATGAGCCGAAGGAACCCGGCCGCGGAGCCCCTGCGGTGCATACCCTTCAACACGTGACCTGACGAGTGCTGCAACGGCATGTCGAGGTAGGCGCACACCACGGGCTCACTCGCCATCACGTGCAGGAGTTCATGGGTGATGCCGTCGGGCTGGACGTACATGAGCCGAAGCCAGTCGAGACCCTCCACGCGGGCGATCGCCCGAACCAGGTCGGCGAGGGTCAGAGCACGCGCGCTGCCGTGCGCTCCAGCGTGCAGGTCGCGGCCGTACGATGAGGTGTCCTGGCCGATGAGCACGATCTCGCGAGTTCCATGCGCCACAAGCAGCCGCGCCTCTTCGAGGATCTCGTCGAGGGGCCGACTGCGGTACGGGCCGCGGATGGCCGGGATGGTGCAGTACGAACACTGCCTGTGGCACCCGTCGGAGACCTGTAGGTAGGCCGAAGCGCCGCTCATCGTGCGAGGCGGGCACGACGGGGGCGACGAAGCGCCAGGCTGAGATACGGCGCCCGGCGCGGTGCCGCTGATACCTGTGAGCCGCTCGAGCACGTCGATGAGCGCGGCTTCCTCGGTGACGGGTACGAAGGCATCGACCTCGGGCATCGCTTCGGCGAGATCGGCACCGTAGCGCGACGGCAGACAGCCTGCCACGACAAGGCGACGAGCCTCACGCTTCGGTAGCCAGGACGCTGCGGCATCAAGGATCGCCTGGATGGACTCCTCGGTGGCGTCTTGGATGAACGAGCACGTGTTGACGACGACGATGTCTGCCGCATCGGGATCTTCAGTGATCCCGAACGCAGACCCAAGAACTGCGGCCTTCATGCGGTCCGAGTCGACCTCGTTCTTCGGACAACCGAGAGTGAGGAAATAGACGCAAGGGGCCATCGAGAGCCTCGCGCTCCGCTGTGCGGCAGATGAATGCATTGCCACAGTCTAGCCCTGGTGAGAAAGGGGTGCGCAGACGCTGGGACACCGGCCAGGAACGGGAACGTACTTCTTACGGATTCAGCTCAGCCGGCTCCGGAGAGGGGCAGTCATGTGCAGTGAGCCGACGCCGGGACCGAGCGCGTTTCTGCAGAACCTCCGCACCCCCATGCCGCTCGGCAGGAAGCTCAGGCTCGTCTCCAGGAACACGTGGATCAAGGTGTCGCACGCTCAATCGTGCTGTGGCCATCCCGGCGAACCGGGCTGTTGACAGACGAAGTAGCCGTCGGTCGGCGGTTAGCCTAGCGGTAGTTCACGAACTGGAGCGGGATCCCGTAGTCCTGCTGCTTCAAGAACGCGATGACCGCCTGTAGCTCGTCCCGTGAGGGCGAGAAGACTCGCACCTTGTCGCCTTCGATCTGCACTTTGACCTTGAACTTCTCGTCGCGCACGTCCTTGTTGACCTTCCGCGCGATCTCCATGTCGATGCCGTTGACGATGTTGCCGCTGATACGGACGGTCCCGCCGGAAGCGGCCTCTTCCTTGCCCCACGAGACCGCTTTGAGGTCGATAGTGCGACGAACGAGTTTGGTGTTGAGCACGTCTGTGACCTGTCGAAGCACGAAGTCGCTGGGCGCGTGCAGTGTGATAGTGGCCGCATGCTTGTCCAGCTCGATCGAGGACTTCGTGTCTTTGAGGTCGTAGCGTTGCCCGAGCTCCTTGCTCGCCTGGCCTACGGCGTTGTCGACCTCTTGCATGTCAACGTGAGAGACGACGTCGAAGCTCTCCTCTTTAGCCACGTCTTCCTCCTCGATCGATGTGGTCGGCTCGTCGCGTGTGCACGCTCGCGTCACCGGACCAGGTTCGTCAACCTACACGGACGCGGTGTGCGCCCGCCGCCAAGTCATCGCTTCTCAGCTTTCAGCGTGAGGGTGGGGGTGTTCTGGGAATCGGGTACGGCCACTTCGGTGCCGTCCCGGTAGACCTTCACGACGGACGGCCGACCGATTCGCACGACCGCGACGTCCGTGACGGCGTATTCCTTCGACTGCCCGCTCACGAGCGTGCCTTCGTATGCCTTCTTGCCATCGACGGTGATGCGCGCCCATGACGCTCCGTCGCCCACTGCGACCTTCAGCGTAAATGGCACGGTCGTCAGCGGCGCACCCGGCTGGACCGTCGTCGTGGAGCTCTCCTGAGAACCCGCCGAAGGGGTCGTGGTGCCCGAAGCACCAGGCGAGACCGCGGGCGTGGTGGTCTGCGGTTGCGTGGGCAGCGGAGTCGTCGTCTCCCCGCGCCTGAGAGAGCGGACGCCCCAGAACGCCAGCAGTATAACCACCAGCACGGCGGCGATGATCACTGCGGCTCTCCATGGAACGGCGTGCGCCTTCTCGCGCGGCACGACGACCGGCTCACGCCGAGGGATCGCACTCGTCGGACCCACGGCGCCCGATTCTGCCCGATACATCGTCAACAGAGGCGCCGGGTCCATTTCCAGCCACCGAGCGTAGCTCGTGATGTAGCCTCGCACGTAGGCCGGGTTGGGCAGGCGATCGTATTCCCCGTCCTCGAGCGCATCGAGCAGGCGCGCACGGATGCGCGTCGCCGCCTCGGCATCGGCCAGCGTCTTGCCCAGCTCGATTCGCCGCTTGCGCAGAGTGTCTCCGAGAGAAGCCACTACCAGCTCTCCTCCTGCGAGGCATCGTGGCGCTCGAAGGCCTTCAGAGACTCCAGGTCCTCGATGTCGATGAGCACCTCGCGAGGCTTGCTGCCGTCCGGCGGGCCGGCGATGCCCTTCGCTTCGAGCATGTCCATGATCCTGCCCGCCCGAGCGTAGCCGACCTTGAGGCGCCGTTGCAGGAGCGACGTGGACCCGATGCCGCTCGCGACGACGATGTCGGCCGCCTCCCAGAGCAGCGGATCATCGTCCTCGTCCGACTCGATTCCTCCGCCGACGGCTGCCACGCGCAGGTGCAAGATCTCCTCGTGGTAGTCCGGCTCGGCCTGTTGCTGCTTCAAGTGGTCGACGACAGCGGTGATCTCGTCCTCGCCAACGAACGCCCCTTGAATGCGCTTCGGCTTGTGCCATTCAGGCGTGGAGTAGAGCATGTCTCCCTTGCCGACGAGCTTCTCGGCTCCCGGTTGGTCGAGGATGACCCGCGAGTCGATCGAGCTGGCCACGGCGAATGCGATGCGGTTGACGATGTTGGTCTTGATGAGTCCGGTGATGATGTCCGTCGACGGGCGCTGGGTCGCGACGACGAGGTGGATGCCTGCCGCGCGCGCGAGCTGCGCCAGTCGGCAGATGGAGTCTTCGACCTCTTTGGCGGCCACCATCATCAGGTCGGCGAGTTCGTCGATGACGATGACCAGGTAGGGCATCTCCTGCGCGCCTTCAGGCGCCCGTTCCTCCTGGACGAGGCCGTTGAACATGGCGATGTTGCGCGCCCCGGCCTTCTGCATCTTCTTGAGTCGCGCGTCCATCTCGGAGACCGCCCAGGCCAGCGCGCTCGCGGCCTCTTTTGGCTCGGTCACCACAGGCACGTAGAGGTGCGGCACGCCGTTGTAGAGCGAGAGCTCGATGCGCTTGGGATCGATGAGGATGAGTCGGACCTCGGCAGGTGTGGAGCGCATCAGCAGCGATATCAGGATGGCGTTGATGCACACGGACTTGCCCGTGCCGGTCGAGCCGGCGATGAGCAGGTGCGGCATTGGCGCGAGGTCCGCCACGACCGACGTGCCGGAGACGTCCTTCCCGATGCCGAGCAGGAGCGGGCTCCCGGTTCCCTGAACCGTGTCGAGGATGACGTCGCCAAGCGTGACCGTCGTGCGGCGCTCGTTGGGGACCTCCACGCCGACGAGGGACTTGCCGGGAATGGGTGCAAGGATGCGGACGGTGCTCGCTGCGAGAGCGAGCGCAAGATCGTCCGCGAGCGCGGTGATCCTGCTCAACTTCACGCCTTTGGCGATATCGATCTCGAAGAGGGTGACCGTCGGGCCGGGGACCCAGTCGACGACACGCGATGCGATGTCGAACGTCTCGAGCGTGTCCTCGATGATGCGAGCGATCGACTGGAGCTCTTTCTCGCTGGCGCGATGACTCGACGCGGACTCAGTCGTACGCTTGAGTATCGTGTAGGGCGGCAGTTCGAACCCTTCGAGCGCTCGAGGTGTCGCGGATACGGGTGTGGGCACCGTACGCCCGGCGTCGGAGAGAGCCGCGCCGTTGGCTGGCTCACCCCGCATGCGTTTCGTCGCGGCCGCGCGCTCTCCGTTCCCATTGGCGGCGAGGGCGGGAGACTTGCCGCCGGAGACGAAGTCCTCCGCGTCCGCGAGGGGAACGCCACGTGGAGTGCGGCGCCGGCCGGTCGTCGGCGCACCCCGCTCGGCAGGCTCTCGCACCGCGCGCGTGCGGAACCATTCGATGAGCCCGGATATCGACAGACCGGTCACCACGAGACCGACAACGACAAGGCCGACGAGCAGCACATAGCTGATGTTGCGTCCGACGAGATAGCTCAGGCCTCGCGAGACGGACGCACCGAGGTACCCGCCGTGAGCCTCCAGGACGGGATGGCTCCAGTATCCGACGGCGGGGGCTTGAAGCGCGGCCAGGGAGATGATCGCGAGCACCGTGAGTCCCAGACCCAGGCCAACGCGGCCCTCGCTGATATCGCCGACGCGCACGAAGAATGACACGCCCCAGAGCAAGACGACGACCGGGATGATGTAGGCTCCGATGCCGAATCCCAGGCGGAAGAAGCTCGCGATCGCATCGGACACGACGCCTTCGCTGCCGCGCGCCACCGCGACGGCGAGCGCCACCGCGAACACGGAGAGAACGACTCCGTAGATATCGCGACGGGAGCGGTCGTCCAAGCTGCCAGCCTTGGTGCTCGCCCCTGCCGGCGTCTTCCGTGTTCCGCCCGTGCTGCGGCTGCGGCCCGTGCCGTTGCGGCTCGAGCCATTCGTTCTGCGTGGCGCGGCGCTCAGCTCTTCACCCCCGCTGTCAAACGACTGCCGACACAAGGATAGCCGTACCGACCACGCCGGTGTACGCGGCGAACCAGTAAAGGCTGTGGTTCTTGACGAAACCGAGCAGCGCCCAGATGGCGAGATAGCCGCACGCCCCTGCGGCGATGAAGCCGGCGGCCGCGGGGAGAAGGCTCGGAAGCGCGGCGTGGCCCGAGGCGATGTCTGCTACGTCCTTGAGCGCAGCCAGCGCGATGATCGGGATGCCGAGCAAGAACGAGAATCGCGCCGCCTCGCTCCGGTCCAGGCCTGAGTACATGCCTGCCGAGATGGTCGATCCCGAGCGCGAGACTCCCGGAAGCACCGCGAGGGCCTGGAGAATACCGATGGGAACAGCCTTCCAGACCGGGAGCTCGCCAGCCTGCAAGACGCGTCTCACGTGCGGCGCGGACACCTCGGCGAGCACCATGAGCGCGGTCGTGAGAAGGAATCCGAGGCCGACCCACAACGCAGACGAGTTCGCGGTCTCGACGACGGAGCCCATGAACAGGGCGATAGCACCGCTGACCACGGTGCCGACGAGGATTAGCATAGCCAAACGGCGTTCGACGCGACGCTCGCGATTGGCGGGAGCGAGGGAGGCGAGCAGCTCGACGATATCGTCGCCGGAAGTACACGACGAGGACGAGCAGCGTCGCGAAATGCAGGAACACCTCGAAGGTGAGGTTCGGCTGCTCGCCGAAGAGGCGGTAGACGATCCAGAGGTGTCCGTCGGAGGAAACCGGCAAGAACTCAGTGAGCCCCTGCGTGATGCCGAGAACGACTGCCTGGAGCACGCCCACCCGCTAAACCTCCATCACGACAGGGATGATCATGGGTCGTAAGTGGCTCCGCTCCCACAGGAGCTGGGACAGTGACTCGCGCACGGCGTTCTTGATGACTTGGTGGTCGGTCGCTCCCTCACCGGCGGTCTTCGCGAGCGTCTTGGCCAGGCGCGCGCGGGCATCCTCGAGGAGGGCGTCTTCCTCCGGGCCGAAGACGATGCCGCGCATCACCAGTTCGGGCTCTCCCATCGGTCGGCCGGTCTGGCCATCGATCGCTATCACGACGGTGGCGATCCCGTCACGTGCCAGGAGCTGCCGATCGCGAAGGACGACCTGCCCTACCTCCCCGACCGACAGACCGTCGACGTATACCACTCCGGATTCGACGTGCTCGCGGACCTCGGCCCGATTCTCGTCGATCTCGAGGCAGTCGCCATTCTCGAGCACGAAGATGTCCTCGTGCCCCACGCCGGTCGCCTCGGCGAGTCTCGCGTGTGCCTGGAGGTGGCGCGTCTCCCCGTGTATGGGCATGAAGTAGCGCGGCTTCACGAGGTTGAGCATGAGCTTGAGTTCCTCGCCCGCGGCGTGTCCGGAGACGTGCACGTCGGAGTTCTCCCTACTCTTCACGACGGCACCGGCCCTGGCGAGGCGGTTGATGACGCGTCCGACCGCGCGCTCGTTGCCCGGCACGGGTGATGCCGATATGACCACGGTATCTCCCGACTCGACGTTGACCGTGCGGTGGTCGCCGTTGGCGATGCGGGCGAGAGCCGACAGGGGTTCGCCCTGCGAGCCGGTCGACAGCACGACGACGTCCTCGGGCGCCATGCCCTTCATCTCATAGGCATCGATGATGTTCTCGTCGTCGATGTCCAGGTAGCCGAGCTGGCGCGCGATGCGCGTGTTGTTCACCATCGACCGACCGGTCACAGCGACCTTCCGACCCACGGCCACCGCGGCATCGCATATCTGCTGTATGCGGTGGATGTGGCTCGCGAAGGAGGCCACGATGATGCGCTGCTCGGCCTCGGCGAATATCTGCCGAAGTGACTCCCCCACCTCGGCCTCCGAGCGGGTGATCCCCCGCCGCTCGGCGTTGGTCGAGTCCGACATGAGCAGCAGGACTCCCTGCCTGCCCGCCTTGGCGATCGCACCGTAGTCGGTCAGGCGTCCGTCGACGGGAGTCTGGTCGAACTTGAAATCGCCGGTGTGGAGCACGTTGCCGACCGGCGTGCGGATGAGTGTGGCGATCCCGTCGGGGATGGAGTGATTCACCGCCATGAAGTCGAAGCCGAAGACGCCGAGCGAGACGTGGCTTCCCGCGCGAACCTCGCGCAACTTCGGCTTTTTGATCTTCTGCTCTTCGAGCTTGCCGGCGATGAGCCCCAAGGTGAGCTTGGTTCCGAGGATCGGCACGGGGTGGCCGAGATCCTTCAAGAGGTAGGGCAACGCGCCGGTGTGGTCCTCGTGTCCGTGCGTGATGACGATGCCACGCAGTTTGTCCTTGCGCTTCACGATGTAGCTGTAGTCGGGCAGGATCAGGTCGACTCCAGGATGGTCCTCATCCGGGAACATCAAGCCGGCATCGACGACGACCATGTCCTGGCCGTACTCGAACACCGTCATGTTCTTGCCGATCTCGTCCAGTCCGCCGAGCGGTATGACGCGCAGGCGCGTCTTCTTCTGGCTGCTCATAGGGTGTGGTGCGCGCTCCTTTCAGGGCCGCCCGGATGTGCGGCCGAGGGGTTCGAGCCGGGACGATGTGGCGGGCGTAGGAACCCGCGCCTCCGTCGCGGCGTCAAGATAGATGTCGTGCAACGTCGCCCGAAGGCGACGATCCGTTCGATGTGCGCGTGCTTCTCAGGGCAATCTACGCAAGCACGCCGACGTGGCGCATTATGCGTTCGAGCTCGGCGCTCTGCGCCTCGGTAGGTGGTACGAGCGGCAAGCGCACGGTCCCGACATCGAAGCCTTGCAGCCGCAGAGCATCCTTCACCATGATCGGGTTCGCCGTCATGAACAGCGCCTTCATGAGCGGCAGAAGCTCGAGGTGGATGCGTAGTGCGCGCGTGTGGTCACCGTTGGACTGCGCTTCGACCATTTCCTTGAACAGCGGACCCGCTACGTGCGAGATGACGGAGATCACGCCGGTTCCACCCAGCCCCATCATCGGCAAGGTGAGCTCGTCGTCACCTGCAAAGACTTCGAAGCCATCGGGGGCGCCTGCCAAGATTGCCGCCACCTGCGACAGGTCCGAGTTGGCTTGCTTGATAGCCACGACGTTGGGGCAATCGTGAGCAAGGCGAAGCATCGTGCCCGGCTCCATGTTCACCACGCAGCGACCCGGGATGTTGTAGACGATCATCGGCACGTCGATCGCCTCGGCAATCGCCCTGAAATGGCGGTACAGCCCCTCTTGGGGAGGCTTGTTGTAGTACGGCACGACCGCCATGATCGCGTTCACGCCGAGAGCGACGACTTGCTGGGCGAACTCGACTGAGTCGGCGGTGCAGTTGTCCCCAGCGTTGGCGATGATCGGTGCGCGGCCGGCGACGGCGTCGATGACCGAGCGGAACAGATCCATCTTCTGAGGGTAGAAGACGGTCGGCGACTCCCCTGTCGTGCCACACACGACGAGCGCATCGCTGCCCTGGTCGAGGAGTCTGAGTGCAAGCTCCTGCGCTCGAGGAAGGTCCAGGTCGAGCGTCGGGGTGAACGGTGTGACCATGGCCGTGATCATCCGGCCGAAGCGAGGTGTTGTCATGAGCATGTGCTCCCTGGATGGCACACCGCGACGTCTCTGCCGGATCCGCGCGGGTGCGTCAGTTGGGTCTTCATTGTGCCACACGGGGCGCTGTCCCCACGCAGGTGTGCGCGCCTGTCACCGAGGCGTCAGGCGCTGCTCTCACGGCCATTTCCCAGTTCGAATCCGTCGTGAAGCGCTTGTACGGCCGCCGCCGCGTCGTCCTCGGCAACCAGTACGGAGATCGTCGTATGGCTGTCGGCGCTCTGGAGCACAGGGACGCCCCTCGTGTCGAGGTAGCCGGCCACGCGCGCCATGACTCCCGGGACGCCGTGCATTCCAGCGCCAACTAGCGTGATCTTGGAGAGCCCCCCGCGGACATCGTAGGAGATTCCGAGACGATCGAGTACGGTCCGCGCGTCGCCGAGAGCCGAGTTGGCGAGCGTGAGGAAAAGGACGCCGCCAGCTGGTGTGAACATGTCGAGGGAGATCTTTGCGTCCGCCATCGCACGGTACACGCGCGTCTGTGCGCGCATGTGCTCCGACGTCCCCTCTGGCGCGGGGAGTGCGACTTCGAGGCGAGCGACGCCGTCGACGCGGCTAACGGCTGTCGCAACAGATGGCGGTCGATAGGTGCTGAGATCGGCGACCTGCGTACCCTCGTTGTCGCTGAAGGTGTTGCGCACTGTCAGGGCGATGCCGCTCGAGAGCGCAAGTTCGGCGGCCGGTGTGTGAACCACCTTGGAGCCGGACCGTGCCATCTGGAAGAGTTCGTCGGCGCTGACGGTCTCGAGGACGACGGCACCGGTACATTCACGCGGGTCCGCACTCATGACTCCGTCGACGTCGGTGTAGATCTCGACGCCTTCGGCCTTGAGCGCAACTCCCAGCGCGCACGCAGTCGTGTCGCTGCCGCCTCGGCCCAGCGCAGTGAGTCTCCCGTCTTCGGAGAGGCCTTGGAACCCCGCGACGACTGGGACACGGCCCGCTCGGATCGCCTGCAGGAGGCGCGCGGGGTACACCGACACCACGGCCGCGTCGCCCTGTACGCCATCAGTGACGATGCCCGCCTCCGCACCGCTGAACGCCATGGCGTCCACCCCGCTTGCTCTGAGTTCGTGGGCGACGACCACGCACGCGATCAGCTCACCGGTCGTCGACAGGAGATCGCGCTCGCGATCGTCTGACGGGAGTCCCTCCACCAGACCGAGCAGGGTGTCCGTGGCGTACGCCGCTCCTGCGCGGCCCATCGCCGAGACGACGACTACGGGCGCCAACCCGAGTTCGAGGGCGGCGGTGACGCGACTCGCCAGAGCGCGGCGTCCCTCCACCGAGGCTACCGACGTTCCGCCGAACTTCATGACGACGATGTGGTCCGTGTTGCCGTCCATCGAACTATGCGCTACACGCCGAGCAACTGCTCGAGGCCGACGATGAGTCCCGAGCGGCTCCCCACCTCGCGGATCGCGAGCACCACGCCCGGCATGAACGACGTCCTGTCGAGAGAGTCGTGGCGAATCGCAAGGGTCTGCCCCTGACCGCCGAAGATCACTTCCTGGTGGGCCACAAGGCCGGGCAGTCTGATCGAGTGCACGTGGACGCCATCGACGATCGCTCCGCGGGCGCCCTGGGCGTCGGGAAGCTCTGTCTCGCGTCCGGGGGTCTTGGGCACGGCCGAGCGAGCCGCGGCCACAAGCTGGGCCGTCCGGCACGCCGTCCCGCTGGGAGCATCGGCCTTGCGATCATGGTGGAGCTCGATGATCTCGACAGCCGGCATGAACCGCGCGGCCTGCTCGGCGAACCGCATCATGAGAACGGCGCCGATGGCGAAATTGGGAGCTATGAACAGACAGGTTCCCTCGGGCACCTGTGCGGCGAGCGCATCGACGACGTCGTGGGCCAGGCCCGTCGTACCGACCACGCAGTCGACTCCCGCCGCCAGCGCGATCAACAAGTTGCCTGCGACGACGCTCGGATGCGTGAAGTCCACCATGACATCCGGCGTAACCTCGGCGATTGCTTCGGCCAGATCGTCGGTGACGACCACCTTTCCGCCCAACCCGTCGAGGACCTCGCTGTCCTCGTGCGCCGGATCGACAGCCGCCACGACCTCCATACCGTCAGACGCGGAGACCGCGCGGACGACTTCGCTGCCCATTCGGCCACCTGCGCCGGCGACCAGTACGCGGATCATACTGCCACTCCCCTACCCTAAAGGTGCGGTTGAGCCTAAGTCTCGGTCGACACGCGATCCACTCGGCTTGCCGCGCGGACCCGCGTCAGAGACGAACGCATCGACGACTACACCAGGTGCTGCAAATCTTCGGCCGTGAACGGACCGATGACCGCGAGGACCTTCTCCTGCGAGAGCACCTCGTGCGCCACACGCTTCGCATCCTCGTCCGTGACGGCATCGACCCGCCGAACGACCTCGTCCACCGAGAGGATCTCGCCTCCTGTGGCTTCATTCTTACCCAAGCGCGTCATGCGATTGCGCGTCGATTCGAGACCGAGAACCAGGTGCCCCTTGATGGACTGCTTTGCGCGGAAGAGTTCCTCGGACGTGACGCCTTGTTCGCGAACGCGTTCCGATTCGGCCTGGATGAGCCGGATGACTTGCTCGGCGTTGGCCGGTCGCGTCCCAGCGTACACCGTGAACTGGCCCGTATCCTGGTACAGCGCGTGGAAGCTGTAGACGGCGTATGCGAGCCCCTTCTTCTCGCGGATCTCCTGGAAGAGCCGCGATGCCATGCCTCCACCGAGGATCGCGTCGATGATTGCGAGGACGAACCGGTCGTCGTGGTGTGCGTTCAGTGCGCTCACGCCCCAGCAGATGTGTGCCTGCTCGGTGTCCTTCTCGAGCACGGCGAGACGCGAGGCCGAGGGTGCGTGGGCCGCGGGGCGCGCGGAACGAGGGCCGCCGGGTATCGTGAGGCAGCGCTCAACGAGCGCAACGAGGGCGTCGTGATCGACGTTGCCCGCAGCCGCGATGACGGTGTTGCCCGTCAGGTAGTGACGCTGGCGAAACGCGGCCGACGCGTCGTGGCCGAAACCGCCCACCGTCTCGCGGCCGCCGAGAATCGGGAGCCCAATAGGGTGATCGGGCCAGAGCGTGTTTGCGAAGAGCTCATGTATCCGGTCATCGGGCGTGTCTTCCATGCGCGCGATCTCCTCGATGACGACCTGGCGCTCGTTCGCGCAGGCTTCCTCGTCGAGGAGCGAGCTCACCACCATGTCCGAGAGGATCTCCACCGCAGTCGGCATGTGTTCGTCGAGCACGCGTGCGTAGTAGCAGGTGTACTCCTTCGACGTGAACGCGTTGAGCTCGCCCCCGAGCTGATCGAACGCTTCGGAGATCTGCGCGGCCGTTCTCGTCGGAGTGCCCTTGAACATCATGTGTTCCATGAAGTGCGACATGCCGGCCTCGGCCTGGCTCTCGTCACGACTGCCGACGGCGAACCAGATGCCGAGGGCGACGGAGCGAACGGCGTCCATCTCCTCGGACATGATGGTCACGCCGTTGTCGAGCACTGTCCTGCGATAGAACATGCGGGTCCTTTCTGAAGCGAAGGGAGCTCGCGCGAATTGAGGCGGTTGCTCTGTGTTCAGGGTACCCGAAGAGCAGGAAATCCCCGAAGGGCACGCAACCGCTCGCGCCTCCCAGCGAAAGGAAGGGCCGGGCGTCCCGAAGGATCGCCCGGCCCCAAGCTTCTCAGTGAAAGCTCCTTAGAGAGCCCGCACCTGCGTCGCCTGCTGCTTGCCATTCTGGCCGGTGGCTTCCGTGAAGGAAACGGCCTGACCCTCGTCGAGGGACTTGAAGCCCTCGCTCTGGATCTCGGAGAAGTGGACGAACAGATCGTCGCCACCCTCACGCTCGATGAAACCGTAGCCCTTGTCCGCGTTGAACCACTTGACTTTACCTTCTGCCATGCAAATCCATCCTCTCGCCCCACTCGGGGCAAAACAAAACGACGCGACTACCGCAAGAATGCGGTGTGTCACGTCGCAATCCTACGAGCCTGAATGGCTCGACTGCTTCACTATAGCACGTTTTGGGCCAGGACCCACCATCCGGCGTCGGACACACCAGTCTATCCGGCCTGTTCCCAGGCTTCCCTGAGCCAGCATTGCACTTCGTCGTCGACGTCCGATTCCGAGTGGAGCTCCAAGTGGTGGGTGAAGCGTCCGGGAGCGGGCTCGATGATCTGTTTCCATCGCGGGGAGGCGTCGCGCCTCCGCAGACCAACAGTCAGGACCAACGGGACATCACTCCTGTCCAGGTACATCCCCGGAATCCACACGAAGGCGAAACCTGTTCGGCGTCGGAAGGCAACTTGGCTCTTGGTGACGCGAATATCGACTGGCCCGAGCGCTGCGACGGCTGTGCGCACTGCATCGAACAGGCGGTGAGACTCGTCGCGTCCCTCGAAGTACTCCTCGAGTGTCACGAATCTCCCTCACTACTTCGCCGCGTGGCTGCCAGCAGGACCAAGCGGGCTGCCGATTAGAGGTTCCGGCTGTCGTATGCCCAGTTCATGAGCGCCTGGCGTTGCCTCGGTCGGCACTCCTCGACCCCTGGCGGGCAATTGCGCTTCACCTGGGCAGCGTGCCGCCTGAACGACAACCACCGGCCTATCTGTCGCTGGTCCTCGTCCGGCATGCGCCTGCCCATCCAGTAGCGGCAGTACCATTGGAACCATCCCCGGGGGTCGGCGGGATGGATCCACCCGCGCTTTCGCCATTCGCTCAATGGCAGACTTGCGTTCACTCCGAAGTAGTTGAGTTCCGGGACGTGCAGCTCGTGGTAGAGCTTCGCGCTGGCGTACCACTTGTCCGGGAACTCGTTGCGGCAATCCGTCAGGTATTTGCCGCCGAAGACGCCGAGTCGGAGCATCTGCTCCGGCGTGAGGCCTGGCGCGAAGCGCGCGTCGAAGTCCTCCCCCGCCGACGCAGTCAGGTCATACGCGTAGTCTTCCTGCATCAAGTCGTTCACTACGACGAGTCTCGGGCGCTCGCCGCCATTGTGCACCCGTCGGCCCCCCTCTTGTCCGTGCGTCCCGGCGTGCCGCGACAACTGTTCGCGGCTGGCTCGCGCGTCTCCGAGCGCGCTCGGCATGGGGAACCAGCCCACGTTCCGCGGTAGGAGTCCTACTTCGAGGACGGGCGCGTCACCTCTTGAACTCTGAACTCGACGATTCGGCGGAAGAGATCGGTTGGTAGCGGCTCGCCGAGCGGGACTTGTACCGTACCTTTGCCACCTTTGTAGGGCTCGAGCTCGTCTTTGAATGCCTCGACCCCACTGCCCGTCGGGAAGAAGCTGATGTGGTCCTTGAAACCTGCGAAGTGCACGAGGTGCTTCCGGTTCAAGTCGAAGGTGGGAATCGCGTAGCTGATCGTCTCGGTTGCGTCAGGCGCCGTTTCGCCGATGAGCGCGCGCAGCTCTTGCAGGACCTTCTGGATCTCGGCGGGAAACTCCGCTATGTACTCGTCTATCGACTGGGCTTTCGATCTCTCCATGGTGGTCTGAGCACCTGCCAATCGTCGTCTTTAGCGGTCGTCTCTGTCTGGCACCATACCGTGTGTCCACTCGCGGTTGTCCAGGGAGCATTGTGTGCCACCTCAGCGCGGGCTGCCACCGAATCGTTGGACAGCCCTTGCGTGCGCCTTGGCGGCCTCGGCCTCACGGTTCCTTGGAGGGCGATCCGTCACGAGCGAGTCGATGAGCAGAGCCGAGTCACGCGTGACGTCGTCCACCGCGCGATTGAACGCTGCGGCGTTGGCGGCCGATGGCTTGGCGAAACCGCTGATCTTCCGCACGTACTGGAGAGCCGCTGCACGGATCTCCTCCTCGGTCGCGGGCGGCGCGAAGTTGTAGAGCACCTTGATGTTCCTGCACACGGGCATTCACCTCGGCTCGAACAGTCGGACTATTTTCATATTGGCGCATCGCCGTTCTCGGCGAGGAGCATCGGTCTCGGCCGGTGTCAGGATAACCCTCACGGCGTCCGATCGAAGCGCTTGTTCGACCGTCAGCCGGGACGGATGCAAGCCGGGAATAGACCTCCCACACGCCCTTGTTGGGCCGCGCCCTCGGTGCGCACCAGCCCTAAGCTAAGGCGTCCGGCCCGGTCCGCAGCATGACGATCCCGAGCCAGAAGAACCACACGATCTGGAGAAGCCCGAACACGGCTTCCAGCCCACCCAGAGCCGGCACCAACGACAGGACGCCAGCGGTACCGATTCCGACTCCGAGCCAGTTCAGCGCAACCGGGAACGTCTTCGACCGAAGGGCCACCCCGCTCAAGAGCAGGAACCACACTCCGCCGAGGAGCTCGCCGCCGGAGCCGCCCAGGCCTTCCGCCAAGGGCTCGATCACCTGCCACGCCGCCACGGCCGGAGCGGGGGCGGTGGCGTAGAGTCGGACCACCGCCCCCATCCCGTAGTTGAACACCATGACGCTTGCCAGGAGAAGGCCGGCCCGGATGAGTCCCACGACTGTCGCGAACTGCGCTGTCGACGGCGCGAGCCCCTTCAGGCGCTGGTGGATCGCCAGGGTCACGACGATCAGCGCGAGTGCGACGAACTCGAACGAGACCACATGCATCCAGTACATGCTGAGGTAGTTGTCCCTGAGCAGGATGACCTTCTGAACCGGGTCGACCGCGCCGGGGTAGTTCACCAGGAAGACGAAGTAGGGAATCGCCGCGAGATACGCTACCGCGATGTAGAGTGCCGCGATACCGCCTGCCCTCTGCATTCCAGCGCCGCCTCGAGTCCGTGAGCACATTTGACTACCCTTCGCTCTCGGCGCCCGAAGCTAACGCCGTCCGATCGAACCCCTTGGCGATGAGCCAGATGGCCAGCGTCATTTCCTGGAGAGCTATCGGGACGCTGAGCACGATGTTGACGGTTGTGAAGCCGAAGTCCTGGGTGAATCCGGCGTAGAGGGCCACAACCATCGACAACACCGCCGCGACGAGTCCCCAACCCGACAGCCAGCGGGGAACGAGTCTCGATCTGTAGAGCACATAGTTGTACAGGAGGGTTCCAACAACAAATGGGATCGTCGCGACAAACTCACCCACCCACTCGCGTAGCGCGACCAACAGGTTCGACGCTGCCACCGCCGAGACCAAGCCGGCGGAGCCTGCAGCCACAGCCTCCTGGCTCACCGTCAGCAGCAAAAGAAGGCTCAAGGTCCCGACCAGGATGAACACGTTCTCGACCACCCTGCCAAAGACGGACCCAAGAGCCAGAGCCGGGTTGAACTTCCTCAGGACCGGATAAAGCGCAATGACGATGCCCATCCCGGACGCGGCCCACACGAACTCTATGAGCGCGGTCAGCACCACACGATTGTCGTTCGCCGCCAACCGAGCGAAATCGACGGGGGCGCTCACCGTAGCGCCAAGAGGGACGATGCTCAGTATGGCCGCGGCCGAGCACAGGATGAACAGGACTCCCGCCGCGATCGCGTTTCCTCTGTATGAGGGCATGTCAGTCTCCGTCTTCTGCCTTCTGTCTGTGCGCATCTCAATCTCCCTCTTCCCTTGGTTGTGGTGCCGGGCGGGGCTCAAGGCGATTGACCGAGACGAGCGGCACACCCAGATCGCGCACCTTCTTCAAGAGTCCGTGTAGCGCGGCCTGGTCCACCACCGCGCCGGTCAAGAGCGTGTCGCCGTTGTCCTCTAGCGCGATCAACAAGCCCTCGAACCAGCTTGTCCACGCGCGTCGGAGATGGCCCTCGATCCTGATCTCGTAGACTGCGGGCCAAACCGCGTCTGTCCTCTGGCCTCGCCGCTCTGCCACTGTCCTCTCCACCCTTTGCCACCGATTCAGGCGTCTCTTCGCGCCTGCTCGACGAGCATGGGGGCGCACGAAGGCACTGACATCGGTCGAAGGGACTAATCGGTGGGACTAATCGCCGGGAGCGCCGCGGTCTGCAGCTAGGAGGAGAGGAGCGACGGGACGCATTGCCGGGGCCGGGCGCCTTCAGACGAGAGGCAGGATTCCCAGTTCCCTTGCCCTGGCAGCGGCCTGCGTGCGGCTGTGGGCATCCAGTTTGTCGTAGATGCTCCGCGCATGGGCCTTGACCGTGTACAGCGAGAGATACAGCCGGTCGGCGATTTCACGGTTCGTGAGTCCGGCGGCAATGAGTTGGAGCACTTCGAGCTCACGCCCGCTCAAGAGTTCCTTGCCTTCGCTTCGAGCTTCCGAGAAGTGGGCGCCGCCGGGCCTGGCCGAAGGGAAGGCCGCCAGCAACCGCCTCGCGCTGTCCGGCGCTACCTGGCGGGAAACGGCCTCCTGGAGAAGGCGGGCCATCGGCGCGCCCTCATTCACGAAGACTCGGACGTAGCTCTCCGATTCGGCCAGGGACATGGCGCGCTCAAGTGACGTGAGGGCCAAGGACGTGTCGCCCTGCGCCTTGTGAGCGACAGCCTGCAGCGCCAGGATCTCGATCGCGCTCCCGATCCTGCCGCCTTCGTCAGCTGCGTGCAGGAGGCGCTCCAGCAGCCTTGCAGCGTCGTGGACGGCACCATCAACCCGCTCGGTCTCATACCGGGCGATGAGCACTCTCGCCAGTGTCACGTGCTCGAATTCGCGCAGGTAGCTCAAGTCGTCGACGACCGACAGGCATCGTTCGCGCGCCCACTCCAGTGCTTGGGTCACCCTACCTTGCGTAGCCCAGATCCGTGTCTTCAGAGCAGATATGGGCCGCGCGTCCGGCAAGGGCGTTCTGATGAACAGGCGCTGGGCCTCGTCCAGCAGACTGAGAGCACCCTCCAGGTCGCCCGCGGTCTCGCTGAGCCGGGCCTGGGCAACGCACCAACGCCACCTCCACACGGGTGACTCCGCTTGCTCGCCCAGCGTCTTGCTTCTCAGCAAGTGTTCTGCTGCAGCAGCGAGGTCACCCCGTTCGAGGTGCAGTTCACCCAGCGCCCGATACAGGTCAGCCGTCTCCGGAGGGAGAGGGTCTCCCTGATCCAACACGAACTGCAGTAGCTGCTCGACTGAGCCCACCGCTTCACGGAGACGACCCAGTGGCATCCTGATGTCGGGCAGGACGGATGCGGTGCCAATCGCGTCAGGGATGTTGCCGGCTGCAAGCATTCTCGCGCTGTAGTCGACGAAGACCTGATCGGCGGCTTCCAGATCGCCGCTTGCCCAGTGCGCCAGCCCCACGAGGCCGGTCGCTTGTTCACGCCTGAGATGGTCTCCTTCGGGCAGGAGCTCGAATACTCGCTCAGCGTGCTTCAGGGTGCCAGGCACATCACCGACGGCCTGGGCATTGTACGCACGCACCACAGCTATGGTCGCCAGCAAGGACCGAAGCTCTTCTTCGTCCGCAACAACCGTATGTCCGCTTCGCCCAGGCTTCAGCCCGCGCTCGGCGTCCTTCAGCCGAGCCTCGGCGGCCTCCAATTCGCCACCAGCCAACAACGCGCAGGCCACCCAACCGCTGAGCACAGGCCGAGAGCGGATCATCTCGTCCGGAAGCGCCCTCGTCCACTTGAGCCACGCGGCGGCCTGGGAGCTGTCCTCCGTCATGAGCCCCTCCCGCTCGATCAGGTCTGCCGCCCACTCGAAGTCCTCGGCACACAACGCGTGACGGATCGCGTCGGATCGCAGACCGTTCTCTTCGTACCACTCGCTCGCCCTCCGGTGCAGAGCGGACAGCTGATCAGGCTGCTCCTCGAGCAAGTGCGCTTGCAGGACATCGGCGAAGAGGTGGTGATAGCGATACCACTGACGCTCCTCATCGAGCGGGACGACGAACAAGTTGCCGCGCTCCAAGCGCTCGAGCATCCCTTTGCCCTGCTTCTGCCCGGTGACGGCATCGCACAAAGCACCGCACAGTGTGTCGAGAATGGAGGTCTGCAGCAAGAAGCTGCGCGTGCGTTGCGGCTGGCGCTGAAGAACCTCCTCTACCAAGTAGTCCAGCACGAAACGGTGGCTGCCGGTGAGGGTTTGGATGAAGCTGGCGGCATCTTCTCGCCCCTGCATCGAGAGCGCCGCCATTTGCAGGCCCGCGATCCAGCCTTCGGTGCGGGTCTCCAGGGCGGTGATGTCTTCTGCCGAAAGGCCGAGGCCCATCACCCGGTTGAGGAACTCGGCGGCTTCGGTGGGGGAGAAACGCAAGTCGACCGCGCGCAGTTCAGTCAATTGTCCCCGTGCGCGCAACCGAGCCAGGGGCAGGTGAGGATCCTCTCGGGTGGCGATGATCAGATGCATCTGCGGAGGGAGATGCTCCAGCAGAAACGCGAGAGCTTGGTCCACCGATTCGGAGTCGACGACGTGGTAGTCGTCGAGGACGAGGACGACATCGTGCGGGAGCGCTGTGATCTCGTTGAGCAGAGCCGTCAGCATCGATTCGGTCGGTGGCGGCTGGGGGGATTGGAGCATGTCCAACACCCCTTGCCCAACGTCCGGCACAGCCATCCGCAGAGCGGCGACGAGGTAGGACAGGAAGCGCGCCGGATCGCTGTCCCCTTCGTCCAGGGAAAGCCAGGCAGGACGAACCTCCGGTTCAAGACGGGTGCAGCCGGCCACCCACTCGCTGACTATCACGGTCTTGCCGAAGCCAGCGGGAGCGGATACAAGGATCAGCCTGCTCTGCAAACCCTCGTTCAGCCGTCCAATCAGGGAGGGGCGACGAACCAGGGTGGGCCGAGACGGCGGGACATAGAGCTTGGTGGCGAGAATCGGCGTCGGCATGAGGCAATCATAGGACACGGGCCCGAGAAGCCGACGGGTGTGTAGTCCCGCCGAACTTCTGGCGCACAACCCGTGCGCCGAGCGATTCCGGCATAACCGAGCGCTTCTACGCGTCGGGTTGATGCGCTTGTTAGACGGCGCCCGCCCCGTCACACGCAAGCCGAGGGCGATCGCGTGCTCTGGCTCAGCCCAAAGACACCGCGTCGTGAAGCTCATCGCCACTCGACAGAATCTCTGCCAATCGGCTCGTAAGCCGAGCAGCCGGGGCACCGTCTACGATCTCGTGGTCGAAGGTGAGGGTGAGGCACAGATACTCTCGTTCCTGCACAGCACCTTCGACAAGCATGGGGCGTTTGGCAATCGAGCCCACTGATACGGTGATGGTCGAGCTCGCCAACGGGACGAGCCAAGTCGGTCCCGAGCCGAACATGCCGACTGAGGTCACACCTACGACTCCGTACTGCATCCACACGCCGAGATCGCGATACGCGAGTCTGGTAACCGTCCTGAGAAGGAAGCCTGGGATGAAACGAGTCCAAGCGGTGCCCATCGCGGAACCGATGGGCTCATCCTTCCGGCCCTGGGCAGCCCTCAGCTCATCGTTGACCTCGCGATAGGACTTCCGGTTGACTGCCTGGATCGCAATCGGTTCAGGCACGCTCTCGCCGTCGACCTCACGTTCGAAGGCGACGCTCACCGTCACGTCCTCGAGGACGATCAGGTGGCTACCCTTCCGGAATGCGTTGAGTTCAGGGAAGTCAGCGAGCGCCCGTGCAACGCAGGTCACGACGTAGGCGGTGAGCGACAGCGCCTCGCCGGTTCGAGTCCGGTGCTCCGAGAAAAACGCTCGTGGCCGTGTGATATCCACCTCAGTCACGAGGTGGATCATGCTCTTCTCCCTGGCAACCGCCGTGTTGGCCGCGACCGCCTGGCGATTGCTGCTGAACGGCTCGACCCTGTATCCCGAGTGATCGCTCACTGATTGCCCTCCCGGCGGTGCGACACTCGCTGGCGCTACGTCTAGCGCTTTGGCGCATCACCTGCGCGCCTCAACCCTTCCGCTTGGCAGGCGCGATTCCTGAGCGCGCGTCAGGTGTATGCGCGTGTTCGAAGGGGGCTACGCGGCCGAGAGCGCAGACAGTACTGAGATGACCAGCCCCATGAGAACCAGCACGCCGACAAACGTTATCCAGCCAGAGATGTTGCGCAAGTACTTGGTCTGCTGAGTCTGCTCCCGATGGATGTCAGTCAACCACTCGTGCAGCCATGCCGGGTCGACGGAACGAGCTGCCGAATCAGCTGCCGCCTGAGTAGCACTTGAATCTAGCATGCCGAATCCCCCCTGAGACTCGCATATCGCCGCAGTGGACGGAAGAAGGGCGACTTGTTCTGTCGAACGTGTTTGGGCATGAGCGTCGAGCGACGTGAGCGCTCTCAGGTCAGTCTACCTTCTGGCGTTCTGTTCGATGCGCCTGTTGGACGGTGGTTGCAGCTGGCTCGAGTGCTGGCATGCGTAACAAGTGCCACCCGACCAGTACGAGCCACACGATAGCGAGCGACGCGTTGCCGATCACGGCGACGCCCGCGCGGGAGAGCGCAGCAATGCCGCTCAGTCCTGTCGCCAGGCCCACGAGCGCGGTCGCCCATCCGAAGGGGCTTCGCAGCATGACCGCGGCGGCGAGCAATATGGCGACCGACAGGATGACAATGGCGTAGACCACGTGGATCCAAGAGGACAGCACCGCTGCGGGGTAGCTAGCGGCAGACTCTATCGCCTGGCGGCCCACATCCCGAGCCGCAACGTAGCGTTCTCCAAGAACGATGAGGGCCGCGTAGTTCGACCACGTGACCGAGAGGTCCACGGCAACGAAGAGCCCAATGCCGGCCGCGGCGATCCATCCGAGTGCTCGGTCGAGTGCAACGCCGAGTGCGATCGCGACAGGCAGAAACAGGACGTCGGTCGCCACCGACAGGCCCACGATCGCCCACCACGTTGCTGTCTTGCCGGCCAGGTAGACCATCCAGGCCGTGCCGTCTCCTGTGGGCGGTGCACCCACGTTGGCGTAGAGCGTCAGGATTGCGACGTATCCCAAAGCGATCAGCAGCGCCGAGGAACCGCCTATGCGAAGCAGTGCTGCGCGTTCCCGCATCAACCTACTCACCCTCACCCATCCGCCTAACGACGTGCCGCATAACCCGCAAGGTGCCTAGCTCGACGTCTGCATCTCAGATTACTTCACTGGCGCCACAGTCGGGTCGAAGCGCTTGTTCGGCAGCATATCCTCGACGTGCTCGCTCCTGTCATGCCTTCTGTCCGTCGGGGAGATCAGGGCTCCCGAGTCTGGCTAGCGTCTTTCTCGACCGGACGATCATAGCGACCACACCGGCAAGCAGCGTAAGGCCCGCCCAGATCCAGTAGCGCTGCTGTGCCGCCCCTTGGGCCATCACGATCGTAGGGAACAAGGGAACGAACGCGTTCCCCCAGCCGTGGGCGACGAGACCCGCCATGGTGCGTTTGCCGGAGGCCTGGCGCACCGCGGCGAAGAAGTAGGAATAGCCGATCAGTACGAGCGTGAACCCGGCGAACGGCACGAATATCTGGCTGGTCCCCGGTATGAAGAACAGCGGCACGTGCCATACGGCCCAGACCACCCCGAGCGCCAGGTTGCCCAACCAGGGTCCCAGTCGCTCCTCCAGTGGGTCCACGATGTATCCGCGCCAGCCCAGTTCTTCCTGTCCGCCGCCGAGAAAGATCATCAGCAGTAGATACGGAAGGAAGGCCCATACGGAAGGCAGGAGCATCTTCAGGCGCGGCGCGCCCCAGAGTTCCGGCAGCACCCACGCAAGCCAGGTGGTTCCGCCAAGCACCAGTGGGGGCGCAAGCCAGGCCCGCCAGCCGAAGCGAAGATCCCGCAGGCCGCGCAGGTACTGGCGAACGGCGCTATTGCCGTGCGATGCCCGCAGACAGTAGAACGCTCCTACTGCTGGCCCGAAGACACCCACAGCTATCCACGGCACAGTCAAAACGCCCAGCAGGTCCTTGTCGAGTGGGATGACGCCCACCCCTGCAAGGACCAGCGGTAGCCAGATCAGCCACGACCAAGCGAACGTGACAACGAAGAACTGGTAGGGGAATCGTCCCTCTGCTTCCGCCACTCTCCTCCTCCCGCTGCGACGGAGGTGCCCTCGCCCTGCCATTCGTCAGGTCGCTACCGGCCACGTCCACGCGTACCAGACGATCAGTCCGCAGAAGACGACGCTCACACCGATCAGGAAGTTGTCGTAGGCGCCTTCGTAGGGCAGGCTGGCGAGATTGAACAGCACCGAGCCCGCGGCCGCGACCAGGGTCACCCAGCGGATCGCGGGATACGGGAGCGTCAGGGACAAGACGAGCATGACGATCGGGACGAGCATTATCGCTGCGATCAGCACCCATGTGCCCTGACTGACGGCCTTGCCCTGTATCTCCCCGGGCACGAAATGGCCGGCGAATCCGCGCAGCACGTCCCCCAGGAGATACGTCAGCATGACGGCAATCCAGAGTCCCGACAGCGTGATCCTCACATCCACCATAGTCCGACCACCTCTTCCCGGCGCTGACCCCAACTACGTGTGCGCAGGCTCCACGGCGATGACGACCTTGCCGCGCGCATGCCCTTCGTCCAGATAGGCGAACGCCTCGGCGGTCTCGCCAAACGGATACACTCGATCGATGACCGGAGTGACCTTGCCGGCCTCGATGAGCTCGTTGAGCGCGAGCAGGCTTTCGCTGTTCGTCGCCGCGACGAAGGGCGCGCCCTGCTGGCGTACGAAGATCCCCGCCAGAGCTGCGGCGATGATCCAGCCCATGCCGGCGTGTCCGCTGCTCGGCACGTGGAGCCCGTCGGGCGTCAGCACGCGGCGCGTGGCTGCCAGCGAGTGGCTGGCGACGTTGTCCAGGATCACGTCGTAGCGTTCGCTCCCCTTGGTGAAGTCCTCTTTGGTGTAGTCGATGACGTGGTCCGCGCCGATCCTGCGGACCATCTCCACGTTCCCGGTGCTGCACACGCCGGTGACTTCGGCGCTGAACGCCTTGGCGAGCTGCACGGCGAACGGTCCTACTCCCCCGGACGCGCCGTTGATGAGCACCTTCTGGCCGGGCCGGACCTTGCCGTGATCACGAAGGGCCTGCAGTGCGGTGCATGCGGATGTGGGCAGGGCCGCAGCCTGCTCGAACGTCAGGTTCTCCGGCTTCGGCGCGAGACTCCCCTCTTTTGCGACCGCGTACTCCGCGCACGAGCCGCGGCACTCTCCGTAGACCTCGTCACCCGGCTTGAAGCGGCGCACATTCGGGCCGATAGCCTTGACGATCCCCGCGCAGTCGAGCCCGACGACGAAGTCCTTCTTGGGCTTGGGGAACCCGATGTAGAACACTATGGGGAACGGCTTGCCCCGCATCCCGTAGTACTCGCCGGCGGCGAGGGACGCCGCCATCACGCGGATGAGGACCTCACCCTCCGCCGGCGTGGGCTGCTCGACCTCCGCCAGTTGCATCACGTCCGCGGACCCGTAGCCGGTCTGGACGACTGCCTTCATCGTGTTCCTCCGATTTCGTTCATGCCTGCCCGGCCGACCAGCCTGCCGGTACCGGTGCAGCGACTTCCGAGCTGCGCCGCGCCCAAACGGACCAGACGATCAGCGCCATGCACGCGACTTCTGCGGCTGCGAAGAACGCGTAGAAGGGGAGCTCCATCGACCCGCCGCCTACTACGAACACGGAGGTGATAACCGCTGCAACAGTATTCGCCCAGCGGTTGGCCCTCCGATTCAAGATGCGGGACACGAAGATCATCGCAATCGGGATCTCTATGAGTAGTGCGAACACCAGCAGCAGTCCTTGAGTGATCGGCACGCCCCCCGGTCCCGCGACTCCCTGCAACGCGCCGGGCTGGATGAAGCCCACGATGTCAGCGAAGGCCATGTTGAACATGACCACGATCCAGAGCGTTGAGATTCTCGTACCCATGTCGTTCATTACATCAACCCTTCCAATCGTGTGGTCTGCCCGCACATCGGGCGCGGGCGCTGACTAACTAACGTTGTTAGTCTCCGGTAGCACATACTGTACTAACAGTGTTAGTATGTCAAGGGACGTGAGAATCCAGTCGCGCGGCGCGGACAGTCGAAGGAGGCGCCATGATCGCTCAGGCAACAGGCAGATGTGAATCGCGAGACACGCTCAACCGGGAACGCGTCGTGCGCGCGGCAATGGATCTCGCGGATGAGAGCGGGATCGAGTCGGTCACCATGCGCGAGCTCGGTCGAAGGCTGGGAGTCGAGGCGGCGTCGCTCTACAACCATGTCGACGGGAAGGACGACCTCCTCGACGGCATGGTGGATCTCGTTGTCGCCGAGATCGACCTCCCCTCCGGTGACGTCGGCTGGCAGGAGGCCATGCGGCGCCGGGCCGTGTCCGCGCGGGAGGTCTTTGCGAATCATCGATGGGCCGCCGGGCTCATCGACTCCCGGGGACGGAGCGGTCCAAGCAGTCTGTCCTACGCTGATCGAGTACTTGGTGTGCTGCTTGATGCCGGGTTCTCCCCGGGACTCGCCGCGAATGCGTTTCTCGCACTCGATAGCTACATCTACGGCTTCGAGCGGCAGCGGTCAAACATCTCGCCGGCTGATGACGAGGACACCGCCGAAGTGGCTCAAGAGGTTCTCGACGCCATCCCGCAGGGCGCGTTTCCTTCCCTGGCCCGCGTCGCGACGGAATATGCCGCGAAACCCTACGATGACGCCGCGGCTTTCGATTTCGGCCTCGACTTGATCATCGATGGCCTTGGGCGCCTGCTGTAGCTGCGTCTGCCGAAGGTGCTGCGCACGAGCGGCGCTGATTCGCTCTCATCAGGATAGAGCTAGCGGCGTCCGCTCGATGCGCTTGGTCGCTAGTTGATACCACTTGACGCCGTCCGCTCGATGCCTTTGTTCGATGTCGCGGCAGCTCGCGATGCAGGTCTAGCGAACGCGTTCTGCTTGATGCGCTTGTTGGGCCGCACGATGACAAGAACCGGTCAGAGAGTCACCGACGCGCCGAGGACGACTGCGTACAACAAGGTGACCACAACTCCACTCAGCATCCAACCCCAATCGCGCTGGACCTCCAAGGGCGGCCCCGGGGCCTTGAGGAACATGTGTGCGCGGAACCACTGCATCATCCAGAGGAGAGGCGATTGACCCCCCGCCACAGCGAAGACTCCGGCGACCACCGGCAGGCTAGTGATACCCGTCGGACTCATCACGCCCGCGAGTGCCACGGCTGCGAGTGCGCTGAAGTAGGAGGTGACGCACAACTTGGACGAACGAGAGATCTGGGCAGGTCCCCCACCTCCGACCATACGGCCCCACTCGCGAAGTGCGACCCAGACGGCCGACATGAACATGGCCGAGCCGACGACCGTGATGAGCGCGCGGAAGAACCATTGCGGCTCCCCGCCGGAGATCACCACAGCGACGTCGCCGACGTTCGCGATGCCCGAGAACATGAGGTAGCCAGTCCCCGAGAGTAGGTTCATGAGCATCCACAGCCAAAGGAACCATCGGGTCCGAGGTGCCATACCCTGCGAACGGTGGACGATCACGAGGAGGAACAGTCCGAGTACCACGTTGAAGAGCGGGGCGCTGCCCGCGATGACCTTCTGCTGCCAGACGTGTGGCGCGGACGTGTCGGCATACAACGCCGAGAAGCCTCGCAGCGTCCCACCGACGGCGATGCAGGTGAAAGCATGCACCAATTCGTGCAGTCCGACAGTGAGACTGGTCGAGACGGCCGCAATGGCTGCGACCGTCGGAATGTCAACGGATACGTCCTGCGTTTCAGGCTCGTCGTTCACGTGCTGGCTCCTTCACGACCTCGTGACGGCCCAACGTCGTGCGCATGAGCAGACGCCGATGCGCTCTCTCGGGTCAGTCTACCTTCTGGCGTTCTGCTCGATGCGCTTGTCAGATGCCTGCCATGGAGTCCGGTTCTGGAATCGCCGGACGGTCCGTGTGCGGAGTCAATGTGACTTTCAAAGCCGCTCGGTCGTATACGTTGTGAAGGTCTAGCATTGGCCAAGGGGTGCATGTGGACGACGAGCGGTTCGAATCGGCGTGGAACGCGCACGCGCCGGCCGTGTTGCGTTACTGCACGTACTCGACCGGATCGTCCCAGGAGGGCGAGGACGTCGCGGCCGAGACGTTCGCACGCTTCCTCGCGCGAAGCGACCGCATTCCGCTTGAGCGTACCGAGGCGTGGCTCATCAGGGTTGCTCACAACCTCTGTGTCTCGCGCCATCGCAGTGCGCGACGGCGAAGCGCCGCCGAGGCGAGACTCGGGCAGCAAGATGCCGACCAAGCCGATGCCTGGCAACACCCGGACTCCTGGGAGTACGTGCGCCGCCTCAGGGAACCCGAACGTCTTGTCATCTACTTCCGCATCGCCGAGGATCGGCCGTTCGCCCAGATCGCACGACTAGTCGGGAAGTCCGAGAGCGCTGTGAAGATGACCTTCTACCGGGCAATCGACCGTCTGCGCCACGACATGGAGTGTGAGGGCGCAGGTGCGGATACGACGCTTGTGGGAGGTGCCGAGAATGTCCCAACAGAGTGATTCGCAAGAGGCGATCGTCGAGATGCTGCGGACTGACATGCCACCAGCTGCAGGAGAAGACGCCCTGCGCCGGGTGAAGGCGTCGGCGATTCTCCGCGAACCGGAGGTCGCCAGATCATTCGTGCGCCGCCACCCGTGGCGCACGGTCGGAGGCATCACGGCGGCGGCAGCGGCCGTGGCCCTCCTGTTCGCGCTCGTACCCCGGGCCGACACGTCAGTATTCGCGGCTGACAAGGCTGCCGATGCGCTGCTCATGCAGACACACGGTCGAGTGCTGCACGTGGTCGCCGCTTATGCCCAGACGCGCACGAACGGACGGGAGGGATACGACCCCAGCTACTACATCAACCAGCAGTGGTCGTCTTGGATCGACCCCAGCAACCAGATGCGCAGAGAGGAGGTCAACCTCCCTGACGGTTCACTCGACGTGCTGGTCGTGCAGTCACACGGCCGCCAGATGATGTTCTTGAACAACATCCGCTACGGCAGCGACAGACAGCATCTGATTGAAACACCGGCAGGCGGGATGATCTCATCGGCGATAGGCGGATGGGTAGAAGATCTGCGGGCGGAGATCACCAACGGCACGGCGAGAGTCACCGGTACCAAGGTCATCGACGGTGAGGAATACTGGGTGGTCGAGGCACGTCTCCCGCCCGACGACGACACTGTGACCTCGAACGTCGTGACGGCGACTATGCGCAAGTCCGACTACCGCATCAAGACGTGGACCTCAGTCGTCGAATGGAAGAACAGCGACGGCGATGGCAACCTGACATCGCGAATCGTCTTCGAAGTGTACGAAGAGATCGAACGGGACACGCTGCCGGACGACTTCTTCAACTTTGATGATGTAATCGCGGCTGCCGAGCCGGGCACGCCGATCGAGAAGCAATAGCTAGGACATCCCTGCACGCCGGCGAAGGAGTGAAAGGACTCCCGCGCCGGCGTCCTTGCCCGCTCGATCCCTTTGTTGGGCGGCACCGGGACTACTGTTCGGGTCTACCGTCCGGAGGAAGCCGACGCAGGTGACTCTAGGCTGGCCGTAGCGCCTCGGCGTGCCCCTCCACTCTGTCAAGCCACTCACTTGCCAACGCGTGGAACAGATCTGCTTGCTCGATTCCCAACAAATGCCCTGCACGATCCAGGACGGCGAATGTTCCCCTCGGGTAGTTCTCGAGGACTTCCCACGCATCGCGGTAGCCGCAGACGGAGTCTTGTCTGCCGGTGACGATGAGCGTGGGCGCCGGGCACGGTTCGGGAAGCGCGTCCACGTCAAATGAGAAACCGTAGTTGTCCGGATGCTCTCTGATCTTCGCCTGGAAGGCCTCATCGCCGGTCGCACTGTCAGAGGGGAAGCTGGCCCGGATGTATTCGACAACCTCCCGGGTTTGGACAACGGCGATTCCGAACAACCCGTCCGCCTCATCTGGCTCCAATTCGGACACGAGCGCAGGGTCCGCCAACAGGGTGGATGGAGAAGGCACATGCCGGTCTGCATCGCCAGCCACGATCAGAGGGACGGTGAGTAGCAGCCCATCGATTGATGTCGATCGTTGATGGACCACGCCTCGGGCAAGATACGCTCCGGCTGACGTGCCGGCCACCACGAACCGCTGCCCTGGGATGACCCTGTCGATGAACTCCAAGACGACGTCCAGGATCTTGTCCTGGTTGGTGATCCAGTCCTTTCCTGGCGTCGCCCCGTGACCAGGCAAGTCCAGGTAGATGCGTTTCCATCCGTCACGCTGTCTGAAGAGTGGTTCCATGTCACTCACCATATGGCGATGGTCGCACCCCCAACCATGGAGCATGACGATGGGCCTACCCTCACCTAGCGATTCATAGTGGACTGTGATGTCCTTGAGCTCGCACTCCATCCTCGAGTGCCTCCCTACTTCATCCGAAAGCGCCGCCCACCGTTGTTGCGCCTAACTCGCAAGCCAAGCGTGTCCAGTATGGAACGACTGCGGGCGATTCGAGTTGGAGCGCTGGTTAGGCGCCGTCACCCCCCACTCGATTCCGGCTCATAGCGAAGGATCACAGCACCCGACGATACGAGGGCAGTGTTGCTCCACTCAGCCCGTTCCAGAGTCGTCGAGAAGACGACCTTCGAGACGCTGTTAATGAGTCGCGACTTCACCCTCTGCGGAAGGCCAGTGGGCAGCCATGCCCTCGTACGTGACGCGGCCAAACAGCAGTCTGTCAGCGGAGCGCAACTGCTCCAAGGAGAGCCTCTCGAGTTCCTCGCACTAGGCGTACTCGTGCCATCCCAAGTCCCAGCTCGTCGGGCCTTCGAAGAACCCATCGAGAGTGACTAGGTTCCACATGATCAGCCTACTCATGGTGCCGCCTCCCATGCGGTTGAGATCTAGTGCGCCTAACGGTGTGGCGCGTCAGCAGAGGCCGAGCGCCTCACTTCAGCAGTTACTACCTCGCGGCGTCCTGCTCGATGCGCCTGCTAGGCACTAGACGTCGTCGTTGCCGTCTCCCGCCCCAGCCACAGACCCAACGCTCGGTTCGACACTCATGAAGCCGGCCGAGTGAATTCCCATCCCCAGTAAGGCGCTTACCAACATCACCACTCCGGCAATCCAGTAGATATGCCAGAAACCGGCGACGATGCCCACAAACGCGCTCATCTGCGCGAGCCCCTGGCCGAATGAGACGAGACGTGACTGAGCGAAACGGCGACGGAACGACTCTTCGCGATTGAGCAGTATGAGTGCTGCCAGGAGTGGAATCGCGACGGCGAACGCGACGACGCAGATCGTGGCGGACAGGTCGAGCGACTCTGCGACAAGGAACGGCTGCACCATGATCACGCCGACGCCGATTAGGCCCCCGTAGGTCAGGCCCTTCTCCCCGAGCCACTCCTGGATCTGTCGGGGGTCATGCGTGATGGCCTCGACATACTCGTTCGCCAGAGCCTTCGCGGACTCACTGATGGACGCCTCGCGTTTCTCGCCGACCGCACGATCGGGTCCTCGCTCAGATGTGTCGCCGCCGTCCATGTCACGAGCCCTCCTACGTGCCTAACGGTGCGCGCTTGACCTGTAACCGAGGCCTGGTCTTGGCCTCGGATGAGGCAGCGCCTGCTTACCGAGGTCATTAGCGTAGCCTTATAGCTCCCCAATCCTCTGACGCATGCGCCTGACGACGTGGCGCTTCAGTGGCAGCGCACCTTGCCGTCGTGCTCTTCCATTCTCGCCTACTTGCGCCGTCCGCTCGAAGCGCGGGTTAGGTGCGTCGCCGAGTCCCCCATCAGAGCCACGCTCCGAGCGCAATCAACAATGCCGACAGGCCGAAGATGAGGGGGCACAGTCTGAACGGCAGGAATGCAACCCGGAATCCCGTGAAGAGCGAGACCACCGCGAGGACAAGCAACGTGGCTATTGCCACCATGTAGACCACGGCGGAGGTCGTGGCCGCCGGGTCTGTCGCCGTGGCCGCGACCACGAAGGCGGCTGTCGATATCAGCGCCACGCCCTCGACGATCCACTCCATCGTGATGATGCGGCGGTTGTCCGGCGCCAGCTCACCAAAGCCCGCGACGACCCCCTTAGTGGCGAAAAGGTGTGCGATTCCCCAGATTGCGGTGAGCGCAGCCGCGGCGTAGAGAAGGATCTCGTTCATCGCGCCCCCATTCCTCGCGATCGCACCTAAACGGTGTGGCGCTTGACCTGCGTCTCGCTCTCAGTCTACGCGCGATTTGTGCGCGTCAGGTTAATGCGCTTGGTCGACGTCGCCGGCCTCTCGCGTTGTGCCGAATCCGCGTCTAGCCAGCGACACTCCGAGTGCTAGCAGGAAGGCGAACTCCGCAATGGCGGCGTAGCCGTAGCCGTGACTCGAGGCGTTCAAGCCAACCACGCGACCGATGACAGTCTCAGACACGGGAGGACTGGCTGTCGCGAGCGCGACGAGGCCGGCTGCGAGAAACGCGAGGGGCGCCACCCACACTGCGACCATGCGAGACCGGAGCAGGCCGATTCCGAGGAGCAGCAACGAAAGCGGTTGGATGACCCATCCCCAGGCGGCAGCTGAGCGCTCGAGGATGGTCAGCGTCTGCACAAGGCTGACTCCGACAGCCGGGAGACGCGACAACGCGAACGTCCAGGCTTGGAAAAGCAGCGGGAGCGCGCCCACGATCGCAGCGCTCAGCAGGAAGGCGGCCCCTGGGCCGCCGCGTGCCTCCCACCAGAGCCAGAATCGCACGAACGCATAGAGAACCGCGCCGACGGCTCCCAAGGCTATGAGCACGGAATAGGCGGCACCTCGGTCGAGGACGGTCCTGAGTGCGGGTGTGCCTCCGGCCCATCCGACGAGCGGCAAGCTTGGTTCTGCGGAGAGGAAGAAGTCGACCCAGTGCCACAGCAGCGCGTACATTGCCGAGAGGGGCGCGACGACCGCTATGAGAAGGATGCCGATTCTACGAGCCACGCAATCCCCTCCCTCGAGTACGTCAAACGCGGTGCGCTTCAGCCGTTTCTGAGAGCCGGCTTGAGGTTAGCGCGAGCGGCAATCGGCTGGAAGCGCTTGTTAGGCGGCCCTCAGCCTCGTCGCCACGAGGTCCTTCTGCTACCTTCTCGGCGCATACCGCATCGCCACCGCCCCCAAGCCGAACTCCAGCCGGCGCGTCCGCTGGAAGCGCTTGTTAGGCAGGCGCTGACGGTGATCAGACTCCGAGCGCCTTCCGCTTCTCTGCGATCGCGACCAGATGGGACTCCAGATGGTCCACCGCGTGGTCGAGAATCTCGAGCAAGGTCTGCTCTCCATTCTCAGAGTGCGTCGCGACGCGGTCCCACACCTCTGCTGGCTGGCGCTCAAGGTCCGCCGCCATCTGCTCGCGCTGTGCCTCAAGAAGGCACAGGTCAAGTTCAGGGTCCCGGTCGTGGTATCGCAACGGCAGAGGGTAGTCCGCGGACTCGACACCCATCAGCACGGGCCTATCGGTCGCCACGGTTCGCTTGATCCGGTCGCACATGAACTGGTCCGAGTCGACGATGTGGCACAGCACCTCGAGCGTACTCATCTTGCCGGCAATGGGTCGCGCCCTGAGCGATTCAGCATCCATCCCTGCGACGGCCTCACGAAGCATCGCGGGGCCTTGCCGGTAGTCGCGCAGAAGCTGCTTTGAATAACGAGCTGAACTCATGGATGCTCCCAGCGTCACCGAAGATCATACGCGAAGCGCCCTCGTCGCCCTGCCTAACGTGGTGCGGATAACCTGCGAGCGAAGCGAGTCAGGTTGATCCGCTTGTTAGGTCAGTGACCTAGACGGCGCAGCCCTCCCAGGGATGGATCTTGGCCAGATCACCGGCCAACTCCTCCTGGGCGACCTCCGTGTCGTACGCCGCCTGTGCGCGCAGCCAGTAGCCGTCAGACAAGCAGAAGAAGCGGCAGAGCCGAAGGTCGGTGTCAGCCGTGATCGAGCGCCTGCCCTTGATGATCTGCCCGATGCGCTGCGGGGGTACCCCGATCTCCTTCGCGAGACGGTACTGCGAGATGGCCATGGGCTTCAGGAACTCCTCGAAGAGGAGCTCGCCCGGGGTCACGGGAGCGAGTCTTGCCATGCTCATCACCTTCTAGTGGTAGTCCACGATCTCGACGTCTTCAGGTCCTGCCGTCGTCCAACGGAAGCAGACCCTGAACTGATCGTTCACCCGGATGCTGTGTTGCCCGGCCCGATCGCCCTTCAGCGGCTCGAGACGATTGCCCGGTGGCACTCTGAGGTCGTCGAGACGTCCCGCGATCTCGAGTTGCCTGATCTTGCGCCGGGCGATCGTCTCGATTCCGACGAATCGTTTGACGCGAGTACCGCCAGCGAGTCTTGCGGTGTCAGCATCCTTGAATGAAACGATCACGCAGACACCATAACGCCGCGCGTCAATAACGACAAGCGTCACTATCGAATTCAATCAGGTGCCATCTGACCTAACGGTGTTGCGCATAACCCGCGCGCTTCGCCCTTCATGTTAGCGCGCGTCCTGTGGGCGTCGGATTGGTGCGCTTGTTAGGCCGGCTCCGTGGCTGCCTTCAACCGATTCGCCGCACGCGAGGCAAACGGTCCTGTGCACCGAGACCAACGCACCACAATGGGCGCATGCCCATCGGATCCGCTCCGACTCGACGAATTGCCCCAGTCCGATCCGACGGACCTCCTCGAGGTTCTCGAGCATGCTCATGCGGTACTTGGAGCGATACCGCATGTCGACATCTCGGAGCCGCGCGCAAGGGAGTTTCGGGCACTCGAAACAGAAGGAACACCCGTGTGCGGTGAGCTCGTCGCAGTGCTTGATGCGACACACGGTGCAGTGATGGGGCTTCGAGGAATCCTCACCGTTGCAGCCGACGCACGGATTCCGATCCCGGAGATACGCTATGCAGACACCGCAGTTCATCCCGCACGGAGCAATCGCTTCGATGGTGTCGCCGAGGTCCTCGTAGGCACCGCCCAAGCTCACGGGAAACGAACCCATGAACTCGCCGGCCCATCATCGAATCGTGCACGTTCGAGCGCGATGAGATTCCAGCGCAAAGCCTCGTCACGGTCACGCTCCAGATGGGCGATGTAGTGAGCAGCCATAGCGGCGTCGTAGTTATCGACAGCGGAGTCCCATGCCTCAGCGAACAATCGACGGGCTTCGTCGATGTGGCGCGCGAACTCCGCCTTGGTTCCTTCGACGCAGGGCTGGGCAGTGCGGCAACTGAGATCCGCTCACGAACACCGTCCCGCTGCCGTTGCCGACATTCCGCCTGGCGGCGTTGCGCCTCGACCTGTAGCCGAGGCGCGTAGCGCCTCGGAGGAGGCATCGCCTCTTTGCCGAGGTCATCAGGTCGAAGCGCTTGTTAGGCGTTCATTCCTGGTCTTCTGCGCTCGCCCATTCGATTGCGGCATCGAGTTGGCCCGCTTCGAAGAACTTCTCCTGCGCACGCGTGAAGGGCGAGAAGAGCTTGATCCTCGCGCGGATGAGTTTCTGATCGCCGACGAATGCCGCACGCCGCACCTTGCGATACTCCTTGAACGTGAACTCGAAATCCTCTTCGACCGCATCGAGGTCACCGTACTTGACCGAACCTACCAGGTTGACGACCAAGTTGACGGTGCCTTGCGCCTCCAGGGCGTCCTCGATCCTGTCCGCGAAGTCGTCAAACTCGTCGCCAGTGACGGCACCCTCCACATCGACCACGAGGCATGTGGGAGTGGAGCTCTTGTTGATCGTGAGCATCGGGCCATCCCTTCCAAGACGTCGGATTCAACTTCATCTCGTTGCCACGACGAGGCGCAATACTTGATCACGATAGCTCTAGTTCGCCCGTGCTTCCCTATCCCCGCTCCTCTACGCGGGCTCGTGACCCATCGCGATCGAGGAGAGGCGTTTCAGGCTCCAGTCTCGCGCCCGACGCCTCTCGGCGACTTCGAGGTTCCCCTCCGGAACGTACAGGCGTAGACCCTGCGGATGGATCTTGAACTTAAGCGGTGTGGGCGACTCGAGTGCCTCGCCGTCTACGCCCATGTACGCGAGGCCCGAGTGCGATCGCACCTCGAACTCGTCGGCAGTGAACTCGTACCAGTTGGAGCTCAGGTTCCTCAGACCGAGCACCGACAGCGTCACCAGGAAGGCCGCTTGCGAGCCGGTTCGGGTAGACACCGCGAACACACCGAGTCTGCCCGAGTCCAAGCGCCGCCGCTGGGAGACGTCACGCTTTGCTCCAAGGATGTACTGGTTGTTGGAGACCATGATGAGGAAGGCACCGACGATCTCCCGGCCGTTGGGGGTTGTGTACTCGAGGTCGAAGGGCTCGGCCTGCCGGCCCAGCAGGTCCGTGATCATTGAGCGAGAGATGTCAATCTTGGCGTCCCGGTAGTCCTCCGACTGCACAATCGTGGCGTATATCCCGAGCGACACGTTGTTCACGAAGAGGCGGTCGTTCACCGTGGCGTAGTCCACACGCCGTTCGACCGCATCGCGGAAGGCATGCATGCCCGCACGAGGGTCTTCGCGGTCGAGCCCGAGGTCGAGGGCGAAATGGTTGCGCGTTCCCGCCGAGATGCACACGAACGGTAGATCGTGCTCGACAGCTACCGACGCCACGAGGGCTTGCGACCCGTCACCGCCCGCCATGCCGAGGCAATCTGCGCCACGGGCGACCGCGTCACGCGTCAACTGCTCGAGATCGAGACCCTTGTCGAGGAGCACCGTTTCTACACCGAGTTCCGTGGCAAGGTCGAGTAGGCCGAATCTCTCGACCTTGCCCCCGCCCGACCACGGATTACATAGAAGGACGGGATGCCGGGGCGGCGAGGGGCGGTCTGACGCGTTGATGCCATATGAGTTCGGGACCGGCCTGGTCGACGCGTAGCGAACGAGCGCGAACGACACCGAGAGGATGCCGAGGACTGTGAGGGTGCGCACGACAACGTGCCCGGGCCTCCCGACGGTGAGAATGAGGGCTGCGACAAGCAGTCCGAGCCCGAACGAGCCGGGGAACACCGAGAGCACCCGGCGAAGACCGATTTCGGTGATCACCCACCACGCAGCGATGACGATCAGCGCAAGACCTGGCAGCCCGATAGCCAGCGCGGGGGTGTTTCGATACAGAGCCACCACAACAACGGCGGTCGCGACACCGAGAATCAGGACCGACGTCCACGCTGCAAGCCGCCGACTCAGGCTGACCTGCTTCATGCGGGACCCTCACAATCGTGTTCGGTCCGCGAGATGCGGACGATCAGTTCAGAGCGGCACACCACCGCTAGCCACTCAAGGCGACAGCGATCATCCTCGGTGCTGCAGCGACCCTGCGTCATTGGCCTTTCCTGCGAGATGACTTGCACCGCGTGGGTTGGCGCATCGAATCCCAGAACGCGGCCGCCACTTCGCGCACCGTGATCTCGATAACGTTATCCCCAAGCCACCCCAAGGCGTGACATCCCGCGGGCGCAGCGGCCGCCCTGGCCACGTGCTCGGGACCGCCTCGGGGTGGGGAGGCAACCCCAGGGAGGCCGCACTCTCCATCAACGGCGTGCCAGAGCGAGACGACGGGCGGCGCCGTACGTCGTGTCCGTTCGCGACGCGCCCGTAGACGGGTTCCGGTCCCGTGACTTCCTACAACAAGCCGGCTACATCGAGTCAAACGAGTTGGAAGCGTGCTCATTCAACGGCGTGACTGCTGAGAAGGGACCGGGACGGCACCATCACCATCCGCCTCGGCGGAGACCCAGGCAGCACCAACTGCCTGCCAATCGTATCTGGCCGGGGCTGCGTGGTGAGGAACTACCGCCGCGACTAGAATCACTGACTGGCGCGTAGACCGTTCCGCTCGCCGAGGTCGCGGGAGGCGAGTAGACGTGGCGTTGTTCCGCCTAACGTGTTGCGCATGAGCAGACGCCTCTGCGCTGTCGTCTCAGTCTACAGTCTGGCGTTCTGCTCGATGCGCTTGCTAGCCCTCCCGACCGCCGAAGAACCCGACCTAGGCGCCGCCGATCGTCCCAACCCGGAGTTGCCCCGCGGGTTCGTAGCTGGCGATGATCACGCCCGTTGTCGAGAGCTTGGAGTCGATGAGCCGCCAGCTCCTGGGCTGGGTACCCTCTGCGAACAGGCGCTTGCCGGTGCCGACCGTCACGGGGAACGTCCACACAAGCATCCGGTCGATCAGGTCGTTCGCAAGGAGCGTTTGGATGAGATTGCCGCTGCCATGGACCCACAGGTCCGGGCCCTCTTGCTGCTTGAGCAACTGGAGCTGAGGCACGACGTCCCCGGTGATGAGCTTGGAGTTCTGCCAGGTCAGTTCGATCGCCTCGCGTGACACGACATGCTTGATCGCACGATTGAATGGCACGGCCACGTCTTGATCGACCGTAGCGGTGGGCCAGTAGGAGGCGAAGATGTCGTAGGTGCGGCGTCCGAGCAGCAGCTCGAAAGGCTGGCCCATGATCCCGCCCATGGCCTTGCCGGCCACCTCATCCCAGAAGTCGACCCCGGCGGTCCATCCCCCGTAGGCGAAGCCGCCTGATGGGTCTTCCTCGGGTCCGCCCGGGGCCTGCATCACGCCATCGAGCGTCACGAACGTCGTGGTGATGATTCTGCGCATGTGGACTCCCTCGACCAAGGACTCTGCGCCATCTAGGTACCCGAATCTCCTTGGGACTCAGCGAGTAGGGCTAACGGTGTGCGCATAACCCGCGCGCAGCTCGCCTTCATGGTAGCGCGCGGTTCTTGCGCGTCAGGTTGATGCGCTTGTTAGGCCCGCGACCGCTCCTGCAGAGACTTCAGAATCGCCTCGCTGACCCGGACGAGTCGCCGCAGCAAAACAACCACGTAGACGAGGCCGCCGAGCAGACCGACGATGAACACCAACGGGATGATCCACCCGAATGCCTCGATAGCCGGTCCGACGTTCACGAGTCCTCCCAAGTCGACCCAACGGTGTGGCGCGTAACCCGCAAACCGAGGCCCGGTCTCGGCCTCGGTGAGAGCGTAGCTCTCATTGCCGAGGTTTGTCGTGGTTGACGCGCTTGTTGGGCAGCGTAGCCGTCAGGCTTCAGCGCACAGGGCCGCGAGCTTCCTCGCGGTATTGACGTTCCTCGTGGTCATCCTCGCGTACGAGCTGTGGCCCGCGATCTTCGTGATCTGGCTGCGGTTGTAGTTCTCTCGCTTGATGTTCCAGACGATCGCGCCCGGCGTGTAGAAGATGTTCATCAACTGCTTCTTCACCGGCAGCTGTTCGACGAGTTCCGGCCTATCGACGTCGCTGAATAGGTAGGCGACGTAGGTCTGCTCACCGGCGCCGCTTCCCCACTCGCTCGGTATTGCCTCCGCGATTGCGATCATCTCTGCCGACGTCTTGACCAACGTCGGGATCGCCTGGCCGAATGCCTGCTCCAGCTCGTTTTCGAGCAGCTGGGTCATGTCAGCAGAGCTTCCCGATGAGCAGAACACGACGTTTCCGGAGTTCAGGTAGGTGGTGACCTCGCTCAGTCCGAGTCCCTCGAGGAGAGCCTTCAGGTCCTTCATGGGCACGCGAGCACCGTTGCCAACGTTGATTCCACGCAACAGCGCCACGTATTTCACTGATTCACCCGTCTGTCTAACGTATTGCGCGTAACGCGCGAGACGCGCGCATCCAGTACGCGACAACCGTCAGCGAGTCGCGTTGACGCGCTTGTTAGGCACCGCCTTCTAGCGCGCGACCCTAGGCCAGTGGAGGACAAGCGCGGACACGACGATGCCCGCGTTGATGAGGACTGCGTATAGACCTTGCTCGCTGAGACCCTGTAGCCGTCCGTTCCAGACGAGCAAGAGAACGAGTGTGGCGAAGACTGCGACCGCAGCTGCCATCACCTGCCACCATGACTGGCGGAACATCAAAGCGACGCCCGACACGACGAATCCCGCGGCGACGAGCAGGAAGAGAATCGTGACGATCCAACGTATCAGCAGACGCGCCGACGCCTCTCTTCAGCAGTGTAGCTTCTGGCGTTCTGCTGGATACCTTTGTTAGGCAGGAGTCGCCGCTCCGGAGCTATTCATGGCTGTTCTTCATCACATCAATGCTCGCCAGCACCAGCGATTTGACGAGAGCCACCGGAATCTCCTTGCTCAACGGGAAACTCACGATGGACTTCGTGCTCGTATAGCCCTTGAGATCGGCTTCATGTTCTTGAATCACCGGCGGACGAACATGGAGTCTCACGTTGGGTTGCTTGTAGCTGAACCAGGCAAACATCCCGTTGTAGTCATAGCCCGGATAGGAGTATCCCGGTATCTGAAAGTAGCTCACTGTCTCGATGGAATCGGGTGCGACCTCTCGTATTGCAGCCCTGATCGCGTTCAGATGAGGTTGTGCCTCGATTGGACAACTCGCCAGGTATTCGTCAACTCCACCAGGTACCAATGGGTCGGACTTCAAGCGTCCCATCTCTGCAGCCCCCACATCAGAGATCTTCTGGGTGATCGTCACACACGCTTCGGCTTGTTCTTCTGGCGCAGTTCGCTCTGCCTAACGGTCGTGGCGCATAACCTGCGCGCCTTTGCGCTTCGATTCTACGCGCGTCCTGTGCGCGTCAGGTTGATGCGCTTGTTAGACACGTCATGTCAGAACATCGAGCGCATGATCGCGAGAAGCTGAGCTGTATCAGTCGTGCCAGTGCCATTGAGCGCGTACCCGAGTCCGTGATCGTTCCACATCATCCTCGCTGGCAGCTCGACCGTCCCGCCGTGAGAGTCGACCTGCGCCGACGCCTGTCTGACGAGGACTGGCACACCCCCAACCGCTGTTCGCGCGAAGACGGCGGTGGCGTCAAGGGCGGGGATGCTGTGCGGCGCACGCGAGACGAAGAGCTTGACGCCGGATATGTACAGGATGAGCAGGCCTGGCCTGCCGCGCTGGTCCGTCGTGGTCTCGTCGAGCGCGATCTTCTTGATTGGGCCAGCGGTTGCCGTGTCGGGTAGCGAGACTGGGACGCCCACCTTCGCGAGCGCATCGTCAAGGGTGACACCGGGGTCAGGGCCGTCGAGCGAGTCGATCACGACACTGTGCTGGCTTGCGGCTGCAGACGGTTTGGGGGAATCAGGGGCCTTACGGGCGCATCCCCCGATGAGAAGCACGGCGGCCAAGGCCGAAAGGAGAAGCATCTTGCCCATTGACCCCGTCCGTTGCACCTGTTCCACCATCCTGCCGACTGTGTCTAACGTTGTTCGGCGGCACCCGGACGGCGCGCCGCCGCGCGGCGATACCTGAGAAGGACGGCCCCGGAGGCGAACTCGCGAACCTCGACGGGCGTCACTTCGATGTGCTTGCCCAGCGTCCGGAAGATGGGTGTTCCGTCCCCGACGATGGTCGGCATCACATAGAAGCGGAACTCATCGATCAAGTCACCTTGCGCCAGAGAGGTTGCAAGTGCGGAACCGCCCACGCCCATGTTCCTGCCCGACTGACGCTTGAGGCGGGTCACCTCTTCGAGGGCGTCGCCACGAACCAACTCAGCGTTCCACCCGACGGAATCGAGCGTGTTGGAGAAGACGACCTTGGGCATCGCCTTCCAGATCCGCGCGTACTCCACGATGTAGTCCGGAGCCGCGGGCCGCTCGTCAGCGGTGGGCCAGAAGTCCGCCATCAACTCGTACATGCGGCGGCCGTACAAGGATGCATCGAACGAACTCTCCAACTCGTTGAAGTGCCGGTGCAGCTCCGGATCCGGGACAACCCAGCTCGAGTCCCCGTCTGCGGACCCGATGAAACCGTCGATGGAGATCGAGGCTATGTAGACTACGTCGCGCATGTGACCGCCTAACGTCATGCGCATGAGCAGACGCCCACGCGCTCTCAGGTCAGTCTACCTTCTGGCGTTCTGCTCGATGCGCTTGTTAGGCAGACTCGCCTTGGCGCTCAGTTCGACGATGTCGGCGGCCAGGGCTTCAACGACTCCAACACGTTCGGGAGCGTGCCATCTGGTGGAATGAGCACCTGCTCGATCTCTCCAGAATCCTTCGTGACGCTGATCACGTACCCGAACACCTGGGTGGACGTCACCTCGTAGGAAGGATCCGAGCGCTTGCCGAACGACGTCGCGGTCTGTGCCGCGAGGCGTTGCGCCTGCTCGCGACTCGCTTGCTGCGTTCGCGTCTCCGAACCCAGCCGGGACGTCGGGGTCGTATCCCAGGCGCCGGCGGGCTGCCAGTTCGGCGACTGCATCACCTGACCGTTCGTGAGGACCACTAGCTCGAGGGTCGCCGGTCCAGTCTTCGTCCGCAGCCGAAGGTCGATCAGATAGCCGCCGACTTGGCCGGACTTCGAGTTCGTCGCCTCCAAGACCCTGCCGACGAGAGGGTCGGTGCCCTCCGTGGGTGGCGTGCACGCGGCAGTCCCTGCGGTGAGCAGCGCCGACACGACGATTACAGCGGCGCTGCGTGCGAGCGAGGCGTGCATGGGCTTCGCCTCCGGAATCCTGCGAAGTTCTGCCTAACGCTCTCGGCGTCAGCCGCCCGCCACCTCAACGACTGACAATGGTCAAAACGGATGCCCAACTTGGGCAGCTGGGCGGGTCGGCTGCACGCCGTGTTAGCCCGCCGGTTGAGGTTTCTTCCAAACCAATTCCTTGAGCCGCTTATCCGCACCGAGGCTGATCAAGATCAGCGCGACGGTGTCAATCACGCCATGCACCAGGATGGGAAGCCACAGATTGAATCCGCTCAAGATGTAGATGACTCCCAGACAGACACCGATGATGCCAGTGCTCCATGCCCCGCTGCGACCTTGATAGGAATGAGATACGCCGAAAATGATGGAAGTGATGAGCACATTCGACACGAGGGCCAGGAGACTGGTGCCCAACACCTTACTGACTTGACTCATCAAGAAGCCACGATAGAGCGCTTCTTCCCCGACCGCCGCCACGGCCCAGACTGCGACTAGCCACGAGAGCAAGACTTTCCAGTTTCCCCGAACGCCTTCCACCACGCTCACATCGTGGGGTTGTTTGGTGATGTTTTCAACCAGCGGCTCGATCAGCATGATGGACAGTAAGCATAATCCGCACCCGATCAACAGTCCCAACAGCACAGTGCTCAGCCAGTTGTCAGGTTGGACGAAACCGATTTGAGCGAGGCTGGTTTCCCCCAGCCGGGCGGCAATCCCGATGAGGATGACCGAGAGGATAATGCCCACCCCCGGCTTGCGTCTGATGCCTGAGACGATGAGGAAGATGGCTGCCAGACTGATGAATGCGAGTGTGACCAGTGATGAGGTGGGCATAGTCCTTTTCTCCGATGGATCGTGATCAGTGGGCTAACGTTGTGCGCATAACCCGCGCGCATCTCGCTTCGAGTGTACGCGCGCTCCTGCGCGCCGGGTTGATGCGCTGGTTAGGCAGGCGCAGCGACTACTTGACGGGCTCTCCAATCCGTCCCGCTTTGGCTTCGAGATAGTCGAACTGCTCATCGAGAAGCTTGCCTTGGATGGGACGAGTCTCTCCGTCCCGTTCCAGATAGTGGACGCCTTGAGAAGTCGGCATCAATCTGATCGTCGAGCCGTCCCGAAGTGTCATCACCACGAGGACGCGAGGCGTCGTCCCTCCCTCTTGTCGGAACGGGTCGCTGCTGTTGATAGCCTCCACGAGAGCGTCGAGTTCTGCGTCGGTTGCCTGCCACTTGGCGTTGGCTTCGGGATCGGACGACTGGGCGGTGATGATCGCGTAGCGGACTTCCTCTCGGGCTAACAGAGGGCGAGCGCAGCCGACCATCGTGACCAGGATGCCCGCGAGGAATACGGCTGAGAGTAGGCGTGCCGGCTGGGTCAGTAACCCCCACATTGGCCGCTCCTGGTCGCCCCGCCTAACGTCGTTGCGGATAACCTGCGCGTCCTTCGTGTTCAGTCTACGACTCGCTCATCGCGCCAGGTTGATGCGCTTGCTAGCTGTGTCGGTGAACGCCTAGTGCGGCTCGGGCACCCAGAGGTCATCGAGAACGAATCCCTCGGGACCCTTGTGGTACGTGATCCGGGCCACGGGATCACCCCACCAGACAACCCCGTCGCCAGCCCTACCCCTAATGCCAAGGGCGACTGCCGCAGCAAGCGTGGTGGTCGGCTCGCGTCCGACCTGGTACGTGGTCTCAGGCGTGAACGACATAGGAACTCGAATGAGAGTCGATGAGGTGTTCGGGCGAACGAAGCCGACGACCACTTGTGCGGAAGACTCGTCCGACGGACCCACCACCACACCTGAAGTCGTTGTCTGCGACGGGAGGACCACCCTTGGCTGCGTGGCGGTCGTTTGATTAGCGGGCTCACGATTGGTGTGCAAGCCACAGCCGACAAGCAGGGTCATCAGCGCGAGCAATACAAGAACCATTACTCTGCCCATGTCCACCTCACATCGACTACAGCTAACGTCGCGCGCATGAGCGGCGGTCAAGACCGCTCATGTCAGTCTACCTTGCGCCGTCCGCTCGATGCGCTTGTTGGATGGCCACTCGAACTGGGCAGAAGTCCAAAGAACCGTCGTGTAAGAACCCGACACGGAGAGGTGGACATGAGCATGGGCGAGAACAATGCTGACGCGAAGCCCACGCGAAAGCCGACGACGCGGAAGGCCGACGACCCGACTGACGTGCTTGAGAACATCGCCGCGATGCCCGAGCACGACCGGGCGATGGCCGAGCGGTTCCATTCGATGATCGAGAGGACGGCACCCTCGCTCAAGCCGAGACTATGGTACGGGATGCCCGCGTACGCCAAAGACGGCAAGGTGTTGTGTTTCTTCCAGAGCGCATCGAAGTTCAAGGCAAGGTATGCAACGTTCGGATTCGAGGAGCAGGCAGCGCTCGATGACGGTGCCATGTGGCCCACCTCGTACGCTCTAACCGAGCTGGGCGACAAGGAAGAGGCGAGGATCGAAGAGCTTGTCAGAAGGGCGATGGGCTGAGAGACCTGCGGGTCTCAAGCGCGCCATCGTGCCATGACCGCGGTCCATCCAACGTGCCAGGCGTAACCTGCAAGCCGAGGCCGGAACGGTCTCGGAGGAAGCGTAGCCTCCTAGCCGAGGATTGTCAGGTTGATGCCTTGGTTAGGCCAGCGCGGCTAGCTGTTCCAGCCGGTGCCTGTCGTCCCGGTTACCTTCCATGCATCACCGAACTTCCCGACCACATACGTCTGCCCGCCGCTGCCGAGGTTCGCAAGGTAGATGCTGGCGGGAACCCATGCACGCGTCCGTTCCTCAGGTCGATCTCACCGAGCGTGATGACCACCCCGCCGCCTTCGACCCCGCTGTCCGGCGCGAGCTTCACGTCGTCAAACCGATCGACCCATTCGATTCTCGCGGGCAAGTCAGACAATGTGCGGGTCACACCCTCGGGTCGTGACCGACAACGTCGATGATGGTGCGCGGCCACTGCGGATCGCCTACGGTGCTGTCCGTTACCCGCAGAATGTAGATGACCGGCGGGGAACTCCCGCCGGCGGTGTCGTCCTTGAGCGCGATCTGTCTGACGACTGCCGAGTAGATTGCGATTCGGTCGTCCTGAGTAGAAGTGACCGTGAGGCTCGCATCCGAGGAACCCTGATCGGCCGACGGATTCCCGTTTGAGCAGCCCGTGCACACGAGCGCGAGCACAGCGAGAAGGCAGGCCAACCGACACCCGCTTCTCTGCAAACCCATCATCTGCGCCTCCCACGACGCATCGGCCTAACGTGTTGGAGATGAGCGGCGAACGCAGTGAGTCCGCTCGATCTCCTGGTTAGGTCCGTTCCCCGCCGACCTCGTCCTCGCGCAGAAGCTGACTGCCGTGGCGAACGGTGAGGATCTCGACGGACTCGCGAACCTGATAGAGCACACGATACGCGCCGTAGATCAGCTCGCGCACCTCGTCGTTCTCGACCTCAGGAACCACTCGTCCGCTCAATGGGAACTCCGAGAGCTGCTCTGCTGCGACGAAGAGCTCTGCCACCCACTGCTCGGCCGCGACGGGATGGTCCAAGGCGATGTGGTCGACGATCTCATCGATGCGTTCGAGGGCGCGGTCGGACCAATCGACCTTCACTTGGCGAACCTAGCGAGCGCGCGCGCCTTCGCTTCCTCGTGAGGGATGCCCTTCCCGGCCGCGAACTGCTGCTGAGCAACGCGAACGTCCTCAAGGAGCTCGATCCGTTCTTGCATCGCTTCGAACTCGCGGACGTCGAGCAGGACGGCCACCCCGCGGCCGCGCTGGGTGAGCAGCATAGGGCGCCGGGTGTCGGTCACCTGCTGTACGAACGAAGCGACGCTCGCGCGAAACTCCGAGAGCGGGCGAACGTCTTGGTCGAGGCGTATCGTGCGCATGAGTGCCTCCCTGTACCGTGAACCGTACTTTGCAGTGTACATCTCATCGCTGACAACGCACAGCGGGGAGAGCGACGGGGAATCGGACCTAACGATGTGCGCATAACCCGCGCGCCCTGGGTCTTTGATTCTACGCGCGGTCTTCGCGCGTCTGGTTGACGCCCTTGTTCGACGGGCTAACGTATCACCGTCACGACAACCGGTGGCGTCGTCCAGGGGCCGCCGTTTTCGCAGCTGTAGGCGACGACGGAGTACCTGCCGGGTGCCGTGAGCTTGAATGGGATCACTTGGTGCAGCTTCTCCCCCGGTGCTACCACGTCCCAAACCCCGCCCCAGAACACCGGGTACAGGCTCGGCTGGCCGCTCGCCGTGTCGAACACGATGTGGCCTTCAGAAGATGTCACTTTGAGGTTGTACAGCGGACCGTTCTCGCCGACGAACGCAGTGTCAGTCCCGGGGTTGCTGTAAGTGACGGTGGCCGCAATCGTCTCATTGACGGATGCGGAGAGCGGATTCACGTGCACCGAAAGCACCGCCTGACCGTTGCTCGGGTTGTCCCTCGAGATGGAGAGACTCGGAGGCAACGTAACGCTGGCGTCGGAGCTGCTTCGACGAGGCGCAGTTCGTGCTGGCGTGCTCATGCAGCCATACATCGAGGCCGATGCGGCGAGCACCGAGACGCCAAGAATCACCCCGATCAGCCACTGTCGTCTCATCTTCGCCATCTCCCTTGGGCGAGCCGCGTCGAACGTCGTGCGCTTGGCCTGTAACCGAGGCCCGTTCTTGGCCTCGGAGGGAGTGTAGCTTCCTTGCCGAGGTTATCAGGTCGAAGCGCTGGTTAGGCCAGCAATCCGGAGTTGGCTGAGCAGCTACACGGCATGAATGGTCACTCCACGAGGCCCCTGCCGATTGAGAACGCCTTCCCGATTGGCTTCCCGAGCGAGTAGTACATTCCCGAGCCGGCAGCCCACAGAATGGGCCGAAGCGTTTCCACGAGTACTCGCCCGTCCTCGCCGAGCAGGGCCTCCTCGACCTTCACGTCGCGTACCTCACCGATGAACTGCGTATGCGAACCCAGCTCACTAACCCCGAGCACCTCACACTCAAGGGACGAGTGGGAACTCCGCGATGTACGGAGCGTCCACGAGGTCGCTTGCGACCGCCGTGAGGCCGAGTTCCGCCATCTTGTCGTGATCTCGGCCCGAGACCAGACCGAGGTAGTCCGCCTGGACGGCGCTGGTGTCGGAGGGCAGACCCAGCGTGAAGGCCTTGCGCGTCATGATGTTTCCGTGAGTCGCGGTGGCGGCGCGAAGCGAGATCGAGATACACGGTGGCCGGGAACACGCGATTCCGCCCCATGCGACCGTCGCGGCGTTGGCTTGGCCATCGGCCGAGTACGTTCCGACCACCAGGACGGGCACGGGGTACAGGAGGTACTTGGCCCCAAGAGATGTCTTCACGGCTCCCCCGTCTCGATTCACTTGTGCCTTGCAGCCGACTGCCCCGACTCCGGCCTCGCGCACTGCAGCCCAATGGATATCCTGTCGGCCTAACGTTGGGCGCATAACCCGCAAACCGAGGCGCTCCGCGCCTCGGTGGAAGCGTAGCTTCCTCGCCGAGGTTTGTCGCGGTTGATGCGCTTGTTAGGCCAGTAGCGCTAGCTCTCCCACCGAGTGCCCGTCGTGCCGGTCACGTTCCACGCTCCACCGGACTTTGTGACCACATACGTTTGCCCGCCGCTCCCGAGATTCGCGAGGTAGATGCTGGCGGGCACCCACGCACGAGTCTGGTCCTTCAGTTCGATCTTGCCGAGCGTGACGACCACGCCACCGCCTTCGACGGTGCTGTCCGGTGCTAGCTCCACATCCTCAAACCGATCGACCCATTCGATTCGCGCGGGCAAGTCCGACAACGCGCGCGCCACGTGTTCTTGGGTCGCGACCGACAGGGTTGACGATTCGCTGCGCCGCCACTGTGGGTTTCCGACGGTACTGTCCGTGACGCGCAGGATGTAGATGACCGGCTTGGGGAACTTCCCCCCGGCTGTGTCGTCCTTGAGCGTGACTTGCCTGATCACCGCCGAGTAGATGGCGACTTGGTCGTCCTGAGAAGAAGAAGCCACCGTGGGGTTCGCTTCCGGGGAATCCTGATCGGTCGAGCGGCTCCCGCCGGAGCAGCCCGTGAATACAGTCGCGAGGACGGCGAGAAGAAGGGCTAGGTAGCGCATATGTGTCCGAAGACCCATGAGTTCCGCCTTCGCTCGCGCATCGGCCTAACGTCGTGCGCATGAGCAGACGCCGGTGCGCCTTCAGGTCGATTCTACCTTCTGGCGTTCTGCTCGATGCGCTTGTTAGGCATCAAGCACGCGGTCGATAGCGGCACTGGACGACACCGTCGCCGAAGGTCTCAGCGTCGATGAACTGGAGGGATCGCACAGCGCCGTGGCCGCCGAGCAGGCCGGTGCCGGAACCGAGCAGCACCGGCAGGTATGAGATGGTGTATTCGTCGATCAGGCCCACAGCGGCAAACGATGAGGCGAGCGCGCCACCGCCCATAAGCCAGATCCGCCGATGGCCCGCCGAGACGAGCTCTTCCACGACCTCGCTCGGGTCGAGCGGGCTCACCGTGATGCCGCCACCAGCCGTCGGCAGCGGGCGGGAAGACATGACCGTGACCGGCCTGTCCTGGTGCGGCCACTCCCCGAAGCCGAGCATCTGCTCATAGGTGCGCGCTCCGACGACGAGCGCGTCGACCGAGGCGTAGAAGTCGCCATACCCGTGATCCTCGCTGGTGCCCGAGAACGGCGAGAGCCAGTCGAGCGATCCGTCCGCCGGGGCTATGAGCCCGTCGATGCTCGACGCCACGTAGTAGACGACACGCACCATGACAGCCCCCTTTGGATGCCTAACGATGCGGAGATGAGCGGCGAACGTAGTGAGTGAGTCCGCTCGATCTCCTGGTTAGCCCCACACGCTCACTTGCGTCCGCGCCAGTAGTACGGCCGCTTTCGCTGATGAGCTACCGCCAGGATCCGGACGTCTTCCTCCCGAACTTCGTAGACGAGTGCGTACGGGAACTTGGAGAGCACGCGCTTCCTGATGCCTTTGGCCACCTCAGGTGCGCCGTCCGGGTAAGAGCGGATGCGTTCGAAGCCGCTCTCGACCTCATCGATGAACGCCGAGCCGAGACCGGGACTCCCTCGATCGTAGTAGTCCGCGGCATCGTTGAGCTCGAGCTCAGCGTCGTAGTGGAGCCGCAGAGACAAGCTCATCCCAAGCGCGCCCGGGCGCGAGCGATTGCTTCCTCCGCCGAGACCGTGCTTGCGACGCCTGCGTCTATCTCCGCGCTCCGGCGCTGAGCTTCCTCGATCCACAGCTGCTCAACCTCCGCCTCAGACAGAGTCTCGAGGCTGTTGAGCAGCTCGTGGGCAATGGCTGCGCGAGCTGTCGCGTCGAGCGCGAGAGCTTCACGCATGAGCTCGTCTATGGTCATGGAGTTCACCTCATCGCTGTTCCGCTTGACCCGCAAGTTGATTGTACCTTCGAGACGCGACATTAAAGACGACGATCGTGTTGGGGCTAACGATGTTGCGCATGAGCAGACGCGCGTGCGCCTCTCTTCGCGATTCTAGCTCGTGGCGTTCTGCTCGATGCGCTTGTTCGACCTCGAAGCGGGCGGTCGCTAGCGGAGCACCAGCTGCCACGACACGCCGAACCGATCGTTCACCCAGGCGTAGCGCTTGGCGAAAGGGTAGCTGTCGAGACCCATCAGGACGCTGCCACCTTCAGAAAGCGCGGCAAAGAGCCGATCGACCTCTGACTCGGTGTCACAGGTGACGAAGAACGACGTGGACGGCGTGAACGTGAAGTCGTGCACCGGTGGGCTGTCCATAGCCAGCACGAGCTGCCCCGCCACATGGAAGCGAGCGTGCACGACCTGGCCGGCCATGTCGGTAGCCTCGGGGCCGTAGTGCTCGATTGTCTCGACGCTGGAGTCGTCGAAAAGGCCGGTGTAGAAGGCGATGGCCTCTTCTGCCTGCCCGGTGAACATGAGCATTGTCGCCATCTCACTGTGGGTCACGATTCCTCCTCATACCGTTCCGAGTCGGTTAGTTGCTCCGGTCCGGACGCTCTCTCAGTTGTAGGTCGAACGTTGTTGCGCATAACCTGCGAGGCGCCCGCCGAGCCTCGGCTCCTAGCCTACCTCACATCGCGCCGAGGCAGGTTGATGCGCTTGTTCGACAGTGTGAGCGCCACTTCTAGTCCGAAGTCGCCCCGGTGAGCGCTCCGCCGATGAAGAAGAAGAGAACGCCGAGCACGATTGCGCCGACTGACGCGAGTGCAGCGACGAGCGGTCGGGGGGGCTTCGCACGCAGACAGTAGAGGGCCTGGATCGAGATCGGCAGCCAGAAGAACAGCAGGCTGATCACATTCGGTCCGTGCCAGACGGGCAGCACGAGAAAGCCCAGCACGCTCAGGTCTAACGGCCCGAAGCCGGTCAATGTGAGCAGCAAGAAACTGGCGGTGACCTCGACCGCCCCGAGGACAACAATGACCAGAGTCTTGACGAGCAGTGACTTCGCGCGCCTGACGAGCAGCGCCATGACTGCACCGCCGATCCCGAAGGGTAGTAGAGAGTAGACCCCGAAAGCGGCAGAAAGCCCGTAGGCCTCAAACACCGGTCAGACCCCCTTCATCACGGCATCTGTCGAACGGCGATGCGCATGAGCAGACGCCCACACGCCTCTCTTCAGCAGTCTACCTTCGTGCGTTCTGCTCGATGCGCTTGTTAGGCAGAGGCAAGGCATTACGCGCGGGTGCCGACCGCACCCTCCAGCGTTGTTGGCATGCGCCACGGTCGCTTGAGGATGAAGGGAGCGGTCTGTCCGAATCCGGCGTCCGTGAGCGCGTCTATCAGGTCTGCACTCGTCCTGAGATTCTTGAGCTCGAGCGCCGGATTGGAGGGTTTCATACTGGGCAGCGGAACGAGCGCGCGACCGAAGTCCCATAGGCTTATCCGCCCACCCCGGTCCAGCACACGCCGGGCCTCACCCAAGAACTGCCTGAAGGGCTCGTCATCGAGGTGCTTGACCATGGCGTTGGCCATTACGAGGTCGAAGGACGCATCCGGGAACGGTAGCCGCGTAGCAGAGCACACCTGCAGGTCGACCGTGGTGTCCGGCGAGGCCTGGGGCGCCAAACGCCGGCGAGCGTCCTCGATCATGATGGCGCTGACGTCCACGCCTGCCAGCACGCCGTGGCCATGGCCTCGCGAATACAGGTCCGCCAGCCACAGCCCGGTGCCGCACCCAGCGTCAAGCACGCGCGCATAGGGACCGCCCTCTAGGTGCGCAAGAACAACCGGGGCCTCGACCGGAGTGCGTCTTCGAAGGTACCAACGCATGTACCAGGAGAACGGCCCCCACCCGGTGAGCCCACGCTCGTACCCCAGACCGACAGCCGCCTCCTCCGCATCCATCGGATCCCCCCCAACCGATTCTGCCTAACGTCGAGGCGCATAACCTGCGCCCGTCGTGCTCGCAGTCCACGACGCGCCTACGGCGTCAGGTTGATGCGCTTGTTATCCGGGGCCCACGTCAGATCGTGGATGCAAACGCGAGTATCCAAGCGGAGACCAATGCTCGTGCCTCAGATAGCTCAGTTTGAGTTGCCGGCCTTTGAGCCCGGGTGTGCGCTCCACGATGCCTCCCTTCGCGAAGTGGTTCCACGTTTGCGAGAACGCCAAGCCTATCCCAGTCTCGCTTGCTGATGCCCAGCGCAGCCCAGGCCGCGCTTGCGCTCCCGAAGTGCGACGACAGTGCGTCGCGGATCTCATACAGATGCACTAACTCGTCGCTTGGGTCGCCGACGGCATTCGAGTAGCTCGCAACAAGTGCCTGCAAAACCGATGACTGCCCGAGCTTGGGAGTCACAGTATCGAGCACTGCCGTCTCTGCGGCGATTCGCTCAGCCTTCGTATCGCTAACCGCATTGCCGTTAGGGTCACGCTGAACGAGGTCGACGTTGTCGCTGACGACGATGTGCGCCGCGGCGTGTATCTCAAGCGCGACCGTCTTCTGTTCGCCGTTGTACTGCGCGCGACGCGGTCCATCGAGGTTGTAGGGCCTGTGGACCTGGAGTTCGCGTACCAAGAACAGATGCGTGACGTACTCCCGAACACGCGAATCCAGCTGAGCATCGACCGGGTCCTGCGGGGGATCGAGCGTCGCCAAGAGACGACCGTTCTCAGCAAGCAAAGCATAGCCCGGACCACTGGTCTGATAGGGAGCCTCGAAGTAGTCCCCGGGTGAGTAGATCCACTCGTACTCAGTCTTGTCAGGCGACACCGGAACCTCCGGATAACGTGTTGCGCATAACCCGCGCGCCGAGCGATTCAAGCATAACCGAGCGGTTCTGCGCGTCGGGTTGATGCGCTTGTTGGACGGCGTCCGCCCCGTCACCTACTCAGTGCGGAACCACCCGTAGTCCCGAGAGCGTGATCCTCACATCCATCATGGTTCGACCGCCTTTCCCCCAAGGTGATCGGCGCTAGGCGCTCTCATCCTCCACTGTGATGACGACCTTCCCGCGAGCGTGACCTTCGTCCAGATACCGGAAGGCGTCTGGAGCATCGCTCAGCGGATACGTTCGATCGATGACCGGAGTGACCTTGCCGGCATCGATGAGTTCCGTGAGCACAGCCAGATCCGCACTGTTGGTGGAGGCGACGAAGGGCTTGCCCTGCTGACGCACAAAGACCGCGGTCAGTGCTGCGGCGATGATCCAGCCCATGCCGGCGTGACCGCTGCTCGGGATGAGGACCCCGTCCGGCGTGAGCGCGCGGCGCGTGGCCGACAACGAGTGACTGGCGACGTTGTCCATGATCACGTCGCAGCGCGGCCCGCCCTGTGTGAAGTCCTCCTGGGTGTAGTCGATGACGTGGTCCGCGCCGATAGACCGGACCATCTCCACGTTCCTCGTGCTGCAGACAGCGGTCACCTCGGCGCCCAGGGCCTTGGCGATCTGGACGGCAAAAGGCCCCACGCCCCCCGACGCGCCGTTGATGAGGACCTTCTGCCCCGGCCGGACCTTGCCGTGGTCACGCAGGCCCTGAAGTGCAGTGCAGGCGGAAGTGGGTACGGCCGCAGCCTGCTCGAACGTCAGGTTGCCCGACTTGCGCGCGATCTGAGCGGGATCAGCACACGCGTACTCGGCGCACGAGCCGCGGCACTGGCCGTACACCTCGTCACCACGCTGGAAACAGGTCACATCCTTGCCGACTGCTTCAACGACTCCCGCGCAATCGAGGCCGACGACGAAGTCCTTCTTGGGCTTGGGGAACCCGATGTACATCCGTATCGGGAACGGCTTGCCCCTCATCCCGTAGTACTCGCCAGCGGCAAGGGAGGCCGCCAGTACTCGGATGAGCACCTCGCCATCCCCCGGCGCGGGCTTCTCGATCTCCCTGAGCTCCATCACGTCCGCTGAACCGTAGCCGGTTTGGACTACTGCCCTCATGGTGTCTCCTTGGGTTGAGTGCCCGCCCAGCACCCCCGAGGAGGCTGGCGATCGCGGCTGCAACTATCCGACGGTGACGACGATGTTCCCCAACTTCTGCCCGGTCTCGGCGTACCGGTGAGCCTCGACCATCTGCTCCAGCGGAAAGCGCCGGCCGATGACCGGGCGCAGCCTTCCCGCTTCGACCAAGCCTCGAAGGTAGGCCAGGTCCTCGCCGGTTCCACTCGATGCCGCGAACGACACCCGCTTCTTGCTCCCCCTCGACGCCCACCTGGCGCGAACGATCTGCAAGAAGCCCGGATTGGCCATGAGCAGGCATCCGCCCTCGTTCAGTGACCTCACCATGCGACCAGACGGTGTGTCTCGGACCACGTCGAAGATCACGTCGTAGGTCTCAGGGCCGTCGGTGAAGTCCTCCTGGGAGTAGTCGATGACGCGATCCGCGCCGATTGCGCGCAGCATCTCCAGCTTCGGCGCGCTGTCCACCGCGGTCACATGCGCCCCGAGGACCTTGGCGAGTTGGACCGCGAACGTGCCGAAGCTCCCTCCGGCTCCGTTGACCAGGACCCTCTGTCCGCTCCGGACGTTCCCCTTCCGCAGGAACTCCAAGGCCTCGCCTCCCCCGTAGGGCAGGGCCGCAGCCTCCTCGTAGCTCAGGTTCGCCGGCATCGTCGCGATTGCCCCGGTCTGGGGGTTCTCGCGCAGGCAGATGTACTCCGCGTAGGCCCCCAGCCCGATGCCCGTCGCCGCAAAGACCCGGTCGCCCTTCCCGAAGGACCTGACATCTTTGCCCACCGACTCGATGTCACCGGCAAGCTCCTGCCCAAGCACGGATTGTCTTGGCTTGCGGATGCCGAACGCCAGCCGGATGGGCACCCAAATCCAGATGGGGAAGTCGAATCTGCGCAGCTCGCAATCGGCCGCGCTCACCGTCGTGGCGCGGATTCGAACCAGCACTTCATTGTCCTTCGGAACGGGCTTCACCACGTCCCTGAGTTGAAGAACATCCGGTGGTCCGTAGTCCGTGCACACTATTGCCCTCATAGGTCTCCTGCTCGGGCGTTCGCAGTGGTCCGGATCCGTCCGTCCAACGTCGTGCGCATAACCTGCAAACCGAGGCCCGCCCTCGGCCTCGGAGGAAGCGTACGCTTCCTTGCCGAGGGTTGTCAGGTTGATGCGCTGGTTTGGGCAGCTACGGATCACTGACTGCCGTGACTCTGAACCTCCCTACGTTCGCTACGTTGACCGGAATCTCGAACCTGCCGGACTCGCCAGGTCCAAGGTGCGAGAGGTCAGTCGAGATCTCCCCGACTTCGCTGCCTGCCTGATCGTAGAGTGTCAACGTCACGTGCACACGATCGAGTGACCGCTTACTTCTGTTGAGCACCGCTCCCGTGACGTACGGACGACCGTCGGCGTCCTCAAGTACCTTGTGGTCTTGGATTACGAGCTGTCCGGTCGACTGAACCGGCGCCGTGCCGAGCGCGTTCGTGGTCCCGGGCGAATGACCGCGGGCGCTCAGCGCAACAAGTACGGCGAGAGTCAACACGCCGAGGATGACCGCGATCTGTGCGCCCCGGCGCGAACCACTTGAGCGATACTCCCCCTCCTGAGCCGGGTTCACCCGACCCGCACGGCCGTAGGTTGGCTGCGGCAGGAGATCGATCTGGGGCCAATCGTCCGGGGGACGTCCGTCGGGACGTCGCGGGGGCGGTGGAACGAACATCCCGGCCGCTGCGGGTGCCTCGTAGATCGCCTGAAGGTCGCTTCGCGGGTGGCCGTTGGAGCATCCGCCATCCGACGCGACCCAGACGTAGTCGCTACAGCTCCTACACCAAGAGGCTTCCGGCATCGCTTCCCCTCGTCACGACTGCGCTGCGCTCCCCTCAATGCTGCCCAACGGTGTGGCGCGTAACCCGCAAACCGAGGCCGAAACGGCCTCGGTGAGAGCGTAGCCCTCAGGGCCGAGGTTTGTCGCGGTTGACGCGCTTGTTCGATGAGGCGAGCGGGCTAGTCGTCGTTGAAGCTGTCAGTCCAATTTCGACCATCCCAGTAGCGCAACTTGTGACTGCCGAGGGGATCTGGCAGCCAGGCCGCTGCGGCAACCGGTGGGGGCAGCGCTGTGACTCCTGCAGGCGCCGCCAGCGGACCATTGCCCGGACGGGTGAGCGCCGGCCACTCACTGAACGCCAGGATTGCGAGCGTGATCAGAGCACCGAACGGGAGAAGTATCAACAGCGCCAAGGCCGGAGAAAGGCCCGCCCGTTCGAACACCTTCCACAGAAACCAGATGGGAACGATCAGCAACGCCACCAAGACGATGATGATTAGCAGTTCTGCCGTCCCGAGCCCAGGAATCCCCAACAGCGCCATCAGTCTCCCCCTCTCGAGCGTGCCCTCGCTCCATCGAACGTCGTGGCGCATAACCTGCGCGCTGTTGACCTTCATGGTAGCGCGCGACCTTTTTCGCGTCAGGTTGATGCGCTTGTTGGCGTCCAGCACGTCGGTCGACAGCGGCACCGGTCGCTCCCCCGGTCCGAGCTCGAAGGTTCTCAGCGTCGAAGTACTGCTGATTAGGGATCCAGCTCATCAGCGCCGCGGCAGCTCGAGCCGGCCGGTGCCTCGTACTCGGGCAGCACCGGCCAGTTCTCGATGGTGCATTCCGTCCGGCGCCATGTCGCCCATCAGCGGCAAGTCCGATGTTGGCGAACGCCGCGCCATGCCGCTTCATAAGCACAGCTCCGGCCGATCGGCCTAACGGTCCGAGACGAGCTGCGTTCGCACTGAGCTCGCTCAGGTCGAGCGGGCTCACCCGTGACGCGTAGCCTCGTTTCCTGAGACTCTCAGCGCGCTTGGCCTCCGCCTCTACCGCAAGCTCGCGCGTTTCGAAGCCCTGCAGGTGCTGGTAGAGACGGGGCCGCAGCCGGACTCCGTATTCCCGCACGTAGCGATTCGACTTGTGGCCAGAGAGATGTTGCTGGAACCGCTCCTCCGGCGTGAGATAGGTCGAGCCAACGTAGACGCATTGCTTGCCAGCGCGGAGGTACAGATTGGCTGCGATGAACTTGTCATGCTGGAGAACGTCGCGGCTCAGCTCGATCACGTAGACGTTGTATGTCCGCTTCTGCTTCATCTCGTTCGTCCTGAGCCACACCTAACGTGTTAGGTATGAGCTGCGGCGGAGCAGCTCTCAGGTCAGTCTACCTTCTGGCCGTCAGCTCGATACCTTTGTTCGATGGGAACCCCGAGAGGCGCTACGACACGGTAACGACCACGTGTCCTTTCTTGTGCCCCTTCTCGACGTACGTGTGGGCCTCGACGATCTCCTCCAGTGAGTAGCGCCTGTCGATGACCGCCCGGACCTTCCCGGTCTCGATGAGTTCCTTGAGGAAGACAAGGTCCTCGGGACTCCCACCTCCAGAACCTGAGTCCCTGTTGACGTTGAAATAGACGCCTGTCTTCTTCAAGGGCCTCTTGGCCCGTGAGGGCGAGAGCTTGCCTACGGCATCGAAGACAACGTCATAGGTCTCGTCGCCCTCCGTGAAGTCTTGTCGTGTGTAGTCGATCACCCTGTCGGCCCCGAGAGATCTCACCAGATCCAGATTGGCGGTACTACAGACCCCCGTGACATCCGCCCCAAATGACTTGGCGAGTTGCACCGCGTAGGTGCCCACGCTTCCAGAGGCGCCGTAGATCAGAACCTTCTTCCCGCTTTCGATGTTCGCCTTTCTGAGGATACGCAATGCCGTGACTCCTCCAGTGGCCGCTCCGGCGGCGGCTTCCTCAAAGGTCATGTTGACGGGCTTCGCCGCCAGCATCCCTTCCTTCGTAGCCGACTTCCTGAACTTCTCCGGCAGGCATACGTACTCGGCATAGGCACCGAGGCCCCAACCGGTGAATGCGAAGACGTTGTCGCCCGGCTTGAAGAGGGTCACATCCTTGCCGACCGACTCGACCTCTCCGGCCAGCTCCATCCCGAGAATCGGGTTCTTCGGACGAGCGAAGCCAAGTACCAGTCTCGCCATGAACCGCTGCCCCCGAGGGACATCGAAGCTTCGAATCCTCACGTCCCCACGGTGCGCCGTCGTCGCATGCACTTTGATCAGCACCTCGTGATCCTTTGGAACAGGCTTCTCTACCTGTTGGAGCTCCATAACATCGGGAGGACCGTATCCCGTGCACACAACTGCCCGCATTGCTGGATCCCTTCAGCCTGAGGATCTGCCTGCCCGTTCTCCATCGAACGTTGTTGCGCATAACCTGCGAGGCGCCCGCCGAGCCTCGGCTCCTAGCCTACCTCACATCGCGCCGAGGCAGGTTGATGCGCTTGTTCGACAGTGTGAGCGCCACTTCTAGTCCGAAGTCGCCCCGGTGAGCGCTCCGCCGATGAAGAAGAAGAGAACGCCGAGCACGATTGCGCCGACTGACGCGAGTGCAGCGACGAGCGGTCGGGGGGGCTTCGCACGCAGACAGTAGAGGGCCTGGATCGAGATCGGCAGCCAGAAGAACAGCAGGCTGATCACATTCGGTCCGTGCCAGACGGGCAGCACGAGAAAGCCCAGCACGCTCAGGTCTAACGGCCCGAAGCCGGTCAATGTGAGCAGCAAGAAACTGGCGGTGACCTCGACCGCCCCGAGGACAACAATGACCAGAGTCTTGACGAGCAGTGACTTCGCGCGCCTGACGAGCAGCGCCATGACTGCACCGCCGATCCCGAAGGGTAGTAGAGAGTAGACCCCGAAAGCGGCAGAAAGCCCGTAGGCCTCAAACACCGGTCAGACCCCCTTCATCACGGCATCTGTCGAACGTGTTAGGCATGAGCCGCGGTCATTGACCTTGCGATCATGCGCCCTTTGCATGATACGGCGCTCGCGCCGTCGGCTCGATGCCTTTGTTGGACAGTGCACGGGGCTAGCGAAACGCCTCACCCGCAGCGAAGGTGTCAAAGAATTCCTGGAACCGCGACACCTTGCCATCGACGAAGGTGACCAGATGCACGAAGTCAGACTCGTACTCGTTGCCGGTGGCGATGACGCGACATCTCATATAGCCGACGACCGCCACCGAATCAGAGTCGACCAGCATCTTGCGGGGCTCCAGCACCAAGATATCCTCTGAGTCGCGCCCGATCTGGGCCCACTCGAGGAAGCCTTGGTGTCCGTGTCGCGTACCGCCTGCCGGGTTGTAGGGATTCGCCGGCTCGCCCCATTCGACGTCGGGGCTGAGCAGCTCCAAGATCGCCGGGATGTCGCGGCGCGCGAAGGCGTCGTAAAGATGCTTGACGAGTCCGATGTGCGCCTGCGGCTCCATGGGTCCTCCGTTACCGCCTCATCTGTCCAACGTCGTGCGCATAACCTGCGCGCGGCTGACCTACATGTTACGCGCGACCTGTGCGCGTCAGGTTGATGCGCTGGTTCGACATGCCGCTCGTGGAGATGCGGAGCCGACCTATTCTGGTGAGGCTAGCTCCGTCGCCACTCGTGAAAGCAAGTCGTGCAGCCGCTGACCCATGATGTTGTACTGCTTCCCGCTCGAGAGGACTGTCTGGAAGTCGAGTCGACCCGGATTGCCGCCGAGCACGACGATGGATCGCCCGTCAGCGAGTGCGACCTCGACCCTGAGCGAATGAGTCGTGCCGACATCGTCGCTGAACCTGCGCGCCTCCCGGTAGCCAAGAATGAGTTCCTCAAGCTCCTGCGGGGTTGCCGCCCGAGTCCTGCCATCCCCAATGAACCGGGCCCCGGTCGCGCCGTCTAGCGCCGGCGGACGACCAGCGCAGGCAGCAAGCGCGAATACAACGAGAAGCGCCACCATCGTTCCCAAGAGACGGCCACTGACGGCGCGGGTCATGGTCGAACACTCCCCTTCCCCACACTCCAAGGGTGACTGTCTGTCTGTCGAGACGATTGCGCATACGCGCGCTCAACGTGTCAAGGGCGCGCTCTGCGCGCGTCGGGTGATGCGCTCGTTCGGGCGACGAGAGCAGGTCGAGCGCTGTCAGACGGTGCATGCGGCTGACCTCGTGGCTCGAACGCACCATGCCCGGCCGCGACCCAACGTACTGAGCACACGCGAGCGTACGCTCGACGGAGCCGTCAGATCAGGCGCGCGATGCGCCGGCGTCGAGTGACCAAGGCGTGGACGTCGAGCCGAGACGGCCATCCCGCGTCATCAAACGCGATCGATTCGATTCTCGCGGGCAAGTCAGACAATGTGCGGGTCACACCCTCTTGGGTCGTGACCGACAACGTCGATGATTCGGTGCGCGGCCACTGCGGATCGCCTACGGTGCTGTCCGTTACCCGCAGAATGTAGATGACCGGCTTGGGGAACTTCCCGCCGGCGGTGTCGTCCTTGAGCGCGATCTGTCTGACGACTGCCGAGTAGATTGCGATTCGGTCGTCCTGAGTAGAAGTGACCGTGAGGCTCGCATCCGAGGAACCCTGATCGGCCGACGGATTCCCGTTTGAGCAGCCCGTGCACACGAGCGCGAGCACAGCGAGAAGGCAGGCCAACCGACACCCGCTTCTCTGCAAACCCATCATCTGCGCCTCCCACGACGCATCGGCCTAACGTCGTGCGCATAACCTGCGCGTCCGACCTCTTCATGGTAGCGCGCGACCTGTGCGCGTCAGGTTGATGCGCTTGTTCGATGAGCGGTGCCCTCACGCGGCCGGTGGCAGATCGCGGCGCCCAACGAGGGCGAGTGCTGCAAGCTCAACGGTGAGGACGATGCCAGCGGCTACCAGACAAAGCGCTTCGGTTGTGGCAGTGGCGGCTCTGTCGCCGAGTCCGAGTGCGAGCGCCGCGAAGAGAAGGACCTTCACGCTGAGCGAGGCAAGGCCCAGACCGACTCCGCGTCCCGAGGCAATGAGGTAGACATCACCGACCAGGCCTATCGCAGACACTAGGAGGAACACTGCGAACACAGGCGGTCACCCTCCCGCAAACCGAGTCAGTCTCATCGAACAATCAATATCCGGTTCGCCCTAGCGCGATGAGTATAGCGCCGTGCTTCGGTGTAATACGGATGCACGCCTCCAGACGGGCGCTGATATGCGGTTCCGTGTAGAGGCGCTACAGCTGGTCCATCGGGCTGCGAACGCCACGACCGCCGCGGTTGAGCACGTGCGTATAGATCATGGTCGTGTTGACGTTCTTGTGCCCCAGCAACTCCTGGATCGTGCGAATGTCGTAGCCCGCTTCGAGAAGGTGTGTCGCGAATGAGTGTCGGAAGGTGTGGCACCCGACGTGTTTGGTGATGCCGGCTCGGGTCGCCGCCTCCTTCACTGCCCGCTGGAGGATCGTCTCGTCGACATGATGCCTCCCTCGCTCGCCTGTCGCCGGGTCGCGCCAGCGTCCCCTCTGCGGGAACACCCACTGCCACTCCCAGGCGGCTGGGGCGTTCGAGTACTTGCGATCGAGCGCCGCAGGCAGCACGACTCGTCCGCATCCTTCGGCCAGGTCGCGCTGGTGCGTGGCACACACTGAAGCCAGATGTTGCCGAAGTGCCTGCACGAGCGACTCGGGAAGCATCGTCACCCGGTCCTTCCCGCCCTTTCCGTCTCGAACGAGGATCTCGGCTTGTCCGAAGTCGATGTCCTGCACGCGCAGCCGAAGGCACTCGGCAAGGCGAAGCCCCGCGCCGTACATCAGTGACGCCATGAGCCATGTGTCGCCGCTCATCTGAGCGAGGACCGCCCGCACCTCTTCGCGCGTCATGACGACCGGCAGGCGCTTCGGCTGACGCGCGCGGATGACCTCGCCGAGGTCGCCGATTTCGACTCCCAAGACGTGACGGTAGAGGAACAGGAGCGCCGAGAGTGCCTGGTTCTGGGTCGACGCGCTCACCTTCCGCTTCACCGCGAGGTGCGTGAGGAAGGCGTTGATCTCATCCTCCGCCATGTCGGCCGGATGGCGCATCTTGTGGAACCGGATGAAGCGCTCGATCCAGAGGCAGTAGGCCTGCTCGGTGCGGCGGCTGTAGTGGCGCGACCAAATGGCCTCACGTGTCTGGTCCAGCAGTCTCGGCCGTCCTGGCGGAGCGGCGGCGACGGCACGTTCGGTCGAATCCTCGATCATGGCATCCTCCTCCATTGTGACCATTGCGCTTGGGACCTAACCGCGTCCTACTGCTGGCTGACCGGCGAGTCGGGTCGCGCAAAGAACGAGGCCCCCGGTCTCCCGGGGGCCTCGCGTCAAGTACGCACGGTGCGCGTCCGCGCCTAGTGCTGCCGGCGCGGCCTGCGATCGTGCCCACCGCTGCCTTCGCGGCGAGGTCCACGGTCACCGCTACCCCCGCCGGGCGCGGGAGCGGTACCCTCGGGAGCCTCGGGCTTGTTGAGCCGGTCGAGCGAGACCTTGCCGCGCTCGTCCACATCCAGGATCACGACGTCGACCTCGTCGCCAACGTTGAGCACGTCCTCGACCCGGTTCACACGCCCCTTTGCGACCCGCGAGATGTGCAACAGGCCGTCCTTGCCCGGCGAGAGCTCCACGAAGGCGCCAAAGGGCTGGATCGAGACGACGCGCGCCTTCTCGTAGACCTCGCCGATCTCCGGTTCCTTCACGATGGCCTTGATACGACGCATCGCCTCTTCCCCACCGAGGTCGCGGCTCGCGATGTAGATCGTGCCGTCTTCGTTGATGTCGATCTGCGCGCCGGTCTCTTCTTGGATGCCGCGGACGATCTTGCCGCCGCTTCCGATGACGTCCCGGATCTTGTCGGTCGGGATCTTGATCGTGAGGATTCGCGGTGCGAACTCTGAGAGCGCCTCACGCGGCGTTCCGATGGCCTCGAGCATCTTGTCGAGGATGAACGCGCGGCCTTCCTTCGCCTGCATGAGCGCGTGGCGGAGGATGTCGACGGATAGACCCTTGGCTTTGTTGTCCATCTGCATGGCGGTGATGCCCTTTGGCGTGCCGGCGACCTTGAAGTCCATGTCGCCGAGGAAGTCCTCGAGGCCCTGGATGTCCGAGAGGACCGCGACCGAGTCGCCCTCCTTGATGAGTCCCATCGCGATGCCGGAGACGGGTGCCGAGACCGGTACGCCTGCATCCATGAGCGCGAGCGTGGAGCCGCACACGGACCCCATCGAAGACGAGCCGTTGCTCTCGAGAACCTCGCTCACGATGCGGATCGTGTAGGGGAACACTTCCTCGGCGGGAATGACAGGCAGGAGCGCCCGCTCGGCAAGAGCGCCATGCCCGATGTCGCGACGTTTCGGACCGCGCATGAATCCGGTCTCGCCCGTCGAGAACGGCGGGAAGTTGTAGTGGTGGATGTAGCGCTTGCCCTCCGAAACGTCGATCGTGTCGATGCGCTGCCACTCGGAGAGCATGCCCAGCGTGAGCACCGAGAGGACCTGCGTCTGACCGCGCGTGAACAGGCCCGAACCGTGGCTGCGAGGCAAGTAGCCCGCCACGCAGGTGATCTGGCGGATCTCGTCGACCTTGCGGCCGTCGGCCCGCTCCCCCTCCTCGAGCACCATGGTGCGCATGGTCTTCTTCTCGAGCAGCTTGAGCGCTGCCTTGATGTCCTTGGTAGACTTCGCAAGGTCGTCCTCAGAGAACGTTGCGAGGAGCTCATCCTTCACAGCCGTCACGGCGTCCATCCGGGCGTGTTTGTCTGGGTTGTGCAATGCGGTCTTCATCTTGTCGGCTCCCGCCGAGAAGACCCGTTCGACAATCTCGGGCGCGACTGCGGAGAGCGGTACCTCGAAGGACTTGATCTCCACTTTCGAGAGGAATCGCTCCTGGACGTCGCAGAATGCCGCGATGGCTTCCTGGGCGAACACGAGGGCGGCGAGCATGTCCTCCTCGGAGACTTCCATGGCGCCGGCCTCGAGCATGAAGACCGCGTCCTTGGATCCCGCGACCACGAGGTCGAGATCCGAGTCCTCAGCCTCGTCGAACGAGGGGTTCACGATGAACTGGCCGTCCGCATCGCGGCAGATTCGGACACCCGCGAGCGGCCCCTCAAAGGGGATACCTGCGGCAAGCAGAGCCGAGGACGCGCCCATGATCGAGATCACGTCGGGCTGGTTGATCTGGTCGGCGGAAAGCACCGTTACGATGACTTGGACCTCGTTGCGGAAGCCGTCGGCGAACGACGCGCGGATGGGACGGTCGATCATTCTGGCGGTGAGCGTCGCCTTCTCGCTCGGGCGCGACTCACGCTTGATGAAGCCGCCAGGGAGCTTGCCGGCCGCGTACATGCGCTCCTCGAAATCGACCGTCAGCGGGAAAAAGTCCAGGTCCTTGGGCTGCTTCGACGCCGTGGCGGTGACCAGCACCATCGTGTCGCCCTGACGGACGACGACCGCGCCTCCGGCTTGCTTGGCGAGCTCGCCGGTCTCGAGCACGTAGTCCTTGCCGTACAGTTCGAATGTTTCAACGATCTTGGTCATGCGATTCCTCTTCCTCTGCCTCACCCGCGCGCCCCATGCGCTCAGGCTTTGTTCTTCCGTGCACTCCGCGTGGCGCGCCTCGATCGGCAGTGCTCAGCGGCCGAGCAAGAAGGCGGGAGACAGACCTCCCGCCTTCGGTGTTCCCGGTTTCTATCCCCGGATACCCAGCTTCGCCACGACGTCCCTGTAGCGCTGGATGTCGCTCTTCTTCAGGTAGTTGAGCATCCTGCGGCGCTGGCCGACGAGTTTGAGCAGGCCACGACGCGTGTGATGGTCCTTCTTGTGGGTTTTGAGGTGCTCGGTGAGGTCCCTGATCCGCTGCGTGAGAAGCGCGATCTGTACCTCTGGGGAGCCGGTATCGCCTTCGCCTCGGGCGTAGTCGGCGATGATGGTGGACTTGACGTCCTTCGGAAGCGGCATATTCGGTTCACCTTTCTAAGGAATTCGCCTTCCTCCGAGAGCGGCGTTGGTGAGTCGCACGTCACAGAAGAAGGTACGGACAGCCGAGGAAGTATAGCACAGGAGCGGCACAAAGCAGCTTGACACCCAGGGGCGGATCACGGGTCACGCGGACCCGACTCCGTTGTCGCCAAGAGAGCCGTTACAGCCGGAATAGCAGAGGTACCCCGGCCGCCAGCCCGGCGATCAGCGCGGCCAGCAAGAGCACGACGACGATCACCGCGATCCCAATTCGGATCCAGGGGCGTGAATCCCTCCACCGGCCCGGGAGCTCGCGATGTTCCATCGCTGCGCCTACCGTTGTCGCCTTCTGGCGGCGCCTCACCCGGGAGCCACACCTGAGCCTCCCGTAGCGCTTCGCGCGCTTGTCTCTCGAACGACTCCGGCACTACCAGGCTGATCATCCGGCTAGCCTGACCGTATGGCGTCGTTCCCACACCCGGACGGTAGGGGTCGAATCCGACCGGCACGCCAGCTTCTTGCAGTACTTCGAACGCCGCCTCGAGCGAGCGGCCGAGGTCTCCCGACGCGGCACTGGCCACCTTGACCCACGGCTCGTCCGCACGAAGGGGCGTCTCGTCGGCACCAGGTGCCGCACTCTGGCCAGGTTGCACTGCCCGAGCCGCCGCCTCGGCCTCCTCGAGTGCCTGCGCATCGAAAACGGGAGACTCGTCACTCACAAGGCCCGCGCTCCCCGCCTCGATCCCGCACCGTCCCACTGATCCGCTCGATGTCTCCTCGGATGGCCTGCGCCAGCGCCTCGGGCGTGTCGAAAGCATGCTGGTCGCGGAGCCGCTCGCGGAACTCGAGACCGATCTGGGCGCCATAGAGGTCGCCTTCGAAGTCCAGGAGGTGGGCCTCGAGATAGTCTCGCGCCTCAGGGAAGGTCGGGGGGCTGCCTACGGAGATACCTGCCGAGTAGCGCGTCTCGCCGACGCGCACGCACCCGGAATAGACGCCGTTTGCGGGGAGTGCGGCGTGTTTGACTGGTGTCACGTTGGCCGTGGGCGTCCCCAATTGGCGGCCCGCGGCGCGTCCGTGCACCACACGGCCTCGCACGATGTGCGGTCTACCGAGCAGGTCCCGTGCGACAGCTACGTCTCCGGAAGCGACCAGCTGTCGGATACGCGTCGAGGTGACGGGCACACCGTCGACGGAAAGAAGTTCCCGCGCCACGACCTTGAAGCCGTGTGCGCCACCGTAGCGCTGCAGCAACGTCACGTTGCCCGACGCGGACCGGCCGAATCGGAAGTCGCGCCCGACAAACACTTCCACGGGCCGCAGTGCGTCGGACAACACATCCGAGACGAACCGGTCGGGCGCCATCTCGGCAACGAGTCGGCAGAACGGCACGATGACGATGGCACCGAGACCGAGTCCTTGGAGGGCCTGGATCTTGTCCTCGAGCGTGAGGAGCTGCGGTGCCGCGCGATCGGGCGTCAACACCTGGTCCGGATCGCGGTCGAACGTCATCACGCACGAGAGGATGCCGAGCTGCGCGGCACGCGCGACGGCGTCAGCGATGAGGGCCTGATGGCCGATGTGGACACCGTCGAAGACCCCAAGCGCGACGGCGGCGGGCCCGAGAGCCAGCGTGCCGGCCTCCCACTCGAGGATCTCCGTGCTCACGATGTCTCCCTCGGCAGCACGACAGCAGCATGCAAGTGCTCGCCGTCAGACTCGTACACGCCGAGGAAGAACCCTTCGTGAACGACCGACACCTCGCTGCCGGGTGGAGGAATGGGACCGGGTACCTGTTCCGGCCCCAGCGCGCTGCCGTGCGAGACCAGCGCGGCCGCCGCGTCGTCTACCGCGACGCGAGCAAAACCCAAGACCCACGCAGGGTCGGCGAACAGCTCCTCAAGGGCGGGTCCGGCTTGCTCGACTCGCTCGAGCGTGCTGGCATCTCGCAGTGTGAGGTTCCCGCTCGCGACACGTCGCAGCGCGCCGAGATGGGCTTCCGTGCCGAGTTCGTGTCCCAGATCGCGCGCCAGCGCCCGGACGTACGTTCCCTTTGAGACCGTCAACTCGATGTCCCAGCTGGTCGGAGGGCCCGGTTCGATGTGCAGGAGCCGCGCTCGGAGCACTCGGATGGGCCGCGGCTCGAGTTCCAGAGGCTGACCCGCGCGTGCGGCGCGGTGCGCGACCCTTCCTTCCGATTTGATGGCCGAGAAGGCGGGCGGGACCTGGAGGTGCTCAGCCTCGAGCGACTGTACTGCGGTGGCCGCGAAGGCCTCCTCCGTGAGCTTGGCCGGCACCTCGGCAGCGGCTATCACCGCGCCTTCAGCGTCGTCGGTGTCAGTTCGCGTGCCGAAGACGAATCGGGCGACGTAGGTCTTCTTGGCGCCCGAGAGCCATGGCGCCAGTCTCGTCGCAGGTCCAACGAGCACGACGAGGAGACCAGTCGCCATTGGGTCCAGAGTGCCGGCGTGCCCGACTCTCCCCTCGCCCGTTGAGCGGCGCACCGCACTCACGACGTCGTGGCTGGTCATGCCCGCCGGCTTGTCCACCGGCAGAATGCCGACGAGTCCGGTGGAGCCCCGCCTGTGACTCACGTAAGGTCTCCGCCCGGGAGCATCGGCAGCAGCGTGGGCAGGAGGTCGTCGAGCGGAGCCGGGGCGGTGAAGCCAGACGCCGCCCTGTGCCCTCCCCCGCCGAAAGCGCGGGCGACCGCACCGACGTCGAATCCGGTCTTGGCGCGCAGGTTCACGCGGACTTCGTCACCGCGGAGGCTGAAGAGCAGCGCGACATCGATACCGCCAAGGGCGCGAACGGCGTCGATGAGCCGTTCGCCGTCTCCGCGCTGTGCGCCGGTTGAAACGAAGTCCTCGTCGGCGATCCAAGAGTAGCCGACGTGTCCGCTGTTCACGACCGTGATACGCGAGAGGGCGTGGCCCTCCAGTGCGATCGACGCCGCGGAGCGAGACTCGTACACCAGGCGGCTCATCTCGGCGGGATCGACGCCCGCCTCGACCAGCTCGGCGGCGTGTCGGAAGGACTCGGGCGTGGTGTTGGAGTACTGGAAGCGGCCGGTGTCTGTCTGGAGCGCGACGAAACAGCACATCGCGATATCGGGTGTCGGGCTGACCTCGAGCGCCTCCAGAAGCTTCCAGACGAGCTGACCGGTAGCGGACGACGTCGGGTCGAGGATGTTCACGCCGCCGAACGCTTCTGCCTCGGGATGATGGTCCATCACGATCAGCGACGTAGCAGCCGAGGCCATCTCGGCAGCCAGCCCGAGCCGCTCGAGGCTGGGCGAATCGAGAGCGAGGAACGCCGCCGGGGTTTCCAGCTCGCTCGCAGGCGTGTAGAGCGCAAAGCCCGGAAGGAAGGCATAGGTCGCTGGCGGGGGCGAGTCATCAGCCAGCGTTGGGACGGCGGCGATGCCGGCGTGTCTCAAGGCGAGGGTGGCTGCGAGCACGCTTCCGACGGCGTCCCCATCCGGTCGCACGTGTCCGCACACAACGACGGACTCCGCATGCCTGAGAGCTACAGCGGCGCGGTGAAAGAGCACGCTCACTCCTCGGCCGCGGTGCCGTCGCTGTCGGAGGACCGCAGTACGTCCTCGGGATCCCCGTCCGCGCCGGGTGCACGCAAGAGCGAGGGTGGGACTGATTTCAGTGCCTCGGTGATCCGCATTCCCTCATCGACACTCGTATCGATGGCGAAGCGCAGTTCGGGCGTGAGCCGCGTCTTCACGCGCCTGCCGAGGAGCGAACGGATGCGCCCGCGCGCCGATTCGAGCCCTGCGAGCACTTCAGCATAGCGTGACTCATCCCCATGGGCGGTCACGTAGACGGTCGCGACGGAGAAATCGGGGCTGACCTGGGCACTCGTGACCGTCACAAACGCCAAGCGCGGATCAGAGATCTCGTCGACGAGGATAAACGCTATGGCCTCGCGTACGGACTCGTTCACCTTGCGGGTTCGCGGGGTCTGCTTCATGTGGGCAGCCCCTTAGGCTTCTCGGGCGACTTCGATGATCTTGTAGGTCTCGATGACGTCGCCTTCCTTGATGTCCTGGAAGCTCTCGATCCCGACGCCGCACTCGTAGCCGGCCTTGACCGACTTGACGTCGTCCTTGAAACGACGCAGCGAGTGGAGCACGCCGTCGAAGACGACGGTGCCGTCGCGAACGACCCGTGCGCGGTCCTCACGACTGACCTCGCCCTCCTGCACGTAGCAGCCGGCGATGACCCCCGCCTTGGGTACCCGGAAGAGCTCGCGGACCTCGATGCGGGCGGTATCCTCCTCGACGTACTCGGGAGCAAGCATGCCCACGCGGGCAGCGTTGATGTCTTCAATGGCCTGGTAGATGACGCGGTACAGGCGAACGTCGACCTTCTCCTGTTCGGCGAGGCTCTTCGCGTGAGGAGACGGGCGGACGTTGAAGCCGATGATGATCGCGTCGCTCGCGTCGGCGAGCATGACGTCGCTCTCGGTGATCGCGCCGACCCCGGAGTGGATGACGTTGATGCGGACCTCCGTCTGATCCATCTTGGCGAGCGCGTCCTTAAGCGCCTCGATGGAGCCGTCCACGTCCGCTTTGACGACGAGGTTGAGTTCCTTGAGGGCACCTTCGGAGATCCTTGCGAAGAGGTCGTCGAGTGAGACGTGCGTCTTCTTCTCCTGCTCGAGCACGCGCTGTTTCAACGCGCGCTCCTCGGCGAGGTCGCGTGCGTCGCGCTCGTCCTCGAAAACGCGGAAGTCATCGCCCGCCGAAGGCAGGCTCGAGAGCCCCAGCACCTCGACGGGGTCGGCGGGAAGCGCTTTCTTCACTGTCTTGCCCTTGGGATCGACGAGGGCTCTCACACGCCCGTATGCGGTGCCGGCCACGATGGGGTCGCCCACCTTGAGCGTGCCGCGCTGCACGAGCACGGTCGCTACCGGACCGCGGCCCTTGTCGAGCTTGGTCTCCACAACGACTCCGGAGGCGCAAGCGTCGGGGTTGGCCTTCAGCTCGAGCACGTCTGCCTGCAGAAGGATCATCTCGAGCAGCTCGTCGATGTTGATGCGCTTCTTGGCGGAAACGTTGACGAAGATGTTTGTACCGCCCCACTCCTCCGGCACGATCTCGTGCTCGGTGAGCATCTGCCGCACCTGTTCGGGGTTCGCTCCGTCTTTGTCGATCTTGTTGACCGCGACGATGATCGGCACCCCGGCGGCGCGTGCGTGGTGGATCGCCTCGACCGTCTGCGGCATGACGCCGTCGTCGGCAGCGACCACGAGGACGGCGACGTCGGTCAGGTTCGCACCGCGGGCGCGCATGGCCGTGAAGGCTTCGTGACCGGGCGTGTCGATGAACGTGATCTGCTTGCCGTCGTGCTGTACGACCGACGCGCCGATGTGCTGCGTGATGCCGCCAGCCTCGGTTGCGGCGACCCCGGTCTCACGAATGGCGTCGAGAAGCGACGTCTTCCCGTGATCCACGTGTCCCATGACCGTGACGACGGGCGGCCGCGGCCTGAGGTCCTCAGGATTGTCCTCGAACACGCAGGCGGCAGCGGCCTCTTCCTCCGGGCTCACGACGTTGACGATCACGCCGAGGTCCTCGGCTATGACCTCGATGACGTCCTTCGTCATCGGCTGGTTCACCGTAAGGGGCATCCCGAGGAGCATCAGGCGCTTGATGATCTCCGAAGACGGGAGCGATACGGCCTCTGCCAGCTCGCCAACGGTCGCACCCTCGCTCACGGCGATGGCCTTGCCCTCAGCCACCACGGGAGCCAGCTCGATGACGGCGGCGTGCTCGACCTCGTCGAGATCGGTTCCCGGCTTCTTGTGCTTCTTCTTCTTGCGGGCACTCTCAGCCTGGACGGCCGCGACTTGTGCTCGCGCCTCCTCGATGACTTTCTGTTTCTCGAGCCGCTCGGCCTCCCTGGCCATGGCGCGGTAGCGCTCTTCTTCGGCCTTCTCGAGAACGGACCTCTCCTCGGCCTCCTTGCGCGCTCGATCCGTCGCTTCTTCCGCTACTTTGCGTACGCGCGCGGCGGCTTCATCGGCCTCTCGCCGCGCAGCCTCTTCGATCTCGCGCGTGGCGGCTTCCTCGGCCTCGCGGGCGGCGCGTTCCTCGGCTTCACGCCGCGTGCGCTCCTCTTCTTCGGCTTTGCGACGGGCTTCTTCCTCTGCACGCTTCGCGGCTTCCTCGGCCTCGCGCTTCAGCCGCTCCTCTTCGAGTGCGGCCTGGCGCTCAGCGATCTCGGGTCCGAGGGCCTTGCGGATCTTGTCCACGTAGGCCTCGACAAGCGTCGAGGCATGGTTCTTTGCGGGAATGCGCATCTCCTGGAGCTTGTCGAGCAGCTCCTTGGAGGACATCCCGAACTCCTTGGCGAGTTCGTGCACTCTCATTGCAGGCATGTGTCACCGTCCCGCTCGGCATCGACGAGTGTCGAGCCGGTGGTCTCGGCGCACGCCTCGTCGAACTCGCGTCTCAACCGGTCCAGGTCGTCCTCCTTGAGGTTCACGCGCAGCGCGCTGTCAAAGCGTCGCTTCACGCTGGCGTTGTCGAAGCATTCCTGTACCGCACAGACGTAGGAGCCGCGGCCGTTGGCCTTGCCGGTCGGATCAACGTGCACGTCGCCCTCGGGCGTTCGCACGACACGCACCAGCGCCCGCTTGTCCGAGCTCGTTCGGCACGCAACACAGGTGCGAACCGGTGGTTTGCGGAGCCTTGTCACGAGCTGGCGGCCTCCTTCTCGTGGACACCGCAGTAGTAGCTGCCGGGGCGGGCCTTGTTCCTGCAGCGAACGCCTCCGCTCGTCATGGAGATGCAGCGTCCGTCGAACTCTTCTTCGGCGCCGCCCTCGCTTGCGACCTTCGCAGCCAGTCCGCTCTCGAGAGCAAGCGACGCGCTCTTGATGTCGATGCGCCAGCCGGTGAGCTTCGCTGCCAGCCGTGCGTTCTGACCCTCTTTGCCGATCGCGAGCGAGAGTTGGTCATCGGGGACGACGACCGTTGCGGTATGAGTGTCTTCGTTGATGAGCACGTTGCTCACCTTTGCCGGTGACAGCGCGTTGGCGACGTACGTTGCCGGGACGTCGGACCACGGCACGACGTCGATGCGCTCGCCGCGGAGCTCCGAGACCACCATACGCACGCGACTGCCCTTCGGGCCGACGCACGCGCCCACCGGGTCCAGACCGGACTCACGACTCGAGACGGCGACCTTGCTGCGCATACCCGGCTCGCGAGCGACGTTCTTGATCTCGACGATGCCGTCGTAGATCTCGGGAACCTCGAGCTCGAACAGGCGGCGGATGAGTCCCGGGTGCGTGCGCGACACGACGATCGACGGTTCAGACCCGGGGTTCTTGCGGACATCGGTGATATAGGCTTTCAGCCGCTGGTTGTGCTCGTAGCGCTCGTTTCCGGGCTGCTCGTCGATCGGCAGCAGCGCTTCGACACCTTCGCGGATCTTGATGAGTGTGTAGCGCTTCTCGGACTGCTGGACGGTGCCTGTCACGCTCTCGCCCACGCGATCGGCGTACTCCTCGAAGACACGCTCGCGCTCCGCATCGCGGATGGACGTCGTGATCACGCTCTTCGCCGCCTGCGCAGCGAAACGCGAGACGTCCGACGGCGTTATGTCGTTCTCACGTAGGACCTTGGCGTCGGGTTCGTCGCTCTCCTTGAACTGCTCGTAGAGATAGATGCGCCCCGATTCGCGGTCGATTGACGCCCGAAGATCGTTGTCCGGGTCATCCATGCGGTCCATGATGTCCGGGTTGCGCTTGTACGCCGAAGCGATCGCTTCCTCGAGCTTCGCGAGCATGAACCCTTCTTCGATACCCTTCTCGCGAGCGAGCTGTTTCAGCGCTTCCATGAGTTCGGAACTCATCGGTTCTGCGCGCTCCTTCCACTGCCGAAGTCAACGCGTCCCTTGAGGCGCGCCTTGGCTATGTCGTCGTAGGCGATCCGGTGCTCGCCATCCTCTGTCTCCAGAACGATGCCGTCGGATACGACGCCGGCAATGCGTCCGGTATAGGTCGCTCGCCCGCCCGACGTCCGGGTCTTCACCGTCGCGGTCTCGCCCGCGAAACGCTCGAAGTCGGCCGGCTTCTTCAGAGGTCTGTCAATACCCGGCGAGGAGACCTCGAGAACGTACGGACCCGGAAGCCCGGTCTCTGAGTCGAGCACCTCCGAGATCCACCGGTTCGACTCGGCGATGGCATCGATGTCGATGCCTCCCTCGCGGTCGATGAGGACGCGAATGATGGGCTGCCGCCCGCCCGCCTGTTCCACGGCAACGAGTTCGAGGCCGTGCTTCGTTGCCTCGGCTTCGAGAGCATGCTCCAGTCTCCCAACCAGTTCGGTTGCGGGCATCGCGTCCTACCTCCTTCCAGAACAAAAGAAGCGGGGGTCAACCCACTTCTCGCAGGAGCCGATGTCGAACACCGCGCAGCATTTTACCACAGCGCAGCGGTCGTATGAGTCAAAGCAAGAAGCGCGCCGTCAGAGGGGCGTATGAGGGCCGTTTCCGAGAGCGATCGGCGACGCTAACATGGACGTGGCGTGCGTGCCGCGAGTGCGCTCTTGGCCTCGCTCACGGCGGCGACCACGAAGGCGACGGCCTCGCCCACGGGAACCTGGACGCGTTCCCCCGTCGCCCGCACCTTGACCTCCACCGTACCTTCTGACAAGGCACGCTGTCCGACGATGAGCTGGAAGGGCCAGCCGATGAGATCGGCGTCGGCGAACTTGACGCCCGGGCGTTCCGCTCGGTCGTCGATGACGACCTCGACACCCGCATCCCCCAGGTCCACGAAGAGCCTCTCGGCGACCTCGGCGGGCTCCCCCTCGCCTGCCAACGGAAGGACCGCCGCCTCGAGAGGCGCCACGGTCACCGGCCAGCGAATCCCGGCCTCGTCGTTGTACTGCTCGATCACGGCGGCGAGAGAGCGAGATATGCCGACGCCGTAGCAGCCCATGATGAAGGGCTGTTCGGTGCCGTCCTCGGCCGTGAAGGTCGCGCCCATCGTCTCGGAGTAGCGCGTGCCGAGCTGGAAGACCTGCGAGACCTCGATGCCGCGAGCGCCCTTGAGCTCGCCGCCACACACCGGGCATCCGTCGCCGGGTCGCGCGAAGACCAGGTCCGCCCAGAGATCGACCTCGAAGTCGCGGCCTGGCTCGGCGTAGATGAGGTGGTAGTCGTTCTCGTTCGCGCCGACACCCCACGCCACGTCGTCTTTCAGCGAGCGCTCGGCGACGATGAGCGTCTTTGCTGGAGCGTGCGCGGGTCCGAGCGAGCCCTTGGGGATGCCGTATGCCGCGAAGTCCTCCTCGGCGAGCAGCTCCACACCGGGTGCGGCCCACCCGGCCTTGACGGGGTTGAGCTCACGGTCGCCCGGCACGCAGAAGTAGACGAGCTCCCCGGCGGGTGTCTTGCCCGCCATCGTCTTGACCGTGTCGTGCTCTGGGATCCCGAGGAACGCTGCAAGCTCAGCGATGGTGCGAATGCCAGGCGTGTGGACCTGCTCCGTGGGGCGAGGCTCGGTCACAGAAGGCGTGCGCGGCACGACGGTCTCGGCAGCCTCGACGTTTGCAGCCCACCCGCAGTCGCAGTAGACGAGCTCGGCCTCGCCGCTGTCGGCGAGCGCCATGAACTCGGTCGTCACCTTGCCGCCGATCTGCCCCGATTCGGCGACTACGGGGCGATAGTCAAGCCCCAGACGCTCGCAGATCCGTCCGTACGCGGCGGTCTGTGCATCGTAGTGCTCCTGCAGCGAATCCTGTGTGGCGTGGAACGAGTAGGCGTCCTTCATGATGAATTCGCGACCACGCAGAAGTCCAAAGCGCGGTCTGACCTCGTCACGGAACTTCACTTGCACCTGGTAGAGGGATATCGGCAGTTCGCGGTAGGAACGCACGTCGGCTCTGACGAGCGTCGTCACGATCTCTTCGTGCGTTGGTCCGAGGCAGAAGTCGCGACCGTGCCTGTCTTTCAGGCGAGCGAGTTCAGGACCGTAGAGTTCCCAGCGGCCGGACTCCTGCCAGAGTTCCGCCGGCTGCACGACGGGCATCATCATCTCCTGGCTGCCGATGCCGTCCATCTCCTCGCGGACGATGTCCTCGATCTTGGCAAGCGCGCGCCACCCGAGCGGGAGGAAGTTGTAGATGCCGCCGGCGACCTTGCGGATCATCCCGGCGCGTAGAAGCAGGCGATGGGATGCAAGCTCAGCCTCGGCGGGGTCCTCCTTAAGGGTGGGCGCGTACAACGTACTCATGCGCAACGCGACTCGCATGTGGCTCTCCGTTGGCAGGTGCGGATAGGCTTGATCAGGCATACGGGTGCGTATCGGCTCGTCGGCCCGGTGCTCCGTCACCGAAGCGCGGCCTCGCACGACAGAATACCCGAGAGCGGGCTGCTACGCCGAGACGTCCATCTGCGCGATCTGGTCGAAGAGCGCGTCGACGATCTCGTCTTCCGGGACGCGCCGCAGCGGCTGCCCTTTGACGAAGATGAGACCGACGCCCTTGCCCGCCGCGACGCCGATGTCCGCCTCGCGCGCTTCGCCCGGGCCGTTCACCACGCATCCCATGACTGCGACCTTGATGGGAGTCCTGAGTTCGCGCAGACGTCGCTCGACTTCCTGAGCGATAGGGATCAGATCGATCTCGCAGCGTCCGCACGTGGGGCATGAGACGAGCTCGGGGTGAATGCGCCTCAAGTCGAGCGACGCGAGGATCTCCCAGGCAACGAGCACCTCGTCGAGCGGATCGGCGGTGAGCGAGACACGCATCGTGTCGCCGATGCCTTCCGCGAGCAGGATGCCGAGGCCTACCGAGGACTTGACCGTGCCGGCCATGGTCGTCCCCGCCTCGGTGACACCGATGTGGAGCGGATAGGGCACTTCTTCAGACAGAAGGCGGTAGGCGGTGACCGTGGACGTCACGCTCGACGCCTTTGCGGACACGACGATGTCCTCGAACCCGCGAGACTCGAAGTGACGGCAGAACGCGACTGCACTCGCGACGAGCTTCTCAGCGAGGGGCCAGTCGACGTCGCGGTAGCGCTCCGCGAGCGAGCCTGCATTCACCCCGATGCGAATTGGGATGCCCGCCTCGGCCGCGGCATCGATGACCGCGTCGACCTTGTCGTCGGAACCAATGTTCCCGGGGTTGATGCGCAGCTTGGCGGCCCCTCGGCGGGCAGCCTCAACGGCGATGGAGTGGTCGAAGTGAACGTCCGCCACGACGGGCAGCGGCGAGCCGGCTGTCACGGCCGCGAATGCGTCGAGGGCATCGCGCCGAGGGATGGCCACACGCACGATCTCGCAGCCGGCGTCGGCGAGGCGAGTGATCTGGGCGGTGGTAGCCGCCACGTCACGCGTATCGGTGTTGGTCATCGACTGGACCACGATCGGCGTGCGTCCGCCGATCGGCACGGGGCCGATCATCACGGGACGCGAATCCCGGCGCTGTTCCATGAGTCTGCTCCCGTCGGATCTAAGGCGCGACCGGCGACTTAGGCACGGACGATGTAGCGCACGACGTCAGCGTAGACCAGGTAGCCGATGAGCGAGAAAAGGAGCAACGTGCCGGCAGCACTGAGCGCGTAAGAGATCCGCCTGCTCAACGGCCGTCCGATGATCTTCTGTGCGAGCTCCACAGCGATCTTGCCTCCGTCCAGCGGAGGTATCGGGATCAGGTTCATGACTCCGAGAGAGAGCGAGAGCAGCGCTACGATCCACGCGAAGTCCAGAGGGCCGTTCCTCACGGCCGCAGCGACTTCGACGCTGATGCCGACGACGCTTCGAGCACCCTCGATCGACTGCCTGAACGTCGATGGTCTGAAGAAGTCGGCGACCGCCACGAACACCATGCCCGTCCAGGCGAAGCTGTCTTTGACCGCCTGCAAGAGGTTCGGATGGATGTGTTCGACGCTGGCCTGCACGCCGAGGAACGCTCCCTGTCCGTCCGGTCGCGCCTTGAGCACGCCACGCGTCGTCCGCTCGGTGCCTTCGCGGACGTAGCCGATCGTGACGGTCTCCCCCGCCTTGTGGCGGTCGATCTGCGTCGTGAACGCCTGCCAGTCCTTCACCTTGACGCCGTCGACCGAAGTCAAGCGGTCACTCGGCCTCAGTCCGGCTGTTACGGCGCCGCTACCAGATACGACCTTGTCCACGATCAGTGATTGCGTGTAGTAGCCGTACAAGCTCAGCACGATGGTGAATATGAGGATCGCCGTGAGCAGGTTCACGAACACGCCCATGGCCAGGAGTACCACGCGCTTCCAGACAGGAAGGCCCCGAAACGTCGCCTTCCGGGCGGCATCGAGCAACGCCTTCTCGTCGTCTGCCATTGATTCGGCCATGAGCGCTAGGTACTCGTCAGCAGAGTCCTCCGCCGGCGCGATCGCGTCCCAATCGGCCAAGCTCAAGAGCAGACTCTCGGCGCGAGCCGCATCGATGCCGAGCAGTGCTGAGAGCTGCGGCGCGTTCATCCTGCGCGCACGAGTGATCTCGGCCAGCGCCGGACCCAGCAGCTCGTCTTCGGGACCCGGTTCCATCCCCGCGATCCGGACGTAGCCGCCGAGCGGGACGGCCGTGATGCCGTAGGCCGTCTTCGTCTTCTTGGACCTGACGCGCACGGCGGGTCCCGGCAGGCCGATCATGAATTCGTGGACCCTGACGCCAAATGCGCGGGCAGCGAGGAAGTGGCCCCCCTCGTGAAGCACGACGAGGATCGAGAAGGTCACGACGGCCCAGAAGATGGTGAAAAGGCTATTCGAGATGGCGCTCATGCGAGCGGTCCACGTCCTCTCAAGTCAGCGCCGAGTCGGCATGGCAGAGAGTACCCGGTCGTTGTGTACTATCGGCGTCGAGCAAGCTGCAGGCCAGCGACAAGCCAGCGACACTGTCCCACACCTGTTCGCTATGCGAGCGTTTCGACGGCCTTCCTGGCTGTCTCACGCGCCCAGGCGTCGACGACCTCGATCTGTTCCAGTGACTCGAGTTCGCTGCGGTCGTGCTGGGACATGACGCGCTCGACGGTCTCGTCGATATCGGTGAAGCCTATGCGACCCGAGAGGAACGCCGCTACCGCGACCTCGTTCGCCGCGTTCATCGCTGCCGGCACGGTCCCGCCCGCGCGTCCTGCCTCGAGCGCAAGCGTAAGCGCCCTGAACGTCTCAGGATCAGGTGGTTCGAATGTCAGCTCGCCCACGGTGGTGAAGTCCACTGGCGGTGCTGGCGCGTCCCACCGCTCGGGGTGCGAGAAGGCGTACTGGATCGGTACGCGCATGTCGGTGGCACCCAGGTGCGCCTTCACGGAGCCATCCGTGAACTCGACCATCGAATGCACGCAGGACTGCGGGTGCACGACGATCGAGATCTGGTCGTATCCCACCCCGAACAGGTGGTGCGCCTCGATGGCCTCGAGTCCCTTGTTCATGAGGGTGGCGGAGTCGATAGTGATCTTCGGGCCCATCGACCATGTGGGATGCGCGAGCGCTTCTTGCGGCGTCACGCGCGCGATCTCTCCACGCGTCCTGCCCCGGAATGGTCCCCCGGAGGCTGTCAGCCAGATGCGCCCGACGCTCACAGGTTGTTCGCCGACCAGACACTGGAAGATCGCCGAGTGCTCGCTGTCGACGGGTAGCAGCCTGTCCGGCTCCGCCAGTGCCATCACGAGTTCTCCGCCGACGACGAGCGATTCCTTGTTGGCGAGCGCGAGGATCTTGCCCGCCTCGAGCGTTGCGACCGTGGCGCGAAGACCAGACGCGCCGACGAGCGCGTTCAGGACGAGGTCGACTTCGGCAAGCGACGTCAGGGCTTGGACCGCTTCGGCACCCGAGCCCACCTCTGCGCCGGGAACGAGGTGCGAGACGGCGAAAGCCGCCTCGTCGTCCGCCAGTGCCAGCATGCGCACGTCGTGCCTGCGTGCCTGGCTTGCGAGTAGCTCGGCGCTGTGGTGAGCAGCGAGAGCGACGACGTTCACGCGGTCGGCGTGGCGCTCAGCCACCTCGAGGGCCTGGCGGCCGATCGAGCCGGTCGAGCCAAGGATGGCCACGTTCAGTCGCTTCATTGGGCGCCGCCCCACACGAGCAGGTAGTACGCGACGACGGACACGAGGATCAGGCTGTCGAACCGGTCCAGGAAACCGCCGTGACCCGGCAAGAGTCGCCCCGAGTCCTTCACACCCGCCTCTCGTTTCAGTCTCGATTCTGCCAAGTCCCCGACGATGGCCGCGATGGAGACGCCTACGCCCGTGAGGACGAGCCAGCTGAGTGAAAGCGGCGAGTCGATGACGTAGTAGAGCCCGAACCAGACGGCCACGGTGAACAATGTTCCGGCGGCGAGTCCCTCCCAGGACTTGCCGGGCGAGATCCTCGGCGCGAGCTTGTGGCGCCCGATCGTGGAGCCGATCAGGTACGCGAACACGTCGTTTGCCCACACGCTGATGATGATCGTGAGGGTAAGCTCCGTTCCGGAATCGAGTGCCCGGACGAGCACGAGGTGGGACAGCAGGAACCCGACGTAGACGGCGCCGAAGACCGTGATCGCGGTGTCGGCGGTGCGAACCTGCCTGAAGGCGACGTGCCAGACGAGCGAGGCTACGATCAGGATCGTGACCGTTGCGGTGAGGCCGAGCTTGCCCCACAACGCAGCGGCGATCGGCATCGCAGCCGCCGCGGCAACACCGAAGACCTCGTTAGGGAGCCGATGTTCGCGTCGCGTGATCGTGTAGAACTCCGCCGAGGCGATAGCGGCGATGGCGCCGAGCAGGATACCTAGCCCGAGTGTCCGGCCCCAGATCACGACCGCCAGCATGACGGCGCCGACGACGAGCGCGGAACCCAGCCTCATTAGGAGCGAAGACAGGCCAGCGGGCTTGCGGACTTCGGGGCTCATGAGTGCCCTCCGTACCGCCGCGAGCGCTTCTGATAGTCGACGACCGCTCTCAAGAGATCCGTCCTGTTGAAGGCCGGCCAAAGCACGGACGTGATCCAGAACTCCGAGTAGGCGATCTGCCAGAGAAGGAAGTTGCTGACCCGCATCTCTCCACTCGTGCGGATGACCAGGTCAGGGTCCGGGATGCCGTGAGTCGCAAGTCGCGAGGCAAACATAGCCTCGCCGATGTCCGCCGCAACGATGCGGCCGGCCGCCACGTCCTCGGCGAGCGAGACGGCGGCGCTGACGATCTCTGCACGACCGCCATAGTTGAGCGCGACCACCAGAGTGAGCCCGTCGTTTTGGGCCGTGCGCTGGATGCAGCGCCTGAACGCGTCGGCTGTATCGGCGGGCACCGCGCCTAGATCACCGATCACGATGACGCGCACGTGCATGCGCTCCAGATTCGCGAGTTCGCGCTCGAGGACTTCCACGAAGAGGCGCATGAGGCCAAAGACCTCGTCCGAAGGACGCGCCCAGTTTTCGGAGGAGAACGAGTAGATAGTGAGGTAGTCGATGCCGAGTTCGATGGCCGCGGCGATAGCCTCGCGAACCGCCTTCGCTCCCGCCCGATGGCCCGCGAGCCGCGGCAGGCCGCGCTTCGAGGCCCAGCGGCCGTTGCCGTCCATGATGATGGCGACGTGGCGCGGGACGCGCACGAGGTCGAGTTCGGCTAGAAGCGGTGCGGCTCGCTTGGATGTGAAGTGCTCGCGAAGCGAGCGCTCGGTCGGGGACACGTCCCCTCAGACCTCCAGGATCTCGGCTTCCTTGCGCTTCATCGCTTCGTCGATCTCCTTGATGCGGGCGTCCGTGATCTTCTGTATCTCGGTCTCGGCGCGGCGGAGATCATCCTGGCTGATCTGGGCGTCCTTCTCGGCGTGCTTCAGGCGCTCGTTGGCGTCGCGGCGGATGTTGCGCACCGCCACGCGGGCCTCCTCGGCGTAGTGCTTGACCAGCTTCACGAGATCGCGCCTGCGCTCCTCGGTGAGCGGCGGAAACGGCAGACGGATGACCTGGCCGTCGTTGCTCGGATTGAGACCCAGGTCCGAAGCGAGTATCGCCTTCTCGATGGCGCTCATGGCGCTGCGGTCGTACGGGCTGATGACGAGCAGCTGCGGCTCGGGTGAACTCACGCCTGCGATCTGCAGGAGCGGAGTGGGCGTGCCGTAGTATTCGATCTGTATCTTCTCGAGGATGGCGCCGGACGCCCTTCCTGTGCGCACGGTCGAGAACTCGTGCGCCAAGGCGGTCACTGACTTGGCCATGTGGTCGTCGGCTTCCTTGATGATGTCGTTCGTCACCGGTCGTCTCCTCTGACTATGGTTCCTACGGCCTCGCCGAGAAGCACACGCTCGATGTTACCCTCGCGATTCAAGTTGAACACGATGATGGGCAGCCCGTTGTCCATGGCAAGCGATATCGCGGTGCTGTCCATGACTTGTAGCCCGAGGTTGAGTACCTCGATGTAGCGAAGCTCGTCGAACTTGACAGCGTTCGGGTTGATCTCGGGATCCGAATCGTAGACGCCGTCCACCTTGGTGGCCTTCATAATGCACTCCGCGCCGATCTCCAGCGCCCGAAGAGATGCGGTCGTGTCGGTCGTGAAGTACGGATTGCCCGTTCCCGCGGCGAAGATGACGACGCGCCCCTTCTCGAGGTGCCTGATGGCACGCCTGCGGATGTAGGGTTCGGCGACTGCCTGCATCTGGATCGCCGACATGACACGTGTGAACACGCCGATTCGCTCCAGCGCCTCCTGAAGCGCGAGCGAGTTCATGACGGTCGCAAGCATGCCGATGAAGTCGCCCTGCGCCCGATCCATGCCCTTGGACGCCGCGGCAAGTCCACGGAAGATGTTCCCGCCCCCGACCACGATGGCAATCTCGCAGCCACGGCTCTGCACGCTCTTGATCTGTTCAGCGAGGGATCTGAGCACCTCGGGGTCGATCCCGTAGCCGACGTTGCCCATGAGCGCTTCGCCGGACAACTTCAGAAGGACTCTCTTGAAGCGGAACTCCCCCAACGGGTCCTCCTCATCGGTTGCGCCGATTCGATGCGCGGTGCTTCGCACAGGATAACGCAGTCAGGCCGCTCCGTGAGGGACCGGCCTGACGTGTAGGCGAGCTGTGGCTGCGGCGTGGCGAGGGCATTCGGCCTGTTCGGCTAGGCAGCACCCTCGCCCGACTGGCCGAGGACGAAGCGCTCGAAGCCGACGATCGTCAGCGTGTCACCGAGCGCCGTGCCGGTGTCCGCGGCGTACCGCGCGACGCTGATGTCGGGGTTCTTCACATAGGGTTGCTCGAGAAGGGTGGCTTCCTTGTAGTACTTCTCAAGCCGACCCTCGGCCATCTTCTGCTGGATCTGCTCGGGCTTGCCGCTTTCGGCGGCCTGAGCGCGGTAAATCGCCAGCTCGTGCTCCACGACGTCGGCGGGCGCTTCCTCACGCGTGACGAAAGACGGTGCCGCCGCCGCCACGTGCATGGCGACGTCTCTGATGAACGTCTTGAGCGCGTCGTTCTCGGCCGTATCCGACTTCTCGAAGGAGACCTCGACCAGCACCCCGATGCGCCCGCCGGCATGGATGTAGCTGCCGAGCGCGCCGTTGCCCATGACTTCGAGGCGCACGAATCGCGAGATCGTCATGTTCTCGCCGAGTTTGGAAACGACCTCGCCCAGCGCGTGCTCGACGGTGAGCGTCGGGTTCCGCTTGTACTGTTGCGCCATCAGCGGCGCGTCGCCCTCAGTGATTCCGTCCGGAGCGTCGATCGCGACCTGCTCGGCTAGTGCGTTGGCGAACGTCATGAACTCCGCGTTCCGAGCGACGAAGTCGGTCTCGCAGTTGACCTCGATGAGCGCGCCGAGGGCGGCGTATTCGGAAACGAACGCGGCAACGACACCCTCGTTCGTAGCGCGGCCGGCCTTCTTGGCCAGCGCGGCCAGCCCACGCATCCGAAGAATGTCGACTGCCTGGTCCATGTCGCCTTCGGCATCAGCGAGAGCCTTCTTGCAGTCCATCATCCCCGCGCCGGTGCACGCGCGCAGGTCCTTGACCATCTTGGCAGAAATCTCCATCAAAACCACGCCTCCTCGCGATCGAGTGGTGTCCGTATCATCGGGCGGAACGTGCCCGCCGAGAGATGCTTACCCTTCCGAGCGCACCTAGGCCTCGGGTGCGGCGCTTTCCTCGACTTCGAGCGTCTCGGGAACGCCTGTTTCGGCGAGTTCCTCGGGCGCGGGGAGTTCTGTCGGCGCTATCTCAGCGGCCACCTCGTCCCCCTGCTGGGCATCGCCGGCCGCGGCCGCAGGCTCGGGTGCCACCTGCGGCTCGGGCGCGGTCACCTCTTCGGCCACGCCTACGATCGGCACACCCGCCGTGGAAGGCTCGACGCCCGGACCGGCTGTTCCCTGGCGCCCCTCGTTGCCCTCTATGACGGCGTCCGCAATGACTCGGGCCATGAGCGCGACGGAACGGATAGCGTCGTCGTTGGCGGGGATCACGTAGTCGACCTCGTCGGGATCGGCGTTCGTGTCGACGAGTCCGATGATCGGGATCTTGAGTCTGCGGGCCTCGGCAACGGCGATGAGCTCGCGCTTCGTGTCGACGACGAAGATCGCACCCGGGAGCTCGCGCATGTCGCGGACACCCGAGAGGTTCTTCTCGAGCTTCTCCATCTCGCCACGCAGCTTGAGCTGTTCCTTCTTGGGGAGTGCGGCCATGCGGCCGTCGGTCTCCATCGTCTCGAGTTGCGTGAGACGGTCGATGCGCTTGCGCATCGTCACGAAGTTGGTAAGCATGCCGCCAAGCCAGCGCTGGTTGACATACGGCATGCCGGCACGCTCGGCTTCCGTCCGCATCGGCTCCTGCGCCTGCTTCTTGGTTCCGACGAACAGGACCTGCCCGCCGCGGCCCGCGAGAGAGCGGACGAAGGTGTACGCGTGTTCGATCTCCCTGAGCGTGCGCTGCAGGTCAAGGATGTAGATCCCGTTGCGCTCAGTGAAGATGTAGGGCTTCATCTTCGGATTCCACCGACGCGTCTGGTGGCCGAAGTGGACACCTGCCTCTAGCAGGGCCTTCATGGAAACGACCGGCATAGCGAAACCTCCCAGTTCGGTTCATCCTCCGCCCGCTTCATCCCTCGTGGATGCGCCACCGTCTCCGGTCAATGAGAGCGGCACCAGCGCAGAGGTCTGCGGGCGTGCGTGGTAAGAGCCGTGAGAGTGTACCAGAGGTCACGCACGGCTGCCAGAGCGCTATCAGCGCTCGGCATGCCTGCCTAGGAGCCGAATCCCTGAGCCGCGTGCAGTTTGGCGCGGAGGCGAAGGACGGCCTTCGTGTGCAGCTGGCTCACCCTGGACTCGGTCACGCCGAGGACCTGTCCGATCTCCTTGAGCGTAAGGCCCTCGTAGTAGTACAGCGCAATGACGATCTTCTCGCGCTCGGGGAGTTTCTCGATCGCGTCGGCCAGGATCTCCTTGATTTCCGCGCTCTCGAAGATCGCGACCGGGTCTTCGGCGGTCTCATCCTTGATCGTCGAGATGGCGTCTTGGTGCTCGTCCTTCTCGCCGCCCATCCACAGCTCTTCGAACGAGACAACGGAGGTGTACGAGAGCTTGGTGAAGATGTCCTGGAGCTCCTTGGGGGTGATGCCCATCTCGGCGGCGACTTCGGCGTCCGTTGGCACGCGCCTCAGGCTGTTCTCGAGCTTGACGTAGGCCGCCTCGATCTCCCGGGCACGAGATCGGACCGAGCGCGGCACCCAGTCCAGGGCGCGCAGCTCGTCGATGATCGCGCCCTTGATACGTGCGATGGCGTACGTCTCGAACTTGATGTTGCGCTCGAGGTCGAACTTCTCGATGGCATCGATGAGCCCGAAGAGCCCGTAGCTGATGAGGTCGGCGGTCTCGACCGTCTGAGGGAGGCCGGACGAGACACGTCCGGCAACATACTTCACAAGAGGAGAGTAGTTGAGGATGAGCTCTTCTCGGGCGTGGGGGTCGCCATCTTCTTTGTAGCGGGCCCAGAGGGCGGACACGTCCGTCCGTGGGTCAGATCTCATCCAGTGGCCCCTATCGCCCCGTCAGCCTCTCGGATGTGCGTTTCGATGCACCTCCTGAAGCCGTTTCATGCTCACGTGAGTGTATATCTGCGTGGTAGACAGCGCAATGTGACCGAGCAGCTCCTGGACCGTGCGCAGGTCTGCTCCGGCCTCCACGAGGTGGGTGGCGAAGGTGTGTCGCAGTGCGTGCGGAGAGACGTGCGCGGAGCTGCCCGCAGCTTGCAACTGACGGTTGATGACGCGCCGAACGGCCTCGGGCGAGAGTGCCCTTCCACGGGTGGAGAGGAACAACGCGCTCGGCGAGTCGGGCCGTGCGAGCCGAGGACGCGCCTCGGTCGCGTAAGCGCGAAGCAGGGTGGCCGCCCTGGGGTGAATGGGAAGGATCCGCTCCTTGGATCCCTTGCCGAGCACGACCACCTGCCCTTGTCCGAGATCGACCGAGGACATCGTCAAGCCGGTGAGCTCGCTCACGCGCATACCGGTGGCATAGAGCAGCTCGAGCAGCGCCGCATCCCTGAGTCCGGCAGGAGTCGAGCGATCCGGAGCATCAAGGAGCGCCGTGAGAGCGTCGTCGGAGACGACCCTGGGCAGTCGACGCTGCTGCTTCGGCGCGCTCAGCACCGTAGAGGGGTCCGATTCGACGACTCCCTCGGTGACGAGGTAAGCGAAGAACGAGCGGACGGCAGCGAGCCGGCGTGCGATGGTGCGTCTCGCGTAGCGGGCGCGGTCGAGTTCGGCCAAGTATCCACGAAGCTGGCGATGGCTCAAGCGAAGAGGGTCGAAGCCGGCACGCCCGCTCCATTCGAGGTACCGCGCCAGGTCGGCGGCATACGCCCTGACGGTGTTCGGCGACAGCCCCCGCTCTACCTCGAGATGCGCGATGAACCGATCGACGAGGACTGCAGCTCCCTGAGCGACCGGATCGGACGTGGCCGGCACGGAGGGTTCCAGGCCGTCGGACCCGAACTCGGAGGGCAGCATGTCGCCCTCATCCATGGGCGACGTCCTGTATCTCCGCAGGCAGGCGGCCCGCGGCCCTTCGCGCGGTGTCGAAGTGCAGGTCCGCGCGAGTTGCGAGTGTTTGAGCAAGCGTGCACTGGGCCCGCGTGGAGTACGCAGCGTAGCGAGCGCGCTTTCCCCGTTCCGGTTGCGCAAGCGAAGGCAGGAGGCCGAAGTTCACATGCATCGGTTGGTAGTCCGCAGTATCGGGGTTGGTGGCGTACGCGATGAGCGAGCCCAACGCAGTCTCGACCGGCAGGCGGAAGGGTGGTAAGGACTCGAGGTCGGCGAACGTGTTGAGCGCGGCCAGGAGTCCGGAGGCCGCCGCCTCGAGATACCCCTCGGTTCCCGTGATCTGCCCCGCGAGGCGGATGCGGCGGTCATGCCGCAGGGCGAGCGTGTTGTCGAGCAACCGAGGAGCGTCGATGAACGTGTTGCGATGCATGACGCCGAAGCGCACGAATTCCGCGCCCGCCAACCCTGGGATCATTCGGAAGACCCGCTGTTGTTCGGGAAAGGTGAGGTTGGTCTGGAATCCGACGAGGTTGTATGCGGTCCTTGCGAGATTCTCAGAACGTAGCTGTACGACGGCCCACGGTCGACCGCCCGTGCGCGGATCGGTCAGACCCACCGGCTTGAGCGGTCCGAAGCGCAAGGCGTCGACACCCGTGCGCGCTGTCTCCTCTACCGGCTGGCACGCCGCGAAGAGATCACGGCGTTCGAAGTCATGTGCCTCCGCGCTGGAGGCTTTGACGAGCGCGCCGACGAAGGTCTCGTACTCCTCTCGAGTCATGGGTGCGTTGAGGTAGTCGGCACCAGCTCCCCGGTCATACCGCGACGCCTCGAACACCATTCGTCGGTCGATACTCTCGGCGTCGACGATCGGCGCGGCTGCATCGTAGAACGCAAGTCCGTCCGAACCGAGCAGACTCGCGAGGGCGGGTTCGAGACCCGGGCTCGTGAGAGGACCCGTGGCGATGATGACGGGGCCGGCTGGGATGGAGGTGGCCTCCGCACGCACGACGTTCACGGGGAGCCGGTTCTCGATGGTGTCCGTGATCATGGCGGAGAAGCGTGCCCTGTCCACCGCGAGCGCGGTGCCGGCCGGGACGCTGGTCAGTCGCGCCCCTGCGAGAACGAGGCTGCCCATCGACTCGAGTTCATGCTTGAGCAGGCCAGCTGCGGTCGCGGGGTCGGTACCTTTGAGCGAGTTCGAACACACGAGCTCGGCCAAGGCGCCCGTGCGATGGGCGGGCGAGGTCGTCCCTGGGCGCATCTCGAGCAGCGTCACCGGGACGTCGCGGACGGCCAACTGCCAAGCTGCTTCGGCGCCGGCCAGACCGCCTCCAATCACCGTCACGGAGCTGCGCCGTGCGCGAGATGAGCCGTCTGAGCGGCTATAGGTGTGCGCGTTCTGAGGCTGTGTCAAAGCTCACGTCCCGACGAGCGGCAGCCGACTGGCTCGATTGTAATGCCAGACCGACCGGCTCTCCGCTCAGCAGAAGCCGTAGCGGCCGTCGGGGTAGCGGGCGATTAGTCCTTTCGATTCGAGCGCGCCGATTCGTCGCGCGACATCTACGATGCTCAAGCCGAGATCCCGCGCGACGTCGTCGGGACGCATCGGGTTCGTTCTCAGCGCGCTGAGCACGGCGTCGAACCCCTCACTGACCGCTGATGCCGCGGGAGCCAAGTCCTCGATCCAGCCGAGTTCCGATGCGAGGTCGGAGACATCAATGACTGGCGTAGCCCCTTGTCTGAGGAGCCGGTTCGATCCTCGGCATTCCGGTGCGAAGATCGAGCCCGGGACCACCAGGACAGGGCGTCCGGCATCGAGCGCGAAGTCCGCAGTCGAGAACGTGCCGCTCGGCAGCGAAGCCTCAACGACGAGCACGGCCGCCGCCAGGCCGGCGATGATGCGGTTGCGTCGCGCAAAGGCCCAACGGGTAGGTGGGGCGCCCCACGGCAACTCCGATACGACGCATCCGCCGCAACCCCCGCGCAGCCCGTCAAGGAACTCCGAGGCACCACGCGGGTAGTCGACGTCGGCCCCGCACCCCAGCACGGCCACCGTCCGCCCGCCGGCAGCCAGTGCTGCCCGTTGGGCCGCCTGGTCGCACCCGACGGCGGCGCCCGAGATGATCACGGCTCCCTTGCTCGCAGCCCATCCGCCGAAAAGACGAGCTGCGGCACGTCCGTACGGCGTGGACTTGCGTGCCCCGATCACTGCCAGACCCGATACGAGGGCCGATGCGTCCCCGAGGCCGTAGAGCACCTTCGGGGGGTCTGGCGTTCGTGCAAGCTGTTCAGGGAAGCAGGACTCGTCGAGTCTAAGCTCGAACCTTTCAATGCACGCTGCCGACGTAGGCGACACCCCCCGTCTCCATCCGAAAGCCTGACGCCTCGTCCACGTGCTCGGCCGTGACGCGCTTCGACGCCTCGAGGTCCGCGACGGATCGCGCAACACGCAGAAGCCTAGTGATCCCGCGTCCCGAGAGGTGGTGCATATGTGCGTGGCTCTCGACTGTCGCTCGCGCTTTCGCCGATAGCCGACAGGCAGAGAAGAGCGAGGTGCCGGAGAGCTGGGCATTTGAACGTGAGCCACGCGCCAGCGCCGCTTCCCGGGCTCGGACGACACGCTCGCGCACGGTGTCGCTCGGTTCTCCCGAGATGCCACTCAGGATTCGCCCAGGGGCGACTCGCTCGACGCGCACGTACATGTCAATGCGGTCGAGGAGCGGGCCACCGATCCTTCCCTGGTACCGGACGATCAATGCGGGCGGGCAGGAACATGCCCGTTCGGGATCGCCGAAGAACCCGCACGGGCAGGGATTCGCCGCTCCGACAAGTGCGATCCGAGCGGGAAACCGGACCCGCCCATCGGCGCGTACGAGGACCACGCGCCCGTCCTCGAGCGGCTGTCTAAGTGCCTGCAGCGCGGCGGGGCCGAACTCGGGCATTTCATCGAGGAAGAGGACTCCGTTGTGCGCGAGACTGACCTCTCCTGGATGAGGGGGGCTGCCGCCGCCGATGAGACCAGCGATCGAGCAGGAATGATGGGGCGCGCGAAACGGCCGCACACCTGCCAGCGCGGCGGAATCGTCGAGGCCGGCCACCGAGTGGACAAGCGCCGTGCTGAGCTTCTCATCGGCCTCGAGTGGCGGGAGGATGCCGGCGAGGCGGCGCGCCAGCATCGTCTTCCCGGAGCCGGGTGGGCCTACCATGAGCATGTTGTGCCCGCCGGCAGCAGCGATCTCGAGTGCCCGTTTCGCGAGTTCCTGGCCGAATACCTCAGCGAGATCGTCCGTACCGCGGACGCCCCGGTTCGCGGCAGGGGGACCGAGGGGACTGAGGGTAGCGACCGGATCCCGAAGGTCTCGAAGGCGCCTCAAGGGGCGGTACTCGAGTCCCTCGAGGGCAGCGGCCCCATCAGCTTCCGGCGGTCCGTAGAGGATGCCGTGGGCCCTCGCCTCGAGCGCATGGGCGAGCATGCCGGGAACCGCGCGAACCGTGCCGTCGAGCGAGAGTTCGCCGACGATCGCAGCGCCCTCGAGGCGCGCTCGCGGAATCTGGCTCGTCGCCGCGAGAAGAGCAGCCGCGATCGGCACGTCGAAACCGGTTCCGTGCTTACGGAGAGGCCCCGGAGCGAGATTGACGACCACTCGCGCTCCGGGGAACTCGAAGCCGGAGGCCTTGACCGCAGCACGGACCCGTTCCCTGGCCTCCTGAACCGCCGCGTCGGGAAGCCCCACAATCGAGAAGGAAGGCAACCCGGCGCTCACGTCGACCTCGACATCAACGGGCAGAGCCTCGACTCCGAGGATCGTCGATGTGCGTACCGTGTAGTGCGCACCCACTCCCTACTCCACTGCGAACGCTGCTCTGTGGTGACGAAGGAGTGCGCGATCTTCGGCGAGCACGAGGATCGACACGACATCGAAGCGAACCGCGACCGGCTCGATACCTGCCTGCTGGAGATAGGCCTCAGCGAGTCGTGTGATACGGCGTTGCTTCGTGGGGGTCACTGCGTCCTCTGGCGATCCTTTCGACACCGTGCGTCGCGTCTTGACCTCGCAGAGTACAAGGGTCTCACCGTCAAGCGCGACGATGTCGATCTCTCCGGCCTTGGAGCGCCAGTTCCGCTCGACGATCGTGAACCCCGCGCGCTCCAGGTACGTCGCCGCTGCGTCCTCACCCCGCTGTCCCGTGGTTCTTTCGGCCATGTTCCCACCTCCTGATCGCAGGTTGGCAGAGACCCTGAAACAGGGGCTTAACGAGAGTTGACCCTGCGTACTGTGGGTCGAGGTGCGAGGACGGTCGTCAGAACAGGTGCATCGTGCCGCCGCAGGGTCCGAACGAGCGCCGGTGCACCGCGGACAGGCCGCTCTGGCCGATGGCCTGCATGTGTTCGCTCGTTCCGTACCCTTTGTTCACGTCGAACCGGTATTCGGGGTACTCATCGGCGAGAGACCGCATAAGCGCGTCCCGCGAGACCTTTGCCACGATCGAGGCTGCGGCGATAGCCGCCACCGAGCTGTCGCCCCTGACGACCGCCGTCTCCTGCGCGGCTATCCTCACGGGAAGCCCATCGACGAGGACGTGGTCGGGTTGGACGCCAAGGTCCTGGAGCGCCAGGATCATCGCCTGCCGAACGGCGTTCCCGATGCCGATCGCATCTATCTCGCGGGCCGGCACGTGTGCCACGCTCACGCGCAGCGCGACACAGTGCACGCGCTCGGCGAGTTCTTCGCGGCGCTCGGGCGTCAGCTTCTTGGAATCGTTCAAGCCTTCGATGCGGGGCGATGATGGAAGAATGACGGCAGCTGCTGTCAACGGACCCGCGAGTGCGCCGCGTCCAACTTCATCCACTCCGGCAACGACCTGACAACCGTTGCGCCTCAGCTGCGATTCGAGCCGATAGAGCGCTGTGAGTCGGGAGCGCTCCAGGCGCTGACGCTCGAGTCGAGCGCGCCCAGAGGCAACCGCGCTTTGCACCCCGGCGCGCGGGTCTTCGGCGTACGTCGCAAGGAGGGCCGAAAGGCGTGACGTGGGGGTCATAGCGAGAAGCTGGCGAATCTCCTCAGTACTCTCGCCTCGGACGGCCATCGCTTCTCAATCAAACAAGCGAGACACAGGCATGTCTCGCTTGAAGGTGACGGTTGTGGCCCACAAGGTGGCCTGTCTTCTGTCTCGAACGTTCTCGTCTAGAACTGGGCTTCTTTGAGGCGAGCGGCCTTGCCGACCTTGTCGCGCAGGAAGTACAGCTTCGCGCGGCGCACCTTGCTGCGACTGACGATCTCGACCTTTTCGATCTTGGGCGAATGAACGGGGAACGTGCGCTCCACGCCCACGCCGAACGATACCTTGCGAACGGTGAAGGTCTCTCGGTTGCCCGATCCGTGGCGACGGATCGCGACTCCTTGGAAGACCTGCGTACGCTCGCGGTTACCTTCGATGATCTTGTAGTGAACCTTGACCGTGTCGCCGACCTGGAAGGCGGGCAGGTCGTCGCGGATCTGCTGCTGCTCGATGGCGCGGATGATGTCCATGCTAAAGGATCCCTGTTCCTCGAGGGGTCACTGCTGCCCGCTTGGACCGGGGCACGAACGCGTAGTATAGCGCAGCGCCGCGAGCCGAGGCAACGCGATGCATCGGCGCTGAAGTTCCCTTATCGGAGCGCTCCGAAGCGATTGGGGGGCCAGTAGGTGAAGAACGCCCGCCCGTCGATGGCACTGACGGGTTGCGGGCCGAAGAACCTGGCGTCGCCACTATTGGGCCGGTTGTCTCCCATGAGCCAGACATAGCCGACCGGGATCGTGATGGGCATCGGGACGGTCCCTGGCTCGGTCACCTTCCCGTGCACGTACGGTTCTGCGAGGAGTTTGTCATCGACGTATACCTTGCCGTCGCGGATGTCGACTGTCTGTCCACCCACGGCGATGACTCGCTTGATCAGCTTGGGATGCTGTCCCGTGGGGTCGTTGAACACGACGATCTCTCTAGGCTTCGGGTCCCGGAACCGGTACGAGATCTTCTCGGCGAGGATCCTGTCGCGAAGCTCGATGGTGGGGATCATCGACCCGGTCGGAATGATGTAGGGCTGGACGATGAAGGTCTTGATGCCCTGGGCAAGGAGGAACGCAAGACCGACCAGGAGCGCGGTCTCGATGAGCCAGCGAACCGTGGTCGTTTCCTGGCTCCTGCGCGCGGGCGCCGGCCGAGCGCCGTCATTCGGCCGTGCAGTCTCGCTTGCGCCTGCCGCTGTCGGTCCGAGGTCTGTGGCCCTTGCGTCTCCGCTCGAGCCAGCCGGGATCTCGGGGTCAGTCATTCATGGTCCTTCCGTTGGGCGCCCTCATCCAGGGCTATCCATTCTTCTACGGTCCGCCGCTCTTCTTTGCTCAGACGCGCGTGACGAAGGAGCTCAGGGCGGACACGTGCCGTACGTCGCAGGGACTGATCGCGCCGCCAAGCTGCAATCCGGCCGTGATCGCCGGACGCGAGGACTTCAGGGATTTCCATGCCACGATACACCTGCGGGCGCGTGTACTGCGGATACTCGAGAAGCCCCTCTGAGAAGGACTCCTCGGCGGCCGAGGTCTCCCCTCCCAGGACCCCTGGCAGGAGTCTGGCTGCGGCGTCGATCACGACGAGTGCGGGGAACTCTCCGCCCGTCAGGACGTAGTCGCCGATGGAGAGCTCAAGGTCAGCCAGCGCCAACGTGCGTTCGTCGAAACCCTCGTAGCGCCCGCAGACCAGGAGAACGCGCGGCTTCTCTGAGAGCTCCCGGGCCAGACCCTGGTCGAAGACCCGCCCCGCGGGACTGAGAAAGACCGCGAACGCGGGCTCCCCCACAAGTGCCTGCACCGCTTCGACCGCCTCGAAGAGCGGCTCCGGCTTCATGACCATGCCGGGCCCGCCGCCGAAAGGGTAGTCGTCAACCGTGCGGTGCTTGTCGTGCGTCCAATGCCTCAGGTCGTGCAGGTGCACATCCAGCAGGTCGCGTTCGATGGCTCGGCCGATCATGGATGCGCCGAGCGGTCCGCCGAACATCTCGGGAAACAGCGTGATGATGTCGATACGCACCGCTCAGTCCTCGTCGATCAATCCCGGTAGCAGCCTGATGGTCGCGCTGCGGGCCACGTCGTCAATGCTGATGATCACGTCGGTGATCGCAGGTACGAGGACCTCGCCGAACTGCTCCCCCTGGACGACCCATACGTCGTTTGCACCCGTGACGATCACATCCGTGACGACACCGAGAAGGCCGCGGCCTTCGTCCGTGACGGTCAATCCGACTGGATCTGGCTCCCGAGGTTCGAGCCAGTCCTCGGGCAAGTCACTCGTCTTCGCCAGAAGCAGCGTCGAGGTCAGGTCTCGCGCCCGTTCGACGCTGTCGACGCCGCTCACCTTGAGGAGCATGCCTTTGGGTCCCGGCCGCACGCTTTCGAGCTTGGCTGCGAAGGGGGCGCCCGGTGGCGGCACGAACCAGAGCTCGAGGCCGAGCGGAAGCTCGTCAAGCGGTCCTTCAAGGGGCGTGCACGACAGCTCGCCCGCGACCCCGTGGGTCCTGACGGCCCGTGCCACCGCCGTGAACGGCGCGGCTTCCATCGCCCTAGCCGAGGACCTCCACGTCGGCGTGAGCACCCTCGGCCCCGCCGGCAGCACGAACCACAGTGCGGATCGCCTTGATGACGCGTCCCTTGCGGCCGATGACCTTGCCGACATCATCCGGGTCAAGCTCGACCTCATAGACCGTGAGCGTCCCGTCCTGGCGGGTCATCACACTGACCTTGTCGGGGGCATCAACGAGCGACGTCACCAGGTAGCGAACGAGCCCCTCCATGTCGCCTTTGCCGACCATGGGGGCCTACTCGCTCTCGGGGGCTTCAGCGGCCTCGGCTGGCTCGACTGACTCTGCGGAACTCTCTTCGGCCGTGGGCGCTTCGACTTCTGCGTTCACTACAGGAGCCTCTTCAACAGCTACGTCGACTGAGGCGTCAGCTTCGGCGACACGCTCCGAGACCTCAGCTGCAGGAGTCTCGGGTGTCTCAGCTGCGGCTTCAGCGGCCCTGGCCTCGGCGTCTGCTTTGGCGGCAGCCTTCTTGGATGTCTTGGTCTCGACCTCGGGCGCTTCCTTGGTGCCTTCGGCGATGGCAAGCAGCTTCTCGACCGTCTCACTCATCTGCGCGCCCTTGCTCACCCACTCGCGAGTCTTCTCGACGTCGAGCTCGACCACGCTCGGCTGCATGCGCGGATTGTAGCGGCCGAGGATCTCGATGAACCGGCCATCGCGCCGCGCGCGAGAGTCGGCGACGACAACGCGGTAGAACGGCGCCTTCTTCGCACCGGTACGCGCAAGACGGATCTTAACTGCCACCAGGGTCACCTCCGAGTGAGTGGCCGACGGCGCCGGCCACGGGCTGAGCAAAACGATTGGTAATGATACGACATCGCTGGTAACCGGTCAAAACGCCCGGAGACGTGTGCTTGCGCCCGGTCGCACGCCCGCCAGATGCGAACACCTGAGCTCACGCGACCCTAGAAGGGACTCATACCCGGCGGGAACTTCAGTCCGCGACGTCGTCCCTTCCCCCCTTGAGCCTGCATCTGCTTCATGAGCTTGCGCGTCTCGGTGAACTGCTTGAGAAGCTGGTTTACGTCGGAGACGTGGACGCCCGCGCCAGCGGCAATCCGTGCGCGCCGGGCGCCATTGATGATCTGAGGCTTGCGCCGCTCCTTGGCCGTCATGGAGAAGATGATGGCCTCGATCGTATCGAGCCGGCCTTCGTCCACTTGACCCGTCAGGCCCTTGAGCTTGGCGGCACCGGGCAGGGAGGACAGGATGCTGCCGATCCCGCCCATCTTGCGCACCTGCTTGATCTGCACCAAGAAGTCCTCGAGCGTGAACTCGGCCTTGCGGAGCCGCTCCTCCGCCTCCTCGTCGAGTTCCGCAGCGCCCACTTCCTGCGCCTTCTCGATGAGCGAAACGACATCGCCCATGCCGAGGATGCGCTTGGCCATACGGTCGGGGTAGAAGGGTTCCAGAGCGTCGAGCTTCTCCCCCACACCCGCGAACTTGATCGGCTTGCCTGTCGCCTGCTTGACGGAGAGCGCAGCGCCTCCCCGTGCGTCACCGTCGAGCTTGGTCATGATGATGCCGTCGAAGTCTACCTTCTCAGCGAAGGCGTTCGCGACGTTGACTGCGTCCTGGCCGGTCATCGCGTCGACAACCAGGAGAATCTGGTCCGGGCGGACCGCATCTCGCACCTGTGCGGCCTCGAGCATCATCTTGTCATCGATGTGAAGTCGGCCTGCCGTGTCGATGATGACCACGTCGCGCAGGTTGTCGATCGCGTACTTGATGCCCACCCGTGCGATCGCGACCACGTCGGTGCCTTCGCCCCGGTAGACCGGAATGTCGAGCTCGCGCCCCAAGGTCTCGAGCTGGTCGATCGCGGCGGGTCTGTATACGTCGGCCGCCACCATGAGTGGTCTGCGATCCTGCTTGCGGAGCAGGTTCGCCAGTTTGGCGCTCGCTGTGGTCTTCCCGGATCCTTGGAGTCCCACCAGCATGATCACGTTCGGGATTCGTCCTGACAGCACCAGCTTGCTCTCCGTGCTGCCCATGAGCGCAGTCAGCTCGTCGAGGACGATCTTGATGACCGTCTGGCCGGGTGTGAGGCTGTGCATCACGTCAGAACCGACGGCGCGCTCGCGGACGCGCGCGACAAAGTCCTTGACGACCTTGTAGTTCACATCCGCTTCGAGCAGGGCCATGCGGATCTCTCGCATGGCGGCATCCACGTCCGCCTCGGAGAGGCGGCCCTTGCCGGTCAGGTTCGAGAACACCGCCTGCAATCGAGCGGTGAGATTGTCGAACATCCAAAGTCCTCCTAGCGCACGATTCTGATTCGATTGATCGGTGCGAAGATCGCTTCGACCCTGCCTTGGACATCGCTCAGAGGGATGAACCCGAGGTACCGGCTGTCGAGAGATACCGGCCGATTGTCCCCCATGACATAGATCGTGCTCGCCGGCACGGTGACCGGCGGGAAGCTGTCTGCGGCCGACGCGTCGATGGTCACTGGATGCGTCGCCTCCCGTGAGCCATTCACCCAGGCTACGTCGTTTCGTATCTCGACCGTGTCGCCAGGCACACCGATGACGCGCTTCACGATGTCATCCGGGCGCCCCTGGGCGTCAAGCAGGTGGATCACGACGACGTCGTCTCTGATCGGACGTGAGTAGCTCTTGGTGACGAGCAGCTTGTCGGCGGACAACAGGGTGGGGACCATCGAATCGCCGTCCACAGTGGTCGTGTCGAATAGGCCGTAGAACACGACCAGAATGACGACCAGAAGCGCGGCGAGGGGAATGATCAGCCACGCTGCGAGTCGATCGCCGCGGCGCCCATCGGCGGACTCGGTCGCCACCTAGTCTCCGCGCACGAGAGCGGCGGCGAATTCGTGCGGAACGAAGGGGCGAAGGTCGTCGATCCCCTCGCCTACCCCGATACGGGCGATAGGGATGCCGAGATCGCGCGCGATGGCGACCGCGATCCCGCCTTTGGCCGTTCCGTCCAGCTTGGTGAGAGCGATTGCATCGACGTGAAGTGCGGAATCGAACTCGCGGGCCTGGACAAGGCCGTTCTGGCCCGTGGTCGCGTCCATGACCAGTAGGGTCAGAACAGGGATCTTGCTGCGGCTCTGGGTGACCTTCTCGACCTTCTGCAGCTCACGCATGAGATCGGGTGACGTGTGCAATCTCCCCGCGGTGTCTATCAGAGCGACGTCCACGCCATCGGCTTCGGCCTTGGCAACCGTGTCGAACGCAACGGCGGCCGGGTCTGCCCCACGCTCTCTCCGCACCACGGGAACGCCCGCTCGTTCGGCCCAGATGTCGAGTTGTTCGGCGGCGGCGGCCCTGTAGGTGTCCGCGGAACCCAACAGCACCTTCCGCCCGGCGTCGCTCGCTTGTTTCGCGAGCTTGCCTACCGTGGTGGTCTTCCCGGTTCCGTTCACGCCGACGACGAGCACGGTGACCGGGTACTCATCGAGAGCATCCGCGCCACCCGGCGGGAACTCGGAAGCGATCTGAGCGACGAGTTCGTCGAGGACCGCTGCGGCGTCCGGAAGGGCCCTTCGCGCTGCGCTGTCGCGCAGCCCCGCGACGATCTCGGTGGTGGCGGTCACGCCCATGTCAGAAGAGACGAGCGTGTCCTCAAGGTCGGCCCAGAACTCCTCATCGAGATTCGGTCCCCGCCTCAGGAGCACATTCAGTTGTCCGCCGAGCTGCTCGCGACTCTTCGAGAGCCCCTCGGTGAGCCGTCTATACCACGGCGTGTTCATCGGCTTCTTCAGCATTCTTGGCGGCGCGCTCGAGTCTCTCGCTGACCATCTTCGTTACGCCGTCGGCCTGCATTGAAACGCCGTACAGGACGTCTGCCATCTCCATCGTGCGGCGCTGGTGGGTGATGATGATGAACTGCGTCTCAGAGCGCATGCTGTCGACGAAGGCGATGAACCGACGAAGGTTGACGTCGTCCAGCGCCGCTTCGACCTCGTCGAGAATGTAGAAGGGGCACGGACGAGTCCGGTACACCGCGAACAGGAGCGCCAGCGCGGTCAGCGACTTCTCACCCCCGGACATGAGGGAGAGCTTCGAGAGCTTCTTGCCCCGCGGCTGAGCGACGACTTCGACGCCTGTCGTCTCCGGGTCGTCGGGCTCGGTGAGGGATAGCTGGGCCGTGCCCCCGGGGAACAGCAAGGCGAACGTCTCTTGAAAGTACGCGTCGACGTGCTCGAACGTCTCCAGAAAACGCTCCCGGATCTTGCGGTCGATCGCCGCAAGGATCTTGTGGAGGGCCTTTCGGCTCGCCTCGAGGTCCTCGAGCTGCTCGAGCATGAACTCCCGGCGCGAGGCGAGGGCGTCGTACTCCTCCTTGGCGATCGGGTTCACCGGGCCCAGATTGGCGAGCCGCTTGCGCAGTCGGTGCGCGCGCTCGAGTGTCGATTCCCGGTCCTCGATCGGCGCGCTCTCCAGGGCCCGCTCGACAGGCACGCCAAGTTCCTCGACGATGCGTCGCACCGCTGTGTTCACCTGGATCTCAAGTTGCCCCTTCTCCACTCGGACGTCACCGGCTGATGCCAGCTTCAAATCGACCTCGGCTTGGGCGTCTCTGGCCGCCTCCTGTGCGGCGTGGATCGTCGAGCGGAGTGACTCTGAGTCCGCCGCCTCGAACCTCGCTCGGTCGCGCAGTCTCTCTGCCCAGTGCTCGGCTCGTTCCTTGAGCGCGGTGTACATGTCATGCACGGGCTCGATACGGTCGCGCAGCAGCTCGAGGGCGTCGGCCGTTTCGCGCGACGCTCGAACGGTCTCCTCGAGCTCGGCCAACTCGGAGCGGATCGAGGTTAACTGGCGCTTCAGGTGCACTTCTCGCTCGGAGACCGCAGCTATCTCGATCTGACACGCCGAGAGACGTTCGTTGGTGGCCGCTTCCTCGCGGAATCTTGCGTCTCGCGCTTGGCGCGCCTTTGCCGAATCATCCTCGAGGGCCTCGATCTCGGCTTCCGCGTCGCGGATCTTCTCGGCGAGCGTCTTGGTCTGGGGTGAGTCCTTGGCAGTCCGCTCGTGTATCTCGACGATACGGTGCGCGACGCGGTCGGCTTCGGCATCGAGGGTCGTCACGAGCTGCTCAAGACGGCCGACCTCCTCGCGCAAGGAGTCACCCCCGCCGGCCAGGGCAGCTAGCTTCTGCGAGACGTCGAGCGCGTCCTGCTGCGCCGCGCTGAGCGCTTCCTCGGCTCCTGCTGTCGCTGCCTCGGCCTCCCCGACGCGAGCGGTGAGCGCGGCGACCTCATCGCCAAGCTCGTTGATGCGACGCTTGCGGGCCAGCACGCCCGGCGTGTCGTCCACGACCGCGCCAACGGTCACCTTCCCCGATGGCCATAGGATGGTTCCTTCGGGCGTGACGTAGCGTCTGCCGGGCTCTTCCCTCGCAGCGCGCCCCAGTGCCTCCTCGAGCGAATCGGCCACAAAGACGTCTCCAAGAAGAGCGTCAACGACTGGACGCGCGGCTTCGTCGCACTCGATCCGCTCGGCGACAGAGCCACTCGTGTCCCTGTTCTTCTGGCCTCCACGGGTCCGCATGCCCTCGATCGGGATGAGTGCGATGTCGCCCGGAGCGTGCTGGGCGATCGAGGCCGCGATGCGTGACAGTGCCTGCTCGTCGCTGACGAGTATCCCGAAGAGGTCGGCGCCGAGGACCCGCTCGGTCAAGCGCTCGAGGTCCGATGGCGTCTTGATGCGCTCAGAGAGCGTGCCGATCAGACCCTCGAGTTCCTTCTCGTGGGCAAGCGCCCACGCAAGCGCCGGGGAGGACGTGGCGAAAGCGCGGTCCACCTCCTCGAGCCCGCGCGCCTCCCCTCGGACCGCTGCGAGGCTGTCGCGACGCTCCGCAAGCGTCTTGCGCCGGCTGTCGAGCACGCGGACGCGCTTGTCGACGTCGGAATCTGCCAGCGCCATCTCGCGTTTCGTGCGCGCCAGTGTCGTCTCGTGCTGCTCGATGCGGGCGCGTCGCGCCGACAGGGTCGCCTGCGCCGATTGACGCTGCTCGCGCACCTGTTCGGCCCGCTCGGCGAGAAGCTCCTCTTCGAGACGGGATGCCGAGAGCGCCTTCTCGGCGGTGCTGAGTTCTAGCCGTTCGCCTTCGACCTGCTTGCGCGTGCGCCGGATGCTCGTGGATATCCGAGACAGCTCCTCGTCGGCCGCCGTGCGAGCCTTACGGACCGCTTCGGTCTCCCTGCGGAGTTCGCCGAGCTGTCCGTACAGCGCCTTGATCAGCGCGTCGGTCGTGACGCGCTCATCCGTGAGTCGTACGAGTTCCGAGGAACGGGCCGCTGAACGGCTCTCGCTTTGGTAGAGCTTCTGCCGCAGCTCGGAGAGACGCTCGATGAGGTTCTTGCCCTTTTCCTCCAACAGCAGGAGTCCAGCATCGAGTTTGCCGAGGATCGTCTGCATGCGTCGGCGCTGCTCCGAGAGATCGCCGACGAAGAGGCCCTTCTCCTCGAGCAGTGACTGGAACTTGTCGAGTTCGCGCTGCTTCTCGGTGAGCCGGTAGCGCGAGAGTTCGACATCCGCGTCGGCTTCGTTCTCCCGCTTGGCAACAGAATCCCACGCCTCCTGTAGGCCGCGGAGTTCGTCGACCGCGAGCGCAACGTCGATGTCGCGCAGCTCGCTTGTCAGGTCCGCGTGCTCCGCCGCGCGCGTCGCCTGACGCTGAAGCGGCCGCAGTTGTCGTTCGATCTCGGACGTGATGTCGCGCGCGCGCTCGAGGTATGCGTCCATCCCTGCGAGTCTGCGCAGCGCGCGCTCCTTGCGTTTCTTGTGCTTGAGGACGCCAGCCGCTTCTTCGATGAGCGCCCGACGATCCTCGGGCCGGGAGTTCAGAACCTCATCGAGGCGGCCCTGGCTGATGATCGAGTGTGTGTCACGCCCGAGACCCGAGTCGTGCAAGAGCTCTTGGACGTCCATGAGCCTCGACGGCGACTGGTTGACCAGGTACTCGCTCTCGCCGCTACGGAACATGCGTCGTGTGATGGTCACCTCGGAGAATTCGAGCGGAAGCGTCGAGTCCGCGTTGTCAAGCACGAGGTCGACTTCGGCAACGCCTACGGCCTGCCGTGCCGAGGATCCAGCGAAGATGACGTCTTCCATGGCAGTTCCGCGAAGCGACTTCGCCGACTGTTCGCCGAGGACCCACAGCACGGCGTCGGTGATGTTCGACTTGCCCGAGCCGTTGGGGCCGACGATGACGGTGACGCCCGGCTCAAGGGCGACTACGGTGCGGTCTGCGAATGACTTGAAACCTTTAAGTATGAGTCGCCTGAGGTGCACGAACCGCCTCTCCGAGCGGCATCGATCCGGGCGTCAGAGGGGCCACGGAAGCGTGGGCTATCGTACCACAGCGCTGCCCTCAGTCGGGCTGGGCAGCAGCTTCGTTTGTGGGGATTCCGAGGCGCTCGATCGCCTCGGCAGCCGCACGCATTTCGGCTTCCTTCTTCGAGCGACCCACCCCTGTGCCCAGCTCCTCGCCGTCCACGCTCACGGTCACGGTGAAGCTGCGGTTGTGGGCCGGCCCCTCCTCGGCAACGAGCCGGTAGCTAAGAGTGCTGCCGCGCGCCTGGAAGTACTCCTGCAGGTCGGACTTCGGGTGACCGGGCACGGTCGTGTTCTCACCGATGTGCGCGCCGAGCGCGCGCGACACGAACGCTCTGGCGGCATCGAACCCAGCATCGAGGTACAGTGCCGCGACGAGCGCCTCGAAGCTGTTCTCGAGAGCTGACGCGAGGCCGCGTCCTCCGGTCCCCCGCTCGCTCTCTCCCAAGAACAGGGCGTCCGCAAGTCCGAGCTCCTCGGCAGCCGCGCTCAGGGAACGGCCGCTGACGGCGCCGATCTTGAGCTTGGTGAGCCCGCCTTCCCGTACGTTCGGGAATCTGGCATAGAGTTCGTCTGCGGCGACGAGCGAGATGACGGCGTCGCCCAGGAACTCGAGGCGCTCGTAGTCGTTCGTGCGGCCGCCCGAATCGCTCTCGGGTGGCCTCTTGTCCTTTGCGGCTCTCGGTGACCCCTCCTTGAACGAGGGGTGCGTGAGTGCCCTCCGCAATAGGGCACGGTTCATGAACGTGTGGCCCACCGCCGCCTCGGCGATGGCGAGGCGTTCCTCATCCGTGCGGGTGGTCTCGGGGTCGCTCACCACATCGCCGGCCTAGGCGCGGGCGAAGATCAGGGTGGCGTTGTGCCCCCCGAACCCGAAGGAGTTGCTCATGGCGGCGTCCACGGAGGCAGCACGCGCGACGTTGGGCACGTAGTCGAGGTCACAGGCCGGGTCAGCGTCGTCGAGGTTGATCGTTGGCGGAAGGTAACCGCGCTCCATTGACATCACGCATAAGACGGCTTCCAGAGCTCCAGCGCCTCCGAGAAGATGTCCGGTCATGGACTTCGTGGAGGAGACGGGTGGGGCCGCGTCCTTGAAGACTGTCTTGATCGCGTCTGTCTCGGCGATGTCCCCGAGCTGCGTCGAGGTTCCGTGGGCGTTTATGTAGCCCACGTCATTAGGCGTGAAGTCGGCCCTGGCGAGGGCGGCCAGCATCGCTCGGCGTGCCCCGCTGCCGTCAGGAGCTGGCGCCGTGATGTGGTAGGCGTCCGCTGTGGCGCCATACCCGACCAACTCGGCGCGCACGCGGGCGCCGCGAGCCTTGGCATGCTCGTACTCCTCGAGCACGAGCACCCCGCCCCCTTCACCCATGACGAAGCCGTCACGTCCCGCGTCGAAGGGGCGGGAGGCCGACTGTGGGTCGTCGTTACGCGTGGACAGAGCGCGTGCCGCGCAGAAGCCGGCGAGTCCGAGCGGCGTCACCCCGCAGTCGAAGCCGCCTGCGAAGACGACGTCGGCGTCACCACGACGGATGGCCTCCCCCGCTTCTCCGATCGCGTGGTTGCCCGTGGAACAGGCCGAGACTGGGGCGTAGTTGATCCCCTTAGCCCCGAACCGGATCGAGATGCTGCCTGCAGCCAAGTCGACGATCATCATCGGCACGACCAGTGGGCTCACTCGACCCGGTCCACGCTCGATGAGGATCGCATGCTGCTCTTCCATCGTGCTCAGGCCACCGATGCCGCTTCCGACGATCACTCCGACCCGCTCGGCATTCGTATCGTCGATCTCCAGCATGGAATCGACACGTGCTTCTTCGGCTGCGACGACCGCTGCCTGCTGGAAGCGAGAAAGTCGCCTCAACTCCTTGGGGTTGAGAACGAGACCGGGATCGAAGTCGTCGAGGGTGGCTGCGAACCGGGTCGAGAACTCACTGGCGTCGAACGACGTGATCGGCCTAACACCGCTGCGTCCGGCCATGACCGCATCCCACGTGGGCTCGACGCCCGTTGCCAGCGGCGAGACGCAGCCCATGCCGGTCACGACGACGCGCCTCACGCGCTCGCACCCCCTGGAGCCGAGTTGGTGCTCGCGGCATCGGCGAGCACTGCGGCGTCGTATTCGGCCTCGAGCCGGGCGATGAGTTCCGCCACCGTCAGAATGTCGTGGATGCGCACGGCGGCCGAGCCAGCGAAGACGAGGCCGTTCTCGACGTCGCCCCGCTGAGCGACCTCAAGCCGCTCGATGATGCAGTACTCCTTGTTGCACTGCTTGAGGCAGTTGCGGCAAGGCGGATACGGTGGATAGTCGCCGCGTTGCCCTCTTTCCCAGAAGGGGTTGCGAAGCGCACGACCCGGCAGCCCGACAGGACTCTTGACGAGCACAACGTCGTCCGGCGTCGCGTCCACGTACATCTGCTTGAAGGCCTGCGGCGCGGAGCACTCAGCAGTGGCCGCGAAGCGGGTTCCCATCTGGACACCCGCTGCGCCCATGTCGAGGACTTCCTTGATGTCGGCTCCGGTCACGACGCCTCCTGCGCCGATCACGGGGATGTCAACGGCATCGATGATCTCGGGAAGCAGGTCCCGCATGTAGCGATCGGTACCGAGGTGGCCGCCGGCCTCCACTCCTTCGACAACGACAGCCGAGGCGCCGAATCGCTCGGAGAGCTTGGCCACCCGCGCCGAACCGACGACGGGGACCATCTCGACGCCGGCTTCCTTACACCACGAGAAGACGTCTCGCGAGAAGCCTGCGCCTGCGATGACCACGTCAACGCCCTCGTCGATAGCGGCCTGTATGAGTTGTTTGAACTTCTGCGCTGCGACCATGACGTTCACGCCGAGAACCCCGGAAGTCGCCTCGCGTGCGCGACGGACCTCCCCGCGGAACTCGGACACCGGCAGACCTGAGCCCGCGACGATCCCGATGCCGCCGGCATTAGCAACCGCAGTGGCCAGTGGGGAGAGCGAGATGCGCACGGCCATGCCACCCTGAATGATGGGCAGGCGGGACGTGCGGCTACCTATGGTCAGATGCGGCATCGTCATGTGGTTGTTCCTCGTTGGCGGGGACTAGCTACTGCGCATCCTCGTACGGCGGCATGAAGGGGCGCAGCGTTGTGAGCACCGCGGCAGGTGGCGTCGCGCTAGGCGTTTGTCTGGATGTAGCTGACGGCGTCGCCGACCGACTTGATGCTCTCGGCATCCTCGTCAGGAATCGACACGCCGAACGTCTCCTCGAGCGCCATCACGAGCTCGACGATGTCGAGAGAATCCGCGCCAAGGTCGTCGACGAACGTGGCCTCCTCGGTGACGTCATCTTCCTCAACGTTGAGCTGGTCGACGATGACTTCCTTGACCTTATCGAAAACCTCATCGTGGTCCATGTGCCTCACGCCCTCCTCTTCGGGTCGGCCACCTGTCCGTCGGGAGCCTTCTGGGTCGGTAACTGTACCGCAGTGCGCGCGTTGCGGACAGACTCACACGAATGTCATGCCGCCGTCCACGGCTAGAACCTGGCCGGTCACGTATCCGGCGTCATCAGATGCCAGGAACGATACGGCGGCCGCGACGTCCTCGGGCCCGCCGAATCGCCGCATCGCGATCGTCTCCAGCGCCGCGGCTCTCACCGGCTCGGCGAGCTTGGCCGTCATGGCTGTCTCTATGAAGCCAGGCGCCACCGCATTCGCCCGCACGTTGCGTGAAGCGAGCTCCCGGGCCGTGGACTTCGTGAGCCCGATGACCCCCGCCTTGGCTGCAGCGTAGTTCCCCTGACCCGCGTTGCCGACCAGGCCGATCACCGAGGCGATGTTGACGATGGCCCCGGTACGGGCCTTCATCATGACCTTGGCGGCGGCGCGCGTGCAGAAGAAGACCCCCGTCAGGTTCGTGGAGATGACAGCCTGCCAGTCTGCGTCGCTCATGCGGATGAGCAAGCCGTCTCGCGTGATGCCCGCATTGTTAACGAGGACGTCGAGTCCGCCGAACCGCTCGAGAACGCCGGCGATCATTGCATCGCACTGCTCGGGATCGGTGACGTCGGCGGAGAAGACGGCTGCCCTCCCCCCTGTGGAACCGATCGTGGCAACGACCGCGTCGGCGTCTGACTCGGTGCCGGGATAGCAGTTGACGGCCACCGTGGCGCCGTCGGCTGCGAGGCGAGTGGCGATCGATGCCCCGATCCCGCTCGAGGCGCCGGTGACGAGCGCGACCTTGTCGGAAAGTGAGCTCATGAGACCTCCTGCACTATCGATTCGATGCCGTTTTCGGAGACGGAGACTGCTGAGATCGCCTCGTAGCGCTTCGCGAGGCCCACCAGCACTGTTCCTGGTCCGCACTCGATGAGCTTGACCGGGCCTTCGGCGACGAGGCGCTGCATTGTCTCGGTCCAGCGGACCGGGGAGACGATCTGCCGGGCGAGCTTTTCCCGGATCAGGACCGCGTCGGTGGTGGGTTCCGGATCGGCGTTCTGGAGGACCGGGAACGACGCGTCGGAGAGTTCTGCGCGCCCGAGGATCTGCGCGAAGGCCTCCCCCGCTGAGGCCATGAGCGGTGTGTGAAATGCGCCCGAGACCGCGAGGGGCACGATGCGTCGGGCGCCAGCGTGGCCCAAGGCCGCCGTCGCCGAAGCCACGCCGTCGTGAGTCCCCGAAATAACAGCCTGACCAGGCGCGTTGTCGTTGGCGAGCCAGACGCCGTCGATGCCGTCGATCGCCGCGGCGATCGTTGCCGAGTCCATGCCAAGCACGGCGGCCATGGCTCCCTGTGCGTCTGCGGCGGCTGTCGCCATGAGTCTCGAGCGCTCCACCACAAGCTCGAGACCGGCCTCGACGGAGAAGACGCCGGCGAGTGTGAGGGCAGCGAACTCCCCGAGGCTGTGGCCGGCGACCGCCGCCGGCGAGAGCCCGCACTCCATGAGAGTCGCGCCCCACGCCCAGTCCGCCAGGTAGAGGAGTGGCTGTGCGACGCGTGTGTCCGAAAGGTCCTCCGGTGAGCCGGACTTCTCGATCGTTCGCAGCTCCAAGCCGGAGAGCGCCTCGGCCGCATCCAACAAGCGGTCAAGCGCATCGAGCTCCGGCACGTCTGCGAGCATCCCGGGGCGCTGAGAACCCTGGCCCGGGCACACGATGACCGTTCTCGACGCTCTCGGAGACGACTCCTGGTGGGATGACGGCATGGCCCTGCTACCCGGCGAGCGAGCCCATGCGTCGGAGCACGTCCTCAGCTTCGGCCATCATCGTGTTGACGATCTCGGCGGCTGGCTGGATCTCGCACACCATGGCGGCAGCCTGGCCGGCCATGAGGCTTCCCATCTCGATGTCTCCCTGGCGCATCGCGAGTGCCAGTTTGCCGGTGCCAAGCGTCTCGATCTCGTCGGGGCGGTTCGCACGGTCGAGTTCTTCGACCTGCCGCGAAAGTTTGTTCTTCAGTACGCGCACAGGATGGCCGGTGGAGTAGCCCGTGACCACCGTGTCCCGGTCGCGAGCCTTGAGGATGCGCTGCTTGACGTCGGGATGGATGGTGCACTCCGTCGCGCACATGAAGCGCGTCCCCACCTGAACGCCCTCGGCGCCGAGGGCGAATACCGCGGCGATGCCTCGGCCGTCCGCGATGCCACCCGCCGCCACAACCGGAACGTCGACCGCGTCGGCGAGTTGCGGCGTCAACACCAATGTCGTGAGCTCGCCGATGTGACCGCCAGCTTCCATTCCCTCGCCTATCACCGCGTCGGCCCCGATGGACTCCATGCGCCTCGCGAGTGCGACCGAGGGAACGACCGTGAGCACCTTGATCTTGCGTTCCTTCAGGGTATTCATGTACTTCGCGGGATTGCCGGCGCCAGTCGTCACGGCGCTCACCCCTTCTTCGAGCACCATGTCGACCAACTCGTCGATATGCGGGGTCAAGAGCATGAGGTTCACGCCGAAGGGTTTGTCGGTCAGCGTCTTGGCCAGGCGGATCTGCTCCCGAAGCATGGCGGTGGGCATGTGTCCTGCACCGATGATGCCGAGCCCGCCGGCATTGCTGACCGCGGCGGCCAACTCGGCTGTGGCGGTCCAGGCCATGCCACCCTGGATGATCGGGTGCTCCACGCCGAGGATCTCGGTGAGTCGCGTCGTAAGGGGCATTCTCTAGTCCTTCCAAGGGGGTGCCGGAAGCACCCAGCGGACGATCGCTGCGCCCCACGTGAGTCCGGCGCCGAAGCCAACGAGTGCGATAGCGTCACCCCGCGCAAGTCGGCCGCTCGTGTACAGGTCGTCCAGAGCCAGCGGTATCGAGGCTGCAGACGTGTTGCCTGTGGTGGCGACGTTGCTGAAGACCCTGTCCTTAGGCATCTCGAGGCGCTCGGCCACGGTGGCGATGATCCGCTGGTTCGCTTGGTGAGGGACGAGCCACGTGAGGTCGTCGACCGTCCTTCCGCTCGCCTCGAGCGCGGCACTGGTCGCACTCGGGATGATCCTCACCGCGAACTTGAAGACCTCGTTGCCGTTCATGCGGACGTACTGCAGGCCCTCGCGGCAGCGCTCTTCGGTGGCAGGGAGTGCCGAGCCACCAGAGGGGATCTTGAGGAGGTCTGCGCCGGATCCGTCGGAGCCGAGGACGATGCTCTCGACACCGCTCTCCTCGGCGACTTGCAGAACCACGGCGCCGGCTCCGTCACCGAAGAGCACGCAGGTCGCACGGTCCGTGAAGTCGATATGGCGCGTGAGCGCGTCAGCGCCCACAACGAGCACGCACCTCGCGCGTCCCGACTCGATCGCACACGTGGCGGTGAACAGAGCGTGTATGAAGCTCGTGCACGCGGCCATGACGTCGTAGGCAGCACACGACAGCGAGAGCTTGTCCTGTAGCAGCGCGGCCGTCGACGGGAAGATGTAGTCAGGACTCGAGGTGCCGACGACGAGAAGGTCGACGTCTCCTGGCCCGATGCCCGCCGTCTCGAGCGCCCGCTTGGCTGCGACCAACCCCAGGTCGGAAGAGGCCTGCTCCGGATGCGCCAAGCGTCTCTCGCTGATGCCGGTGCGCGATACGATCCATTCGTCGGAGGTTTCGACCATCGATTCGAGGTCGACGTTGGTGAGCTTGCGCTCTGGCAGGTATGAGCCGATGCCGGTGATTGCTGCGTGAGGATTCATGCGCGGCGTGCTCGCTTTCCGCTGAATGAAAGACGCGCCTGGAGCCGGCGCGTGATGCCGCGTAGTGTACACGTCTCGACGAGGACGAGGAAATCTCGCCAGCATGCCAGCATGACGGCCCCGCCGCTCGCGCTACGCCTGTTGCTCGTCGTGCTCGCGCGCGAGGTTCTCGGCGATGGCGCGTGTCAATCCTCCGCGCACCGCCTGGGCCGCCACTCGAAGCGCGGCGCTCACCGCGTTGGCGTTCGAGCTCCCGTGACCGATGATGCAGACGCCGTTCACGCCTAACAGCGGCGCCCCGCCGTAGGCGTCAGGATCGAGGCTGGTACGGAGCCGATCGAACGCGGGCTTGGCAGCGAGCGCGGCTACCGATGATATGACCGAACTCGTGAGCGCCTCTCGTACCTGTCCGAGGATGGTCTTGGACGCACCTTCGAGAAGCTTGAGGACGACGTTGCCGGTGAACCCGTCCGTGACCAGGACGTCGGTCTCGCCATCCATCAGGTGGTTGGCCTCGAGGTTGCCCGTGAATCCGGGGAGGTGCTCCGCGAGCAAGGCGTGGGCTTCCAACGCGAGCTGAGACCCCTTCGTCGCTTCGCTGCCGATGTTCAGCAGGGCTACGGTCGGTGTGTCGACGCCCAGGACCACGTGAGAGTACGCCGCTCCCATGTGGCCGAATTCGACGAGGTTCTCTGGCTTGCAGTCTGCGTTCGCACCGGCGTCGAGGAGAACAACTGGGGCTCCGCGCGTAGGTATGACAGTGGCGATGCCGGGCCGGGAAACGCCGGGGATGCGGCCCATGATCAGGGTGGCAGCCGCCATGGCAGCTCCGGTCGACCCTGCCGAGAAGAAGGCGTCCGCCTGCCCCTCGCGCACGATCCTGCAACCGACCACAAGCGACGAATCGCGCTTTGCCCGGACTGCCTGTGCAGGATGTTCGCCCATAGCTATGAACTGCGTCGTCGGAACTGCACTCACGCGGGCGGTGCGCTCCATCGCGAACGGCTCGACCACGTCGGCGGGGCCCGTGACGATCACGTCCAGGCCGGGGTCAGCGGAAAGCGCCTGGTCTATGCCTTCGAGTACGGCGGCAGGGGCGAAGTCTCCGCCGACGGCGTCGACGCATACTCTCGCTCGAGGAACATCGCTCATGTCAGGTGCTCGCGGGCAAGCGACTGAGCGAGATGCGGCGAGTCGGTTCGCACGGAACCGGCCCTACTCTGTCTCGACGATTTCCTTGCCGTTGTAGTAGCCGCACGAGGGGCAGACGCGGTGCGGGAGCTTGGGCTCGTGGCACTGCGGGCATACCGACTTGGCCGGGGCAGACGCCGCATGCGTCGCACGGCGCGTGTCGCGACGGGCGCGGGAGGTCTTCCTCTTGGGTACTGCCATGATCGGTCGGTCCTTCCTTATCGGGCGAGTCGCGTGTGGCGACTGAGCGTAGCGATCTCCGTGAGTTGGCCGGCCCGGCGGGCCGAACGACGCGCAATCATAGCACGGCCTCATCGAGACGTGCCAGCGGTCGGGAGCGGTGCGAAGGAAGGTGACTTGGCTCCTACGGCTTCAGTCGCGTTCGCCCGGGAGAAGGTCGCGCAGGCCCGCGAAGGGGCCGGTCGCCTCCAGGTCGATGCGGCAGGTGCACTGCTCCTCGTTGAGGTTGCAGCCGCACACCGGGCAGAGTCCGGCGCACTCCTCGTCGTGCACCGGAGCGAAAGGGGCCTCCAGCGTCAGAGCCGCTTGTAGCGCTGGTGCAAGGTCGATCGTTCCGTCGGCGAAGATCGGCTCGATCTCCTGTTCTTCGGGTAGCTCGTCCTCATGGCCGGGCTGTACGTAGAAGCCCTCGACCTGAGCATCGATCTCGAGTTCGAATGGCTCCAAACACCTCGAGCAGGTCGCGGATGTCAGTGCGCTCACGGTCCCGGAGGCAACGATCCCCGTGCCGGTGTTCTGGAGCTCAACGGAGTAGGACGCGGGGTCGATGAGATGGAACACCTCGTCGCCCACAGCGAGGTGTTCAAGAGAGAACTCCCCTTCCACCGTGGCGCTGGCGCCGAGATCCTCGAGGGTCGAGGAAACATCGACACGGACCTGCTGCATTCGCTCATCGCCTCATCGTGAAGTCGGGTCCTGATGCCGGGAACCTCTACTGGCGCTGGCCCACTTTGCCCTGGAGTCGGTCACGTCCGCGCTGTACGGCAGTGAGCAGCTTGCCCAGGTTCACCTCGAGGTTGGCCAGCATCTCGTCGGCGTAGTCCTCGGCGCCGAGACGGATCTCCCGCTCCTTCGTGCGTGCATCGTCCAGAATCGCAGCAGCCTGCTGCTCGGCGAGCTTGACGACTTCCTGCTCGCTCGCGATGGTCTGGGCGCGATCGCGCGCCTCCTCGAGCACCCGGTTAGCTTCCTTCTCCGCTTCCTCGAGCATCTCCTGACGTTCCTTGACGATCCAGCGTGCCTGCTTGAGTTCATCGGGGAATTGCGCCCTGATCTCGTCGACGATCTCGAAGATCTTGTCCGGATCTACCATCTTGTTGCTCGAGAAGGGCACCGACCGTCCGCTCTCAACAAGCTCTTCGATACGGTCGATGAGGGCCATGATGTCCATCTAACTGCCTCCCTTAACGAGCGCTCGTGGCGCGCTCCAGTGCGACTGCGACATTGTCGGGCACGAGCCCGCGTACCGAACCGCCGTGCTGAGCGATCTCCTTCACCGCCGACGAGCTCAGGTACATATACTCAGGTATGGCCATGATGAACAGCGTCTCGATCTTGGAGTCGAGCCGCCAGTTCAGCGCCGCCATCTGGAATTCGCGTTCGAAGTCGGTGACTGCGCGAAGGCCCTTGATGATGACCGTAGCGCCTTCCTTCTCGGCGAAGTCCACCAAAAGAGTATCAAAAGGCTTCACGGCGACGTTAGACAGGTGCCGAGCGGCCTCGCGTATGAAGCCCACGCGCTCGTCCACTGAGAACAGCGGACCCCCACCCTTCTCGGGATTGAGCGCGACTCCGACGAGTACCTCATCGAACAGCGCGGCCGCCCTTTCGATGATGTCGAGGTGGCCCGACGTGACCGGGTCGAAGGTGCCGGGACACAACCCACGACTCACCTGACGTCTCCCCTCGAATGGGTGCCTGCTTCGATGCGGGTGGAGCCGTACTGCAGGTCGAACAGCGGGTCGATCCAAGGCGGCCAGTCCGCGTCATCCGCGGAGTCGTGTTCCCAGACGACGACGGCTCCCTCAGTCAGGTTCCCGGTGTCAGATAGGGCGTCGATAAGCGCCCTGACCTCGGCCTGCCCGATTCTATAAGGAGGGTCGAGAAAGAGCAACGCGAACGATTGGCCCGGCAGCACGCCGCGCCTGGATAAGGGCCGTATGTCCGTTTGGATGACCGTGGAGCGGTCACCCAGCCCAAGTGTGTCAATGTTGGTTCTGAGGGTACGAGCGGCCGTCGCGTCCTTTTCGACGAAAGTGGCGTGCCGAGCGCCCCTCGAGAGGGCCTCGATCCCAAGCGCGCCGCTGCCCGCGAAGGCGTCCAGGACGGCTCCGCCGCCAAGGTCTGCGCCAAGACGAGATGTGAGTGCGCTGAAGAGCCCTTCCCGGACGCGGTCGGCGGTAGGTCGGGTCGAGCGCCCTTTGGGGGCAAGAATGGGTCGGCCGCGGAACTCCCCCGCCACGATCCTCACCCGCTGCTCACCCACTCCCAGTCTTGGGCGAACGCACGATCTACGCGATGGCGCAACGGACCGTGTTCGGGTCTTTCCAGATGCGGATCGGACGCGACGAGCGCGATCGCGTCCTTGCGCGCAGCATCGAGCAGGTCGGAGTCGGTGACGATCGAGGCAAGTCGAAGCTCGGGAATGCCATGCTGACGTTCCCCGAGCATCTGCCCCTCGCCGCGCAACTTGAGGTCGTGCTCGGCCAAGGCAAAGCCATCGTTGGTAGTGGCGATGGCGGCCATGCGCTCACGTCCCTCGCGTGTACGCGCGTCGGCAAAGAGCAGGAACTCCCCGGGGTGAATACCACGTCCGACCCGGCCGCGAAGCTGATGGAGCTGTGCAAGACCGAACCGCTCGGCGTCCTCGACGATCATGATCGTCGCGTTGGGGACGTCGATGCCGACCTCGATCACCGTCGTCGACACGAGCACGTCGATGAGACGTTCACGGAATTCGCGCATTGTGGCCGCTTTCTCGGCAGGACGCATGCGCCCCGTCAGCAGGCCAACCCTCAAGTCCGGGAAGACCTCCGAGCGAAGCCTCTCGGCTTCCTTCGTGGCGGCCTTGGCCCCGACCTCTCCTTCCTCGACGAGCGCACAGACGACGTACGCCTGCCGCCCCGCACGCACCTCGTCGCGCACACGGTCGTACGCATTCGCGCGACCGGCCCGCGGAACCACTCGAGTGGAGACCTGTGCGGTGCCGCTAGCGGTCGTCGGTCGCGTTCTGAGGTAGGACGTCGCGAGATCTCCGTAGAGCGTGAGCGCGAGCGAGCGAGGTATGGGGGTCGCGGTCATCACGAGAAGGTCGGCGGCGGCGCCCTTCGCGCGCAGGCCTAGTCGTTGCCCGACGCCGAAGCGGTGTTGTTCGTCGACGATGGCGAGCGACAGGCGTTTCACCCTGACGGACTGTTCCAGCAGAGCATGCGTGCCAAAGAGCACGGCGAGTCCGCCTTCGCTAGCGCCCGCGATGATGCTGCGCCTCTCGGCGGCAGGCGTGGATCCGGTGAGGAGTGCCCAGCTCACGTCGGCCGCGTCCAGGAGCGGTCCGGCCTTCTCTGCATACTGGATCGCCAGGACCTCGGTGGGCGCCATCATCGCGGCTTGCATGCCGCTATCGGCGGCGGCGCACAGAGCGTGCGCTGCAACGAGCGTCTTGCCGGTGCCCACGTCGCCCAAGAGCATGCGATTCATCGGCCTCGGAGAGGCCATGTCGGCCAGGATCTCGTCTATCGCCTCTCGCTGGTCGTCCGTGAGAACGAACGGCATCGTCTCGGCGAGACGGGACACGGCCCGCCCGGACGTGACATGGGCCACACCCGCTCGTTCCTGCGTCGACGCGTACCTGCGCCGGGCGAGACCGAGTTGAAGGACGAGCAACTCGTCGAAGGCGATTCGCCGCCGCGCCTCCCGTGCGGCCGGCATGTCGTCGGGGAAGTGGATTTGACGGATCGCGGCCGCGTAGGACATGAGCGAATGTTCGAGCCTCAGCACCACGGGGAGATGGTCGGGCACGTCGGCATAGTCGTCGAGCGCATTCGAGATCAACCGTCGCAGCCAATTGACCGAGAGTCCCTCGGTAGTGCGATGCACCGGCATGATGCGGGCAAGCTGAGACGGGTCGTCCTCTGCGGGCAGCTTCTCGACGTACGGACTCTGGATCTGCTTGATGCCGTCGAAGCCCATCGCCACCCTGCCCGCGAACGCGACCCTGTCACCGGCGCCGAACTGCTGGGCGCGGTAGGGCTGGTTGAACCAGACCGCCTCGAGCACGCCCGTTCCGTCGACGATCGCCACCTCGACGATGGTCAGTCGTGGGCGCGGCCTCTTCAACGTGACCTTGTGCACCCGGCCTACGACCGTGGCATCGGTGCCGATCTTGACGTCGGCGAGCGTCTCGACGTGCGTCAGGTCGAGGTAACGGAAGGGGTAGTGTCGGACGAGGTCGCCGACCGTGTGGATGTCCAGTTTGCCGAGCAGGTCTTCGCGCGCCCGATCGACCAGGCGGACACCGCCGACGGGCTCTTCCCAGGCCGCGAGCGCTCCGGCGCGGTCCGCGATCGGTGCCGGGCCTGTCATGCGAACGTCCTAAGCGATCGGGTAGTAACCGAGCCCCACGGAGCGTGGCCCGGAGTACGTTCCGATAACAGCTCCTACGGCGCCCACGGACTCGAGAAGGTAGTCCGCGGACGCGGCATCGAGCGCCGCGTGCAACTCCTCGGCGAGGTCGGGAGCGACCGCGTGCAGGAGCGTGATACGCATGCGTCCGTTGGTGCGTGAGTCCTCGGCGACGAACTCGGCCAACTCGATGATCGCTTTGCGGCTCCCCTTCACTTTCTTGAACGGCTCGATCGTCCCCTCGGCGTTGAACCGCAAGATCGGCTTGATATTCAGAACCGAGGCCGCGAGACCCGCCGCCTTGCCAGCGCGACCACCTTTGACCAGGTAGTCCAGGGTGTCGAGGATGAAGTACAGCCGAGTCCGACGGGAGGTTTCGATGCAGTCCTGAGCGATCTGCTCAGCCGAGAGACCGCCTTCCCTGAGCTCGAGCGCCCTCTTGACGATGAGTCCGAGTGCTTGCGAAGTGACCTTGGTGTCCACGACGTGTACCGGCACCGATGCGGTCGCTGCCGCCAGTATGGCCGACTCGCACGTTCCAGAGAGCGCGGCAGTCAGATGGATTGACACGATATCCGTGCATCCTCGCGAGACCAGCTCGGCGTACGCAACCTCGAAGTCGGCCGGCGATGGCTGTGATGTCGTAGGGAGTGTTGGCGACGTGGCGAGGCGCTTGAAGAACTCGTCCGGGTGCATGTCGACCCAGTCGAGGTGGCCCTCCTCGCCGAAGAAGACGCGTAGCGGAACCAGCTGAGCGCCATGTTCCGCGAGCCACTCGGGAGTCAGATCGCACGTACTGTCGCAGACGATGCCTACATTGGACAAAGCGGCCCCTCTCTAGGGCACGACGTCTTGCCGAGAGTCGGTCACTCTGCGGCAAGAATGACCGGGTAGAGCGGCTGGTCGCCTCGGTGAGTCTCGATCTCGACCTCGGGAAACGACTCCCTCAGCCGCGACTCGAGCTTCGCGAGGTCGGCGTCATCGAGGTCGGCGCCTGCGAGCACGGTGAGCGTCTCCGTGTCATCCACGATCTTCTTCGCGAGCTTCAGAGTGACGTCGAGCACGTCGTCCCCCGTGACCTCTATCTCGTCATCGGTGATACCGATGACCTGCCCGTTTCGAATGCGGCCGGTCTTGCCCACGGCGTCCTTGACCGCCGTCGTGACTTCGCCGGTCCTCACCGAGCTCGCTGCCTCGGCCATGACCTCTGTTGCCTGGCCCAGTTCTGCTCCACCATCATAGGCGAGCAGTGCGGCGAAGGCCTGCGGCACTGAGTCGGTCGGGACGACGGCGACCGGGCGGTCTGCAAGAGCCACAACCTGCTGAGCTGCCAAAACGATGTTGCGGTTGTTCGGCAGGATCACGACGCTGTCGGCGTCGACCTTCTTGACCGCATCCAGCAGTTCGGAGGTGGACGGGTTCATCGTCTGCCCGCCATTGACGATGACGTCAGCTCCCAGGCTCAGCAGGATGTCCTTCAGGCCCTGCCCCGCGGCCACTGTGACGAAACCGATCGGCTTGCGCGGCGTCTGGTCGGCGCCCTGCGCAGACACCTCGGCCCGGGCCTCGGCCACGAGCCCTTTCGTGCGAGCGGCGGTCTGTTTGCGCATGTTGTTGATGTGAACCTCGGCGACCTCCCCGAGCTCGGTGGCGTGGGCGAGCACGGCCGCCGGGTCGTCGGTGTGCACGTGGATCTTGAGCTCCGAGCTGTCTCCGACGACCAGTTCCGAGCCACCGACGGTGTCGACGTAGGTCAACATGGCTTCCTTGTCGAGTCCGTCTCCGAACAGGAGGAACTCCGTGCAGTACAGATACTCCATGTCGTCCCAGTCGTTCGCAGGCTCGATGTGAAGCTCGAGTCTCGCCTCGGCTGCGAAGTCCGTGATCTGCGCTTCGTGCCCGCTCACTGCAGCAGCAAATGCCTCTGCGAGAATGGCGAGACCGAAACCCCCTGCGTCGACGACGCCGTTTTCCTTCAGAACCGGAAGCAGTTCCGGTGTGCGGCGGACGGATTCGGCCGCGGCTTGAGAGATGGTCTCGAGAGCGCCGGGGAGGTCCAACGCGTCTTTGGCGGCAGTCGCAGCGGCTGTCGACGCGTCTCGAAGCACGGTGAGGATCGTGCCCTCGACCGGTTTGCGAACGGCTTGGAAGGCCACGGTGACCGATCGGTCGAGCGCCTCAGCGACCAACGAGGTGTCGAACGTCTCGGCTTCCCCGGCGACATCGCAGAGTCCTCGGAGTATCTGGCTCAGGATGACTCCGGAGTTGCCGCGTGCACCCATCAACGAAGCGTGGGTGATCGACCTGCATACATCCGCGGTTGTGGCGTCATCTGCAAGGCGCTCGAGTTCGGCCACCACCGCGTCCATCGTGAGCGACATGTTCGTGCCGGTATCGCCGTCTGGAACCGGGAAGACGTTGAGCTTGTTGACGTCTTCCTTGCGGGACTTGAGCGCGGCTGCGGCAGCCGAGACGAGTGCGATGGCTTGCTTCGCGGTCGTCATCGAGGTCTCGACTTCCTACTTGCGGACTTTGACACCCTGGACATGCACATCGACCGTGGAGACCTGCACGTCGGCCATATGCGTCAGTACATAGCGCACGCGGTTCGCGAGATTGTGGGAGACCTCTGTCAGGTTCGTTCCGTGCTCGATGATCACGTAGAGGTCGACACGCACTCCCCCGTTCTCTTCGTTGCAGACTCTTACGCCCTTGCGCAGCTTCTCTCTCGACAGGGCTTGAGCGACGCCGTCACGCAAGGTAGGGGTCGCCATCCCGACGATGCCGTAGCACTCCAACGCGGTGAAGCCGGCCATGTCGGCCAGCACGTCGTTGGCTATCTGGACTGTTCCGAGAATCTCGTTCGTCATGCGCGTTCCTCCGAAATGTGCTCCGCGCCGTCGTTCAGTTGCCCGAGCAGGCGTTCGACAGACACATCGTGCATCGATGCGACCGCCGAGATGGTCTCCATACTCGCGGCGAAACAGCTCGGGCAACCGAGGCCGAACCTAGTGAACACCTCCACTGCGCGTGGATGACTGACGAGCACGTCGCTGATGAGGGTGTCGCCGGTAACAGGCTCCACGAGCCCCTCCCGCTGTCGGAAGCAGGCACAGTATACCGTAGGCGCACTCGCGCTCCGGCGATTCATATGCGTGTTGGGACAAGCGAGAGGGCACCTGTCGCGTGTTGCTCCTCGTTCCCTGTGCGTGCTAACATCTCTTGCGTTTTGCGCCCTGAAGACCACGTGCCGCTGTGCGGTGCGCTAGCGGCAAGGAGTCAGAGAGAATGTCGAGAGTCTGCAGCGTGTGCGGGAAGAGCCCGGTGGCGGGCCGCAACGTCAGCCACTCTCATCGGGTCACGAACCGGGTGTTCCGTCCGAACGTCCAGAAAGTGACCGCTGTGGTCGATGGCCACGTCCGCAAGATCAACGTGTGCACCAAGTGCATGAAGGCGGGCAAAGTCCAGCGCGCCTAGACGAGTGGCGCGCTCCCTCGAGGGCGCGTCAGGCGCACCAGGCCGGTGCCTCGGTACGCTCCGCATCCAAGACCGCGTGCAACGCGGCGACGACGTGCGGATCGAACTGAGCGCCGGCTTCTTCGTCGAGTTCGGCGAGCGCCTCGTCCGTCGTCATCGCCTTGCGGTACGGACGGTCAGATGTCATTGCCACAAAGGCGTCGGCCACCGAGAGGACCCGTGCTGCCAGCGGGATCGCTTCGCCGGCTAGACCTGAAGAGTAGCCCGTACCGTCGTAGTGCTCGTGGTGGTGGTAGACGATGGGGGCAACGTCCTTCAGCGTCGGCGCTTGCTGCAACAGCTCCGCGGCGACCACCGGGTGCATCTTGAGAAGTCCCCATTCGACGGTCGTCAGCGGTCCCTTTTGCACGCCGCTCGCATCGCCAGTGGCGATCATGCCGATGTCGTGAAGGAGCGCCGCGATCTCGAGTGAACGCAGTTCGTCCTCGTCCAGACCCATAGCCTTGCCCAAGACTGTGGCACAGGTGACCACCCGCTCCGTGCCCCCGTGGGAGCAGGGGTCCTTCGTTTCGAGTGCCAGCGCGAGTGTCTTGAGGGTGTCGAAGTACAGGTCCCCGGCCTGTTGGACCGCCCGCGCGTTGCGCAGGGCAGTCGCACCTACGCGCCCGAGCGATTCGAGGGTCACAAGCGTGGTCTCGGACAGACGCGTGCTGTACGTCCGGCTTCCCACGTTCACAACGCCGAGGCTGCCCTCGGCGTCAGCGATCGGCACGGACACCGCTGAACGCGTGCCGTGTCGCCTGCTGAGCGTCCCGCGCCCCGGCGGGTCCTCGACGACGAGAGCCTTGTCAGACACCAGCACGAGCCCGGCTATCCCCTCCCCTTTTGCCAGACGCGTGGATTCGACGACCTCTTGGGGCAGCCCCTGAGCCCAGGCGATCGTCAGCGCATCACCCCCCTGGTCGGTCAGCATGACGCTTCCGGTGTCAGCCCCGGCGATCTTGATGGCATGGGCGAGGATGGACCTGACCACCGCGGTTGGATCAAGCAAGCGCGAGAGGTCCTGAGCCGCCTCCAGGAGCGACCTGGTTGCTGAGATCTCCTGGTTCGCGACGTGCAGAGCCAGAACGCCGATGAGCGTTGGCCGCGCGACACGGACGGCGGACCTCACAGACTCCCGGTCAGGCTCGACATCGCCACGGAAGTCGACGGCTGCAACGCCGCGTACCGTCCCTGCCTCAAGCGGGATCGCTAGCCTCCAAAACGGCGTCTCTGGGGTAGGCCCTCTTCTGCGCGCAAGTGGTGACACGACCTCGACCGACTCGGACAGGGCTCGCCCGAGAACGCTGTCATGTCGGGCAACAGGCAAAGCCGCCGGGGGCAGCTCCCCCGTGGCTTCCACGAGTCGCAGTGTGTCGGTCGCCTGGTCAAGGAGCCACAGGTGCGACGACACGACGGTGCCGGCCCAACCAAGAGCCTCCGACAGCGCGGTGAGCACTACCCGGGGATCGACACTGTCGGGCATGACGACGGACGCAACCTCTCCTGCCGGAGGGACCGCGCCGACGCCGGGAAACGAAGTCGTTTGTGGCGAAGGTATGACCGGCACCGGGGTGCCGGTCGTAGGCGGGGCAGGGCCGGCGCGAGACGGAGGCGTCGGGCGCGAAACCGCGGGAGGGACCTTGGTGCGACGAGCGGATCCGAACGCTATGACAGCAGCGGTCGCTGATGCAACGGCGGAAACAGAGGCAAGCAGCGGCGAGCCTGTCGCGGCTGCTCCGAGGGCAAGCAGGAGACCTGCGATCGCCGCGATTGCGAGAACGATCCGTGTTGTGCGATCCAGCGCAGGCGTCGAGATCCCCCCTTTCGCTCGAGTATATGCCCGCCGACCGTCAGCGCACTGTGACGAAGGTCACTTCCGGATTCGCTCGAAGTCCTGGTCCCAGGCAGTCTCCACGCCGTTCATCGGAAGACTCACTACCAGCACACTGCCGTCGAGGGCATCGACTGAGGCCTCCGTTGATTCGATGACGTTGCTCAAGCCCCGTGAGTCCAGCGGTGGCAAGGTCTCCTGCGCGAGCCCGTAGCGGAACCCCCTGCAGGTCACCGTGGCCGCTTCGCGCACGGCAAACAACGATACATGCGCGCCCTTCCCGCGTAGTACGAGGTGCGGGGCACCCTCTGGAGACAGCAGCCAAGCGCTGAGATCGGTCTCCAGGACACGTGGTCGCACGTCCGCGTGGCGAGAGAGTGAGCCGATCGTCGCGAGCGTATGATCGAGCCGCCCGCCGAAGACGCCTGTTGCCCACACTTCGTCCGCACCCGCGTCACGGGCTTGCCCGAGCGCCAGGTCCAGGTCCGTGACGTCCTTCTCGGCCGGGACTACGACGAAACGCGCCCCCGCCTCGCGAAGGCGTCGGTCGTCCTGTCTCTCCAAGGAGTCCAGATCGCCTACGACAAGGGAGGGAATCACGCCGGCCGCGAGACAGGCAGCACCGCCGCCGTCCGCCGCAAACACGGCGTCACAGCGCCCAGCAAGCTGCGCAACGAAGTCGGGGTGTGCCGTCGGAGCCGCAGCGCCCACGATGAGCACCTTCATACCGTTCCCGTCTTCCCAGTGTCTGAGATCCGGCCTTGCCACACTGGGTACGGCGCGTTCGAGCGCGGGTAGCACGGCCAATGTTGCCAGAGCTGCCAGCAGAAGCGAAGGAATGAGGTAGCTCGCGTTGTATGCGAGCGAGTAGAGCCACACAGGCTGCCCCTCCGGCGCGTTCGCACTGAAGAAGATGATTCCGGATAGCCAATGAGCGGCGAATCGTCCAGCACCGCCCAGCAGCAGGAATGGCAGGGCAACGCGTGCGCCACCAACCATCCTGCCGCCTGCCACCCTCTGGTGCCACGCCACAGCGCCGAGCCCGGCAAGTCCGATGAGCCCGTATGCGATCGGATAATCGAGCAGCAGCTGCGCCGGGTGTACCACGAACGGCTCGATCAGCAGGTCGATGAACCCGTAGATCGCTCCCGCGACAAGCCCTGGCCCCAACCCTCTTCGAAGCGCCAGCACGAAGATGGGCAGCATGTTGAGCGAGACCGTGCCGCCGGCGATGTTGATCGGAAGGCGGATCTGCAGCCCGGGCAGATTCAGAACGGCGGCGAGAGCCACGCACAGCGCGATCTCGACGATGAGCCGTACCCGCTCGTTCCTCATGCTCGACCAGCTTCTTCACTGCCCTGTGGGCGACACGTGCTGGGAGGCGGCGCAAGGGCTGCCGAGAGAGGCCGCGATGGGTGTCGCGGTGCCGTGTGCTCGCCCCGCATTACCGGGGCCGTCCATCGGTCGCAGCGTCTCAAGCTGCCTCTCAGCCGCCTTTCGGCAGCTCCCGACACGGTCGTGTGGCGCGAATCCTACACGTGCTCGACGCTGGAGGCAACGCGGTCGCCCACGATGCCGGACAGGTCTACTGCATCTGCAGGAGATAGGGATACGGATTGACGGCTCCCCCGCCTCCGGGGTGGATCTCGAAGTGCAGGTGCGGCGATCCCCCCGCCGCGTTGCCTGACGAGCCGACGTACCCGATGACTTCACCCGCGCTCACGTGCCCGCTGGTGCGAGCGTAGCCGCTCAGGTGAGCGTAGTAGTACCGACTTCCGTTGTTCGCGGACAGCCAGATCGTAAGTCCGCCGAGTCCCCCGGACCGGCTCGAGATGGTCCCGGAGGCGACGGCCACCAGTGGCGTCCCGCGAGGCGACATGATGTCGGTCCCCTTGTGGCTTCTTCGCCCGCCGCCGCGAGAAGCGCCCCATGTGTCGCTGAAATAGTAGGAACCGCGAACGGGAAATACGAGCCCGTTCGCACCAGCGGCTGCTATCACGCCCCGCGATCCTCCACCCGACGGACCCCCGCGAGCAGCGCTGAGTGCGCGCAGTGCGCTATTGAAGCGGTCCTTCAGACGGTCCAGCCGACCGACCAGCTTGTCGCGCTGGCTCTTCAGGCTCCTCAGATCCTTGACGCGGGTCGTCCGCTCGCGTTTCGCCTGAGAGAGTTGAGTGGACAGATCGCGCTGCAACCTCTCGACCCTCCTGATCACGGTTGCATCGGCGCTTCCGATCCGCTGCAGGTAGCCGAGCCTCGTGATCATGTCGTCGAAGTTCCGCGATCCGAGAATGACCTCGATGTAGGTGACGTAGCCGGTCCGGTACATGCGCTCGACGCGTCTCGACAGCACGTCTCGTGCTCGTGCGAGGTCCACTTTCGTGGTGGCGATCCGTTTGTCTAGCTTCTCGATGCGGACGTCCGCTTCGTCGAGGCGCCAGTACGCCTTGTCGTACGCGACTCCCGCGCGTCTTGCCTCGCCTTGGATGCGTCCGAGTTCGGCTTTGAGCTCGGAGACCGACGCGGCGCGTGCGAACTCGGGCATGAGCAGCGTGAGCAGCACGGCTATGACCGTCAGGAGACCCGGAAGGCCCGATCTCGTGCGGTAGTTCCCCAACGTCGATCCCCTCATCACGGCTAGAGGTGGCCGTAGGACTCGCCGAGGGCACGATAGATGGAGCGTGCGACCTGGTCCGCCCAGGCTGGGTCGCTGAACGAAGCAGCATCTTCACGATCGCTGAGCGCTCCCACCGAGACCCTGACGACGGGGGCGGCGGTTCCGCTCGTGATGGCGTCGGACGGAATCGTCGTGGTCGTCGGCCTACTTCCCTGCAGCGTGAGGGTCTGGCTGAGTGCGTTCAGGAGGGCGCGTGTCGCGCGTTGGCGCGCGGTCGGGAGCCCAACTGGCATCGACAGCCCGAATCCACCTCGACCTGAGGCGGCGACGTCGATCCCGATCACGGCAGTTGCGCTCGCGTCGTGCGCCCGTGTCGCACGTGCTGTGATACCTGCGTCCGTGTCTGCCAGCTCGCGGGTCACCACTACGGACGCGCCGGAGGCATCGAGCAGCGAGCGTAGCCGTCGCGAGACCTCGAGAGGCACGTCGGTCCCGGTCGCCGGCCTCGAAGGGTCAACGACGAAGAGGACGTCGGGGAAGCGGTATGGGATCATTTGGCTGTCGACCGACTCGACAGCCGCGATGGTCACGATGATGATGTCGCCGGTATGGACGACCGAGTCAGCCGAAGGGTTCGTGGAGAGCACGGTGTCCTTCGGACGATCCGAGGCCTCAGCGTTCACCTGCACTTCAAGGCCTCGCCCCTCGAGGACGCCGCGGCCCAACACGATGCCATCACCGACGATGTCCGGCAGACGGAACTCCTCGGTCCCTCCGGAGACGACGACCCGCACGGCGCTGCCCCGGCGCGCAAGGTCACCGCGAGCGGGGTTCTGCTCAAGAACGGTCCCCGGCGGCTTTGTGGAGAAGCGCGTGTCACCGGTGGCGAACTCGAAGCCGGATGCGCGGAGTCTCGTTCTAGCCACGCCCGCATCGAGCCCCACAACGTTGGGTACGGTGCGGGTCACGGACCTGTTGAGCGCAAAGGAGACCCCGACACCGACCGCAAGAAGTGCTACAAGGGCGGCGGCAAGCCCATACGCCCACAACGGGACAAGCGGTCTCCGGTGTGGACGCGGGCCCGTTCTCAGGGGATGAGGGGGCTCGAGCTCCTCCGAGGCGAGAGCCGCGAGGAGATGAGCTTCCTGTGTATGAATGTCGTCGGTCATGCGTTCCCCAGTGTATATGAGGTCACTCGCGCGGTAGCGCTCAGCCTTGTCGGCGACATGCCGTGGCATGTATCGTGCTTCGCCGCAGAGAGTTGCGGTTCATTTCAGTTGACGGACTGAGCGAGAGGAATGCCAGCCATATGCCGAGCTACGACTTCCGGTGTCCTGAGTGCGACGAACGATTCGAGATCACTCGCCCGGCTGGCACCGCCCAGAACGTGTGTTGCCCGGCCTGCGGCGCACTGGCCAAGCGCCTCTTCACGCCCGTCGGCGTCGTGTTCAAGGGATCCGGATTCCACAACACGGACTATCGCTCGCGCCCGAAGGACGACTCACCGGCACCAAAGAGCGATGCGCCCGCGTGCACCGCTTCCTCTGAAGGCGGTTGCGCGGGCTGCCCTGCGGCATCCTCGAACTAGGTCCTCGCGTTCAGGCGTACGAGGCCGGCACCGGACGAGCGCGAGATCTGAGGGCTCCCGTTAGTCTCTGCGCACCCAGAACTGCTCCTCGCCCGTGCGGAAGACCGTCTCGATGAATCGGACCGTCTTGCTCTTGGCGTCCATCGCGATGGAGTTGACACGGGCGCCCGACCCGAAGTACTTGACTCCGCGCAGCAGCTCTCCGTCGGTGACACCGCTAGCAATGAAAGCGGCCTCGTCAGTTGCGACGAGGGTGTCCATGTCGAGGATGCCATCGATCTGCGGCGTCCCCATCTCGACGGCCCGCGCCTTCTCTTCGTCGCTGCGCCATTGAAAACGGCCCATGAAACAGCCGCCGATGCACTTCATCGCCGAGCATGCGAGCACCCCTTCCGGCGCAGCGCCGATGCCCAGATAGAGATGGATGCCGGTGCCTTCGATCGCGGTGGCCACGGCGCCAAAGACGTCCCCGTCGCTGATGAGGCGGATGCGTGCTCCGGCTTCACGGACCTCGGCTATCAGGTCCTTGTGGCGGTCGCGGTCCAAGATGCAGACGACGAGGTCCTCGACATCGCGCTTGAGGGCCTTTGCGACTGCACGGACGTTCTCCGTCGGCGTGGCGTCTACGTGGACGGCGTGGTAGGCGTCGGGACCGACCGCAACCTTCTTCATGTAGGTATCTGGGGCGTGCAGCAAGGTGCCCTGAGGTCCGAACGCGAGGACCGCGAGGGCGTTGGGCAGCCCGTCGGCGGCGAGGTTCGTACCCTCCAGCGGGTCCACGGCGATGTCGATCGCTTCGCCTCCGCGACCGACCTTCTCGCCGATGAAGAGCATCGGGGCCTCGTCGCGCTCCCCCTCACCGATGACGACCGTGCCGTCGATGTCTACGCTGTTGAATGCGTAGCGCATGGCTTCCACGGCGGCATCGTCCGCGGCGTGTCTGTCACCTTTGCCCGTCCAGCGGCCGGCGGCGAGCGCCGCATACTCGGTGACTTCGAGCATCTCGACGATCCTCGTGGAGCGATTGTGCACAAACCCCTTGGGCTCGGCCATCTGCGGTCTCCTCTCATGGCAGCCCGGGATTGCTCCCGCGGCTGTCCCCTACCTCCGCCTGATGCGGGCGACGAAATGCCCGTCGGGTCCGCCGCTCTCCGGGATTGACCGGAACCACCCTTCAGCATCAACGAACCGACTCCAGTGCGCGGGAACCTCGGCCGAGAGGTCGTCGAGTGTGAAGCCGCTGCCTTCGGTGCTGGCAAGGAATCCCTTGACGACGTCCTGGTTCTCGCGCTTGGTCAGGGTGCACGTCGAGTACACCACGAATCCGCCAGGCCTCACAAGCATCGCGGCCTCCGCCAAGAGGGCCGATGAGAGCTCGGCGAGGGCCTCGATGTCGCTCGGCTGGAGGCGCCAGCGCTTGTCCGGATGCCGTCTGAGGGTGCCGAGTCCGGAGCAAGGGGCGTCGAGCAAGACCGCGTCGGTCTGTCCCCGCCCTGGCAGCGCGTCTCCGAACGGAAGATCGGCAGCGTCTGCGTTGAGCGTTCGGATCCCGGGAAGGTGCGCCTCCTGCGCTCGTTTCGACAGGATGTCGAGCTTGAACGGCTTGGAGTCGACCGCCCATATCTCCGCCGCGCCCCCGGCCGCATGCGCCAACGCCTGCAGGAGGAGCGTCTTGGTGCCGCGACCCGCCCCGATATCGACGATGCGCTGCCCTGGCCTGGGGCGGACCGCGTGCGCGGCGAACTGGGCTCCCGCGTCACAGACTTCCGCTCGTCCCGACCTCAAGACAGCGGAGCCCATCAGTGCCGCGGGTTTCCCCACCTCGAGCGAGCCGGGCAGTGGACCCTCACGCGACTCGGCTCCGGCCGCTTCCAGCTCCTTCAGAACGCTTGGCGTCTCCACTGGCGGGGCAAGCAGCGCCAGGTACAGGGGCGCCGGCGCGTTGTCGGCCTTAAGGACCGTCTCGGCACCTGCACGACCCACGTCGGCGAGCAGAAGCTCCGTGAGCCACTCCGGATGGCCCCAAAGGCGCGCCAGCGCCGAGGAGTCGGCGGCTGCGTCTCCCCAGGGAAAGTCAGCTGAGGCCTCGCCGAGTCGTCGGAGCACAGCGTTCGCGAGCGAGGCCGCGTTCGGCCGAACGGACCGCACGAGCTCGACACCCTCGCTGACGGCGACGTGCGGCTGGACCTCGCCGAAGAGTAGCTCCCACGCAGCAATCCTCAGCGCGTCACGGACCCGAGGCTCGATGCGGCTGGGCCGGTCGACGAACCGGTCGAGCGCCTCATCGAGCGTTCCCGAGGTTGCGATCACGCCGTAGGCCAGCCGCGTCGCGAGCGCCCTGTCGCGCGTGTCGAGTCCCGGAGCCGCATTCAGGACCGCGTCGAGCGTCTCGTGCGCCCAAGCACGTCTTGTGCGAACCCGCGTGACGACCCTCAGAGCAATGGTGCGCGCGGCGGAGGCACTCACAGAGCGCTCTTCCACGGGGTATCTTCCCGGATGGTCGAGCCACGCAGCCACGCAGCAGCGTCCATCTCGTTGCGGCCCTCGGGTTTGACGCGCAGAAGGCGCACGCTGCCCTCAGCAGTGCCGAGGACGATCGAGGAACCAGCGTATGCGGCGATGCCCATGGGCACGTCGCTCGACGCCGTTTCCGCCTCTAGAACCGTGAGTGAGACGGCACCTACGATGGCTCGAGCAGGCGCCTGCCTGCTCGACGCACGAACTCGACGAACCAGTTCCGCCGCGCTCAGATCGGGCGCGAGGCGAACGTCTTCCTTGGTGACCTTGGCCGCATACGTTGCGCGTCCTTCGTCCTGAGTTGTCCAGACGCACGTGTCCGTCGTCATCTTGTCCAGAGTTCGGATGAGCGCGCCGGCCCCGAGAATCGCGAGCTCCTCGGTGAGCGCCTGAGCGTTCTTGGCGCCAATGTCGGTCTCGAGCTGCTCGCAATACGGGCCGGTATCGAGCCCCTCCTCCATTCGCATGATCGAGACACCGGTGACGGGATCACCAGCGAGCACGGCGCGTTGGATCGGCGCCGCGCCGCGCCATTGCGGCAGCAGAGACGCGTGCACGTTCACGAAGCCGAGGCGCGCAGCAGAGAGCACCTCTCGCGGAAGGATGACGCCGTAGGCGGCAACGACGCCGATATCGGGTCCCAGCTCCCGCAGTGCTTCCTGCTCGGCGGGGTCGCGCAGGGTGACCGGCGTGCGGACATCGAGCCCGAGGCGGATTGCCGCCTGCTTCACCGCCGACGGTCGCGTTCTGCGCCCTCGTCCCGAAACAGCGTCGGGACGGGCGTAGACGGCGAGCACGTCGTGGTTGTGAGCCACGGCCTCGAGCGAGGGCACCGCGAAGGACGGCGTGCCCATGAAGACGACGCGCATTCGCCCCTCCTCGGCTTGCGGCGGTGCAGTCCGAGCCCCGGGTCGGTCGGAATCCACCAGTGCGGCAGGACCTATCGGCTCGCCGTGGCGAGATCCAAATAGCGGCGAATCGCCGCCTTGCGCTCTTCGGGACTCGCGCGGTCGATGATGAGGATGCCATCCAGATGGTCGATCTCGTGCTGGAGGAGTCGTGCGTGAAAGTCGCTGGCCTCCAAGCGGACGGGCTCGCCCGTAAGGCTGTGTGCCTCGCACGCGACTGTGAACGCTCTTTCGACAGGGACGGTGATGCCGGGAAGCGACAGGCAACCCTCTTCGTCCAGGACTGTCTCAGCCGACGTAGTAGTGATCCGGGGGTTGCAGAGCGCGACCAGCCCCTGCCCGTCATCGAGGTCGTAGACGATGACCCGCTTTAGGACGCCGATCTGAGGCGCAGCCAAGCCGACGCCTGGCGCCTCGTACATCGCTTCGCCCATTCGCGCGCACAGTGAGGCGAGCCCGCTGTCGCTGCGCGGGTCGACCTCGTCAGCACATTGCTTCAGTGCGGCATTCGGATGTGCGAGTACGCGTTCCATGGCTCCGTCCGACCGAGAAGAGCTTCAATCGAGCAGGTGACAGCTTCGCAGTAGCAACTCTCCTGCCCGAGGCCATTCTAGCGCGCCTGAGGCCGTGACGGCGGAGGCTGGGCTTCTCACAGAAGGTCCGCGGGGTCCACGTCGGCGGTCACCGACACACCCGCATCACGCGGCACCGAGCACAGCACCTCGGAAAGCACAGGCCCCATCAAGGCATCGTGTGGGGCCTTGACGAGCAGGTGCCAGCGCCAGCTCCCTTTTAGGCGTGACAGCGGTGCAGGGCTCGGCCCGACGAGCGTCCAGGAGCTCGGAATCTTCGACCGCACGACGTCCGTCATGGCTTGTGCCGAACGGGCAACAGCGCCCTGGTCCCTGCCCCACACGAGCAGGTTGGCGAGCCGTCCGAACGGTGGGTACCCGAGTTCTTCTCGCAGGAGCTTCTCCGAGGTACGGAACGTGGCAGGATCGTGGGAAGCGACAGCGAGAAGTGCCGGATGGTCCGGCCAGTACGTCTGGATGACCACGTGCCCGGGAATGTCGCCTCGGCCTCCTCGGCCGGCAACCTGCTCCAGCAGCTGGTACGTACGTTCGGACGCGCGGAAGTCCGGAAGGTGGAGCGTCGTGTCGGCGTCGATGACTGCAACGAGCGTCACGTCGGGATAGTCGAGCCCCTTGGCGATCATCTGCGTTCCCAGGAGCACGCCAGCACCTTCGATGCTTTCGAACGCAGCAAGCGCGCGTTCGTGACCTCCCTTTCCCTTTGTGGTATCAGCGTCCATGCGGACGATCGGAACGCCTGGGACTTGTGCGAGTAGCTCGGCCTCGACGCGCTGCGTACCCGCCCCGAACTTGCGCAGGTAGGGGCTGCCGCAGCGCGGACACGTCACGGGTACCGCCCGGACGGCTCCGCAATGATGACATGCCAGCCGTGATCCCACCTCGTGGAACGTCAGGGAGGTCGCGCATGAGTCGCAGTGAGGGACGAAGCCGCATTCTCGGCACAGAAGGAACGACGCGAACCCGCGACGATTCAAGAACACCACGGACTTCTGGCGGCGCTCAACCGTCGTGGAGAGCTGTTCGAGCAGGGCGCGCGAGAACATTGAGCGATGCCCCTCGGCAAACTCCCGGCCCATGTCCACGATGTCGACTGACGGAAGGGGTCGACCCGACACGCGCTCCGGCAGCCGAACGCTGGTCCAGGCACCGCTCTCGCACTGCTCGAGCGTCTCGAGCGACGGTGTCGCGCTTCCGAGAACGAGGATCGCTCCATGCTGCCGGGCGAGCTGCGCCGCGACGTCCCGCGTCTGATAGCGCGGCGAGGAGCCCTGCTTGTAGGACGGTTCGTGTTCCTCGTCGATGACGATAAGGCCAATCTTCTCTAGAGGCGCGAAGAGCGCAGAGCGTGCCCCCACGACGATCCGCGCCTCGCCTGAACGCACGCGGTCCCACTGATCGAAACGCTCTCCGGCAGAGAGCCGCGAATGCAGCACCGCGATGTCATCGCCAAAACGGGTCCTGAACCTGCCGACGGTCTGCGGTGTGAGCGCGATCTCAGGGACGAGCACACACGCTGTCTTGCCTGAGCCGAGCGTACTCTCGATGGCCTGCAGATATACCTCGGTCTTGCCCGATCCGGTGACACCATCCAGAAGCACGACCCCGCCCATCGGCCGTGCGGCATCGATGGCCTCGAGCGCCGCGGTCTGCCCCGTCGTCAGGTGGGCCGGTCGCGGGGCAGGCCGTGCTTCTGCACCTGGCTGCCGCATACGCCGACGTCGCTCGATCCTCACCACGCCCAGGTCTTCCAGGCGCGTCAACGTGGAGTCGACGGCGCCGAGGTCGGCGGCGAGTTCCGCCACGCGAACGGGGCCCTGCGCAAGAGAGTCGAGCAGCGCACGTTGCATTGTCGCGTTCGGTTTGGGTTCGAAGGCCCCCGCGTCCTGTGTGAGTTCGACCCAGCGGTCGTCGACGGGGCCTACGCCGGCTCGCCGCAGCGTCCAGCTCTCGCCACCAGGTATGGCGAGCTTGGCAAGCCGAGGGGTCCCCCCGGGAGGAGTGAAGAGACGTACGGCCTCGGAGAGAGGCGACGCGTACTCCTCGGCGATCCACCTGGCGACGTTGGCGCCCTCAGGACCGAAATAGGGGCCTGCAAGCAGCGCCTTGATCGGCTTGATGCGTTCGTGCGACGTCGAATCTGCGAGCTCCAGGACGTATCCGACGGCAGGTCTGTTCGCGAAATCGACGAGCACACAGCTGCCGACCTCGACCGCGTCGATCGTCTCTGGAACCAAGTAGTCGAAGTGTGTGTCGAGCTCGCGGGCGGGGATGTCGACGACGACGTGCGCGATCCGTTGGCCCCCAGCGGTGTCAGATTCCTCGTGCATTCGCACAGCATAGCGAAGGCCGCCGACACGACGGTGCCGACGGCCTTCCGCCTCTCGAGAGATACCGAACGCTATTCGTCCGTGAGGCCGGCCGCTTCCTTGAGGGCTTCGGCACGATTCGTGCGCTCCCACGTGAAGTCCTTGTCGGCACGTCCGAAATGCCCGTAAGCCGCAGTCTTGCGGTAGATCGGTCGCCGCAGGTCGAGGTCGCGGATGATTGCGCCGGGGCGCAGGTCGAACACTTCGCGAATCGCGCGTTCGATTTGATCGACGGAAACCTTCTCAGTACCAAACGTCTCGAGAAGCACAGACAGCGGATGAGCCACGCCGATGGCGTACGCCAGTTCGAGTTCGCAACGGTCGGCAAGTCCAGCCGCGACCACGGTCTTCGCGACCCAACGCGCGGCGTAGGCTGCGGAGCGGTCGACTTTCGTGCAGTCCTTTCCGGAGAATGCCCCACCGCCGTGGCGGCCCATGCCGCCGTAGGTGTCCACGATGATCTTGCGCCCCGTAAGACCGCTATCACCCATCGGCCCGCCCACGACGAAGCGCCCGGTGGGATTGACATAGATGTCGGCGTTGCTGTAGTCGAGGCCCTCGAGCTCGAACACCGGCTGGATCACGTGTTCGATGAGGTCGGGCCTGATGAGCGTCTCGACGTCGGCCGACTCGGCGTGCTGGGTCGCGAGGAGGATCTTCTCAACCCCCACAGGCTTGCCGCCGACGTAGCGAACCGTCACCTGTGTCTTTCCGTCGGGGCGGAGGTAGTCGAGGACTTCTGCCTTGCGCACAGCAGTGAGTCGCTCGGCGAGACGCTGCGCGAGATGAATCGGCATCGGCATGAGCTCGGAGGTCTCGTTGCACGCGTATCCGAACATCATGCCCTGGTCGCCCGCTCCGATGAGGTCGAGCGGGTCGACGCCTTCTCCGTGCTGGACCTCGAAGGACTCGTCCACACCCTTGGCGATGTCGGGGCTCTGCTCGTGGATGGCGGTGACGACACCGCAGGTTTCGTAGTCGAAGCCGTACTTGGCTCGCGTATAGCCGATGTCCTTGACAACTCCGCGCACGATCGTGGGGATGTCGACGTAGGCGTGGGTGCGAATCTCTCCAGCAACGACGATGAGCCCTGTAGTGGCGAGCGTCTCACAAGCCACGCGAACGTAGTCCGGGCTGGCCTTGGTGCCTACCGCTGTTGTGAAGCCCTCCTCGGCGAGTTCGCCCTCACGGGTGATGATCGCGTCGAGCACGGCATCCGAGATCTGGTCGCACATTTTGTCTGGATGGCCCTCGGTCACAGACTCCGAGGTGAACAGGTACTCACGCTCCGACATTCGTCCTCCTTCTCGCGCTCCGATGTCGCCTCCTCGGCGACCCGCATTCGGCACCACTGCCAACGAAAAAGACCCCGCCTTCACAGACAGGGCCTTCGCTAGTCGGGCTTCGAGAGCACGCGACGCGCTATTCCCTCATCTGCCAGGCGGTTCGCCTGCTGCAATTTGGCACCGTACGTCGCTTTCACGTCGGTTGCCGGGGCGTCGTCGGGTGCAGTCCCTCGGCCCTCTGCAGTCGCTCGCGCGGCTGCCTCTTGATGAGCACTGAGTACTGTAGCATCGGTCAAGCAGGCGTGCCAGCAGACAAGGCCAACGCGCCATTCGCGCGCAGACGCGGTCTGCTCGGCTCGAACGAACGAGCGAGCTGTGCGTCGCGTCGAAGCGCTACCATGATGTGCCACGCGGACGGGACCGACGGTCGTCCGCGCCGATACCCGCCGATCAAGGGAGTTTCCGTCCTGTGACTGTACGAGTTCGCTTTGCGCCCAGCCCCACCGGCCACCTCCACATAGGAGGAGCGCGCACAGCTATCTACAACTGGGCTTTCGCCCGGCACATGGGCGGCTCCTTCGTCCTGCGCATCGATGACACAGACCCCGAGCGATCCACCGAGGAGAACGTCCAAGCCATCATTCGCTCGCTCACCTGGCTCGGGTTGGACTGGGACGAGGGACCCGAAGTCGGAGGCGACTTCGGCCCCTATTTCCAGACACAGCGCTCGCAGACGTACGTCCAGGCGCTCGAGCGCATGAAGGAGCGCGGGCACGCCTATCCCTGCTTCTGCTCCGCCCAGGAAATCGAATCCGGGCGCGACGCGGCTCGCGCCAGAGGGGGGTTCTCGGGCTATGACCGTTCGTGCCGTCCGATCCCGACGGCACAGGCAGCCGCGCGCGTGGACGCCGGCGAGCCGCACGTCTGGCGAGTCGCGGTGCCGGAGGGTCGCGGCGACATCGTCTTCGACGACGCCATCCGTGGCGAGGTCCGCTTCCCCAGCGACGCGATGGATGATTTCATCCTCGTGCGCTCGGACGGTACTCCGACGTACAACTACGCGACCGTCGTGGATGACTGGACGATGGAGATGACGCACGTCATACGCGGCGATGATCACCTCTCGAACACGCCACGCCAGATCGTCGTCTACGAGGCACTCGGAGCTCCAGTTCCAGTATTCGCGCACATGAGCCTCATCTTCGGGCCCGACGGCAAGCGACTCTCGAAGCGCCACGGTGCGACGTCGGTGGAGTCATATCGTGACTCCGGCATTCTTCCCGAGGCTCTCTTGAACTACCTCTCGTTGCTCGGCTGGTCGATCGACGACAAGACGACGCTCTTCGATCGAGAGACCCTGATTCGCGAGTTCGACCTCGGGCGCGTGTCGAACGCCCCTGGCGTGTGGGACCCCGAGAAGCTCGAGTGGATGAACGGCGTCTACATCCGGGGACTACCCGCCGAGGATCTGGCCAACCGCATGCTCCCCTGGCTCGAGGACGCAGGGTTCCTCACTGCTGAGATGGCCGCTGAACCAGAGCGCAGGCAATGGCTGCTGCGACTCGCGCCCCTCGTCTCTCAGCGGCTCAAACGCCTCGACGAGATCGTCCCGATGGTGCGTTTCCTGTTCGAGGAGCCCGATATCGACCCCGCGGCGCGGGACAAGGTGCTCGCAAAGGAGGGCGCCGGTCTGGCAATCGATGCTGCCGCCGAGGCGCTGGCGCAGGTTGACCCCTTCGAGACTGCTGCGATCGAGACGGCACTGCGCGACGTGCCGGGTCGCATGGGCACGAAGCCGAAGGCCGTATTCCAGGCGGTCCGAGTCGCCGTGACGGGTTCGACCGTGTCGCTGCCGCTGTTCGAATCGCTGGAGCTGCTCGGCAAGGACGCGTCGCTCGCGCGTCTGCGGAAGGCCCGAGGACTGGCTGCGAACTGAGCAGCCCTTCACGGCACTGCCTAGGAGCGGCCGATTCGTGGACTTTGGAGCGCGTTGCTCGCGTTGACACGCCCTGTGCGCGTCGGTAGGATACCGATTCGCATCGGACCGGTGCGCAAGCGGTTGCACTGGGGTGTGGTGTAATTGGCAACACGTCGGATTCTGGTTCCGAAGAGTCTAGGTTCGAGCCCTAGCACCCCAGCCAGTCGGCCCGTTCGTCTAGTGGACTAGGACACCGCCCTCTCAAGGCGGAGATCACGGGTTCGAATCCCGTACGGGCTACCAGAAACGAAAGAGGCCCCCTCGCCTGCCCACAGAAGCAGCAGGTAGAGGGGGCGTCGTGCTTTCCGAGTTCGACCGCCGCGGTAGGATCGTGTCCTCGTCGGACAGCAAGACACGCATCGCCTAGGGTAGGTGGGTTGAGCGAAGATATGGCTTCGTTGACGTTTGACGACATTGAGCTCGATGTCGGCGGCGCGTCCGTCCTTCTCTCGCAAGAGAAGGCATGGGGTCGCGTGAGGTTCTCTGTCGACGGCGAGCAACAACGCGTGCGACCTGCTCGACGGCGAGCTCCGGGAGTGTGGGTCTACCCAATCGGCGAGGTGCAAGGGCACGAGATCGTGCTTGAGTCCCGGAAGCCGCGCTTCAGGACGTCCATGTGGCGGAGCTTCTTGGCAAAGGTGACGTGGGGAACCTTCGGCGGATATGTGTGGACCTGGCAGGTTTACGTTGACGGCCTGCTCGCCGCCGAGCGTCAATTCGAGAAGATCTGAAGCCGACCGGCCGGCACGTCGCCCCGGTCCAAAGGGCGCCCGTCCGCAGTGCCCTGTGCTATCCTCGGCCCCCGTGAGCATCCAGACATCATCTTCGCCCGAGCGCGGCGACTTCCTCCGCGACATCGTTGCCGCCGATCTTCGGGATGGCCGCATTCAGTCCGTCGTCACCCGCTTCCCCCCTGAACCCAACGGCTATCTCCACATCGGCCACGCTAAGTCGATCTGCCTCAACTTCGGCATAGCCGCCGAGTTCAGTGGCCGCTGCCACCTGCGCTTCGATGACACGAACCCGGTGAAGGAAGAGCAGGAGTACATCGACGCCATCGAGGCGGACCTAGCCTGGCTCGGATTTGACTGGGGCGAGCACCTGTACTTCGCTTCCGACTACTTCGAGCAGCTCTACGAGTGGGCCGTCCACCTCATCCGGACCGGCAAGGCCTACGTGGACGACCTCACCGCCGAAGAGATTCGCGAGTACCGCGGCACGCTCACGGAGCCAGGTCGCGAGAGCCCGTGGCGAAACCGGCCGTCGGATGAGAGCCTCGACCTCTTCGAGCGCATGCGAGCGGGTGAATTCCCCAATGGAGCCCGCGTGCTCCGCGCGCGGATCGACATGACCTCGGGGAACATCAACATGCGCGATCCGATCCTGTACCGGATCGTCCACGCGGAGCATCCCCGGACGGGCGACGCGTGGTGCGTCTACCCGACGTACGACTTCGCGCACGGGCAGTCCGATGCGATCGAGGGCATCACGCACTCCATCTGCACGCTCGAGTTCCAGGACCACCGGCCGCTCTACGACTGGCTCATCGAGAATCTGCCGGTGCCCTCGCATCCGCACCAGTACGAGTTCGCCCGGCTCAATCTCACCCACACCGTCCTCTCGAAGCGCGTGCTTCTGCGCCTGGTGAACGAGGGGCACGTACGTGGATGGGATGACCCACGTATGCCGACACTCTCGGGTCTGCGTCGGCGCGGCTTCCCCGCCGAGGGGATCCGCGATTTCGCCACGATGGTCGGCGTGGCGCGGGCCGACAGCGTCGTCGAGGTCGAAATGCTCGAGCACGCCGTGCGAAACGTGCTCAACCGCACGGCCCTGCGGCGCTTCGCGGTCCTCGACCCCCTCAAGCTCGTCATCGAGAACTACCCCGAGGGGCAGGTAGAGGAGATGGCCGCGACCAACAATCCGGAGGATGAGTCCGCGGGGGCGCGGAAGGTGCCGTTCACACGTGAGCTCTGGATCGAACGCGATGACTTCATGGAGGAACCTCCGCGGAAGTTCTTCCGCTTGGCTCCAGGTCGCGAGGTCCGGCTGCGGTCCGCGTACTTTGTGACCTGCCGCGAGGTCGTGAAAGATGCCAACGGCAACGTCGTCGAGTTGCGGTGCACCTACGACCCCGACACGCGCGGCGGGGCCGCCCCCGACGGCCGACGCCCCAAGGCGACCCTCCACTGGCTGTCGGCGGCGCATGCCGTGCCAGCGGAGGTCCGGCTGTATGACCAGCTCTTCCGGAGCCCGTACCCCGGGACCGAGGGCCGCGACCTCTTCGGAGACCTGAGTGGCGACTCCGAGATCGTGCTCCGAGACTGCTTCGTGGAGCCCTGCCTCGTCGAGCTCCCGGTCGGCGAGACCGTGCAATTCGAGCGGCTAGGCTACTTCTCCTCCGATCCCGACTCCGCGCCTGGCGCACCCGTGTTCAACCGAACGCTGAGTCTCAAGGACATCTGGGCGAGACTACAGGCTCAGGGACGGCACGACGCGGCCTGACCGCGCCGGCCGGCCGCGTCGTGCCCATTGGGCCGCGGCTATCGTGTTCACGGCTGCTAGAATGGTCGTTGGAGTGGGCCGGGCGGCCGCGCTCGGCGTTCGGAAACGGGCGCCTGGTGAGGAAAGTCCGGACTCCACAGGGCAGGGTGCCTGCTAACGGCAGGGCGGCGCGAGCCGACGGAAAGTGCCACAGAAAAGAAGACTCCCCCGCTCAACGGCCGCAAGGTCGCGCGGGAGAAAAGCTGAAACGGTGCGGTAAGAGCGCACCAGCGCCACGGCGACGCGGCGGCTTGGCAAACCCCACCCGGAGCAAGGGCGAATAGGAGCGGATACGGCTGGCCCGGCCATCGCTCGGGTATGCCCGCGTGAGGCCGTCGGCGACGGCGGTCCCAGATAGATGGTCGTCCTCGACAGAATCCGGCTTACAGGCCCACTCCGCGAATGAGAACGGGCGACCCATTGGGTCGCCCGTTTCTGAACCATCTACAGCATGCCGCTGATCGCTGGCTGCACGCCTAGACTGACACCCACTGGAACGAGCCGCAGGCCGAGGGCGTTCGCTCCTCCTTGTTCGGGCATGTCGTCACGTACACGCAATCCTCGCACGTGAGACTCGACAGATCGCTGTCGCCGGCCTCATACCCGGGCATCTCGGGTTCTGGCGCCGCCTCAGCCACCGGTTCGGGCTCCGGCTCGAGCTGCAGTATTGGCTCCGGCTCAGATTCGGGTGCTGGCTCCGGCTCGAATTCGGCTTCGGCCTCGGGCTCAGGTTCGAGTCGAAGCATGAGATGCGGGTCGGGGTAAGGCGCAACCTGCGGCTCAGATTCGGGTGCTGGCTCCGGCTCGAATTCGGCTTCGGCCTCGGGCTCAGGCGCCGGCGCCTCTTCTGCCGCCTCGGCCCGGTCCTCCGACTCAGGACTTGCTGCCAGATCAACGATAGGGAGCAGCTCGTCGAGGGCAAGACTCACCTCGCTGGCTTCCTCATCGGCGCGCTCTTCAGCCTCCGCGGCGATTGTCTCGAGCGCAATAGGTTCCTCGGATGTCACTTCGGCCGCAGGCTCCGTGGACTCGGCCTCGGCGTGGGCGGCTCCGAATCCCCCGAGCTCCCCTGCCGCAGCTGCGGCAGGTTCCTCAGCTGGCTCTTCAACCGGCTCCTCAGTCTGCTCCTCGTCAACCGGCTCCTCAGTCTGCTCCTCGTCAACCGGCTCCTCAGCTGGCTCTTCAACCGGCTCCTCAGTCTGCTCCTCGTCGGCCGGCTTCTCGTCGGCCTCCAGGGGTGCGGGCTCCTCCGCCAGGTCTTCCTCAAGGGGTTCCTCGATCACCAGGTCCTCGAGGATGATGTCTTCGATGATGAGGTCGTCGGTGAACTCCTCGGGCAGTACAAGTTCCTCGATGAAGGAATCGACGACGGGTTCTGCGGTCACGAACTCGACAAGGACGGTCTCGTCCGGTTCAACAAGGACCAGCTCCTCTGACTCAGATACGAACGACGGTCCCTCGTCGAACACGATCTCGTCGACGAGCGCGACGACCGGCATCTCGATGTCGGAACTCTCCTCCACCTCCACGGGCAGGAGCAGGACCGGACTGGCTGCGTCGAGGTCGCAGACTACGTATTCAGCATCCGCGTCCTCGGCCGGCTCCGCGAGAAAGGTGCCGAGCTCTTCGAGTGCCTGCTGCCTTGATGCGAACACCCGCTCAGAAACGAGCATGCAGTGATCGCCCAGGCGCTTCATGACGACATAGGACATGGTCGGCCTCTCCCATCTTGAGCGCACACGGCGCGCAACGAGGTCTTCGGAAGCATCTATCGGCGAGTCGCGCGCTCTGCTGGAGCCTCTCAACAATGCCGCGGGCTCCCCCGGCGCTATGCGCTGTGAGCCGCGTCACAAAAAGACATTATGCCGCTACCGCGTCACGTAGTGCGTTCAAACGTCTCAGATTCTCCTCGTCCTTGTGCGGTACGTCGCCTGCAAGCTCGGTGATGGCGCACAAGTCGTCAAGCTCGGAGACCCTGCCGATGACCGCGAACATTGCCGAGAAACCCTCCAGTCCGATGGTCCCGTCCCCGATCCACGCATGCCTATCTCGGTGTTCGCCGAAGCCGAACATGCAGTCGTTCGCGTGAATCACGCCGAGCCGCTCGAGTCCGAGCTCGTGGTCCGCGCTATCGAGCAGGGACTCCCACGCGTCTTCGGAATCGATGGGGATCCCGAAGGCCTGTGCGTGACATGTGTCCAGACACATTCCCAAAGACTCGCAACCCAGGCCCGTCTGACCGATGACGTTTCCGAGCTGTTCGAACGTCGACCCGAACGAGCGGCCTGTTCCGGCAGTGTTCTCGAGGAGCAGCCGCGCGTGAAGACCTTGCTGGGCACACCCCTCGAATGCTCGGCAGATCGCTTCGGCGACGCGACTGGCCGCACGATCGGGATCCCGTAGGGGATCGCTCCCCACATGCGTGACGACGCCGTTGGCCTGAAGGGCTGCCCCACGGGCGAGTTCATCCGCGAGGGCGGCAACCGAGCGTTCCCAGAGCATGTCGTCATAGGTGGCAAGGTTCAGCAGGTAGGCGGCGTGCGTGTAGACAGGTCCAAAGGCGACGCGTTTCCGAGCGTCAGCGAATCGAGCAGCCGCGTCGGGGTCAATGGCAGGGCCTCTCCACTGCCGAGGGCTCTTTGCGAAGACCTGAGCACACTCTCCACCCACCGAGAGCACATAGTCGAGTGCCTTCTCGTATCCACCTGAGACCGAAATGTGCGCTCCGATCAGCACCGCCACGCCCGTTCGTCTTGACCAGCGGAGACTGGATTGTAGCCCAGACACCAGCGCGGCTTCGTGCAATGGACCTTGCACCCGTGGTGTCAGAAGGGGTACTAGACTTGCACTCATGGAGCAGGATCAAGAGATCTGGACCGGCCGTGCGATCCTTCACGTTGACCTGGATGCCTTCTTCGCCGCAGTCGAGCAACTCGACCACCCCGACTGGCGAGGCAAACCGGTCATCGTCGGCGGAGATGCTTCCAGGCGCGGTGTGGTGGCTACAGCGTCATATGAGGCGCGGCGGTTCGGCATTCACTCGGCCATGCCATCCGCCCGCGCCGCGAAGCTGTGTCCTGACGCCATCTGGGCCCCAGGACGCTTCGAGAGGTACCGCGAGATCTCCAAGGCGGTTCGATCCATCTTCGAGTCCGAAGCGGCGCGCGTGCAACCAGTCTCGATCGATGAAGCGTTCCTGGACGTGACGCCGGGCGAGTTCTCAGACGAGAGCCCCGTAGACATCGCACATCGGATCAGGAAGCGTGTCGCCGAGCTCGGCATCACGTGCTCCGCTGGACTCGCCACGTCGAAGACCGTGGCGAAGATCGCCTCCGAGTTCCGGAAACCTGACAGCTTGACGATCGTGTGGCCGGGCACGGAAGCCGCGTTTCTTGAACCGCTTCCGGTGGGAGCGATGGGCGGGATCGGTCCACAGACCGCCACGCGCCTCCAGCGGCTCGGCATTCTGACGCTCGGAGAGCTCGCCACATTCGACGACGCCACAGCCCTCGACGTACTCGGCTCGTACGGTCCGTCCGTGGTGAGGAGGGCGCGCGGCATCGACAATCGCTCGGTTCAGGAGAGCGAAGCGGCGAAGTCCGTCTCAAACGAGCGCACCTTCGCCGCAGACATCCACGACCCTGCGGAGCTAGAACGGGCCCTTGAGAGCCTTACGGAACGGGTGGGCACCCGCCTCCGAGCGAGCGGCACTGCAGGCAGGACGGTGACCGTGAAGCTGCGGTACAGCGATTTCACCACGCGCACCGTGCAGCGCACGTTGCCGGTGCCCACCGACAACGTACTCGAGTTCTTGCCCGTCGCCCGCGAACTCGTGCGCTCGATCTGGTCTTCCGGGATCGGGGTCCGCCTCCTCGGCGTGGGTGTGAGCGGATTCGAGGAACGGGCCGAGCAGCTTGATCTGTTTCAAGGCGCGGCGTCGAACCCGAGCAAAGCCGACCAACACGAGGCAACAGGGCGTGCCGGTCGTGTGTTTCAGGGCCTGGACGCCGTTCGAGGTCGCTTTGGCGAGGGTGCTGTACGGTTCGGACGTGACGTGCGTGGCACTGAGGCGGCAACGAAAGAAGCCGGCGCAAGCGGGAATGACATCGCGGAGAACGGGAAGGCTCCTGGCTAGACCCGTGCCGCTGTGTCCTCGACTGTCGTGGCTGAACCGTCGTCCGTCCCTTCCCAGCTCTCTTCCTCTGGCGCTCCGGGTCCACCCAGTGCAGGGCCCATCGGCCCGCTCTTTACTCCTCGCCTGATGCGTACCGGTGTGCCCGACGCCGTTCGGATGACGTACGGCTTCACGGTATCGGCGACGATCGCAAGGCCCCGTTCGGTGTTGTTCTGCAGCGTGCCCTCGACGAGGTAGCAGCGGTGCTTGACGATCGTCTCCCCCGCCCGATTGAGTGCGTCTTCGAAGACGACGACGTCAAGGAGCCCGGTCGCGTCCTCGAGCGTGAGGAAGCACGTGCGTTTGCCCGAGCGCGTGCGGGGCGTCTGTGCCCGCTCGCGCACGCCGCACACGCGCACGCGAGAGCGGTCGGGCAGTGCGCGCAAGTCGCGCGCGTACGTGACGCCACGCGCGTCCAGGTCGCTCGAGGCGAGCTCGAGCGGGTGGCACGTGAGCGAGAGCCCGGTGAGCTCGAGCTCCGCCGAGAGCCGCCGCGCCGTCGACCAGCCACTCGCGTGCGAGACGTCCTCGGTGGGACGCGTTGGGGCAGGTGCGAGCACGAGCGTGTCGTCGCCTGCGACACCCTCACGCGCGAGCACCGCCTTCACTTCGGGCAAGAGCGCCAGGAGTTCGTCGCGGGTCGGTGGACGGCCGGCCTCGGTCGTACCGAGCCCGTCGAGAGCGCCGATCCTGATGAGCGATTCCGCGGCAGGCGCCTCAGCGCGCGTACGGCGCAGGAAGTCCGCGAGGTCGCGGAACGGGCGCACGTCCTGCTCGTGCTCGATGACGTCGAGCAGCCGCTGCGTCATATCGTGCGTGTCCTGCAGGCCGACGCGGATAGCGCGCCCCTCGTCTTCGACCGTGTAGCGTGCGCGGGACTCGTTCACGCTCGGCGGCAGGATGCCGAGCCCGTGTCGTCGGGTGTCGTTGACGATGAGCCTCGGTGAGTAGAACCCCATCGGCTCGTTGTTCAGGATCGCCGCGGCGAACTCGGCCGGGAAATACGTGCGCAGCCACGCGCTCGCGTAGGAAACGACAGCGAAGCACGCCGCGTGCGCCTTGTTGAAGCCGTAGGCCGCAAAACCCTCGAGCTGGCGGAAGACCTCCTCGGCGACGCTCGGCTCGACACCGCGGCTCAGGGCACGCTCGAGAAAGTGCGCCTTGATGCGCTCCATTTCCGCACGCGAGCGGCCTTTCGTCATTGCGCGCCGAAGCGAATCGGCCTCGGCGAGGTCGAACCCTGCGACTGCACGGGCGACGAGCAGCACTTGTTCCTGGTAGATGATGACGCCGTAGGTGTCCTTCAGCGCTTCGAGCATCCCTTCGTGCGGGACAGTGACGTCCTCGAGCCCGTGACGGCGGCGGATGAACGGCGTGATCATCTCGGCCTCGAGCGGACCTGGTCTGAAGAGCGAGATGGCCGCGACGATGTCTTCGAACTCGCTCGCCTTCAGGCGCGTGTTGAGGTTGCGCTGCCCGCTGCTCTCGAGCTGGAACATGCCGGTCGTGTCGGCGCGTGCGATCATCTCGTAGACGGCCGGGTCGTCCTTGGGCAGCTCGAAGGGTTCGGGCACGGCCGCCTCGCCCACCCGTTCGCGTGCGAGTTCGACGGCGTCGGAGATCGCCGAGTGCATCCGAAGCCCCAGGATGTCCATCTTCACGAGGCCGAGCGCCTCGACGTCGTCCTTGTCGTATTGCGAGACGACGACGCCTTTTGCGGCCCACTGGAGAGGCGTCCAGGACGCGATCGGTTCGCGCGTGATGATGAAGCCGCCGAGATGCGTTCCCAGGTGCATCGGGCAGGCGTTGAGCTGCTCGGCCAGGTCGATCAGCATGCTCCAGCGACCCTCATCGCGAAGCGGATGGTGCGTGCACTCGGGATAGGTCGCGAGCACGTCGCGCAGACGATGTGCCGAGACCCACGGTAGGTGTCGCGAGAGGCGGTTCACGTCGTCGATCGGCAGGCCGAAAGCTCGAGCCACCGTCCGCACCGCGCTTCGCGCCGTCATCGTGTTCACGGTCGCAACCATGGCGACATGCTCGCTTCCGAACCGCTTGTAGATGAACTCGATGACCTCGTCGCGCCGCGCCGAGTCGAAGTCCACGTCGATGTCGGGCATCTGCCGCCGCTCGGGATTCAGGAAGCGCTCGAAGAGCAAGTCGTAGGCGACGGGGTCCGCGTCGGTGATGCCGAGCGCGTAGCTCACGATCGAGTCCCCCGCGCTTCCCCGTCCCGAATAGCGGATGCCGCATCTGCGTGCGAAATCGACGATCTCCTTCACGACGAGGAAGTATTCCGAGAAGCCCATCCGCTCGATGAGTGCGAGCTCGTGCTGGAGGCGCCTGAGCGCCTCGGGAACCATCGGTCGGTAGCGCCGTTCGATGCCGTGCCACGCCTCTTTCGCGAGTACCGAGTACGGTGTCTCGTTGCGCGGTATGTCGGCCGCCGGGAAGTGAAACTCGCCGAGACCGAGGTCCAGATCACAGCGCGCGGCGATCTCGAGCGTCGTGTCGCACGCTCTCGGCAGTTTCTCGAAGAGGCGACGCATCTCGGCGGCAGGCTTGAACCACATCTCGGCGTTCGGGCGGTCGTAGGGACCCGGGAGTGCCATACATGCTCCCGCCGAGGAGAGCACGTCGTGCAGACGGAAGTCCTCCGAGCGCAGGTAGTGCACGTTGTTCGTGGCCACGATCGGCAGCGCGAGGTCATCGGCCAGTCCCGCAAGCCCGCTTATGAGCCGTGGCGCATCGGGCGTGAGCGGATGCGTGAGCTCGACGTAGAAGTCGCCGGGCTCGAAGGCAAACGCGAGCCTACGCAGCGCCTCCCGCGCACGACCGGGCGCGCCTGAGCGCAGCGCCGTGGCGGCTTCGCCATTCGTGCACCCGGACAGCCCGATGAGCCCCTCGGCGCATTCGGCGAGGTCGTAGAGCCGAACGATCGATGGCTGGTCAGGGCCACGCAAGTGCGTCTTGGAGAGCAGCAGGCACAGATTGCGATAGCCGTCCAGGTTGCGTACGAGCAGCGTCAGGTGGAAGCCCGCGCCGGAAGCGCGTCCGAATCCAACGCTCGGTGGCAGGATAAGGCGGTGCTCGGGCGGCAGGTCGCTCTCATCACCGGCAATCCCGGCTGTCTCCACCACGACTTCGGCGCCGAGGATGGGCTTGATGCCGACTTTCTTGCAGTGTTCGTAGAAGCGCACTGCCCCGGAAAGGCCCTGGTGGTCGGTGAGCGCGATCGCGGGCATCTCGAACGCCATCGCGCGCTCGATGAGCCCATCGATCGAGGTTGCACCGTCCATGAAGCTGAACGTCGAGTGCACATGGAGATGGACGAATCCAGAACTCATGACAGGCCTCGAGTATCAGTTCAGTCTTGGATGCCGAGCAGGAACCATGCGTTCCGAACCCGGTCGAACGCGAGGTCATAGACGCCTCCACGAGCGACCACTCGCCAGACGTGACGTGAAACGTGTCGACGGGGATTCCACCACGAGCGCTCGACCGTCCAGACCTGGATCACGGCGTCGATCCGCCACGTGCGCTCCTCACGCAGGAATGCCACCGGCCGTTGACGCTCGGTATCCCACACAACCTCGACCGGGCGCTCGATACGTTTCGTGGACCACGTGTCTTCCCGGTGCAGGAGGTCCGACGCGCGCATGATCCACGGGTTCCTGAGCAGCTCGCGCACGATCGGTTGTCGACCCTGCTGCGAATCGGCGAGCTCCATCGGCTGGCCCTCAGGGGTTGCGTCGAAGTGTTTGATTGCGCTGTTGCGGCCCATCGCGAGCACATCCCCCTGGCCGTCGTTGTAAGGAATCCGGCAAGAAGCGGGTAAGCCAGTACGCATAGTATATCGAACATATGTTCGATATGAAAGGCATTCAGACAAGCAGGGAGGTAGTTCCACGACGAGTTCAAGTTGGAGCGTGCCAGTGGGGCAACTCGCGCGAGTCGGCGTCCTAGCCAGCACGGAGACCCGACAGGCTAGACGTCAGCCCTCTTGCATCGGCTCGCGCTCGACGAGGACCCGCTCGGCCATCTCGCGCGCGATCGCAGAGGTCCTACCCGAGATCTCGAGCAACAACGGACCATCGAACGGGGCGACGTCACGCACCACTAGTTGTGTGGCCGGCGTCAGCCCCAGACTCGTGAGATACGACAGCACGCTCTCGTCGTCCTCGGCGAGTTGCCGGACTGCGTAGCGCTCCCCTGCCGTTGCCTCATTCAACGGGATGCCGGACACGGATCGGACACTGCCGTCGGAGGCCGGGATGGGGTGTCCGTGCGGACACATCTCAGGGCTTTCGAGGAATCGTTCTAGCGCCTCCATCACACGCGGCGACAAGGCATGTTCGAGCAGACACGCGTCCTCATGCGCGTCATCGAGATGCAACCCGAGTACGTCGACAAGGAATCGCTCTGCGATCCTGTGGCGTCGTACGACGTCGACCGACTGAGCGAGACCCTCTTCAGTGAGGGTGATCTCGTTACCCTCACGAGTCGTCAGTCCTTGCGCTGAGAGCCGACGCAATGTCGCGGTCACCGTGGGCCCGGACACGCCTATGGCGTCGGCAATCTGGGTGGGTCGAACAGGCCCCTTCTGAGCGAGCTTGTAGATGGTTTCGAGGTACTCCTCGAGAGTGGACGTTGGCACCAGCGCACACTCCCTCGCGTGGGGCGCCGACCTTACTCGACCAGCGCATATCATGCATTGGAAACCCTTGCCTCACAATGGTACGCCTACTCGTCCAGTCCGATGCGACGAACGGCATGCGTACCGACTGCACTCGTTCTTGAACCGTTCGGATATGAAGCAACACCGCTCGGCAGAAGCGACGATGATTCGCTGTTTTCGCGTTGACACCCCGAAAAGTGATGGTAGAGTGACTCTTGTCCCGAGAAGTTGGACCCGGCGAGTTCCGAAAGCCAGCGTACCAGTAGCTGCCGGCGAGGGACCTGGAGAATGTGGCTCAGCGCGAGTTGGCCCACAGGACCGGGAGCCTCAAGGGTGTGAAATGGGAAGCTGAGGAGTAGGGATAACCGCGGGAAAGGTTTCTCGGGACACCTGTATTCTCCGGGCCCTTCTGGCCACGCCCCCCGCTCCTCCTCCGAGAGGCATCTGCGCGTTCCGATGCCGTGCGCGCGGTAGCCCGAGAACGCTCAGGGGCGATACGTGAGCCGGGCGATCGGAGACTCCCAGACAGCGACCTCGACGACGTGCACGCGCGCGTCAACTCGGGTGACGAGCGCGTCGTAGATCACCCGTGCCAGATTCTCAGCGGTGGGACTGAGTTCGTCGAACGGCGGGACCTGGTTCAAGTAGGCGTGGTCGTAGCGCGCGAGCACCTCTGCCAGATCGATCTTGAGCGCCTTGAAGTCGTAGACGATCCCGATCTCATCCAGCGACTCGGCGGCGACGGTGACCTCGACGTCCCACGTGTGACCGTGCAGTTCCCGGCATTCACCGGGGTAGCCTCTGAGGGCATGCGCCGCATCGAAGTGGCCCTTGACCGTCAACTCATACATCGTGCCCCCTTCACGCTCAGTCGAAGAGTGCCGGGTCGTCGGGCTCGCTCATCGTCTCGAGCGCGTCGCCTACCGGGCCACGCACATCGATCGCCTCATTGACGAGCCGATCCGCCTCGGCATTCTCGACGCGCCGTACATGGCGCACCTCATGCGCCTCGAATTGGCGAAGTAGCTGCATGGCGCGCACGAACAGCGGGCGCATGTTCGCGTGCTTGACTCGGTAGACACCTGTCACCTGCCGTACCACGAGCTCGCTGTCACTGAGCACCAGCACGCGGCGGACCCCGAGCCCTTTCGCTGTCTTTAGTCCCCAGATGAGCGCTTCGTACTCTGCGACGTTGTTCGTCGTCTCGCCGAGGAACCGGCCACCTTCGGCCATGATGGAGCCGTCAGCAGCCTCGAGCACGAAACCGGCGCCGGCAGGTCCCGGATTGCCGCGGGCGCCGCCGTCGGTTCTAAGCGTCGCCATCTCGGGGGTGACCGTGCCGTCCGATCCCGAAATACCGGCGAGGTCACGACCCATCAGTCTGTGTGACCTTCGCGTACCACGATGAGCCGATGGCACTGTGGGCAGATCGCCACGTCCGGACCGGCCTCGAGTGCGGACACGGAGCCCGCTGGCAACTCGACGCGACACGCGGTGCAAGCCCCTTCGGCCAAGCGCCCCACGCCGATCCCGGCCTTCTGGTCGCGCAGCTTCTCGTATCGGGCAAGCAGGGCTGGATCGAGGGTCGCCTCCACTGCTGCCCGACGTTCCGTCTCGTCGGCGATGCGCGTCTGAAGCTCTCCCCCGCGCTCCTGGAAGCGCTGCACGTAGGACGTCTCGCGCGCCTCCAGCTGCTCGAGAGCGTCGTCGACCTTGACTTTCTGGCCGGCTGCCCTGTCGATGCGTTCCATGATCTGCAGCGCATCCATCTCGAGCTTGTCCCTGCGTCTCTTGAGGCCGTCGAGCTCACGCGAGATGTTCTGGACCTGCTTGTGGTCCGCGATCGTCCCCGACATGACCTTGTCCTGCTCGGTCTTGATCTTCTCCTCCACAGATTCGGTCTCGTCCTGAATGCGGCGCAGTTCGGCCTCGAGCTTGGAAACGAGGAGGTCGGCCTTGCCTTTAAGCCCTTGGACCTCGCGTTGCTTGGCGCGAACTTGGAGGATTGCCCGCTTCTCCGGCAGATCGTCGAGTGCGCGCCGCGCGCGCTGGACATCGAGATCGAGTTCCTGCAACTGCAGCAGCGCCGAGGCCTCGTCCATGTCGTCTGCGCTCAGGGCGTCCACCATCCTGCCGTCGGCGTCTCGATCATCACATTGTCAGCTGGCAGCCCGCGCACCCCGAGGGCGGCGGCGCCGAGCAGCTCGACGAGCGGCCACTCGGACACGTCGTGACCGGCCTCGACGATGGCAAGTCCCGACTCGGCTGCATCCAGGGCGTCATGATAGCGCACCTCGCCGCACACGAGCGCGTCGGCACCCGCCGCCATCACATCGCCGATCAGGGAGCCTGCCGACCCGGTCGCCGTCACACATAGCCTGATCCGCGCGGACCTCTCGCCCCAAACGCGCGGCCGCACGTTCAGGGTGCGCGAGCAGAGGGCGGAGAGCTCTTCCAGCGTCGGAGCGCCCTCGGGTTCGCACAACATCCCCATGCGCGCTGTTGAACGTGCGATGCTCACCGGCTCCGAGACGATGAGCGGCTCCTCGTAGGGGTGGACTGCCCGAGCTGCTGCGATCACGCCGGCCGCGGATGGGCGGCCGCAAACCATCTCGATGCGCAGCTCTTCGACCCGGCTCAGCTCTCCTGGCTGTCCTGCGTACGGGCGCGAACCCGCGGAAGCCGTGAACTCCCCGACGCCCGGGCCTGAGAACGCGCAGCGTTCGTAGGCGCCGATCCGTCCGGCCCCCGCTTTCGACATGGCGTCTATGAGGCGCTGGGCACTCTCGGCAGGCGCGTACACGGTGATACGCGTCATTGGCTGCACGGACCGCTCGACGGGACCGAGCTGACGAAGCCCGAGGCGCGTCGGCAGAGCCGCGACCCCTTCAGGAGCACGGTCGAGGTTCGTGTGCTCTGCGATCAACGCAACCCGTGCGTCGAGTGCGGCGAAGACCGTCCCGGCAGGACCCCGACCCGCCGCGAGCTGTTCGGGCATCGACAGGGCGGCCGGGTGGTGCGTGAGCAGGACGTTCGCGCCCAGAGTCTGAGCTCTGGCGATGGCCGACCGAGTCGGATCGAGCGTCACCAAGACCCCGGTGATCTCTCGGTTCCGGTCACCGGCGAGAAGGCCTACGCGATCCCAGTCTTCTGCCCACTCTCGCGGGAATGCGACGCCGAGAACGCTCTCCAAGTCGCCCACGAGCGGGCGATTGCCGGTCTCAGTACCTGAGGACGAGTTCACAGCGCGTACTCCCTCCTCTCGCGGCCAACGAAGTAGACCAGCCGGTCGTATCCGACCGCTTCGAGTGCCTCGCGAGCCATTTCGAACCCCGCCCCCACCTCGTCGGGACGATGCGCATCCGAACCGAGGGTTGCCGGCACGCCGGCGCGGGCGCATACGGTCAGGAAGTCGATGCTCGGGTAGAGCTCGCCCACCGGTCTCCGGAGGCCCGCCGTGTTGACCTCAACGGCCGTTCCGGCCGCGGCGAACGCTTCGGCGGCAGCCTCGTAGAGTTCCCCCGGATCGAAGGTCGGCCGGTGCCCGAACTTCTTCACGAGGTCGGGATGAGCCATCGCGTCGAAGAGACCGCTCCTGGCCGCGTCAACCAAGAGCCCGAAGTACTGCTCCCAGACAGCGTCCACGTCAGCCCGATCCCATTGCTGCATCAGACGCGGGTCGTCAAAGGCCCACCCGTCCAGGAAGTGCACGGATCCGAGTACCAGGTCGAACGAGAAGGCCGACAGGAGTCGTTCGACGTGTTGGAGGTGCGAGGGCAGCCAGTCCGCCTCGATGCCGGTGAGGACGGCCGGTCCGCCCGTGGCGGCTTCCGGGGCGGAGGCGAGCACACCGATCTCGTCCACATAGGCCGGCAGCTCACGCTCGGTCATCGAGTACTCATGGCAAGGATCGAGCGACTCCGGCAGGGGCAAGTGCTCCGTGAAGGTGAGGACGCCGATCCCCTTCGTGCGGGCTGCGGCGACGTACTCGGCGGCGCTGCCATCGCCGTGTCCGCAGCGCGCCGTGTGCACATGACAGTCGATCATGAGGCTCGTTCGATGGTCCCCCCGCCGAGTACCAGGTCTCCCTCATAGCATACGACAGCCTGACCGGGCGCCACTCCGAAGACGGGTTCGTCGAGGTCCACGCTGAGCCGATCGTCTGCAACATGGGCGCGGCCCGGGACGGGGTTCATCCGATACCGCGTCTGTGTGGCGACGCTCGCGTCGCTGTCGGAGATGTTCCAGACGACGTGAGAAGCCTCGATCCTATATACAGAGAGAGCTTCCCTAGGACCCACCACGACTGCGTTGCGCGAGCGATCCAGAGCCGTCACGTAGAAGGGCCCGTCCGGGCCCGAGAGAGCCAGGCCATGACGCTGTCCCACGGTGTAGAGGCCGAGTCCGCCGTGTTCGCCCAGGACGCGACCCGTGAGATCGACGATCGGCCCGGATACCAGGGCGTCTGGACGTCGGCGACGCAGGACGTCTGCATGTCCCGTGGCTGCGAAGCAAACGTCTTGGCTTTCGGCCTTGTCGTGCACGTGCAGCCCGAGGCGTTCGGCCACCGCCCGCACGTCCGGCTTTCTATGACCGCCGACGGGGAAGACGGCGTGGGCCATCTGCGTCTGCGTGAGCCGATACAGGAAGTAGGACTGGTCCTTGGATGTGTCGACCGCGCGTGCTAGCGAGAGGCGCCCTTCCCGATGCTCGACGATGCGCGCGTAGTGTCCTGTCGCCAGGAGATCGGCGCCTTGCACAGCCACCTTCGCCATCAGTTCGCTGAACTTCAGCCGGTCGTTGCAGTCAATGCAGGGGTTCGGGGTCCAGCCATCGGCATATGCGTCCGCATAGGGTCCGACAACGGCCCGCTCGAAGGATTCCCGGAAGTTCAGCGCGTAGTGAGGAATGCCGAGAGCGTCGCACACGCGCTTCGCGTCCCGGACCGCATCGATCGAGCAGCAGCCGCCTTCCTGGTCAACGGAGGGCCACAACTGCATCGTGACGCCGGTGACGTCGTGCCCCCCTTCCACGAGGAGGGCGGCGGCGACCGAGGAGTCCACTCCCCCGCTCATGGCAACGAACACTCGAGACATGTCTCAGAGGCCCTTTTGGCTGCTAGTGGAGAGCGGCTGACGTATTGTCGAGGGCACGCTAGTCGTCGCTGTCGTGATCCTCGTCCCCGTGTGGGTCGAAATGCGGATCGCTCGTGAGTATCGGGCCGGCTATGGGCTGTCGACCGTGGCTCACGAGGTAGTCGTCCACAGCCGCCTTCAGACCGTCCGTGGCAAGTACAGAGCAGTGCATCTTTGCGGGGGGCAGCCCTCCGAGCTCATCGGCTACCTGCCGCTTGGTGATGTGCACAGCCTCATCCAAGGTCATGCCGCGGGCCATCTCGGTGACGATCGACGATGTGGCAATGGCTGCGCCGCACCCAAGGGTCTGGAACTTGACGTCGTCAATTCTATCGTCATCAACCTTGATGGTGATTCTCATGACGTCGCCGCACACGGGGTTGCCGACCTCGCCTACCCCGTCGGCGTTCTCGATCACGCCCACGTTGCGCGGGTTGTTGAAATGATCCATGACCTTCTCGGTGTACAGCACGATCTCTCTCCTGGTGTGTGCGGGTTGCTTTGGACGGGTTCGGGTATCCGACTACTTCAGAACGGTGCCGAACATCTTCTGGTACACGGGCGACATCGCCCTGAGACGCTCCACGATGGGCGGGAAGACGTCCAGGAAGTACTCGACGTCGTCCGCAGTGGTCAAGCGCCCCACGGAGGCTCTGAGGGACCCGTGGGCGAGCTCTGGCGGGCATCCGATCGATAGCAGCACATGGCTCGGCTCGAGCGATCCGGATGAGCAGGCGGAGCCGGTCGAGACCGCGATCCCCTTCGCATCCAGCTGGAGGAGCATGGCCTCGCCTTCGACGCCCTTGATGAGGAGGTGGGCGACGTTGGGGAGGCGTGGGTCACCCTTAGCCGTTGCCTCGGTGTTCTCGAGCGAAGAGGTCACCCCATCGATGATGCGGTCGCGAAGCGCGGCGAGCCTCGGGGCCTCCGTCGGGTACTCCTCGAGCATGATCCCCAGGGCCGCGGCGAACCCGACGGCGCCGGGAACGTTCTGCGTACCACTGCGTTTCTTGAACTCCTGCCCGCCTCCGCGAAGCAGGGGTGCAAAGGGAGTCCGTCGCTTGATGTAGAGCACGCCGACGCCTTTCGGCCCGTAGATCTTGTGTCCTGAGAACGTGGCAGCGTCTATCCCGTGTTCCTGAGCGTTGAAGGGCATCTTCCCGAGGGTCTGGGCCGCATCGGTGTGCATGTACGCCCCGACCTCGTGGGCTGCCTCGCCGATCTCTCGTATCGGCTGCACGGTGCCGATCTCGTTGTTGCCGTGCATGACGGAGACGAGCACGGTCTCTCGCTTCAAAGCCGCCCGAACGTCCTCGACGTGGACGAGGCCATCGGCACGCGGCCTGAGGTACGTCACCTCGTAGCCGTGCTTCTCCAGATAGTGCGCGGGTTCGAGGACCGCGTGATGTTCGAAGGCCGAAACGATGACGTGCCCGCCGCTTGGGGCCGCCTTGGTGGCGATGCCGATGACCGCCGCGTTGTCCGACTCCGTCCCGCCCCCGGTGAATACCACCTCGTTCGGGTGCTGGGCACCGATTCCTGCGGCAACCTGCTCACGCGCCTGCTCGAGAGCACGGTAAGCGTCGCGCCCCAAAGCGTAGAGGCTGTTCGGATTACCGAATCGCTCGGAGAAGTAGGGCAGCATCGCTTCAGTCACACGCGGATCGACAGGTGTCGTCGCTGCGTAGTCGAGGTAGATCATGCGGTCCATGAGGTCACGTCTCCTATCACGCCCGACAACGCTCGGCGTCGTCGAGTTGTACTTGCATGCACGCCAAGTCGGCGATCGTCGTGGAGCTGAGAACGCCTCGCAGCGCGTACTGTGCGCGCCACCACACTGCGCTGGCGGCGCACGACGAGCCTCGACCGCAGCCGCCGTCGGCCTCGGCATCGCATATCGGCGATCCGAGGGGGCCGTCGAGCGCCTCCACGACGTCGAGCACAGTAGTGGTTTGCGGATCGCGCACGAGGATGAAGCCTCCATGTGCGCCGCGCACCGCCGTGACGATGCCGGCCCTTCGCAGCAAGACGAGTAGCTGCTCCAAGAACTTCGCCGGGATGTTTCGACGCTCGGCGACCTCGCGAACGCTCACCGGGCCCTGTCCTGCGGCACACGCCAGATCTATGACCGCAAGAAGGCCATATTCGCTCTTCGCCGTCAGTCGCATCAGCACCGCATCTCGGGGTATGCCAGGAAATACTACAAAACTAGTAAGGTATCTGTTCGAGAGCACACGATATCACCGCGACATCGGGTGTCAAGGCGCCCGACGATCGTTGCCGTTGTGGTCCACACCCCCCGCCGTCAGGCGTGTAGATGCAACCGTTCGTCGAATCGAACATATCGGTGCTTGTTGCGCGTTTGACCGTCTGCTATGTTGGGCATCCGCTTCTTGCGGGAGCGGAACAATGTGGGTCGATCCATGGCTGACAGCCACAGGGTGGCGAGAGCCCACTGGATTCGCAAGGGAGCCCCGGCATTCGGCTAGGATACCGGGGCTTTCCCACGTTCTCGGCAGCTCAGAGACACGGTGTCGGCACCTCGCCGTCCTAGGCGCCCATCGTTTGGATGCTAGACCGAGAGACCCTTCACGAGGTTCCCCATCTCGATGGCCGACTCGGCGGCCGCCCAGCCCTTGTTACCCGACTTCGTGCCCGCCCTCTCCACGGCCTGCTCGATCGTGTCGGCTGTGATGACTCCGAACACGACGGGTACTCCGCTGTCGAGCGAGACCTTCGCAACGCCTTTCGACACCTCGGCGGCAACATACTCGAAGTGCGGGGTGCCGCCGCGGATGACAACGCCCAGAGCGAGGACCGCGTCATAGCGGCCCGATTCGGCCATCCGCTTGGCCACGAGCGGTATCTCGAATGCTCCCGGAACCCAGGCGACGTCGACGTCAGCTTCGGCGACGTCGTGCCGCGTGAGGCCGTCCATAGCGCCCGAGAGCAATCGCGACGACAACAGTTCGTTGAAGCGGCTCACGACGATCCCTATCTTGAGTCCGGTTCCGATCAGATTGCCTTCGTACACACTCATGACGTCTCTCCTTCAGTCGAGGTCTCGGCCGAGGCTTCCTCATGGGACGGTCCCGGCCCGACGAGTCGAAGCTTGTGGGCCATCTTCTCGCGCTTTGTTCGCAGGTATTCGATGTTGTCCGGGCGGGCCGGGAGTTCGAGCGGCACCTGTTCGGTGACGCTGAGCCCGTAGCCCTCCAACCCGACGACCTTCGTCGGGTTGTTGGTCATCAGCCGCATCGTACTGAGTCCTAGATCGGCCAGGATCTGAGCGCCGATGCCGTAGTCGCGCAGATCCGCGGGAAAGCCGAGGACCTCGTTCGCCTCGACCGTGTCGTGCCCCCGCTCCTGCAGTTCGTAGGCCCTGAACTTGTTGGCTAGCCCGATACCCCGGCCCTCGTGGCCGACGATGTAGAGGATGACGCCCCGGCCCTCGGCCTGGACGCGACGCATCGCCTCCTCGAGCTGGTCGCCGCAGTCGCAGCGAAGGGAGTGGAAGATGTCCCCGGTCAGGCACTCCGAGTGCACACGCACCAGAACGTCTTCCCTCCCCGCCACGTCGCCGACGACGAGGGCCACATGTGTGGAGTCGTCTACGAGCGAGGTGTAGGCGTGCGCGACGAATTCACCCTGGCGCGTTGGGAGCCTCACGGTCGCGATCCGCTCGACGAGGTGCTCGTTTCGCCTGCGGTAGCGAATGAGGTCGGCGACCGTGACCATCTTGAGTCCGTGCTCGCGCGCGACGTGCTCGAGCTGGGCACGGCGCGCCATGGTGCCGTCGGCATTCATGATCTCGCAGATGACGCCGGCGGGAGTCAGACCGGCAAGGCGGGCGAGGTCGACCGCCGCCTCAGTGTGGCCGGCACGCTCCAGCACGCCGCCTGGTTTCGCGCGGAGCGGGAAGACGTGCCCGGGCATCGAGATGTCTTCTGGACGCGACGCCGGATCGATCGCTGTCAGGATGGTCGTGGCCCGATCCGCCGCCGAGATCCCTGTCGTGATCTTGCCCTTCGCTCCGATCGACACGTGGAATGCGGTTCCCTGCGCCGAGGTGTTCAGCTGGGTCATCGGAGGGATGTGCAGCGCATCCAGCCGTTCTCCTCGCATGGGCAGGCAGATCAGACCCCTTCCGTGTTTGGCCATGAAGTTGACCGCTTGAGGAGTCACCCTCTCCGCCGCCATGACGAAGTCGCCCTCGTTCTCGCGATCTTCGTCGTCTACGACGATGAGCATGCGTCCCGCCGCGATCTCCGCGATGGCCTCGTCGATGGGCGCGAAGATGTCCGTTGCGTCGTCGTTCATGCGGTCATCGCCCTTCGGCGAAGTCCCTCAGGACATCTCCTGAGGCGCTCCCTTGGCCCCGTTCCGAGCGCGTTGAGGGGCCACCGCGGGCGGCGTAGAGATCGACGAGCCGTTCGACGTACTTCGCCATCATGTCGGCTTCGATGTTCACGCGCGCACCGATGGGCTTCTCGGCCAGCGTGGTTGCGCTCTCGGTCTGCGGGACGACCGATACCGCGAAGTTGTCACCCCGGAGCTGGGCGATCGTCAGCGAGATGCCGTCGACCGCGACAGAACCCTTCGGCACGAGGTAGGGCACGACGTCGGGCGGCGCCTGGAACTGGTACACCGTGGAGTTCCCGGCGACGTGTCTCTGGACGAGCTTGCCGACGCCATCGACGTGCCCGGCGACGAAGTGCCCGCCGAGCCTGTCAGAGAGTCTGAGGGCGCGCTCCAGGTTGACCTTAGAGCCTTGCCGAAGGGCGCCAAGGGTAGACCGATCGAGCGTCTCGCTGCTCACGTCGGCGAGGAACGCTCCACGAATGAACTTGACGACCGTGAGGCAGACACCGTCGACCGCAACCGAGTCGCCGATAGCCATGTCGCGCCCGAACTCCGGCGCGTAGACCTCGAGCTGGGCCCCGCCTGCGACCCGATCGATGCGAGTGATGATGCCTTGCGATTCGATGAGACCAGTGAACATCGGTGTCCTACCTCCCGGTGCTGCCGATGATTGTCTGTTTGGATTGTTCCCGCCTGATCTCCGCGTCCGCGGTAGAAGCTTCCGGACGGCGACCCTGCGGGCGCCAGGTCGTAACGGCTACGTCGCCGAGAAGCCCGGTCTCGACCGGTGCCATGACGTGCGAGAGCGCAAGGGGCCCCTCGGGCCGCACGGTTGCGCCGGACAGATAGGCCGAGGGCGCGTCGCATCCCGCAAATCCTCCCGCATGAACGACGATCAGCTCGTCGACCAGGCCCTCGGTCCAGAGTGTCGTGAAGAGGCGCGGGCCGGGCTCGACCAGCAGGTCGATGACACCGACCTCCAGCAGGCTGCGCAGGGCTGCGCGGATCCCGCGTTCTCCGTCGTACTCGGCCACCTCGACCGCGTGCGGAAGAGCATTTCGCGCCTCCCGAGCGAGTGGCGTAGGCGCCAAGAAGAGCGTCCGAGACGCTCCGTCCGTGAAGACTCGTGCGGTCACGGGTGGCGCGCTCTCTCGCGCGACCACGACGCGCAGGGGCTGGCGAGCACCCAGAACACCCTCGGGGTCGCGGACTGTGAGTGCCGGATCGTCGCACGTGACGGTGGCCACGCCGACGAGCACGGCATCGGCAGCCGCACGAAGCGCGCGTGTGATCTCGGCCCCCGACTCTCCAGTAATGGAAGCGCGTTCGTCCGTCCGTAGCGCCGAGTGCCCGTCGAGCGACAGGCCCAGTTTGATGCGAGTGAATGGCCGATCGCTCTCAAGGCACGCCAACCACGCCTCGTTCTGGACCTCGAATGGGACTGGGTCCTCGGCGAGGCTCACCTCGACGCCAGCGGCGCGCAGGACGTCGGCGCCTCCTCCACTCACTGAGGCATTCGGGTCCGGCATGCCGATGAGAACGCGCGCAACGCCAGCTGCGATCAGTGCGTCCGTGCACGGCGGAGTGCGTCCGTAGTGAGTGCAGGGCTCGAGGGTCACGTACGCCGTGGCACCCCGCGCGGCCTCGCCGGCGGATTCGAGCGCAACGATCTCAGCGTGCGGCAGGCCCGCGCGTTCGTGGAAGCCTTCACCGACGACGTGGCCGTCGCGCACGATGACGCAACCGACGAGCGGGTTGGGCGAGGTCATGCCACGGCCGGATTCGGCAAGTTCGAAGGCGCGACGAAGCCAGGACTCGCCTACACGCTCGGAAACGTCAGAGAACAGCCGCACTGCCCCGAAGAACCTTCCTTCTCCCATCCGGACTCTGACCGTCGGCCCCGGAATCTCACCGGGTCAACCCCTGTCGGGGCTCGCGGGCTTTCACCGCCGGTGGGGAATCTCACCCCGCCCTGAAGAAAGTCGTGAGTATGATAGCGCATTTGCTCACCGACCTCGCGAACCGAGCCTGCAAGACGGGAACAAACAAATCACCTGACCGCATGCGGGCGGTCGCGGCTCGCCGAAAGGGAGACTCATGAAGCTCATGCGGACGTCTGGCGTGCTGATCCTTCTCCTCGTAGTCGGAGTACTGGCGATCACAGGATGCAGCTCGAGCGGCTCTGGCTCCGGGAACACCCAAGGAGGCGGCTCCGCTGGAGGGACTCCGAGCGGAACGGCAGCGGTCGTGGCGAAGAACTTCGCCCTCAGCCCTGCCGCGGTCGAGGTCACCGTGGGCGGCTCTGTGACCTGGACGAACGAAGACTCGGCCACCCACAACTTGCAGGGTGATGGCGGCATCGTGTCAGGTGACCTTGCACAAGGGGCCACCTACACGAAGACGTTCGACACAGCCGGCACATTCAACTACCACTGCGTCATCCACCCGACCATGACCGGGCAAGTGATAGTGAAGTAGTTCGCTGCCTCTAGAGGGCCATCTCTGCGGCTTGCCGGATGGCCCGCATCGCCTCCACGGGATCCGGCTCGCAGAAGATGGCGTTGCCGGCGACGAGCACGCGGGCGCCTGCCTCGGCGACGAGCGCGCCCGTCAGCGTGTTGATGCCGCCGTCGACTTCGATGAGCGGGTTGAGGCCCTCCTCGGCGCAGAGAGCAGCCAGTCGGCGTGCCTTGTCGAGCGTGTGCTGGATGAACGCCTGTCCCCCACGTCCCGGGTTCACGCTCATGAGCAGCACGTAGTCGAGGTCTCCCAGCACGTCGCGCACGCTCTCCACCGGCGTTGCGGGGTTGAGCGCCACGCCGGCCTTGGCCCCGGCGTCCTGGATCGCTCGCACGACACGATGCAGATGAGAGCAAGCTTCCACGTGCACGCTCACCCAGTCGGCTCCGGCCTCCAGATACCACTCCACGGTCCGGTCGGCGTCGTCGATCATCAGGTGGACGTCAAGGGGTTGCGTGGCGACGCGTCCCAAGGCCTTGACGACCGGCGGGCCGATCGTGAGGTTGGGCACGAAGTGTCCGTCCATGACGTCGACGTGGATGAGGTCTGCGCCGCCCGCCTCGATGAGCTCGACCGCCTCGGCAAGGCGGGTGAAGTCCGCCGACAGGATCGACGGAGCCATCAGCACCGTGTCGCCCACGAAGCCTCCTCGTCATCGTCCTCATCCGCGCCGACCAGCCCGAGTCCGTGCAGCTCATCGCACGCCTCACGGCCCATCAAGAAGTCACCTGCGTCGGCTGGAGACACACCCTCGTAGAGAACGGCGCTTACCTGATGCGTGATCGGTAGCTCGACACCCTCTCGATCGCCCAGGGCGCCGACCGAGATGCACGCGAAGGCGCCCTCCGCGATCATATGGGTCTTCTCGCCGAACTGGTCGATGGTGCCGCCCTTGGCCACGGTCTCGCCCAGCGCACGGTTGCGCGAGTGGCGCGACGTGCACGTCGCAATGAGATCGCCCATACCGGCAAGCCCCATGTATGTGAGTGGGTTCGCGCCCCGCGCGCGACCGAGCCGGCTCATCTCGGCAAGACCCCGTGTCATGAGGGTGGCCTTTGTGTTGTCGCCGAAGCCAAGCCCGTCCGACATTCCCGCCGCAACGGCGATGACGTTCTTGCTCGCTGCCGCGAGCTCGACACCGGTCACGTCCGGATTCGTGTACACACGGAAGAATCGCGTCATGAACACGTCGCGGAAGAGCCGGCCGATGCGGTCCTCGTAGGCAGCGACGACCGTGGCCGATGGGATGCCCTTGCCGACTTCCTCAGCATGGTTCGGCCCGGACAGACCGGCTATGCGCGCGCGATTGCCGAGAACGTCTTCGAGTACCTCGGTCATGAGCATGAGCGTCTCGTTCTCGACGCCCTTGGACAGGACCACGACCGGAACGTCCGAGGGCAGATACGGCTTCATCGCCTCGGCTGCGGTGCGCACGCCCACGCTTGGGGTCACGACAACGACCGCCTCCGCAGCCACGAGTGCGTCTTCGATGTCGTGAGTGGCAACGACGGTGTCAGCGAGCACAATGTCGCGCATGTAGACCGGGTTTCGGTGCTCGGTGTTGATGACCTCGGCGATCTGGGCCTCGCGGGTCCACAGCCTGACCTCATGCCCCTTCCCGCCGAGGAGCCACGACGCGGACGTACCCCAGGATCCCGCACCGATCACCGAGATGCGCACGCTATGCCCCGTCTCTTCGGTTCCTTGCGTGCTCGCGAGCCTGCTCGGCTGCCTCACGAGCACGCTGAGCTGCATTCCTGAAGTCTATCTTAGACTCCTCACCCCGCCACATCCGCCCTATGTTCGAGCGATGGCGCCATATGACGAGCACCGCCCCGGCAAACGCGAAGATGATCGTCGGAAGGGTGGGGTACAGCCACAGGACAGTGAGGGGGAATGCAGCTGCAGCGCAGATCGAGCCGAGGGACACGTAGCGCGTCATCGCGATGACGACGACGAACAGCAGGAGGAGCGGCGGCCACACGAGCGGCATCAGCACGAGCAGCGCACCGGCAGCAACCGCGACGCCCTTGCCCCCTGAGAAGCGGATGTAAGGCGAGTAGGAATGGCCCAGCATCGCCGCGGCGGTCGCCCCCACGAGTACCCACTCATGCAGCGTGGCAGACGGCGTAGAAGGCACGAGTAGGCCGGCCAAGGCGACCGCAAGTGCTCCCTTTGCGACATCCAAGGCGGCAACCGCTACCCCCGCATTCGTGCCCAGGATGCGGAACACGTTCGTCGCCCCGAGGTTGCCGGATCCCACCGTGCGCAGGTCGACATCGTAGAACCGCGTCCCGATGATGAGCGCCCAGGGAATGCCGCCGATCAGGTACGCCAGGGCGATCGCGAGTGCCGAGCGGAGTACGAGGAACGCGTCGGGCGAGGGAGTCACGAAGGCCGCCCGTCAGTCCTTGCTGCGGAACTTGAGCACGATCGGCGTGCCTGTGAAGTCGAATGCTTCCCGCATCCGCCTCTCGAGATATCGACGGAAGTTGTCGTCGACAAGCTGCGGGTGGTTCGCAAAGAAGGTGAAGCCGGGAGGCGCGGTGCGCGTCTGCGTCGCGTAACGAAGACGGAGCGTCTTATTCCGCTGCGTCACCGTGTGGCCGAACTCGCGGAGTTCGGTAAGCAGTTTGTTAAGCGTGCTGGTCGGGATCTGGCGCATGTAGTTGCCGTAGACGGTGTCGATGGCATCGAAGATCCGCTCGACGCCCTTGCCCGTGAGAGCGCTCATCCGTAGGACCGGCGCGAATCCCACGAACCCGAGCTCCTCCCCCACACGCTGGACGAGATCGTCCTTCGCCTCGGGGTTCTCCATTGCGTCCCACTTGTTCAGCAAGACGATGAGCGCCGTTCCCCTCTCTGCCGCGAAGCGGGCAATGCGCTGGTCCTGATCCGTGAGGCCCAGTGGCGAGTCGATGACCAGCAAGGCCACGTGGGCACGGTCGATCGCGCGCATCGCGCGGACGAACCCGTAGTACTCCACGTCCTCGTCGATCTTCGAGGCTCGCCTGATACCCGCGGTGTCGATCAGGCGATACGAGCGCTCTCCTCTGGAGACGACCGTATCGATGGCGTCCCGGGTCGTTCCAGCCTGTTCGCTCACGATCGCTCGCTCGGCGCCCGCGAGCCTGTTGAGTAGAGATGACTTCCCGGCGTTCGGCCGACCGATGATCGCAACATCGATCAGGTCTGCATCCACCTGCGGCTCTACGTCCGGTATGACGGCGGCGATCTCGTCCAGCAGGTCTCCGGTCCCGTGCCCGTGCGTTGCGGACACCGGCCACGGCTGCCCCAGTCCGAGGTTCCAGAACTGGTAGGTCTCATCCTCACGCCCAGGCGTGTCCATCTTGTTGACGGCCAGGAAGACAGGCCGGTCGGCCCGCTTGAGCATGCGCGCGACGGTCTCGTCCTCCGCGAGCAGCCCGGTCCGCCCGTCAACGAGAAAGACGATCGCGTCGGCCTCCTCGGCGGCCATGAGCGCCTGTGTCTTGATGGAGGTCTGGAACTCGTCGGTGGAGCCGGTCTCGATGCCCCCGGTGTCGATTAGGAGGAAGTCCTTTCCATTCCAGTCCGCGCGATGGTAGGAGCGATCGCGGGTCACGCCGCGTGCCTCGTGCACGATGGCTTCAGAGGCCTGTGCAATCCGGTTCACGAAGGTCGACTTGCCGACATTGGGTCTGCCGACGATCGCGACGATGGGGAGAGCCAAGGAGGTCACCTGGTCTTTGTTCGAGAGACTGGCGGGCACTCGGCGGCGTTGCGGATGCCTTGGACGAGCCCGCGGGCGTCTGAAGATACCAGACGCAGGTCGGCCGCCGTGAGCGGGCCGAGGTCCGTGGACGGGACGTCATCGAGAGTAAGACCATCAGCGTTCGCGACGATATCGGGGAGAAGGTACACGCCCTCGCCTCCGTCCGCATGTACCGCAACGCTCAGGTCGGACTCCGTGAGCAGTCCCGTCACCGAGACGTTCCCGCCGAAGAAGTGGTTCGGCACTGCCAGGACCCGGAGGGCGTCCTCGTAGCCAGTATCCCCGATGAGTGACTCGATGACCGGCGCGAACAGCTCACCCGTGATGATGCTGATCACCCGCTGTTCCGCCGAAAGCGTTCTGCGAACGTCGCGCCACTGTGAGACAGCATCAGCCAGTTGGTCGGCCTGGCTGGTGACCTCGTCTGTGAACACCCGGACGAAGCCGATCCCGTTGTCGTACTGAGGAAAGCCGTCGTAGGCTCCTGCAGGCGGGACCGGTCTGCGAGCATTCAGGAACAGTTCGTCCGCTGCGTGTACCCATGAGATGCCGTAACGGCGACGGCTTGCCTCGCGCCACGGCTCCAACTGATCGATGACTGCCGCTGCATCACGCCAGTTCTCGTACGAGCGCGAGAAGCGGCTCTGGTGCTTCGTGTATCCGACGGGCACGACGCCCACGGATCGCACCCCTTCGCGTTGCGCGAGCCACCAGAGCGCCTGGTCGAGGCGAGCGCCGTCGTTCTCGCCGGGCACGAGCACGATCTGCACGTGCAGGTCGATACCGAGCTCGACGAGCTGGTCGAATCTGCGAAGGGCGTCATCGTCCTGGGCACACACGAGCTGCTTCCGAACATCCGGATCCGCCGAGTGCAGCGAGATGTACAGCGGTGACAGGCGCTGCTCGTCGATCCGCTCGATGTCCTCATCTGCAAGGTTGGTCAGGGTGATGAAGTTGCCCTGAAGGAACGACAGCCGGTAGTCGTCGTCGCGAACGTACAGCGGCCGGCGGAGGCCTTTGGGAAGCTGCGTCACGAAGCAGAAAGCGCACGAGTTGCGGCAGGTCTTGACGCCATCGAAGACCACGTGCTCGAACTCGATACCCCAGGTCTCCCCGGCCTCGCGTTCGAGGACGGCTATCCTCTCGTGATCGTGTACGTCGCGAACGACGATCGTGACGCGCGCGCCGTCGGCGACCCATCGCCAGTCGATGATGTCACGCAGAACGACGTCGTCCGCCGTGACGATGGATTCCTTGCGCTTGAGACCGGCGCGGGCTGCAGGGCTGTCGAAATCGATCTCGGCGATCCGTGCGACGGGTGTCTCCTTGTGGCTCGCCCCAACCACGCCTTCGCGTCCGGCGGGAAGGAGTGCGCGATACAGGTCGTCCGGGTCCCGGTGTTGCGGCATGGGGGCTATCCCATCGCCTGGATGGCGGAGACAACGCCAGCGACCTGAGCGTCAGGCGTCGAGGCACCCGCGGTCACGCCAACGGACTCGGCGTCTAAGAACCAGGCGCGGTCGAGCTCCTCAGCGGTCTCAACGTGATAGGTCCGCGGATTCACGGCTGCGGAGATCTCAACGAGCCGCGTCGTGTTGCCCGAGTTGTGACCACCCACCACGACCATGACATCCACGGTGCAGGCGAGCTCTTCGGCCGAAAGCTGCCGTTTGGCCGTCGCGCTGCAGATCGTATTGCAGACGCGCAGCTCGCTCACGCGTGGCAGGAGCGCGCTCACGATCTCGTTCAGCCGCGTTAGAGACTGGGTTGTCTGGACGACGACACCGATCTTGCGCGACGGCAGGTGCTCGGGAAGGTCTCCCGGGTGCTCGACCACCAGAGCGTTGCCGCCCGCGTGCGCCATGATCCCTTCGACCTCGGGGTGGTCCTCCTCGCCGACGATCACCACGGCAAGACCTTGCTCCGCGAGCTCACGCGCACACGTGTGAGCGGCGGAGACGAAGGGGCAGGTCGCGTCTACGACGTCGAGGCCCTTCTCCCGGGCCTCAGCGATGATCGCCGGATCGACCCCGTGAGAACGGATGACGAGAATGCCGTCTTCGGCGTCCTCTAGACACCCCGCAACCTCGACGCCTCGCTCGCGCAGTTGTGCGACCGCTTGTGGATTGTGGATGAGCGGGCCGAGGGTCCGCACGGGCACACCGCGGTTGGCAGCTTCTACGGCGAGCTTGAGGGCGCGCTCGACGCCGTAGCACACTCCCGCGTGGCGGGCGACCTCGACCCTCATGTCAGCCTTCTTCCGCGCTCCGTCGGGCGGACACGATCCGGCGCATGATCTCGGCTGTCATCGCCTCGACGCGCTCCTTGCGTCCGCTCTCGGCGAACTGGTTCGCATGCACGGGTTCATAGTAGTGGATGGTCACCTTCGGGAATCGCGGCAATCGCTGGCCGGGAGGCCACGCACGGTCCGTACCTGCAATGCCCACGGGCACGACCGGAGCGTTCGCCCGCATCGCGATGAACGCGACACCCCCGTGGCCCTCGCCGAGCTCCGCATCGGCACCCTCATGCCTCACGCGTGTGCCCTCGGGGAAGATGCCAACCAATTCGCCGCCCTCCAGCAGGTCGGTCGCCGTGGCAATGGCGGCCCGATCCGGCTGGCCGCGCTTGACAGGGAACGACCAAAGCCGTGGCAGAGCCCAGCCGAGGATGTGCTGTTCGAAGAGCGAAGATCTCGCCATGAAGTGAACGTGCCGCGGGGCGCCGCACCACAACAGCGCGGGATCGAGATACGAAACGTGGTTGCCGGCGATGATCGCACCGCCCGCGGGGACGTTCTCCTCGCCGATGAACTCGGTGCGGTACAGCGCAAGGAATAGTCTTCCCGCGGTTGCCCGAACGAAGCGAGCGAACATAGCCCGCTCGCTGTTCACCCGTGCTCCCTCCGCACGGCGTCCACCAGCGCGGCAACCTCATCGACGACGTCGTCGATCGACAGACGGGTCGTGTCCATCGCGTACGCGTCATCGGCCATGGCAAGCGGCGACGCCGCGCGCGTGGAGTCGATCGTGTCCCTGCGATGCAGCGCGTCGCGCACGGCGTCCCGCTCGATCGCGTGTCCGCTGCCTGTCAGGTCGATCTCGCGCCGGCGGGCCCTTTCGTCAACGGAGGCAGTGAGGAAGATCTTCACTTCGGCCGCTGGAAAGACAACCGTGCCTATGTCGCGCCCTTCAACCACCAGGTGGCCCGCGCTTCCCAGCTGCCGCTGCTGCGCGACCATGGCCTCCCGCACCTTCGGCAGCCGCGCGACGGGACTGACGGCGTGATCGACGGCGGGAGTGCGGATGGGTGCCGTGACGTCCTCATTGCCGATGTAGACCCGCGTCGGAAGACCGCTCGCCTCGTCGTACGAGAAGGTGATCTCCTCCTCGCGCGCGATGCGCGACACCGCCGTCTCGTCGTCCGGGTCGGCGCCACTCTCAAGGGCGCGGTAAGCGACAGCTCTATACATGGCACCCGTGTCGAGATAGCCGAACCCCAGTCGCTTCGCGAGCGCTCTGGCGACGGTTGACTTGCCCGAAGCCGCCGGGCCGTCGATCGCGATGATCATGAGAGGCTGACTCCTGTCCATCGGCGAGTGGGAGACCCACAACCCACGGCGTTCAAGGGTGTCTGCAGTGGCGTCACTCTATCACGCAACCTGGCTGTTCCTCCTGCGCCGCGGGCCTGCCGCCGGAGTGTTGCATCGAACCCCCGCCTCACTGACAGGCAGCGTCACCGTCGGCGCCGAACAAGCCGGTCAGGTCCTCAACGAACGTCGGGTAGGAGACGTCGATGGCGTCCGAGCCCCCGACGACGACCGGTCCGTCGGCGATCAAACCGGCAACGATCCACGTCATCGCGAGCCGGTGGTCGCCCAAGCTCTCGAGCTTGGCCGCACGCAGCGCAGTCGGACCGGTCACGTCCAGCCAGTCCCCGCCCGCCGTCACCTGGGCGCCCAGCGCGGTCAGGCCCTCGGCCAGAGCCGACAGCCGGTCGGATTCCTTGACACGTAGCTCGCCGACGCCCTCGAAGCGGGTCGTACCCCTTGCCTGCGTCGCCGCCAGGGACAGGATCGGGACCTCGTCGATGAGCGAGGGTACCTCATCAGGCGTGATGGTTGTCGACGTGAGCGATGTCATACCCCAAACAGCCAGGCTGCCGAAAGGCTCGTCGCCTCCCGCGCGATCCGGCGCTACCGCCGACACCGTCACCTCAACCTCCGCGCCCATGCGCTCGAGGACGCGCAGGAATCCGACACGTGTCGGATTCAGTGCCAACTCTGGCAGAAGGACGTGGCTGCCCCGATTCACGAGTGCGGCGACCGTGACGAATGCAGCGGACGAGGGATCGGCAGGCACCGCGAAGTCGAACCCGTGCGGGACGGCGGGGCCATCCACCCATGCGGCACGGCTGTCCGCGTCACGTCCAACACCCACGCCGAACGCCGGCAGAAGGCGTTCCGTGTGGTCTCGACTGGGGCTAGGCTCGCGTACGAGCGTGCGACCCTCGGCCCGCAGACCGGCGAGCAGGACCGCCGTCTTCACTTGTGCGGACGCCACCGGGCTGTCGTACTCGATGGCGTGAAGACGCCCGCCCTCGACCGAGAGCGGCATATGGCCGTTCGAAGTGTCGAATCCCGCGCCCATCATCTCGAGCGGTCTTGTGACCCGGCCCATCGGCCGATTCGACAGCGACTCGTCGCCCACAAGCGTCGCCTGCACGGGCCACCCGGCTAGCACGCCCATCAAGAGGCGTGCGGTGGTGCCGCTATTGCCGCAGTTGATCGGCCTGGCCGGCGTGACCGGGCCTCGCATTCCCCACCCGTGGATCTCAAATGTGAGCCCCGTCCTGTCCCGCCCATGCTCCTCGACGATCGCCCCGAGCGCCCTGACAGCTCTGACGGTCGATCGCACGTCCGCGCTGTCGAGCACGCCTGTGAGTCGCGACGTGCCTTCGGCCAGAGCCGCAAAGAGAACCCCGCGGTGCGAAAGGGATTTGTCGCCCGGCACTCTCAGGGTACCGTTGAGCGGGCCCGGTGCGTGGGGCGCGACGAGTCGCATTAGGACAGCCCCTCGGGCTCCGGGGACAACGGCTCGAGTCGCGGACGATACCCTAGGCTCTCGAGGTTCGTGACGACCGACGCCATATCGCCCTCGTCGGTCAGCACAAGCACGAGCACAGCGCTGTCTTCCGACTGGTGGTCGATCTCGATACTCTCAATGTTGCAGCCCGCGCGGCTGACGGCGGTCGTTACTTCGCTGATGACGCCCGGCCTGTCGAGCATGGGAACCATCAGCTCGGTCAAGGCTTGCGTTGCCGGCACCCACTTCGCCGGGAGCGAACGACGCACTTGAGCAGCGTGCTCGAGCCAACCGCGCACACCCTCGGCGTTGCCGTCGCGCACCATCTGCTCGAACTCGCCGAGGAGGTCTCGAAGCTCCTCGATGCCTCGCGACAGAGCCTCTGCGTTGTCCAGGCAGATGCCGGTCCATAGGTCCGCACTCCCGGCAGCCACCCGCGTCGTGTCCTTGAAACCGCCGGCAGCAAGCCTCAGGAGTTCTTCGCCAGCGCCAGCGTGGCTCTTCGCCAGGTCGACCAGGGCAGCCGCGGTGACATGCGGAACGTGGCTGATGATCGCCACGGCCTCGTCGTGCGCTTCGGGATCGACCGAGACTACTCGTGCGCCAAGTGACGACACGAACGAGTGAAGACGCTGGTAGGCGCGAACGTCGGTTGCCGCGGTGGGCGTGATGACGTAGTACGCCCCGTCGAAGAGGTCCGCGCTAGCTGCCTGCACGCCACTGCGCTCAGAGCCTGCCATCGGATGCCCACCGATGAAGACGGCGCCCGTCGAGTCCAAGACTGACGAGGCTGCGATGATGCCGGACTTCGTGGATGCGACGTCGGTGACGATACCTGAGTAGCCCTGCCCTGCGAGCGTGCGCAACCACTGCTCGGCCGCTTTGGCCGGCGTCGCGAGGACGACGAGGTCGACCTCCGGGTCACAGAACCATTCTCGCTCGATCGCGTCGTCCGGAAGCGCGGCTTCATCGACAATGCCGTGTTCGAGCGCATACGCCAGAGAACCCGCTTCGTCGTCAACACCGAAGACACGTGGGGCCGGGTCGAGTCGGCGTGCCGCAGCTGCGAAGGAACCCCCGATCAGGCCGATCCCGATGACCACGATGGTGCGAAACGCGGGCGTGCCGCGGACGGCAGCGAGGCCGTCATCCGTTGGCTTCGGGCGGTCGCGCGAGGATCCCGCCACGCTACTCCTCCCAGCCGATGTGCTTGCCCGACAGCTCCGCGAGGGGCCGGACGCCCTTCATGAGCTCGACGAAATCACCAGGGGTCAGTGACTGCGGACCGTCGCATTTCGCATGTTCGGGGTCTTGATGCACCTCCACCATTATGCCGTCGGCCCCCGCCACGATCCCCGCTCGCGACATGATCGGAACGAGATCGCGCCTCCCAGTGGCGTGGGACGGATCCACGATGACGGGAAGGTGCGTGAGCTGCTTCAGCGCCGCAACTGCCGCGAGGTCGAGGGTGTTGCGGGTGTACGTCTCGAACGTGCGGATCCCGCGTTCGCACAGCAGAACGTCGCGGTTACCGCCCTTCAGGACGTATTCGGCAGCCGAGAGGACCTCCTCGATCGTGGCCGAGAGGCCCCGCTTGAGCAGGATCGGCTTGTCCATGGCACCAAGTTCCTCGAGCATCATGAAGTTCTGCATGTTCCTCGCGCCCACCTGCAGGACGTCGGCCCACTCCGCGACCTTCTCGGCATCACGCACATCAAGCACCTCTGTGACGACGGGGAGCCCGACCTCGTTCGCGGCCTCGCGAAGGATACGGAGTCCGTCCTCTCCCATCCCTTGGAACGCATACGGGCTGGTGCGGGGTTTGTACGCGCCACCTCGCAGCATCGTCGCGCCAGCATCAGCAACGGCCTGAGCGACCGTCACCATCTGCTCCTCGGACTCGACGGAGCATGGCCCGGCGATGATCGCGAGCGCTCCCCCTCCGACAACACAGTGCGCTCCGATGCGCACGACGGTGTCCTCGGCCTGGAAATCTCGCCCCACGAGCTTGTAGGGCTTTAGAACGCGGATGACTTCTTCGACGCCGGGGAGGCCTTCGAGATCGAGCGAGTAGATGATCTCCCGCTCGCCGATAACACCGATGATGCTCTTGACCTCGCCTCGCGAGAGGTGCGCCTGCGCGCCCGCCTCGCTGAGAAGGTCGACGACGTGGTCTATCTCGGATTGGGACGCATGGTCCCGCATGACTACCAGCATGATCGGTCACTCCCTATCGTCGCGTACGCGGTCATGTCCGGCGGCCGCGTGGGATGACGACTAGAGCGTACCCAGCTTGGCCGCGACGGCCTCGAAGGCTTCGATCGTTGCCTGCGTGTCATCGGGAGTCCCGACTCCCAGCCGCAGGGCTGGCGCGTTGCCGAAATCACGGGCAATGATCCCCTCTCCGAGGAGGGCTTCGAACACTTCGACCGGCCGCTGCGTCTTGAGGTAGATGAAGTTCGTCTCCGACGGGACGTACGCGAGGCCGAGCCGGTCGAAGCACGAATACAGGTAGGTCTTCTGCTCTTGGTTCTCCGCACGGCGGCGCCGGACTTCGGCGTCGTCACCGAGCGAATAGTACGCGGCGACCTGGCCGACGGTGTTGACGTTGAACGGTTCGCGAACCTTGTCGACCGCCTGCGCGAGTGATGTCGGCATGACGCCGTACCCCACGCGCAAGCCCGCGAGCGAGTAGATCTTCGAGAACGTGCGAAGCGAGACGACCGGGCGCTCGAGGTCGACGTAGCGCAGTGCATCCGGATACGCAGGATCGGTGACGAACTCGAAGTACGCCTCGTCTGCGACAACGAGTACGTGCTCGGGCACATGCTCCAGGAAGCGCTCGAACTCCTCGCGACGATAGATCGTGCCAGTCGGGTTGTTCGGATTGCAGAGAAAGACGATCCGGGTCTTGTCCGTGATGGCTGCGAGCATGGCCGTAAGGTCGTGGACTTCGCCCTCCTTGAGCGGCACCCGAACGCTCGTCCCGCCAAACATCTGCGTGACCATCGGGTAGACGACAAACGACGGCCATGCGAACACTGTCTCGTCTCCCGGGCGAAGCACTGCCTGAGCGATGAGCCTCAACAGCTCGTTGCTCCCGCTGCCAACTACCACGTTCTCGAACGGGAACTTGAGACGGTCGCGCAGTGCACGGCGAAGAGCACGGCAGGACCCGTCGGGATAGCGATTCAGCTCGGGAAGCACGGCTTCCATCGCGCGTACCGCGACGGGGAACGGGCCCGCTGGGTGCTCGTTGCTCGAAAGCTTGCAGATCCTATCGCGGCCGCATCGCTCGCGGACTTCGCTGCCCCTGAGGCCGGGCGAGTAGGGAACCATGGGCTCCAGTTCCGCGCGTATGAGCGTGTCCCACGGCTCCACGGTCCGCTCCCGGTCCTACGGTTACGCTCTGCCTTCGCTCAAGACCGTGCCCCAGCGAGCACAGAGTTGACGAGGATTGTCGCAGGTCGACCATGCTGCGGCAAGCCAAAGCCCGTCCGTCATCGCGTCAGTTGCGGCGTCAAAGTGCTTGCGGCTCGTCCGGTGTGACAGACGCTGTCTCGCCTGCCGGTCTTCGAAACGCCATGAGAATGCCGCGACCGTCCACGGCCAAGATCTCGGCGACCTGAGCGGGCCGGATGTCGAAGGCCCAGATCGCATCCAGCGGCAGTCCGAGCAGATGCACGAGAAGGGAGCGGAACACGCCGCCGTGTGTGACGATCGCGAGGCTTCCGCCCAGCGCCTCCCACTCGAGCGAGAAGAGCTTGCTCCGCTCGAAGATGTCAGCCCGTGACTCCCCTCTTGGAGCGACGGGCGACTGTTCGTTGTGGAAGTCGAACACGATACCGGCGGCCTCGACTTCGCTCAGGGTCAGGCCCTCGGCCTGCCCGAAATCGAGTTCGGTGAGACGCTCGTCCGCGACGAGGCGGACTCCCAGCAACCCACCCGCCTCCTCCGCAACATCTGAAGTACGTCTCAAGGGGCTCGTGAAGATGCGGTCGGGCCTCCAACGAACGATCTCGTCAACCAGCAGGCGCGCCTGCCGGGTACCCAACTCTGTGTAGGGTGCGTCGCCGCGCCCAATGTAGCGGCCGTCCGCGTTGGCAGTGGTCTCCGGGTGCCTAACGATGAGGAATCGCGTTTTCACGCAGTAGACGATACCTGACTCCTAGAGGGTGACCGCGAGAATCGCAAGGAGAACGGTCTCGACCACAACCACGCTCGCACCCATCACGTCGCCGGTCACGCCGCCGAATCGCAGAGCGATCAGATGCGGAACAGCCAGCGCAAGCACCATCCCCCCAACGGACAGCCACACGCCGGCAGCGCCTCCTGCCACGACGCCCAGTGCGACACAGAGCGCAACGACGAGCGCCAAGGGAACGACAGCGCCCATTCGCGGTCTCCCGATCACGGACGCGCCGAGCCCGCCGGTGCGCGCCGGTCTGCCGAACCACGCACCAAAGGCAGCCGCCAAGCGGCCGAACACCGGTACCACGAGCAGCACCCACGAACGCCCGCCGGTCACAACCTGCGCGAGTGCAGCTGTCTGGGCGACCACGCCCAGGGCGATCGCCGTCACGCCGAACGCACCCGTCGCGCTGTCGCGCATGATCTCGAGCGCGCGCTCGTGATCCGACGTCCACATGGCGTCGAAGACGTCGGCGAGCCCGTCCCAGTGAAGCATCCGGGTCGCGAGCGCGAAGAACGCTACGACTCCGACACCGACGACGAGCGGCGCACGATCCGTCCAGCCCAACGCGCGCAGGAGCTGGACCAAACCGAAGGCAATCCCGCCCAGGACCAATCCGACAAGCGGGTAGTAGCCGGGCGCGTCGGTTCTATCCCCGTCGGGCCAGGTCACCCGCACAGGGACGGCTGTGAGCGTGGATGCCGCGAGCATGAGGTCTCTCGCCGGGTGCAGTCTCGAGTGACTCATACGGGCGCGTTCCCGTCCCCCGTGTTCACAGCCCTTGAGACAGATTCGACGGCAGTCGCGACGCCGGCTTCCGCGAATGTCGCCATACCCGACATCATGCGACAGGCGGCGTCTATGATGCCGAACGCCAAGGCCGCCCCCGTTCCCTCCCCGAGCCGCATGTCGAGTTCGAGGACATGCGTCAGGCCAAGGTGCTCCAGAACGGCGCGATGACCTGGCTCCGCAGAGCGATGCGATGGCATCAGATACCCCAGGCACGTGGGTGAAAGGGCCACGGCAGCAAGGGCGGCGGCGCCGGATATGAAGCCGTCGACGACCACACAGATGCGCGCGTGTGCTGCTCCCAGAATGACGCCCGCAAGGCCGGCGATCTCGAAACCTCCGAGTGCTGCCAGCGACTCGAGCGGATCACCCAGCGACGCGGCGTTCGCTTCCAGGGCGCGGCGCACTACTGCCACCTTCCTGCGCATGCCCTCGTCATCGAGACCGGTCCCGCGCCCTGTGACGTCGGCTGGGTCGGCACCCGTGAACGCGCAGGTGAGCGCTGTTGCGGGCGTCGTATTGCCGATGCCCATCTCCCCCGTTCCCAACAAACGAACGCCCTCATCCGCAGCCTGGATCGCGAGATCAGCGCCGATGAGCACTGCTTGTGCCGTGAGGTCGACCGACATCGCAGGGCCCTGGGCGATGTTGTGCGTTCCACGCGCAAGCTTCTTGTGAAGCACGCCCGGCAGTGCAGAGACATCCGACGCCACCCCGATGTCGACGAGGGTGAGCTCGGCTCCCACGGAGGCTGCCAGCTGGTTGACGGCCGCTCCACCTGCCGAGAAGTTCGCGACCATCTGCGCCGTAACGTCCTGCGGGTAGCTGGACACGCCTTCGACAACGACGCCGTGGTCGGCAGCCATGAGGATGATCCTCTTGCGCTCTACAGATGGCCGAACGGTTTGTTGGACGCACGAGACCCGGGCGGCAAGCGCCTCGAGGCGGCCGAGGCTCCGTGGCGGCTTCGTCAGCGAGTCGAGGCGCGCCCACGCCGCAGCCTCACGGGCGGGATCAACGGGCTCGATGGCCTCCACGAGCGACATGAGACGCGTGTCGGCCTGGGAGTGTGGCACGGTGGTGGTGTTCCTCTTTCCCGAGCGCGGGGCGCTAGTCTTCAGGCCAGCGGACGGTCTTGGGTAATGCCTTGATGTCGAGCGCACGGCCGCATACGACCAGATAGGCCGCATCTGCACCAGCGACAAGGCGCCGGTTGGCGCGCCCTAGTATGTCCCTGAAGAGTCTGCCAGACGCAAACGCGGGCACGACTCCATCCCCTACCTGGTTTGTGACCACGATCGTGTCGCCGGGCCGAGCCAGAATGCTTTTGACCAATGTGTCCACTCGGGCCTCAACCTCGTCGTGAAGGTCTGGCGGCAGGGTCGCCCACTGCCCCTCGGCCGCCTGCGGAACGTCCAGGTTCTCGGCGACCGAGACGTCGGACTTCGGAACGCTCTCTTGGAGGACTTCGTTCAAGACGAGAGTCACCAGTGTCCCCAGGCAGTCCACGACCAAGAGATCGCTTTCGGCGACCGCGTTCAGCCAAGAATGGCTATCGACAGCCTCGATGACGCTGACGCCGGCTGGACGGTCCTGGCGGTGTCGCTCGACCCGACCCGCCATCTCCTCGTCTTCACCGACGTCCGCGAACACCGCCATCACAACGTGGGCACCGTCGAGAGCCGGTACGCGAGCCAGCTCTTGCGCGAGAGCGGACTTGCCGCTCCGAGCACCACCCGTAAAGACGACGAGTGCCATCAGCCCTCTCCTCCCGCGGCCTGCTTGAGAGCGGCAACCTCGCTGTCGGTCAGCATCCGCGTCTCACCCGGCCGCAGGGAGCCGACCTCGATGGGACCGAACGTCAACCGTGAGAGTTCGGCTACCGGATGCCCCACCGCCGAGAACATGCGGCGCACCTGTCGCTTACGGCCTTCCCGAATCGTAATGCTGACCTCAGTTCTCTGCCCGGCTCTGACGAGTCCTACAGCTGCGGGGGCTGTAGGTCCGTCGTCCAGCACCACACCGCGCCGCAGCGCCTCGATGTCGCCCTGGCTCATCTGTCCCTCGGCGAGAACAGCATAGGTCTTGGGAACGTGGAAACGTGGATGTAGCAGGCGGAATCCGAGGTCCCCGTCGGTCGTGAAGAGCAGAAGGCCAGTCGTGTCGACGTCGAGCCGGCCTATCGGGAAGAGGCCGGGATACTCCTCAGTGGGGACGAGCTCCGCGACGGTTGGACGTCCTTGGGGGTCGCTCATCGTGGTCACGTAGCCCAGCGGCTTGTTCAGGGCCAGATACGTCGGCGTGTCCGAGAGCCGAACGACTCGCCCGTCCACAGCAACCACGTCGAACGCCGGGTCGACCTTCGTCCCGAGCCCTGTCACTACCGAGCAGCCGACCGTCACGCGCCCTGCGGTGATGAGGTCCTCGCTCCCCCTGCGCGAGGCCACACCGGCACGCGCAAGGAACTTCTGGAGCCGCATGGGCACGGCCCGCGATTCCGGAGGTGCGTCGCAACTCCCGCTGTCGTCCCGGTTCGTCGCGATGGCGTCGGGCACGGATGCGTCACTCGGACAGTCGGCCATCTCGGTGCCTAGTCGACCTCGGCGACGTCTTCATCGTCCTCGGAAGCCAGAGAAGGACCTTCGATCGCCGAGAGTCTGTCGCGGATGGAGGCCTCTGTCTCCGGGTCTGGCGCAAACTCCTCCAAAGGCGGCAGCTCGGCAAGGTCCTTCAGGCCGAACTTCTCGAGGAACGCCTTCGTCGTCCCGTAGACGATGGCGTTCGCCTGGGCCTTGTCGCGACCGATCTCGCGGACGAGTCCCTTCTCCATCAGAGAGGCGATGACCGCCTCGCTGTTGACGCCGCGGACGGCATTCACACCAGCGCGTGTAACCGGCTGATGGTAGGCGATGACCGCGAGCGCTTCGAGCGCCGCTTGCGAGAGACGACGCGTGTCCCACGACAGCACGAACGCCTCTATCCGGTCGTGATACGCGGGGTGTGTGTAGAATCGCCAGCCTCCAGCCACTTCGCGCAACTGGAACCCCCGCTCGCCCCGCTGGTACTCGTCAGACAGGGACGTCAGCTCAGACGTGACGTCTGACGCGCTGACCTCGAGGATCTTGGCAATACGCACCGCTGAGATCGGCTCGTCCGAGACGAACAGGAGGGCTTCGACGGCGCCGCGAAGGCTCGATGATGCTTTCTCGTTCACGCTCAGCCTTCCTTGTCGCGTCTCGTAACGATGATCTCCCCGAACAGGTCCTCCTGCTCGAGGTCGGCCTCGCTTCGGCGGTAGAGATCCAGGACCGCCAGCAATGTCACTACCATGAGCTCCGGGGTGGGCTTCTCCCCAACCAGTTCGCGGAATGTGGCCTGCTTCTTCTTTCGCAGGACGCGAGTCACTGCCTCTGCATGCAGTTCGAGCGAGATCGGCGCGCTCGCGATGTGCTCGGCCTCGAGCAGGAATGACTCACGGCGGTGGAGCAGATCGGCGCAGATGACGGCCAGTCCGCGGAGGGTGAGCCCCTCCAGATAGTCGGGCATGAGCTTGAGGAACTGCTGCTCCAGGGCCGCTTGGCGGGCGTGCATGTGCGACTCGGCCTGCAAACGCGCAGTAAGCTCGGCGGCGACATTCTTGAACTGCTTGTAGGCGAGCAGACGCGACACTAAGAAGGCCCGCGCCTCCTCGGGGGAGAGGTCGTCCAGCTCGTCGCCGATGTAGACCTCATCCTTCGGCAGCAGGCGCGCCGCCTTGATCTCGAGGAGTGTGGCGGCCAGCAGAAGGAAGTCGCTCGCAACATCGAGATCGAGCTCGCGCATGCGGTCGAGGTGGTCGAGGTACTGGTCCGCGATCTCGGCGATAGAGATCGAGCCGACGTCGAGCTTTTGCTTGGAAACCAGGTGAAGCAGGAGGTCGAATGGGCCCTCGAAGACGTCGGTCTTGACCGTATAGGCTGGCACGTCGAGGCCCTCTGTCCTAGCCCTCGTCGAGACGCACGAGGCGCCGGCAGTTCTCGATGACCTCGGCGGCCCGGGGCTGTACCCGCTCGGCGCCCGCGGCGAGCACTTCCCAAGCGAAGCCCGGTCGTGCTTCAAACTCCGCCCGTCGGGCCTGGAAATCGGCGAGGTAGGCCACGAGGTCCTCGGCCATCTTCCGCTTGTGCGCGACGCATCCGCAGTCGGCGACACGACAGCACGTGTCGAACTCGGCGACGTCCGTGGGATCGCCGACAAGCCGGTGGATCTGGTGCAACGGGCAGATGTCAGGATTCCCTGGGTCGGTCTTGAGCTTGCGTGCGGGATCCGTGAGCATGCCCGAGACCTTGGTTCGGATCACCCCTGGTGGGTCCGAGATGAAGATGGCGTTTCCGTAGGACTTACTCATCTTGCGCCCGTCCGTTCCGGGCACGCGCGCGCCTTCCTTGGCGGTGATCGCCTGTGGCTCGATCAGGTACTCGCCGAACGAATTCGAGAACCGCCGGACGATCTCTCGCGTGAGCTCGAGGTGTGGGAGTTGGTCTTCGCCCACCGGAACGGCATCGGCGAGCACGATGGCGATGTCTGCGGCCTGCAATAGCGGATAGAGGAAGAACCCCACGTTTCCGAGGTCCTTGTCGGCGATCTGGTCGCGCTGCTCCTTGTAGGACGGTACCCTCTCGAGCCACGGCATCGGTGTGACCATGGTGAAGTAGAGCGCCAGTTCGGCTACCTCTGGCACGTCGGACTGTCGGTAGATCGTGCATACCTCGGGATCCAGCCCTGCCGCGACCCAGTCGAGGACCGTTTCCTCTGTGTACTGCCGAATCTTCGAGGTGTCGGCCCAGTCACTCGTGAGGGCATGCCAGTCGGCAATGAAGTAGTACGCGTCGTACTCGTGCTGCAGCTCGAGCATGTTCTGCAGGTTGCCGAACCAGTGACCGAGATGCAGCTTCCCGGTGGGTCTGTATCCAGTAAGGATGACGCGCTTCGTGGGCATGCAGCGACGCTCCGAGGTCGGCGGCAAGTGCGCCCCATGATAACGCAGGAAGAAGGGTGTCGCCGCGTGCCGGAGGCCCCGCCTGAAGAAGTCGTCGCGCGCCCGGAGTCGGCTTCGCCGGTGCCCTGGAACGCCTAGCGCAGGTTCTGGTTCTGGTTGCGGTCGCGCACCTTCGCATGCTTCCCCAGCTGGCGCCAGTCAGTCTCGGACATCGCCACGCGGTAGTGCGCAGCCGCCTTGCGGATGTTCTCGAAGGCGAGGTCGCGGTCTTCGTCGGACACGTCCTCTACCTGGTCGAAGCCGGAGATCGCCTCGCGCACGCCCCCGACGTCGGTCAGCGGCAGCTTGCGTTTCGTGGCGAACGCGAACGCAGACTCGGGGAGCTGCTGCTCCCTGGCTTCGGTCAGCTTGCCGTGCGTGTCGTGCGGCCGCCATGTCGCCTGCTCAGCCATTCGAGAGCCGACCCCCTTCTCGCGTCGACGAGACTCAGTACCCTACCGTGCCATATTCGCGAACGGCTGCCGCGCTCACGCACGACCGCTGGCACGTGCACCAATAACCTACCCCGTCACAACGCCTGCAAATCGACGGGCCCACGCCTTTAGATGGGTCCGCAACGATGGCGCCGGAGTTCAGGCTGGCACACCGGTCAAGATCGGAACGAGCCGGTAGACCGTGGCGTCAAGGTACGAGCCTATGGGGTTCACGCCTGGCACGACCATTGGCACCACCCACAGCAGGACGAGCAGGATCACGAACCCGTAGCGCTCGAACTGGTGATAGACCTCAACTCCCCCGTCTGTAAGGAACAGCGGAATCACGCGCGAGCCGTCCAGAGGCGGGATCGGGATGAGATTGAAGAAGAGCAGGATCAGGTTTATCAGGGCGAAGTAGTACACGCCGAGCAGCACGTAGTTCGTCAGCCCGAAGATCCGCAGGATGACACTCGCGATAAGGGCCATCGCCAAGTTCGAGGACGGGCCCGCGATAGCCGAGAGGAACATGCCCCAACGGTAGTCCTTGAAGTAGTGCGGGTTGATCGGGACGGGCTTGGCGTAGCCGAACGCGGCCTGTCCACCGGAGCCGACGAGCAGGAGAGCCGGCAGGATGATGGTCCCGAACGGATCGATGTGCTTGAGGGGATTCAGCGAAAGGCGTCCGCTGTTCCTGGCGGTAGGGTCACCGAGGAGGTAGGCGACCCACCCGTGGGAGACCTCGTGCACGACGATGGCTGGGAGCAGCAGAGCGAACTCGAGAATGAGGATCCCTAGGTTCACGCCTTACCTTTCGAGCAGCTATGTGTGTGCGCGCTTCGGCTCCGAGTCGGCTGCGCTCAGGGCGTGCGCTCGAGACGCGCCGCCTTCGCAAGCCGTCGCAGATTCGCGAGCTCGGCCTCTCGCCCGACGGCCCGGCCGTCCAGCCGGTCGTAGCGGGCTCGCGCCAGTATAGACGAGAACGACTCCGAGGGCTGGTAGCCGAGTGCGATGAGATCCTCGCCGTTCACGGCGGGCTTGATTCCCGACAGCTCTGAGACGAAGCGTTGGACGCGTTGGCGCACGAGGCTATTGCCGACCGCGTAGACCACGACAATCGTTTCGTCCGGAAGATGCTCCAGCAGACTGTAGAGTCGGCTGTCGCGCATTCTTCCGCGGCTCCTCAACGCCACGAGGGTCGACTCGCCTCGCGCCGACGCAGCCAACAGAGGCTCTCCGTACTCTCGTCCGAAGCGAAAGTGCCTCAGCCAGTGCTCTGCGGTCGTCCTCTCGGCGGCCGACGCGAATGCTGCGACCAGGACGACACGCCGTCGTGGGAGACGCGCGAACATCGGAGCGAGCGTGCGGTAGGCCGCTTCGGTGGCGGACAACCGCCGAACACCCTGCTCGCTCGTGACGCCCTCAGGCAGCAACACTTCGAGCGCGCCCAACTCGGCGAGGCGCTCGAAGACTGCGGAAGGGGCGTCTTCGTCGATGATGTCGAGCATCTCCTCCCGGATGCGCGCCCCGGACACTTCCTCGAGCATCTCCATCTCCACGGCACGTCGCGCGAGATCCTCCGAGGCCGTGTCGAGCGTGAACCCGTACCGCCGCTCGAAGCGTGCCGCTCTGAGCACGCGCGTGGGGTCCTCCACGAACGAGAGCGAGTGCAGTACCCGGAGCACGCCCCGTTCGAGGTCACGCAGCCCGCCGAAAGGATCCGCGATTGCGCCGAAACACTCCGGATTGATGCACGCGGCCATCGCGTTGAGCGTGAAGTCCCGCCTGAAGAGGTCCTGCCGCAGGGAAGAACGCTCGACCGTCGGCAGCGCTCCGGGCCGGGTGTAGTACTCGGTCCGCGCGCTCGTGATGTCGACGTGCAGCGTGCGCGAGAGCACGAGAACGGCGGTCCCGAACCGCCGGTGGATCTTCACGCGGCCGCCCATCTCCGCCGCGGCTGCCTCGGCGAAGAGCACACCATCGCCTTCCACCACGACGTCCATGTCCAGATTGCGCCGGCCCAGCAGCATGTCACGAACGAAGCCGCCGACGACGTGAGCGCGCACGCCGTGCTCGTCAGCCAGACTTCCGAGCCGTCTGAGCGCGGCGACGGCTTCGGCGGGAAGCAGCGATTCGATCGAGCTGAGGAACCGCGCTGTGGACTCGGTCCTGGAACGTGGCAGGCGCTTGTCGAGGTAGTCATCCCCGTGCTCGGCGCGCAGCAGGTCCTTTCGGGTCACGATGCCGACGAGCTTGCCATCCTCGACAACGGGCACGCGCCCGATGCCTGCTCGGGCGAGGAGCCGCTCGAGCGCCTGCAGGTCCATCTCGGGGCTGACGGTGACAGGATCGTGCGTCATGAAGCCCTTCACCGGCGCGTGAGCGAGTCCATGTCGCGTCGCCTTGTCGACGTCCTTTCGTGTGACGAGGCCGACCAGCGACCCCTTGTCGACGACGGGAAGCCCGCCGTGACCCCACGTGGCCATCAGCTCGCCTGCCTCGCGCATCGTGTCGGCAGGTGTGATCACACGAACGGGGCGCGAGGCGATGTCGCTCGCTCTCAACGGCGCCCGCACCTCTGCTTCGAGAGCGGCGCGCACCTTCTCGCGCGCCTCTTCGACCGTGGTGTCTCTGAACGCCGCCGACGCCGCCTGGGCGTGGCCTCCCCCGCCGATGCGCGTCATCACTGCGCCGACGTCAACCTCCGCCAGGCGACTTCTCGCCACCACCTGCGTCCGCTCGGGCATGGAGATGATCCCGACCGCGACGCGGTATCCCATATCCTCGACAACGTAGTGGGTCAGCACGCTTGCCGAGTCGACATACTCGCTCGACTTCGCCCAGCCGACCGCCACCTGCTGTCCGTTCACGTCCCAGACTTCGAGGTTCCGCGTCAAATCGTCCAGGAGCCGACGCTGCGATGCATCCAACGTGCGCGTGAGGAACTGGTTCACGACCTCGATGTCGGCACCGGCGGCCATCAGATAGGACGCGGCCTCAGCGTCGTACGCGGTCGAGCCCGGGTATGTCAGCGAGCCCGTGTCTTCGTGGATGCCGAGCAACATGACGCTCGCTTCCAGCGGCGTGAGAGGAACCCCTCGGCGATGGATCTCGTGAACGAGGATGGACGTGGTCGCTCCGACGTCCAGACTGCGGTCGTCGATGCCTTTGAGATCGCCTTCGGTCGGCGGGTGGTGGTCGTACACCACGATGTCTACACCCGGCCGTAGGGCCACCTCACCCAGCTCGCCAATGCGCCCGGCGTCGCGGGTGTCGACGATGACGAGCCGTTGGATGTCGTCGAGGTCGAGGCCCTTGAGGTCGACGAAGTCCAGGAAGTCCTCGTGCAGGTTGTGGAACGACCGTACGTTGGGATTCTGCGTTCCGAGAAAGACGCCCTTCATCCCGGGAAAGAGCTTCGTCGCCGCAACCGTCGCCGCGTACGCGTCGAAGTCCGGATTCGCGTGTCCGACGGCGAGCTGCACTTTCCTCAGAACTCCAGTTCCCGATAGAGAGATCGCGGTTCAGGGCGAACGTCGCCGACGTGCACGGACGCGATGAGGCGTTCCTCCCCGGCATCGAGCTGGCTCTCCGAGGCCGCGTAGAGAGTCGCGATCTTGTCGCCCATCTCGACGCGATCGCCCGAACGTATCGCGAGCACGAGCCCCGCACCCAGATCGATCGTGTCTTCCTTCGACGCCCGACCCGCACCCAGCAGCATCGCAGAACGCCCGACTCCTTCGGCATCAAAGCCCGTGACGAACCCCGATCGGTCGAACATCGCGTCACGACTACGGATCGCACGCGGAAGAAGGCTCGGGTCCTCGGCGACACGCGGATCGCCACCTTGCGCGTCGACCCACTGGGAGAACTTCGCAAGGGCTCTTCCGCTCGACAGAGCGTCCTCGAGCATGCGGCGTCCCTCGTCCGTCGTCGCAGCAACTTTGCCCAGCACGAGCATCCTGGCGCCGAGCACCAGGCAGAGCTCCGTCAGCGCCTCCGGGCCGCTGCCGCGAAGTGTCTGAATGGCCTCGTCGATCTCGATCGCGTTGCCCACTGCCATGCCGAGCGGCTGATCCATGTCCGTCATGAAGCAGACCACATCGCGCCCAAGGGCATGTCCTACTCGGCTGAGCTCCTTGGCGAGCGCGCGTGCATCCCGCTCTGTCTTCATGAACGCGCCCGACCCGACCTTCACGTCCAGAACGATGGCGTCTGCCCCACCAGCGATCTTCTTCGAAATGATCGACCCCACGATGAGGGGTATCGACGGGACGGTCGCCGTCACGTCACGGAGCGCATAGATCTTCTTGTCGGCCGGATCGATGTCCGGGCTCTGTGCGATCACCGCTACGCCAACGCGGCGAACCTGATCGATGAACGCTTCGGGTGCAAGCTCGGTGCGGAACCCGGGGATGGATTCGAGCTTGTCCAGCGTTCCGCCGGTGTGGCCCAGTCCGCGTCCGCTCATCTTGGCGACGGGTACGCCACAAGCGGCGACGAGCGGCGCGAGTACCAGTGTCGTGGTATCCGCGACCCCGCCGGTGGAGTGTTTGTCGACTTTGACGCCCGGAATCGCCGAGAGATCCAGCACTCTGCCGGATCGGACCATTGCGTCCGTGAGCCAAACGGTCTCGTCGGCATTCAACCCGTTGATGAACGCGGCCATGAGCCACGCCGCCATCTGATAGTCCGGCACCGCCCCCCGTGCGTACTCGAGAACGATCCGGTCGACCTCCTGCGCCGAGTGTGCGCGACCGTCTCGCTTGACCTCGATGAGTTCCTCGAAGGTGAGCTCACTCATGTGCGTGCCCCCCATCTGCCGCGGTCCCGCCGCGCATCCCTATTGGTCAAGCGACTCAACCCGCGTCCCGGACTTCAGGGAGGAAGCTCGTGCCCCGTCCACAACGTCCAGGGATGCCGTAGAAGTCGAGGACGGTCTCCCCCACGTCTGAGAACGTGGCCCTCGTGCCCAGATCCACACCAGCGTCCACGCCCTTCATCTTCGCAATGAGCGGCGCATATTCGCGCGAATGGTCCGTCGACGCTGTCGTGGGATCGCAGCCGTGATCCGCGGTGATGATCAGCAGGTCGCCCTCGACCATGGCACCCAGGAGCTCCGGCATCCGTCGATCGACTGCCTCCAGCCCCCTTCCGTAACCTTCGGCGTCATTGCGGTGACCCCAGATCATGTCGAAGTCCACGAGGTTGGCGAACACGAATCCGCGTTCGTCGCCCGAGACCCGAGCGATCAACTTGTCGACGCCGTCCAAGTTGTTGGTCACGTGCGGTGATTCGCAGATGCCCTGCCAGGCGAAGATCTCGCCGATCTTGCCGATGCCGTACGAGAGGACACCGATCTCGGCGAGGCGGTCCAGCACGGTCGGCTCCGAAGGCTTGAGCGCGAAATCTCGACGGCGGTGAGTACGTGTGTAGAGCCCATGCGCGTCAGGGCCGGTGAAGGGACGGGCGATGATGCGACCGACCGCGTGCTCGCCAACCATGACCTTCTCGCGAGCGATCGAGCAGATCCGGTAGAGGTCCTCTATGGGGATGACGTCTTCGTGTGCCGCGATCTGGAAGACGGAATCCGCACTCGTGTAGACGATCGGCTTGCCGGTCTTGACGTGCTCATCGCCGAGTTCCTGGATGATGACCGTTCCACTCGCGGGGTAGTTGCCGAGCCAGCCCATGCCCGTCTCACGCTCGAAGGCATCCATGACCTCGGGCGGGAACCCGTCCGGGTACGTGGGGAAAGCCTGCGTGAGGTGCTGGCCCATCATTTCCCAGTGACCGGTCGTGGTGTCCTTGCCCGCCGACGCCTCGAGAGATCGTCCCCAACTGGCCGAAGGGGAGTCTGTGGGGGGCACGCCTTCCACATTGGTGATGTTGCCGAGTCCCATGGCGCCGAGATTGGGCATGCGGAGCCCACCGAGAGCGGCAGCCACGTGCGAGAGCGTGTTGGATCCCTCATCGCCGTACGCCTCGGCGTCAGGGAGCGCTCCTGCACCGACGCTGTCGAGCACGAGGACGATGGCCCTTGGTTCTGTTCGTGGCATCACATCACCCGTCCGCCGTGATGGCCGGTCGCTTCCCCGCTACCGGCTCCGAATGAAACTCAGGATCCACTCAAGTACCAAGAGGATTATGACCGTCACGGCGGCATTCACATCGAACACGCCGCCGTAGAGCGAGTGCGCATTCGCGAAGCCCAGGTTTGGCACGACGGCGGTCGACACGCCGAGGAATGCCTTCCCGACGGATGTGTGCGAGAGAACGCCGAAGTAGCGAATGACTACGTGGAGAGTCACGACGATGGCAACGATCACCAGCGCGTCCATAGCCAACGTGAGGATCCTGCGCGTCTGGTTCAGGCGGATATCCCCTCTCGCCCGGTTCGGCTGGCGACCTCACGTCGCATTATCCGTTCCCGGGCGAGCGGCTTCCACCAGCGCTATCGAACCGAGTCCGCCAGCGTTCTCCAGACGATGCGTTCCGCAACTTCGGCGGGGCTTGGGAGGCGACCGTCGAGCGCGTCGAGCGCATGCGCGACACGGTCGGGACGGGGGTCGGGTGTATGAGCGATGCGGCTCAGGGCGCGCTGGATCAGGTCTGACGAGACATTCGTGCGCGAAGGCATGGTGTTCACCGCGAGGGGGCCTTTCTGTTGCATGTAGTCGTACGCTCGTTGCGCCTGCTCTGCGGAGAGCTTCATGGCAGAGCTATCGGCATGCATTGGTGGCTCTTTATGGAAGCGCGACAAAGGCGGGCGCATGGTCGTGACGTGCGTCACCGGAAACGACTGCCACCGATCACACACGGTTCGCACCTGGGCGGCGTCGGCGCGGCGCCAATGGTGCTTTCAGAATGCGATGGCCTACCACCCGCGCACACGCATCCAGGAAAACCCCTGCTAGAAAAGGGGGAGCCCCAAGGCCGGCACCTTGAGGCTCAGGGGTAAGGGGGTTGCATTTGCATGCAACTCTCTGGAGAAAGGATACAGCCGTGTTCAGCGAGGTGCAAGCGGCAAGTTGCGCGTCATCGAGCCGTCAACTTGGCGATCGCGGCGGGGATACGGGGGCACTCCAGATTCTCTCTCGCGCGTCGGGCGAGACTGGACGAGACGTCACGAGTCCGCGCTCGGCCTAGAAGGGCCCTAGGGTAAACAGCCCTGGCGGATCGATACCCACGAGACGGGTCAGACCGGCGATGAGCGGGATGAGTCCCCCGACCAGGAGAACGGCCGCCAATCCAATGACTACCCGCGTTGCGGGTCCCATGCTCTCCCGCCCCGAAGTCGCATCGCCCTCGGCAGCGTTGAGCACTTCCGCTGCCGGCTCCTTGGCGCTCGCCTCCCCCTCCGGGGCTGGTTCGTCGAAGTACACCGTCTTCAGAACGTAGCCGTAGTAGCCGAACGAGACGACGGACCCCAGGAGGCCAACGACCGCAAGCCATACCCAACTTGGGTTCGTCGCCCCCGCAGCCGACAGGAAGACGAGGAACTTGCCCCAGAAACCGAGCAAGGGCGGGATGCCTGTCAGTGAGAACAGAAGCACGGCGAGAGCGGCCGAAAGCACGGGTGCTCGCCGCGCGAACCCCGCCATGCCGGCTATCGAGCCGTCCCAGTCGGGCGTCGTCGACCGATATGCGCGAGCCGCCGCGAATGCTCCCGCCGCTGCGCATCCATAGGCGCTCACGAACAAGAGTGCCGCGTTCCCATTCCCGGTGACGATCGCCGTAAGGCCGTACCCGACTTGCGCGATACCGGAATACGCGAGCAGCCGGGTGTACGAACGTTGGGCCAGCGCCGCGAGGTTCCCGAACACGACTGACGCCGCAGCTATTCCGGCCACGAGCCATTGCACTCGGACGAGGAGCTCCTCCTGGGCCAGCACCGACGTCAACAGCGTGTAGACGGCGACCAGCACGCCGACCTTCACCGCCGAGGAGAGGAACGCGGTAGCTTCAGGTGGTGCGGTTTCGTATGCGTCAGGCGCCCATGAATGAAACGGGAATGCTCCCAGCTTGAACGCGAACGCTGCGAAGACCAGAGCGATGGCGATCATGGCCGCGCTCGCTTCCGAACCCGACAGGACCGAAGAGAGTCCTCCACCCGCGGGCACGAGTACGCCGGCTAGAACGGCGGCCGCGATCCCCATGACCAGTACAGCCGTCGCAACAGCGCCCTGCACGAAGTACTTCATAGCGGCCTCGCTCGCGCGAGGCGTGCGCGCGAGCGCAACAAGGGCGTACCCGATCACAGCGGCGGTCTCGAGAGCGACAACCATGACGATGATGTCGTTCGCCGCCGCAAGGACGGCAAGCACAGCGGCCGAGATCGAGATGAGCCCGCCGAGTGCTGCGCGCCCCTTTTCAGGCGACGACAGACTGGTCACGCAAGCCAGAGCGCCGAGCGCCATGACGACGCAGGCGGCCATCGAGTAGCCAGCGCCACTGACGAAGACTCCCCACACCGCGCCAGGTGCAACGGTTGCCGCGCCAATCAGTGCGATCACGGCAGCAGCTGCTAGCGCAAGCGATGACACAATGATCGACAACCGCTCCCGCTCCATCGCTTCGGCGGCCAGCGAAAACACAGCTCCGACGAGCGCCAATGCCAGCGGGGCCGCGAAGGCGAGCTGAAGCGTCATCGCCTACAACCCCTTCCCGACGAGGGCGCCCAAAGTGCGCAGGACGGGGTCGGCCATGAGCAGCACGCTGTTCGGCCAGATGCCGATCACAAGGATCGCGATACCGAATCCGGCCACGGTGACCGTCTCTGCAGGCCGAAGATCGGCAAGGGTGCCGAAGTCGCCTACGGGGCCCTGGACGGTCTCGCGGATGGCTCGGAGGTTGTACGCCGCCGCAAAGACGACTCCGACGGTCGCCGCAACGAGCCACCATCCGAAGATGCGGAATCCCTCGAGTACGCTTCCGAACTCCCCGGGGAAGCCTGAGAGTCCTGGAAGGCCAAGACTCGCGAGACCGGCGAACACGAAGGCGACCGACCATAGCGGGACGACGTTCCCCAGCCCGCCGAATCGTCGAAGCTCGCGGGTGTGCGTGCGATCGTAGAGCGAGCCCACAAGAAGGAACAACAGCCCGGCCACGAACCCATGGCTCACCATGCCGAGCATCGCCGCTCCAAAAGCCCCGGCACTGGCAGCTGCTATGGCGACAAGCACGAATCCCATGTGTGAAACGGACGAGTAGGCAACGAGCCGCTTGAGGTCCGTCTGAACGAGTGCCGTGAACGCGCCGAAGATGATGCCTATAAGGCCTATCGCCAAGATGATGCCGCGGGCAGCTTCGAACGCAGGCGGGCTCAAGGGGATCGCCAGGCGCAGGATGCCATACCCGCCCATCTTCAGCAGCACACCTGCAAGCATGATCGAGCCCGCCGTTGGCGCCTCGACGTGCGCATCTGGAAGCCAGGTGTGCAACGGCCACGCGGGTACTTTCACGAGGAAGCCCGCCATGAGAAGCCAGAACACGAAGGCACTCTGCGGCTGCGTGGCGGCTATCCTCACGAGATCCGGGATCCGCCAGGCGCCCGCGGTGTAGATGGCTACCAGGATTCCGACAAGCATGAGCGCGCTGCCGGCGAACGTGTAGATGAAGAACTTGGCGGCGGCATGCCGCCGACGTTCGTGACCCCAGCCGCCGATGAGGAAGTACATCGGGATCAGCACGAGCTCCCAGAAGACGTAGAACAGGATCAGGTCTTCGGCGAGGAACACGCCCGTGACGGCGGCCTGCAGAAGGAGCAGGAGGGCGAAGTAGGTCCCCGGGCGCCTGTCGATGCGCCACGAGGCGCTCACCGCAGCGACGCCGAGCAGTGCTGTCAGCAGCACCAATGGCATCGATAGGCCGTCGGACACGAGCTGCCAGAAGCCGACACTGGCGACATGGGCGCCAGTGACACGTTCACCCGCAAAGGCGCCCGCCATCCCGACGATCACGGCGAGCGGCACGACAGCGGCTGTTGTGGCAAGCGCGATCCAGCGCGCCGCGGAGCCGCCCGAACGCGCTGTCAGGAGCGAAGCCACTGCACCCGCGAACGGCAGGAGGACGAGAAGGTCGACTGCGATCACAGTCCCACCCTCCCCATCCATACCGTCGCGACCAGCAGTAGCAGGACGCCCACCCCGATGAGCGTGGCGTACCACTGACCGTCGCCGTTCTGCAGCTTCGCGAAGGCGGCCCCGACCCAGCGCGCAACAGCGGCCGTTCCTTCGGCAATCCCGTCTATGACGAGTCTGTCGAAGAAGGCGTATGTGACGCGGGCGGCCGTGACAGAAGGCCGTACGACGAAGCGCGTGACGAACGCGTCCACACCCCAGCCGCTCGCCGCACCCTTCCAGATCCCGCCGAGGCGTGATTCGAGGGCCTCGTCACCAGCCGCCCCTCGGCGCTCCACGAGCCAGCCAGCCGTGACTCCCAGCAAGGCGACAGCGATCGACGTCATTAGGATCGGGATGTCGAACCCCTCGCCCTCCTGCCCGAGGATCTGTGAGAACGACGAGCCCAAGAACCCGAGGCCCGTGGCGAGCAGGGCCAACACGACGAGCGGACCACGCATGTTCCAGGGACTCTCGTGCGGATGTCCGGAGCCTCGCCACTCGCCGAAGAACGTGAGCCGCGTCGCACGCGCGACGTAGAAGGCCGTCAGGGCGCTCGTTGCCACGAGCGTCAGGCCCGCGAGTGGGTTGGCGTGCCAGACCGAGGCTACCACCTCATCCTTGCTGAAGAACCCAGAGAACGGTGGGATCCCTGCCAGAGCGGCGGCGCCGACGATCCACGTCAGAGCGGTCCAGGGCATGAAGCGCCGCAATCCACCCATGTCACGAACGTCCTGCGTCCCGGCGCCGTGGATGACGCTGCCCGCCGCGAGGAACAAGAGCGCCTTGAAGGCGGCGTGTGTCACGAGATGGAACATGCCGACGACAAAGGCGCCGGCTCCCATGGCGGCCATCATGTAGCCGAGCTGGCTGATCGTGGAGTATGCCAAGACCTTCTTGATGTCGCGTTGCGCAACGGCGATCGTCGCCGCGCCGAAGGCCGTGAGTACACCGATCCCCAGAATGACTCCGCGTGCCGACTCAGCGGCTTCAAACAGCGGCCACGTGCGCGCGATGAGGAAGACGCCGGCCGCCACCATGGTGGCCGCGTGGATGAGTGCTGACACCGGCGTCGGACCTTCCATGGCGTCCGGCAACCAGATGTGCAACGGGAACTGGGCGGACTTGCCCGCGGCCCCCACGAACAGGAGCAGTGCTGCGGCGGTAAGCGCGGCCATCGACAGCGCACCAAGACCTGCGAACACATCCTTGTATGCGAGAGACCCTGTCGCCCGCCAGAGGAGGGCCAGGCCCAGCAGCATTCCCGCATCGCCGACTCGCGTGACCAGGAAAGCCTTCGTCGCCGCCCACATCGCGGACGGCTTCTCGAACCAGAATCCGATGAGCAAGAACGAGCACACGCCGACGAGTTCCCAGCCGATGAACAACGCCACGAAGTCGCTCGCGATCACCAGCAGCGTCATCGACCCTGTGAACAGCGCCAGGAGCGCGAAGTAGCGCGCCCAGCCCTTGTCGCCGGACATGTACCCTGCCGAGAAGATGACCACCATGCTCGCGACCACGCCGACCACTACGAGCATGACAGCGGCGAGTGAGTCGACTGCCCACCCTACTGTGAGCCGCATGCCCTCCGTCGTGTACCAGGGCAGGGAGCCGCTCGACACGATGCGGCCAAGCCAAGGCGCAACGGTCGCGGATCCTTCGGAGACCGCGGCGGCGCCGCTCGGCTGTCTGAGGAGGGAGGCTATGCCCACCGCGAAGACAGCCACCGGGGCGAGCAGGGCCAGCAGAGGCGCGAGTGTCCTGAAGCGCCGCCCGACGAGGGCGATGAGCAAGGCGAGGAGGAAGGACAACGCGACGACGATCGGCGGGGCATGGCGCAGCCAGTCCATCAGCCCCGCACCTCCGTCAGCTCGTCGAGACGCGTCGATCGCCTGGAGCGTGCCACCGCGACGAGAAGTGCAAGTCCGACGGCTGCTTCGGCCGCAGCGATCACGAGCACGATGAGGCCGATCGCCTGGACAGCGCCCTGAGCCGCTGCGCTCGGGTCGGGTGCATCAGCCGCTACCGACGCGGCCACACTGACGAGAAGAACGAGGGGGCCGGCGAGCATGACCTCCACTGACGCGAGTATGGCGATGATGTCGCGGCGGACGAGCACGCCGTATAGACCCACCGAGAAGAGGGCTGCGGATATCAGCAGGACGCTCACTTGCGCTCATCCCCGAGGATCGAGACGACCACAACGAGCGCAGCGACCAGGAGGACTCCAGCAGCCTCGAAGTGCACCACCATCGAATGCAGAAGAACGTCGGAGAGCGCCTCGAGCCCCGCGCTTAGCGTCGCGCCGCTCAGACGCTTCGCTGCCGGCCACAGGGTCGTGACGAGCATGAAGAACGTACCGGCCGCCACCACGAACGACAGGATGTCGTGCCGCGACTGTAAGACGGGTTTCACGCCTTCCGACCGATGTACCAGCATGATCGCGAAGAGGAAGAGCACCAGCACACCGCCGACATAGACGAACACTTCGGCGACCGCGAGGAAGGCCGCGCCCGCGACACCGAACAGTCCGGCAACGCTCAGAAGTACCGCTCCCAGCCCGAGGATGAGACGCATGACGTCCTTCGTGGTCACGACGGCCACGGCACCGATGAGCGCCACTGCCGCGAGGGTGACCGTGAGAATGGCGGTAAGGCTCAGGCTCATGCCGGGCTCCCGCCGACAACATCAACGCCGACGTCGGAACGGTTCTTTACACCGTCGGCGTCCGCACATTCGGGGTCAGGTTGCTCGACATCACGGCCTGTCGCGCGTGTTCCGTCCGGGCAACGGCGCATCTCGTTGAGGTCGAACAGGGTGAGATCGCGATGGTAGAAGCTCAGTTCGTACTGGCCCGAGTGCCTGAGCGCGTCGGTAGGACACTGCTCGGCGCACAGACCGCAGAAACAGCACTTCGACATGTCGAAGTCGTAGCGGGTGACGCGGCGGGCGCTCGGGTCGTCCACCCGTTCGACCTGGATGCAGTAATCGGGACATGTGCGCGCGCAGAAGGTGCACCCGACACAGACCCCTGACTGGCATCGCAGACAGCGAGCAGCCTCGGCCAGCGCCTCGAGGTGCGTGAACCCTAGCTCGACCGGCCGGAAGTCATGACGTCGCTCCTCGGGTCGGGCCATCGGCATCGCCACTCGGCGACGCATTGCCTCTACGCCCTTCAGGTTCGCGGGCTCGTACTTGTCGTAGACCGGAACCGGACGAAAGACCCTGTCCGCGGTGATGCTCTCGTTGGTCAGGTACCTGTGGATCGACGTCGCAGCCTCGTGGCCCGTCGCGATCGATGCGATGCAGCTGCCAGGCCCTGTGACGACTTCTCCGGACGCGAAGATGTCGGCGACGTCGGTCGTCATGACCGAACCGTCCACCGGCAGGAGTCCCCGTTCGCTCAGATGCAGTTCGGATCCAGCGACGATGTGCTTCAGCTGCGCCGCTTGTCCAATCGAGAAGATGACGATGTCACACGGGAAATCAACGAGGTTCTCGCCGAACTTCGGGGAGAAGCGCCCGGTTTCGTCGAACACGGACAAGCACTCTCGCATCCGCATGCCCACGACATGTCCGTCTTCGACGAGCACCTCCTCCGGGCCGACCGAGCACGTCGCGATGACGCCCTCATCGAGCGCCTCCTCGATCTCCCACGGATGCGCGGGCATCTCATCCTCGGACTCGAGGGACGCCAGGCGTACCTCTGTGGCTCCAACCCGAAGCGCGCAGCGGGCGCAGTCGACAGCCACATTCCCGCCGCCGATCACGAGGACCCGCTTGCCGCGGATGCCAGCTTCGCCCTTCCAGTTGGCGTCGCGCAGGAATGGTAGCGCGCCGAGCACCCCCTCGGCGTCGTGCCCGGGGATGGGCAGGATGCGACTCTCCTGAAGTCCCACGGCAATGAGGACGGCGTCGTATTCGCCGTGCAGGTGCTCGAGCGGGACGTCGCGACCGATCTCGACGCCCAGGCGAATCTCTACGCCCATTTCGACGAGGTCGTCTATCTCCCGCTGAATCACGTCGCGAGGCAGACGGTACGATGGCACGCCCGAGAAGAGCGCTCCGCCGGGCTTGGCTTCCTTCTCGTAGATCGTGACACCGTAGCCCTGTCGCACGAGGTCGTGAGCCGCAGTCAATCCGGATGGACCCGAGCCGATGATCGCGATCGATTGGTCCCTCGTACGCGGGAACGGCGCCACCGGCCCGGTACGCCGTTCCTGATAGCGCTCGTAGGCCTGCCGATGGAGGGGACGCACCGAGAGCGGCTCGTCGTAGTAGTTGCGCCGGCAGGCCGCCTCACACGGATGATGGCAGATCCTCCCGAGCACCCCCGGGAGGATGTTCCTCGTCCGGACGAGCTCGTAGGCCTCGTTGGCACGGTCCTCGGCCATCAGGTAGTTCTGGCCCCTCGCGTCTACGTTCGCGGGGCAGTTGCCGACGCACGGCGGCAACTGTTCGGACTTCCACGCTTCCGCGATGAGCGCGTTGTACGAGACCGATGGGGCCTCGAAGAGCGGTACGTCGTCCTGGCCGAGAACGCCTCGTAACCGGAGCGCACCTCGCCACCGCGGCGAGAGCACGTACTTCTCGAACGGGTACTTGAGCGTCGTAGGCCGCTCGACGGCGTGACGTCCGGTGATGCGCATGCCGGTGAGGAGGGAGCGCCACTTCTGGCCGAAGCCACGGACGCCCGGGTCGAACTCGTTCGAGACGTTGACAGTGCGCCGCTCAGCAGCAGCCTCGTGCTCTTCTACAGCCACGGCGCCACCACCCCCACCACAAGGAGTTGGAGCAGCGCCAACGGAGTGAGCACCTTCCAAGCGAGCGACATAAGCTGGTCCGCGCGCATGCGGGGAAACGTCCACTTCGCCCAGAGCATGCTCGTCGCTATGACGGCTGCGATGACGATCATGATCAGGACGCCCAGCCAACCGTGTATCCCAAGGCCGCCGCCGAAGAACATCGCGGCTCCGAAGAGAGAAGCGGCCAACACGCCACCGTACTCGGACATCATGAAGATCGCCCAGCGGATTCCTGAGTAGTCGGCGAAGTAGCCCGCGACCAGCTCCGATTCGGCTTCCGGGATGTCGAACGGACCTCTGTTGAGCTCGGCGATCGAGGAGATGAAGTAGACGACGAACCCGATGCCGTTGAGGGGCAGCCACCACCAGCGCCATTCCCCCAGGACGGTGGTCGGCGCAATGGACCCGGCGATGATGCACAGGGAGACAACCGAGAGCGTCCTCGGCAGCTCGTAGGAGATCATCTGTGCGGCTCCTCGGACTCCCCCGAGCGTCGCGTACGTATTGCGCGACGACCACCCCGCCAGGAGCACGCCGATCACAGACATCGCCGGAACCGCTAGGAAGAACAGCACGCCGACGCTCGAGTCCAGCGGGGCCCAGCCGAACGCGTAAGGGATGACGATGAATGAGACCGCGATCGGCGTGAACACCAGGAACGGTGCGAGCCTGAACGCCCCGACTTCGGCCTGCCGCGGCGTGATGTCTTCCTTCAGAACGAGCTTGATCGTGTCGGCGAGGGTCTGGAGGAGTCCGGCTGGCCCGGCCTGATTCGGCCCGATGCGCATCTGGATCCGCGCGGAGACCTTCCGCTCGGCCCACACACCGATCAGTGCCGCGAGTGCGATCGCGAGACCCGCCAGGAGGCCGAACAGCGCGCCCCATCCGAACGAGCTCACCGGTCCACCTCCCCGAAGACGGGGTCGAGTGAACCGAGCACGACCACGAGGTCGGACAGCGTGTGCCCCACCGCCAGTTCGCCGAGTAGCGCGAGGTTGCAGAACGCCGGCGCGCGAACGTGCATCCGGTACGGCCGAACGCTCCCGTCGGACACGATGTAGACGCCGAGCGCGCCCCGGGCCGACTCGATCTGGTCGTAGGCGTCTCCCGCGCGAGGTGCGAGCAGACGCGGCCACCCCTCGGCCGTCACGCGCCCGGGCTCCATCTGTTCGACAGCCTGCTCAAGGATCCTCAGGCTCTCGTAGCACTCGAAGAGTCGCACGCGCGCCCGGTCGTAGCAGTCGCCGTTCTCTCCTAGAGGTACGTCGAACGTGAAACGCGGGTAGACGGAGTACGTGTCGTCGCGCCGCAGGTCCCGGTCCAGTCCGCTCCCGCGGGCAACCGGCCCAGACGCACCCCAGGCCACGGCGTCATCGGCAGCGAGCACGCCGATGTCTTTCAGCCGACCACGTGCTATGACGTTGCCAAAGAAGAGACGATCCATGTCGTCGAGCGCGGCGGGTGTTTGTCTGGTGAAGGCGAGAAGGCGCTCAGTCCAACCCTCGGGCAGGTCGAACGAGACCCCGCCAGGTCGCACGTAGTTGTAGGTCAGGCGGGAGCCGCAGAGTTCCTCAAACAGCTCGACGATGCGCTCGCGCACGTCAAAGGCGTAGATGAACATCGTGAACGCGCCTGTGTCGGCTGCAGAAGAACCCAGAGCCATCATGTGGCTGGCAATCCTCTGCATCTCGCATGTGATCACGCGCAGATACTCTGCACGTTCGGGCACGGCGATGCCGGCGAGGCGTTCGACTGCTCTGCAGTAGGCCCAGTTCGAGTACATCGAGCCCACGTAGTCGAGCCGGTCGGTGAGCGGAACGATTTGCAGGTACGTCCTGTTCTCGGCCATCTTCTCGATGCCGCGATGAAGGTAGCCGATGACCGGGGTCGCCTCGGTGACGATCTCCCCGTCCAAGTGGACGATCACGCGGCACACGCCGTGTGTCGAGGGATGCGACGGCCCGACGTTGACGACGAGTTCCTCTACGCTTCGGCCGTCCTGATCGACGACCGGAGTGCGACTCTCCACGTCCAGTGCCATCTCATCCCTCCTCTCACTTGCAGCTCTCACACGAGAGCCTCAGTCACGTCTGGCTCGAACGCCCGGTGGGGCTGCGTTCCCGCGCCTCTTCGTCAGATGTAGTCCGGTCGTCGGATCATGGACGCGTCCTCGTAGTCCTTTCGGAGCGGGTGCCCCTCCCAATCGTCCGGCAGCAGGATTCTCCGGAGGTTCGGATGGCCCTTGAAGACGACGCCGAACAAGTCGTACACCTCCCGCTCTTGCCAATTCGCGGCAGGCCAGAGGTCGCAGAGCGAGTCGATCTCGGGTTCCCCGCGCGGGACGTCCGCTTTCAGGTAGACCGCCGCTCCCAACCCTATGGACGTCAGGCGGTAGACGAGCGTGAAGGTATCTTCGGTGTCGACCGCCGTCACCATGGCAAGGACGTCGAAGCCCAGCTCCTTCAGATCCTTGGCTGCCGAGTGCACCTCATCGGGCGCAACCTGTACGGTTCCATCGCCATAGTCGATCGAGAAGAGGGGGCAGAGATCCGGATGCTTCTCGCAGATGTGAGCGCGCAGCTCATCCACTTTCATTCGGACTCACCCTCCCCTGCGACGATGCTCTCGGGGAACGGCGCCTTGGGCCCACGCTCGGCGTCGAACCGATCGGCATCGAAAGGAAGCGTCAGCTCGCGCTCTCGGCGAGTTCCCGGCGCCAGAGACTCGGTGCGCACGAGCTCCCGCAACCTCAGGATTCCGTCTTGAAGCGACTCCGGACGGGGCGGGCAACCGGAGATGTAGACGTCAACGGGAAGGAACTCGTTGATGCCCCTCACGACGGAGTACGTGTCGTAGTAGAAGATGCCGCCTGAGACGGTGCAGTTTCCCATGGCCACGACCCACTTCGGCTCGGGCATCTGTTCGTAGATGCGCTGGACCGCAGGCGCCATCTTCTTCGTTATCGTGCCGGCGACGACCATCACGTCGACGTGGCGTGGGTCTGGGCGCGGGAATGTGCCAAAGCGGTCGAAGTCGAACTTGTTGAACGAGGCCGCGATGAGCTCCATAGCGCAACACGCGGTACCCATGGGCATTGCCCAGAGCGACTGACCCCGGGACCAGTCCATGAGCGCGTCGACCGACGTAAGGATGATGCCACCCTGATTGCGGGAGAGGGCCTGCCCCAGGCGGTCTACGAGCGCCACTCGAGCGCCCCTTTCTTCCACGCGTACGCCAGACCCAGGGCCAGCATCAGAACGAACACGCCGATCTCGATCGCTGCGACCCAGGAGCCCTTCAGAGCGGCCGCGACCGAGAAGAGAAGCGCGCTTTCCGCATCGAAGAGCACGAAGATCATCGCGATGGCCGCGAAGCGCAGGCGGACTATCGCCCAGGGGTTCCCGCCTGGCTCCATGCCGCACTCGTACGGCTCCAGCTTGAGCGGCGTGGGCCGACGCGGCGACACCGCGCGGTTTGCAAGGAACACCACGGCGATAAACCCGGCTGCGGCGAATGCCGCTCCGAGAACGAACAACACTCCTGACGGCCCTGAGGCTTGCACGCTACCCCTCGCCGCCGACCTTCAGATCGGCTTGTAACTCGCGGTTACAATATCCGCGAACTGGGAAACACCAAGGTCAACACGCTGATGGGTTCCACTCCGCCGGAGCCGGCTGGCCGCATTCTATCGAGAATGCTGCATCCTTGTAAACTGTGTTACAAGCCACGGCCGGTCACGTCTTCCTCCGACTCGAGGTCCTCGATCTCCTGCGTGAGATCGAGCCATTCCTGCTCAAGATGCGCCAGCGCCACCTTGAGGACCGAGTACTCCTCCATAGCGGTGGAGAACGAGTCCCGATCCTCGTAGAAGGCCGGGTCGGCCATGAGGTCGAGCAACTCGGCATGCCGAGCCTGAGCTTTCGCCAACTCTGCGTCCAAGGCTGCAAGCCGCGTTCTGAGATCTCGGGTGGCTCGGTACGCGCTGTTCCTTGCCTCGGCCTCAACTCGCTTCTGCTCCCGGGTCTTCGGCCCTCCGGGGGCGTCGGTTCGTGCTCCCGATGGCGATGCAGGCGAACTGGACGCCTCAAACTCCGCGGCCCCTGTCGTTGCCGTAGCCGCCGACGCTGAACCCACACCGCTGCCGTTCGCGGCCTGCCTAGCCGCCTCGGCACGTTCCCTTTCGGCGCGCTTGAACAGGTAGTAGTCGTAGTCGCCGTCGTACACCATCGCCCGGCCATTTCGCACTTCGATGATCTTTGTGGCAATTGCGCGGATGAGGTGTCGGTCGTGCGAGATAAGAGCGATCGTCCCGGTGAACGACGCGAGCGCCTGCTCGAGGACGTCGCTCGAGGCGATGTCGAGGTGGTTGGTCGGTTCGTCTAGACAGAGGAACGGCGCCGGCTTGACCAACATCTTCGCCAACGCCAACCGCGCCCTCTCCCCTCCCGAGAGAACGCTCACCTTCTTGTCGACGTCCGTTCCCGTGAACAGGAACGCCCCCGCGAGGCTCCTCACTTCAGCTTGCGTCCATCCTGGTGCGGTGCGATCTATCTCTCCGAAGACGGTCGCGCGCATGTCGAGGGACTCGAGCTGATGCTGCGCGAAGTATGCGCCGTCGACGTGAACGCCAAGGGTCCGCTCGCCGCAATCCGCGCCGATGTCACCCGCCAGGAGCCTGAGCAGTGTCGACTTGCCTGCTCCGTTGGCGCCTACGAGAGCGACCTTGTCCCCGCGATACAGGGTGAGGTCCAGCCCGTCATAGACGATGTTGTCCCCGTAGGCCTTGTGCACGTCACGCAGGGTCACGACCATATCGCCGGTCCTCGGCGGCTGCGGGAAACGGAAACGCACCTTCTTGCGCCCAGCCGGGAGCTCGATCCGCTCCAGTCTCTCGAGCTTCTTGATCCGGTCCTGCACCTGTGGCGCCTTCTTCTCCTTGTAGCGAAAGCGGTCGATGAACTTCTGCATGTGCGCGATCTCGCGCTGCTGCGCGTCGTAGGCCGCATGAAGCTGCGTCATGGCTAGCTCGCGCTGGCGCTCGTAGTCGCTGTAAGAACCCGTGTAGACCTTCACGCGCCGAAGATCGATCTCAGCCACGTGATCGACGATTCCTTGCATGAAGGCCCGGTCGTGGCTCACCAGAATGACCGCACCCTCGTAGTTGCGCAGAAAGCCCTCGAGCCACGTTACCGACTCGAGGTCGAGATGGTTCGTCGGTTCGTCGAGAAGGAGCAGGTCGGGCTGCTTGAGCAGTAGTTTCGCGAGTGCCAGACGCATGAGCCAGCCACCGGAGAGTTCGGACGAATCGCGGGCGAGATCCTTTTCGTGGAAGCCAAGACCCGTGAGGACGGCGCGCGCGTCGGACTCGATCGTGTATCCGCCGAGATGCTCGAAGTGCTCGCGGAGCCTTCCGTACTCCGCAAGAAGCCGCACCTGCTCGACGCCCTCTTCGGCCGTCGAGATGTCGTCCTCGAGCAGCTTCAGCCGATGTTCGAGCGAGGTCACGAGCTCCGCCGCGGTCAGTGCCTCGTGCAGCACCGAGCGCCCGGCCATTTCGATGGCTTCCTGCTTCAGGTAGCCGACGACGGCGCCCTTGGCCAACATGACGGTCCCGGAGTCGGGCGTCTGCTCGCCCGCGATGATCTCCAGGAGCGTCGTCTTGCCGGCACCGTTCGGCCCTACGAGGGCAAGACGGCCACGCGCGCTCACTTTCAGGGTGGCCTCGGCGAAGAGTACTCGGTCACCGAAGGTTTTCGTGACCTTGTCGAGGGAGATAATCACCGCGTCAGTCTAGCAGAGGGATCCGTCCGTCTGGGGGTACCGAATGGCCTCCGCAGGGACCGTCTTCATCATCGGCGCGGGCAGCTCCGGCACCGCCTGCGCGAGGACGCTTGCCGCCGCCGGTTGGGACGTCACGATCGCCGAGCGAGACCGTGTTGGTGGCGCGTGTCTGTGGCGCGGCTGCGTGCCGAAGAAGGCGCTCTACACCACGGCCAGGATGGCCCGTGAGATAGAGGAAGTCCGGAACCGCGGGACGTTCGATGGCGAGTTCGATGCCGACTGGCAGGGTGCGCTTGCCTGGAAGTGGCACTCGCAGGAAACGTATGCCGGCGACCAGGAGGGCGCCCTCGCTGAGAGAGGGATCAGGCTACTCAAGTCCAACGACACCCGCTTCGTCTCGGCACACGAGATCGAGTCGGGCGGGGAGCGCTTCACACCCGATCACATCGTCATCGCAACAGGCTCTATTCCGCTCGTGCCGGCGCTTCCAGGAATCGAGTTCGCAGACACCAGCGAGGAAGCGCTGCGCTATCACGAAGTGCCACGATCGTTCTTGGTGGTGGGCGGCGGGTTCGTCGGTACCGAGCTCGGCACGATCTACGCGTCCTTTGGCTCGGACGTCACGATAGTGACACACGCGTCACGGCTACTGGACATGCTGGACGAGGACATCGCCGAGATCGCGTCAAGGAGACTGCTGCGTAGAGGCGTCACCATCCGCACTGGCTCCACTGTGCTTGCGCTCACTCGAAGTGGTGACGGCATCAGCGCGCACCTTCGGTCGGACGCCGCGAAGGAGGTCCTCGGCCCGTTCGAGCGGGTGCTGTTCGCTATCGGCCGAGTTCCGGCGGTCGACGGGCTGGACTTGGAGGCGGCGTCGATCGAGCAGGACGAGCGCGGTCATCTGGTTCTGGACGGATACCTCAGGACGACCAATCCCCGCGTGTGGGCCGTCGGCGACGCCGCCGGCGGGATGATGCAGACGCCAGTCGCCAACATGGAGGGGCACACGGTCGCCAGGTCGATCGCAGGAGGTCAGCCTCTCGGGGTCGATACGAGCGCCGCGCCCATGACCGCCTTTACCTCACCGCAGCTCGCGCAGGCGGGCCTTACCACAGAGGCCGCCGAGCGCCTCGGGATACGAGTGAGGGTCACCATCCAACCCTTCGAGTACCTCGCCGCGGCGATCATCGATGAGGAGCGCGACGGGCTCGTCAAGCTCGTATTCGAGGAGGAATCGGGCCGGCTCGTAGGCGGTGCGGTGGCGGCTCCTTCGGCAAGCGATTTGATCTACAGCATCGTCGTCGGGATGGCTGGTCGCGTCACGCAAGAGCAGCTCGCGGGCACCGTCGCCGTACACCCGGCGTTCAGCGAAGGAGTGGCCTGGGCCGCAGGCTGACGCGAGCTCGAGGGGCCTCCGGGGGGCCCGTGCACCTGGCACGTGCCGGACGCGCATTGATCGGTCGCCGACCCAAGGTCGCTCCGGCTTCGCTGGCCGCGACAACGCCGAGCGAGATCGAGCCAGTGCTACAAGCACACTAGATCGGCAGGATCCGTCGGGACTTGGCGCGTCTGCGTCCAGTTCGGGTCGCATTATGCCGATACCTAGTTCGAGAGGATCATGCTGCCGACGGAAGGACGACTGATGACGTACGCCTACATCGTCGGTGGACTGGCAGCGTGGGGTTTGGGGTCCCTCGCAGTGTATTCGCTCGCCGTGGCGGCCGGGCGAGAGCGGCCCACTCCGACGCGAGTTGTCGTAGAGACGCGTCGCCCCTCTGACACGTACGTGGGGTACGAATCCTACGCGGCGAGCCGCTCGGCGTAAGCCGCTGCAAGTTCTGCGCGCACGAGCAACAGCATTCGCTTGCTCCGTCGTACGCAGACCCCGTCGTTCCTAAGTCAAGAACGAGAACCTCCCAAGGGGCCGTTGCGTGGCCCCGATGGTTGGCTCGCACTGCGGTCGGCGCCTTCTTGTGCTCTTGCTCGGACACCATGAGTTCTCCGACCGGTTCCGGCAGACGCTCCCGCCGCACTGCTTCTCACCTAAGCCAAGGGACCGCACGCACCGGTGCGGTCCCTCATCCGCCACGAACGGCCAGCCGCTACTTCACCGTCACGTTGTCGTATCCGCTCGACCACGTCGCGGCGTGTCCGCTGTCAGCGGGGGCGTACGTACGGAGTCGCCACTTGCCCGCGTACGGCAGAGAGAGCGCCTTCAGGTACTTGGTGTAGCTGGAGTAGTTGGACGCTTTCGCGGTCACGTAGCCGTAGCTCTTCCAGACGCCCGAGACATAGCGGTACTTGTAGATGCGAACCGGGTAGCTGCCGGAGGTATGCCGGGGCTTGAGGTAGCCGTAGGTCGTGAACGCGCGGTTGCGGTAGACGGTGGTCGGGGCGTAGGGGTTCGTGAGGTATGCCTTCGGGTAGACCTTCACGGCCGGGCCGATGCTCGGCCCGTAGGTTCCGTCCCCGGCAAAGCGGAAGCGGTAGTAGCCCTTGATCGTGCGCTTCACGATCGTCTGGTAGCGGCCAGCGATGGGCTGGGTGATGACGGCAGTCGCCCGCGTCCAGCCGGAGCTACCGTTGGCCGAGTACTCGAGGTAGACCGGCATGCCAGAGAGCGGCGTGACGCCCGCCTTCAGGTCCGCGTAGATCGTGACCGCGCCGTTGTAGGCTGTGGTCTTGGTGCCCGAGCTGCCGGTGAGGGTCGGGGTCTCGAGGGACCCCGCGACAACAGACAGACGGACGACTGTCGGCACTGCAGTCGGCTCGTAGGACACCCGCCAGATCTTGCCCGGCCCGAGGCTAGGCAGATCCGTTGTCGCGAACGTCCCGGTGAGTCCAGCAGAGCTCACGATGTCGAAGCTGCTGCCGATGTCCGGAACGAAGCCGCGGATGAGCGTCACGCGAAGCTTCCCGCCGAGGCTCAGCGAGTACGCCGAGGTCAGCACGTCGTAGTCGGTCCCGGCGACCAGCCCGCCGATCCGCACGGCTAGGATGCCGGATGGATCCGAGGTGAGCCCATACGCCTGCAGGATCCCGGTCTGCGTCCCGACCGAGCTGACGGCGATCGTGCCGTGGTTGTCGAGGATACAGTTCAGCAGGCGAGTGCCCCCACCCGAGTAGTCACAGGTGATGACGTTGTTGTTGATGGGAATGATCGCCAGGTTGCCTCCGAACGCGCTCTGCCCGCCGCCCCCGCCGCCTCCACTGGCCAGGGTGATGGTGCCGCCGTTCGTGAAGGGTGCGATCGTCCAGGCGGTGGCGTTCGTGTTGTACGAGGTGCCCGACTTCGCGGTGATCGTCTGCGCCGAGCCCGTCGCCCCGCTCAGGCCGACGCTGCCCACCAATGTGAAGCTGGACGCGCCGACGCCGGTGAACGCGAGTGGCACGCTATCCACGATGACGGGAGTCCCGCTCGTCGTCCCATCACCCTGCGTGAACCCGACCCCACCACTGAAGTAGAACACTCCCTGATTGTCGATCCGGCCCCCAGTGCCGTTCTTGAAGGCAAGTGAATTGCCGTTCGAGTCGAAGGTGTGACCGCTCGTAACGGTCATCAGACTGTGGTTGTCGAACAGACCACCGCCGCTGTGCGAGAAGTTGGCGTCGACCGTGACGGTCCCCTCGTTGGTCAGGTTCCCCCACAGGGAGCGTGTGCCCCCACCAACGTCATCCACGACGAGGCTACCGCCGTTGCCGATTCTCAGCGCGTCGCCTGGGGCAGCGGCGTGCACGCTGATGGAACAGATCCCGCCGCCGCTGGCGCCGCCACTCGTCATGGCGATCCGCCCGTACGCGGTGAACGGCGCGTCGAACTCCGCACCCGCGTTGGTGCTGTAGGCCGTACCCGACATGAGCGTGATCGACTGCGAGGCCGCGAGCGTACCCGAAACGCTGACGGACCCGACCGCCTGGAACTGCGCCACCCCCGCCCCGCTGAGAGTCAGCTGCCCTTGCAGCACGATCGGCTGGTCGTGCACGACGCCCGCCCCCTGCTCGAAGCCCACCCCATGGCCGTAGTAGAACGTGCCATGGTTGTAGATGTCGCCGCTCTCGTTGAGGAACCGGTTCGTGGTGCCGTTGGCGAGGAAACTGTCCCCCACAGGAACGGTGAACTCGCCCCGGTTCGTGAACAACCCGCTCCAGTGCGTTACCACCGCGGCTGCGACGAAGTCGCCCTCGTTCACGACGTCGCCCCACACTTGCCAGTCGGAACACCCGCCGCCTCGGGCATACTCGATCAGGCCTTGGTTCGTGAGCACACCGGGGTTCATGCCCTTGTCCACGGACAGGCCGACCGAGCCGTAACGGCTGCTTGGAGAGCCCGCGAGCCTTAAGACACCGCGCTCTTCGATGACGCTGCCGCCACCGATGATCAGGGCGGAGTTCTGCCAGATCCAGCCCCCGCTGTCGGTCGCCGCAGAGGCCTCGATGGACAGCGTCTGCTGCCCGGAACCACCACCCAGACTCAACGTCTTCGCCACCACCGTGCCGCTGCCAAAGACCGTATAGGTTCCGCCAGCGGAGATGTCGGCGGTGTCCTCTGCCGTGGGCACGCCGTTCGGGGTCCAATGGCTCGCGTCGCCCCAGTAGCCGTTGCCGCCGTTCCACGTGTAGCTCGTCGCGAGCGCTGTCACCGGTGTCCCCACCAACCACAGGACTGCCGCCAGGAACACTCCGATCAAGACTACCAGCTGTATCAACGATCTGTGTCGGATCACACCCGCAGTGCAGGTGCCCTTATCGAGATCGAAATGGCCGTATGCCGACATCCCCCTCGCCTCCCGAGGAACGAGCGAGCCGCCGAGAGCAGCCCCCGCCCATGCGCCGAATACCGGCTCACGACGACTCGCGACACTGATCTTGACCAATGTTGACTTTACCCATGCGCATGCAATGCTGGACGCCTTCGCACGAGTGCGATCGCGACCCACAGATGGCAGCGGCCCTGCACCTACCATGCACTTAGGAAAGGAGAAGCCCTGTCCCGGTTTCCCGGAACAGGGCCTGTGAGCTGGTGGGCGATGTTGGATTTGAACCAACGACCTCTTCCGTGTGAAGGAAGCGCTCTCCCCCTGAGCCAATCGCCCGTATGTTGCCGCCGGAGCAGCGAGGGATATTCTAGCGTGCCGCCTGCGAGGGCGTAACCCCTGAGTCCGCGTACCCGTTCGGATGAGATTCGTGCCACCGCCATGCGTCCGAGACTATCTCCGCCAGGTCCGGCCTGCGTGGATTCCAACCAAGAGCGGATCGTGCCCGAGTAGACGACGCCACGAGCACCGCTGGATCGCCCTCGCGTCGAGGCCCGAAGGCGACGTCGGCACTCTCCCCTGCGACCTCGGCGCACATTCGGACGACTTCCAGATTGCTGAAGCCGTTCCCGTTGCCGAGATTGCAGACGAGCCCACCTTCGTCGCGCGTTGATGAAAGACACGCTCCGTCGCCCGTGAGCGCCTCGAGAGCCAGGCGATGCGCGAGGGCGAGATCGCAAACATGGATGTAGTCCCTAACGCACGTGCCATCGGGGGTCGGATAGTCGCTCCCAAACACCTCGAAGCGACGTTCGCCCGAAGTGATCGACCGCAGAATCCGTGGAATGATGTGAGTCTCAGGTTGGTGGGCCTCGCCCACAGAACCGTCCGCCCACGCGCCAGCCACGTTGAAGTAGCGGAGTCGGATCGACCTCAGGGCGTACGCTCTGCCATACCAGTCAAGGCACTGCTCGAACATGAGCTTGCTAGCGCCGTACGCGTTGACTGGGGCAAGCGAAGCGGACTCCTCAATCGGAAGACTCTGAGGTTCCCCGTACACCGCCGCTGTTGAAGAAAACACGATGTCGCGCACTCCGTGCCGCACCATCGAGTCGAGCATCACCAGCGGAGCCGAGACGTTGTTCCGGAAGTACTTCGATGGGTCCTTCTGTGACTCCCCGACTTCGATGTATCCGGCCAGGTGGAGAACCGCTTCGCAGTCTCTGAGTGCCAGATCCATCGCTGCGGAGTCCCCCACCGATCCCTCGAAGAAGTCGGCACGTTTGTCGACAGCCGCCCGATGCCCCCTTTCAAGGGTATCGAGCACGCGGACGTCATGCCCTGCATCAAGCAGGTCGCGGACGCTGATGGAGCCGATGTAGCCGGCGCCTCCGGTGACCAGGATCTTCACTCCTGACCAGCCCCGATCCTCACCACGCGCCTCCTAGCTGCCGAGATACGCAAGGATTCCGGATGCTATCCCCGCCGCCACCTTGTCCTGGTAGCTGGGACTCGTGAGGAGCCGGTCTTCGATCGGGTTCGAGAGGTACCCGCATTCGACGGCGATACAGGGGCCCTTGCACCAATTGAATCCAGCCAGGTCTGAGCGAGCACCCACGCCGTTGCTCGGCGCCGACGTCGAGGCCAACAGGGCAGTTTGGACGAGTGATGCAGCCCGCTTGCCGGGAGCCGACGTGGAGCGGGTCCACTGCGTCACGGCCGGATACAGGGCGCGGACTCCCGCGACGCGCGCGTCACCGTTCCCCTCTGTGTGTATGCGGACGAACAACGATGCGTGCGCATCATTCGCAATGCGAGCTCGCTCTGCGTTCGAGATGTTCACGTCGTTCGTCGTCCGGGTCATGACGACCTTGACTCCGGCCCGCTGTAGGCGCGCGCTCACGTTCATCGCTATCTCCAGTGCGGCCTCGTACTCCGGGACTCGGGTGCCTACTCCAGTTGCGCCGCCTGTGATCCTCGGCTTGAGCGTGGTAGACCCGGGTCCGATCGGCTCGCCCGAGGTATCCGAACGCGACTGATGTCCCGGATCGAGCACCACGACATCGGTCGGAAACGTCGCAGCGCTGGTCTTCGGAATACCTGCCGAGAGTCCGAGAACGACGTTCGAGCGAGCCAGCGCAATGTTCCCGGCAGCCGGCTGCTGCGAGATCACCCTTGTAGCCTTCTCGTCGGCACCCGAAGGATACGAGGCGGTCAGATCGGCCGCCTCGAGCAGTGCTCGCGCGTCGACAATCGCTCGCCCGACGACGTTCGGCACCTCCACCAGAGTCGCATCCGTCGATCCAGGAATCGGTGCGTACGTCAGGAAGTCCTCTTCCGTCGACGATGGCAACGTCGAGTCTGACGCCGACGACGAACCCCCCGTTGCACTCTTGTCTGCGCTGGATGTCCCTTGCGACGCCGACCCGCTTTGCGCCGGCTCGGCAGAGCCAGCTATCGATAGGGCCGAGTCACCGCGCCAATGGGCGATCAGTGTCCCGGCGGCGGCGAGGGCGAGAATAGCCAGAAGCGCGAAACCAACCCGGGTGACGTTCTTCCGTTGCGCCCGTGCCTTGGTCCTGCGCTCGACTCTAGATGCAGACATCCGGTCCTTCAGTTGGTGGGCCCGGCAGGACTCGAACCTGCAACCAAGGGATTATGAGTCCCCTGCTCCGCCATTGAGCTACGGGCCCGGCTAGTACGCTGGGCTGAGCTTTCTCGGCCCGCGTCCGGTGCACGCAAGCGTTTGGCGCCGGGACTTGGTGCCGAGGTGTCCTGTCTCGCTGACTCGTAATCCTACCGCATCCGAGCCCAGGAGAAGGCCACACTGTGATGGCCGAGCCACCTGCACGGCGCAGCCTAGGGAAGACACACAGCAGTCAATCTAGCGGACGATGAAGACCTTCGTCCCGACTGGAACCAGTGGGTAGAGAGTCTCGACGTTGTGGTTGGTCAGGCGAATGCAGCCGTGACTGGCGGCGTGGCCGATCGACGACGTCTTGGACGTGCCATGGATTCGGATCCCGCTCGCGCTCAGGTACAACGCGCGCGTCCCCAAAGGGTTGCCGGGACCCGGGGCGATGTAGGAGGGCATGCCGCTCGCCCAGGCGCTGCCCGGATTGCCCCACGACGGGTTTCGCACCTTCGCGATGACCTTGAACGTTCCACGGGGAGTCGGGTATCCCGGCATGCCGACGGCGACGCGGAACGTCTTCACAAGCCTCGAGTGGTCGTACAGCCACAGCCTGCGCGAAGACAGGTCGATCAGGATCGCTCGGCGGAGCATAGCGTTCGTCACGGCAGGCTTCACACTTCGGTAGCTCATATACATCGTCGGACGAGCGGTACCGGAAGCTGCCTCGGCAGCCAGCGCCTTGGTGATCACGGCGGTCGCAGCCACTGCGTTGAACGCACGGCCGTATACGGCAGGTCTCCACCGGAGCTTCCCGCCGCTGTAGTAGTAGGTCGCGTTGCGGGGCGCACGCCGAACCCTATTGGCGATCAGGCTGGTGAACGCGACAACCCGCGCCGATGAGACCGTGCAGATGCGAGGCACCGTGAAGGTCGTCTCCGTTGATGGCCCGTACGCTTTCGCGAGCATGGCGCTCACGTTGAGCGTCAGACACCGCGACGCTTGGAGCGCGAACCGCATCCCGGCCACCTTGACCGTGAGCGCCGGCAGTAGGGTGACACTCGCTTCTTGCGAAATGACCGCCCGAGCGTCTGCCTCCTGCATGCCGAAGAGGTCGACGGATCCCACGATCGCGTGGTTGGGGACAGGGCCCAGGTCCTCGGCGAAGGCTGGTCCCACTGACATCGCGATCATGATGCCGCAAAGCACGACCGTCACGATCGCCCTGCGCACTGAATCCCTCATTCTCGCGCTCCATGTCCCCTCGGCTACGACACTAGCTGCAGTCTACGGGGTCAGGCGCCGCATGCGCCAGTAGCGTCACGAGACGGTCATCCCACGGCAGGAGGCTACTTCACGGTAACGTAGTCGAAACCGCTCGACCAGGTCGCCAGGTGCCCACTGTCGGCCGGAGCGTAGGCGCGTATGCGCCATCTCCCCGAATAGGGCAAGGAGATCGAGCGGGCGTAGGTGGTGTAGTTGGAGTAGTCGATGGCCTTCGCAGTGCTGAAGCCGTACGACTTCCAGACACCCGACACATATCGGTACTTGTAGATGCGCACTGGATACGTTGCTGCCGTGTGATGCGGCTTGAGGTATCCGCGCACGTTGAAGCTCCTGGCTCTGTAGGCGTACGTCGGCGCGACAGGGTTCGTGAGAGACGCCTTTGGCGACACATACACGTTCCGAGAGGTCGACGCTCCATACGACTCGGTCCCCTCGAACCGTGCCCGGTACGTTTGTTTCATCGTGAGCCCGCCGACATTTGCGACAGCGACGCCGCTCGAGTTCGTCAGGGGCGTCCCGATCGGCAGCCAGCGCGTGCCGGTCCAACGCTCGAAGATGACGGTCGCGCCTGGGACGACGGTGCCCCTCGTCGTCCTCAGGGTGGCGGACAGCACCGCCGATCCGTTGTACGTCGGTGGCCTCGGTGGACCAACAAGCGCAAGTGCGGTGGGCGTCGAGACCTCGGGGTCGGGCGGGGGCGGATCGTCCGACGCCTGGGAGATGAATCGCGTGGTGTAGGCAATCACTGCGGGCGCCCCGTCGGCCTTCCTCGTGATCCCTCCCGACAAGGTCACCTCGTACTCGTCGGCGATTTCATAGGCGCCGACCGAGCTCGGGTCAGGGCGAAAGATGAAGCAGTTCGAGACACCGTATCCGGCCGTGTCGAAGTTGAAGTACTCGCCGCTCTTGTCGGTATCGGCACTCGTGAACGTCCAGGTCTTGCCGTCGCGCAGACGACGCAGCGTCACCGTGTGTCCGGCGGACCCGGGAGTCCAGGAGTAGAGGTCAGGATTGAGCGTTACGGACCAGGGAACCGACGTGCCGAACATCTCTACGGGAAATGGGCCTGCACTCGGCCAGAGGATCACGTCGTAGGCGACCTTTGAGGTTCGGCTCATGTCGAAGACATACGTGTCGGAGCGGCTGGACGCGTAGCCCATACCCGTCCTTGCCATCTGTGGGTTGAGAAGCCACCGACGATGGCCGGCCCGGTCGATGTTTGCAGCATCATCGTCGTCGAGCCCACCGCGGTTGAAACGCCACAGGCTGTCGTAGCCCCAACCGATGTTGCTCGAACTGGTCGCCCGCACCGCGATCTGATAGAACGCTTCATCCATGTCGTCGGGCTTCGGCTGCGTATGCGCAAACTGGCCCGCCGCGAGCAGGACGGCACCGTGCTGCGCCGAATCCGTATAGCTCGCGTCCAGGGTGATGTCATCTGGGAGTCCAGCAAGATAGCGCGCGTAGTTGATGCTGTTCAGACCGTCCTGTTGGAACTCCTGACGAAGAGCGCCTGTTGAGTAGGGCCATGTCCAGCTTGGGGTCACCAGATAGGGACTGCCGGAGTAGGTCGGCGCTAGCTGCTGCCAACGTGCCCTGATCTCGTCCTCTGTGTGGCTTGCGACCGCAGACGCGGTGCTGACAGGGACAAGCACGACGCAGGTGAACACGAGCGCCACGACAACGCGGCCCAAACCGCCGAAACGCTCTTGGATCCCCCCGCGCATCATCCGGTCGCCCTGCTCGCTTGCCACCCTCGTTCTCTCATTTCAGCCCGTTCCAGCACTCGTAGTCGGGAGGTGTCGTCCTTCGCTCATGTCCCGCTTCTGTTATCGGCACGATGGCACGCGGTCTTTCGCGCCACAGCTCGAATTAGACGGTCGCGGGAGGTAGTCTCGGCGAGACGAACAGAGCGATCACTCGCCAGGCTGCATCCTCTGGCGTCGCTCTCCGTTCGTGTTGCCATCCTCAGAGCCCCTCCGTATACTGGCGTGGCGCCTCGGCGCGACAATCCTCAGTAGCTCAATTGGCAGAGCATCCGGCTGTTAACCGGAGGGTTGTAGGTTCGAGTCCTACCTGAGGAGCCAGCAGACACGACGGCCTCCCATTCCGGGCGGCCGTCTTCTTCTCCCTGGTACGTCCGGGGTCGTGTTGCGAGGTCGATAACGGGGCATCATCTCGGCGGGCTCGCGTCTACTCCAGATAGTCCCGCAGCTTGCTCGACCTGGACGGGTGACGAAGCTTGCACAGGGTCTTGCTTTCGATCTGGCGAATGCGCTCACGCGTGACGCCGAACTCGCGCCCCACTTCTTCGAGCGTTCTGGGATGACCGTCCGTGAGTCCGAAGCGAAGCTCGATGACTTTGCGCTCTCTCTCGGACAGCCCGTCGAGCACCTTGGACAGCTGCTCCTGCAGCATCGAGAAGCTCGCTGCTTCCGGCGGGACGATCGCTTCGCCATCTTCAATGAAGTCGCCGAGCTGCGAGTCTTCCTCCTCACCGATCGGCGTCTCGAGTGAAACCGGCTCCTGCGAGATCTTGAGGATCTCCCGCACCCGCTCGGCAGACATCTCCATCTTCTCGCCGATCTCCTCGGGCAGTGGCTCGCGGCCGAGCTCCTGCAGGAGCTGACGCTGGACCCGGATCAGCTTGTTGATGGTCTCCACCATGTGAACCGGAATCCGGATCGTTCGGGCCTGGTCGGCGATTGCTCTGGTGATGGCCTGACGAATCCACCACGTGGCGTACGTCGAAAACTTGAACCCCTTCGTGTACTCGAACTTCTCCACCGCGCGGATCAGGCCAAGATTGCCTTCCTGAATGAGGTCGAGGAACATCATTCCGCGTCCGACGTAGCGCTTCGCAATCGACACCACCAGGCGCAAGTTCGCCTCGACAAGCTGCTGTTTCGCCTCCTGGCCGACCTGCTCGATCCGCTCGAGGCGGCGCCGCTCGGGACGCTCGAGCACGATGCCGCGATCCTCAGCCTCTTCAACGCGCGCCGTCGCCTCGAGACCGGCCTCGATCTTCATCGCCAGGTCGACTTCCTGTCGCGCAGTCAGGAGCGGCACCTTGCCGATCTCCTTCAAATACATGCGGACGGGATCGCCAGTGAGCGGCGCCACACCGTTGGCATCGGCGCGCTTCTTCGGCTTCTTCTTGCCCGTCTTCGGCGCCACCTTCGGAATGGTTATCTCCATGGCGCCCTTCTCCTCGGCGGGGATCTCGTCGACGAGGTCGCTCAGGTCCGCCTCAGGCGGCACGGCAACATTGACGACCTCGACGCCCGCAGGCGTGATGACTACCTCGACTTCTGCTTCTGCCCCCGGGGAGGGATGCTCCTCCACGATCTCGATCCCGCTCTCGCGAAAATGGCCGCAGATAGTGTCGAATTGCGCCTCGGATAGGTCGATGTTTGCGAGAGCCGAGTGAATCTCCTCGTCGGTCAGGTTGCCCTTGCGGCTGCCCATCTTCGCGAGCGTCTTCACCGCCGACAACTCCAGTTCAGGAGGTGTCTTCGAAGGCAGCGCAGGCTTCGCCGAGTTGGCGGGTGCGGCCTTATCGGGAACCTTCGCGCCCTTCTCGGCAGGGTCGGCCTTCTTTGCCGCAGCGGCCCTGGTCGTCTTCGCCTTTGGAGCGGCCTCCTTGACCGGCGCGGTCTTCGCCGCGGCGGTCTTGGCAAGCGCCTTCGCGGCGGGCTTGGCTGCCGATGACTCTGCTGGGGCCTTGACTCCCGCCGGCTTCGCGGCGGGCTTTGTCGCGGCCGCTGACTTCACCGCTGCACTAGCATCCGGCGCCTTCGCCGCGGACCTCTTCGGCGCAGCGGCAGCCTTCGGGCTCGCCTTCACCGGGGTCTTTGGGTCGGCCTTGGCGACGCTTGCGTTCTTCGTGGTGCTCTTGGGGTCGTCTGCCACGCTGCTCCTACTGCTCGCTGGTATCGGACTGCGGCTCGCGCATTGTGGCGCTGCCGCTGCGGATGAGATTCCTCTCGTGCTGTAACTCGGAGATCTTCTTGAAGAGTTCGTCGTATTTGTCTCGCTCCGATACCGGGTCGAGACCTTTGAGTGCACTCTTCTTCTCTAGGATTAGACGGTCGACGCGAAACTCCTTGAGCTTTCGTAAGAGTTGTTCGGCAAGCGCTTCCGCCTGAGCCTCTTCTACCCGCGCCAATCCCGCGAAGACGGACCCCAATGCGTGATCCTCACGTTCGCCGCGGGAAACGAGTGCCTCGAGCGACGCGGACGGTTCCTCCGACATCAGACGAAGAGCACGGACGTAGACCGGCACTGTCAGCAGGTCCTCAGAAAGCAAGAAACGTGCCTCGCCTCTCAGCCGAGGCGCGCTAGCCAACACGCCCAGGAACTCGCTCTCGGCTCGCGATTGCGGCGATGAGGGTACGACGCAGGCTTCTGTCGCAGATGAGGAAGTCGCCCCTTGCTCGGGAGCCGCCTCCTCGCCCGCGCCAGCAAAAGGCGTGGCCTTGGAAACCGCCGCCTGCACGGTCGCATACTCCACGAACAGCCGGTCGGCGACGTAGTTCGTGTAGTCGTGGACCAGCAAGGACGTCTTGACAGAAGCCAGTACAGAGGCCGCATCTGCCAGAGCATGCGCGCGGTTCTCGGGGACCGTGAGGTCGTAGCGCGAGAGACGTCGGTCGAGGGCAAAACGCAGCAGCGGCGCTGCCTCCGAGACGACGGCTTCGACCGCCTCCTGGCCGCCCCTGGATACGAGGTCCGCCGGGTCCAGCCCTCCCGGGATCACCGCCACGTCGAGGTCCACGCGCTCGCGTCCGGCCTCGGGCGTCATGTCGACGCCGATGAACTCGGACGCCCGGTCGGCTGCTCGCAGGCCCGCTTCATCTCCGTCGAAGAGGTAGACGACCCGCTGGGCGAAGCGGCCGAGCAGCTTCATGTGGTCCCTCGTGAGCGCGGTCCCGAGTGTAGCGACCGTGTTTCGTATGCCCGCCTCATGCAGCGCGACGACGTCGGTGTAGCCCTCGACGACGATCGCGGTCTTCTCGCGCACGATCTCGTTTCTCGCGAGCTCGATGCCGTACATGTTCCTCGACTTGTGAAACACGAGTGTCTCCTGAGTGTTCAGGTACTTCGGCTCGCCGGCTCCAAGGACGCGCCCGCCAAACCCCACGCAGCGTCCCTGAACATCCCGGATGGGGAACATCACGCGTTCGTAGAACCTATCGCGCAGACCACGACCGCTCGACCCGACGGCCACGTTCGCCTCGACCAGCTCGTCGTCGGCAAACCCATCCTTCTTGAGCGCACGTGAAAGCAGCTCTCCGCCGGGCGCGTAGCCAAGCTCGAAGCGTTTCGCAACATCGATACCGAAGCCGCGCGCTGCGAGATACTCGCGTGCCCGCGAGGCTCCCGCTTCGGTCCCGCCTACGAGTACCTTGTGGTAGTAGGCGGCGGCTGCAGCGCAAGCGGCGTGCAGGCGCTCTCGCTTGCCCGACGCTACGCCTCCGCCGACCTCGACGATCTCGATGTGGGCGCGCTCGGCGAGCTGTCGCACCGCATCTGGGAAGTCGACGCTATCGGTCCTCATCACGAAACCGAAGACATCACCGCCCAGCCCGCATCCGAAGCAGTGCCACAACTGAGTAGCGGGATCCACTTTGAAAGACGGAGTCTTCTCGCCGTGGAAGGGACATCTGCCCCAGTACAGACGGCCTTTCCGTTTCATCACGACCGATTCGGAGACAACCTCGACCAGATCCGTGGCATCACGGACCCGCTGGATGTCTTCTTCGGTGATGCGACCCACGCGCTCCCTCGCTTGCTTTCCGTAAGAGAGAGTACCCACTCGTCCCGACAGTACAGGATGCTCCCGGAGCTGTTGCCCCCGGGAGCATCCAGGTTCCTCTCAGGCTCGCAGGACGAGCCGGTATGCGTCTACTACCTGAGGAATAGCGGAGCGAAGACGACCGAGATGACCGACATCACCTTGATGAGGATGTTCATGGACGGCCCTGCGGTGTCCTTGAACGGGTCGCCAACGGTGTCGCCAACGACTGCGGCCTTGTGCGCGTCAGAGCCCTTGCCACCGTACTGGCCGGCTTCGATGTACTTCTTCGCGTTGTCCCACGCACCGCCCGCATTCGCCATGAAGATGGCCATGAGGAAGCCGACCACGAGTGCGCCGGCGAGGAAGCCGCCTAGGGCGACCGTGCTCCATAGGCCCACAAGGATCGGCAGCGAGGTAGCGAGTGTGGCCGGGATGATCATCTCCCTGAGCGCGGCGCTCGTGGCGATGTCCACGCACTTGCCGTATTCGCCCTCGACACCCTCAACGCCCTCCCGCAGACCCTTGATCTCGCGGAACTGGCGGCGAACCTCCTCGATCATTGCCTGGGCGGCGCGACCGACGGCATTGATCGCCATCGACGAGAACAGGAACGGGAACATGCCGCCGAGGAAGAGGCCGATGATGACCTTGTTGTCGAGGATGTCGATCCCGGTAAGCCCGACCTTGGAGGCGTAGAGCTGGAAGTACGCCAGGGCGGTCACTGCTGCAGAAGCGATCGCGAAGCCCTTGGCGATCGCCGCTGTGGTGTTGCCGACCGAGTCGAGCGAGTCGGTGATCTCGCGGACCTCGGGGGCCTGATGGCTCATCTCGGAGATGCCACCCGCGTTGTCCGCGATCGGGCCGTACGCGTCGACGGCAACGACGATGCCCGTCGTAGCCAGCATGCCGATGGCAGAGAGGCCGACGGCGAAGATGCCACCGCCATGCGGTAACGCCCACTCGCCGGCTGTGAAAGCGACACCCATCGCGATCACCAGGAAGATGATCGAGAAAGCCGTCGACTGCATGCCAGTGGCGAGACCCGCCAGGATGACCGTGGCAGGGCCCGTCTTGGCCGCCTCGCCGATCTTCTTGACGGACTTGTACGCGTCGGACGTGTAGATCTCCGACGCCTGTCCGATGGCCATCCCCGCGGCAAGGCCGACGAAGATAGCGATGAAGAAGCCGATCGGGTTCTCCACGACCATCTTTCCGAACGAGGTGCCGGCCGGCACAAGCCACATCACGAGGAAGTAGCACGCGATCAGCGTCAGGATCGCTGCGCCGTACGTACCGTACGAGAGAGAGCGCCCGGGGTGACCGCCCTCTTTGCCGCGAACAAAGAACGTTGCCACCGCCGAACAGATCATACCGACAGCCGCGATGAGCACCGGCAGCAGCGCGCCGCGGAAGCCCAGATAGAGGGCGCCGAGAGCCAACGGAGCGACGATCGCTCCCACGTAGCTCTCGTACAGGTCTGCGCCCATGCCAGCTACGTCGCCCACGTTGTCGCCCACGTTGTCGGCGATGACCGCTGGGTTGCGCGGGTCGTCTTCGGGGATACCCGCCTCGACCTTGCCCACGAGGTCGGCGCCAACGTCGGCGGCCTTGGTGTAGATACCACCACCAACACGCGCGAAGAGCGCGATCGTGGAAGCGCCGAGACCAAATGCCGGAATGATGTCGGAGAAGACTATCGTCGACGAGATGGTCAACCCGAAGATCACCCAGTTCTTGCCTTCGACGATAGCCAGGTTCGCCACAAGGCCGGTGGCGTACAGGAACACGAAGAAGCACAGACACACGCCCACAAGTCCGAGGCCCGCGACCGTGAGACCCATGACGGCGCCACCGCGGAACGCGACCTCGAGGGCCTTCGGCATGCTCTTGGTGGCCGCTTGCGTGGTGCGCGAGTTCGCCCGCGTCGCGATCGTGAGACCGATGAAGCCGGCAGTCCCGGAGAAGATCGCGCCCACCAGATACGCCACACTCATCACTACGCCGCCGCTGGCCTGGAGGAACAGAGCCATAGCAATGGCGACCACGACGAGCACGATCGCAACAACTCGGTACTCACGCTTGAGGAATGCGAGAGCGCCTTCCTGGATGTGCCTGGAGATCTTCTGCATGAGCGGCGAGCCCGCATCCTGCCTCAAGACCCAGAAAGCGTAGTAGGCTGCCGTCGCCAGCCCGACAAGCCCGCACAGAAGTGCAACCAGCACGTAGGTCATACACCACACTCCTCATTCGCCTGGTACTGTGACTGTGACGATCCCCTGAGCCGGGTGCCTCACGTAGCGCATACGCGCACCGCTGAGCTAATGGCTTCGCCAATAATAGGGGAACCCCTGCACACCGCAAAGACCGAAGACGGCCTGCCTGCCTACATGCGCCAGGATGCGGGCACGAACAGCCGCTCATACAGTCTGGTCGCATACCGGTCGGTCATCCCCGCGATGTAGTCGGTGACTCTCTGCACGAGCTCGCTATCTGAGGCGGGCGCGTACTCCTCGGGTAGAGATGCCGGGTGCTCAAGATAGTGAAGGAAGAGCCGCTCCACCACGCCGAACGCCTTCGGCTCCTCGATCTTGGCCGACGGGTTCAAGTACACGTGCTCGAAGAGGAACGCCCTAAGGGTCATCATCGCGTCCCAAACGGGACGACTCATGCGGATCGCATCGGAATCGGCGCTCTCGCGGACGAGATCCTCGACCATCCTTCGTATGCGAGCCCCGTGGTTGTGACCGAGGACCTCGGTCGGGCCCGCGGGCAGGTCCTCCTCGCGCAACACGCCACCACGTACCGCATCGTCGATGTCGTGGTTCACGTAGGCGATCCGATCGGCGATCCGTACGATCTGGCCCTCCAGCGTCTCGGGCACGTGGTCGCCCGTGTGGCCGATGATCCCGTCACGGACTTCCCACGTCAGGTTCAGGCCCTTGCCCTCGTACTCGAGTACCTCGACGATGCGCAGCGACTGCCGGTTGTGCCGGTAGGTATCAGGTACCTCGTCGTAGTCGGCCCGGATGCGTTCGTAGCAGGCGCTCAGAGCGTCCTCCCCCACGTGCCCGAACGGCGTGTGTCCCAGATCGTGACCCAGGGCGATCGCCTCGGTGAGGTCCTCGTTCAGGCGCAATGCCCTGGCGCACGACCGTGCGATCTGAGACACCTCGAGCGTATGCGTGAGCCGCGTGCGGTAGTGGTCGCCCTCGGCAGCGAGAAAGACCTGCGTCTTGTGGGAGAGGCGGCGGAAGGACTTGCTATGGATGATCCGGTCCCGGTCGCGCTGGTACTCGGTGCGGAACGTATCCATGGGCAGCCGCCGCTCGCGCCCCTTCGATGAATCCGCGAACGAAGCGCGTGGGGACAACCGAGCGTGCTCCTCCGCCTCGAAGCGCTCACGTGTCATCAGTTCAGGCATCGAGCGTCACCCGTCCGACCTGCAAGCAACATGGTTTGTCGTCCCTGATCGGTCGCCGACCGGCCCTGACGCGAGTCTAGAGCAGTGGACGCGTCCAGAACATGACGATCACGCCAAGGACCCCGCCCAGGAGGCCGCCCACCAGCCACGCCCGACGCCATCCCATACTCCGTGCCAGCCACACCCCCAGCGCGCACGCAGGCATCGCAGCCACGAGTCCGCCGATACCCAGGAACAGCCACTCACCGAGTGACGCAAGCGACGAGAACGAGGGACGGGTCGGATCGAGAAGCGTAGCCGCTGCAAGGAATCCGTACACGATCAGTACAGCCGCAGCAAACGCCGTCCACCACTGTGCCCAGAACGAACGGGCAGTGCGCGAGTGGCCCTGGATGAGCGGCGATCCGGCCCGCTGGAAGAGCTTCGTGCTTCCTGCCATCCGACCTCCAGTTGTGGAGATCAAGGGCCGGCCGCAACAAGACGGCCGGCCCCAGAATGCCGCTAGCGATTGTCGGACGTGGCCGCCCGCTCGGCGAGAGTGGCTTGCGCCGCAGCGAGTCGAGCGAGAGGCAGGCGGTACGGCGAGCACGAGACGTACGTGAGACCCATACCGTGAAAGACCTTCACGGACTCAGGATCGCCGCCGTGTTCGCCGCACACACCGAGCTTGATGTCGGGATTGGCTGCGCGTCCCCGCTCGCAACCCATCGCGACGAGCTGGGCCACTCCCGAGTCGACTGTCTCAAAGGGGTTCCTCGCAAGGATCTTCCGCTCGAGATAGCGCGGAAGGAACTTGGCTTCGATGTCGTCGCGCGAGAATCCGAACGTCGTCTGCGTCAGGTCGTTCGTCCCGAAGCTGAAGAAGTCGGCCGAGAGCGCGATCTCGTCGGCGGTGAGGGCCGCCCGCGGCAAGCTCGATCATCGTGCCGATGGGGATACCGAGTGCAACTCCGCACTCGCGGGTCACTTCGGCGATGACGTTCTCGCTCTCCTCACGAAGCGTGTCCAGCTCCGCTTTCACGCACACAAGCGGGATCATGATCTCCGGTCGCGGATCCTTGCCCTCACGCTTGAGTTGGCATGCCGCGAGCGTGATCGCCCGGACCTGCATCTCGTAGATCTCCGGGAACATGATGCCCAGGCGGCAACCGCGAAGACCCAGCATCGGGTTGGCTTCCACCATGCCGTCTATCTGTGCGAGAAGATGCCGCTTGGCCGCGAGTTCCTCGGGCGGCGCGCCTGCGCACTCTCGCCGGACGATATCGACTTCAAGTTCGCGAGGGCTGTCGAGGAACTCGTGTAGCGGTGGGTCGAGCAGCCGAACCGTCACGGGCATCCCGTCCATCGCGCTGAAGATGCCGAGGAAGTCGCTGGTTTGAACGTCGAGGAGCTCTGCAAGTGCGGCCGCGCGCTCCGGGGAGTCATCGGCGGCCAGGATCATGCTCTGGACGATCGCCTTCCGATCGCCAAGGAACATGTGCTCCGTACGACACAAGCCGATGCCCTCGGCGCCGAACTTGCGCCCGAGAACGGCATCGTCGGGAGTGTCGGCGTTCGCCCGGACACCCATTCGGCGATACTCGTCGGCCCACGTGAGTATCGTGTCAAAGTCCTCGGTCACCTCGGGTTCGACCGTCGGCACCGCCCCGAGCACGACGATTCCCTGGGTTCCGTCGATCGAGACGATGTCCCCCTCGTGCAACACGATGTCCGTGTCCGCAATGCGCGCCACCTTCGCGTCGGCATCGATCTTAAGCTTCTCGACGCCGCAGACAGCGGGCTTTCCCATGCCACGGGCCACGACCGCTGCATGGCTCGTCTTGCCGCCGTGTGAGGTGAGGATGCCCTGCGCAGCGTCCATGCCCGCCAAGTCGTCCGGATTCGTCTCCCAACGCACGAGGATCGCCCTGCGTCCGTCTGCCTTCGCGGCGACGGCATCAGGCGAACTGAAGACAACTTCGCCCACCGCTGCGCCCGGCGACGCATTGAGACCCTTCGCGAGCACGTCGTACGTCGCCTTCGGGTCGAACTGGGGATGCAGCAGCTGATCGAGCTGGTCGGCGTCGATGCGAAGGATCGCCTCTTCGCGGGTGATCATGCCCTCCCCGACCATGTCGATAGCGATCTTAAGAGCTGCGCGCGCCGTGCGCTTGCCGATGCGGGTCTGAAGCATCCAGAGCTTGCCCTGCTCGATCGTGAACTCGATGTCGCACATGTCGCGGTACTCCGCCTCGAGCTTCGCGAACACATCGTCGAGTTCTCTGCCGGCCTCCTCGAGTCCGGCCACGCGCTTGAGCTCGGAGATCGGCCTGGTGCGCCGGATGCCGGCTACGACATCCTCACCCTGCGCGTTCGTAAGGAAGTCGCCGTAGAACTCCTTGGTGCCGTCGGCGGGATTCCGCGTGAAGCCGACCCCGGTTGCCGAGGTGTCGCCCTTGTTGCCGAAGACCATGGCTTGGACGTTCACGGCCGTGCCCAGATCGTCCGGAATCCTCTCCATCTTGCGGTAGTAGACGGCACGCTCATTCATCCAGCTGCGGAATACGGCCTCGATCGTGAGGCGGAGCTGAACGGCCACATCCTGCGGAAACGCCACGCGATTCCCCGACACGAGGTCAGGAAACACCTGCGGCGAGACGTGGTTCGCCACGATCTCCTTGAACGCCAGAACGAGTTCCCTCAGGTCTTCGGCGGTCAGGTCGGTGTCGTTCTCGACCTGGCGGGATGCCTTCTTTGCCGTGAGGGCGTTCTCGAAGAGGTTGCCTTCGACGTCAAGAACAACCTTCGAGAACATCTGGACGAAGCGACGGTAGCTGTCCCAGGCGAATCGCTCGTTGCCAGTTTGGGCGATGAGGCCCTGAACGGAAGCGTCGTTGAGCCCGAGGTTCAGCACGGTGTCCATCATGCCCGGCATCGAGAAGGGAGAACCGGACCGCACGGAAACGAGCAGCGGGTCGTCCGGGTCGCCGAGCTTCTTGCCCATCTTGTCCTCGAGGCCGGCCAGGTGTTCCGCAATATCCTCGGCGAGTCCGGCGGGCAAGGCGGGAGGATCGGCGTTGTAGTACTCCATGCAGGCCTGGCACGTGATCGTGAACCCGGGCGGGACCGGCAGACCCATGATCGCCATCTCGGCAAGGTTCGCTCCCTTGCCACCGAGGGCGAACTTCATGCCCTTGTTGCCTTCGGTGTGGTTGCTGCCGTCACGGTCCTTGCCGAATGCATACACACGCTTGACCTCGGACACTGGTCTCTCCTCCCCAGCGGGCCTCAAGCCCACGTCGTGCCAGCGACGTCGAACGGATTCGAGCGGAATCATACCGCACGAGGACCTACTCTCTCCCCTCCACCATGCCCTCCTCGACCAGCGGCTCCAGGTGCCGGAGGATCTCCGAGGCTGACTCCTCGATGGCACGACTGTCGGTGCGGACCATCATGCATCGCAACCGACGCATCAGCGCCGTCGCCTCTTGCAGCTCACGTTCGATCTCGACGATATCCGCGTACTTACTGACGTGCGTCCCCATCTCCCGCATGCGCTTCTCGCGCACCTGGAGCAGAACCAGCGGATCCGTCGTCAGCCCGAAGATGCGATGCCGGTCCACCAGGTAGAGTTCATTCGGCGGCTCCACGTCCACGACGAGCGGAACGTTGGCCGTCTTGTAGCCCTTGAATGCCAGATACATGGAAAGCGGCGTCTTCCCGGTTCTCGACACGCCGAGCAGCACTATGTCCGCCTCGGTGAGCGTTTCCGGGCGCTGACCGTCGTCGTGCTTCATCGCGAAGTCCAGGGCTGCGAACCGCGCGTAGTACACGGCGTCGATCCGGCGGTACGCGCCCGCCTCCCCACTGGGCTCGCTCGAGGCAACCCGTCCGAGCAGCGCCATGGACGGTCCGAGGATGTCCACGCTGTTGGCCGTCACCGCCCCGGAGATACGCACCATCTCGTCGCGAAGGATCTCGTCGGCGAACGTGTAGAAGAAGATGCAGGACGAGCCACAGTGTCGGCTCACGAGGTCCCGAAGCTGCTCGACGCTCCGTACTCTCGGCAAGCGCTCGATCCGGAAGAGACCCGGTTCGAACTGTGAGATCGCCGCACGGGCCACCTGCTCGGCGATCTCACCTATCGAGTCCGAGAGCAAGTGGATGCTCAGCCGTTCCGCCACGCTAGCCCGCTATCTGCCGAAGATCGGCGAACCTCTCGAATAGAGCCACGAAGCGGTTCAGCAGTCTCAGGCGGTTCTCCCGCAGCGCGTCGTCAGGGTCCATGACGAGGACCTTGTCGAAGAACACGTCGACGGGGCCGCGCAGGGACGCGTACTCCTGAACGAGCAGCGCATAGGACCGCACTCGCGCGAGCTCCTTCACATCGGACTCGGCCGCTTCGAGAGCGTCGAGCAATGCGATCTCCTCCGGACCCATGATCTGCCTGACAGTCGCCGTGCCCAAGGACTCCTCCGCAAGGTTCTTTGCGCGGGTGAATGCAACGGAGAGATCCTCGAACGTCTCAGGATCGTGGTCCCGAGCCTCCTGCAACGCCGTGGCTCGAGCCCGTGCGTCGGCCGGGTCGTCGCCAGCTACTGCCAACACGGCAGCGACGGTGTCATACGCGATCCCCTTGTCGCGGAACAGGACTTCGAGGCGTCCGCGGACGAAATCGCCAACGTCACGAGCGACGGCCACTCCGTCGAGGTCCGGCAGCACCGGACGGTAGCCGTCGATCGCCGCAGCGATCGCAGCATCCAGCAGCAAGGGAACCCCGTCGAGAAGCATCTGCAGCACGCCGATCGCGCCGCGACGAAGAGCGAACGGGTCGGCTGAGCCGGTGGGCGGCATGCCTACGGCATGGATGCCGACGATCGTGTCGAGCTTGTCCGCGATCGCAACGAGGCGTCCGGCGAGCGTCGAGGGCAGGTCATCGCCGGCGTACCGCGGTCGATAGTGATCGACCATGGCGACGGCAACGGGCCGCGCCTCCCCTGCTGCCTCGGCGTAGTAGCCGCCCATGATCCCCTGCAGCGTCGGGAACTCGACGACGACGCTCGAGACGAGGTCAGCCTTGCAGAGGTGTGCTGCCCGAGCCGCGTACGCGGTCTCGTCTGCGGGCGCCTCGATCTGGCCCGCCAGAACCTCGACCAGACTTTCGACGCGCTGCACCTTCGCGCCGAGCGAACCGAGCTTGTCCTGGAACACGATCCGGTCCAGTCGGGACACGAAGGACTCGAGCGGGTGCGCCAGATCCTCTCGGTAGAAGAACCCCGCATCGGCCAGTCTCGCGCGAATCACCCGCTCGTGCCCGCGCACGATGTCATCCGTGCGCCGGGGGTCTCCGTTGTGCACCACGACGAACTTGTTCGCGAGGCAGCCCCTTGCGGACCCCTCTCCCGGAACCATCTCTACGGGGAAGTAGCGTTGGTGACCCTCCATCGCGTTCTCGAGCACCTCGCGGGGGATCTCGAGGAACTCCGTATCGAAGGTGCCCACGCCCACTGTGGGCCACTCGACCAGGTTGACGACTTCCGCGAGCGTCGTCTCGGGAACGACCGCCTGCGTGCCCACAGCGTGCATGGCCGCGTGAATACCCCCGTCGACCCTCTCTGCGCGCCGTTCTTGTCGCGGCTCGACGTACGCTGAGGCGAGAACGGTCTCGTACGCGGAAGCGCTCGGCACGTCGATCGGTCCCGGTGACAGGAACCGATGGCCGAACGTCACGCGCCCAGCCTGCAAGCCAGCGAACTGGACCGGAACGACATCGTCGCCGAGCAGAGCCAAGAGCCAGCGCACGGGACGCGAGAACCTCGTGTCCCCGCTGCCCCACCTCATCGACCTGGGCCAGACGAGGCCGTCGGCGAGGTCGGACAGCAACTCGGGCAGGACCTCCACGGCCGCTGCGCCCTTCTCGTCTACGACGGCGTAGACGTACACCCCGCCTTCGCCCTCGGCGCTCACGAGGGATTCAACCGACACCCCCTTGCCGCGCGCGAACCCTTCGGCGGCCTTGGTCGGGTTGCCCTCGGCGTCGAATGCTGCCTTGAGCGCGGGTCCCCGGTGGCGCTGCGTCCGGTCAGCCTGCGCGTCTGCAATCTCTTTCACGGAGAGGACCAGTCGCCGAGGCGAGCCGTAGGTCTCGATGTCGGCGTATGAGAGGCGCGCAGCGTCGAAGAGCCGTGTCGCATCGGACGCGAGCTGTTCGAGTGCCGCATACAGCGGCGTCGACGGGATCTCCTCCGTGCCGATCTCGAAGATGAGGTCCCTGCTCACGAGGGCCCACCTCCAACGCTGGCCGTGGCGCCATTCTCGGCAAGCGCCACGAGTTGCACGTACGCGTCACAGCATCTCTTCGCCAGTGTTCGCACGCGCAGGATGTAGCCTTGGCGCTCAGTGACTGAGATCGCCCCTCGAGCGTCCAGCAGATTGAACACGTGGGAGCACTTCAGAACGTAGTCATAGGCCGGAAGCACCTTGCCAGCGTCCAGTGTGCGCACACACTCGCTCTCGTACGTCCGAAAGAGGGTCTGCAGCATGTCGACATCGGCAATCTCGAAGTTGTACGCCGAGAACTGCTGCTCGTTGCGCAAGAAGACGTCACCGTAGGTGAAGCCTTCCACCCACGTGATGTCGAAGACACTGTCGACGCCCTGGATGTACATCGCGAGACGCTCGAGACCGTAGGTGATCTCGGCCGGCACCGGACGGCACTCGAACCCGCCAACCTGCTGGAAGTACGTGAACTGCGTGACCTCCATGCCATTCAGCCAGACTTCCCAGCCGAGACCCCAGGCACCGAGTGTGGGAGACTCCCAGTCGTCCTCGACGAGGCGCACGTCGTGCTCGGCAGGCTCGATGCCGATCGCTCTCAACGAGTCGAAGTACAGGTCGAGGACGTCCTCCGGCGAGGGCTTCAGGATGACCTGGTACTGGTAGTAGTGCTGAAGGCGATTCGGGTTCTCGCCGTACCGTCCGTCGGTAGGGCGGCGCGAAGGCTGGGGGTAGGCGGCATACCAGCGGTCAGGCCCGAGCGAGCGGAGCGTGGTCGCAGGATGAAACGTACCCGCACCGACTTCGACGTCGTAGGGCTGGAGCAAGACGCATCCCTGCGCCGCCCAGAACTGCGAGAGCGACAGGATGATGTCCTGAAACGTCATGACGCTCATGAAGACGGCATCTCCCGGAGTCTCGGCGACGGTCGCTGCCTGCGCAAAGCTGGTGCTGCCGACGCGACGAGCAGGCGCTCCGCCATCTTACACGACCCGCCCCCGGCTTCGTTCTCGCTGGCAGCCCCGCCGGTGGACGTCCCCTCAGGGTGCGTTTCCCTCGGCCGGTGCCGAGCGCACCACCGATGCGTAGAAGTCGAGCGCCTTCAGCCGAGCGGGCAGGTGGTATTCCACGAACGCCCGCATGAGGTCGAAGCCGTCGAGCGCTGCCGTATGTGGCATTCCCAGAGCGACGATGTCTGACATTCGCGCACCCAGCAGGCGCTCAAGCCACGCCCGGCCTGCGGGGCTCAAGCGTTGCACCCCCACAGTGTCGTCGCCACACCTCTCGCATACGGCTCCCCCGGCCGAGAGCGAGAACGACTCGCTCGCCCCGAGCTCCCCGGCACACGTCACGCAGGCCGCCAGCTCGGGCCGGTACCCGTGCATGGCCATCGACTTCAACAGGAAGGCGAGCACGATCTCGAGGATATGCTCGGGGGGTGCCGCTTCGACTGCCGTGAACGTCGCGCGCACGAGCCCGTAGAGACGGGGGTCGGTGTCGGCGTCCTTCGTGGCCGCATCGATGACGTCCTCCACCACTGATGCTGCTGCCTGCCGATCGAAGTCCTCACGCACACCCGCGTGTGAGTCCACCGTACGAGCCTCGGTGAGGACGTCGAGGTTCCTGCCCGTGTGCAGGAGAAGGTCGACCTCCGTGCCTGGCTCCAGACGCCCTCCGAACTTGGAGGTCGGCTTCCGCAGGCCCTTCGCAACGGCGCGGATCTGCGTGCCGTCCTCGGCAAGCAGGGTAACGATAGTGTCCGTCTCGCCCAGCTTCGTGCGCCGAAGCACGATGGCCCGAACGCTGTATGCAGGCATCGCGGTCCTACGCGCGGCGCGCGGCGAGTTCGTCCACGAGGCGCCCACCCGAAGACGTGCCGAGCCGCGTCGCCCCAGCGCGGATGAGCGCCAGGGCGCTGTCCAAGTCCCGGATGCCGCCGGCAGCCTTGATCCCCAGTCGCCCGCCCACCGTCGCATGCATGATCTCGACGTCGCGCACGGACGCGCCGCGCGGGCCGAAGCCTGTCGAGGTCTTCACGAAGTTCGCGCCTGCCGCCTCAGCGATCCGGCAGGCAGTCGCAACCTGCTCTTCGCTCAGATGGCCCGTCTCAAGGATGACTTTGACGAGGGACCGGTCTGGTGACTCATCCTTCGCCGCCTGAACGACCGCAGCAATGTCGTGTTCGACGTAATCAACGTTGCCCGCCAGGAGTTCGCCGACGTTCAGCACCATGTCCACTTCCGTGCATCCGAGCGACACCAGATGCCGGGTCTCCTCGGACTTGGTCGTTGTGAGCGAATACCCGAGCGGGAACCCACACACCGAGCACACGTTTGTGTCCAAGCCCTCCAGCAGGCGCGCAGCTGACGCAACGAACACCGGCGCCACGCACAAGGTGGCAAACCCGCGGGCGGCGTTCTCCTCGATCCACTTCGTCGCCTCGGACACACCGACGGTCGGCGACAGAAGTGTCTGATCGACGAAGCGTGCGAATGCCTCCACGTCCAACTCGGAATCTTCCATGGGATTCACAGGCCCTCCCCGTAGCCGAAGCGGCGTATCTGAGTGGCGTCGCGCCGCCAGTCCTTCTTGACCTTCACCCGCAAGTCCAGGAACACGTGCCTTCCGAGGAGTCGTTCGAGATCCTCGCGCGCCTGCACGCCGACGCGTTTGATCATCTCACCCCCGGCACCGATGATGATGCCCTTTTGTGAGTCGCGCTCCACGTAGATCACGGCACGAATACGGGCGATGTCGGCCTTGTCGTCCCATTCGAGGTCATCCACAACGACGCCCACGGCGTGTGGAACCTCCTGAGACGTCGCGCGGATCACCTTCTCGCGCACGAACTCGGCGATGATGACCTCGATGGGCTGGTCCGTACGCATGTCACGGGGGAAGTAACGCGGCCCCCGGGGGAGCAGCCGCACCACGACATTCGCAAAGCCATCGACGTTGAACCCTTCGACTGCTGAGACAACGACCTCGTCGTCGAAGTGCGCGAGTGGCCGTGCCGTCTCGAGCTGTCGATTCACCTGCTCCGGCGTGGCCACGTCGGCCTTCGTCAGCACGAGGACCCTCTTGGCCTTCGAACGCGCGACGTGCTGTGCCACCCACTCGTCGCCTCTGCCGACCGGCTTGGTCGCGTCTATGACGAGACAGAGGACGTCCACGTCCGCCGCTGCCAGAAGGGCCGAGCGATTCAGCTCCTCGCCCAGCGCGTCGTGCGGCTTGTGCAGACCTGGGGTGTCGACGAACACGACCTGTGCATCGTCGCGGTCGAGGATCGCCCGAAGCCGGTGCCGTGTCGTCTGTGGCATGTCGGACGTGATGGCGACCTTCGATCCGACAACAGCATTCACGAGCGTGGACTTCCCGCTGTTCGGCCGTCCAACCAGGGCGACGAACCCGCTGCGGACCTCATCTACCACGTCGTGTCGCCCCCTTGACGAGGGCCACGCTCACTTGGTGTCGTCCTGATCGAGGTAGCCGCGCACGAACGCCTCGGGAAGCAGCTCATCGAGGGTCATCACGAGGACTTCGTCCGTCCGGCCGCCCATGATCACACGCATCTCAGGATTGAACTCCGCGAGCGCCTGTCGACAACAGCCGCAGGGGACGGTGGGTGACTCTGAGTCCCCGACCACGGCGACTGCGTCGATGTCCTTGCAGCCGGCGGTGATCGCAGCCGACAGCGCAGCCCGCTCCGCGCACAGCGTGGCCGGGTAGGCGGCGTTCTCGACGTTCACGCCCTGGTAGATCTCGCCCCCAGCGAACACCGCCGCGCCGACACGGAACTCCGAGTAGGGAGCATACGCCCTCTCCTGGATCTCGCGAGCGAACGCGAGCAGCGCCAGGTCGGGCTGTGTGAGTTCACGCATGGTCTGGCTCCTCGTCATCGGGCGATGGGACCGATTCGATCTCGAGCAGGCGCACGCGCGTACCCTCACGCGCGAGAACGGTCATTCGCAGTCCTTCGACCTCCACACTCTCTCCAACCTCGGGTATGTGGCCGGCGATCGCCGAGGCCACACCGCCGATGGTATCAGCGTCGACGTCGATCTCGGTCCCGAAGAGTTCGTTCACATCGTCGATGGGCAGACGCGCATCGACGCGGTAGGTGCCATCTCCCTCGTCTGCAACCAGTGGCTCCTCTCGGTCGTACTCGTCGAAGATCTCCCCGACCAGTTCCTCGAGCAGGTCCTCGATGGTGACGAGCCCAGCTGTACCGCCGTACTCGTCGGCGACGATGGCGATGTGCGTACGCGCACGCATCTCGACGAAGAGCTCGTCGATCGGTTTGGTCTCGGGCACGAAGTAGGGCGGCCTTGCGATGGCCGTGAGGTCACTGATCTGACCGCCTCGGCCGATCGCCGAGAGCAGGTCTTTCGCGTATAGAACGCCGCGCACGTCGTCCACGGTCTCGTGGTAGACCGGCAGACGCGAGAACCCCATCAGCTCGATCATCTCGATTGCTTCGGCGACGTCCGCCGTGTCTTCGAGCGCCGCCATGTCCGTGCGCGGCACCATGACTTCCCGGACGATCTTCTCGGTGAACTCCGAGACCGCGTCGAGCATGGCCTCCTCGACCTCCTCGCGGGCAGCCTCCTCCTCGTCCGTCGCCCCACTCTTGACCTCGTCCTCACTCGCCCATGGCGATAGATCGGGCCGCTCGACACCGGCAAGCCTCATCACCAACTGCCACGGGAGAGACGCGAGCCGCGCGAGCGGATGGACGATCGCTACGAGAGGGCGGGCGGCACTGGCGAACGAGAGGGCGACGTTCTCGGGGTTCTGCACGGCGAGCGTCCGGGGCAGTGCGTCGGCAAGCGAGAAACCCAGCGCGACCCCGATGACTCCACCCACGATCTGCGACCAGATGCCGAGTTCGGGAGCGACCACTCCTCCAAGCAGCCAACCGGCCACGCCGATCGCAGCGAAGGCGGTTGCACGAGTCGCAGCCGCCGCGGCTTGAAGCCGGCTGGGCTCGTCAGCGAACGACTCCAACGCTGGCGCGCCAGGACGCTCTGTATCGAGAAGGCGCCTGATCCTTGACCGGGCGAGCAACGTCGCCGAGGCTTCTTCGGCGGTCAGCACCGCCGCGCAAGCCAGCAAGAGCAGAACAACCACTGTCCAGGCTACGAATGCCACGCGCTCTCCGGTTGGAAGCCGTTAGAGAAAGAATAGCTGAAAGGCCGCAGTCGCCATGAGGAACCCGAGTAGCGCACCAAGCACGACCTGCGGAATCGTGTGGACATTGCTCTCGACGCGGCTCTGGGCGACGAGCGCCGCGATGAACAGTGCCAAGATGAATGCAGCTGAGTTTCGAGTGGCGTACCCCACAGCCGAGGCTGCCGCGGTCGCCAGTGCGACGTGACCAGACGGCCACCCGCCACGAAGGAACGTTCCTTCCTTCGTGAGGGCCTTGACGACGAGCGTGGCGAGGGCGGTGATCCCCAGCGCAAGTACCGTGATGTTGGCGGACGAGGGCTCCTCCACGAACGAGAAGCCCGAGGTGACGGCGGTTCTCAGCCGGGAAAAGAACACAAGATACCCGACCGCGATCGCATTCATCGAGGCGACGAGCACGGCCCCGGCGGCAACGTCCTTGGCCATCTTCGCGAGTGGGTCGTAGCGCTCCACGCTCACATCGATGGCAGCCTCAAGCGCGGTGTTCGCAAGCTCCGACACCAGCACGAGGCAGATCGTGAACAGGAGCGCGATGAGCTCGAACCGCGTGACATGGAACAACACGGCAGCGACGAGAACCACCGTCGTCGCGAGCAGATGCAGGCGCATGTTGCGCTGCGTCCGCACCGCATAAATGATGCCCTCTATCGCGTAGTTGAAGCTCCACAGGAGAGACCTGCTGCGCACGGCTGTCCTGATGCTCCCCTCAGTGAGCGCGGTCAGATAGTGTCGGCATAGCCGGCAAGCAGCGCGCGCTCGCGCGCCTGCATGACGCCCGCCTGCTCGTCCGTGTCGTGCTCGTATCCCAGCAGGTGAAGGACGCCGTGGACGAGAAGCAGGTTCAGTTCCTCCTCCACGGTGTGCCCGTATTCGACGGCCTGTCGCTCGGCCACTTCTGGCGCCACGATCACGTCGCCGAGAGTGATCGGCTCGTCACTCTCCACGGCACAAGGGTCGTCACAGCTGAACGAAAGCACGTCAGTCGCCCCGGCAACTCCGCGATAGCGTTCATTCAAGTTCGCCATCTCCTCGAGGTCGACGACCCCGATGGACAGCTCGGCAGCCTCGGGAACCTCCTCGCGATCTAGAACGAACGCGGCCAGCCGCTCGAAGGCCGCAAGATCAAGCGGTTCGGGCTCTCGATGGCTCGTGATGGATATCTGCATCCTGCTCTCTCCTCGGAGCCGAGTCCGGGTACTCCATGCGCGGGTGGTACATGCTCGCAAGTATGCGCGTGTAGGAGCGGACGACCACGTCGATGTCGGCTGCACTCAGACCGCTGGCCACCAGCTGTCCATCGCATTCTCGGTCCTCGACCACGCCGCTCACGGTCGCAGCGACCTCGTCGTCCGACGGCGTCCGCTTGGCCCGCACGGCCGCCTCGCAGCCGTCAGCCAGCATCACGAGAGCGGCTTCTCGCGTGTGAGGCAGAGCCGCGGGGTATCGGAACGACGACTCGAAGACGGACGCGTCGGCCTCGGCGGCCTTCCGGTAGAAGCACTTCACGACGGACGTCCCGTGATGCTCGCCGATGATGTCCTCGATGTCTCTGGGAAGGTGGTATGCCTCCGCCAGTTCGAGCCCGTCGCGCACGTGGCCGATGATGATCCGGGTCGAGAGGTCCGGCGTCGCGTCGTCGTGGGGATTGTCACCACCGGCGAGGTTCTCGAAGAAGAACTCCGGGCGCACCATCTTCCCGATGTCGTGGTAGTAGCCTCCCACGCGGGCGACGAGCGGGTTGGCTCCTATCGCCTCTGCTGCAGTCTCCGCCAGGTTCGCGGTCACGACGGAGTGGGTGTAGGTGCCCGGAGCGCTCGTCATAAGCTTGCGCATGAGCGGGTGCGCGGGGTTTGCGAGCTCGAGCAGCCGGCCGGTGGTCGTGACGCCGAACAGGCGGTCTCCGAGCGGCCGTAGCACGCGTACGATCAGCACGCCCAGTACTCCGCCGCAGACTCCCGCGAGAAGGGCGACCGGCACCTGAGCGGGCCCCCCGACGAGTGTCATCACGACGATGGTGGCTGCCGAAGCCGGAACGCCGATGAATCCCGCCCGGACAAGCCGACGAGTCGTGGGGTGCTTGAACAGGTATGCCCTGCGCAGAGCGCGCGAGACCAGGTTCTCGTGTCTAGCCATCGGCCGAGGTCGCCTTGCTCTCCTCGTATTCGTGGTACGCCTTCACGATGCGCTGTACGAGCTTGTGGCGCACGACGTCCTTGCTCGTGAGTTCCACGAACTCGATATCGGGGACGTCCACGAGGATGTTGCGTACGAGTTTGAGACCAGAAATGCCCTTCGGCAGATCGATCTGCGTGACATCGCCGGTGATGACGACCTTGCTGCCGAACCCCAAGCGGGTCAAGAACATCTTCATCTGCTCTGGAGACGTGTTCTGTGCTTCGTCGAGGATGATGAAGCTGTCGTTGAGCGTCCGGCCACGCATGTACGCCAGCGGCGCGATCTCGATGACGCCCCGCTCCGTCAGCGTCGTCGACTTGTCGATGTCCATCATGTCGAAGAGCGCGTCGTAGAGGGGCCGAAGGTACGGGTCCACCTTCTCGAAGAGTGTCCCTGGAAGGAAGCCGAGGCTCTCCCCCGCTTCGACCGCGGGTCGAGTGAGGATGATGCGACCGACTTCCTTGCGCTTGAGCGCGTCAACCGCCATTGCCATCGCCAAGTAGGTCTTGCCCGTGCCCGCCGGTCCGATGCCGAACGTCACGGTGTTGGTGCGTATGGCGTCGATGTAGCGCTTCTGCCCCGCCGTCTTTGGCCGAATGGATTTGCCTTTGTGCGTCAGGAGGACGTCGGCGTGCAGGGTCGTCGGCATGCACTCGCCAGTCCTCAGCAACTCGATCGAGCGCTCGACATTCTCGCTATTGAGTTCAGCGCCCTTCTCCACCAGCTGGATCATCTCGCTGAACAGCGCCGAGACGGCCTGGCCCTCATCGGGCGTGCCGCTGATCGTGATCTGGTTACCGCGGACCGAGATGTCGGACTCGAATTGGTCCTCGATGAGCCTCAGGAGGCTGTCCTCCTGGCCAAGAAGCTCCGTCATGTTGAGTTCGGGAGGCACGACCAGGCGGATCTGCGTTGGTTCCACTCGCTAATGCACCCTCTGTTCGATTGACGTGAGGTTGTCCCGCGATGTTCTGCGGCACGACCTGCTACCTGCCGATTCTATCACTCGCTGCCAGCCAAAACGCCGCACCGCGACTCCCCCGCGTCGGGCTTCCTTCAGGCATCCGCTCATGCGTTCCTACCCGCGTTGATGATGCCGTGGACCACTCCGTCCTCCGCCACGCCACCGAGACGAGCGCAGACAAGTGAGCCTGGGATGATCGCCTCCCGTGTCGATCCCATCGCCACACGTACGCGCAGGTAGTCGCGCGTGACTCCCTCGGCGAAGACGCAGTCTCCTGAGGCCTCAGAGCTTACTCGCTCGACGAGTACCTCGCGTACACAACCACGCGCGGCCTCGGCGTGTGCCGCGCGCAACTCGCGGTCCAGTGCCCGGACTCTCGCCGCGCGCTGGGTGCGGATGCCGGGACGCACCTGGTCTGGCCGTCTGGCCGCGGGTGTTCTGCGCCGCGGTGAGTAGCGAAAGACGTGCAGGCGCGAGAAGCCCATCTCCCGACAGAACCGGAGCGTTTCCTCCGCCTCTTCGTCGCTCTCGCCCGGAAACCCGACGAGCACGTCGGTCGAGATGGCCAACGCGGGAAGAGCCGCACGCGCACTCGAGATCCGCTCGGCGTACTCGGCGGTCGTGTAGGCGCGTCCCATCCTGAGCAGGACGGCATCACTCCCTGACTGCAGGGGCACGTGCAGGTGCCCACACACTGAAGGTGCGGACGCCAGCTCCTCGAGCAGTTCGTGGGTCAGATCGAGCGGCTCGACACTCGAGAGTCGCAGTCTTTCGATGCCCGTCGCGGCAACCCGGGACACAAGATCCGGCAGCCTGACACCGCTGTCCTCGTAGCGCCCGAGATTGATGCCCGTGAGCACGATCTCGCGAACTCCCGCCTCGACAAGGTCGCGGCACTCCGAGATCACAACGTCCGCCGGCACCGAACGAGAGTTACCACGCGCGTACGGCACGATGCAGTAGGCGCAGAACGCGTCGCACCCGTCCTGTACTTTGATCATGGCCCGGGTATGGAAGCCCAGCCCGACGCGGGGCCGCCCTCTACCCCCATCCACCAACCGAGCCGGCGCCGCGACCGCGTGACTTGCGAGGATCGCGACCTTCTCGGCGACGCGTGTCACGTCAGGTTCGACGAGCACGCGTTCCCCAAGAGCCTCGATGTCCTCGCTGGCGAGCGCGGCGAGGCACCCCGTGACAACGACCGTCGGCCGATTGGGCAGGGACAGCGCGTGACGTATGGTCTTGCGTGCCTTCGCGTCAGCCTCTCCCGTAACGGTGCACGTGGTCACTACGACGACGTCTGCGGATTCATCGGCCACCGGCTCGAAACCGCGGTCGAGAAGGCCGGCGAAGATCTGCTCGCCCTCGACCTGGTTCACCTTGCAGCCGAGGGTACGTGAGCTGAAACGCCTACCGGAGATGATCGCGTCCTGGGATGTCGGTCCTGATGAGTGGCCGTTCACAGGGCCCCGAGTGCATTCGCGGTGAGGGCCAGCGCCGCCAGCGCTGCTGTTTCTGCACGAAGGATCGCGGAACCGAGCGACGCCACTCGCGCACCCGCCGACGACAGGACCGAGACCTCACCAGGCGTGAGGCCACCTTCCGGCCCTATCACCAGCGCGACGCTCAGGTCGGGTCGTGCGGAGGTGACTCCTGCGGCCTCCAGCACCTCGGCGAGACTCTCGGCTGCCGATTCCTCCCACAACACAACCGATACGTCGAACTCGTCGAGCAGGGCGGCCAGCTCGCCAACCGTCACGGGCCGGTCCACCTTGGGGAGACGCGCACGCTGGGATTGTCTGGCGGCCCCTTCGGCGATCCGCCGCCAGCGGTTCGTGCGAGCTGCGGCCTTCTCGACCTCGAGGCGCACGATGGTCCGCCCTGTCAGCAGCGGCACGATCCGCTCGGCCCCCAACTCGACAGCGTGTCGCACGATCTCGTCCATGCCGGAGCCTTTGGTGATGCCCTGGACCAGCGTGATGCGCGGCTCGGCGTGAGCGGGGACGTCCTCGAGAACGCGCCCGGTCAGCTGATCGGCCGCAACGAACTCGAGGTGGACGATCCTCGAGCGTCCGCCGGGTTCCACCACGACGATCTGCTCGCCAGCCTCGAGTCTGAGCACGTGAACCGCGTGATGCCTGTCCTTGGGCGAAAGCGGGATGCGCGCTGCGCCCTCGACGTCGGGCAAGGCGCTCTGCACGAAGAAGCGGTGGCGGGACATCAGCTCGTGAGCCAGTCCTTCAGCTTCTGCAGAGGAGTCGCTGGTTCGCCGCGCCTGCCACCCAGCTCCACAGAGAGCTCCTCGAACAACTGTCGCTGCCGCTTGTTCAGCTTCTTCGGGATCTCGACGGCCAGGTGCACGAGCAGGTCTCCACGCCCCGATCCTCGGAGCCTGGGCATGCCTTGCCCTTTCACACGGACAACGTCCCCGAACTGGGTGCCAGCGGGGACCTTCACCGCGACGGCGTCCAACAGGCCGGGCGTCGTGATCTCGGCGCCCAGAGCCGCCTGCGCAATCGAGACGCTTACGCGGCAGTGAAGGTCGTCGCCCTCCCGATGCAGGAATTCGTGTTCCCTGACATGGACGGTCACGATCAGATCGCCCGCGTCCGCCCCGCGAATGCCAGCCTCGCCGACGCCCGTCAGACGCAGCTGCATCCCGTCTACGATACCGGCGGGAACCGTCACAGTGACGTGCTGTCTGTCCGGGACACGTCCCGAACCCTCGCATTCCTCACAGGGCCGGTCTATGACCGAGCCGGTCTGCCCGCACCGCGTGCACGGCTGGACCGACTGCATCACCCCGAGGAAGGTCCGTCGCTGCGTCACCTGCTGGCCGGTGCCGCCGCACTCCGGGCAGGTGACGACGCTGGCGCCGGGGGCCATGCCGGTCGCGCCGCACACGTCGCAGGGCGCCAGGCGGTCGACTACCAGGTCCTTGTCGACGCCGGTCGCGGCCTCCTCGAGGCTGATCGAGACGTGCGCAGCCATGTCGCGGCCCTCGAACCGTACACGCCGATTGCCTCCGTAGACCCCGGTGAAGAACGCCGAGAAGATGTCCTCCATGCCGAACCCGCCGAAGATATCTCCGAGGTCCGGACCGCCTCCGAATCGTCCGTCTACGGTGCCGTATTGGTCGTACAACTGGCGTTTCGACGCGTCGGAGAGCACGTCGTACGCCTCGTTGATCTCCTTGAAACGCTCTTCGGCGTTGTCGTCATCGGACACGTCGGGATGTGTTTCCCGAGCCTTGCGCCGAAATGCGCGCTTGATCTCATCGTCGCTCGCGCCCTTGTCCACACCAAGGACCGCGTAGTAGTCCTTTGTCCCAGCAGCCACGTGACTTCCTGTCGTTTCGGATGATCGCGTCTTGATTGAGGTGATCCAGCTTGAGGCGCCCGACTTCCTCCGGTCGCCGGGTACCTTACTAGGTCAACGCCTCGTTGAGGCTTTCGGCCACCCATCGGACGGCCTCGATAGCCTTCGAGTAGTCCATGCGGGTCGGTCCGATGACCCCGACGACTCCTTCGACCGAGGAGTCGCCGTAGTGTGTCGCCACGATGCTCACGTTCTCGAGCTCTGCACTGCGATTCTCGTGCCCTATGCGCACCGCGACGCCGTGCTCCTCGAGCACCCCTGTCAGGGCCTCGAGCAGAGTCAAGCCGTCCTCCAGCGCCGCAATCAGGGGTCGCACATGGTCGGCGTCGGCGAATTCCGGCTGCGAGAGCAAGGGCAGCATGCCGCCTCGATAGAGTCGGTCGCGGTCCGCTTCGTCGAGACACTCGAGCATGGCGTCCACGACCCGACTCACGAGCCCGTCTTCCCCTGATGTCCCCAGGGCCGTCCGCAACTGCCTGATCTCCGAGGCGCGCTTGCCGTCGACGGATGCGTTCAGCGCACGCTCGACCTCGGCAAGACGCTCCGGTGTCGTGTCCGCGGCAAGATCGATGTGCCGGTTGACGACTTGCCCCGTCTCCGTGATCAACACGAACAGCGCCCGCCTGGAGGCCATCCAAAGCAGGTCGATCCGTCGGATGGCTGCTCGCGCGAGCGTTGGTGCGAGCACGACGGCCATGCAGTTCGTGAGCCGGGTCAGCAGCGATGAGGTCTCCCGCATGACATCGTCGAGTTCGGCGACCTCCAGCGCGCCGGGACGGGTCTGGGCGCCTGAGTCTGTCGACTCATCCTGGCTGACGAGCAGGCCGTCCACGAAGGCACGGTACCCGTTGTCGGTGGGCACTCGACCAGATGACGTGTGCGGTTGGAAGACGTGACCCGTCTCCTCAAGGATGGCGAGTTCGTTGCGTACGGTCGCGGGGCTGCATCGCAGCTCGTAGCGCTCCACGAGGGCCTTCGAGCCCACTGGATGTGCGCTGTTCACGTATTCTTCCACGAGCGCCGAAAGCACCTGACGCCGACGTTCGCTCAGCATGGGCAACCTCCTGGCACTCGATTATAGCGAGTGCCAAACCAGCCGTGAACGCGGGCACCGTGAGGCTGCGGCGACGGGACAGCGCCCGAACGTCACTCCGACGACCAGATCCGGCCGAAGACCTCGTTCCCGAGCAGCCAGCCTCGGCGCGTCGTCGTCCACGCAGCGACGTCCGCCCCCGCCAGCGCCGAGGCCCCCGTCCGTGCGCGGGACTCGACGAGTCCGTCACGGACGAGACCGGCGAAGACCTCGTCCAGACCCGCATCGTGCACGCGATCGGCCCCGACTCCTGCGCAAAGACGCATGCCCAGCATCACGTCTTCGCGTTGGGCCTCCTTGACCGTGAGAAACTCGATCGTCTTGCTTGCTCCGCACAGCCAGGCGCCGATGTCGGCGGGCTCGGCACACCGAATGCGGGACACATCGCACGTCGCGTCGTCGCCAGGTGAACGAGCGGGCAGACTCCAAGAATCGAGCGCGGCGGCAGTTGCCGCGGTGAGCATGCTGTGCGCCGCGGGCCCGATCCCCAGGTACTGGCGCCCTGTCCAGTAGGCGATGTTGTGGCGCGACTCGAAACCCGGACGGGCGTAGTTCGCCGTCTCGTAGCGCAAGAATCCGGCTGCGCCCAGTACGTCCTCGGCAAGGACCATCATGTCCGCGGCGATGTCAGGGTCCGGCTCGCGCACGAGCCCGGTGTCGCACGCCACCGCCAGAGGAGTGCTCTCCTCGACGCTCAGCGGGTAGACGGAGATGTGCCGCGCTCCTGTACGGATGGCGGAGTTCAGGGATTCCTGCCACGACGTCGCCGTTTGTCCTGGGATCCCACAGATGAGGTCGACGGAGAGAGACAGTCCGGCGCTCACGGCCGCTTCGGCTGCGCCCGCTGCAGCGCGAGCGCTGTGCGGACGCCCCAAGAGACAAAGCACTCCGTCGTCGAAGGACTGCACGCCGAGGCTCAATCGCGTCACACCGACGCTCTTCAGCCCCGCTGCCAGCGCGCTCGTCAGGGACTCAGGGTTCGCCTCGACGGTGATCTCCGCACCGTCGCGAAGCGGGAGGCAGCGCGCCGCCAGCTCCAGGATGCGCAGCGTGCTGCCTGCGACATACGTCGGCGTGCCGCCACCGACGTAGAGCGTCTCAACGACCCCTGGCAGTGCCGAGGAAGCCCATCTCTTGAGATCAGTACAGATCGCTTCCGTCACGGCGTCGACGAGCTCTTCGTCCGCGCTGGCAACCGAGACGAAGTCGCAGTAGGAGCACTTGGACCTGCAGAAGGGGATGTGCACGTAGACGTGCGACGGCACCTGCGCGGTCATCGTCAGGTCGATATCGGTGTCCTCCTGCAACGGCGTAGCGGCTTCCGAGCCTACTCGTCGACCTTCAGGATCGCCATGAACGCTTCCTGTGGCACTTCGACGGACCCGACGGACTTCATCCGCTTCTTGCCTTCTTTCTGCTTCTCGAGAAGCTTGCGCTTGCGGGTCACGTCACCGCCGTAGCACTTCGCGAGCACGTCCTTGCGCTTCGCTCGCACGGTCTCTCTGCTGATGATGCGCCCGCCGATCGCCGCCTGGATCGGCACCTCGAACATCTGCCGAGGGATGATCGCTCGCAGCTTCTCCGTGAGTACCTTGCCACGCTGGTAGGCCTTGTCCTTGTGGACGATGAAGGAAAGCGCGTCGACCGGCCGACCCGCAAGGAGTATGTCCAGCTTCACCAGTGCGCTCGGACGGTAGCCGATGTACTCGTAGTCAAGAGACGCGTAGCCCTTCGTGCGGCTCTTGAGCTGGTCGAAGAAGTCCATGATGAGCTCGGACAACGGCATCTCGTAGTGCAGGTCGACCGTCGTTGCCGACAGGTACTGCATGTCCTTGAACGTCGCTCGCCGACCTTCCGCAAGCTCCATGACGGCGCCGACGAACTCGGGAGGCACGAGCACCGTCGCCTTCAGGTACGGTTCCTCGATGCGGTCAAGCTTCGAAACGTCCGGCATGTCCAAAGGCGAATGCACGATCTTCATCTCGCCGTTCGTGAGGAACGCGTGGTACTCGACGGACGGTGCCGTGGCAAGTAGCTCCAGGCCGAACTCACGCTCGAGTCGCTCCTTCACAACCTCCATGTGCAACAAGCCGAGGAAGCCGACCCTGAAGCCGAACCCGAGTGCGTGGCTCGATTCCGGGTCATAGACGAGGGCCGGATCGTTCAGCTGCAGCTTGTCGAGGGCATCGCGGAGGGCCGGGTACTGGTCGCCGTCAATGGGATAGAGCCCCGTGAAGACCATCGGTTTGACTTCGCGATATCCGGATAGCGGGTCGATGGCACCGTGCTTTGCGATCGTGACGGTGTCGCCGACGCGCACGAGCGCCGGGTCCTTCAGGCCGGTGATCAGGTAGCCGACTTCACCCACCGACAGTGAGTCCACGGGCACGTTGGCAGGGCGCCGAACACCAACCTCTTCCACCTCAGCGTTCACCGCAGTCACCATGAATCGGACTTTCATGCCCTTCGCAAGGCGGCCGTCGACGACTCGAATCAACGCGACGACGCCGCGATAGGCATCGAAGTACGAGTCGAAGATGAGAGCCTTGAGCGGTGCCTGCGCGTCCCCTCTTGGAGGCGGGATCCTCTTGACCACTGCTTCCAACGCGTCGCGGACGCCCTCGCCGGTCTTGCCACTCGCGAGGACGGCATCCTCCGAGGGTATGGCGAGCGCCTCCTCTATCTCATGCCGTACGCGGTCGGGATCTGCAGCCGGAAGGTCGATCTTGTTGATGATCGGAACGATGGCCAAGTGCGCGTTCATGGCCATCAGGGCGTTGGCCACCGTCTGGGCCTCCACGCCCTGAGCCGCGTCCACGACCAGCAGGACGCCTTCGCATGCTGCGAGCGACCTACTCACCTCGTAGGTGAAGTCGACGTGTCCCGGCGTATCGATCAGATTCAGCTCGTAGGTCTGCCCGTCATCCGCGTCGTACAGGAGCCGGACTGCCTGAGCCTTGATGGTGATACCCCGTTCGCGCTCGATGTCCATCGAGTCGAGCACCTGTTCCACCATCTCACGCTCGGCGATGGTGTGGGTGAGCTCGAGCATCCGGTCGGCCAGCGTGGACTTCCCGTGGTCGATGTGCGCGATGATCGAGAAGTTGCGTATGTGGGCAGGGTCAGACATCAGGCAGACAAGGATAACAAGGCCACGTCGTCCCGTCGAAGCCCGTTTCTTGGTTACGCTCGGCACCGTGTGCTAGTATCTTCGGGTTCGTCTGCACCCCACTGCGACGGGCACAACAACAGAGTCGGAAGGATCTCCATTCGTGGCGAACATCAAGAGCCAGAAGAAGCGCGTTCTCACCAACGAGAAGCGTCACCAGCGCAACAAGGCGGTGCGATCCGAGCTGAAGACCGCGATCAAGAAGGTCTACACAGCGGTCGATGCCGGCGATGCCGCGACGGCAAAGAGCGCGGCCCTCGAGGCCTCGACGCTCCTGGACAAGGCAGCCGGCAAGGGCGTCATCCACAAGAGCCAAGCAGCGAACCGCAAGTCCGGAGTGATGAAGGCAGCCAACGGCGTCCAAGCCTAGGACCCACACACGGACAGTAACCAACGCTCCAGGACGAGCCGGGAATCCCGGCTCGTTTTCATTTGCGCTTCGGCTTCCGCGGCGTCGCGCACTGCGTCGACAAGTTCGCCGGGAGCGAAGCGTCCCGCCTGTCGATACAGGTCGCGAACCTGCCACGTCTGCTTGCGCAATGCTGACGCGAGTTCGGTCTGATCTCGCACTCCTCTCGCCGCTAGTGCGGCAGCAGTGATGAGCTCACGAACGCGCCTCACGGCCATCACGTGGATGTAGTTCTCCGTTTCACCCTGGGACAAGAGTTCTGCCACATGCCGCAGCGTCGCCCGGGCATCTCGGGAACCAATCGCATCGAGCAGCTCGAAGACCGACGTCGAAGCCGTGCTCGACATCACCTCTTCGATGTCGTCACGCGAGAGCGTGCGCGCCTCGCCAGCGAACGCGATGACTTTGTCCACTTCGACCGAGAGGCGCGCAAGGTCGTATCCAATGGCTCTGACCAGCGCCTCCGCGGCGTCCCGTCCGACGCTGCGCCCCTTCTCCTGGAACATCTCCACGACGATCACAGGGAATTCGCTCTTCTTGGGTGCCCCATACTGCGCGACGCCGCTTTGCTTCTCGACGGCCGCATACAACGCCGTCCGCCGATCGACCTTCTCGCCGACCAGCACCAATGTGGTCGTCGCCGACGGATCACGCGCATAGGCGGCGAGTGTGTCGAGGTCGGCCTTCTGCATCTTGTCGACATCGCGCACGATGACGAGGCGGCGCTCGGACATGAAGGGCACAGTGTTGCACGCCGCCACGACGTCGTCGGCCCGTGAGCTTTCCCCGCGAAAGGTCTGCAAATTGAAGTCGGGATCCCCGGACTCCGAGAAGCGAGCCCTCAGCCGCACGAGGGCCTGCTCGAGCCGCAACGGCTGAGCGCCGTAGATGAGATAGACGTTCTTGAGATCGCCGACGTTCCGCGCCATCGAGCTTCCCGCAGCTTGACCGGATAGGCGTGCCGACCAACGCCGGGATTGTCTCACAGGCAGAGCTCCCCACAGCCCGAGCCGTGCGGAGGTCGTACCGCTGACCGCTCGAAGAGACTTCGAGCGTGATGTCTCCGGACTCGTCCGTCCGCACGATTCGACAGCCATGCGAGCTCAGAAGCGAGATCGTCTCGGCGGCAGGGTGCCCGAACTTGTTCCCTGCGCCGACACTGACGACAGCGACCTCCGGCCGGAGGACGTCCAGCTGTTCGGCGCTCACACCCCCTGTGCTTCCATGGTGCGCGACCTTGAGAACGTCCACGTCATCAAGTCGACCGGCTTCCCACAGCTGCTCGAGCACGCCGGACTCTGCGTCTCCCGTCAGAAGTGCCTTGAACTTCCCGCACTCGGCCATGATCACGACGCTCGTGTCGTTGGTCCCCTCGACGTCAACGCCCTTCGACGGCCACAGGACCGCCAGACGCCAGCGCCCAACGCTGACCGCGTCGCCCTGAGTCAGACGCCGGATTCCCACGCTGCCGTCAGTGTCGGCACCCGGCGGCGTTTCGGCGTCCGTTTTGCTCGCAGACGCCCCGGAGACCAACAGCCCGCCATATGGCACGGCTCCCTCGAGCCCGTCGAGTCCGCCGGTGTGATCGGCGTGGTCGTGGGTCAGGACCACAGCGTCGAGGCGTCGCAACCCGCACCTTGCGAGCGCAACTCGCAGCGTTGACGCGCCAGGACCCGTGTCTACGAGGATCCCGGCCCTGCCGTCACGCAGCAGGATGGCGTCCCCTTGCCCAACGTCGAGCACGATCATCGTCGGGCCGGTACTCGGCACGGGTCCGAGCGCAACCACAACAAGCATGACAAGGCCGGACATCGCGATATGGCGGCACCGGCGATGGTCCGGCTGCGGCCACACGGCCCAGATCACCGGCAGGAGCGCGGCGCTCAGCACTGTGAGCGCAAGTACCCATCTGTCTGCCAGCACCGCCGCCGCTGGCAGCGCCGCGAGGCGCTCGGCGATTCCTGCCGAGAGTGCACACAACGCGCCCGCAGTCTTCAGGACGCTCGTCCCGAGCCAAGGCCACAGCGGTGTCGCACCCAGACCGACCACACCGACGATGAGAGCCACAGAGATGAGCGGGCCGACAATGATGTTGGCGACGGGCGATACCAAGGAAACGACCCCGAACGTGCGGGCGATGAGTGGCAGCGTGGCCGCCTGTGCCGCCAGCGTGAGAGCCAGCGGGGCCGCTGCTGACTGCAGCGCATGTGGGAGTGCCGCGCGGCACCAGTGTTCGAACAAGCGACCGAAGAACACGAGGCCGGCAACAGCTCCCACAGAGAGCTGAAACCCAAGATCGAACGCCGCGCGGGGGTCGAGCAGCAGCATGACCGCCACGGTGAGGCCGAGTGCAGCACCCGAATCCCCGCGCCTGCTCGAGTACGGGCGCCCGAACGTGACCGCCGACATGACTAGGGCGCGGACCGCAGAGGTCTGCAGCCCGGAGAAGACGACGTACGCTCCCACCACCCCGAGGACAAGCAGTGACCGCCATCCGCGTCCCAGAGCCATCGCGACGCACAAGGCGCTGGCCAGGGCCGCCACCACCACGAGGTGGCTTCCCGACACCGCCACGAGGTGCGTGAGCCCTGACGTCCTGAACGCGGTGTCGGCCGAAGTACCGCTCAAGCGTCGTCGGTCTCCGATGAGGATCCCCGCAAGGAGGTCGCCGCCCGGTCCGACAACGCGGTCGACCTGACCCGAAGCCCACCGCCTGACTGGCAGAAACAACCCACGCAATGTCTGGGCCTTGCCTATCGGCTTGACCACACGCGCTCGCAAAGACCCGATCAGCCCGTCTTGTAGCTCAGCCCGTCGGCGGTCCGGCTGTGCCGAAACGGCGAACTGCCCCACGCACTCCACAAGCTCGCCCGCCTCGGGAACCTCACCTCCAGACGGCCATTGCACGCTCAGTGCGGCGCCCGCCGCGGCTGCCGGTACGACCACGCGGGCCTTCGATGTGGCGCCGAACTGCCCGGCAACCGAATCCGCGAGCACTTCGACGCGGAGCTTGCCGCCACCGTGAGTCGTCAGTACTTCCGACGCTGTGACGGCGGAGTGCCACGCCAGAGCGGCGACCACGCCTCCCCCGAGCAGGCCGATGAACGCGAGGGCCGCGACCGGGCGCAGGTGGGCGAGCGTCGACAGGCCCACAACCAGACAGACGACGACGCCCAGCGCCAGGAGTCGTGGCGTGAAGCGCCCGGCGCACCAAGACAACTCCTCCGCAAACACAACGCCGTACCACACCGCCGCGGAGAACCATACGAGGGGCGGGACGGAGGGACGGACGACGACGCCCGCCCGTTCCTTGACTCCTTCAACGCGAGCTTCCATGGCGCGACCCAGCGACGCGAAGACCGAGCGACGCTACCCGCTACCTGGCCACTACCAAGTCGCGCAGCGATTCGAGCTTCTTCGGCCCGATGCCGGTCACGCGGGCCAGGTCGTCCACGGAGGCAAATGGCCCGTTCGCCTCTCTGTCGGCCACGATCCTCTGGGCTGTCGACGGGCCGACGCCGGGAAGCGTGTCGAGCAGGGCCGTGTCGGCCGTATTGATGTTTATCGGCCCGGCCGCCGACGAAGACGTGCCCGCAGTGTTCGCTGAGGTTCCGCCCGTTCCTCCGGCACCCGGACGGGCGCCGGAGGACTCGAGTTCGTCCTGCGTAGGGATGACGATCTGTTCGCCGTCCGTCAAAGGCCGAGCCAGGTTGGCACCGCGGTCTGCGGCATTGCCCAGCAGCCCTCCGGCCTTTCCGACGGCGTCGGCTACCCGGGCCCCTGCGGGCAGCACGTAGAGTCCTGGGCGTCGGACGGCGCCGACCACGTGCACGTACAGCCGAAGACCTCCGTTGGACGTGGCTTCGGCGGATGCATCGGTCCCTGAGGGACCCAGCTTCGCCGAGGCGACTCCCGCAGGGGATGTGGAGCTGGATGATGCACCGGACTCCGCTGAGACCGCGATAGCCGTATCGCCACGGGGCCACCAATGCCACAGCCCGACGACGATCGCAGCGGCCGCCACAACAAGAGCGACCACGACCACCGACGATGGCACATTCGACAGGCCCGCTCGCTTGAGGGTCTCACGCAGGCGCTCGCGAATTGCGTCCATGGCGCACACTCCCCTCGCCACAGGCCGAGGGAAGCCTGATACGCACGAACACTACGCGTACACGATGAGCTGGGACCCTGACCTGAAGCCGAACGGCGTCTTACCGCTCAGGCGAGAAGGGCGGGAACAAGCAGCGTGACTGGCTGGCCTGCCGCCGCTAGCCGCCGACGACCACGCTCACGATCTTGCCAGCTACCACGACAACCTTCTGCACCTCGCGCCCCTCAACCCACTGCGCAACCGCTGTGAGAGCGGCGCTCCTGACATCGTCCTCGGGAGCATCAGCCGCGACGCAGACGCGTGCACGGACTTTTCCGTTCACCTGGACGGCCAGCTCGATCTCCTCAGCGGCGGCTGCGGCGGCGTCGAATGCTGGCCAGGCGGCCGAGTGCACGGACTCGTCGCGTCCGAGCGCCTCGTGCCAGAGCTCCTCGGCGATGTGCGGAACGTAAGGCGCGAGCATCAGGGTGAGCGTCTCGGCGACCTCGCGCTCGAGAGCGAGATCGCACTGCCCGCCTGGCACCGCACGCCGGTAGTCGTTCGCCGTGTTGATGAGCTCCATCATCGCCGAAAGCGCCGTGTTGAACCCGAACGATTCGATGTCGGCAGTGACCTTGCCGATCACCCGGTGCATCTCTCTCTTGAGGTCCTTCGAGGGAGCGTCACCCTGGGTCGTAACTGGACACCCCAAAGCCGTATCGTCGGCGATCTCCCAGACGAGGCGCCACGCGCGCCAAAGGAAGCGGTACATGCCCTCGACGCCCTCGTACGACCATTCGAGGTCCTTGTCGGGCGGCGCTACGAACAAGATGAACGCGCGCAACGTGTCCGCACCGTGCTTGGCGATCATCTCCTCGGGGGCGACCACGTTGCCCCTGGACTTGGACATCGTTTCGCCGTCCTTCTTCACCATGCCCTGGGTCAGCAGGTTGGTGAACGGCTCGTCGACCTCGATGAGCCCCATGTCACGGAACACCCTCGTGAAGAAGCGCGAGTAGAGCAGGTGCAGGATCGCGTGCTCGATGCCGCCGATGTACTGGTCGACCGGCATCCAGTACCCAGCCTTGGCGCCGTCCCATATCGCAGAGTCGTTGCGAGCGTCGCAGTAGCGCAGGTAGTACCACGACGAGCAGGTGAAGGTATCCATGGTGTCGGTCTCGCGCCGAGCCGAGCCGCCACATGACGGGCACGTTGTCTCGTAGAACTCCGGGTGGTCGGCGAGCGTCTCGCCCTTCGTGATGTCGACGTTCATCGGGAGGACAACAGGCAATTGCTCTTCCGGCACGGGGACAAGACCGCACGTCGGGCAATGGACGGCGGGTATTGGGTTGCCCCAGTAGCGTTGCCGCGAGATGAGCCAGTCGCGCAGACGGTAGTTGGTGGCGAAGCGGCCCAACCCGTGCTCTTCGAGCCAGCGCGTGACCGCCTGCATCCCCTCGGAGTCTTTGCCGCCTGGCATACCCGTGAATCGTCCGGACTGAACCATGACGCCCGGGCCGTCGTAGGCCTCGGGCCATGGCACTTCGCTCATCGCGCGCTCTGATACGTCGCGAAGTTCGGAGAGGAGCGGGTCGTCCTGAGCAACGACCACCGGCGGGATCGGCAGGCCGTACTTGCGCGCGAACTCGAAGTCGCGCTGGTCGCCGCAGGGAACAGCCATAACGGCGCCCGTGCCGTACTCAATCAGCACGTAGTCGCAGACCCAGACGGGGACCTTCTCGCCGTTCACGGGGTTGACGACATATCGCCCTGTGAAGGCGCCGTTCTTCTCCCGCTCGCCCATCGAACGCTCGACCGAACTCTCACGAGCGGCCGCTTTGACCACCCGCATCACGTCGTCTTCGTAGAGCGTGCCCGCCACGAAGCTGCGCACGAGCGGATGCTCGGGTGCGAGCAGGAAGAACGTGCAGCCGAAGAGCGTGTCGGGACGTGTCGTGAACACCGTGATGAGGTCGTCCGTTGGGTTGCCCTCGGCGTCACAAAGAGCGAACTCGACCTCCGCACCGTGGCTTCGGCCGATCCAGTTCGCCTGCATGGTCTTGACCCGTTCGGGCCACCCGGGGAGCTTCTCCAGATCGTCCAGCAGCTCGTCGGCGTAGTCGGTGATCTTGAAGAACCACTGCTCCAGCTCGCGCTTCTCGACAACGCTCTTGCAGCGCCAGCACACGCCATCGCCGATCACCTGCTCGTTCGCCAGAACCGTCTTGCACGAGGGACACCAGTTGACCGGCGACTCACGGCGTTCGATCAGGCCACGCTCCCAGAACTTCAGGAAGATCCACTGTCCCCAGCGGTAGTAGTCGACATCGGACGAAACGACGGTTCGGTCCCAGTCGTAGGAGAAGCCCATACGCTTGAAGGAAGCGGCCTGCTTCTCGATGTTTGCGTACGTCCAGTCCGCCGGATGCGTGTTGCTCTTGATGGCGGCGTTCTCGGCGGGCAGACCGAAGGCGTCCCATCCGATGGGGTGCAGCACTTCGAAGCCCCGCATCGTGAAGTAGCGTGCGACGACATCGCCGATCGTGTAGTTGCGCACGTGTCCGATATGGATGTCGCCCGACGGGTACGGAAACATCTCGAGCACGTACTTCTTCGGCCTACCCGTGTCTTCTCGCACGGAGTACTGGTGGTCAGCCTCCCAGACGGCCTGCCACTTCTCCTCGATGGACTGCGGTACGTACGGCCGATCGACTGTCACGACGCCTCCTGAATGGAGCGACCCAAGGTGCTGACGGCTCTACCGCATGATAGCCGAGGACGTCAGCCTCGAGGGCCGGCGTACTCGCCTCGATTGTGAGGCGTGCGCCGACCTGTCGGTGAACACTCCTCGCTGTTGGCTGGTAGGCGCGCGTCTTGCTCGCGTGTCTCGACCAGGAATCGGGATCGTGTCAGCTTTCTGGGGGAAGCTAGGGGCGGCACCATCTCATTCCAGAGGTCGCCGCCGTTGCGAAGCGGCCACGCTGCCCTTCCTCAGCGCCCCCACGCGAAAGAGGGCAGCACACTGCCCTTTGCCGCCGAGATCGGCCTCGAACCTCCGGCCGCAGACGCGGTCGCTTGCCGCGGGCTGCTACCTCACGGTCACGTAGTCGAAACCGCTCGACCACGTCGCAGCGTGTCCGCTGTCAGCGGGGGCATAGACGCGCAGACGCCACTTGCCGGCATAGGGCAGAGAGAAGGACTTGGTGTACTTGGTGTAGCTGGAGTAGTTCGATGCCTTCGCCGTCACATAGCCGTAGCTCTTCCAGGCACCTGAGACGTAGCGATACTTGTAGATGCGCGCCGGATACGTTCCTGCCGTGTGCCACGGCTTGAGGCAGCCGTAGGTCGTGAACGCCCGGCTCCGATAGGCGTAGGTTGGAGCGACCGGGTTCGTCACGTACGCCTTGGGATAGATCTTCACGACCGGACCCGCGACTGGGGCATAGGCCGATTCTCCGATGAAGCGGAAGCGCAGGTAGATCGGGGTCGCCCGCTTCACGCTCGCCTGGTAGCGGCCGGGGACGGGCTGCGTGACGTTGGCAGTCGCGGTCGTCCATGCGCTGCTACCGTCTGCCGAGGACTCGAGGATGACCGGCTTGCCCGAAAGTGGTGTGACGCCGTCCTGCAAGTCCGCATAGATCGTGACCGGGGCACTGTAGCCTGCGGTCTTCGTGCCAGAGGTCCCTGTGAGGGACGTCTCTACACGCGTCGTCCGTACCTCGATGCTCACGGTAGTCGACTGCGAATAGCGTGCGCCGTCGTAGGTCATGTACGTGAACGAGTCGCTCCCCAAGTAGTCGGCCTCAGGCGTGTAGGTGAACCCTCCGTTGGCGCCAAGTGAGAGGGCACCATGCGAGACGTCCGAGAGAAGGACCGTCAACAGCATGTCACCGTCCGCGTCCGTATCGTTCACCAGCACACCCGGAGGCGAAACGGACAGCGAGGTATCCTTCAGCAACGCGTAGGAGTCAGCTACCGCGACGGGAGCCGGATCGGTGGTCCAGAGCGAGCGCGTGATGCCGCAGTTGCTGTTACCGGACTTGTCATACGGAACAGCCTTGATGACGACTCTGCGCGCCGTCGGCAGCCTGTGGGCCCATGTGACGCCGTAGGTCTTGCCGTCTGAGCCGGCCGAGGTGTCCGAACCGATGAGGCGGTAGGCGCTGGAGGGATCCTCGTAGTAGCGCCAGTAGAAACTGACCTTGGCGACGCCGAAAGCGTCGGTGAACGTTCCTCGAATCGTGCACGTCCCTGTCGTGCCTACGGTCGAAGCCGTAACCGGCGCAGTCAACGCACCCATCGGCGCCGCGCCATCCGGACCCTTCGATGCGTACGTTCCACCGGCGGTGACGGTCTTCCCCGACAGCTGAAGTGCGGCAGGACTGCCGTTGTACCTCCGTTGAGTGTGGAGGTGCGGTCCATCGCTTCTGCCAGTCGTGCCGACATAGCCTATGACGACCCCTCCAGCAACGACGCCCTTCGCCCCGAACTTCGAGAGGTGGGCCATGAACAGCTGCTCCTTGCCATCTCTCGATGTCCAGATTATCGAGTTCCCCCACCCTCTCCCCGAGGCAGTTGAGTACACTCGAACGGAACCTGGCCCTGGGGCGCAGATCGGCCAGCCGCTGTCTTGAACGTATCCACCCGCGTTGGTGCAGCCGTTCAAGTCCACCGGCGCGCCGAATCCGGGCAAAGCGCCGTGACCAGAGTACGTGGAGGCCCTGTAGCACTTGGACCGCGCGTAGACATCCGCGGCCGTCGCGCACGCAAGAGAGGTGAATGCGAAGAGCAGTACAGCCGACAAAGCGAGCAAGCCGATGACGCGAAACCCCAACTTCATGGATTGCGTCCCCCCTGCGAGCGTCAACGCGGGAGTATCCGGGTCGTTGTTGACTATTGAGTCACATTCTCGTTGGGATGTTATCAGACGCCGCGGACCCAGAGCCGCAAGGCCTCGACCCAAGTGTCGCGTCGCATCGCATCTTCGAACCCGATGAGCCCGTCCTCATTTCGATCGACGAGGCTCCCCGAAGACGTAGAAGACGCCGGAGTAGCAGCACACCCATGTCTCGCGGCGCGAGTTGACGTACGTGACACCGATCGGATGATGGCCGACTTGGACCTCCTGCAGCACGGCCATGTCCTTTGAGCGCACCTTGCTCACCGAGTCGGACTCGTAGTTGACGACGTACAGTGAGCGCCCGTCTCCCGAGATCGCCATACTGCGCGGCTGGTTGCCGGTGCTCACGCGATCGATTGTCTTGTCGGTGGCGAGGTCGATCTTGACGACCTGACCGGAACCGTTGAGCGTCGCGTAGAGGTAGCGGTCGTCGGGGCTGATGACGAGATGGCGCGGGGCACTTCCGACCCGCTTGATCCAGCTGACGCGGAAATCAGACAGGCGAACCTTGGCGATGTCGGTGCCGCCCATGATCGCCACGTACGCGATCTTGGAAGACGAGTCCACGGCGATGCCCCGAGGATGACGCCCGAGGCTGATGGTCTTGACCACCCTGCCTTCGGAAGCGTCGATCACGCTCAACGTGAATGACACCCAGTTGGTCACGAGGACGTAGCGGCCATCGGGCGTGACTGCAACGTACTTGGGGACCGACCCCACCTTGATGATCTGGTCGATCGCGAGTGTCTTTGTGGAGACCCGGTATACGAAGCTTGGATCCACGCCGGATCCCGGGCCAAGGTTGTCGTCCCCCGGGTGTGAGAACCCAGGTCCGTACATCGAGTACTGCGATACGTACATGTACTGGCCGTCTGGCGTTGCCGCCGCTTCGACAGGTCCCCCTCGAACGGCACTCGCGTACTTCGGAAACCCGAACTGCGACAGGGTGACGCGATCAGGGATCGTCTTCACCAGTTCGTGCGTCCTGTCGTCGAAGACCGAGATCGTATGCCGGTAGATCATGTTCTGCGCGAAGACAAGGCCTCTCTGGGTCGCAACCACCGACTTGGGCGAGTAGGAGGGATCACCGAATCTCGTGACCAGCCTCATCGGGACGGTATCGGTCGGCGCGCTCTTCGGGCCCTTGCTTACAACAAGAACCACCGCTGTGCCGCTCTCTACCAGAGCTCCCGCCGTCGGCTCCTGGCTCAACGTCGCGTGCGCCGGTGCTGCATCGTCGAAGCGGTACTCGATGGTCGGCGTCGCGAGCCCGGCCGCCCGAAGCGCCGCGGCGCCGTCGGAGACCGTCATCCCGATCACTGGGGGCACGCGCACCGGAGGCCCACCCGCCAGCACCAAGTCCACCGAGCGGTCTCCGCCAGTCGCAGCGCCGGAGGTCTGGCGGATAACCGTCCAGGTGGGCTCGGTGGAGCTGGAATCGTAGGTGATGCGGCCCGTCGTAAGCCCCGACGTCGCGAGTTCGGCCTGCGCGCGCGTGAGCGTGAGACCGCGCAGGACAGGCACGTGCGGAGTCAGAACGACCTGCGACACGACGAATGCCGCTAGGCCGAAGATCACGACGACGATGGCAAGTACGAGAGCAGATCTTCGTCGGCGCGCAGCACGGAGTCGGGCGCGACGCAGTCTATCCATCGCGTAAGAATCACGCGATCCTGCAGCGTCTCTCGCGGTTGGACTCACCGGCGCGCCTCGCCAAGGTTGTTCCGACTTATCAATCCGCCGGCCACGATAATGCCGCGACTCGTGGCGCGGGTACGCGCACTTTTGCACGTCCTTGCCTGACGGACGGCTTCTGGATGGCTAGTTCCGACCCTGCACGACCTCCGAGCCCTGATGGAAGAAACCGTAAGCATGCAAGTAGGACCCGGCCTTCACCGAGTCCTACCGCGGCGTTCCTTGGTGGAGCCAAGGGGGATCGAACCCCTGACCTCATGGCTGCCAGCCATGCGCTCTCCCAGCTGAGCTATGGCCCCATAGCGTTGGGCCGCCCGAAGGCGCAAGCGGTAGTATAGCAGCGCCAATGCCTCGGTCAAGGAACGCCAGGCGGGCGACACGGCGCCCCAAACGCCAGCGCAGGACCCGAGCGGCCTATGGTCCCGCGGGGTCCTCGACCTTCACCGGTGTGGGATTGCTCCCAACCTCGATCGGCTCGACCACGGGCGCGGGAATTCCCTCCAGAGCGGGTTCGAGAACGACCTTCTCCCCCACCTCGCCACGCGCGCCAAGCAGTTCCGAAGCGACCATACCGGCAAGGATGAGGGCTGCGCCGGCAAGGCCCTTTACGCCGAGCGCCTCCCCGGCCAGCCAACCGAAGAGTCCGCCAAATGCAGGTTCGGTCACGAGGATCAGGGCGGTCCGTGCGGGCGGGATGTAGCGCTGGGCGCTCGTCTGGACGGCGAAAGCGACTGCCGATGCGATGACGCCTGTTACCAGGAGCGCGATCCACACCGAGCCTGATGTTGGCAGCCCTGGGTGCTCCACAACCACAGCGACTCCACCACATACCAGCGCGACGACGGCCAACTGTACGAGCGCGAGGACCATCACATCGTGCTTCGGGGTCACACTCCCGAGCACGATCAGGTGTCCCGAGTACGCCACAGCACAGAGCAGCACACGGGTATCGCCAGCGCTCCACTGCCCAGCCCCTCCGCCGGACAGCAGCCACAGACCGAGAACCGCGGCCACGACTCCCAAAAGAGTGGGCAGACGAGGGAGCCTGCGGAGCAGGACCGTTTGGAGAAGCGGGGTGATGACGACGAACATCCCTGTGATGAAGGCGGCCTTCGACGCGCTGGTGCCCTGAAGGCCCCATGTCTGAAAGACGTATCCCGCCGTGAGGAAGGCGCCCGCCCATGCGCCCGCGGCCAGGGTGCGCGCATTCAGACGGAAGAGCGACTTCGGGAACAACACGAGGAACGCGACGACGGCGATCCCGAACCGGAGGGCGAGGAACGAGTAGAGCGGATAGAGGGACACCGCATCCTTGACTGTGACGAACGTGGCTCCCCACGTGACAGCCACACCGACGAGCGCGAGTTGCAGGCCGTACCGTCTAAGCGCAGGGTTCACTCGCTCGTGACCTGTGGTGCGGGCGCGGTCGCCGGACCGATGATGTCTTCGGGAAGCGACACGCGCGGCGCGTCACCCCACAGTCGCTCGAGGCGGTAGAAGTCCCGCTCCTCGGGCTGGAATATGTGGACCACGAGGTCGCCGAAGTCGAGAAGGACCCAGCGCGCCTCGTGCACGCCCTCCCGGCCGATCGGCTTGACTCCGTACCCGACGCGCAGCTGCTCCTCCACTTCATCCGCGATCGTCTTCACCTGGCGGTCGTTCCGGCCGGTGCAGATCACGAAGTAGTCCGTTATCACGAGCAAAGCGGCGACATCCAGCACGACGATGTCCTCCGCCTTCTTGTCCGAGGCCGCCCGAGCGGCGGCAATCGAGATCTCCTTCGCGTCCAGGTCGGTTCTCCTCCCTGTCATGAGCCGGTCGTGGTTGTCGGGGGCTTGTAGTCCTTGCCGATGATGACGATGACGTCGGCTACGTCCTGATCGCTCGGCTGGTCGATCACCTTGCCAGTGCCAAGGACTTTCCGCACTGCCTCGCCGGCCGTCATGTCTTTGTCCTGAACGACGATCTGCGTCTCCTTGTAGTCGAACTTGTCGGCGTTCTTTGTGTCCACCACGCGGAAGCCGCCGCGGATCAGCTGTTGCGCTGCCTCGCCTGCGATACCCGGATTGCCGGCTCCGTTGTAGACGATGAGGCGCGTCGTCTTCGCCTCGGAGAGCTTCACTCCCCACCACGACTCGACCAGGTCAGCAAGCTCGCTGCGCTGCGGCTCGAAGTACGTCTGCGAGCCCAGGGTGATGGGCTTGACCGTGAGCGGTACGAGTGCCACGTCCTTCGTCGGGGTCTTCTCGAACTTCGTCGTCAGGGCCTGGGTGTCGCCTGTCGAGAGGTTGGACTTGGTCACCGCATTCATGACGCCCTTGAGTGACTGAGAGCGCAGTGCCTTCTGATAGGTCGCCTCGGGAACTACGACGTAGCGGTTGAAGGGAACCGAGAGGAAGTTCGATATCGCCGACATCGAGACGTCCGGGCCAGCCAGGTAGCTGTCACCGACCCTCTCGAAACCCTGACCTGGAACCTCGATGAACGAGCCGTCGGGAATCGCAATCCCGAAAACCTGCTCGCGCTTGGCGTCCACGCGCATCGCCAGGAAGGCTGTGGCCTTGCCGGCCTTCTCGCTGATCAGCAGGAGGTTCTCGCGTGCCTTGAGTTCTGCCTGCGTGGGCGTGGTCTTCCCAGTCGCGATCCTTCGGGCGTTCCACCGCGCGATCCCGTTGACGGACAACGCGGCCACGACAAGCGCGAGAACAACGAAGAGCGTGACGCCCAGGACCATGACAGTGACGTAGGCGACGTTGCGCGTCGTCCGGCCCGCCGAGTCGATACCCGAAACCACCTTGTGCTGACGGATCGCTCGCTTCGCCTGGCGCGCCGACTTCGAGCCGCGCCGCGACGAACGGTAGCCGGATGGCAGTTCGGGCGCGGCGCGCTGCTTCGAGCGTCTCGTTCGCTCGTCGGAGTCACCCTCGGTCTTCATGACATCTGCCGAATCCTCACTCATGGCTTTCGACTCTCCACGAGCGAGTTCCATACCGCTACCGTCTCGGGATGAATGAGCTTCCCCGCGTCGATCAAGTGACGAAGCGACGCGGCGTATCCCACGAAGAACAGATCATCGAGCAGCAGCACGCCGATTCCTTTACGGACGTCCTCCAACGGAGCGTGCTTGCGGCCGGGTTCGAGCATGTCGGCGAGGTACACGACCTTGTCGAGGTCGGTCATCTCCGGCGCTCCGATGGTGTGGCGGGCGATAGCGTCGACCACCTCGTCGTCGAGCCCAGGCAGCGCGAAGGCCGCCGAGGACGCTCCCGTCCGTGCGTGCAACAAGTATGGAACGAGTGTGTCGACGTCGGTGGCGCCGGCACCCATCGCTCGGGCCTCAGCCGCAAGTGCCTCGTGGGAAAGGTCGCGGTTCCAGTCGTGCAGAAGTCCGGCGAGTCGTGCCTGCTCGACGTCCACACCGTATGTCTCCGCCAATTCGGCCGCTGCCTGCGCGACACGCCGCGAGTGTGCCAGCGCTCCAGCCGAGAGCCGGGTGCTGAGCGCTTCCTCGGCCCGAGCGTAGCTCACGCCGGAGACCATCTACGCGTTCTCCTGGTACAGACCGTACTTCGAGACGTAGGCCGCGACTGCCTCGGGCAGCAAGTAGCGAACGGGGCGGCGAGCGGTAACGCGGACACGTATGTCCGTCGAGGAGATCGCAAGCGCCGGTACCTCGATGTACTCGATACGAAAATCGGTCGAGAGGCGCGTGTGTTGGGCGGCGGCGGCCCGGACGTCATACCCGGGTCTGGTCGCGGCAATGAAGGTGCACAGCCCTGCAACCTTCTCGGCGTCGCGCCAGCCGAGGATGTCCCATACGGCGTCGGCACCGGTGATGAAGAACAGTTCGGTCTCCGGGCCGTGCTGCTCACGCAGCGCCATGAGAGTGTCGACCGTGTAGGTGAGTCCGGGCCGGTCGATCTCCATACGGGAGACGTCGAAGTCAGGATTCGAAGACGTCGCGATGACCGTCATCAGGTAGCGATGCTCTGCCGGGGTGACCTTCTCGCCAGCCTTGAACGCCGGCTGCCCGGTGGGCATGAACACGACTCGGTCCAGGTTGAACTGCACGAGGGCTTCTTCGGCAGTCACGAGGTGCCCGAAATGGATGGGGTCGAACGTCCCACCCATGATGCCCAGGCGCGCCCTCATCCTCACTCTCGGATCTGCCCGCTTCCCAGTGCCTGCCACTTCGTCGAAGTGAGCGCGGCAAGCCCCATCGGCCCCCTGGCATGCAGCTTCTGCGTCGATATGCCGATCTCGGCGCCCAAGCCGAATTCGCCACCGTCCGTGAACCGCGTCGACGCGTTCACGTAGACGGTGGACGCGTCCACCTCGTTGAGAAAGCGCTGGGCCGCCGAGTAGTCCTCGGTCACGATCGCCTCACTGTGGCCTGTCCCGTACGTGCTGATGTGGGCAATCGCGTCATCCAGGCCGGAGACGACCTTGCACGCGATCTTGAGCTCGTAGTACTCCGTACTCCAGTCGTCCTCCGTGGCCGGCTCGATGCTCGAGATGGCCCCTAAGGCACGCGTCTTCTCGTCTCCGTACACCGTCACGCCCTGGGCTTCTAGCGCCTCGAGGATCCGTGGCAGCACGGTCGTGTGCACGGACTCGTCCACGAGCAGGGACTCGGCGGCGTTGCACACGGCCGGTCGCTGACACTTGGCGTTGACGACGATGCGCGTCGCCATGTCCGGATCGGCCTTCTCGTGAACGTAGACGTGACAGTTCCCGATCCCGGTCTCGATGGTGGGCACCCGGGCATTCTCCACGACACTTCGGATGAGCGAGGCCCCGCCCCGTGGGATGAGAACGTCGATCATGCCGGTGAGCGTCATAAGCTCCGTCGCCGCTTCGTGACTCGTGTCCTCCACACTCTGCACACTGTCGGCCGGCAGGCCCACACTGGCGCACGCGGCCGCGAGCACGCGGGTCATCGCAACGCTCGACCTTGCTGCCAGCGATCCGCCACGCAAGATCACCGCATTGCCGGTCTTGACGCAGAGCGAGGCGGCATCGCCCGTCACGTTCGGCCTCGCCTCGTAGATGATCGCCACGACGCCGAGGGGAACGCGCACCTGCCGAAGCTCGATGCCGTTCGGCAGGGTGTATCCCGCGACGACCTGACCGACGGGGTCGGGCAGCGCGGCGACATCGCGTACGGCGTCCGCGATCGCCCCTATCCGTGACCTGTTCAGTTCGAGGCGGTCGAGCAGGCCGGCTGCGGTGCCGTTGGCCTGGGCAGCGACCATGTCTTCGTCGTTCGCGGCGATGATCTCGCTCTGTCTGTCGACGAGGGCACTAGCCATGGCGCGCAGAGCTTCGTTGCGCTGCTTCGTTGAGGTGAGCGCGAGTGCTCGCGCGGCCTCACGTGCCTTCTCGGCGAGTTGTCTGACCTCAGACATCCAGAAGCCTTCCGCTCAGGCAGCCGACCTAGAAGATGACAAGCCGATCGCGGTGCACGACCTCCGTGCTGGCTATGTGCGGGTGTGCCGCCTCGATCGCCGACGAGCGCATTCCCTTGATCCGATCGAGATCGGCGGCCGAGAGCTCGCTCAGCCCGCGGGCCACGACGATGCCAGCCTGGTTCTTCAATACTACCGCATCCCCGACCACGAACTTGCCCGAAACGGAGACAACGCCCGCCGCCAACAGGCTCTTTCCGCGCTCGACGAGAGCCTTGACAGCCCCATCGTCGATGACGATCTCACCTGCGGGTTTCCTGCCCAACGCGATCCAGAGCTTGCGCGCCGAGATGGTGCTCTCGCCGCCCGCGAACAGGGTCCCCACCGGCCTGCCCTCGGCGGCGTCGATCACCACGCCCGGTTCGCGGCCATCACAGATGACCATCGGGATGCCGGCCTTCATGAGCACCTTCGCGGCCTCGAGCTTGGTCAGCATGCCGCCGCTTCCTAGGGCCGAGCCACTTCCGCCGGCGGCCGCAACCAGATCTGCGGTGAGTTCCGCGACGTTCTCGAGGAGCGATGCCTCTTCGACGACGCGGGGATCCGCGTCGTAGAGACCTTGGATGTCGGAGAGGAGCACGACAAGATCGGCCGAGACCATCGTGGCGACGAGCGCTGCCAGAGTGTCGTTGTCGCCAATCCTGATCTCCTCGACCGCTACGGTATCGTTTTCGTTCACGATCGGCACCGCGCCGAGAGCGAAGAGGCGTTCGAAGGTATCGCGCGCGTGAAGGTAGGACTCGCGGTGACCGGTGTCGTGCCTCGTCAAGAGTACCTGTCCGACCGGCACGTCGTGCCGTGCGAAGTGTTGCGCGTAGGCCTCCACGAGCCTCACCTGGCCGACCGAGGCGGCTGCCTGGAGCGATGGCATGTCGTCAGGACGTTCCTCGAGACCGAGAGACTCGAGTCCCGCCGCGATGGCGCCCGAGCTCACAAGCACGGGGCTGGCACCCTCAGCTCTCAGCGTACAGAGCTGCTCGACGAGTTGCGCTATATAGGCGTGGTCCAGCCCGCCGCTCGGCTTCGTCAGGGTGCTGCTGCCGACCTTGACGACCACCCGCGAATACACGCTCACTCCAGTACCGCCCCATCGGCCACTGCGTCGGCCTCGTCCTCGATGAACGGGACCTCGGGATCGGACGCGAGTGCAGTCTCGAAGTCGAACGACTTTCCGGCGATACGGATCTCGTCCCCATCGACGGCGCCCGCGTCGAGCAGTGCCTTCTCAACGCCGGCCTTGACAAGACGCTTCTGCAGGAAGGCCACGGCTTCCTCGTTGTCGATCTCGGTCATGATAACCATGCGCTCGACGGCCCGGCCGGTCACGTCGAAGACTCGTCCGCCTAGGTTCCGTACGGCGAACTCACGGTCTGCACGGTCCGCCTGAGACCAGACCCGCCCGAACGCGGGCTCCGCCGCGACGGCGGCCGCCCGGAGCTCGTGGACCTTCTCGGCGACGGCCCTGACCATCGGGTCGATCCCCTCGCCCGTCACCGCGGAGACCGGGAAGTACTCAATGCCGGCCTCCGCCGCCCAAGCCGCGAGGCGCTCGGAAGGCTCCGCGGTGTCGGGCATGTCGCGCTTGTTGCCCACCAGCATGCGCGGGCGGTCCTCGAGCTCACGCGCGTGAAGCTCGAGTTCGCGGTCGATCGTCGCGACGTCGTCGAGCACATCACGCGACTCGTACCCCCCGGTCAAGTCGACGACATGGATGATGAGCGCCGTGCGTTCGATGTGACGGAGGAACGCGTGCCCGAGTCCCTTACCTTTATGGGCGCCTTCGATGAGACCGGGAACGTCCGCGACCACGAAGGATCTGTCACCCGCCTTCACCACCCCCAGGTTGGGGACGAGCGTGGTGAAGGGGTAGTCGGCGATCTTGGGTCTCGCCGCGCTCATACGCGCGATCAACGACGACTTGCCGACGCTCGGCATGCCCACGAGCGCCGCATCGGCCAGGAGCTTCATCTCCAGCTCGATCCAGCGTTCCTGGGCTGGCTCGCCAAGCTCCGAGAATGCCGGAGCCCGTCGCGTGGGCGTGACGAAGTGGATGTTGCCGCGTCCCCCGTGCCCTCCTTCGGCGACGATCGCCTCCTGGCCCTGATGCGTGAGGTCCGCGATGAGTGCCCCCGTCTCGTGGTCCCGCACGAGCGTACCGAGGGGCACCTTCAGGACCAGGTCACTACCGCGTGCTCCGTGCCGCACGGCTCCCTTGCCGTGCGTGCCTCTCGTCGCCTTGAAGTGTCGCTTGAAGCGGTAGTCGATGAGCGAGGAGAGCGACCCGTCGGCTTGCAGCACCACGTTGCCGCCATGGCCCCCGTCACCGCCGTCAGGTCCGCCTTTCGGAACGTAGGCCTCACGTCGGAACGACGTGCATCCCGCTCCGCCGTCGCCTGCTTTGACGTTGATCTTGACTTCATCGATGAACAAGAGAGGTGGCGCCTCCCACGACGTGCGCGCGTTCTCGCCCAACGTCCCGGACGCTGAACGGAGCGGCTCCGAGCGCTCTGGGGCCGAACGCAGCCCATGATAAGACAACGAGCCCCCCGCCCCTTCTTGGGAGTGGAGGGCTCGAGACACGCTTACGCGTGAGCGTTACTCCGTCTATGCCTCGTGCGGTCGAACGTGGACCCGGCGGTCCTTGCCCTGCGTGAAGTCCACAACGCCGTCGGCCAGCGCGAAGAGGGTATCGTCTCGGCCGATACCAACGTTCTCGCCAGGCTTGAGCGCCGTGCCACGCTGACGCACGATGATCGAACCCGCGGTCACTTCCTGACCAGCGAATCGCTTGACGCCGAGGCGCTTGGCCTTCGAGTCGCGCCCGTTCTTGCTCGAGCCGAGGCCCTTCTTATGTGCCATGAGTCTTCCCTACCTCACTACCTGATAGCCTCAGGGCGGTCCCTAGGCGTTCTCTTCGACGGCCTCGGCAGCAACCTGCTCGGTTGCCTCAGGCGCCTCGGGCTGCGCCGCCTTCTTGGCCGTCTTCTTCTTCGCCGAGAGGGCCACGTCGGTGATGCGCACGCGGGTCAGATTCTGGCGGTGCCCCTTGAGACTCTTGTATCCCTTGCGCTTCTTGAATTTGAATACGAGGGCCTTCTCGCCCTTGAAGTGCTCGACAACCTCAGCCGTGACCTTGGCAGATGCGAGTTCCTCCGGCGCGACATTCACGGCGTCACCGTCCGCGACCATGAGCACGTCGAACGTCACGGCGTCGCCGACGCCCGCATCGAGCTTCTCGACAACGACCACGTCGTCTTTCGAGACGCGGAGCTGCTTACCACCCGTCCGTACAACAGCGTACATGCTGGAAACCTCTCACTGGCCTGGATGCGCGAGGAGATATGCTAACAGCTGGCATGGGGAGCGTCAACGCACTGCAGACGGCCGTCCCGGCACTCCGCGACCGACCTACCAGCCCTTCTGTCGGACTACTCGGCGCCACGGCGAAGCACGCCCGTCTTGCCCTCGATGAGGACGCGTACCTCAGTCGGACCGATGTCGTCGTCGGGCACGATCGAGATCTGCTTGCCGGTCTCGGCACGCAGGCTCGCCAGTGTGTTGCGGCCCGGCGCCATGACGAGTTCGTAGGTCTCGGCGTTGAGCCCGATCAAGTAGGCCGGGGACTTCCCATTCATGAGGATCTCGCGCATCCGACGCTCCGCTGCGATGCGCCGTGTCGTCTGGGACAGAACGCGACCCTCGCCCCCGCAACACGGACACGGCTGAGTGAGCACCCCGTAGAGGCCATCGGTCACGTTCTTCCGTGTCATCTCTACGAGTCCCAGGCGGCTGATCTCCGTGACGCGCGTCTTGGTCCGATCGCGCCCTATGTGCTCCGAGAAGCGCGCCATGAGCAGCGCGCGATTCGACGCGCTCTCCATGTCGATGAAGTCGATCACGATGATCCCGCCGAGATCGCGCAGCCTGAGCTGGCGAACGACTTCGGCGGCTGCCTCGAGGTTCGTCTTGAGGATCGTGTCTTCGAGATTGCGCTTGCCGACGAACTTGCCCGTGTTGACGTCGATCGCGGTCAAGGCCTCGGTCTTGTCGATGCTGATGTGGCCGCCAGAAGGCAGCCCGACGGTCCGCTTGAGCGCAGAGTCGATCGTCGGCTGCAGGTCGTACGTTTCGAACAGGGGCGAGCGTTCGCGGTAGAGCTCGACGCGCCGCACCAGTTGCGGCGACGTCTTCTTGAGGAACGAGACCACCTTCTCGTGGAGGGGCTTGTCGTCAATGTAGACACGTCGGAAATCGTCGGAGAGCACGTCACGGACCATTCTCAGGGCGAGGTCCATCTCGGTGTAGATGACCTCCGGCGCGAGGCCCTCACGAGACTGATGCTCGACGCGTCTCCACAATCGAAGCAGGAACTCCAGGTCCGCGACCAGGTCTTTCTGTGCGACACCCTGGGCAACCGTGCGAACGATCACGCCCAACCCGGACGGCACCTGACCCTCGATCACCGAGTGGAGGCGATCGCGCTCCTCGTCGGGAAGCTTGCGTGACACGCCGATGAACTCCGAGAAGGGCATGAGGACGAGGAAACGGCCTGGCAGGGAGACCTCGGTCGTGACGCGCGCGCCCTTGGTGCCCATCGGGTCCTTGAGCACCTGCACCATGAGCTGCTGACCTGGGCGGAGCAAGGACTGGATGTCACGCCTCGGGAGCCCCTCGACACCCTCGGGGGCGACCACCTCGTCCACGTACAGAAAGCCGTTCTTCTCCAACCCTATGTCGACGAAGGCGGCCTGCATCCCGGGCAGAACGTCTCGTACCTTGCCCAGGTAGACATTGCCGACGACGCTTCGTTTCGGTCTCTCGATGTAGAGCTCGACGAGCGCCCGGTCTTCAAGCAGTGCGACCCGGGTTTCGCTCGAATCGTGCGAGATGAGCATCTCGCGTGCTATGTCGCCCACCGTGTGAACGCTCCCGTCACGCCGGACGCGACGACACGCCTTCCTCGACTTCTCCAAGCGTGTCGATTCGCGTCACCATGGTGACGGCGCCCTGGACGTGAGCTGCAGAGAGTGCGGCCTCGAGAAGGACTTCAGGTCTTAGGGACCCTTCCGGCCCCATCCGAACGGCCAGGGAGACGATCACCCCTGCGTTCGAGTCACGTGCGCGCGGCTCCTTCGGGAGACTGCGCGCAAGATCGAAAACCTTGGTCTTGCGCCTGTGTTCTACCTCGAGCGTTCCTGCAGAACAGATCAGTTCGAGCGCCGCCTGTACCAGCTCGGCCGAGACCTCCCTTCCTTCGACGCGTACATCGTACACCCCGATATGGACGCCGGCCGATAGTGAGGGCTCCGATGCAGATACGTAGACAGCGTCGACGGGTCCCAGTCCCGCTGGCAGGGCGCCCCGCAACATCTCCAGCGCATCGCCGGCCGGGACGTAGCGGGTCAGCCATACGTCGAAGCTTTCGCGCTCTGCTCCGGTGCCGACCGGTAAAGCCGGGCCGAACGCGATCCTCATGTGCGGCTTGAAGCCCTGCGTCACCGCGTAGGGCAACGCCGCGCGCCTCACTCCGCGCTCGAGTGTTCGCGTGACCTCCAGATGCGAAAGCCAGCGCAACCGCCCCGCCTTGCGGAAGATCACGCGCAGCCGGAAGACCCCGCTAGCCACGCCTGGTCCCGCTCAGCACGAGATCGACCCCGAGGTCGCCGCAGACGTCACAGCCCGTGCAGCCGTCGAAGCTACAATCCGGCGTCGTTTCCCCCGCGAGCGCTTTCGTCCGCTCCTGCCAGAGGTACTCGGCTGACACGCCGCACGAGACGACGTCCCATGGCAGCGCCTCGTCGCGGTCACGTTCCCGCTGGGCGATGGCGAGGGGGTCGACGCCTGTTTCCGCAAAGGCTTCCCGCCACAGTGACAGGTCGAAGCGCTCGGTCCAGGCGTCGAAACGCGCCCCCTTGCGCCACGCGACCTCGATGACGTCGGCAATCGAGTCGTCTCCGCGCGCCATGACCCCTTCTATGGACGAGACCTCTGCGTCGTGCCAAGAGAGTTCTACGCCTCTTCTCGGCATGGAAGAACGCAAGACCTCCTGACGGCGCAGGATCTCATCCAGGCAAGCTTGCGCCTCCCACTGGAAGGGCGTGTGCGCCTTCGGGACGAACGTCGAGACGGACACCGCAAGTCGTACCGATCCGCTGTCGTTCTCAGGAACAGCGTGGCGAGCGGCATCGAGCACTTGGCGCACGAGAGAGCCGATGGCCCGCACGTCATCGTCCGTCTCAGTGGGCAGGCCGATCATGAAGTAGAGCTTCAGCCGTCTCCATCCGGCCCCGAACGCGCGGGTCACGGTCGCAAGCAGGTCTTCCTCGGTCACGTTCTTGTTGATGACGTTGCGCAGTCGCTGAGAACCGGCTTCCGGTGCGAAGGTGAGGCCCGACTTGCGACCTTTCGCCGCCTGGCTGGCCATTTCGACGCCGAACGCGTCAGCGCGCAGACTCGGGAGGGAGACGTTGACACCGGTGCCTTCGAGACGTCTCGTCAGGCGCCGCAGCACGTCCTCGATGGAGCTGTGGTCCGTCGTCGACAGTGAGGTCAGGGAGACCTCGTCATAGCCGGTGCAGGCCAGGCCGGCGAGCGCATCACGCACGATCTCGTCTGCGGAACGCTCGCGCACGGGTCGATACACCATCCCTGCCTGGCAGAACCGGCAGCCGCGAGTGCAGCCCCGCAAGACCTCTACAGAGAAGCGGTCGTGCACGACTTCGGCGAACGGCACGATCGGGCACGTCGGCGCCGCGTGGCAGGACAGGTCGCGCAGTACCCGCTTGCGGACGGGCCGCGCGCCGCCGCCGTCGCCACCTCCCTCGGAGTGCACCGCCGGCACGTACACTCCCTCAACGCTCGCGAGCGCCTGCAGGATCTCCCGGCGATTCGCTCCCCGGGCCTTCTGCGCCCGATGCGCGGCCACAATGTCGACGACCGCTTCTTCCCCTTCGCCGATGAGTATGGCGTCGAAGAACGGTGCGAACGGCGCCGGGTTGAAGGCACACGGCCCACCCGCGATGACCAAGGGGCCTTCGGTTCGGTCGCACGCACGCAAGGGTATGCCGGCCAAGTCGAGAACCTCGAGAACGTTCGTGTAGGTCAGCTCGTAGGGCAGCGTGACCCCGACCATGTCGCACGTGGAGAGGGGCCGCGAGGTCTCAAGGGTGCTCAGTCTGACGTCGCAGGCGCGCATGGCGTCCGCCATGTCCATCCACGGGACGTAGGCTCGCTCAGCAGCCACGTCCTCAAGCGAGTTGAGCACGTCGTAGAGGATGGCGATCGCCTGATTCGCCTGGCCGATCTCGTACGCGTCCGGATACACGAGCGCTACCCGATACCCGGCCTCGGGATCTCGGCGCGCTCCCCACTCGGAGTCGATGTAGCGAGATGGGCGTTCGACGTTCGACAGGAGCCGCTCGACGGACGTCCAGTTCGCGTCAGATACCACCGGCACCCGCCGGATCGGAGACAGCGGCCTGTGGCGCGGCGGTATCGGGGCCAGGGAGCGCAGTGTTCGCCTGCGTGCCGACCGCTGGAGCGTACATCGTCACCGGCCCAGAGCGCCGCTGCGCCCGCTTCTCCCGCTTGATCCGCGCACGGGCCTCCGCCATCGCCCTGTCACGAGCGACCCGTGCCTCGCGCAGAACCTCCCCCACGTCCGCGCCACGTTCAAAGTACGCGATGGCCGCGGCGCCCATCGCGAACGTCCCCGCGTATGCGATGCCTCCCTTGAGGACCCAGCCGACACCTGGAACAAACGACAGCAGCTCGCGCGCGATCGTCCGCAACGCGAACCCGCCGCCGACGACGACGGTCAGTTCCTTGATGCGCTCGCTCCCGAGGGGCTGCCCGTAGGCCGCAGCGATCTGCAAGAGCATCTTTGCCTGGTTCGCGGTCATGAGCGGCATGTCCGCGCCAGGCAGTATCGCCACGACGCCAATGACCGCGTTCTGGAACGCGGTCGCCTTGACCGACTCCTCGGCCACGGCCTTGCGCATGAAGGCGAAGTTGGTGGCAAGGGCAAGCCGCTTCGCGCTGAGGCGATCCGCAAGCCAGGGACCGAGGTCATCGTCCACGAGACGCTCTGCGTCTTCGCCCACGAGCGTGTCGAGGAGCGGGTGCTCGAGGCGCCGCGACACCACATCGCGGTCAGACCCGAGCGCCAGCGCCGCCGTGGGCACGTAGTGCTCCCGAGCTTCCTCCACCGATGCCCGCATCGAATCCGTGCCCGACCCGATCAGCGCGACGACGGCATCGGCTTCTGGGGCAAGCGTCAGCTTCAGACCCGGCTCCGCCATCGCGATGTGCAATCTGGCCGCCGAGGTCTGCGGACTCAGCCGCGCGCGTACGGCTTCGACCAAGGCCTCAGGTGCGTCTGGGTCGAGGAACACGGCGACGTTGAGCGGCTGCTCACGCTCTTCTCGGGCATCCTTGCTCGCACTCGTGATCTCACGGATGTCGAATGGGAGTTTCACGCGCACCTCCGTCAGGCACTCAGCTGACTCTCAGGCGCTCGGCGTCGCGCCCACACGCACAGAAGCATACCCGTTCCGGCCAGGTTGGTGACCATGAATGAGCTGCCGAAACTCACGAATGGCAACGGAATGCCCGTGATGGGCATGAGGCCGATGGTCATGCCGATGTTCTCCAGTATCTGGAAAGCCCACATGCTGATGAGCCCCGCCGCGATGAGGGAACCCAGCAGGTCCTTCGAAGATGCCGAGATCTCAAGAGCCGTGATGAGGAGCGCGAGATACAGGCCGAGGAGCAACACCGCGCCAAGGAAGCCCAGCTCCTCTCCCAGCACCGAGAACACGAAGTCAGTGTGGCGCTCCGGCAGGAAGTTCAAGTTGCCCTGTGTGCCGGATCGGAGTCCTTTGCCGGTCAGTTCGCCCGAGCCGATGGCGATCTTCGATTGCTCCAGGTTGTAGCCCGCCCCTTGGGGGTCCCTCGCTGGATCCACGAATACGAGCAGCCTGTCCTCCTGATACTTCTCGAGAAGATGGGCCTGCAAGACGATGCCGACGGCTAGAACCCCGACGAGGCCGAAGACGAGGAACCAGCGTGCCTTCAGACCACCGATGAGCAGCATCCCCATCGTGATTGCCACGAAGACCAGACCGGTGCCCAGGTCAGGCTGCAACAAGATGAGAACGAGCGGGACGCCGAGGAAGGCAAGGATCTTTGCAACGTCCCGGGGGCGCTCGATCACTCCGTCGAACCGTGATATGACGATCGCCATCACGATGATCGTCACCAGCTTCGCGGGTTCTGAGGGTTGGAACAGTCGGATGCCGGCGATCTGCAGCCACGACGTTGCGCCCTTGGCTGTGTCGCCCAAGCCCGGGATCCTCGGCGAGAGAACGAGCAGCACGTCCAGGGCAACCAGTGCCGGTAGCCACGCCTTGAACTTGCGGTAGTCGATCGCCCAGGTGACGAGCATTGCCAAGATACCGATCACGATGCCGAGTAGATGGCGCTTGAAGAGGCCGGCACCGCCAGGCATGCCGGACGTTGCCGACTGGACGATGACCGTTCCGTACGTCACGAGAGCGGTCACGATCACCAGGAGCGGGACGTTGACGAACGACAGCCGGGAACGCTCTTCCACGACTACCTCGACTCGTCAGTGGCGCGGACGTGCGTGATGGGCTGGTCGAGCAAGGCTGCCAGGATCTCGCGCGCGGCCGGGGCCGCCACAGAGCCACCGTGTCCTCCCTGTTCGATGACGAGGGCGACCGCATATCGAGGATTCTCAGCGGGGGCGTAGCCTACGAACAGCGCGTAGTCGTCCTTCTTGGCAACCTGCGCGCTGCCGGTCTTCCCAGCGACGGTCACGCCGAAACCCGCGAACGCACCGCGCGCTGTGCCGTCCTCGGTCACGCTCACGAGCGCCCGGTTCATGGTTGAAAGGTCGCCCTTGGCGACCTTGGTCCGGAACGCAGCCTTGGCCCTCTCGACGAGCGTCACCTTGCCGTCCGAGCCGAGCACGGACTTGAGCACGTGCGGGGTCTCGACAACGCCCCCGTTGGCGATGCCGGCATACGCGGCCGCGAGCTGCAACGGCGTTACGAGAAGGTCGCCCTGCCCGATCGCCACGTTCACGGTGTCGCCCGGCAGCCAGGTCCGGTACTCGGGATAGTTCTCGTTGAAGGCGCGCTTCCACGCGGCGTCGGGGACGCGGCCGTCGGCCTCACCGGGCAGGTCGATGCCGGTGAGACTGCCGAACCCGAAGCGGCGGACGAACTTCTGCAACTCTTCCTTGTCGCGCTTGTAGAAGCTGTAGCCGATGTTGTAGAAGACCACGTCGCAGGAGTCCCGCACGCCGTCCATGAAGGTCTCGAGACCATGCCCCGAGTGGTTCCAGCACCACTTCGGCCATTGCTCGCCCATGTCGGTCCAGCGGCCCTGGCAGTCATACGTGCTACCTGGGGTCGTCACGCCGTACGTGAGCCCGGCCAGTCCGGTGAACGCCTTGAAGGTGGAGGCCGCCGGATACTGCGCCATGATCCCGCGGTTCGTGAGGGGGTATTCGCTGCCCTTGGCGGTGAGGCGTTTCCAGTTCGCGGTGGATATGCCCCCGATGAAGAGCTCGGGGTCGTACGTCGGCAGGCTCGCCATGGCGAGCACTTCGCCTGTCTTGACGTCGAGAGCCACCGCCGCACCGGCTCGGGCCTTCGGGAACTTCTGGTCGTGGGCGTCCTCGAGCGCGGTCTTCAGCGCCTGCTCGGCGACCTTCTGCACCTTGCTGTCGATGGTGAGCACGACATCGCGACCGGGGATGGGATCGCCCTGCTCGATGACGCCCTTCGGTTTGCCGGAGGCGTCGACCTCGATGCGCTTGAATCCGCGATCGCCCTGGAGCACGCGTTCGAACTGGCGCTCAGCACCTGCCTTACCCACCACGTCACCCAGGGCATATCCGACCAGGTCGGGCCGGGACTTGAACTCACTCTCCGAGATCTCGCCTGTGTAGCCGAGCACGTGCGCGGCGAGTGAGCCTTGCGGGTACTCCCGAACGGCCTGCTGTTGCGTTTCGACGCCCGGGAACGCGGATTCGTGCTCCGCCAGATAGGCGACGACGGACATTGGCACGTCGATGGCAACAGTTCTCGGCTTGAGCGCCTCGAGCCGAGTTGAGCTCACCCTCTCCTGGATCTCGGAAAGGGAGATCCCGAGTACGTTCGAGAGCCGTGCGAGCATCTCCTCGTCGTCCTTCACGGTCGGCGAGACCGTAACGGCCATGGTCATCCGGTTCGTCACCAAGGGAACCCCGTTGCGATCCAGGATGCGGCCCCTCACCGCCTCCAGAGTGATCTCGCGGATCCGATTGTCCTCGGCCTGGGTTGCGTAGGCGTGGCCCGACAGGACCTGCATGCCCCACAGCCTCAACAGGAGCACGGCAACAACGCCCAGCACGATGAGTGCGAGCGCCGCGAAGCGGGGTTTCAGTCTCTGCCGGAAGGTGGGCACGTAAGGTGACTCCCAGCCGCCTTCGGCGGGTCAGCCATCGCAGATCGGCTGGTTCAGCCGATACGACGGAGCGTCTCTATAGGCCGGTCACGCCGCAAGAAGCGAGCCAAGACCGGATAGATGAGCAGGCCTAGGGCGACATTATACAGAGCCTCGGGGAGCATCACCGTCACGAAGGCGTGCCAGAACCCGCTCGTGAGACCTAGGAGCGCGAGTATGAGCCAGTACGCCAACTCGACCGTCAAGCTGGCCACGCCGAGCACCGTGAGCGGCAGCAGCCACCCTTCGGCGAACAAGTTCGCTTGCAACGTGCCGGTCGCGTATCCGACGACCGAGAGCACGAGAGCCATGGGGCCGACCGGCCCCGTCCCGATGAGGTCGAACATCAGGCCCGCCGCGAAACCCGTTGCAGCGCCCCAGCCGGCGCCCTCGACGAGGGAGAGCGTCACAACGACGAGTAGAAGGAAGTTCGGCACGATGTCCCCGATGGCGAGATACGGCGCCACGGCGACCTGGAGGACGAACCCAAGGGCCAGAACCGCCAATGTCGGAAGGGCGCGCCTCACTCCCCTGAGCCCGCATTCGTCGCGGGCGCGGCGCCAACGAGCACGAGCACCTCTTCGAGTTCCGACAGCCGGGCGGTCGGCCGTACGCCGATGAGCGGGGCGAGGGTGTTCGGCTGCTTGCGCACACTCGCGATCTCGCCGATGACGATGCCCTTAGGATAGACGCCGCCCATGCCGGAAGTGATCACGACGTCGCCGGCCCGAAGCGATGTGTCTCTGCTCACGAAGTCCATGGTCAGACTCCGGTCGATGGACCCTCGCACGATCCCTTCCACGCGCGTCCTCTGTACGACTGCCGCAACCCCGCTGCGCTGGTCGGTGATGAGACGAACGCGTGAACTGTGTTGAGCGGCCTCGACGACTTGCCCAAGCAGGCCGGCTTCCCCGATCACGGGCATGCCCTGCTCGACGCCCTCCGCCGTCCCGCGGTCGATGGTGATAATCCCTTCCCACGAGTTGGCGGGTCTGCCGATCACGCGCGCACCGAGCGACTCCAGACCTCGAGCCTCGACGAATTTCACGAGAGCGCGCAGACGTTCGTTCTCCTGGCGGGCCTCCTCGAGCTCGGCGTTCCTCAACCTCAGCTCCTCGTTCTGGCGCCTCAGCAAGGTGAGGTCGGCGCGAGACACCCCGAGTCCCGATACCCACGAGCCGACCGCCCGCAACGGCCGGGTAACGAACTCCCCGACCTTCTCGAAGGGCACGCTCGCGGCCATGACCACACGTCTGCTCTGGTGGAGAGGGCCAACTTCGCCTTCGCGGAAGTAGACAGTCGTGAGGAGGAGCGCCACAACGACAAGCGCGACCAGAAGTGCCGGACGCGCCCTCGTATTCTCTGGGTTCGATGTCTGCATGAACTGGGGGGCCTGCCGAACGCTCTATCGGCCGCCCTGTAGCACCTTCTTCAGCGCGTCGATCTCCTCGAGCGCCTGTGCCGACCCATCGACGACATTCGTGAGCGCGCTCTCGGAGACGTGCACGGGCATCCCTGTCTCGTGACGCAGACGCTCGTCCAGCCCTCGCAGCAGCGATCCTCCGCCGGTGAGGACGATGCCGTACTCCATCAGGTCGCTCGCAAGCTCTGGAGGAGTCTGCTCGAGCGTCGCCTTCACCGCCGCGACGATCGCTGCGAGGGGCTCTTGTATAGCATCTCGAATCTCCTCGGACTCGAGGTTGACCGTTCGGGGCAGCCCTGAGAGCAGGTCCCGACCCCGCACTTCAACGTCCACTTCTTCGAGCATGGGCCATGCCGAGCCGATCTCGAACTTGATCTCCTCAGCGGTACGCTCGCCGATGAGCACGTTGTACTGCCGCTTCACGTAGTTGATGATCGCGTCATCGCACTCGTCGCCCGCGATGCGGATCGATTCCGAAACGACGATGCCGCCCAGAGAGATGACCGCGACCTCAGTCGTCCCACCACCGATGTCGACGACCATGTTCCCCGTCGGCTCCTGGATCGGCAGCCCCGCGCCGATCGCCGCGGCCATGGGCTCCTCGATGAGATAGGCCTGACGAGCGCCAGCGGACACAGTGGCCTCGAAGACTGCACGCTTCTCGACCTCGGTCACACCGCTCGGCACGCAGACAACGACGCGAGGTTTCGGCTGCCACGGGAAGCGCTTGACCCGCGTCTTGTTGATGAAGTACCGGAGCATCGATTCGGTGACTTCGAAGTCGGCGATGACTCCGTCCTTCAGCGGACGGATAGCGACGATGGAACCGGGCGTCCGGCCCAACATGCGCTTGGCTTCGATGCCGACAGCGAGCACGCGCTTCGTGTCGCGTTCAACGGCGACAACGGAAGGCTCGATGAGAACGATACCGCGACCGCGGACCGAGACGAGGGTGTTCGCTGTACCAAGGTCGACGGCCATGTCGCCGCCCCATGAGTTGAAGAACATGTCGACAAGGGACAAGCTGGTCGCTTCTCCTTTCGAAACGGCGCACCTGGGTGGTCCTCACACCCGACCTGAGCCGCTTCGGCCTATGGCCAGCTCCAAGATACCGCCTTCATGCGAGCGTGCGTCACCAGGCCGCCGAAGACTCGCAAATGTGTAGTATAGCGATTCCTGCAGAACTGGCAGGCGTTATGCGGTCCTGCGCTGTGTGTTCGCGGCTTGCTTTCGCACACCGCCACGTTGGCTCACATCAAACCCATGTCCCTGAGACTCGAATGCTCGCCGCCGTCTCCGATGATGACGTGGTCCAGCAGTTCGATGCCGAGAATGTCACCGGCCTTGACGAGGCGGCGCGTCAGCTGGATGTCGGCGCCGGACGGCGTGGGGTCTCCGCTCGGATGGTTGTGGACGACGACCAGCGCCGCCGCGCTCACCTTCACGGCGTCCTTGTAGAGTTCTCGAGGGTGCACGATGGAGGCATTCAGACTGCCGACGGAGACCTCGGTCAACCTGACAAGCTGGTTCTTCGTGTTGAGCGCGAGCGACCAGAAATGCTCCCGATCCAGCCCACGCAGCTGCGACGCACAGAGGGCCACCACGTCCTCGGGCGTGGAGACCGAAGGCCGTCTCGACGCGCCCCACGTCGACGCTCGGCGACTGATCTCCAGGCACGCAAGCACACGGGCCGCGCCCGCGGGACCGATGCCCGACAGATCCGTCAGGTCCTCGGCGCTCACACGCCAGAGACCGTCCGGTATAGGGTGCCTGTCCAGGAGCTCCCGTGCGCCGTGCCGCCCGCCGTCACCCATGACGACCCCCAGGAGCGCCGCATCAGTGAGCGCCTCCGACCGCCCGCACAACAGCAATTCGCGCGGGTCTTCTACCCGACCAGGTAAGCGCGGCGCCACGCCGCCCACCCCCTTCTACCCGACGAAGCTGACCGACAGCCGGGAGATGCGGGAGATGAGCAGGCGGGCGACGAACCCGATGGCCAGACCAGAGGGAAGGCTGAGCGCCAATGCGAGTGGAGCCAAAGACAGCACCGAGGGCGTAGAAGTCAGGAATACGGCCGCAACGAGCTGCGCAAGCACGCTGGCGGCAGCTCCGGCGACAGACCAGCCGACGACCGAGAACGCACCTCCGCGGGAACGCAACGCGACCATGACCGCCCACGAGGCGGCGGCCCCCGCTGCAGACAGGACCGATATCGGTCCGAACAGCATGCCCGTGGCCAGGCCCACGATCACGACGCGGCCGAGCGACACGAACAATGCCTCCGCCGGCCCCAGCAGCACAAGCGCGACGATCACCGCTAGGTTCGCAAGCCCAAGTCGTATGCCGGGAACGGGGAGCGCGGGCAGCCACAGCGATTCGGCAAGGCCGAGCGAAGCCGCCAATGCAAGCAGCACGGCCCCGCGCGCCAGTCGCGAGATGCTCGACTCAGCGACTGACCGCATCCACGCCGTCCCTTGATGAGCCCGACAAGGAAACGCTCACTCCGTTGGGCGCACACACGATCGGTCGACCGGGCCGAGCAACTCCTGAGCGGACGCACACGCGATCCGGGCAATCGGCGTCAACGGCCCTCACCTCGCCTGCAACAACACTGAGATAGAGCACGCCCTGGTGTCCCTGTATCTCGTAGCGTGCGTCCCTGGAGAGATCCAGCGTCGTTCGACCACCGGGAGCGTCGACCAGGGCCCTGTCCGCCTTGCCAGCCAGGGCCGTCGAGGCCATCGAGACGAACGGGATGCTAAGCAGCGTGACGCAGGCCACAACGAGGATCAGGATGCGGTCTCCGCGTGTCACGACGCGTCGTCGCGCACCCCGGCGGCGACGGGTTCCTTCGTCTCGAGCGGCACGAAACCGTCGACCTTGCTCGCGCATCCGTCGATACTCGCCGCCGGCGCCAGAGCGAGCCGGCCGGTGATGTCGATGCACGACTGCGGGCAGACCGCCACACACTGTCCGCACGCTGTGCATTTTGAGTAGTCCACCACAGCGTTCAAGTCGATGACGTGGATCGCGTCGGCAGGACAAGCCTTCTCGCATTTCTTGCACGCAATGCAGCACATCGAGCAATACCCCTTGCGCTCCTTGGGCCTGTCGTGCGAAGAGCAGCGAACGGCGACCGCACCCTCGTCAGTGACGAGCTCGAGCAATCCCGAACCAGATCTTGGGCACTCGGCGATACATATCCCGCAGCCGGTGCACTTGGCCAGGTCGATCACCGGCAGGTTTCGCTCATCGAGCGACATGGCGTCGAAAGGGCACGCGGTCACGCAGTCGCCGTAGCCGAAACACCCCGCCGGGCACACGAGGTCTCCCCCGCTCAGCTTCGCGACCACATTGCAGGACGTCGCGCCGCTGTAGGAGAACGCACGCTTCGCGTTCGTGCCTCCGCCGCAATGCCTGACCGAGACGACCGTTTCGACCGAGGGCGTGTCCTGACCCAACACGTGGGCCACTCCCGATGCCACGTCTTGGCCGCCCGCGACGCATGACGTCACCGGTATACGCTCGGCCGCCATAGCCTCGGCCGCACCGAAACAGGAGGGATTGCCGCACGCGCCGCAGTTCGCGCCAGGAAGCACGTCGAGAATGCGCTCGACGCGCTCGTCCACGTCGACATGGAACTTACGTGAGGCCGTCGCGAGCATGACCGCGATGAGAATCCCTATACCAGCGAGAGCAAGCCCCGCCTTCACTATGAGTGCCCAGTCCACGATTGACTCCTTAGAGTCCGAAGAGCGAGCCGAGACCGATATATCCCAATGACAGCAAGCCCGCTGCGATGAATGACATCGGGGCGCCCTTGAGTGAGCGCAGTGTCGGAGCCACGTCGAGCCGCTCTCTCAGCGCCGTGAAGCACAGCAAAGCGAATCCGTAACCGAGTGCAACACCGAGCGTGTATACGACCGCCTGCACAAAGCTGAAGTCGTAGGGCATGTTCATCTTGAAGAAGCCGGGCTTGACGGACTCGGTCGCCGCTGCCAGCACAGCGCAGTTAGTGGTGATGAGCGGCAAGTAGATGCCCATGGCTCTGTAGAGTGTTGGAACGTACTTGCGCAGATACATCTCCACGAACTGCACGAGGCCAGCGATCACCAGGATGAACGCCGGGATGTAGAGGAACTCGCCCACACCCAGCGGCTTCAACACGGCGTAGTAGAAGATCCATGTCGCCGATGAGGCCATGACCATGACGAAGATGACGGCCAGGCTCATGCCGACCGAGGTCTTCATCGAGTTCGAGATGCCGAAGAACGAGCACAGCGCGATGAACCTCGTCAGCAAGATGTTCTGAACGAGGGCCGCGCCGATGAGCAGGAGCCCCAGCTGAGTCAACCAGCTCATTTGCTGCATGCTGTGCACCCCCCGCAACCTGCGTCTCTCTCTTGCGGCAGCTCGGGCTTGCCCGATCGGACCCGAGCCCTTCGGTTCAACGCGTGACTGCCGGCGATGACGAATCCGAACAAGATGAACGCACCAGGGAAGAGCAGGATGATGTTCGGGCCCGCGTAGCCCGACGGCAGGGCGACGATCGTGTTGCCCAGAAACATCAGCTTGCCGCTGCCGACGAACTCGCGTATGGCGGCGAGCATGACGATGACGATCGTGTATCCCAGGCCCATTCCCAACCCGTCGGCGATGGAGAGCCACACGGTGTTGTGGTACGCGAACGCCTCTGCACGGCCCAACACGATGCAGTTGACGACGATGAGAGGGACCCACACGCCCAGGAACGCGTAGATTGACGGCACGAAGGCCTTCATCGACAGGTCCACGATCGTCACGAAGGACGCGATGATGACAATGAATATCGGGATGCGCACCTCGTCGGGGGTGAACTTGCGGACCGCGGCGATGAGGATATTGCTCATCACGAGCACGAAGATCACGGCGATGCCCATGAAGAAGGAACCCTCGAACTTCGTCGAGACGGCGAGCGTGGCACACAGACCGATCATCAGAACCGTAAGCGGGTTCTCGAGCGATATGCCGTCGAGGAACACCCTCCTGAACTCTTTCATTGAGTGACCGTCCCGCTCTCGAGGAGTGCCGTGTAGATCGCCGCTGCCGCCAGGACCCCGTTCCGCGCGCCTCGGGACGACTTCGAGGCGCCCGTGATCATGTCGAGCTTCTTCACATCGGCCTGAGCAGTCTCGGCATCGATCCCGATGAACTGCCTCAGAAACGAGGCACGTTCGACGATCTGTGACCCGAGACCGGGCGTCTCGTTCATGCTGACGATGCTGACGCCCAGGACTTTCCCGTTCCTATCCAGACCCACAACCATGCGGATGGGACCGCCGTACCCGCGCGGACCTACTTCGACGCCGTAGCCGACGGTCTCTTGTCCCGACGTCCCTTTGTAGACTCCATACACCGTGACGTCGCCCGCCGCCTGTTGCGCCGTGGAAACCGCAGCCGTGCCGAGAGTCTCGAAGTTCTCGGCGCCAGGAACGGCAGCGCTGAGTGCCTTCTCCTTGGCCAGCTGGTCCTGCTGGGCAATGCGGTCTTTCGTCACGGCGTACGTGAGTGCGAGACCCCCCGCTGCGACAACGCACACCACGAGGAGCGAGACGACTATTTGAAGACTCGACGAGCCCTTCCTAGGCATTCGGTTTCGCCGCCTTTCGACCACGGGTCCAGCCGAAGGTACGCGGCTGGAAGCCCTTGTCGATCAGCGGCGCGAGACCGTTCATGAACAGGATGGCGAACGTGGTCGTCTCGGGCATCGGCCCGTAGAAGCGCGTCACAATGTTGAAGACCCCGCAACCCACGCCGAAGACGAGGCGTCCACCACGCGTCATCGGTGAGGTCACGTAGTCGGTGGCCATGAAGAAGGCGCCCACAAGCACGCCGCCAGCAAGCACGTTGAAGATCGGATCCGAGCCGAACGCCCACGACAATACTGCGACGGTACCGACGTATCCGAGCGGGATGCGCCAGTCGACGATGCCCTTCAGGATCAGCACGATCCCCCCGAGGATCAGCAGCGCGCCGGAGACTTCGCCGATGCAGCCCTGCAGGTTCTTGAACAGCAAGGGCCCGTACTGCGCGGCCAGATCGAAGTGGTACGCGCCATTCGCAGCCCTGTCCGCGGACGCGATCGCTAGGCGTGTCGCGCCTGTGATCGTGTCGACGCCCGTGCCGCTCACCGTCAAGGCCGAGTACCAACCCCCCGGGAACGGCTTCGTCTGGCTCATGACGCCAAGCCACGAGAGGAGCACCACGGCCCGGCCGACGAGGGCCGGATTGAACAGATTCCAGCCCAGACCGCCGAAGAGCATCTTGGCCAACACGATTGCCACGAACCCGCCGACGAAAACGATCCACAGGGGCGTTCGGGGCGGGAAGCAGAACGCGAGCAGGAGGCCGGTGACGAGTGCGCTGCCGTCCTTGAGCGTCTGCGGCTTCTTGAAGATGGCGTTCCAGCCCCACTCGCTCGCGAGACAGGTTGCGACGCTCACGATGATGACGGCAGCAGCGACCCACCCCATGAGCCACACGGCGTAGATGGCGACAGGAGCGAGCGCTCCGACGACCCACAGCATGATGTGGGTCACGCTCTCCGGAGCGACGATGTGCGAGGACGGCGCGACGTGGAGAGGGATGACCGGTGCCAGACTCTCGGGGGCCGGGCCTGTCTCCTCGCGGGGTTCAGCGGTCACAGCTTCGCCCCTCTCTCCATGAGCGTTTGCTTCGAGCGACGTATGAGCTGGACGAGCGGCCGCCGGGTTGGGCACACGTACGTGCACGAACCACACTCGATGCAGTCGAGGGCATGGAACGCCTCAGCGGTATCCCAGTCACGCCGATCAGCCGCGCTGGCGATCGCCCAGGGCTGCAAGGACATCGGGCACGCCTGCATGCAACGTGCGCACCGTACGCACGCCTGGTCGCCCAGGAGCGACGGTCCGGCCTCACCCTTCCTCAGCGCCACGATGCCCGAGGTGCCCTTCACGACCGGCACATCGAGCGAGCCGAGGGCGAACCCCGTCATGGGACCTCCGGCTATGACCCGGTCAACGTCCTCCTCGAGTCCACCCGCGGCCTGAATGAGGTCAGAGACGAGCGTACCGATGAGGACGAGGTAGTTGCCCGGACGTTTGACCCCGCCGGTCACCGTCACGACACGCTCCATGAGTGGCCGGCGGCGTTCTACGGCGTCGACCAGTGCTGCGGCGGTGCCCACGTTGGAGACCAATGCCCCCGCGGACGCGGGCAATTTGCCGTGTCCGACCTCAGTTCCGAGCACTGACTGGATGAGCATCTTCTCAGCGCCCTGGGGATAGCGTGTAGGCAGCGTGATGACGTCGATCTCTCCCGCCGCGGCCTCGCGGAGCCGCGCGATCGCCTCCGGTTTGTTGTCCTCGACCCCGATGACGGCTCGGCGTGCACCGACGGTGTCGCGGAGAAGACGGGCGCCCTCGACGATCGCCTCGGGACGCTCGATCATCAGGCGTTCGTCGCACGTGAGAAAGGGCTCGCACTCGCAACCATTGACGATGACCGTATCGACCGGCATGCCGGCAGGCGGGTTGAGTTTCACGTGTGTGGGAAAAGCCGCCCCACCGAGTCCGACAAGTCCCGCGGCTCTCGCCATGTCCCGCGCTGAGTCCTTGAGGGGGAGCTCGACGTAGTCGTCCATGTCCTGAGGGCGTGAGACATCGATCTGGACAGCAGTCACCGGGATGCCGGATGGCGTCATGACCTTCACGATGCCTGTCACGTAGCCACTCACGGGGCTGTGAACGGGTGCGCTCACCATCGCGTCCACGTCCCCAATGACCTGGCCGCGGAGCACGGCGTCGCCTTCTGCGACGAGCGGCTGGCACGGCGCACCGAGATGTTGGCTCATCGGCACGACGAGTCGCGCCGGCAACGGCGGACGCTCAATGGGTCGTTCGCGCGTCGCTTCCTTGCGCTCCGGCGGGTGCACGCCACCCCTGAACAACCCCTTGGCCACCCGGCCTCCCAGTCTGTCAGTGGAGAGTGTGCGGAGATTCTACGCGCGGTCCCCCGTGTCCTTCAATCCGGGCTTCGAACGGTGTCTGTGAATCGGTGAACGGGTCGGTTCGGCGAACCTTCGGAAAGACGCTCGAGGGTCGAAGCACCCTTGAGCAGGCGCCGGACGCTAGCCGAAGAAGATCGCGATCTCTCGGTCGGCCGATGCAGGCGAATCGGAGCCGTGAACGACGTTTGCATCCATGGTCAGACCGAAGTCTCCCCGAATCGTCCCAGGCGCCGCATCCGCCGGATTCGTGACTCCCATCAGCTTGCGGCAGATCGGCACGGCATCGGGACCCGATACCACCATCTTCACGACGGGTCCGGAGGTGATGTACGCGATCAACCCCTCGTAGAAAGGCTTGCCGAGGTGCTCGGCGTAGTTGGCGGCCGCCTCCTCGGGTGAGACAGGGCCGAGTTCCATCCGCTCGATCGTGAGCCCGACGGCCTCGAACCGGCTGACGATCACCCCGACGAGTCCTCGCGAGACCGCGTCGGGCTTGATCATGACGTACGTCTGCTGATCCACGCTCCATCCTTCCTTGCCTAAGGGTGGTGGCTCCCGTTCTGGCCTGGATTCGCTCCAGCCACAAGAGGGTGAGTGCCGGGCGTTACGAGCCGCCGCCCGAAGCGCTCCAATCGTTCTCGATGCCGGTGACCTTCCAGCCGACGCCCTCGCGCTGAAGGGATATCTGGTAGTGCAAAGCGGCGCCGCCGCGGGGCACTACGGTCACGGTCGCGGTCGATGCGGTCGAACTCCTGTCGATGCTGTCGACAGTGAAGGACTTCATCGGTGGAATCTTCGCCATTTCCTTGCTCACGTCGCGCGCGGGCACTGCAACCCAGTACGCAGTGATCGCCCGCCCCTCCTTCTGAGCCGTCAGGAGAGCGCGCGTCGTCTGGCGCTGCGTCGGCCACCCGTAGCCGCTGTGGAACAGACCGGCGAGGAGGGCCACGAACAGAACGGCCGCAACGGCAACCGCCGCAAACGGCTTCCACCGGCCGGTGTCGGAGCGCTTCGCGACGCGCTCGGCCCGTCGCGCCTCTTGGTCGCGGGTGCGCATCTCGTCGTCGGTCCGATTCAGGAACGCGAGCACCTCGGCGTCGTCGTCCACGACGCCGGCGCCGGGACCGCCGAGAGCCGCGATGTCAGGTGGCTCCGAGTAGGTTCCCTGCGTCTCACCCTCCCCGGCAACAGCGAGCGCGGCCAGGTCGCCCGTATCCCAGCCTTCACTCTCCTGCGTCGTCTCTACTGTTGGCGGCAGCTCTCCAGTAGCCCAGCCTTCGACGACTTCGTGGTCCGGCTGCGTCGCAGCCAAGGCCTCCTGGTACGCGGTCATGGCCGCTGGAGACAGCGCATGGCCGTGGAGATTCACCGCCTTGTCGAATGACTTTACGGCCTCGGCGTTGCGCCCGAGGGCCTCGTACGCCTGGCCAAGGTTTGCGAGTGCCTTCCCGCGACCGGCATACGCATCGAACCCGAGAGCAGCCTGGTATGCCTCGATAGCGTCGGCCGGACGGCCCAGCGCCATGAAACACAGGCCAAGGTTGACGAGCGCAGCGCCCGGATTGGGGTTGCCAGCGTCAAGGGCAGCCCGGCGGTACGCGCCTGCAGCCTCCTCGACCTTGCCCATCTCGAGGAGCGCGCCCGCCATCCCCTGCAGCGCCTTGTAGCCCGTCGCGTAGCCCGGGTCCTCCAAGGCCGCTTCGTAGGACCGAATCGCCTCTGCGTAGTCTCCCAGCGCGGCTTGGGCGGACGCCCGGTTCGCGCAGACGGCGCCGTGCTTGTCGTACACCTCATCCTCGAGCGCGTGGTCGTACGCCGTCAGCGCGTCAGAGAATCGCCGAAGGCGCATCAGCGCGTTGCCGGCCATATGGTAGGCGGCGCCGTTGCCATCGCGACCGCTTCCCGGCGCCTCGAGGAACTCCTTCGCAGCGGTCCGGAAGTCGCCGGCGTCGTATGCCTTGCGTCCTTCGGCGAATCGAGCGTCGTCCACCCAGATGCCCCTTAGCCGACCTGCTCGGCGTTGTCGATCGTGACCAACTGCATGACGTCTCCGACCTCGATCGCACGGACGACGTCCATGCCCCCGATGACCTGCCCGAATACCGTGTACTGACCGTCGAGCGCCGGCTGCGGCCCCAGACAGATGTAGAACTGCGACCCAGCAGAGTCGGGATCTGCGGATCGGGCCATCGCCAGCGTACCGTCGAGGTGCTTGCGAGCGTTGAACTCTGCCTTGAGGCGATACCCTGGCCCGCCCGTCCCGACCATCGGGTCATCGGCCTTCGACAGTGGATCCCCGCCCTGGACGACGAATCCCGGGACGACTCGATGGAACTTCGTGCCGTCGTAGAACCCTTTGCGAGCCAGCTCTATGAACGCCGCAACGTGGTTCGGCGCATCGTTCGGGAAGAACTCGATGCGTATGTCGCCCTTCGGTGTCTTGATGAGTCCGGTCTCATTGCCATTGGGTTCGTAGGCCGCTACGTACAAAAGTCCTTCTCCTGTCCGACGGGCGGGTGTCGCCGATGGGTAGAATCGAAGCTGTGTCGGCGTCCGATACGCGCGCCTCCCGACACCGTGTTCATTGCTGCAGACTGCGCGCCATTCTATCAGTGCCTCACCCGGCTTAGAAGGAGTAGACTGCTGCCCACGGCACAGGACGGGCCGGCTGGGACCGGCCCGTTGTCTTGGTGGATCGAAGTACGTCCGAGGAGGAGATGCACTTGGGAGCCCTTCCTACTGACAAGGTCCGCAACGTCGCTCTCGTCGGCCACGGCGGTGCGGGCAAGACGTCTCTCGCAGAGGCGATGCTCTACCTCTCCGGCTCGACGAAGCGCCTTGGGTCGGTCGATGCAGCCAGCAGCACTCTCGACTACGACCCCGAAGAGCAGAGGCGCAAGTTCACGATCAACCTCTCGATCGCCCCTGTCCTTCACAAGGGCATCAAGATCAACCTCATCGACACCCCGGGTTATGCCGACTTCATCGGCGATGCCATCGCGGGCATGCAAGCCGCAGAGATGGCACTCTTCGTCGTTGACGCCGTCTCTGGTCCCCAGGTACAGACCAGGCGGCTGTGGAAGATCGCCGGGGAAACGGGCATCGCCCGCGCGGTGTTCATCAACCGACTCGACAAGGAGCACGCCGACTTCAACTCCGCCATGGCGGCTTTGGATGCGGCGTTCGGTCACCGTGTCGGTGCCCTGCAGCTGCCCATCGGCCAGGAGTCCGCTTTCAAAGGCGTTGTCGACATCATCCGGATGAAGGCCTATCACCACGAGGGCGAGAAGGAAGAGGTCTTCGACATCCCAGCCGACATGTCCGACGCCGCCGAAGCGGCGCGCGACAAGTTGTCGGAACTCGTCGCCGAAGCGGACGACGACCTGATGGAGAAGTACCTCGAAGGCGAGCGGCTCAGCCAGGAGGAGCTCGACAAGCTTCTCGGCTTGGCGATTGCGCAGAGCATCTTCATTCCTGTGTTCGTCGGATCAGCGACGACGCTACAGGGCGTCGAGGATCTCATGGACGAGATCGTCGGGTTCTTCCCGCAGCCAACGGCTCACGGTCCGCTGGAGACGGCAGATGGCAAGGAGATCCCGTTCTCTGTGTCGGGCGAGACCGTTGCGCAGGTATTCAAGACGCTTTCGGACCCCTACATCGGGCGAATCAACTTCGTGAAGGTCGTCTCCGGAACGCTCGCACCGGGAGTCGAGCTCACCAACTCGCGCACGCAGAAGAAGGAACGCATTGCGCACGTCTTCAGGGCCACGGGCAAGGACACGACAGACGTGGACGGCGTCGCAGCCGGAGACATCGCGATCCTCACGAAACTCGCCGACACGCTCACCAACGACACGCTCTCCCAGAAGGGCGACGTCAAGTTCACGCCGCTCCCTCTCCCCGAGCCTCTCTACCCGGTCGCTATCGTTGCCAAGACGAAAGCTGACGAGGACAAGCTCGGCACTGCGCTGAAATCCATCGTCGACGAGGAGCCGACCCTCACCATGAGGCGCGACGAGGAGACGCACCAGACCGTGCTCACGGCCCTCGGCGACACGGCCATCGATGCCGTCCTTGCTCGCCTTCGCGAGCGCTTCCACGTCGAGGCCGAACTCGAGGAGCTACGCATCCCCTACCGCGAGACCATCCGCAGAACTGCGTCGGCACAGGGCCGCCACAAGAAGCAGACCGGCGGCTCCGGGCAGTTCGGCGACGTGTGGCTGCGTCTCGAGCCGAACCCGGGCGGTGCCTTCGAGTTCCTCGACGAGATCGTCGGCGGGAAGATCCCGAGACAGTTCATTCCTGCGGTGGAGAAGGGCGTCGTGGCCACGATGACTGAAGGCGTCCTCGCCGGGTACCCGATGGTCGATGTGAAGGTCGCGGTCTACGACGGCAGCTACCACAGCGTCGACTCCTCAGAGATCGCGTTCAAGACCGCCGCGCGCATCGGATTCAGGGCAGCCGCCGAGAAGGCCGACATGGTCCTGCTCGAGCCCATCGCTATTCTCCAAGTCGACGTCCCCGACGAGTATGCCGGTGCCGTGATGGGCGACATCTCGTCCAAGCGTGGTCGCATACTCGGCATGGAGCCCATGGAGGACGGTGGGCAGCGCATTCGCGCGTCGATCCCCTACGCCGAGGTCGTGCACTACTCGACCACGCTTCGTTCCATAACGAGCGGCACCGGCTCATACGCGATCAAGGTCGAGTCGTACGAAGAGGTGCCGCACGACATGGCGAAGAAGGTCATCGACGCCGTGGCAAAGGCTCGAGCCGAAGGGCACTAGACGTCGATCCGAGCGCACCGCGCTGCACACACCCCTAGCTCAAAAGGGACCAGCCGGACGGCTGGTCCCTTCGTCTTGTTCGCTGGCGCCCTCTGTAGGATTCGAACCTACGACCTTCTGCTCCGGAGGCAGACGCTCTATCCCCTGGGCTAAGAGGGCGCATACGAGCGAGCACGCACTCTACCATACACTTTGGGGGACGACCAACGGCCGAGGGTCGCCTGCGCGTGCATACGGTCCCGCTGCGTGCTGGGTGCGCCAACGCTAGACTGTGCGCAGAAGCCGCTCATATGGCCGGGAGGCAACGATGGCCGTCGGAAAGACGCTCCTCATCGTCAACCCGTCAGCACGTCATGGCGAGACGAAGGCCCTCGTCCCCGTCATCGAGCAGCTCCTTACGAACGTCGATCACGACACCGTGCTCACGGAGAGCATGGGGCACGCCGAGAAGCTCGCACGACGTGCACGAGGATACGACGTCGTCGTCGCCGCGGGTGGTGACGGCACGGTCCACGAGGTCTTGAACGGCCTCATGCAACACGCCCCACAGCGTCGCCCAGCGCTCGGTCTACTCCCGACGGGATCGGGCAACGACACTCGTCGCACTCTTGGCATCTCGCTGGACCTCGCCAAAGCGGCAATCGAGCTTTCGACAGGCGAACGGCGTCGTTTCGACGTCGGTCTGTGCAACGGGATCTACTTCAACAACAGCTTCGCCGCCGGTCTGGACGCGAAGGTGACTGCCAAGGCTGTGGAGTACAAGGTCACGAAACGCCGGGATGGTCTGTGGCTCTACCTCACCGCCCTCATGCACGTCCTCTTCCGTGAACTCGGCAGCTTCCCCATGACGATCGCGTTCGACGGTGGGGAGCCGGCACTCTACGACACGCTCATCATCGCGGTGACCAACGGCCCCACGTACGGCGGCGGCTTCCGGATCACGCCCAACGCGGTACCAGATGACGGCATCTTCGACGTCTGCATGATCGACCCGCTCTCACTACCGGCCGCGCTCGTTCGCCTGCCGTTCGTCGTCGCGGGGAAACACACACGCATGAAGCCGGTTCACATGTCGTGTCATCGCTCGCTCACCATCGAGTGCGACTCGCCGATTCCGGCGCAAATAGACGGTGAGGTGCTCTTGGAACGGCGTTACGACGTCCAGATGCTGCCAGGAGCCATCGAGTGCATCGTGCCCAGGCGGCCCTAGATGGGCCTCGTCCCCTACAACGGCGTCAGTCTCCAGCAGTTCGCCGAGGCATGGCCCTACCTGGCTGTCGGGTTCGTCGCCGCCTATCTGATCGGCTCGATACCCTTCGCATACATCATCGTGCGGGGAGTGACAGGCGAGAACATCACACAGCACGGTACGGGCAACGTCGGCGCCATGAACGTGCGACGTTCGACGGGGTCGTGGACCTGGTTCGCGGTAGCGATGCTGGCCGACGCCCTCAAGGGCTTCGTCCCGGTCGTGTGCGCGGGGCTCCTTTCTGTCGCGCTGGGAGCGCTCGCGGTTCCGATCGGCTCGCAGGAACCGACCGTTTTGCTGGCCAAGACGGTGCTCACCCAAGCCGTTGTTGCCGGATGCGTCGTGGGTCACAACTACTCGTTCTGGATGGCGCTGATCACCAAGCATTTTGAGAGAACCGGGAAGGGCTTGGCCACGGGAGCCGGCGCCTTGCTGGCGTACGACTGGCGCTACTTCGTCGCCGTCCTGGTGGTCGGCCTCAGCGTGATCGCCATTACGCGGTACATGATGGCCGGGCAGGTGGCGGCTGCACTGACGCTGCCGCTTGTCGCCCTCGCGCTACAGCAGCCTGACTGGCCGTTCGCGTTGTTGATGGGCGTCTTCGTCTACTCGGCACACCACAAGCGCTTCATGGGTTTGCTGCATGGAACGGAGCCTCGGCTCTACGTCGAAGATCGGATGGGACCCCGCGGCTAGACGCGGCTAGAGAGCGTGCCGCCATCACGACAGCGGACCCGGACTAGGTCCGGGCCCCCACGGTGCCGCTCTGACGCATGGATCCGTCAGCGGTCTAGTCCATCGAAATGCTGTCGCTCGGACACGAGTCCACGCAGATCCCGCACTCGGTGCAGTCTTCGGGACGGGCGAGAACGGCGACATCCTCGACGTCGTAGCAGCCACTCGGGCACTCGTCCGAGCAGGTCCCGCATGCAGTGCAGGTGTCGGGATCAACAACCGGAACGGACATCCCGTTTCCTTTCCACTCAGCCGGCAGACGCTCGCACATGATAGCAGCGCCCGTGCCGAAGCGACCAGCAAGCCCTGCCTACTGTCCGCGGCGCGCGATCTCGGCGATCGCACGGGGGTCCCAGTAGCAGAAGGGATACGTCCGGTCCTCGAGGATCTCCGACGCGTCGCGAGCGGCCCTCAACTCTTCGACCGCTCGCGCGAGCTCTTGGCCCAGCGGCACCAGCACTTCGCGCAATGCGTCATTCACTTCCCTGATCCGGCTGCCCAACGTCTTGCGATCGGCGCCAGGACGCGCGATAGCGGCAGTAAGCTCCATCTTCTCAGCCGCCAAGGTGCGCGCTCGCGACTCCTCAGCAGAATCCGTGAAGTCTGCCAGGTCGAGCATCGCGTCGGGGTTGTGCTCGAACCGGTTCAGTCGTTCGAGCGCCACCGAGACCTGCTGGTCGGTCACGATGTCGGCCTCGAGCGGCAGCCGTTCGGTCAAGGACGCAACGACGAATGGCGGAGGTTCGATCCCGTAGTAGCTGCGGATCACGCCATCGGTCACCCGGTCATATCGCGCGCCACCAGTTCCATGAACGAAGAGGTCGGCCACGAACACACGAACGAACATCGTGAGCGTGAGCGCCTTCGGTGCGAGCCCGAGGCCCTTCGTCGATGCGACGAATGACTCGACGTCCTGTCCGTCGAACCGGCCGACGACTTCGTCATCGGCCCGAAACAGGATCCTCCCACCGCTGATCTGCTCGACCCATACAGTGGCTCTCTTGCCCGCCCCGAGTGCCCAGAAGGGCAATTCGTAGCGCCCGCCGTGCCGGTCGAGGTCTGGGAACGGCTGCGCCCTCGAGCGGCTCGCCGTCGCCTCTCTGAACGCGCCGAGCCCGCCGTTGTACGCTGCCGCGAACCTCTCCACATTGGTGGCGATGTCGAGCACGAACGCCGCGAATGCCCTTGAGCCGCCGACGGACGTCACCGGTAGCTCGAGGTAGCTTGTTCGAGCCGGCGACTCGTAGAGTCGCCGAGCGAAGGTGACGGACTCGCCCAGCGTCCTCGCCGCGGACGCTGCGTGACGCATCGCCTCGCAGAACACGTCGAAGTTCTCTCTCGGCTCGGAGGAGCACAGCGTCTCCAGCAGCGAATCAACCTCCGCGCAGAACGTGTCGATGACCTCCGACGTGGGAGCCGGCATGCAGGCGAAGCAAGCGTCCTTCGTCGCTCTGGCGAGTGCCGCTGAACACCGGTGGATCCGAGGCTGCATGCACGGAGCGGCGGCCTCGAGCACGTCGAACGCGTCAGAATCGACAACGAAATCGATGCCCGTGGCCCCTGCCTCAACCGCAAGGCGGTCCACGAGGAAGTTCTTCACCCAGATTCCCGGGTGGAACAGTTGAGGTTGATGTCCCGTCGCCACGATGAGGCCATCAGGTCCGCAGATTTCGCCGGAAATCCCAGCGCCCAGTGTGTCGATGCGCTTTGTGAAGTCCGCCCCCGCGGACAGAGTCTCGGCGCGCGCCGCCCGACGTGTCTCACGTATAGGAGCGCCCGCAACCTCGAAATCCCACACGTCCGCCGCGGCGGCGTTGGCACGGAGCAGTGCTTTCCACGACTCGCGGGGAGGGACCGCAAGGAGTTCGCCGGGTTCAGGCGTCGCGAAGGTCTGGATGTCGTCTGGCATGCGGTAACCCAGCCCGGCCTACAGCAGGACCCGGACGGAGCGGATCCCGACGACCTCGGGCGTGAAGAACGGCTCTCCAGCAGCCGTGCCGATCTTTGAGCCCCATTCCCGCGCGGTCTGCTCGATCATCGGGACAACGCCTCGGTTCGTCTCATTGGCGGCAAACTGCGATTCGTAGGCGGCGAGCGCCTCCAGCTTCAGACCCAGCTCGTCCGAGACGTCGAGCACGAACGCTGGCTCTGTAGCAATACGCATGTGGACGGCCATGTACTCGTACACACGCTCGGGATAGTGCGGCTCGCCCGTCATGTCGGTCTTCGTGAACTTGGCGTAGAAGCGAGCGGCCATCGCTATGTCGTGAGCGGCGACGTGGTCGGGATGGGCGTCGAGCGCATACGGGACGAACAGACGGGTCGGACGCAGCTCCCGCAGCACCTCCGCGAGTTCCGTTCGCGCCTCGATCGTGTCCAACAGGTAGCGGTTCGGCTGCGCGAGCGTCCTGCGCTCCGCCGCGCCCAGTATCCGTGCCGCACTCGCCGCCTCGGCCATGCGTGCCTCGGGCGTTCCTCGTGGGGTAGGTTCGCCGTTCGTGAGATCGACGATGGCGACAGCGAGACCCTCCCGCACCATCTTGGCCACACTCGCTCCCATGCCGATCTCCACGTCGTCGGGGTGAGCGCCGATGCAGACGACGTCCATCATGCCTCCTGAAGGGCACGGTGCCACACGGCGAGGTAGTACTCGAGGCGCAACAGCGGGTCGTCCAGCTCTGTGCCGAAGGTCCGGTCGTAGTCGCAGTAGATGCGCTCCACGGGGATCTCTCTGACCGACAGCCCACGTCGATAGACCTTGGCCCACAGCTCCAGCGGCATGGCGTAGCCAGCCTCGGCCAGCTCGATGCCATCGAGACTTGCGAGCCGGTACGCCTTGAAGCCGCAGAAGGCGTCCGTGATACCCCAGCCGGTCACGCTGTTGACCGTCTCGGTGACTATCCGATTGACCTCGCGTCGCCTCCCTGGAGCCGTGCCGACGGCGCGGCTTTGCGGGAGGTACCGACTACCCGATATCACGTCCCCACCTTCGGTCAGAGCAGCGAAGAACTGGGGGATATGCGCCGGTTCGTGCTGCCCATCGCAGTCCATGGTTATGAGGCTGTCCACGGAGCTCTCGCGCGCGTCGGCAAAGCCCGTCGCGAGCGCGCATCCATATCCGCAGTTGTGCGGCAATGTCACCACGTGAACGTCGGATCTTGCGGCAATGATGTCCGGCGTTCGGTCCGTGGACCCGTCGTCCACCACGGTGATCGTTCCGTCGAAGTGCATCCGCACCTGGTCGAGGACGCCGCCGACCGTGGACTCCTCGTTGAATACGGGTATGAGGACGGCGGCGTTCATCCGCACGCCCTCGTCGCGGTGAGCGGATCGCGCGAGCGATGCAGTCGTTTCATGCGCGGTATTGTCACCCAAGCAAGGACTCGCGTCACACCGGCTCTGCCGAGGAGTCGAGGACGCGGTACGACGTCGTGACGTCTACCTGCGCACCGAACATCCCCTTCACCGAGCAGTACTTGCTCTCCGAGAGGTCGATCGCCCGCGCCACGGCCGAAGGATCGACATCGCGCCCGCTCACGATGTACTCCACGTGCACGGTCTCGTAGTAATGTGGGTAGCCGTCCTCCCGCTGCGTGCCGGTCACCACCACTTCGACGCCATCGACTGCTTGTCGCTTCTTCTCGAGCACCGAGACGACGTCCATGGCCGTGCACCCACCCAGGGCGTACAGCACGAGTTCCACCGGTCGCGGGCCAGTGCCCTCTCCCTTGGACCCCGCCTGTGCATCCATCACGACGCCGTGGCCACGTTCGTTCCATCCAACGAACTGCCGATTCGAAGACCATCGTACCTTCACGGTGTCCATCAACCCGTCCTTCCATAGAGAACGCGGCGGGCTCCGGCCCGCCGCGTTCACGAATGCATCACTGGCGCGCCCGGCGCGCCCGCACGCCGTCCTATAGCCTTCTTCCCACCATCTGGGCAAGTTCACGCGGGTTCTCAGCCTTGCTGACGGCCTCCTCGAAGGTGACCTGCCCTGACTGGAGCAGTCGCTTCAAGTCCTGGTCGAGCGTCTGCATACCCAGCGCCGCGCCGCCTTGGATGATCGTCGGCATCTGGTGAGTCTTGCCCTCGCGAATGAGGTTCTGGATCGCGGGTGTGCCGAGCATGACTTCCATCGCCATCACGCGCGTTCGGCCGTCGGTCGAGCGCAGCAGTGTCTGAGAGAGCACGCCTTCCAGCGTTGTGGAGAGCTGCATGCGAACCTGCGACTGCTGATGCGGGGGGAATACGTCGATGATTCGGTCGACGGTCGCGGGACCGCCCGTCGTGTGCAGGGTCGCCAGGACGAGGTGGCCGGTTTCGGCAGCAGTTATAGCTGCCTGGATCGTCTCGAGGTCGCGCATCTCCCCGACGAGGATGACGTCCGGGTCCTGACGCAGCACCCGCTTGAGCGCGGAGGCGAACGAGTGGGTGTCCTCGCCGACCTCGCGCTGGTTGACGTACGCCCTCTTGTTCCGATGTACGAACTCGATCGGGTCCTCCATCGTGACGATATGCAGCGGCCGTGTCTCGTTGATCCGGTCGATCATCGCCGCCTGGGTGGTCGACTTGCCCGAGCCAGTCGGCCCGGTGACGAGAACCAGGCCTCTCGGCCGATCAGCCAAGTACATGCAGACCTTCGGCAGACCGAGTTCCTCGATGGTCGGGATCTCGATGGGGATGACGCGGAAGACGGCGCCCATGGAGTTGCGCTGCTGGAACACGTTGGCGCGGAATCGCGCTACGCCCGGAATGCTGTACGCCCAGTCGAGTTCCAGTTCCGTCTCGAACCTGCGTCGCTGCTCCTCGGACAGCAGGCCGAGGATGATATCCATCGTGTCCCGCGGCGTCAGCGTACGGACGTTCTCGATCGGTGCGAGCTCGCCCCGCTGCCTGATGCCAGGCGGGCTCCCGACCGTGATGTGCAAGTCGGAGCCACCCCTGTCCACCATGGTGCGCAACAGCTCGTCGATATGCGGTATGCCGTCGCAGGCGGGCGGTTCACCCTCACCGATCGTGATGTCGGGTACGCCCATGTAGTGTTCGCGGGTCGGCGCGGCATGCACCCTGTTCGGGTCACCCGCAGCTCCCAGCGAACCCTCACCCGACCGGCGGGAGGCACCTCCGTTGGACGGAACGCCCGCGTCGTCGACCGAGGTCGGGCTGACCGCGGGAACTGGCTGGGGCGCCGGCGTCACCTCGGGTATCGAGGAGAGCAGATCTGCGGCCTGAGCCGGAGACGGCGTGACTTGCGCCTGCGCGCCGCCCACGAGCGCAGCGGCATCGGTGAGCGACGCGACCTTGGAGACGAGCAGTTCCATCGAGCCGGCCGACGGGAGGTGGGCCGAGGCGCCGACCTGTCGGGCGCGCAGGGCCGAGCTTTCCGTCGGCTGCATCGCAACGATCACGACAGGGACAGACGATGTCGTGGTCTCCGACTTCAGTTGCTCCGTAAGCGCATACCCATCCATGCCGAGCAACTCCGCATCGGCGATCACGATGTCGGGAGTGATCGTTCCCATCATGCTGAGCGCACGCGGCCCCGAGAGCGCCGAAATGACCTGCATGTCCAGGCCGGCGTCCGCAAGAGAGCGCCTGACCTCTTCGGCATAGCTCGCGTCGTCGTGCACAACAAGAACCTTCTTGCTTGACACCGGCGACAACCTCCTTCGTCCGCGCAGGGCGTTTGCAGCCGCGGCCCTCATCGCGGTTCGCCTACGCAGTTCTTATCGGCAGTAGGCATTGGATGCTGAAACCCCGTCCGCACGTCGCAAGCGGGTACGATTGCCTAGACACGTCCGGCATCTTGTGAGGCCTGGTAGCCACGGACGGCGGAGCGCGCATGGTACGCATCGAAAGCCTGGCGAGCGGTGGCGAGGGCATCGGCCACCTTACCGACGGGCGAGTGGTCTTCGTCCACGAGACCTGCCCGGGCGACGAGGTCGAGATCGAGATCCTTGCCGAGAAGAAGCGCTGGGCGTCCGCGAAGGTGACACGCATCGTGGAGCCCTCGCCCGATCGCGTGAAGCCGCCGTGTCCGTATTTCGGAACGTGCGGCGGGTGCCAGTGGCAGCATGTCGCCTATCCCGCGCAGCTGCTGGCCAAGAAGCGCATCGTCGCGGACGCGCTCGAGCGTATCGGCGGCATTCCCACTCCGGACATCGTCGCTGAATGCGAGCCCTCACCCCTGACCTACGGGTACCGCAACAAGATCGAGCTCGTCCCGCTTTCCGACGGCCCCTTGAGGCTCGGCTACCATCGCCTCGGCAGCGAAGACGTCCTGGAGATCGGGCGCTGTCTGCTTCTGCCGGAGGCGTATCAGAGGGCACCGGACCGCCTCGCTGGAGCTCTGCGCTACGCCTCCGGAACGCAAGATCTGGGGATACGTCGCGTCGGACTCAGGGTGGCAGCGAGTACCTCCGACGTCGAAGTCGCCTTGTGGACTCCCCCGTCGGCCTTCCCCCGTGGGACGGTAGCCACAACGCTGAAGGACTCGGTGAAGGCCACCAGTGTCGTCCGTGTGCTCGCGAAGGACGTGCATGAGCGCCACACAGCGACCAACGCGGAAGTGCTCTCAGGGCGAGGCTTCTGGCGGGAGGCGCTCGGCGGACTCACGTATGCGGTCTCGGCACCTTCCTTCTTCCAGGTCAATACGGGTGCCGCCGAGATCCTGGTAGATGAGGCACGTAGGGCGGCGGCCTCAGACGCCTCCGATGACGTTCTTGACCTCTACGCCGGAGTGGGGACGTTCACGCTTCCCCTGGCCGAGGACGCGCGGTCCGTCACGGCGGTCGAGGGTTCCGGCTTCGCCCTCAGGGACCTTCGACGCAACCTGGAGACGGCCAACCGCTACGCCGAGGTCATCGCTGGCGACGCCGCACACAGCCTCGGCAACATCGGACGCTTCGACGCGGTGCTCGTGGATCCGCCCAGAACCGGGCTCGCCACCCCGGACATCAGAGGCATCGCGGCGACGGGCGCGTCCAGGATCGTGTACGTTTCGTGTGATCCAGCGACGCTCGCGCGTGACGCTCGCGCGCTGTCCGGGTCGGGGTACCGACTTGTCGGCGCGGTGCCAGTCGACCTCTTCCCGCAGACGTACCACGTCGAGACGGTTGCGCTCTTCGCGTCTTGTGCGTAGTCGTGTCGGCCGCATGGGTCGCCCGTTGGTCGGGCGCAGACGCAGCCAATCCCGTGCACGCTAAATGAGCTTGCCGACCTCCGGGAAGTCCGTCACGTAGACGTCGTGCGGAGCATCTTCGTGCTCCTCGGTGAGGTCCATACCCGCCGAGTGCGTCGCCTCGTGGTCACCGTCTCCCCACATGGCGCTCTCGGTCACGTCATACACGATCCCTTTGTACGCAACGTAGACCGGTCGGCCGTCCTTGCCGTCGAATTCCGACAGGTCGTCGGCGGTGAACTCCTTCATTGGCTCCTCCTCCATCCGGCACATGCCTGAGCCGCTCAACACGGGTTCAGCGACAGCATGGACGAAGGATACCCTACCGAGGTTGTTGGCGCGGCCACACCCGGACGCCGAGTCTCAGTCGATCTCGAGCCGCTCACGAAGACCGAAGAGGTCCACGACGATCCGCCGGCCCTTGCTAGCCACGATCCCCTCGCGTGCGAGTGTGGAGATGATGCGACTCGCGGTCTCACGCGACGTGCCGGCGAGCGTCGCAATGTCGTAGTGCGTCAGACCCTGGATGACCGGCACGCCGTGGCTCTCGTATCTGGCCGTCGCGACGTTCAGCACCACCCGCATGACCCGGTGCGTTGCATCGTGGAAGGCCATGTCCTCAAGCCTGCCGATCGTCTGCCGCAAGCGGTTTGAGAGCGTGGCGATGAGCGACACGGCGAGTTTGGGCTGGATTCGGATCGCAGCAGCGAGGTCCTTGCCTTCAAGGGCCAGGCACTCGACGTCGGTCGTTGCGATCACGTCCGCCGAGCGCGGCTCGGCGTCCACGAGGCTCATTTCTCCGAAATGTGAGGGTGCTTCAAGGTAGTTGAGCGCAAGTTCCTTGCCGTCCGGGGACACAAGCGTGACCTTGACCCGTCCGGAGACAAGTAGGTACATACAGCCGCCGCGGTCGTGCTGGTTGACAATGAAAGAGTTCCTCGGATATCGACGCACCTGAACGAGCTCGGCGAACGCCTCGACGTCTTCCTCCGAAAGCTCCGAGAACATCGGGATACCGCGCAGCCGTGCAGCAGCGCTGTCTCTTGGCGTGGCCAGTCTCATGCCCGTCCTATCGGCGAGCGGGTCCGGCCACTTGAACAGCGTGCTCCGCCCGAACGACGCGTGCAGACGCGCAAGACCCGGCGCGAAAGCAGCACCTGCCCCGATCGCGCGGGGACGCTGCTGAGGCCGTGGTAGGATGCCTGCGTCCACTCACCCCTGGAGGTTTGCGTGCGCGCTGTCCTCTTCGATCTCGACGGTACGCTGCTCGACATCGACATCGATGCCTTCCTGCACGTCTACTTCGCCGCGCTCGGTCCGGTTATCGCCAAGCTGACCGGGTCGAGCCCCGCCGAAGCGATCGACGCAGTCATGGCCTCAACCAACGCAATGGTGCGCCCTCACCCAGGGCAGACGAACCGCGAGGTGTTCAACACCTGCTTCTTGAGCCTCACCGGAGTCGACCTCGCCCAACAGGACGGCGTGATCGACGAGTTCTACTCGTGTACGTTTCCGACCCTCGGGGCGGGACTACGACCTCGAGCAGGGGCGCGGCGGGCCGTAGAGACAGCACTCTCCAACGGACTCCTGGTCGCTGTCGCGACCAATCCGATCTTCCCCGCTGCAGCCATCAACGAGAGGATCCGCTGGGCGGGAGTGGCCGACCTGCCGTTCTCGTTCGTGTCCACATACGAGAACATGCATTCATGCAAACCGGACCCGGGGTATTACCTGGAGATCGCGTCAGTACTGAACGTCGCGCCTAGTGAATGCCTCATGGTCGGTGACGACCATGTGCTCGACATGCGTGCCGCTCACGTCGGCATGGCCACATTCTTCGTCGGGGACGGCGCCGGGCGCTCCGCAGACCACGTTGGCGATTTCGACGACCTCAGCGAGCTGCTGCCACGACTGGTCAGCCGCCCGCTTGAGCAGCGTGACCGCGCCCTATAGACGGTGGATCGTCTCCACCCAAGCTCCGTCGGCTCGCTGCTCGCATGCGTAGTGGAACAACCCCCGCGTCTCGGGGCGCATGTCGAGCTGGTAGGCAAGGCCGCTGGGCTCGTAGTCGCACAGGATGACGATGTCGTCGCGTGCGCCTATGGAGACCACTTCGTCGATGACGGCCGTCAGGAAGGGTCGCACGAGTGCGGGAGTGAATCTGCGGACGTCGATCAGCAGCAACTCGCCCCTCATGCGCGCGGCCTGAGCGCGCTCGCTGCGCTGATCCTCGGGTATCTCAAAGGGCATGTGTCTACGACCCGCCGTCTTCTTCGTTCTCTGACGATTCGGCGAGACTGAGACCCGCGCACAATGCAGTCTCTTTCGGCGTCAGGTCCTCGCGCTCGGTTCTGCATCGCTCCAACGTGCCCTCGTCAGACGCAGGCATGTCTGGCGCCCCGCCGAGCGACCCGCGGTCCTTCAGCTCGGACTCGTCGTACTCGACCCCTTCGTTGCTTTCCCCGTGCTCGAGTTCGTCGTACATGGTGCGGTCCTCCTGCTCTTCCCCGGCACATACGGTGCGCGTTGGCGGTGTTGCCCGTGTATCACTACGTGTAGAATATTCCCGAGCCCGCACCATGTTCTCTGTCCGGGAACATGCGGACCCGCTCTTTGAGGGTGCCGTCACAGAAATGTACGGAGGGCAGGGCGATCTTGGGGAGCTTGGCGGGACGAGTGCTGCGTGGTGGCGCACGCACCCGCACACGCGGTGTGATCTGCTGCGATGAGAGCCGATGCACGAGGGACGGCCTCGGGGCCGCTCCCCGCTTCTTGCGACTCCCGCGCCTCTCACCCGATCCTCACGTTCGGAATCCACGACTCTATGGGACGCCACGATCTTGCATCCCGTGGGGGCGTCGATTGTGTACCCATCGCCTGAGTCACCAAGAGAGGAGGAGTGCCGGCGTCTAGTGCAGGGTCGCAGGGCCCGCTTCAATCCCTGCGGCGAACGTTACTTGTCCTGTCATCCAAGGAGGTGTATGGCATGGCGCATGAGGACCACGACGGGTTCTACGAACACCTCGCAGCTCGAGGCGTGACACGTCGCGATTTCCTCAAGTACTGCGGATCCATCGCGGCTCTCCTCGGTCTGTCTGAGACCGTTGTTCCTCAGATAGCCGCGGCAATCCAGCAGGGCGCGAAGCTCCAACCGGCTATCTGGATCAACGGTGGCTCCTGTACGGGGTGCACGGAGTCCGCGGCGCAGGCGGACTACCCGGACGTCGCGCAGATCGTCCTCGAGATCCTCTCGATCAACTACTTCGAGACGATCATGATGGCCGCCGGCAAGTCCGCCGATGACGCGGCGCTCGCCACCGTGCAGGCGGGTGGCTACATCGTCATCTACGAGGGGTCCGTCATGCAGGGCTTCGACGGGCAGTCGCTCTTCTTCGGAGGCGGCGCGAACAACGAGGGCTCCAAGACCGGCATCGCCTGGCTCGAGGAAGCAGCGAAGGGAGCGGCCGCGGTTCTCGCAGTCGGATCCTGCGCGGTCGATGGCGGCTGGGTCGCCGCACATCCGAATCCGGCCGATGCAACTGGCGTGCGTCCCTACCTGGAGTCGAAGGGGATCACCACCCCGGTCATCAACCTGCCGACGTGCCCGGTCAATCCCGAGTGGATCGTCGCGATGGTTGTCGACGTCCTGATGCTCGGCAAGCTCGAATCAGGGGCCATCCTCAAGGAGCTCGATGACTTCGGCCGTCCCAAGCTCATCTTCGGCCAGACCATTCACGACAACTGCCCCCGGCGCGGTCACTTCGAGAACGGCGAATTCGTCTACGAGTTCGGCTCGGTCGAAGAGACCAAGGGCTACTGCCTGTACGCCGTGGGCTGCAAGGGGCCAACGACCTACACGAACTGCCCCATCGTCCGTTGGAACGCCAAGCAGAGCTGGTGCGTCGAGTCTGGCTCCCCCTGTATCGGCTGCGGCAGCGCGAACCCGACGAAGGCCGGTGGCACGTGGGTCGACGTCGGTGCACCGTTCCTCAACCGCTTCCGCGACCTGCAGTTCGGTGGTGCGGACGCGAACCAGAACGTACAACCTACCGTCATCGCCGAGATCGCTGGCGGCGTGGTCGCTGCAGGCCTCGTCGTACACGGCATCGGCATGGCAGCCACTGGGCGCACGAAGGGTGGCGCTCCCTACGAGGAGATGAAGGCGTACGACAAGAAGCACTCGAAGGGAGGCGGTAAGTAGTGGCAACCGCAACAACTACCTCAGCCGCCCCGTCGGGGCGCGCAGTACTCGATCCGCTGACCCGCATAGAGGGTCATCTGCGCGTTGAGTGCGAAGTACAGAACGGCAAGATCGTCGACGCGTGGGTATCTGACACGCTCTACCGCGGCATGGAGACGGTCCTCCTCGACCGCAAGCCGTCGGACGCGTTCTACGTCGCCCAGCGGATATGCGGCGTGTGTCCCATATCGCACGGTCACGCATCAACAATGTCCGCCGAGTCCGCCTGGGGGCTGCAGATCCCGGCCGGGGCCCGTCTCGTGCGCAACCTCATCGAGGCGGCGCAGTACCTCCACAGCCACGTGCTGTGGTTCTACACGCTCACGGCTCTTGACTATGTCGACCCCGTCAAGGCCCTGTCGGCCAACATCGCCGACACCTACGCTCTCGCCCAGAAGGCTGGGACCGGCGTGTCGGACTTCGGCGCTGTGGCCAAACGCCTCAAGGCGTTCGTCGATAACGGCCAGCTGTCGATCTTCACGAATGGCTGGTTCGGACACCCGGCGTATGCACCGGACATGCCCGCCGAGCTTCACCTCATCGCTGTCGCGCACTACCTGGAGGCACTTAAGATTCAGGGTGAAGCAGCGCAGATCATCGCGCTCATGGGTGGCAAGTTCCCGCACTTCATGACGTCGATACCTGGTGGCACCGCGTGGATGCCCACCGAAGAGAAGCTCGATGACGTGCTGTTCCGGTTCACCAACATCAACGACTTCGTCACGAACACGATGATCCCGGACACCCTGGCGATCGCTCCGTTCTACGTGGGAGCGCTGGGGTACGGGGCGGGGGTCGGCAACTTCCTCGCCTGGGGTGTGTTCACGCAAGAAGGCGGCGAGGCCAACGCCGAAGGCGCCTACGACCTCAACAAGCGCTACTTGCCGGGTGGCGTCATCACCGGCGGGCAGCTGTCCGTTGCGGATGCCGATCCGACCAAGGTCACCGAGTTCATCGAGCACTCTTGGTACAGCTCGCCGACGGGGCTGAACCCCGCTGAGGGCAAGACGAAGGCCGACTACACGAAGTATGACAACAACGAGAAGTACTCCTGGGGCAAGGCGCCACGCTACGACGGCAAGCCCATGGAAGTCGGACCGCTCTCTCGCATGCTCATCGCCTACCTCAAGGGTGTTGCGCCTGTGAAGAGCATCGTCGACACCGCCCTTGGAGCGCTCGGCGCTGCCGGCAAGCCCGAGGTCCTCGTCTCGTTGCTCGGACGAGTAGCGGCACGCAACCTCGAAGCGAAGGTCGTGGCCGACTGGTCCCTCGAGTGGGTCACAGAGCTCGTTGCCGCGCTCAAGGGTGGAGAGGCCAGCTTCTTCCAGACGGGCGAGAAGAGCTCGGGCAAGGGCGCCGGACTCTGGGAGGCCCCCCGCGGAGCGGTGGGCCACTGGATGTCGATCGATTCAGGTCGCATCTCCAACTACCAGGTCGTTACGCCTTCGACGTGGGACACCTCACCGCGTGACAAGGACGGCGTTCGTGGACCTATGGAGGAAGCGCTTATCGGCGCCCCGATCATGGAGGTAGAGCGACCGCTTGAAGCGCTGAGGATCGCGCATAGCTTCGATCCTTGAATTGGGTGCGCGGTTCACGTGATTGAACCGGCAACCGGCAAGGAAGCAACGGTCCTTTCGAAGTCGTGGGGGGTGAAGTAGATGTCCCACCCAGCCCACTACCGCGAGGCGCATCCGATCCCGTTCGTGCTTACGCACTGGATCAACCTTCTGTCCATCTTCTTCCTGTCCCTGTCAGGCTTCTACATCCACTTCCCGTTCTTCGGCGGCGCAATGGGATGGGCCAGAGGCACCCACTTCTTCTGGATGTGGGTTCTGCTCATCAACCTGATCGTCCGCATCATCCTTGCCTTCTTCGTGAAGGACGCGACGGGACTTGGATCGCGGAAGAAGGGCACCGACATCAAGAACTGGCTGCCCCAGAAGCAGAATCGCCATCAGACGGGCGCCTGGATCAAGTACTACACCTTCTTCAAGAAGGACCACCCGATCAGCGCGAAGTACGGTGTGCTGCAGAAGATCGCCTATCTTGTGACGATCCCGCTCACGCTGTGGGCGGCGTACACCGGCTTCTGCCTGTTCAATCCCGCGCAAACCTGGGCCGTCTGGCCAGCGTTCAAGGCGGGAGTCGAGTGGGTCGGCGGATTCATGAACATGCGGATCATCCACTACTACACGATGTGGGCGTTCATCCTATTCACCGCGATCCACGCCTATCTGGCCAACATCGAGGGCTTCTCCCCGTCTCGCATCATCTTCGCGTGGCAGGAGTCGCCAGGCCTTGAGTTCGACGACGATGGGAAGGTCATCAGCGCCTAGCGGACGTCGGAGTCTTCCGCGGCCGGCAAGTTCCGCGCCGCGCAGGTCGCATCGAGGCGAGGCCCCGGTTTCCCGGGGCCTCGCTCGTTGCACCCGCAATTGCAGGGACGGGCCGCCGCCGTGTCGAAACAATGCCACAGCGGATAGGCTGCCTCTGCTCACCGGCGATGCGGGGACTGCGTCCGAACTGTGCGGGGTACCGGCCGTGCCGGCGGGGCACATCGGACGAGGGCAGTACGGCCGCTACCGGCTTCTATCCGCCTGTCAGTAGGACTACGGAGCCCGGATGCTCTCAGAACGCGTCGTGTCCTCCTTCGTTCGTCGCCTGAATCACACGTACTTGGCGACCGGACCGACCGACATCACGACTCTTCCCGGGCCGGAGCCCGGCAAGCGGTACGTGCTCTACGCGCACGTGCCGTTCTGCGAGCGGCTCTGTCTCTACTGCTCCTTCAACCGGTTCCTCTTCAAGGAGGACCGTGCGCGCGCGTATTTCCGCAATCTGAGAACTGAGATGCGGATGGTCTCGGACCTTGGGTACGTCTTCGACTCGCTCTATGTCGGAGGGGGGACCCCCACCGTCCTCCTCGACGAGCTGTGCGAAACGATCGACCTCGCACGGGACCTCTTCGCGGTCAACGAGGTCTCGGCGGAAACGAGCCCGAACCACCTCGGCCCTGAGTTGATTGAGTGCCTCGGGAATCGTGTAGATCGTCTTTCGGTGGGCGTTCAGAGCTTCGACGACCGGCTCCTCAGGCAAATGGACCGCTACGGCAAGTACGGGTCCGGCGAGGATGTCTTCGAGCGTGTCGCGAGCGTGTCCGACGGGTTCCATTCCTTGAACGTCGACATGATCTTCAACTTCCCGACGCAGAGCGACGACGTCCTGATGCGCGACGTCGACCTCATCAAAGCTACGGGCGCGAACCAAACGACGTTCTACCCGCTCATGGCCTCCCCTGCCGCTCGCAGGGAGATGGAGCCGCTCGTGGGCAAGATCGATTTCGCCCGTGAGCACCGCCTCTACCGCGACATCGCAGCGAGGTTGGCTCCAGAATTCGAGCCCGCGAGCGCATGGACGTACTCAAGGGACAAGAGCGAGATGATCGACGAGTACATCGTCGACTATGAGGAGTACGTGGGCGTCGGATCGGGGGCGCTATCGTTCTTGCGGGGCACGGTCTTTGGGAACACGTTTTCCCTCAGGGAGTACAGCGCCCGCATCGCAGACGGACGGATGGCCGTGGTCAAGGCTGGACGTCCCTACGGTCGCAAGGCGCTGATGCGATACCGCTTCGTCACTGACCTGTTCGGACTGCGGCTCGACAAGGAGCGCTTCGAGCGCGACTTCGGCGTTCCGGTCGAGAAGGGCCTGTGGGCCGAGATGGCATTCATGAAGGCCGTCCATGGAATCGCGTCCGACGACGGACCCTACGTAACGCTCACACCCATCGGTCGCTACCTGTTGCTCGTGATGATGCGCGAGACCCTCGTCACCTCGAACGAGCATAGAGACGAGGCGCGGGCCCTTCTGCCGCTCGAGGAACGGATGCTGCTTCTCGAAGGAGACAAGGCCTATCCACGAATCCAGGAACGACTGGCCTCGGCGGTCTCCGCATGAGCAATGCGGAGATGAAGCTCCTCGTCCTGGGGATCGGCAATCCGCTCATGGGCGACGAGGGCGTGGGACCGCGGGTCGTGGAGTACTTGCTGTCGGAGTACGCCTTCCCAGACAACGTCGAGGTCGTAGACGCAGGAACCATGGGCTTTACCATGCTGAACATCTTCGAGGGCGTCGACCTCGCAGTCGTGGTAGACGCGGTACAGGGAACCGGACATGAGCCCGGGACCATCTTGCTGCTCGACCCAGATTCCCTCGCGCCCAATCAGATCATGCATTCTCTGCACGACGCGCGACTCCCCGACGTCCTCGACGCAGCGAAGCTTATGGGCATGGAGCCCGAAGTCATGTGCGTCGCGGTGCAGATCGGTGACATCGAACACTGGCAGCTCGAGCTCAGCCCGATTGCCGCGACAGCTGTCCCGAACGCGGCTCAGGCCGTTGTCGGCCTGCTCGCGGAGCGCGGAGTCGTTGCCCGACGTCGCGAGGTATCTTCTATTGCAGACGAGGCCGTTGCCGACGCCGGGACGCCGAGAAGCGATGGGTCGGCCGAGGGCGATCGGGCGGCCAGCGAGGCGGATCGCGCCGTCAAGATCCTCCGGTCCCTGCGTACGAAGGACGATGTGGACGCCTGACGGTCGGCGAGCCCGCTTCCTAGCCCAGCTCCCGCTCCAGCACGGAGACGATGCCCGCCTTGTCCAGCCCTGCCCGCGCGAGCAGCTCGGCGCTGGCGCCCGAGGACTGATAATCGTCCACGCCAATCCTCACGAGACGCGTCTGCATCTCATTCTCGATGAGCCATTCGGCGACGCTTGCACCGAGTCCCGTACGCACGTTGTGATCCTCTACCGTGACGATGAAGGGGTACTCGCACGCTTTGACCATCGCCGCGTCATCGAGATCGAGCGGGCAGGCAACGACTCCGACGGCGACGACACCCTTGCCGCGAGTCCGAAGATCGTCCGCCGCGGCAACCGCGCCGCCGACGGTTGTCCCTATCGCCAGAACGCACGCATCGTTCCCTTCACGCGCCCATCCAATCCTTCCGTACTCGAATTCGTACGCACCGCCGAAGAGCGTTGAACCATCCGCCGCCGTGATGATCGGCAGCTTACTGCGTCCCATCGCCACTGCGACGTTGCCCTGCATCGCCGCCGCTGCGCGAACGGCTCGGTCGGTCTGATTGGGATCGGCAGGCACAATGACCCGCCAGCCGAAGAACTGCTTGAACGCGCCCACGTAGTCGATGCACTGATGCGTCTTTCCGTCCTCTCCGACATCCAGGCCGCAGTGCGTGAGGGCCAGCTTCACCGCTGCCCCGTTGATGTCGTTCAGCCTCTGCTGGTTGTAGACCTCGTCGAGTCCGAACACTCCGAAATCCGCCCAGAACGTCAGGACGTCGCTGATCGACATCGCACCGGCGACCACTGCGGCGTTGTGCTCCCCCACTCCGCATTCAAGGAAATTCTGAGGTCTCGCCGCTGCGAACCCGTCCGTCTTGACTGAGGTCTTCAAGTCGCAGTCCAGGACTGCCATCGGCACGCCGGGATTCGCGTCAGCGAGGTCGACGAGCGCCGCGCCCCATGCCGAGCGGTTGTCGGTCTTGACGTCGGACGCATAGGTGCGCGGCGTGCCGCGCGCCACCTTCATGGCCGGCGTGCGGTGCGGGAGCGGCTCGACGGCGCACGGCTGCGTGCGCATCGCGCGCGCCTCGTCGAGCTCGCCCGGGTCGAGTCCGAGTTCTGCCATCGCCCGTCCATACTCATCGAGCGTGAGAGCGCGCCCGTGGTATTCAGCCTGGTCCTCCATGAAGCTCACCGGCTTGCCGATGAGGGTGTGCGCGATCACAGCACTCGGACCACCTGTGTGCGCGCGTGCCTGCCGGATGGCGTCGTAGATCTCGAGCACATCGTGGCCGTCCACCTCGATGACGTTCCATCCGTCGGCAGCGAAGTCATCGGCGACGTTGACGGGCATGATGTCCTTCGTGTGCCCCGAGATCTGGATCCCGTTCAGGTCCACGACGACGGTCAGTGCCGAAAGGTGCTCCTTCGCAGCCAGGCGACGCGCCTCGGCCACCTGCCCCTTGTGCTGTTCGGCATCACTCATCGCGACGTACGTGCGCCAGTCGGCGCCGAGCGCCTTCGCGGCAAGAGCCATTCCTACTCCCGCCGAGAGGCCCTGCCCAAGGTTCCCGCTCGACCATTCGACACCGGGCACGCTGCGCTCGACGTGACCTTCGAAGACGCTCCCCGCCTGTCTGAAGTGCGCAGCGAACTCCTCGGCAGGGAAGAACCCGGTACCCGCCAGAGCCGCGTACACGCCCGGCGAGGTATGGCCATGGCTCACCACGATGCGGTCGCGGCCGGGCCAGCGCGGCTCGTCCGGTCTGACGCGGGCGCACCCGTACAGAACGGTGTAGAGCTCCATGGATGAGAACGACCCGCCGGGATGCCCGGACTGCGCGAGTGTTGTCGCCGTGAGAACGTGCCCCCGCGCCAGATGGGCGCGCCGCTTGAGCTCACCGAGTTCGTACTCGCTGAGCGGGTGGAAGAACCCGCGAGTAGCCATGCGCACCCTTTCACATGACGAGCCCGACATTCGGAGTGGTCGACGCACTCGTAGTCGCTACACTGGCAGAGACCTGCACATCTTTCATCCCCAAAGGGGGTTCGGTGGTGCTAGACGCCCTGGACACTGCCCGACGCGCGGCCCTCGCAGGGGCCCGCGTGCTCGAGTCGCGCACGAGCGACCAAGGCGAACGCCGCTCGAAGAGCTCGGCGACCGATTTCGTCACCGAGGCCGACATCGCGAGCGGCGTGGCCGTGGTCCGAGAAATCGCCGCCAGGAGGTCCGGTGCCCGCTTCGTCATCGAAGAGGACGAAGTCTACGACCTCGCCTCAGCTCCGAGAGGGGCCGTCGACCACCCGGAGGTCTGGGTCATCGATCCGCTCGACGGAACCACGTCGTTCATACACGGCTTTCCGTGCTACTCCGTCTCCGTCGCGTGTCTACGAGCGGGGCAGCCTGTGGCCGGGGCAGTGTTCGACGTGGCGCGCCGGGAGATGCATTCGGCGGCGACCGGACACGGTGCCCATCGCGATGGCGCGCCCGTGCTGGTCTCAGCGGCGGCGGCGCTGGGCGATGCGCTGCTCGTCACTGGCTTCCCGTACGACCGCGGCAAGCCGCTCGACAGGCAGCTCGCTGTGCTGGCCGGCTTCCTACGCGCGCCTGTGCACGGGATCAGGCGAGACGGCTCAGCAGCGGTCGACTGCTGTCACGTCGCATCGGGCCGCGCCGACGGTTTCTGGGAATATGGGCTGAAGCCCTGGGACATGGCGGCGGGCGTCGTCATCTTGAGGGAAGCCGGAGCGACCGTCACTGACGTCGACGGCCGACCCTGGACTGCCCATTCCACGAGCATCTGTGCCGCGGGCCCGTCGCTCCAGCCGCGCATGCTGAAGCTGATCGCGGGCGTCTAGAGGGAGGACGCGCACGGTCGCTCCCTAGTAGAGTCGCTTCTCCTCGACGTGGTCCTCGGCGAGATCGATACCCCACTCACCGAGCACCTTCGAGACCGCCTTCTCACCGCTCTCGATACAGTTCGGGATACCCACCCCGCGGTACGACCCGCCGGCCAGCGCCAGGCCGGGAATATCGGAGACACGATCCTCGATCTCGGTGATCCGGTCCAGATGGCCGATCGTGTACTGCGGCATACCCTTCATCCATCTGAAGACGCGCGCGAAGATCGGCTTGGCATCGGGCTTCACGCCGAGCATCTCGACCATCTGTTGCCGGACGATCTCGATGATCTCCTCGTCCGACTTCTGCATGATGTCCTGATTCCGCGGACCGCCGACGAATCCGCGCATCAGCACTGTCCCCTCCGGCGCGCGCTGGGGCCACTTCGACGACGACATGGTGATCGCCATGAGCGGCCGGCTCTCGACGATCGGGCACAGGATGCCGAACCACTTGGTGTCGAACGGGCAGTCTTCCGCCTTGAAGGCGATGGGCACGGTCGCCGAAGACGACACGGGTATCTCGGCTAGACGAGCCGCGATCGTCACGTCGATGTGACGTACGAGCTCCTCGGCCGCCCACGCCTCTGTTGCGAGTATCACGGCGTCGGCACTCAGCACGTCTCCATCGGACAGGCTGACAGTCCAGGCGCCCTCACTCGTCCGCTCGACGCCGGTGACGGACACGCCCGTCCTGATCTTCTCCCGGCCGATGGCGTCGGCGAGCTTCTCGGTGAAGTATTGCATGCCGAGAAGGAACGACGTGAAGAACGTCCGGCGCTTCTGGCCGGGCTTCGGCGGATACTTCCGTTTGATCTCCTCAACCTTCTTGCGCTGCGCCAGAAAACCCCTGATGAGCGAACCGTACTTCTGTTCCATGTCGAGCAGATTCGGGAAAGTCGCCGCAAGCGACATCTTCGTCGGATCCGAGGCGTGTACGCCTCCCACGAGCGGCTCGGCCAGGCGGTCGAGGCACTCGCGTCCCATCCGCCTCACGACGAAATGCTCGAGCGTCTCGTCGTTGAACTCGCCCGGCTTGACCTTCTTCTTCGGAATGATCAAGTCGAGGGCCATGCGGAACTTGGCCGGCCACGAGTAGAGCCTCGTGGTCGCCATGGGCACCATCTTCGTCGGCGCGAACATCATGATGCCGTCGGGCATCTCGATGAGGCGACTGCCCTTCACGATGAGCGTCTTCTTGTTCTCGTCGACTGTCGGAGTCTCGGCGTCGAAGATGCCCAGCAGCTTCGCAACGCGGTGCACGGCGGTCTTCTCGCTGATGAACGCGTCAGATCCGCCGTCCACCACGAAGGTACCGCCCGTTTCGGGGTCTTCGATGATCTCGGTTGCGAGTTTTCCGCCGAGCCGCCCGTCCTTCTCCACGAGAACGACGTCGACGTCGTTTCCAGCCTCGGCTGCACGACGCACCTTGTACGCGGCGCCCAGGCCTGCCACGCCGCCGCCCACCACCACAATCCGTTTCATGTAGATGTCCCCGTCCTCATCCGCACGTCGTTCGACGGCGCCGGCACGCCTTCACGATCTCGTCCGTCTCCCGAAGCATGCCTTCTCAGAGCAACGGCAAGATCGCCTCGGCAAGCCCGATGACCAGATGCTCGTGATCGTTGGCCACCGGTCCGCGGACGAATTCCATACCGAGACCGAGAACGTGGTCGGCTACCTCGATGTCCAGGTCGTAGAGCGTTTCCAAGTGATCGGTGACGAACCCGATCGGCACCACGATGATCGACATCATGCCCGCTGCGTGCGCGGCGTCGACGACGTCGTCCACGTCCGGCCCCAACCACTCTCCTGGCCGCTTGCCCTTCGACTGGTACGCAAGAACCCACGGCTGAGGTTGGGAATCGAGGGCTCCGTAGGTCTCGATCCCGGAAAGGAGCGGCTCGCCCGTGCCGTCTCGTCCCGGCTGCCACTTGATGAACTCGGCGACCCGGTCGAGGAGGTGTCTCAGGCCATTCACGTATGGATCGTCAGCCGTCAGGTCCGAGACCGGCAAGCTGTGCGCCGAGAACACGACGAGCGAGCGCTCGGTCGTGTCCAGCTGCTCGAGCGACGAGATAGCTGACGCCGCCACGAGCTCGGCGAATGCGTCGAGTGTCCCGACCTGAGGCGCCTCGACGACCTCGACGTCAGCATGGTCGCGGAACGCTTCGGCGAGCGCCTCCCTGTAGGCCCCATGAGTGACCTTGGATTCGAAGGGGGACAGCGAGCACATCACGACACGATCCACCCCGGTAGCGACGAAGGCCTTCACCGCGTCCCCGATCGTGGGCGCGGTGTAGCGCATGCCGACGAGAACCGGAACGACGTCACCGGTCTCTTCCTCGAGCCTCTTCGAGAGCGCGTCTGCAATTGCGGCCGCGATCTCGGGCAATGGCGACTTCCCCCCTATGGCGAGGTAGCGCATGCAGACTTCGTCGACCACCTCGTCAGAGGGTTCCCGCCCCATGAGCTCGCACATGAACGGCCGGACCGACTCGATGGTATCTGGACCCCCGAAGCCGACGACGAGGACCCCGGTCCGTGCATTCTCCTCGCTCACGCAATCGCCCCCGAGCGGATGCGCTCGGAATGCCCGTGGACGAGACGCACGAGGGTGCGCGCCTTCTCGGGGTCCGTCGTCTTGTGAATACCGTGACCCAGATTGAAGATGTGGCCCGGACGAGTGCCGACCTTCTCGAGTATCTCCGCAACGATCCGTTCGATCTCGTCGTCGGGTGCGAAGAGAGCGACGGGGTCGATGTTTCCCTGGATCGCGAAGCCTGGGCCGATCTGCTCGGCGGCGTGCCCGATGTCGATCCGCCAGTCGAGTCCGATGACGTCTCCTCCGGCCCGCACGACGAGGTCGAGCATCGACGTCCCCTGGTTGGCGAAGTGTATGACCGGCACACCCTTCTTCTGGAGCTCCGAGATCACCCGCGTGCTGTAGGGCAGTACCGAACGTTCGTAGTCGCGCGGAGCCACGTAGCCGACCCAGCTGTCGAACACCTGGACGGCCTGCGCGCCTGCGTCGATCTGTGCCGAGAGATACGCGATGACCGTATCCGACGTGACGGTCATCAGCCGGTCCCACGCTTCGGGCTCCGACCACATCAGTCGCTTTGTGTGGATGTAGTCACGAGTGCCGTGGCCTTCGATCATGTAGCTCGCGAGGGTGAATGGCGCACCCGCGAAGCCGATGAGAGGCACCTTGTCCTCGAGTTCCCGCCGAAGGATCTTGACCGCTTCCATGACGAAACCCGTATCGTCTATCGGGTCGGCGACCCTAAGCTTCTTGACGTCGGCGACCGTTCGTACCGGGTTGTGGATGATCGGCCCCTCGCCCTTTGCGAACTCGAGGTCGAGTCCCATTCCGGGGAACGGAACGAGGATGTCGGAGAAGAGGATTGCGGCATCCACGCCGATGATGTCGACCGGCTGCAGGGTGACCTCAACGGCGAGTTCGGGAGTCCGGCACATCTCCAGGAAGCCGTGCTTCTCCCTGATGGCGCGGTACTCCGGCATGTAGCGACCGGCCTGACGCATCATCCAGACGGGCGTGCGCTCTGTCGGCTCCCTGCGGGCAGCGCGAAGGAACAGGTCGTTGAACGGCATGAAGAGGGGTCCTTTCGGTACCGGACTCGCGGAAAACCAAGTGCATAGTCTATCACTTGGAATCGCGAGGTCGCGCCGAGACGGCCCCTCTCGCACAGACACGAGAGGGCCCCGACGCACGCTGCGTCGAGGCCCTCGTAAGGCACTGTCGAAGCGCCGTTGCGCTAGTGCTCCGGCGCGGAGTCGACGATCACTTGCACGATCGACGGATCCGCGAGGGTCGTGATGTCGCCCAGGGTGTCCAAGCTGCGCTCTCCGGCGGCAACCTTGCGCAGAATGCGCCGCATGATCTTGCCCGACCGGGTCTTGGGGAGCTCGGGCACGAAGTGGATGAAGTCCGGCGTCGCGATCGGGCCGATCTCCTGGCGCACGTGACCGACAAGAATCTTGCGCAAGTCCTCAGTCGGCTCGTTGCCCGTCTTGAGGATCACGTACGCGTAGATGCCTTCGCCCTTGATGTCGTGCGGGAAACCCACGACGGCGGCTTCAGCGACCGAGGAGTGACTCACGAGCGCACTCTCGACCTCGGCCGTTCCCAAGCGGTGGCCGGAGATGTTGATCACGTCATCGACACGACCCATCAGCCAGTAGTAGCCGTCCTCGTCCTTTCTGCATCCGTCGCCCGTGAAGTAGTAGCCGGGAAACGTCGTGAAATAGACCTCCTTCATCAGCGAGTTTGAAGGATCGCCCCACGTGCCGCGCATCATGCCGGGCCACGGGAACTTGATGCACAACCGGCCCCCGGCGTTGACCTCGGTTTCCGTCTTGTCCTCGTTGAAGATGATCGGTTGCAGGCCGAAGAACGGCTTGGTGGCCGAGCCCGGCTTCATGAGTGTGCAGCCGGGCAGGTTGGTGATCAGGATGCCGCCCGTTTCCGTCTGCCACCACGTGTCGACGATCGGCACGCGTTCCCGGCCTATGTGCTCGTAGTACCAGATCCACGCTTCAGGATTGATCGGCTCGCCGACGGTGCCAAGAACCCGCAGGCTGGACAGGTCGTACTTCGCGGGCCACTCGTCGCCAGCCTTCATGAGGGCGCGGATGGCTGTTGGCGCTGTGTAGAACTGGTTCACGCCGTGCTTGTCGACGATCTCCCAGAACCTGCCCGCGTCCGGATAGGTGGGCACGCCCTCGAACATGACCGACGTGCCGCCATATGAGAGCGGGCCGTACACGATGTAGCTGTGGCCAGTTACCCACCCGATGTCGGCGGTGCAGAAGAACACGTCCTCGTCGTGATAGTCGAAGATGTACTTGAACGTCATGGTCGCGTACAGCAGGTACCCACCGGTCGTATGCAGAACGCCCTTGGGCTTGCCGGTCGAGCCGGACGTGTACAGGATGAAGAGCGGGTCTTCGGCGTCCATCCACTCGACCGAGCAATGGCGGTCGATCCCCACGGCGCGGACCTCATCGTGGTACCAGAGGTCGCGACCGGGCTCCATGTCCACCCGCGTCTGGGCCCTTGACACGACGATGACCGTCTCGATGGTCGGACACTCGGCGATCGCCTCGTCGGCAGCGGCCTTCAGCGGCACGACGCGACCGCCACGGATCCCCTCGTCGGCGGTGATGAGCATCCTGGCGCCCGAGTCCTGAATGCGGTCTCTGAGTGACGCGGCCGAGAACCCGCCGAAGACCACGTTGTGGATCGCCCCGATCCGGGCGCAGGCAAGCATCGAGATCGCCAGCTCCGGGATCATCGGCAGGTAGATGGCGACCCGGTCGCCCTTCTTGATACCGTGCTTCTTCAGCACGTTGGCCAGGCGGCAGACCTTGTAGTAGAGCGACTGGTACGTGTAGACCTTGCTCCGCCCTTCGTCGCTCTCCCAGATGAGTGCAGCCTTGTTGCGGCGCCAGGTCGTCAGATGGCGGTCGATGCAGTTGTACGCGACGTTCGTCTTGCCGCCCTTGAACCACTCGATCCTGGGCGTCTCGAACTCCCATTCGAGCACCTTGTCCCACTTCTTGTGCCAGTACAGGTAGGTTTCGGCCTGCTCAGCCCAGAAGCCCTCGGGGTCCTCGACTGAGCGGCGGTACATGGCGTCGTACTCGTCCATCGACGATATCCACGCGTGTTCGCGCACCCAGTCGGGCGGCTCGATGGTCCGCCCCTCTGCCTGCAGTGATTGGATCGACGCTGACTCTTCTGCCATGACGCCTCCTTGCCCCTCAGTGAGACCTTCAGAACGTGCCTCGAGTCGGGTTGAGCGCGCCGTTTCGGCGGCGCGTCATTCAATAGTACCTGTGACATGGGCTTTCTCACGCACCAAATCGGGCAGACGGCACGACGCTCTCGGCAGACGGTGCATTGAACCGCCCACCACAACACGCTCGCGTGCCAGGCAATCCGACTTCCGACGTAGTCAACCCTAACCAAACCCTCATGTAACAACAGTTGCAAAGTCCCGTAGCGTCGGGTATCGTCCCTCCTAGTAACAGGTTTCCCTTCCCTTACAAACGCCGACCGGGGAATCCGGACGGCAATGCATTCGGGCCATCGACGACCGGCATCGCGATGAGCGTGGTTCCCAGGCAGACCACGCGGCAGCCCATGCGAAGCTCAGGGGTAATCAAGGGAAGGACTGAGGAAGCCCCGGCCCGAAGGCCGGGGCTTCCGCATTTCCTGCATCGCGCGCGTCAGGCTCAGGTCTTCGAAGCCAGCGAGTACGGGGCGAGACTCAGCGCGGTGAGGTAGCGCCCCGTGAAGCCCTCCTCCACGGCCAGCTCGATATGCTCCACGTACCCCACCAGACGAGCAGCATCGTCTTCCAGCCCGGGATCGACCGCGATCATGGCCGCACCCAGCAATGACGCGTTGCCGGCGATGCGAGCCCGGCGTCGGAACTCGGTCGGAAGCACTCCCAGGTCGACCAGGTCGTCGACTGCCAATGCTGAGCCAAAGCCACCCGCGATGACCACGTCGAGGTCTTCGGCCTTCTCGACTTCATCGTTCCCGACTACGCGGGCCCGGCTCGACACAGCTTCGATCGCAGAGCGGACCGCCGCCTTCGCTAGCTGGAGCGCACGGACGTCGAGCTGGGTCACGACCACCTCCGGCTGCCCATCCTCGATTGTGGGCCCCGCGCCTGACTGTGGGCTCCCAGCGGCGATCGTGAAGGTGCGCACCCCGTCTCGAACCGACATGCGCTCGGCGAGAGGACCTTCCGACACAAGAAGCCCGTCCTCGCCCATGTGGCCGACTCGGCGAAGGAGGGCCATCGCCGATACGAACCCGCTACCACACAGCCACAGAGGCGCGCCGCCGCCGACAACCTCAACGCTGAGGCCGTGCTCAGGATCGAGGGCAACGCGTTCTATGGCGCCGGCAACAGCCGGTCCCCCACTCGAGAGGCCACCGCCCTCGAAAGCGGGGCCGGCGGCAGCCGAGGCGACCGTGAATCTGCCTTCGTTCGCGTCCACCACCTCTGCATTCGTTCCGAGGTCGACGAACAGCGCGCTGCCCCCCGCGTTCAGCCCCTCGGCCACGAGCCCGGCGACGACATCGCCGCCCAGGAACCCGGCGAGCGGGGGCAGCACCACTGTCTCTGCTCCCGGGGGTAGCGCCGCGACGATCGCGCTGTCGGCGGGAAGGGGTCTCGTGCCCGACGTAGGGGTCGTGAACGGGTAGGCCGCCAGACCGCTCACGTCCACGCCGAGCAGAAGGCCGGTCATCGCGGAATTGCCGGCTATGACAAGGCGCTCGATCCCCTTGAGGCAGAGTCCCTCGTCCGTGCAGGCAGCCGCAAGTGCATCGAGCACGCTCGCCTCAGCGGCTTTGCGTAGGGGCTCACCCTCTCCGGCGCATGCCGACGAAACGCGGCTCAGCACGTCTGCGCCCCACGCGGACTGCCGGTTCAGGACGACGCCGTGCCCGACCTCGACACGACTCACCCGCTCAATAACGACGGCGCCCACGGTGCTCGTTCCCAGGTCGACGGCGGCCACGAGCGGCACCTGGCCGGCGGCGGCGGATTCGACCCCGGTCTTCGCTCGACTGCCGGGCGCGACGGCCTGAGCCGCCCGAGGAACGACGGGGCAGACCGTCACCGGGCCATGCACGACAGCGCGGCATGCGAGCCGCACGCCTGAGGGTGCGCGGCGCAACCCGACGAGTTCCTGCTCGTCGGGCGGAGCGGCAGACCCGCTCGTGATCCGCACCGCACAGCCGCCGCAAACGCCTCGGCCGGCGCATGGGGCAACAAGCGGCTCGGCGGCCATCCGCGCCGCCTCCAGCAGTGTTGATCCGCACTCGACCCAGACGGTCACGCCGTGGGGTTCGAACCGGACAGGTACCGTCTTTGCCATGTCGGCTTCGGCTCAGTCGCAGAAGTTGAGCATGCCGTGCGTCATGGGCCGACCGCCGAGCACATGCACGTGCATGTGGCGCACGCTCTGCATGGCATCACGACCGACGTTCAGAATCACGCGATAGCCGCTTTCTGCGACACCCTTGGCCTCCGCGACAGCAGGGATCGCAGTCCAGAGCGCCGCCATCAGTTCGGGAGGGAGTCCGTCGGAAGGGCTCTCGTGGTGTTTCCGGGGGATGATGAGCGTGTGCACCGGAGCCTGCGGGGAGATGTCGTCGAACGCCACCACAAGATCGTTCTCGTAGACGAAGCGGGTAGGGGTCTCCCCGCGGGCGATCTTGCAGAAGATGCAGCCCTCCATGTGCGGTCTCCGATCTCAGCCGATGAGTGCGACTCGTCGTGACGGCGCAGGCAGAACCCGTGCTACTCGCGATGGTAGCGCATGACCACACCGGATCCCGTGCGGGACCAGCGACTCGCAGCTAGTCGTCCGTGTCGCCAGCCGACGCGGCGTCCGAGAGCGCATCGGTCTCGGCGGTCTCCACTTCGAGCTCGCCTATCAGCATCGTGACCTTCTGCTGCGCGTCCGCAAGCTTCGCCTGCAGCGCCCGCAGGAGCGCCACTCCACGCTCGTACCGGCTCAGGCTGTCCTCGAGTTCGAGCTGTCCGCTCTCAAGGGACGTGACGATCGTTTCCAGCTCTTTGAGCGCGTCCCCGAACGACAGTTCCTCCGGAGCTTTCACATCTTCGGTCATCTAGTCCTCCGTCCGATCCACGCGAGTACTCTCGCTCTCACCCATCTGAGTTGACTGCACCGAACAGTCCATGGTGCCATCCGAGACTCGCACCCTGACCCGGGAGTCACGGGCGACGCCAGCCACGCTTCGGATGATCGTGCGACCGTCCTCGGCGAAACAGACGGCGTATCCACGCCCGAGGATCGCCAGGGGCGACAGGTCGTCCAGCCGCGCCGCCGCGAGACGGAAGGACGCACTCGGCCGCTCGAGCATTCGCGCTCCGAGGGTGCCAAGGCGCTGGCGGTACGTGCCCACCGCGCGTATGTCGCGCTCGAGCCGCGCCGGCAGCGCTCGTTGCAGGGCCATCTCGAGCACGTCCAGCGTCTGCGATGCCGGCCCGAGCATCACGAGCGGCTCGGAGAATATCCTTCGCTCGGCGCACCGCTGGAGGTGATGTGACGCGCTCTGCACGTGCTGGGCGAGGGCGCGCACGAGGAGCCGCGATTCCCGCCGGAGGCGCGAGCGCACTTCCTCAACTGATGGAGCGACCGCCTCAGCAGCAGCGGTGGGCGTTGACGCGCGCAAGTCGGCCACCATGTCCGAGATCGAGGTGTCGGGCTCGTGGCCGATCCCCGTGACAACCGGCATCGGCATCGCGACGATGGCGCGCGCGACATCCTCGCTGTTAAAGGGCATCAGGTCCTCGTAGCTGCCGCCGCCACGAACCAGCAACACGACGTCGACCTCGGCTTCAGCCACCACTCTGAGACCGCGCACGATCTCAGAGGGAGCATCGGCGCCTTCGACCTGCACCCCGGCCACGAGCAGTTCGGCGAGAGGATAGCGCCGACTGAGCGTGCGCAAGACGTCGTGGATCGCCTTGCCTCTCGGCGACGTGACGACAGCGATACGCTGGGGATATGCGGGAAGCGGACGCCTGCGCTCCGGGCGCATGAGACCTTCGACCTCGAGCCGCCGCGCGAGCGTTGCGACCTGCAGCCGGAGCTGGCCCTCCCCCGCCGGAGTCAGCGTCCGGACCATGAACTGCATCCGACCCTTGGGGACGTATGCGGAGAAGTAGCCCGTGAGCTCGACGAGCATACCGCAGGCGAGCACGACTCCCGAGGCACGGTACTCGTCGCGCCACATCATGCACGACATCGCCGCACCCGAATCGCAGATGGTGAAGTACGCGGCCTTGTAGCCTGGCTTGTCGTTGAACTCGGAGACCTCGCCGACCACGCGCAGCTGCACGCCCTCGAGCGCACGTTTCGCCGCTGTCATCGCTTCTGTGACGCTCAGGACGCGCTCGTCGGACACTGCCGGCCTCCTCGGAGCGCATTCTAGCAGCCGCGCCGACACGACAGAGGCGTGCCACTCACCTCGAAAGCGCGTCAGCGATCGCGTGCGAGCATCAAGTAGTAGAGCAGCTGCAGGGCCGCGATGAGAGCCGCAGCAACATACGTGAGGGCCGCCGCGGTCAGAACCTGTCTGGCACCCGCTACCTGCTCGGAAGGCAGCCCTCCGACCGTCTCCAGCTGAGCGAGGGCCCGTCTGGAGGCATCGAATTCCACCGGCAGCGTCACGATCTGGAACAGCACCGCCGCCGCGTAGAAGATGACGCCCAGATAGATCAGACCGCCCGCCTGGATGACGATCCCGACAAGGATCAGAACCCAGGACGCCATGGAGCCGAAACTGGCCACAGGCACGAGCGCGCTGCGTATCGATCCCCACACGTATCCCTGGGCGTGCTGCAGGGCGTGTCCACTCTCGTGCGCAGCCACACCGGCCGCAGCCACACTCTGCGTCGCGTACACATCCTGCGACAGGGCCAGCCTTCGGACCCTCGGGTCGTAGTTGTCGGTGAGGCTGCCGCCAACCTGCGTGATATCGACCCGGGACAGCCCCTGCGAGTCCAGGATGCGACGCGCGACCTGCGCCCCGCTCATGCCCGTCGCCAAGGGAACTCTGCTCCACTTGCGATATGTCGACTTGACGTAGCTCTGCGTGACCAGGCCGAGGATGGTTGAGACGACCATCAAGACCAGCCACGCTGGATTCATTCCAAGGAACAAGGGCACGTGTATCTCCTCGATCCAGGCAACCACGCCGAGGAGCTCAATCCCTCAGCGCAGTTCTCTAGACAGCAAAGAGCCTACCGCTTGCGCACTTCGAGCACACCGTCTTTCACCCGAAGGGTGAGGCGACCGTCGAGCAGCGCGAGCAGTTCCTCCCCCACGATCTTGCGACGCCATCCTTCAAGCAAGGCATGGGCCTCCCGGTCGCCTGCCGCAAGTCGCTCGAGGTCGTCCCGGGAGGCCAGGATCGGCATCGCGACGCCGTGCTCTCGCGCGCGCAGTCGGACGAGCGCCACCATCAGGTCGACCGCGCCGTCAGTGTCCTGCGCGGGCCGACGTCGACGCCGCTCCAGAATGGGGAGCGCGTCATCGGGAAGAGAGCGCGCCTCGGCCACGGCCTGTAGCACGCCCCCGTACGACCGCCGCGCGAGCTTGTCGGGCACGCCTCGTATCGCCGCCAAGTCCTCTGCGGCCGCAGGCATTCGGCGAGCGATCTCGACGATGCTCTCGTCGGACAGTACCCATCGCTTTGGGGTGTCCTTCCGCTGAGCCTCGCGCTCCCGCCAAGCCGCGACACGCGCGCGCCACCGCGAGCTGGCGCCGGTTCAGCCCGGATACCCGCTTGAGACGCCGCCACTGCTCCTCCGGCACGACCTCGAAGAACGCCGGGTCGGCCAGGCGATCGAAGTCCTGCTGCAGCCACTCGATGCGCTCGTCGCGCTGGAGCGATCCCTTCAGCTTCTCGTACACGGGCAGCAGATAGCGGACATCGTCGTGCGCGTACTCCACTTGCGCCTTGGTTAGGGGGCGTCTCGCCCAATCAGTGAAGGTGTCGGCCTTGTCGAGCTGGACCCCGAGGAGGTCCTTTACGAGAGTCGCGTAGCCGGTCTGCTGGGGGAAGCCCGCGAGGTTTGCCGCGAGTTGCGTGTCGAAGATCGGCGCCGCAGTCGTACCCATGAGCCGATAGAAGATCTCCAGGTCCTGCGTCCCGGCGTGCAGCACCTTGACGATCTTCGCGTCGCGAAGCACCGAGAAGAGCGGTGACAGGTCATCGATGGCCAGAGGGTCGACGATGACGGTGCCATCAGCTAGAGAAAGTTGGACGAGACACAGTCGCGGGAAGTAGGTCTTCTCGCGCATGAACTCTGTGTCGAGACCGATCGCCGGCGCGTTGCGCGCCCGGTTGGCGAACTCCGCCAGATCTTCCGTCGTGCTTAGCACAAACGCTCCTCGCAACTGATGAGTTGAAGGCGGGCGACCCACCGCCCGCGAATCGCTATCATGAGTACCTTAGCCGAGGGAGATGTGTCGCACCAATCGAGGCCAGGCCCGGGGCGATCGGGAGGGGCACGTGCGCGTTCTGGTCGTCTGCAACCTGCTCTCAGGACCTTCGGTCTCCGACGTGTATGACCTGGCGCACGCCCTCGGACACCACGAGTGCGAGGTTGTGCTCCGCTACTTCAAAGGGCAAGGCGTCCTGGCGGATCTGGTCGACGACGCTCAGCAGTTCGACCGCGTCGTGGCCGCAGGCGGCGATGGGACAGTCTCGAGTATCGCCTACGCGCTGAGGGACTCCGGAACCCCGCTCGTCGCTTCTCCCCACGGTACTGCCAACCTCATCGCCGCCTATCTGCGCATGCCTATCGATCCGGTACGGCTTGCCGACATCGTCTTGCGCGGCAAGCGTCTCGACCTTGACATCGGAGAGCTGACTCACATGGGCAGCCTCGAGCCTCTCCCACCTCACCAGCGCAAGGGATTCATGCTGGCGGCGGGCGCGGGTTTCGATGCTGCGATCATGGAGGCAGCGAAACCTCTGAAGTCGTCTATGGGCGTGCTCGCGTATGTCGCAGGCATCATGCAGAACCTTGCGCCGACACATTCGGCCTTTCGCGTCGTGCTCGACGGGCGTGAGCTTAGAACGGACGGCATCGCCGTACTCGTGGTGAATACTGGAAAGGTGCAATTCGATCTCTCGATCACACACAGCTCTGATCCGCGCGACGGTAGGCTCGAGGTGGCGATCGTTCGTTCCAAAACGGCCGTGGGGCTCTTGCCAGCGGTGTGGGACGCATTGCTGGACAAGGTCGTCGAGCGCCCCGAACGGGGACCCCTCGTGATCGAGTCTGCCCGCGAGGTCCTCGTCGAGGCAGACCCGCCGCTTCGACTGCAGTACGACGGAGAGGTCATCGACTGCACGACCCCGTTCGGCGTTCGCGTCCTCCCCGGCGCAGCCCGCTTCATCGTCGCCGAGAAATCTCTGGTCGGTGCCGCAGGTCCGGGCGCCAACGGCCGGGCCCGGCCGCTCCCTACCTTCGGCCGAAGGAACGGATCACCGTGAGAGTCGGGAGCCGCACATGAGTCGTGAGCGCAAACGGGAGATCGCGATCGCCGTCCTCCTGGTCACTGTAGCTGTCGTCATCTACACGGCGAGAGTGCTGATCTTCGACCACACGGACGAGATGCTTCGCTACCTCATGGACGATTTCGCATTCCTGCTCATACAGGCGTTGATCGTCTGGCTCGTCCTGGACCGCGTGATCCGGCGTATCGAGGCCGAGGCCCTGAGGAACAAGCTCAACATGGTCATTGGCGCCTTCTACGCCGAGATGGGAAGCGCGCTTATGGGCGCCATCGCCTCGTTCGACATCGATTTCGCTGAGATTCGGCCGCTCCTCCTCGTCCAACCCACGTGGACACGCGATGACTACGCGCGCGCCAAGGCGGGCCTGCGCGGATTCGACTACTCCATCGAGCTGCAGTGCGGCGATCTGCCCGAGCTGAAGTCCCTTCTGCTCTCGGAGCGGTCCTTCATGCTGGGCCTTCTCGAGAACCCGAACTTGCTCGAACACGAAGCATTCACCGAGCTGCTGTGGGCGGTCTTCCACCTCGCCGAGGAGCTTGCCGTCCGCGCTGACGTCTCATGCCTTGTCGGCCCCGACGCCCGTCACGTTGCCGGCGACATCAAACGAGCATACGAGCTGCTCGTCATCCAGTGGCTCGACTACATGCGCCACCTGCAGACTGCTTACCCGCACCTATTCTCGCTTGCTGTGCGAACGAATCCTCTCGATCCGCAGGCTCCCATCGTGGTGACCAGCTAAGAACCGCTCACTGGTCCGCTCCCGCATCGTCATGAAACGCGAGAGGGCGGCCCGCTGGGCCGCCCTCTCAGACTTCGCTATGAGGTTTGAGCTACGCCTTGCGGACGTTGCTCGCCTGGAGCTTGCCGTTCTGACCGGTGGTCACGTCGAACACGACGGCCTGACCCTCGTCGAGGCTCTTAAAGCCGTCCATCTGGATCTCGGAGAAGTGGACGAAGAGGTCTTCGCCGTCCTCGCGAGAGATGAAGCCATAGCCCTTGTCCGGATTGAACCACTTGACGGTACCTTCAGCCATTCCTAACTCACTCTCCGCCCCGCAGGGCAACAAAAAGGCGGCGTGCGTCCCGACTTGCTGACACCTTGGGGCGCCGCGCCGCGAACTCACGGACCACATACGGTCCGTCAGCGGCAGTATAGCGAATCCGAAACAGGAATTCGAGAGTCGGCCCAGTTGGAGTGTTCGCGGCGCCAAGAAGGTTCTACGGAAGCCGGTACTCCTGGGCGCCCGTCGTCGATCGAATCGGTCGGATGCGAACCACACTCGCCTTGAAGATGAGCTTCACACGCGAACCCACGGCAAGATCCAAGGCCAATGCTGACAGCCTCGAGACGGTCGACGCAAAGCGCAGACACCCGTGGGTGACCACTACTCGCTCCATCGCGCCGTCAGCCGACAGGTGGTCGACCACACCCTCGATCTGATTGCGCGCTGACGTCTTTGGCAGCTCGACGTCCGGCTCGAAGAGAAGGACATCCTCCGGCCGAACACCGACAACGACGGGTGTGCCGACCTCGAAGTCCCCCATCGCGAAGATGTGCTCATCGCCGCAGTCCACGCGAACGATGCCCCCGTCGTTCGAGCCGACGACGCCCTCGATCGGGCATTCCGCGCCGACGAAGGTCGCGACCCACTCGTCCACCGGCAATGCCAGGACGACCTCGGGTGCACCCTCGCTGACGATCCGGCCGTCGCGCATGACCCCCATGCAATCGGCCACTACGGCGGCCTCATCTCGATCGTGGGTCACGTACAGCGTCGTGACATGCTCGCTCGCCAGTATGTCGGCAAACTCGAGCGACAACTGTCGCTTGAGCAACGGGTCGATGTAGGACAGCGGCTCGTCCAGCAATAGGAGGTCCGGCTCGAGCACGAGGGCCCTCGCAAGGGCGACCCGCTGCGCTTCGCCGCCCGACAGCGTCAGAGCACTTCTCTCTTGCCAGCCGTCCATGCCCATGCGAGCCAGCACTGCGGATACGCGCCTGGCACGCTCGTCCGCCCCGACGCTGCGCAGGCGAAGGCCATAGGCCACGTTGTCACGGACGGTGCCTCGCAGCAGATACGGCTTCTGGAAGACGGCGGCAACGCGGCGGCGCATCGACAGACTGTGCCGGTCTCCCTCAACACCGTCGAACAGGACGCGCCCGGTTGTCGGCTTCTCGAGCATACCGAGCACGCGAAGCAGGGTTGACTTCCCCGCACCGGACGCGCCGAGGAGGCAGTACGTCTTGCCAGACGCCAGCTCGATCACATCGACGTCGAGGACCGTCTTCTTGCGATACGCGACGGAAAGCTCCTCGCCCCGCACGAGCGGCGCGTCGGACTTCCCAGAGCCAGAGGCCAGAGCGTCAGCTTTCATACGCAGTCGACGTGTTCTGGAGCGCCGTGAGGGCTATGTTCACACTCAGAGCGATCCCGATGAGGATCATCGCCCAAGCCATTGCCGCGGCGAAGTCCCCTCGCGTCACGTTGGCCATGATCGCGGTGGTCATGACGTCCGTGTACCCTTCGATGCCGCCTCCGACGATCGACACGGCGCCGACCTCCGAGATGATGGCCGCGAAGCCTGCGATCACCGAGACGATGACTCCCCCGCGGGCCTCCTTCAGGATCGCGTAGGCCATCTGCATCCTCGACGCGCCCAACGCCTGGAGTTGAAGCCGGAGGTCACGTGCAACCGACTGCACGGCGACGGCAGTGACGCCGATCACGAGCGGTATTGCGAGAATCACCTGCGCGATGACCATGCCCTGCGGCGTGAACAGAAGGTCCAGGGTGCCCAAGGGACCCGATCTCGAGAGCGCCAGGTATACGAACAGACCAACCACCACAGGGGGAAAGCCCATAGCCGTGTTCACTAAGAGGATGACGATGGCACGTCCAGCAAATCTCCTGATGCCGAGAAAGTAGCCCAACGGAATGCCGAAGACCGCAGCGATCAGCACCGCAGAGCCGGAGACCATGAGGGAGAGAGTGACGACCTGGTAGACGCGGGAACCACCGTGAAGAAGCAGCTGGATCGCGTTGGTTATGGCGGTGATGTAGATCTGCATGGGGCCCCCGCTCGCTCTGCATCATATGAGACGCACGTCCGCACACCGCACCGAGCTCACGCCCCACGCGATGTACGGACGATGACCCATGTCTCGGCCGGCCGCCGCAGCAGCCGACCGAGACATCATCACGATCGAGTAGAGACTACCAGTAACCAGGATTCGCTCTGAAGAGCGGGAAGCCGAACGTGTCGACTCCATACGCATTGATCGCCGATTTCGCCTGTGCGGACATAATCCAGCGCCGAAAGTCCTGCGCACCCTCTGGGTTCCTCGTGTACGGAACGGCGGTGGTGCGCCTCGTGACTTCGATGACGCTGTACTGGTTCTTGTAGACGCTGGATCCCTCGTCGACGATCTTGAGGTTCGTGACCGTCTTCAGCGTCACGGAACAGTTCAGCCACGTGCCACGGTCTGCCAGCGTGTAGCCGGCCTGCTGATCGGCTGCCGAAAGGGCCTGCGCCATACCCATAGTACCGGTGGCCTTGTACCACGACTGACCGGTCTGCGGATTGCCGATGGAGGCCCAGATCTCCTTCTCCTTGGTGTTGGTGCCGGAGTTGTCGTTGCGGGAGATGAAGATCGAGTTGGTCGACGCAATCTTGCCGAAGGCAACCACTGGTGTATCGGCATCGAGGATGCCTGCGGGGTTATTCTTCGGGCCGACAAGCACGTAGTCGTTGTACATCACCTTGAAGCGGGTTGCGCCCTTGTACGGCGTCAACGCGCCGGACACCCTGCCGCTCATGAACGGCACTTCCAGTACGGGGCTGTGCACGAGCAGGACGTCGGCGTCGCCGCTACCGCCCAGCGCGATCGATGCGCCGGTTCCGAGGAACGCAGCCTTGACCGCGTACTCGGGACAGTCTCTCGCAAAGAGGGGCCTCATGGCTTCCCACAGTCCCGCGTCTCTGAACGACGTGGTCGATGCGAGGGTCAGCTGGTACCTGACGCCAGGGCCGTTCTTCACGGCCAGCGTCGCCGTGCGAGACATCCCTGCTGAGGGGGCGGCGTAGCGCGCGCGGATGAAGAACTTCCCACCGAGTTTCGGCGTGTACTTGTACGACCACCGGCCGTCCGTCTTGATCAGCGGCTGGGAGATGACGGTCCACCAGGTACGCCCCGGCTTGCGGATCTCCAATGTGAGGCGCTTGCCGTGATACGCCTTGCTCACGCGGCCGCTCATGGTGAACGGGGCCGCCTTGTACTGATACGTCGAGCTTACGATCAGAGTCGAAATCGGGACGGTTGCCGCGTGGGCAGCGACTGGCACGGCTAGTGCCGCCGCTAGAACCACCGCCACCAGTAGTGCGGCTCGCCGACGCATAGGCGAGCTCTTCAAGTGGGGCATATGCATCTCCTTTCCAATACGGGAGGCCGCACGGTTCCCCGTGTGACCCTATCGTTCCGCTGACCGTTGCCAGCGCGTGCTGCAGAGGGTCGATGCGGAATCGGAGTCGCGCCGCTGCGGCGACGCGTCAAACCCATGGATACCTACTTCACGAGCACCATGCTTGCAGCCACTTTCTTCAGGTCCGCCAGACCCGGGTCGCCCTGCAATTCGTTGAAGTTCCCACCGGAGTTGTAGATGATCATCGGTGGTGTGGTCTTGTCTGCCGGGTCCTGGTACATCACGTCTGCGCGCTGGCCGTCCCACGCGGTCTTCCCGGCTGAAGTGATCGGGTAGCCGTGCGCCTTCGGACTGCCCTGCGTGAACACCAGAGCCTTGTTGCCGTTGAGGAACACCAAGCTGCAGACAAGGCCCGTTCCCGGATCGAACTCTACGATGTCCACGGTGTCCAGCTTGTATCCGGCGGGCAGCGTCTTCGGATACCAGACAGGGAACTTGACGTTCCGGGCGTAGGTGGCCACCTTTGCCGGCCAGATCGCCGGAGTTGCGGGCTTCGCCGGCTTCGTCGTGGTTGTCGTCTTGGTCGTCGTAGCCGAACCTGTGGCGGCCGCAGACCCCGGCCGGGTTGGTCGTGCTTGTTCCGCCCGCTGAACCTGTGCTCGTCTCGGAAGGCAGTACTGCCTGCACGGTCCCGGTGGCGGAGACTGCACCGCGCTTCTCGGTCTTGGGTGTGTCCCTCCTCTTACATCCGGGCACAAGCAGAACGGCCATCACGAGAAGTAGCACGCCCAATAACACGGCCAAGCGGCCAACTGGTGAGCGGTTGTGCATTCGCATCATCTCCTCCCTTGCTGCCAACCGAGTTCGCAATTTACCATGCGGTCAGCTGCACTCCCATGCGATTCCCGTGCCACACTAAGTCCGCACTTAGGGACTATACCCAATGCCGAATGCGAAGTGCTAGACGCCCCGCATGAACGACGGATGAACCAGCGGCGGCTCTCGTCGCCGGGCCGCTTCGCACTCTCTGGTGAAACATGGACGGCTCGGAGTCAAACGGCTTGCCCCATCACATGCGATACTCGCGAAAGGCGAACCACCCACAGAACGACGTTTCCGAGGCGTGCCACTACCTGCTGATGCGAGCCGACCGACCGGAAGGACACCTATGGTGCTCGACAAGCGCGACTTGTACCGGCTGCCGTGGTCGATGAACGACAACCCGATTGCGTGGTTGGAAGTCACCGACATCTGCAACATCCATTGCGAAGGTTGCTACCGTCAGCACCTCACGGGTCACAAGCCGCTCGAGCAGATGAAGGAAGAAGTCGACTTCTTCTGTCAGTGGCGCAATCCCGACAACTTCTCTCTTGCGGGCGGCGAACCACTTATCCACCCAGAGATCCTCGATCTGGTTGCCTACATCGCCAGCAAGGGAGTCAAGCCCGTCATCCTGACCAACGCCAAGGCGCTGACGCCCGAGCTGCTCAAGGAACTGAAGGCGGCCGGCGCAGCCGGCTTCACCATCCACATCGACAGCCATCAGGAACGGCCGAGCTGGGGCGGGAAGTCGGAAGCCGATCTGAACGAGCTCCGTCAGAAGTACGCCGACATGATCGCCGCCGAGGGCGGCATGTACGTGATCTTCAACTCGACGGTCTACCCGTCGACGTTCCAGGAAGTCCCGGACGTGGTGCGTTGGGGGCGAGCAAACATAGACCGCGTTCAGGGGCTCGTGTTCATCACGTACCGCACGGCGACCACCGATACGAGCGTGGCCATGAATCCGTTCGATCAACAAGTCGACATGAGCATGCTGAGTTACACGCGCGACTCGTTCGAGGAGGAGTTCGTCACATCGCCCGAGGTCTACGAGCTGCTGCGGGAGCACTTCCCGGAGTACGACGCGTCCGGCTATCTGGGCGGAAGCGTCCGTCACGACTCTTTCAAGTGGCTCCTCGGCACGCAAGTCGGCAGCAAGCGCGAGATATACGGTTCAGTGGGCAAGCGCACGATGGAGATCGCTCAGGCGGGCCATCATCTCTTCACCGGAAGGTACCTGGCCTACCTTTCGCAATCGACCATCGGCCGCAAGGTGTTCCTGCTCTCGCCGTGGGACCGCAGCCTGCGCCAAGCCTGGAAGAGGAGGCTCGGCCAGGTGCCCCGTCGCCCTCAGAGTCTCTTCGACAGGATCTACCTGCAGAGTATCGGGATTATCCAGGCTCCGGACATCCAGGCCGACGGCCGCGCCGACATGTGCGACTCCTGTCCGGACATCACCGTCTACGACGGCAAATTCATCAACTCGTGCCGCATGGACGAATACCGGCTGTTCGGCGGTTTCGTCTCGATTCTCGACAAGGACAAGGTCGAGGTGCCGGAGAGTTGATGTGGCAGCGCTGACACCAAAGCTCTCCGTGGCCGACGCCCTTCGCAGCCTCGGGCGCATCCTTGCAGGCCGTCCCCAGGTGCCATCGGCGCTGGCGGGAAACGAGCTGCTCAAGATCGTCCTCAACCGCCGGAGCGTCCGCCGCTTTGCGGCGCGCCCCGTCGGCGACGACGTCTTCGCGGCGATACTCGAGGCCGGCCGACTCGCACCCTCGACGGTAAACCTCCAGAGCTGGACATTCTTGAGCTTCACCGCGGACACGTGGCAATCCGCGTTCGAACGTCCAATCCCCTTCAGGGCGCAGCACGCGGTCATCGTGTGCGGGGACGCCCATCGGTATCGACAGGCTCTGGAAGGCTTTCCCCGCAGCCCGCTGGTCGAGTACACGCTGGCGGTGACGAACGCTTCTCTCGCCGCCATGAACATGAACGTCGCCGCTGAGGCGCTCGGCGTGGCGTCCGTCATGCTGTCCGAGACCGGGCGCAGCGGCCTGCTCGACCCAGGCTACTTGAGGGATCAGCTCGGCCTGCCCGAGGGCGTCTTCCCGTTGATGACGCTCGTCTTCGGCTACGCAAGCGCCGCGCCTCCGCCCATGCCACCCAAGCTGCCGTTGGACGAGATTTGTTTCACGGACGGCCGCTACCACGAGGCCGACGAGGCAGTGCTGCGCGATTGGATGGCGCAGATGACGGCGGGGTACAAGGCGAGCCATCTGTTCTCGTCCATGGACGCGCAGCTTGACGTCTATCGATCCAAGATCGGCCAGGCGGAAGCGGACTTGACCGACATGATCTTCCGCGACGGGGAGACAGCTCCGGAATCGAATCCCTAGGACGCCCGGGGTCAGTGCCGGCTGATGATCGTCCCGACGTCCTCGCCCGCGAGAGCGCGGGTCAGGTTCCCCTTCTCCAAGCCATTGATGATCTGTATGTAGTCGAGTACCTGGCTGTTCCGCAGAATGTCGAGACACGGCCTCTCTAGGATCAGATCGTCGAGCCCTAGCTCCACCAATTCCGAGACCGTGATCCTCGGAATGAACTGCGCGTCAGGATTCTTCTTCGGATCGTCGGTGTAGAGACCCTTCTCGTCCTTTACGAAGATGCACGTTCGCGCGCCGATAAGGTCCGCCATAAGGATGGTTCCGACGTCAGTACGGTGGATGGGGATGTGGCCCTTTTCGGGAGGGATGGCGAAGAAGTCGTAGGGCGGCATGCCGCTCGTGACCGGCACACAACCCTGCGCGAAGTAGTTGGGCAGTTTCACGATCGCATCCTGATCGATCTCGATGCCCCCGTGCTGGGCGAGTAGCGTCGCAACGAGGAGTGCATTCTGTCTCGACACCGAACTGCCGAAGGCGGCGATGATCCCCGTGGGCATGCCGAGTTCGAGCCCGATCGCATAGATGTGACGGCTTCGGGTCCCGCCGCCGGTCATGAGAAGCATCTTGTGCTCGTCCTTGTTGTCGACGATCTCCTCGATGACGGCAGGCAGGGCTCTCTTGCCGCGGTCGCAGATCGACTGCCCTCCGATCTTGACAACGTTCACGTCGGGGAAGAGGCGCTGCTGAGGAACGTCCTCGAGCGAGTCAAGGAAGCTCTCACTCACCAGGCTCTCACCCATGAGCTTGCTCTTGATGTGCAGACGCATGCTGTCACGTTCGCGCACGAGCGGCATCGGCAACCTCCCGGTCCTCGGAGCACGGGCTTCTCATGTCCGATCTTGAAGCCGGTCGCGCGGGATCACTTCTCTTCGTCGGCCTGGAACTGGTGACTCCCCTCCTCGACCTTGAGATCGACCAGCTCGGCGCTAACAGCTTGGGCGATCTGCTCCAGTTCACTGCGACGCAAGTGCTTGGCGTGGATCTTCAGGTCCGTGCCGGACACCGCGACCAGATAGAACCGCGGCTTCTTCTCACCCTCGTCGACTTTGCGACGCTCGCGATAGAAGATCTTGCCTGGCATGTCGGCCTCCTTCGATGCGTTGTTGCGGCCTGCCCCAACTCTCTTGTCCATACCCAAGATGCGCTCCACATCGCCCGGCGTCGCGCTATGAGCTGTGGACGTGCACGCCGAACAGCGGATCCGTAGCCTTCCATCAAGCCAAGCGAAGCGCCAGGCGCTGTCGCCCGAGGCGACTGGTCCACTGGTGCTCCCCCGGGCAGAACCCTAAGGCAGAGTTTAGGCACGCTCACCTTGGGGTACATTGCGTGCGTCTCCGAGCGTCTCGACCTAATGGCCAAGAAGACCGACGGTCGTTGCGCCCGCAGGGTGCGGATGGAAACAGCCGGGCCTCCCGTGCTTGGAAAGGGGATGCTGATGGCACGCTCGTGCCGTCGTCTTGTCGTCCGCCCCAGTCTCGCGGGGCAAGCGAAGCTACTTCCTCCTCTCCTACCGAGGCCGACCATCCCTGCATCGGATGTAGCCACGCAGTAGGGAACTGCGGGCTCGCAGCAGGTGCGACCGGGGGTCGTGCCGGAAAGGGGAGGTGCCATGCCGAGGATCAGGGTTGTCTTGCGCATCGCGATCGTCGCGGCCGTCTTGGCGGTCGTCGGCGGTACTGCGGCCGTTGCGTACGCTGCCTACCACCACATGGGAGAGGTCGACTCTGGCTACTTCATCTCTGTCCATCCGAACGCCGCCGGCACGAAGCTCGACTCGTGCGGCCTGTGCCATGCCGGTGGCAGCTACACACAGTCGGGCAAGGATGTAGTGCTGGGAAGCTGCCAGTGGTGTCACTTCAAGTTCGGATATGAGGGCGAGGGCGGGCAAGCAGGGCTCCTCGCCACGCTCAACGCCTACGGCCTCGCCTACCTGAACGCAGGTCGCAGCAGCGCGGCGGTCTCGGCGATCGAGGGATTCGACTCTGACGGGGATGGCTTCTCGAACGCCGACGAGATCGCCGCAGTGCGATATCCCGGTGATAAGAACGACGACCCGACGAAGGTGACCGCGCCCTCGCGTGTCTATACCCTCGCCGAGATCAAAGCGATGCCGCCCTACAAGCAGTTCATGCTCATGAACACGAGCAAGTCCGGGGACTTCTACTGCACGTACACCGGCGTGCCAATGACGTATGTGCTGAAGGACGCGGGCATGTTGTCGACCGCCACCGGCATCAATGTGTTCGCTGCTGATGGCTTCTCGACGTCGCATCCGCTGGACCCGACGCCCGGGCTCTACCACGTGCGGGGGACCTATCCGTCCACGACCTTCTTCTACAACGTCGAGGCCGACAAGAAGCTCACGTCGTACGGCTGGTGCGACTACAGCGCGGCGTCGGTCAAGGGCTGGAAGAACGGCCGTCGCATCACCGGTCTCAAGATGCTTCTGGCCTACAAGTATGAGGGAAAGTACCTCGTACCCGGCGCCCTGGGACCGGACAACAGGCTCACGCCGGAGAGCGAGGGCCCGTTCCGCGTGGTGCCTCCACAGGTAGTCCCGGGTCCGCCGGACCAAGCGTCCACCGCCCTAAACCAGAACGTCCTCTGGCCATACAACAAGAACTGGGATCACAACGCCGGCTCCTCGAGCAAATGCGCCACGATCATCAAGGTTGGCCCGCTTCCCGCGGGGACTACTGACATCAACGTCCTCGAGGCCGGCTGGGACTACGTCGACGCAGGCAAGATCGTCGTCTACGGCGCAATCGACCCGATCCCGACGGTGCGCGAGAAGCTTCACACGCTTGCCCAGTCCGTCGCCAAGCTCGACGCCAGCGCGTTCAGGGGCAAGAGCAGGTGGGAAAGGCTCGCGCGGAGGTTCTGCATTCTAGGCGAGATCTGGGTTGTCGACAGGATGGTCGCGAAGGGCAAGATCGACGGTGCGGTCCAGAGGATCACGCACGATCTTGTCCCGAAGGTTGACGGATGGGTCAAGCGCGGCAAAGCCGACTGCGACGACTGGATCGTCGACAGCCAGGCACAGCGAACGGTGTACTGGGCCTTGCAAGAGCTGCTCACACTGCTGAACGCCGCCGAGTAGTCCTGCACAAGAGGTCGTTGCACGCCCGTCCGAGGCGATGAGAGGGCTCCGGCTTGCCGGGGCCCTCTCGCTACCCACCCGTGAATCCGTCGTACGATGGGTCATGCAGTCACGGTCCGGCCGGGTCGATGGAACGAGGCGAGTGAAGAAGCAGCCGATCAAGGTCAACCTGACCGAGCTGGCTGGCTCGATGGGCGATTTCGGCACCCTCCTACCGTTGGCGGTTGGCTACATCGCCGTGTGTGGCCTCAACCCGGCGGGCTTGCTCGTGATGATGGGCCTGGCCAATATCGCCACCGGTCTCGTCTACCGCCTCCCAATGCCTATCGAGCCTATGAAGGTGCTTGCAGTCGTGGCCATCGCCCAACATTGGACGCCTTCAATGGTGTATGCGTCCGGATTCGGCATGGGCATGGTATGGCTCTTCTTGGGCGTCACGGGAATCATCAGTTGGATCGCACGCGTGACGCCAAGACCGGTGGTAATGGGCATCCAGACGACTCTCGGCGTGCTGTTGGCCATTGAGGCGCTCCGTCTGGGATCGACTTCATGGGCACTCGCCATTCTAGGCGTCGTCATCGTGCTCACTCTCCGGGGCAACCGATATGCACCGGCAGCAATCGTGCTAGTCCTTCTTGGTTTGGGCGTCATGCTGCTCAAGGGTGACCTATCGCATCTGGCAACACCCGAGCTGAAACTGCCGTCCTTCGCCACGTTCACCGGCAAACAGGTATGGCAGACACTCTTGCTCGCCGGATTCGCGCAGGTTCCACTCACCGCAACCAATGCAGTCATCTCCACGTCGCACCTGATCACGAGCTACTGGCCCGATGAGTACGTCAGCCCGAGGAAGCTCTCGTTCAGCCACGGCATCATGAACGCCACCGCTCCGTTCTTCGGCGGCATGCCCATGTGTCACGGCGCGGGAGGTCTCGCTGGCCAGTACTACTACGGCGCACGAACTGCAGGGACCAACCTTATCGAAGGCACGATCGAAATCGTTCTCGGGCTCTTCTTCGCGGCTTCCATCGCGGCGCTCTTCATCGCGTTTCCCAAAGCGATCATCGGAGCGATGATGTTCCTGGTCGGCGTCGAGCTGATGAAGTTCGCGCGGCACGTGAGGCCTGGTCGCGACCTCATCGTGTTGGGCGCGACTGTCGGAATCGCACTACTGACGAACATGGCCTACGGCTTCCTGGGTGGCATCGCCGTGCATGAGGCGCTCAAACGCATACCGAAGCGGAACACAGGCGAAGGAGGCCAGTAGGCGGAGCGGCCGCCGGACTGCGACTACTCCTTTGTGCTCGCCAGACTGAAGCTCGGCAGCCCGCCAGAATGCTCGAGCGTGTAGTCGATGACGTCCCCAACGCGGAGGCCACACGCGGCGACCGCCTTCCGCATCTTGCGACCATCGCCCCACGCGACCCCCGCGGCGAGGAACATGCCCGAGACCAGGAGAACCCCGAACAGGACAACAGATCCCACCGCCCATGTGAGCCACGAGAAGAGGCGCCTCTGTCGGCCGCCGGTCTCGTCTTCTGGCGTCAGAAGCAGACAGCGAGGATCCAACTCGGTTTCACTCCCCCGTCTTGGACATACAGTTGCGCCTCGGGGTCTTTGTCCCCCACCTGGGTTGTCGGGCGTGCCCTCACAGTACAAGAGGAGGCCCCGGCAGGACTTGCCGAGGCATCGATGGTCGCTGGTGGGCCATAGTGGACGTACCTGTAACCGTGGGAGCCGAGATGTAGGTCCGCCTCGCCTGGGGATGCACCGCCCTAGGGAAGAGTGTCTGCCGAGGGCAGACGCACGACCACTGTCGTACCTGCACCAGGCATCGATGCGATCTCGACCGAGCCGTTCATGGCCTCTACGAGCTGGCGTGTGACAGACATGCCGAGACCGATCCCATCGGTGTCCTTGCCCACGTCCGAGCCTCGCTCGTAGCGGACCCATACCCGACCAAGCGACTCCTCATCCATCCCCCGCCCGTCATCCTGTACTGAGATCTCCAGGAAGTCATCAGCGCCTGTAAGAAGAACGGCGACGTGCGTTCCTGCCGGGTTGTGAACGAGCGCATTGCCGATCAGGTTGATGAGCGCTCGCTCAAGCAGCTTTCGGTCGACAATGGCGAAGTGGGACAGCGAAGGTAGGCGGCAAGAGACGCTGTCTGCACCTGAGGGAAACGCCGCTCTCGCGCTGTCGACCACGCTGAGCAGGAAGTCAGAAAGATCTATGCGCTCCAGTCTTAGAGGCAGTGAGCCTTCCCTGACTTGGAAGGTGAGCAACAGGTCTTCGACTAGCTGCTGCACCCGCTGCGTCTGGCTGGCGATGATGCCCGCTTGGCGTCGCTCTTCGTCAGGCAGGTCGGAGCGTTCGTCGGCAAGAAGCTCCGCATAGCCTCGGATTGATGAAAGTGGCGTGCGAATGTCGTGGGAGACGCCGGAGAGCCACTCCTGACGGAAGGTGAGGCCCTTCAGCCTCTCGGACATCCGGTCGAACGCCCTGCCCAGATCCCCAAACTCGTCGGCGCTGGGCAGCCCAATCCGATAGTCAAGGTCTCCTCCTCCTATCGCCTCGGTGCCCGCGTTCAGCGATTGCAGGGACCGCGTGATGTCTCGTCGAAGTGCAAGCAAACCAGCCGTGAGCAAAGCGGCTGCAAGTATCGTCAAGGCGCTAACCGTTCCAGATGTTCGCCGTTCTCTCGTCACGATTTCCGCGCTTATCGACTGGACGAGTTCCCCGATCGCGCCCTTCGCGTCCGTGGACCGTATGAAGAGCTGCTCTGACAGCCGCTCCTCGGCTTCTCGGTCCACGGGGATGGCGGTCGCCCCGGCCTCATGGATGGCCACGATCCGTACGAAGAGCTCCCTGACCGCTTGGGCGTCTTGTGCGACCGTTGCAAGGGCCTGCTGATCGCGCGCTCTGCTGCCAGATGCGGCCTTGGTGATATCTCGGACGGCCTCATCAGAGGCAGCAATGAACTGCTGACTCGATCGGGCATCGTGATGGAGAAGGTAGGAACGCGCCAAGCCGTCAACCTCCTCAAGGTCTCCGCGCGCCTCAACGATCAAGATCTGCCTGTTCTGAAGTCCGACCGTCGGAAAATACGAGATCAGCACCCCGGCCACAGCGAGCGCCGCTACGACCGCCGGCACGAGCGCCGCGAGAGTCAGTTTCGTCGAGATGCGCAAGTGCTATTCCTTCGGCTCGACTATGCGGACAGCGTCGGGACGGACAACTCTAAGCGCGCTCGAATCGATGTAGTCGAGGAAGATGGTAGAGCCTCTGTCCCAGTCATCCAACGGTACTACCAGGTGCGGCCGATAGTCGATCACCTCTTGTATGACCTCGACGAGGACGGCATGGTGGACTGGCGTGGCGCGACGCACTGGCCGAAGGGTTCGAACTCGTGGCTCGTCGAGTTCGACTTCTACGTCGAGTGACTGCGGCCTATCTCCCGGAGTTCAGCATAGACAAGGCCCCCGACCGCAATGCGGTATGAAGCAGCACGAGGCCCCGGACCAATCCCGGGGCCTCGTCACTTTGCTGGTGGGCGCTATAGGATTTGAACCTATGACCCCTTCCGCGTCAAGGAAGTGCTCTCCCCCTGAGCTAAGCGCCCGATGCTTGCTGCGGGGAGGCAGCGAAGGGTATTGTACCAGCCCCGCGAGCATGAGAAACCCCCCATTTGGGGCCCCTGGTCTCGGCTTGCGCGCCCCTAATGCCGCTGTTAGACTACCCTTCGCGCGCGGACGTGGCTCAGTTGGTAGAGCACAACCTTGCCAAGGTTGGGGTCGCGGGTTCGAATCCCGTCGTCCGCTCCATGACCCGTCCGAAGGCTGGTCCAACGGGTTCGCACGGCAGCCCGACCGATCGGCCTTCTTCCTTGACAGGCGCCCTCGGCGCCTAAGGTCGGCGACGTCGCCAAGTGGCAAGGCAGGGGCCTGCAAAGCCCTTATCCCCAGTTCGAATCTGGGCGTCGCCTCCAGCTATCTACCAGCGGAAACGCTGCTATTGAGAGGCCGCTTCCCTCTCGGGAGCGGCCTCGTGGCGCGAGGTGCTCTCAACGTCGAGATCCGACGCAGCCAGCAAGCGTGGCGCAAGGAAGCGCCGGGTATTTGCACTCAGATGAATGAAGTGTCAATGTCATCCACGAGAGGGGTGGTGACGAGGCAACGCCCCGCCCGGCTCTCAGGTGAAGGGCGCGCACAGAGATGGGGTGCGCCCTTCACTAAGTGTCGGCGCCAAGCAAACGCCGGACGGCGGGATGGTGACGGAATCCTGCTGCAAAGCCCTCGTCCCCAGTTTGGGTCCGGGCTTCGCCTCCAGCGGCTGACCAGCGGAAACGCTGCTATTGCGAGGTCGCAGACGGACGGCGTGCGCCACGGTTGGCGCGATTGTTGGCGCGATGTGCGCCCGAAACGTCGCAAGACCGAGAGACACCGCGCGGGACGCCGCCGGACGCACACGGCCCCTTGAGCTGCGGGTTCGTCCACCGCAAACGTCCTTTACGAGACGCCCCGATACCCCCCCGCAAACCCTACAGCCAGCTCTGCAAAGCCCTTGTCCCAAGTTCGACTTTGGGCGTCGCCTCCAGACAAGGCAAGGGCCGCTCGGTATCGCCGGGCGGCCCTTTGTGCCTTTCGTCTCGCGTTGCCTGACGCAGTTCCGCGGTGTGGCAACCGCAACATCACGGACCGGCGAGTGGCGAGACATCGTGTCCGTAGGAACGCAGAGCGCGGGCGTGCAAGCTACGCCCGCGCGTACTTGATCTGGATCCTCTTCGTCTGCTCGAGTCGACCGAGTCCCCGTTCCAAGTCACGGGGATCGTCGATGTTCTCGAGGGCCCATTGGAGTATCTCGGCGGGCACAAGGGGGAAGCGCTTGCGCGCCTGACTCAGGGTCATGTCGGCTCCTCTGCTGCGATGAAGTGCTGCGGCTTCGTGGTGCGATGCGGTGCTGCGATGTAGCTCGACGACGTTGGTGCGAGCTGGACCCTACAGACAAAGCCTCCCGCTTGGCTGAGCCGAGTACAACGGCTGCGGCGCCTAACGAGGCGAAACCGTTACATAGCCCTCGCACGTCCGGCTCGCGGCTGGCACGAATGCCCGTGCCTTGGTGCCTACTCGCCCCACCGGGCGAACAGCTCATGGTCGATCCCCAACACATCGAGGACTTTGCCCACGACGAAGTTCACGATGTCATCCAGACTCTGCGGGCGCTGATAGAACGCCGGTGCGGCTGGAAGGATGACGGCGCCCGCCTCGGCAAGCGAGGTCAGATTCCGAAGGTGGACGACTGAGAAGGGCGTCTCGCGCGGCACAAGGACGAGCGGTCGGCGCTCCTTGAGCATCACGTCAGCGGCACGCTCGGGCAGGTTGCCGGCAAGACCGCAGGCAATCGCTCCCACGAAACCCATGGACGCAGGTGCTACGACCATTCCGTCCACGCGGTGCGAGCCCGACGCCATGGGATCGAACAGATCGTTCACACTCGCGTAGCGCAGAGGCGCGTCGTTTCCGAGCTCCAGGTAGCCCTTCAACCCGTTAGCAGGCTCGTCGATCGGCAGATCGAATCCGAGTTCGTAGGAGGTCACGTCACGCCCGGCGTCGGTCATCGTGACCGCGACCTCATGTCCGGCGAGCACCAGCTGTTCCACCAGGCGCAGGCCATACGCACTTCCAGAAGCACCCGTGATCACGACTGTATAGAGTCCCATTCCAGCTCCTTGCTATGTCTGCAGGCAATCCGCGAGCGCGCCCACGAAGACGACGATAGCGATGATGCCGTTCACCGTGAAGAACGCTGCATTCACGCGGGATAGATCATCCCGCGTGACAATCGAGTTCTCATACCCCAGGAGAAAGGCAGCGAGCGCCACTCCTCCGTACCAGAACACGCCGGCTCCGGCGAGATACCCTGCGAGAGCCAGCAACGCCACGGTCGCGATGTGGTCGAAGCGAGTCTGGGTCAGCGCACGCGGAATCCCAAAGTCCACGGGCACGGAGTGAATCTTGTCACGGATGTCGCACGCGTAGTCCTGCGTGGCGTAGATGATGTCGAAGCCAGCGGTCCACAGGAGCACCGCTAGACCCAAGACCCAAGGTGCCGGATCCGCGAGCGCGGCCCCAACTGCTGCCCACCCAGCGATCGGCGCAAGACCAAGGCACATGCCGAGCCAGTAGTGGCACAACCAGGTGAAGCGCTTCGTGTACGGGTAGACGACGAACGCCACCAGGGGAATCGGCGAGAGCCACCGCGTCAGAGGAGCCAGCTGGCAGACCGCGACAAGGTAGGCCGCGAGGACTACGGCAGCGAAGAGCCAAACCTCCCACGTCTTCAGACGGCCCGCGGGAACCGCTCGCGAGGCCGTGCGCGGATTGCGCGCGTCGATCTCGCGATCCACCGCCCGGTTCACCACGAACGCGAACGACCGCGCGCCCACCATCGCAACGGTGATCCAGAGGATCTCGCTCCACGAAGGCAGCCCGGATCTCGCGGCCGCCGCCCCGTACAGAGCTCCTACATACGCGTACGGCAGAGCGAATACCGAGTGTTCGAGCTTGACGAGCTCGACGAACGTCCGTACCTTCTCAGCGACCCTACCCAAGCCCGAGATCGCCCCACATCGCGTCAATCCTGGCCTTGACCTCGGGATTCATCACGAGCGACTCGGGCCACTCACGCTCGTGTCCCTCACCCGCGATCGGCCGTGTCGCGTCGATGCCCATCTTGAAGCCGAACGACTCGTAGTTACTCGAATGGTCGAGCCGATCCAGCGGACCCTTGCTGATGAGAAGGTTCCGGCTCGGGTCGACGTTGTTGAAACAGCGCCAGGCGACTTGGGAGTAGTCGTGGCAGTCGACGTCCTCGTCCACGACGATGACAAACTTCGTGAACATCATCTGGCCCATCGACCAGGCAAAATTCATCACGCGGAACGCCTGCCCCGGGAACTCCTTCTTGATCTGGAAGATCGCGCAGTTGTGGAACACACCCTCGAGCGGCAGATCGTAGTCGACGACCTCGGGCATCATCGCCTTGACCACGGGCAGGAACAGCCGTTCGGTGGCCTTGCCGAGGTAGCAGTCCTCCATGGGTGGCTGGCCGACGATCGTCGCCGGATAGATCGCGTTCCTTCGCATCGTGATGGTATCGACGTGGAACACGGGGAAGTAGTCCGCGAGAGAGTAGTAGCCGGTATGGTCGCCGAACGGACCCTCCCAACGCGTCTCGTCCGTCGGCACGTAGCCCTCGAGCACCATCTCGGCGTGAGCGGGCACCAGGAGATCGTTCGTGAGCGAGCTGACGACCTCCACCGGTTCTCCTCTCAGGATCCCGCTGAACAGGTACTCGTCGATGATCGGTGGCACGGGCGCCGTCGCCGAGAAGATGGTCACGGGGTCTGCACCAAGTGCCACCGAGACGGGCATCCTGTCGTAGCCTGCGGCTTTCCACGCGCGCAGGTTTTTGGCCCCATCGTGATGCACGTGGATGTGCATCCCAGTCGTCTGCTGGTCGAAGACTTGAAGGCGGTACATCCCGACGTTCAAGCGGCCCTTGATCGGGTCTTTGGTCACGACGAGCGGCAGCGTGACGAAGGGACCGCCGTCCTCGGGCCACGTCGTCAGCACCGGTAGTTGTGTCAGGTCGACGTCGTCACCCTGCCGGACGACCTGCTGGCAGGGCGCCTTGCCACGCTTCACCTCTTTGGCGCCGACGCCCGCAAGGTCCTTCAGGTTCATCAGGATGCCGAGCTTGTCTCGCATGGATGCAGGCGCGTCGAGCGGCAGCAAGTCCATGAGCTGGCGCCCCTTGGCGTCCAAGTCCCGCCAAGAGCCGGTCTCGGCGTCGACGCCCAGAGCCCACGCCATCCGGTCGTACGAACCCATCAGATTGATGGCGACCGGGAAGTCGTAGCGCCGTCCGCTCTCACGGTCCACGGGATTCTCGAACAGCAGAGCCGGCCCCACGTGCTTGCTCACCCGGTCGGTGATCTCGCCGATCTCGAGCTTGGGGTCGACTTCGGCAGACACTCGCACGAGCTGCCCCTTGGCCTCGAGCAGCGCGATGAAGTCCCGAAGGTCGTTGACGGGTGACATGGCGCTACTCCTCGGCAGAAGAGACGCGGGGTTCGCCCGCGGCTGATAACGTCTTCGCTGGTAAACGGCGCGTCTTCGGATGATACCGTCCGATAAGGTACGTCAACAACGACGCAACGATGGCCACCGCCCCCACCGCCGTCGCTTGGATGAGATCCAAGTCGTACTTGAACCCCCAGAACAGGTTGGGCAGGTTCCAGGTCGGGGTGACCCCCCATCCCCAGACGAAGACGGCTACCTGGATGCCAAGCGTGGCAAGGATTGTCAGTGCCGTGACCGGACCAAGCGTGAGCCAGCGAGACAGGTACGAGCCGGACGGACCTTGGGCGTGCGCCCGGAACCACGGGTACACAAAGGCGCCCACGGCCGCGGCGATCAGGGTAGCGACGGCTGCCTCGACCATGCGACCGTTGAAGAACGCGCGCACCATGGTCTCCTCGTTGAACGCTGAAAGTGACCAGCCATATCCGTGCACAACGAAGTACAAGAGGTTGTAGACCGCGTAGTACGTCAGGGTCCCTGCCAAGGCAGCCACGAGCGCCCGCCAAGAGACAAGCCCGATCGCTGCCAGGACAGCCAGACAGACGGCCACCGCGGCAAGCCCCGACCAAAGGCGAGATTGACGATCGAAGGCGAGTCGGGTCGCGTCGGCGTCGTTCATGAACTGGGTGACGGCCGCTCCGTGAGCGTCCTCGGCGAACCTCACGTCGGAGGTCTGACCGGTCGGACCAAGGACGTAGGCGACGTAGTCGTCCGCGAAGCGCAGGCGCTCGCTCCACGCCGGTCTCAGTTGCTCGGCACCGGCGCTGGCTAAAACGCTTTCGAGCACTTCGCCCTTGGAGAACCGTGGCACGGGTATGCCGGCCAACACTGCGACGGTCGGGGCGACGTCCTCTTGAGCGGCGTCGGCCCGCCCCAGAGCGACGCCCTCCCCGAAGAGGACGCCGGGAACCTCAACGACCACGCTCTCCCCTCCTCCGTGTCCGCCAGAGTCGATGTGGCCGTGATCCGCGGTTATCACAAACACGACGCTGCCCTGGAGGGCCTGAACGAGGCGCTCGATATCTGCGTCGACCTTCTTCGCCGTGTTGAGGTAGTCGGACGAGCTCCCGCCAGAGCGATGCCCGGCGTTGTCAACATCGGGCAGGTGCAGGACCGCCAGTCGCGGCTTGACGTGCTGGATGAGAGCTACGGCCTGGTCGACGAGCCCTGTCGACGCGTAGAACGTCGTTGGATAGCTGCGTAGGAAGGACGCGGTCGCCTTGTCGGCGCCGTAGAGTTCGGCCATCTCTTCCGGTCCCACGACAACCGTGCTGACGCCTGCCGTCCGCGCCGAATCGAGCAGCGTCTCGACCGGTACCTTCCCGGTGAACCAGTTCGTCGTCACCCCGCTCACATACGGCGGGTCACCCGAAAGAAGCGTGGTCCAGTCAGGGAACGAAAGCGACGGTTGTGGCGCCAGCAAGGTGAGGTCCGTTCCATACTGACGCAACCGTTGGAGCCCATCGAGCTGACGCGAGGTCGCATCGCCCAGTCCGTCGATGATCACCAGGACGGTCGTTGTCGCCAGCTGCGTGCCGCTCGCGGCCTGCGGAACCTTCAGGGCCGCATATGGCGACGCATAGTCGACAACGCCATTCCACGAGTAGTTCGCGAGCGTATACGCACCGTACGCGGCCGCGACACACACCACGACTACGACCACGAACGCCAGCCAGTCGAGAATCGCGCGTGAACGCATCTACTCCTCCGCTCTCGCATCGAGCGCGGCGTCCAATTCATCCAGCGTCCGGATGAACCGGCTGTAGGCCGGCGGCTCACCGCAGTGCCTGTCGATGAGGACCGCAGTCATCCCGACCGCTTCCGCGCCGACGATGTCAGCATAGTGGTGGTCGCCAACATGCGCAGCACTTGCCGGCACCACATCCAGGCGTTCGCACGCCAGCTCGAAGATCCTCGGATCGGGTTTGCGCAGCCCGACGTCCGCCGAGCACACTACGTCATCAACGTAGGGGTCGAGCTTCAGACCACTCACCACTGCACGAAGTCGGCTGTCCCAATTCGAGATGATGCCGATCCCGAGCCCCCGCCCCTTCAGCCGTGCGAACGTCCGCGGCACGTCGTCGTAGAGTCGCCACCGTGACGCGTCGCCGAACTCCTCGTAGACCCGGCGAGCCATGAGCTCCGCATCCTCCGTGATCCCCAAACGGCGGCAAAGCAGCCCGTACATGCCGACCCACACGGCGGAGGTCTCGGCCTCGTCCGTCCAGAACGTGTCGTCTTCCCGATACCGGTCCTCGTAGTACTGGTCCACGAGTGGCATGAGTCCGTCGATCGCGGACAGCTCGTGGACATGTCCCGCTTCGGCGAGGACCTGGCGACACACCTCGGAGACGCTAGGGTACGGGTAGAGCAGCGTGTTCCCGACGTCGAAGAAGACGGCCCGAAGCATCGCTACTCTCTGAACACGGCGACGTCGGCAGTGTGCGCGGGCGCTTCGACAGGACCCATCGGATAGCCGATGACCACGAGGCCGGCAACCACTCTGTCTTCGTCGATGCCGAACGCCTCACCCAACTCGTCCCGTACCCAGTACGAGAACGTCACCATGCACGCGCCGAGCCCCTCGTTCGTGGCAGCCAGCAGCAGGTTCTCTATGGCTGCGCCGAGAGCGATGCATCGGCTCATCAGGGCGGGGACGTCATCGGTCCTCGGAATCGTGACACCGACGATGATCGGGGCTCCGCCCAGGTCCGTGTACCAGCGGGACGCCTCCTCATAGCGGTCAGGACCAAGAAGCTCGATGTAGTCGGCAAGGTAGACAGTCGACTGAGCCATGACATGTCCGACCTTCGCGCGCGTCTCCCCTGTCGCCACGTAGAACTTCCAGGGCTGTTCGTTCAGTGCCGAGGGCGCGAGAGACGCGGCATCCAAGAGCTTCTTGACAACGGTACGCTCGACCGGCCGGGCGGCGAAGTCTCGCACGGAATGGCGCGCGGCGATGACCTCAGAGAATTCCATCCCCGATCCCTCCCCGGTCGTCGCTCGACCACACGACAAGATGACGCGCCTCAAGGCGTACGAGAAGGATATCTCACTGGCGGAGTGCCTGCCGCTCAGAGCGGCAGGGCGCCACTTCGGTGCTTTACGAGGGTCACCGTCGTGCCACCCGTGTCTGAGGGCGAGAACTCGACCTTGTCCATGAGCGCCCGCATGAACATGATCCCGCGACCCCCAGCCGCGTAGACGTCGCCATTGAAGGCGTGCTCTCCACTGAACCCGCAACCGCAGTCGACAACCTGGATCACGACGCGGTCGGCGAAAGCCTTCACGTCGATGTCCACCTCCGCGTCCGCATCCGAAGGCGAACCATGACGGACGGCGTTCGCGAGAGCTTCCCCCAGAGCCACCTTGACGTCGAAGACCGCGGCTTCACCCAGTTCCAGGTTTGAGACGAGCGAGCAGACTCGTTCGCGCGCCGAGGAGAGAGCCTCGACGCGCGAGGGCATCACGACCCGCTCGATCCAGAGCGGCTCTTCGGTCTCCTCCGGGAGCTCAAGACCCTCGAGCGCGGCGGAGACGCTCGGGCTGGTCGCCACGCTGGCTGCGACCTGGACGAGACCCGCGAGCTCGAGGATCCTCGTCACATCGCGGTTGGCGCCAGCGAGCACCATCCGACCGTTCAGGGGACGCAACCGTTTGTCCAGCCACACGAGGAGGCTCAATGCTGAGCTATCCGCGTAGGTCACGCGGCTCAGATCAAGGACCACGTTGCGGCAGCCTCCGTCCAGCGCCGCCTCGAGCGATTCCTTGAGCTCCGGTACGACCGAGGTATCGACATCACCGACCAGCGAGGCGACGCAGGCGCTAGGCCCCTGTTCCTCTACCAGTCGAAGCTCGAACGTCATGTTGCTTATGTTTCCCAACATCGTGGTCGTGCTCCCCGCTCTCGTCACTGTCCGTCGCGAGATGACTCTCGGTCTGCTTCACTCTCACGGCGACGATTGCGACGTCATCACGCAGTTGTCCCTGGGAAAAGCGGGAAAGGGCGCCCTGTAGATGCTCGACGACGCTCTTCGCGCTCCCCCCATATCGAAGGACGCGTCGCACGCGGCCTTCGCCGAAGAACCTATTCCCACTTCGAGCTTCTGTTACCCCATCCGTGTACAGCAGCACGATGTCGCCTCGGGAGACCTCGACCGTCTCCTCGTCAAAGTGCACGCCCGCTGATGCACCCAGAATGGGGCCTGTCGGGGTCAGTCTGGTGATATCCCCTGATCCGGGGCGGAACAGTAGACCCGGCGGATGTCCTCCGTTCGCGAACACCAAGCGTCCCTCGCGGGGGTCGAGATAGGCCAGGACGACCGTCAGGATATCCGTTGGGTCATCATTCGCCGCGACCATGTCGTTGATCTCGTCGAGACACCCCGCCGGACCCAGTCCCGCCGCTACGAGGGCCCTGATCGAGTACTTCAGCATCGATGTCTTGGTGGCCGCCTCTACGCCCTTTCCGCACACGTCCGCCATCGCCAACACGATCTGGCCACTCGGCGATCTGAAGAGGTCGTAGTAGTCGCCTCCGATCTCCGCCTCCTCGCCAGCGGGCTCGTAGGCGGTGGCTGCGTCGATTTCGTCGAACGCGGGGGTCTTGTCGGGAAGGATGCTCCGCTGCAGGGTCGCGGCCACCTCGTGTTCCTTGCTATACAGACGTGCGGTGTCGATCGCCAGCGCCGCCTGAGAGCCGAACGTCTGAAGCAGGCCCATATCTTCCTCGTCGAATGCAGCCGGTGTCGCCGAGAACACGCTCAGCACGCCGACGGCACTGCCTCGTGCGAGGAGCGGGACCGAGAGCAGCGCCCTGAGGCCAACTTGAGCGGCTGAAGCGGCAAGTGGCAGGCTGCTCGACGTTATGTCACGTAGAATGATTGGCTCGCCCGTTGAGAAGACCCGGCCGGGCAGATCCTCTCCCGGCGCCACTTCAAGATGCAGGATGTCGGCCGAGATGACCCCGCGGGCCATCGCAGTCGTCACGGTGCGCTTTACCGGGTCATACGTCATGAGCGACACCGCGTCGGCGGCAAAGATCATCTGCACGACGTCCAGGACTCGGTTCAATACCACCTTCAGTTGAAGCGATGAACCGACCGCCTGGGAGATCCGGAATATCGTCTCAAGATTCTTCGCCCTCGCAAGCGAGCGCTCGAAGAAGTACGCGTTGTCCAGCGCAAGCGTGATGATCTTGACCGCCCCCTCGACGAGTTCCACGTCTCTGGGTAGGAACGGAGAGTCCTCCGCGAGGGCGACAAACGCGCCCCCGTACGGTTCGCCGGGCTCGATCCGCGCGACGATCATCTCCGAAGCGTCGAGCTTCTCGAGCACGAGGTCAGTCTCGACCATCATCCCGCGATCAAGTGTTCTCGATGCGTCGCCGTGTCCGAGGGCTGACTCGGCGGCCCGGAGCACTGCCTGCTCGAGATCGGGATCGTAGCTTTGTGGCAGGCCAAGCGCCTCGCGGTCCTCGAACGCCATGATCGTCCTTCGGCCGTCCAGGCTGCGGGAGATACGTACGCTCACGGCCTCTAACGCGTCGGCGAATGCGACTGGCCGTACGAGCTCCTCGGCCACGTCGCGCAGGGACTCTGCGATGCGACGGGATTCGATCTCGCGCTCGAAGAAACGAGACTTCGTGATCCCGATCGCGGCCTGGGACGCGAACGTGTGGAGCATCTCGGTCTCCGCGTCGGAGTACTCGGCGCGTCCGTGCTGCAGGACGACGAACACACCCAGCTGATCCGTGCCAGCAACCAGGGGGGCGACGAGCGCTCTGGACAGACCGTCGCCAACGTCCCACCCCTGCATTGGGAGGTCCGTCGCTTCGGGCGTCTGAACCCGTCCCGTCTTGAGCGCTTCTTCGAACGAGCATGACCGCGCGCGAAGCACCGGCCCGAACGGCGGCTGAGACCCCGCGGAAGCACGGGCAAGGTACAGCGACTGTTGGCTCGAGTCGAGCAGGTAGACTGCTATCGTCCCAGGTCCCAACAGGTGTCCAACAGCCTCCGTGATGGCGTCCAACACCTGGTCAAGGCGTGAGGCACCTGCAAGCAGTCGCGAAACGTCATGAAGCGCATTGAGTCTCAGTCCGACGGCATTGAAGGCCTCGGCGAGCCTGCCGACCTCGTCGTCGCGACCCGGGTTCAGCGGCGACACATACGCGCCCTCGGCCGCTTCATAGCTCGCCGTCTCGAGCTGTCGAAGGGGGTAGACGAGACGCTGGGCCACGAGCCATGCAGCCGCCAGGGCGATGCTGCCGCCGAACAACAGGACCAGGAACGTCGGAATCGACGCACGCACCGATGTGGAGAGCGTAGCTCGGGCGGGCTCGACGACGAGAACGCGCCAGTCCAGCCCGCGTGGAGAGCTTAGCGCGGCCCACAGGCCCCGCATCGCGCCCACGGAAGGCGCGGTAACCGAGACCTGGCCCGGCTCGCCATCGGGCGACGGCGCATAGTCGGCAGACGATAGCCTGAGCATCGGCCCGTTCGCGCCCGACACAACGACGTTCCGACCGTCCACCACCTGTGCAGATCTTTGATCGGTCGTGGAGGAGACCCGGTTCGCCGTCGAGGCGAGGAACCCCGTGCGGATCCTGCCGAGCAACACGCGCTTCTGCCCGTTCTCCAGACGCACGTGGCGCAGCGCCCACAGCGTTGCCGGCTGCCCGGCTGCCGCGGATGAGTAGTGCACCTCCGTCTCGGCGAGGCCCTCTTTGGCCGCAAATGCAAAGGCGGACGTCGGCACCGTGCTATCGAGTGTTGGATACGAAGCGACGACGTCCCCACCCGGATTGATCAAAACCAGACCGTCGAGGAAGTCGGTCGCTCCTACGTATTGGGACGCCAGTAGGCGGCTGGTCACCTTGTTCGCAGGCACTTCCTGCAACGTGACCGCCGTATGATCGACGTGAGTTGCAGCCTCCGAAAGCCTGCCCAGCACTTCCGTCCGCATCAGATCGAGGTAGGCGCCTATCCGCTCGCGACTCTGCGTGGTCGCAAGGCGATAGGACCCCACGAACGTCACGAGCAGGGCTGCCACGACCGTGGCGACACCGACGATGAGGGTTATCCGAAGGATGCTGTAGGCGAGGCTACCGGTCCTGTGGCTCGCTTTCCGCATCGCTCACGTATCCTCCCGCGTCTCGTCCATGGTAAGGCAAGCGTTCGCCGAGCGCGTGCCCGCGATGTCCCACGAGGCATCCGACCCGACACCCAGCACCGCTCACACCGCAGGTCAGATCTGGAATGACGGCAGGACCCGCGTAAGCCAGCCCGTGATGAGACCGAGTCTTCCTGTGAAGATCAGAACACCCAGCGCCATCAAGAGCGCGCCAGCCACTCTGTTGATGACCAGGGCATGGCGGTTGAGCCAGCGCAGCAGGCCGCGCACCCTCCCGAAGAGCAAGGCGGTCAGCACGAAGGGCACGCCCAGTCCCAGAGAGTAGGTCAGAAGCAGCAACGCTCCGCGCACGGCGTCCCCGCTGCTCGCCGCGAGGAACAGGATGGCGCCGAGAATGGGACCCACGCACGGCGTCCAGCCCGCCGCGAACGCCATCCCCATGACAAGCGCCGCTGCTCGGCCAAATGTGCGTGACTTCTCGAGTCCAACACGAGCTTCCCCATAGAGCCAGGGGACTTTGATGACTCCGGTCAACAGCAGGCCGAACGCGAAGACGACAACGCCCGCTACGCGCATGAGCTCCGAACGGTACTCCCTCAGGAACTGCCCGAGAACCGAGGCCGAGACACCGAGCGCCACGAAGATGATCGAGAACCCGGCAACGAAGAGCAGACTGGGCAGAAGAACGGCCGACACACTCGGCCGTTCTTCTGCAAGCTCCGTCGTCGTCAGGCCTGTCATGAACGACAGATAACCGGGGATGATCGGCAGAACACACGGTGACAAGAACGAGAGCAGACCCGCAGCGAACGCCGCGCCGAACCCCACAGAGCCTTCCATCACACCTCCGGTGGCCCGACGCGCCGGCACTTCGCCTTAGGCGACCTCTGCCTCATATCCTGCGGAGCGGATAGCGGCAAGGAGGTCGTCAACCGAAACGACCTGTTGGTCGTAGCGCACCTCAGTCATGCCACTCGCGAGGTCCGTTCGCGAATCCTCGACGCCGGGCAAGTCCCCAAGCGTCATGTCCACCAGCATCGAGCACGACCGGCAGTGCATACCGCTCGTCTTCAGTCGGATGACAGCAGTGTTGTCCGCCATGTGTCACCTCTCGCGTTCGTTCCATGGGCCGTGTGTGGTCTCGCTCATAAGGTACCCGACTGGCAGCCGGATGTTCCGGAGCGCGCAGGTCGTTGACGGTGCCGAATGGCGCAGCGCTCGAATCTGGATCCGAGCCGGATCAGAGCGGGATGTCCTCGGCCGGCGACAGTGGGACGCCGCTCTCGACGTGCGTCATCGCTCCGCAGTACGGGCACAGTCGCCACTCTTCGGCCAAAGACCGCCCGCAGTCGGTACAGCGACCACCCAGCACCACGTCGGCCCGTGTTCCCGCGCCGTCCTCCATGAGAAGGGCCCAGGCGACGCCTCCGGCGACGACACCGGCCAGCATCGGGATCATCCACCCGGCGGCTGTTGCGGCCGTGGATCCAACGAGGTCTGACCCGGAATTCAGCACGAGTAGACCCGCAAGAAAGGCCAGCGCGACGACAACCCCTCCGAGCACTGCGGAGGCCAGCCTCATCACCTGTCTACGGGTCACATCAACTCCAGCCAAGAACGATTCGGTCGTGCCATCGAAGGTGCAAGCGATGTGCCAGCGTAAACACGTTCAGCGCAGGTTCAAGACGTGGTCACAGTCCCAGCCGCGTCATCCGCGCCTCAAGCGTCTTGGCCGTCAGCCCCACGAGCTTGGCGGCCTTCGGAACGTTCCCTCCCGTGCGGTTGAGCGCTTGGCGCATGAGGTCGAGCTCGACCTCCTCCAGATCGATACCGTCCTCGGGCAGAGCGATATTGCTCGCCGACGGCGCTATCGATACCGCACCCGCTCGCACTTCGGCCGGAAGGTCGCTCACCTGGACCTCATCGCCGTGCGAGAGGATAACCACGCGCTCGATGCTGTTCTCCAGTTCGCGGATGTTGCCGGGCCACTGGTATGTGACGAGCGCTTCCATCGCGTCAGGCGCGATTGTCTTGGCGCCGGCGTTGAATTTCTCAAGGAAGTGAGCGACCAGGAGCGGGACTTCCCCCGGCCGCTGGCGCAGTGGCGGGAGCGTCACAGGCACGACGTTCAGCCGATAGAAGAGGTCCTCACGGAACTCTCCGTCGGCGATGAGTTGCTGCAGGTCCTGGTTGGTCGCCGCAAGGATTCTCACGTCGACGTCGATGGAGCGCGTTCCGCCGAGACGTTCGAAGCTCCTCTCCTGCAGTACCCTCAGAAGCTTCACCTGGACTGCAGGCGTGACGTCCCCGATCTCGTCGAGGAACAGCGTCCCGCCGTTGGCCATCTCGAAGCGTCCAGGTTTGGCTGTCATCGCCCCGGTGAAAGCGCCTTTCTCATATCCGAATAGCTCGCTCTCCAAAAGCGTTTCTGGAAGCGCGCCGGCACTGACCGACACAAAGGGCCTGGTCGCGCGCTCGGAAAGGTTGTGGATCGCGCGGGCGATGAGCTCCTTGCCCGTGCCGGACTCGCCGTAGATCATCACGGTTGCGCTCGTTGCGGCAACCTTGCGCACCGTCTCTAGGATCTCGATCATCTTCGGATCGGCGGCGACGATCCCCTCCACGTCGTACTCGCGATCGATCTCCTGACGCAAGCGCTCGACCTCGGCCGCCAGGCCGCTGTACTCCAGGGCCTTGTGGATCGCGAGCTTCAGCTCCTCGAGATCGAACGGCTTCGTCAGGTACTCGGTCGCGCCCGACTTCATGGCCTCAACCGCGGTCGCAACGTTCCCGTGAGCCGTGAGCATGATGATCGGGAATGACAGGCCCTTCGCCCGGATGCGGCGAAGCACTTCCATACCGTCCGGTGCCGGCATCCGGTGATCCAGCACCATGATGTCGGGCGCGGACTCGGCGACTGCCTCGAGGGCCTCCTTGCCATCAGCCGCGGCGACGATCTCGTAGTCGCTCTCAAGCGCCTGGCTGAGAACCCAGCGCATGTTCTTCTCGTCGTCGACGATCATGACACGCCGTTTCATCTGCGATCCTCTCGGTTCACTCTTCGACCGCGGTTGGAAGGGACACGCGGAACGTCGTGCCCTGCTCGCCGCTCTCGACTTCGATGTGCCCGCCGTGCTCGTCGACGATCCGGTGGACGATCGTGAGTCCCAGACCTGTCCCGCCGGTCCTTCGAGAGTAGAAAGGATCGAAGATCTTCGTGAGGTCTTGCGCCGGTATCCCCGGTCCATTGTCAGCGACATCTACCCGAACGAAGTCCCCGTCGCTCTTCGTCGAGATCATGATCCTGCCGCCGGCCGTCTGCATCGCCTGCACCGCATTGGTCACGAGGTTCAGAAAGACCTGCTTGAGCTGGTCGGGATCGGCCAGCACAGGAGGAAGATCAGGTTCGTTCACACGCTCGATCTCGACGTCCCCTTGTGTTGCGAACCTCTTCGTGAACAACAGCACGTCATCCAGGACTGACTCGACGTCAGTGTGTACCAAGGTCGGCGTGCTGGGCCGACCGAAATCGAGAAGCGCTTTGATGACCCTGTCGAGCCGGTCGATCTCTTGCTTGATGATCCCGGCTGCCTCCTCGATCCGCCGCTGGTCGCATTTTGCGTCCTCGAGCAGCTGCACCGATGCTCGGATCACACCAAGCGGATTCCTCACCTCGTGCGCTACACCAGCGGTGAGCTCACCCATTGCAGCGAGGCGATCGGCCCGGATGAGCTGGTCCGTGAGAGCCTTCACGTCGGACACGTCCTCGACGGTCACGACAGCGCCGAAGATCCTTCCTCCCACCGCGCGCATACGCGACGTCGAGGCCTGAACGTGCACCGTTCGGCCACCCGCGGTCACGAGCGTGACCTCGCGCAGCGCCAGCGGCACACGACCCGAGAGGACCTTCGAGACATCCACATTGATGCCGCCGTCGTCTCGAAAGAGCGCCCCGATCGGTTTGGGCACCATGTCGAACTCTGACATGCCAAGCATCCGCTCAGCCGCCGGGTTCGCCGTCGTCACCGACCCATCGGGTCCGACCGTCAACACGCCGGAAGTGATCGATCGCAGGATCGACTGCGTATAGTCCTGGATGTTGATGAGCTGTATCGCGCGCTCCTCGAGCTTCTTATAGGCTTCCTCGAGTTGGAGGCTCACCTGGCGCAAGTCCCTGGTTCGCCGCTCCTCGTTGTCTCGAAGCGCTCCGAACAGCGCTCCGATGGACAGGAACATCGCTATCTCGAGGAGCGTCTCGAAAGTGCTGAGCTCCTCGTAGTCGAGCACACCGGACGAGCGGCTGATGAGCGCGTACAGCCCAAACAGGACCGAGCAGGCCGCACCGGTGATGACCCCTCCGCGACGCCCGAACACGAACGCCGCGTAGACGATCGGGATGTAGTACAGGCGACGGTCCAGCTGGAGAAGAGCGCCGTTATACATCTCGTGCTTCGTGAAGACGAGCAGCAGCGTGATCGCGAGCACCATGACGCCGACGATGGCCGCAGCGCTGACCTGATACGCGCGCCGTTCGCGGCCGCTCTCTCTGGCAGTGGGGAACGGACGCTCTTCCGGTGGTGTCATCTGCGGCGCCTCGCCCAGGACGGCTCGATCCTGAGCTCCTCGCGGTACTTGGCCACGGTCCTGCGAGCGACCGTGACTCCCTCCTCCGACAGCATCTCGGCGAGCCTCTGGTCGGACAGCGGCTTCGCCGGATCCTCCTCGCGCACGAGCTCACGGAGCCGCTGTTTGACGCTCGTCGCCGCGACGTCCATGCCCGTGGTGGTCCTGTAGCCGCCTGAGAAGAAGTGCTTCAACTCGAACAGGCCGTATGGCGTCGCCATGTACTTGCCGGTCACGCCTCTGCTGATCGTAGAGAGATGCACGCCGATCTCGATGGCGACGTCCTCCAAACGCAATGGATGTAGAAGCCCTTTGCCGTCGTCGAAGAAGTCCCGTTGGACTTCCAGAATGATCTGCGTGATACGGCTGACCGTGTCCTTGCGACGGTCGACGTTTCGGATGAACGATTCCGCCGAGCGGATCTTGTCCTTCAGATAGCGGCGGGTCTCATCGTCCGCTTCGGATCCTGTCCTGAGCATGGCTCGGTACCGCGGACTCACCTTGAGCGTAGGAATGGCCTCGTTGTTCGCCGTGATGAGCCAGTCGTCACCGAATCGCCGAAGACTCACGTCCGGCACGATGTAGCCAGGTGAAGGACCTGGCGAGAACGCGCCAGCCGGGCGAGGATTCAGCGACTTGAGTATCTCGACGACGCGCCGCACCTCGCCCTCGTCCACACGCAGCGCTCGTGCGACCTTGCGGAAATGGTTCGCGGCGATGTCGTCGAGATGGTTCTGCACGATCCGCTCGAGCAGAGGTTCCTCGAGCTCCAGGTACTCCATTTGGATGGACAACGCCTCAGCCAGATTCCGCGCGCCAACGCCCGGAGGATCGAGCAGCTGCACGATCCGCAACCCCTCCCGGGCAGTCCCCTCGGACACACTGGCCAGCGCGGCGATCTCTTGGGGCGAGCCCAGGAAGAACCCGTCGTCGTCGAGCGAGCCGACCACCGCTTGCGCTGCGCGCAGCACGTCCTGTGGCACGTCGAGCATCGCAAGCTGGTCGAGCAGGTAATCATCGAATGACTGGACACCACCAACGAACTCCTCGGTGTTGGCGGTCTCAGCGTTGGGGTCCCGTGGCGCTACCTGCTCCATCGAGTCGAGGTCGTCGTAGAGATCGAGCCACTCGTCCCAGGAGCGCTCCTCTTCGTCGGTGCTCTCTTGGAGTTCGTCTTCGCGCTCGTCTGGCTCCGTCTCGGTCTCATCGAGTTCGAGGACCGGGTTCTCGAGCATCTCGGCCTCGACGAGCTGCTGAAGGTCGGCTATGGGCATGGCGAGGATATTCAGGCCCTGATAGACCTGGGGTGAGAGCGTCACTCGCTGACGCATTTCTGGCCGTTGGCTGAGCTCCATCCCGGCCTCCGAGCTGCATATCTCCGCGCTGGCAGGGGGCGCCGTACAGCAAATAGTATACCGCCGACGGGCCCGCCCTACGCAGCCGGGAAGCACCTCCACGGGCACCGCCTCCCGCCTTCGCTGACCCGCCACTGCCAGGCCTAGCGATGGCAGTCGCAGCGTCGGACGTCAGTCTTGCGGAGGTAGCGCTGGAGCCGCGGCGCCCTGGGACTGAACCAGCACGATCGCCGCGATGACGAGCGCCCCGCCGAGGAGCTGCACGACGGTGAGCTTCTCGCCAAAGATCACGAATGCGGCGATCCCCGCCAGCACCGGCTCGAGCGTAGCCGTGATCGTTGCCGGCGTCGGCCCAATGAGATGCAGCGCCGTCAAAAAGGCGCCGAAGGGCACGATCGTGCTCACGATGGCGATGAACACGATCGCTGCTGCGGCGGCTGGGTCCGCGAATGCCTCGAGGACGACTTTGGGCCCCAGCGCGACGAGCCAGAAGAGCGCGGCGAAACCGAGGCCCCAGAAGAGCAGGTTCCACGGCGTGAAGCGCCGAGTCGCATACGTGCCCATCAGGGAGTACGTGGCGAAGAGGACGGCGGACGCGAGCCCCCATGCGATTCCCGCTGCTGACACCACCAGACCACCACCGATCGCTCCCACGACAAGTGCGCACCCGACCACTGAAAGGCTCACACCTGCCGGAAGTACCCAGGTCACTCGCTCGCGCAGGAACACGACAGATACGATCAGAACGAGCACGGGAGCGAGGTATTCGAGAAGGATGGCTGTCGCCACATTCGTAAGAGAGATGGTCTTGAAGTACGTGAAGTGCATGCCGGCAAGTGCGACCACGCCGAAGACCGCGAGGAACGGCATGTCTCGAAGCGAGACCTCGAGGTCCTTTCGGCGAGCTGCGAGCAGAAACGCCGCAAGCAGCAGAAAGGCCGAGAGCGCGCGGCCTCCGGCAAGCACAGCGGGCGGGACAGCGATGCCGAGCGGCTGCACGAGCCAGCTCTCCGGTACGTCGGCAGGCGCCGTGAACATCCACTTCGCGGTCAGGCCTCCCGCGGCCCAGCATGCCGCGGCGAATGCTGCGAGAAGGTAGCCGCGGGTTCGATGCTCGAGAGGTGGCGGCGGCCGGACGCCTTCAGACAAGTCCGGACCTCTGCTCCTCGTTGGTCTTGTCCGCCTGGTACTCGTCGAACGGTTCCAGGTGGACGATGACGTCGGCAACACGATCGAAATGCTCGGCGACCGTCCGCTCCGTAAGCTCGGCGATCCGGTGACCGTCGGCGACCGTGCGCGACGCATCCACCTGGATGTGCATGTCGACGTAGACCTCGGCCTCGGACCCGCGCGTCCGAACACTGTGGCAGCCAAGCACGCCTCCGACGTCGAGAGCCACCTCGCAGATCTCAGAGGCAGGGATCCGTGCCGCGTCGGACAGCGTCACGCTCGCTTCCTTGAAGACTTGCCAGGCGGTGTAGACGATCACCGCCGATACGATGAGCGCGGCAATGGCGTCGGCCTTGGTGTAGCCGAGCTTCACGAACACCAGACCGACAATAACGCCGATGCTGACGAAAGCGTCCGAGGCGGTGTGACTCGAGTCTGCGACGAGGATGGAGCTCCCGAGTCGGCGACCGGCACTCCGCTCCCACGCTGTCACCCCGAGGTTGATCATGAGCGTGCCGATCATGATCGCGAAGGACACGGCCGTGACGGTAGGAGGTTCGCCGCCGCCCATCAATCGTTCGAAGGCGGCGCTCCCAACCCGATAGGCCGCGAACACGAGCATCGCGCCGATGCCCGCTGACGCATAGGTCTCGTACTTCCCGTGGCCGTATGGGTGGTCACGGTCACGGGGACGCCCGGCCAGCCGCATGCCGATGAGCCCGACAACGTTGGACACACCATCGAACATCGAGTGAAAGCCGTCAGCCTGCATGGCGACTGAACCGGACAGGGTACCCCAGATGAGCTTCGCGAGAGCCACGAGCACGTTGAGGACAAGAACCGCCCACAGTACGAACCGTATGCTCCGTATGCGACCCGCAGCTGCTTCGCTGCCGGCCGGCCGGGAGTACCCCACGTGCTTCGCCCCCGTGTTCGTTGCTACGCAATACCCCTAGGGGGTATTATGAGCCGGTATCGAGGTCATGCATATCCTACGCGAAACACGGGAGCAGTGATGGCTGACGCGATCGGCACACATACGATGCAACCTGCGCAACGACAGTTGCTGAACCGCCTCAAGCGGCTCGAGGGCCAGATCCGAGGCCTTCAGTCCATGATCGAGTCGGGGCAGCAGTGTGAGGCGATCCTCACGCAGATCATGGCAGCGAAGTCCGCCCTCAACCAGGTGGGCATGCACATCATCGGACACGCGATGAAGGAGTGCCTCATCGACGAGGAAGTCACCGACCGTGACGAGCTCATCGATGAGGCCATCAAGGTCTTCCTCAAGTACTCCTCGTGCGTGCAGTAGCTGTTGCTCCACCCGTGGTTCCGCAGTCCTCGCGCCTGGAAGATGATTGCGCCCGGGCCGGCCAGCCAGGCCGACTACGATGTGGCGTCGCAAGCCTCGTCGACGATGGCGATGATTGCGTCTTCCAGACCGCGTGCAGCCTCTTCCAGGTCGCGCTCGGGGTAGATCGCACGAAACAGCGACGGGCGCAGGGCTGCGACCGCAACGTGCCCGTCCTCCTCGTAGATGTTGAGCCTACAGGGGAGCAGCAGTGCGACCAGCGCATCCTTGTCGCCGTCGTTTGGCCCGACTTCAACGATCACCAACGGACGGATGGGAAAGCCTTTGGCGGCGAGGGCCGCCTGAATGTCATGCGATTCAAGAACGACGAACCCGTGCTGTGCCGCTGACGTAGCGACCGACCGCACGACGTCGGCCAGGGGCGCGTCGCTCAAGCGCTTGTATGCGTAACGCACTATCGCCCCCCTCACGGTCCCGTCTTGCGGTGCTTCCTCGTCCAGACCAGACGCCGTCCTACGCTCAACCGAATCGGCTGCTCGGAACGCACGCCGTCGGACTGCTCGACTTGGTCCCTATGCCCAAGACGCCTCCGCCGACTCCGGTCCTCACGTCTGACGACCCGCAGCGCGGGCAACACCGGTCCTCATCAGACAGGAAGCGCGTCAGGAACTTCTCGAAACACTCGCCGCAATCACGACATTCTAGATCGTATGTCGGCACACTAGACCCCCAGCCCAAATTCTTTGGCGAGAGCTTCCGCACTCCGCGCACCCACGACCTGGCTTGTGACCTGCCCGCCTTCGAACTTCGCGATCGTCGGGATGCTCATCACGCTGTAGCGCACGGCAAGTTCTTGGTTCTCATCGACGTTCACCTTGACGAACTTCGCCTTGGGACCGACACGCTCGGCCAACTTCTCGACCTCGGGGCCCACAACCCGGCATGGTCCGCACCATGGCGCCCAGAAATCGACGACCACAGGTACGCTCGATTCGAGAACCTCGGCCTGGAAGCTCTCAGTCGTGACGTCCATTGCGCTGCTCATGATTCACTCCTTCGATGAACTCCGTCCGCGTCATTATACCCTATGGGGTATTATACAATCAACGCGGTCGGATGGCTCGCGATATCATCCCCAGACAGGAGGGGTGCTGAATGCCTGCCGGTCTGTGGGTAGCTCTCGTTGTCGGCGGCCTGGTTGCGGGACTGGGCGTCGTTGCCGCGCTGTCCTTCCCTGCCGGCCGCGAAGCTGTTGGTGGTATCGCTAGCCTCACAGGCTTCTTCCTCTCGGCATGGGCGCTCGGCAGGCTGACTGCCATATACGGCAGCTCTCAGACGCCTGGCATCGCTCTTGGCCTCGCCTTCGCCGCGGTGGTCGGCGGCTACTCTCTTGCGTCGGCCATGCTCTCGCAAGCGGCGCGCCGTCCGTCACCGCGACCGATCACTGGTGCAAGCGGCGACCGCACTGCCCTGTTGTTGCTGAGCGATGCCGAAGGCGAACTCTACCAACCTGCGGCGGCGGCCCTCGAGCTCGTGACGCTTCAAGACGACGACGTGCTGGAACTGGGAATCGTCGCGACCCCATTCCTGTTTGCCGCCCAGAAGGCGCGCTACCGAGCGATCGGGGGAAGCAGTCCCGCGCGGCGTCAGGTAGCAGAGATCGCCGAGGCCCTCGAGCGTACGTCTCCCGGACTGCAGGTGGATCACTATGGCGCCGCCTGGTGTGACGGTCCGGGGAACCTGCTCGAGCGCGTGGAGGAGCTCGCTCGCGATGGCTACTCGCGCTTCATCGTCCAACCGCTGGCGGTGGCAGAGTCCCTCGAGATGCAAAGAGCGAAAAGCCTTGTCGATCGGGGTCGGCCGGACGAAGCCGGCATCCGCGTCGTCTACGCCCCGCCACTTCGGTCCGCGGCCGCGATCGCTGGCCTCATCGCCAGGCGGATCGCCGTCGGGCTCGCGGATCCAGCTGCGACAGGCATTGCGCTGGTGGCGCACGGACAGCCCGAGAGTCGCACCAAGCTGAACCCCACGTTCGATGAGGACGAGTCCGCGTTCCTCAATCAGATCAAGATGATCGCCACAGACAATGGCATGCCGCCTTCGAATGTCCGGCTCGCCTGGGCGGATTGGCGCGATCCCGACGTGACGTCGACAGTACGGCATCTTGCCGCTCTCGGATGCACGAGGATCCTGGTCTCTCCCGCGAGCTACCCGGTGGACGGGGTGTCGACCTTGCTGGACATACCGATGGGGATCAAGCAGGCGCGGGTCGAACCCTCGGTCGCCATCGTCACGCTCTCCACGTGGCGTGACGAACCAGACGTCATACAGGCGCTGAGGGAAGGAGCGGTTGAATCACTGCGCGAGCTGGGGGAGCCTTCAGGCGGGATCGCCTAGACGGACTTGCACCGCTCCCAGTTCCACGCCTGCTGCCTGCGGATCTGGGGAATCCTGAACGCATAGCGCACAGCCATGCTCAGCCCCGCAGCGTTGCTCGAAGCGCGCGTCTCCAGCCGAGAGATACTGGTTCGGAGTTCCTCGGCAGTCGTGCCCCGGAACAGCGTGCATCCGGTGCCGATGCCCTTGAGCACGTGGGCGTCGGACCCTCCCGTTGCCGCGATTCCCTGGCCCCCCGTGAACACCTTGGCGGCCATGCGATTCGCCCAGCCGAGGTATGGGATGGAGTTGTAGACCTCCAGCGCGTGGAACGCGAGATCTCCGACAGCCGCGCCAAAGGTGCTGCGCCCGAACGGACCGAACACGCCACGGCCCGAGAACGGATGCGGAATGACAGCGATGCCGTCCTGCTCGTCGATGGCGGCGAGCGTCTCGACAACGGACATGCCTTGCCGGATGGGCTTCTCCAGGAAGAGGCCGATGATGTGACCGGAGCTCGACGAGACCTCCTCGCCTACGATGATCTCAAAGTCGTACTGGTCCTCGAGGGACTTGGCGATGAGAGCCCCCTCGATGGTGTTGTGATCGGTGATCGCGATGACGCGCAGGTCGGTGTCGTGCTGGACGTAGTCCATGATTTCCGGAATCGATGCGAGGCCGTCGCTGTGATGGCTGTGGATGTGTATGTCTGCCCTGCTCCAGATGTCCGGCGTCACGCGGTGCCCCTTTCGGGAGTCTTGCGACGATTCCGCCCCGTGCCTCATGAGCAAACAGCGTACCTGCCAATTCCAGCCAGAACCGGGGAATCGCTGCTTCTCCACACGAGACGGTGCGGCGCGTATCGGGATTCGACCGACACACACACTATCGGCGCGCCTGATCAGTGTCTGGAGGACCACTCCCGAAGGCGCCTCACGCCCTCGTTCAAGCGCTCCAGGTCGGCGGCGTAGCTGATCCTCAGGAAGCCCTCGCCGCCGAGGTCCGAAATCGATGCCGGGCGCGACTGCGACCCCGGCCTCCTCGAGAAGAGCATGAGACAAAGCCAGGGAGTCGCTTCCCCACTGTCGCGCGTCGGCAAACACGTAGAATGCGCCGGTCGGTTCGCACTCGACCACAAGCCCGATCTCTCTGAGCGCCGGGACGAGGTATCTGCGACGCTCGTCATACGTCGCGCGCATGCGCGCTACGTCAGGCTGCGCGAAGGTCAGGGCGGCGATGCCCGCAACCTGCACGAAGTGATTCGCACACAAGAAGAAGTTCTGTTGGATCTTCTCGCAAGGCCGCACGAACTCGGCGGGCGCGATGAGGTACCCGAGTCTCCATCCGGTCATCGCGTACGTCTTGGAGAAGCCGTTGAGCACGAACGCGCGATCAGTGAACTCCAGGACGCTGTGCGCTCGCTCGACGAAGTCCAGGCCATGGTAGATCTCGTCGCTCACGATCCAGACAGCGTTGTCCTCGGCGATTCTCGCCAGCTCCTCGAGGTCCCCGGCTCGCAGGATCGAGCCCATAGGATTCGACGGGGAGTTGATCACGATCCCCCGGGTGCGAGGCGTCACGGCCGCACGTACCTCGTCCGGCTTGAACCGGAAGCCGTCCTCGGCCCGCACCGGAACGGGCACCGGCACGCCGCCGAGGAACGCCACGTAGTTGGGATAGGCCGGATAACAGGGATCCCCGATGATGACCTCGTCACCTGGGTCGAGCAGCGCGCCGAACAGCAGCAGCATCGCAGGCGAAGTGCCCTGCGTGACGACGATGTGTCCAGGGTCTGCCTCGACTCCGTACGTGGACCGATAGTGTGCGGAGACAGCCTCGCGCAGACTCGGAAGTCCCAGCGATTGGGTGTATCCGGTGTCGCCGTGCTCCAACGCTTCCTCAGCCGCGTGCTTGATGACCTCCGGCGTCGGGAGGTCAGGGTCACCGATCTCAAGCCGCACGATATCGCGACCCTCCGCCTCGAGTTCCTGCGCCCGCGCGACCACGTCCATGACCACAAACGGTCTGATCAGCTGTGCGCGCCGAGAAACGCCGGCCACGTCGCGCCCTCCCTCTGCCCAGCCGCCGACACTCTACCTCGCCCTATACAGCGCGGTAGCCGCCGTGCCCAACGCCTCGAGTCGTCGCAGGCCTTGGAAGTCCATCTGCCGCGTGGCTATGACCTCGTGCGGCGGCAAGGGGTCATAGCGTACGCCGAGGCCGTCCGCGCGCTGCCAAAGCTCTGTCCCTGGCAGAACGTGCAGCGTCGAGATTTGCACCGTTCCCGGGTCCAGTGAGATCGCGAAGTCCAGGCCGGAGACGACGTCGGCCGGAGTGTCCCCGGGTAGGCCAATGATCAAGTCGCACTCGACCGAGATGCCCTCGTCCTTGAGCGCCCGCACGCCTGCGACAAAGCGATCATGGTCAAAGGCCCGCCGGCAGTTCGCCAGTGCCTCTCGGCCGACCGTCTGCGGACCGGTCTCCACGCTCGCCACGCCGGCTTTGCGCAAGAGAGCGGCTTCAGGGGGACCGATGCGCTCGATGTCCACCTCGATCGTGTGCAGGCGCATACCTCGATCCGCGTACGGACCCAGGAGCTGGGAGAGCCAGGCCAGACGCTCCGGCGTCAGATTGAACACTGGATCGATGAATGAGAACGAGCGGAGTCCCGCCGAGGTCACGAACTCGATCTCGGCGGCCACTCGTGCATCCGAGAACCTCCGGGGCCGTCCGTAACCCTTGCCCTCGAAACAGTACGCACAGCGATGGGGACAGCCCCGGTACGTCTCCAGGTACGTCGAACCTTCCACAGGTTCCATGATCCCGGTGAGGTACGGCGACGGAATCGAATCCAGATCGCCAATCAGGTCTCGGTCGGGCGCGGAGACGATCTCGTCGGCCCTGCGGCACGTCACTCCGGGGACGCCAGAGAGATCGACATCGGAACCGCCCGCCATGCGACGCTCCAGCACGTCAGCGAACGTTGCCTCGCCCTCGCCCCGCACCACGACGTCAACGCCCGGCTGCGAGACGAGGACGGCATCGGCGACGGGCCCAACGTCCGGCCCACCGAGGACGATCAGTACATCCGGATGAGCTGCCTTGATGACGCGAACAGCCTCGTAGATGTGCCGCGCGTTCCAGCACACCACGGACAACGCCACCACGTCCGGACGCGGCTTCAGGCCGAGCACCCGGTAGGCGATCCACCAGGGATCGGTTTCGGTGTCGAGGTCGAGCGTCGTGAACCCGACAGCCCGGAGGCGTTCGTCCGCCTGCGCGTAGGCGCGCAGATACCCAAGGGCAAGCGAACGGTATCCCGGCGAGTTCACGCCGACGAGAGCCACTCTGAGGGCGGGTCCGCTCACATCCGGTCCCCGCTCTCGTTCCAGGCACGCGCTCTCTCGGCATCGACACCGGGCAGCGGCGACAGAGCTTGGATGGCCCTGTCATCAGGGGAGATGGCGAATTGCACCCAGGCCCTGTTGACCACCCCCGAGTCGATGACGGCATTGGCCCACGCTTCGTCCGGAAGAGGTACGCCCCCCGAAAGCTCTACCGTGACCACCACCACGCCGGCCGAGGCCAGGGCGGCGACGGTCGCCGGTGTCTTCGCGTAGGTGTGGGGACACGTCACTACGCGAGCCACCGGGGCGACCCGGACGTTGCGAGACCGAGCGGCCTCGATGAACGCACCGAGCCCGCCGAGCACGGAATCCAGCGTAGCGACCCCTCCACGGGCACTAGCTCCCTCGGCGAGGCTCAAGACGACGACCTCGATGTGACGCACGCCCGCGTCGATGACGCCCGACGCATTCATGCCCTGGCTGAGGGCCGGGCCGGCAGTGGTGAGCCTCAGCCGCTCGACACCTTGCTGCAGCGTCTCGGAAACGAGTGCGGGCAGCTCTGGATAAGCGAAGGCCTCGCCCCCAGTGAACCACACGTTCGGCCCCGGGCCCTCACGCCAGGCTTCGACCACACGGCGAATGTCGGCAACCACATCGCCGGCCGACCTCATTCGCAGGGGCGGCGGATCGCCACATTCGGGGCACACGGGCAGCCCCCCGCTGCCGACGTCCACTCTGGCGAATGCGATCACGAGCACCTCCGTCGCCAGCATAGCCGATGCCCGGAACCCCACCTGCGGGAGCTACTCCGACAACCCGCGCGGAGTGCGTGCCGGCACTGCGTGAGCGGCGCCCGTTCGCACGAAGAAGCGCGGCTTCCAAGCCGCGCTTCGTTTTGTCGAAAGAGAGGCACTAACCCTCGGTCGGCGGGGGTATATACCAATCGCTGATCGAGTCAGGTTGAAGGCCGATTGAGACGGGTGCCAGTCGGCTGAGCGGCGCGAGGGTCGAGGTGATGCCCGGGCGCTGGATTCGGCTCAATCGGGGGAAGGTGGCCTGCAGGACGTGCAGGTCACGACAAGCTACATGTTTGGAGGCAGCTATGCGCGGAAAGAAGGTACCGGTTCTGTTCATCGCGATGGTGCTTCTTCTGGGCCTCGCGATGGTGCTTACGAGCTGCAAGAGCGGATCGCCCTCTGGCGGAACCACTACTCCGCCCAAGACGCTCAAAATCGCTCTTCTGCTCCCCGAAACAAAGACGGCCCGCTACGAAACCCAGGACAGGCCGCTCTTCGAGGCGAAGGTCAAGGAACTCGATCCCAACATCGAGATCCTGTACAGCAACGCCAACCAGGACGCTGTCCAGCAGCAGTCGCAGGCTGACGCGGCGCTGACCAACGGCGCGAACGTGCTGGTACTGGATCCGGTCGACTCGGCGTCTGCCGCTTCGATCGTGACGAAGGCGAAAGCCCAGAACGTGCCCGTGATCAGCTACGACCGTCTGATCCTGAACGCGGACGTCGACTACTACATCTCGTTCGACAACGAGCAGGTCGGCAAGCTTCAGGGAACCGCCTTGCTCGAGAAGCTGACCGCGGACGGCAAAGCTGGCGGGACGATTGTGATGATCAACGGCTCACCCACCGACAACAACGCAACGCTGTTCAAGAAGGGCGCCCACAGCGCGCTCGACGGCAAAGTGAAGATCGGTGCCGAGTACGACACTCCCGACTGGAGCCCCGACAAGGCCCAGACCGAGATGGACCAGGCCATCACCAAGCTCGGCAAGACCGGCTTCGTGGGCGTCTACTGCGCCAATGACGGCACCTGCGGTGGCGCTATCGCCGCCATGAAAGGCGCCGGCGTTGATCCCAAGAAGACCCCGACTACGGGCCAGGACGCCGAGCTGCCTGCTATCCAGCGCGTTCTCCTGGGCGACCAGTACATGACCGTCTACAAGGCGATCAAGCCCGAGGCGGAGGGGGCTGCCGAACTCGCGGTGTCGCTTGCCAAGGGAGAAGCCATCCCAGCGACCATTTCGCTCAGCAAGGTGAACAACAAGTTCAAGGACGTTCCGTCAGTCCTGCTGACACCGGTCTCAGTCACCAAGGACAACATCAAGGACACGGTCGTCGCTGACGGCTTCTGGACGACCGCACAGATACTGACCTCACCTGAACTCGTGGCGGCAGGCGCTGCAGTCGGACTGCAGTGATCCAAGCTACGGCAGATACACCCGCCGCAGGCAAGGAGTGGCTCCTCTCGCTGAAAGGCGTGAGCAAGGCCTTTGGCGCCAACCAGGCTCTCGCCGGCGTCGACTTCGAAGTCGACGCCGGCGAGGTCGTCGCGCTCGTCGGTGACAACGGCGCCGGCAAGTCGACCCTCATCAAGGCAGTCGCAGGTGTCCAGCTCAGCGATGAGGGCTTGTACTACTTCGCCGGCGAACCCATGAAGATCACAAGCCCCCAGGATGCCACAGCATTCGGCATCGCAACCGTCTACCAGGACCTCGCCCTGTGCGACAACCTCGATGTCGTCGCAAACCTCTACCTCGGCCGCGAGCTGTTCGTGAGTGGTCTGCCCAGGGCTGCGTATTTCGTCGACGAGACGGCAATGGAGAAGAAGGCGCTCGAGCTGCTCGATTCACTTGCGGTCACGACGATCCAGGACGTTCGCGTGCCGGTCGGTTCGCTCTCAGGTGGCCAGCGGCAGGCCGTGGCCATCGCGCGTTCCCTGCTCGGTGAACCGCGCGTGGTCCTACTCGACGAACCGACGGCGGCACTCGGAGTCTCACAGACGGAGCAGGTGCTCAAGCTCATCCGAACGCTGGCTGACCGAGGGCTCGGCGTCGTGGTCATCAGCCACAACCTCGAGAATGTGTTCGCTGTCGCCGATCGGATCATCGTCCTGCGTCTAGGTCGCCGGGCTGCCACATTCGACGTCCGCGGCGTCAGTCGCGAGGACGTCGTCGCGGCGATCACTGGCGCCGAGTTCGGCTTCAAAGTCAACGACGCCGGGGGGAATGCATGAGCGCCGACGATCAGGAGACGCTCGATCCCGAGCGTGGCCTGGGCGCAGCGCTTCGAGGAGTCGGCGCTAGGCTCGCTGCGGGAGAGGCGGGTCCCCTCCTGATCCTGCTGATGCTCGCGGTGATCTGGACCTTCTTCCAGCTTCTGAACAACCGCTTCCTGAGCCCCGGCAACCTGACCAACTTGATGCTTCAGCAGGCTGCCGTAGCGACCATCTCGATCGGCGTGGTGCTCATTCTCTTGCTCGGAGAGATCGACCTCTCGGTCGGGGCGGTGAGCGGTCTTTGCGCCTCGGTCATGGCCGTGCTGATCGTGAACAACCACGTCCCCTCCGTCGTCGCGGTCCTCGGTGCGCTGGCGCTCGGCGCGCTCATCGGGTTGTTCAACGGCTTCATGATCACGCGGTTCCAGATTCCCTCATTCATCGTCACGTTGGCCGGCTCGCTCGCGTGGGTAGGCTTGCAGCTCTACGTGCTTGGCGAGACGGGCACGATAAACCTGAGCGACCCCTTCGTCGTCTCCCTCACGTTCACGTTCTTCCCCGACTGGGTCGGCTGGGCAGTGGCCTTGTTCGCAATCGCACTCACGCTCGGAATGTCCCTTCTCGGACGCGCCCGCCGGAAGGCGGCAGGCCTCCCGGTGGGCTCGATGCGAGGTCTCATCTTCCGCGTCGCAACCGTGGGAGCTGCGTTCGTCGCGCTCATCTTCGTCGTCAATCAGGATCGTGGCCTTCCTCTCGTCGTGGTGATCGTCTTCGCCCTGGCGCTCGTCTTCTGGTATCTCACAGAGAGCACACGCTTCGGACGACACATGTTCGCGCTCGGCGGCAATGCCGAGGCCACACGGCGAGCGGGCGTCAAGATCGATCACGTTCGCATCATCGTCTTCATGCTTGGCTCGACGCTTGCCGCAGCGGGCGGCATGCTCGGCGCTTCACGGCTGCTGGCGGTGAACCAGTCCTCGGGCAGCGGTGACGTACTGCTCATGGCGATCGCCGGCCCGGTCATCGCCGGCACAAGTCTCTTCGGGGGCCGTGGCACCGTCTGGTCGGCGCTGCTCGGCGCCCTCGTCATCGGGTCCATCGCGAACGGCATGAACCTGCTCGCTCTCTCATCGTCGGTGAAGTTCATAGTCACCGGCGCCGTCCTGATCACGGCGGTAACGATCGAGGCCATCACGCGGATGCGCCGAGTGGGCGTGCGATAGAGGTAGCCGCACTCCCTGCGTCCGTCGTTCCTACGGACGACGCGGGTCGTGACTACCTCTGAGGACTGACTGCATCAGAAGTGCCGGCCGCGTCCGCGATGACCCTGCATGGATTGCCGGCGGCAGTGACGCCCGGCTCCACGGACCGTGTCACGACGCTGCCAGCACCGACGATCACATCCCGCCCAATCTGAACCCCCGGCAACACGATCGTGCCACCCCCGAGCCACGCCCTCGCTCCGATTGAAATGGGCTGCGCCGACTCCAGCCCGCCCGCACGCTGTGCCGCGTCGCGTGGATGATCCGACGTCAACAGTTGGACGCCTGGGCCGAGTTGTACATCGTCATCAAGCGTGATGTGGGCCGCGTCCAGGAAGACGCAGTTCGCGTTGACGAACACTCGAGCACCGAGATGGATCTGCGTACCGTAGTCGCAGAAGAAGGGCGCCTCGACCCAGGAGTCCGCGCCGACATCCCCAAGTAGGTCGCGGAGCAGCAGATGGCGTCCGTCGCGATCCGCCGGATCGAGCATGCTGAGCTGCTGGGCGAGGCGCCGCGCGCGAAGGCGGGCCTCGACGAGTGCGGGGTCGCGGGCATCATACAGTTCCCCGCGAAGCATCTTCTCTTGCTCGCTCACCAGAACCCCCTTTGATCCCGCATGTCTAGCCTGAACCGCGTCGCAGTCCCACGCTTGCCACGGTCATGGTCGAACGCTGTTCACCCGAACGCTCTGGCATACGCCTCAAGAATGTGGTCCATCTCGGCGTTCACCCTCGCGTCGATGCAGCGACGGTTCGCGTCGGCCGCGAACCAGGCCAGTGTCCGACGAATACCATCGCGGAACGGTATCGTGGCTCGAAAACCAGGTACGAACGTCTTGACCTTGCTGTTGTCGAACACCACGCTCCACGTCTTGTCGCCCAGCAGACTCCCGGACAGGTGCGGCGCCACTTTCACGATGAAGTCGGACGGGATGTGAACGATGTTCGCCTCGACACCCAGTGCGTCGGCGATGGTCTGGTAGATCTGATTCCACGTCAGCACCTCATCGGACGTGATGTGGAACGCCTGGCCCACCGCCTGCTCGTTGCCCAGCAGGCCAAGAAGCCCTCGCCCGAAGTCGTCCGCGTGCGTCAGGACCCAAAGCGATGAGCCGTCCCCGTGCACGATGATCGGCAGCCCACGTTCCAGCCGATCGGCCAGCGTGTACGTACCCCAGCCCCCTACGGCAATCGGGAGGTTCGTATCGTAGGTCATGGAAGGACGCACGATCGTCACCGGGAAACCCTGGTCATGGTACGCCTGCATCAGGCGTCCTTCGCAGGCAATCTTGCCGCGAGAGTAGTCCCAATAGGGGTTGTGCAGGGGTGTCGACTCCGTGATGAGATAGTGAGCCGGCGGCTTCCGATACACCGAGGCCGAACTGATGAAGACGTACTGCTTGGTCCGTCCACCGAAGAGCGCCAGGGCGCGGTCAATGTCATCAGGCGTGAACGCTATCCAGTCGACGACGACGTCAAACTCCAAGCCCCGTAGAGCGGCTCGAGCGTCTTCCTCGCGGTGTACGTCGGCGGTCAGGCTATGAGCACCGGGCAGCTGCACGGACCGCAATCCGCGATTGAGCACGTGGAGCTCGAATCCTTCGGAGATCGCCATCCGACTGACTGCGGTACTGATGAACCCGGTGCCGCCGATGAACAGCACTCTCATGGCAGGTTGATTCTCCCGTCTGGCGGCAGACAGTGCTCACGCCGAGTCGCACCTCTGCCCTACGCCTAATCTACCCCCACTCAGCACGCCGTTGCAGTTGTGCACTGCACGGGAGACGAGCTCGCCCCTGCTATCATCGGGACGATCGCGCCGAGTCGTTGCTCGGCCGTCTCGCCCTGGAGGGGCAATGCCAGCCACGTACGCCGTCGGAGTGGATGTCGGAGGAACGCACATCGGCGCCGGTCTTATGGAGCGCACGGGGCGGGTCGTCAAGCACACGCAAGTCCTCACCCCCAAGAACAGCCCGTTCGCGGTCCTCGACGCGATCATCGCCCTCGTCTCCGAGACGATCGGAGACACGCACCCGTCTCACGTCGCCGGCGTTGGCATCGGCCTACCGGCATTGATCGACTTCCACAAGCAGTCAGTCGAGTTCTGCACGAACCTGCCCCTCGCCGGCGTCGACGTGCGATCACTCGTCATGTCGGGCGTCAGCCAGAACGTCACACTCGACAACGACGGCAACTGCGCGGGAATCGGCGAATCGCGGTTCGGCGCGGCCAAGGGTGTGCGCGACTTCGTGATGATCACGCTCGGCACCGGCGTGGGTGGCGCCCTGCTGTTCGACGGCCAGCTGTACCGCGGCTCACGTGGATTCGCCGGGGAGATCGGACACATGGTCGTGCGCCTTGACGGCCCTCCATGCCCGTGCGGCGGTTTGGGGCACATTGAGTCGTTTCTGGGCAGCCCGGCGATCGCCGCACGCGGGAGACAGGCTGCGCGCGCCGATGGCGGCGAGACCCTCCGCACCCGCGCCTGCGGCAATCCGGACAACGTCACCGCCGAGGACGTCGTCCAGTCCGCTCTCGCGGGCGACGGTACCGCGCGCGACATACTGCTCGAGGCCGGCGACATCCTCGGGGAAGCGCTTGTCGGGATCGTGAACCTGCTCAACCCACAGCTCATCGTTGTCGGCGGCGGCATCGGCGAGTCGGCCGACATGCTCGTCGCGCGCGCAGCTGATGTCATAGCCGAAGAGGCGCTAGCGGGTCGGCGCGACGTCAAGGTCGTGCAAGCGTTGCTCAGCAACGACGCGGGCATACTCGGCGCCGCCGCCCTGGCGTTCGACGAGTACGACGGCCGAGGGGAGCCTCTAGCCGAGCGTGACCTCTGAAGCACTCGTGGGAGACGGGGCGGCAACCGGAGCTGGCTCGGTTCGGAACGACGCTGTGTAGCACTGCGGCCCTCCCCGCTTCCGGGGAGGGCCGCAGTCAGTTTCTGGTGTCCGAGGCGGGAGTTGAACCCGCACGCCCTTGCGGGCACTAGGCCCTCAACCTAGCGCGTCTGCCATTCCGCCACTCGGACAGGTCGGTCCGTCCCGAAGGACAGCGACGGAGAGTATAGCAAGACTCCAAACTGCGTGCCTAGCCCGACGCGCGCGCCATCCACTGTCCCCCCAGATGCTGGACCCAGGTACGTTCGCCCTGGATACACTGGCCGCAGAGGCAGAGACGGGAGGCTACTTCGCCGCTTCCTCGTCCTCGCCGCCGAGCAGGACCGAGATCAGCTCTTCCTTGATGATCGGCTGCGTCTTGACGTCGATCGGGAATGGCCTGGCGAAGTGGCAGGCGGCCTGATGCCCGCTGACCATCTCACGAAGCAGCGGCTCCTCGGTGGCGCAGATCGGGAACTGCGCGATAGGGCAGCGAGTGTGGAAACGGCACCCGGTCGGCGGGTCGATCGGACTCGGCGGGTCGCCAGGCAGCAGAATGCGCTCGCGCGCCTTCTGGACGTCGGGATCCGGGAGCGGTACCGCGGACAGGAGCGACTGCGTGTACGGGTGGTTGGGATTCGTGTAGAGATCCTGCCACCCCGAGATCTCAACGATCTTGCCGAGGTACATGACCGCCACGCGATCGGAGATGTGCTGAACGACGGAGAGGTCGTGCGCGATGAACAGATACGTCAGATCCATCTCGTCCTGGAGTTTGCCCAGAAGGTTCAGTATCTGCGCTTGGATCGAGACGTCGAGCGCCGAGACCGGCTCGTCACACACGATGAGCTTGGGATTCAACGCAAGGGCGCGGGCGATGCCGATACGCTGTCTCTGACCTCCCGAGAACTCGTGGGGGTAACGGTTGATGTGTTCTGGGTTGAGCCCAACGATGTCGAGGAGTTCCTTCGCGCGCCTCGTCTGTTCGGCCTTGGACCCGATGTTGTGGATCACGAGCGGCTCGGTGACGATCTCGCCGATGGTGAACCGCGGATTCAGCGAGGCATACGGGTCCTGGAAGATGATCTGTACCTGACGACGAAAGGCCTTTAGCTGGGACCCCTTGAACGCGCGCACATCCGCTCCGTCGAAGGTGATAGAGCCGTCTGTGGGCTCGAGGAGGCGCATGATCGTGCGTCCCGTCGTTGACTTGCCGCATCCCGATTCCCCGACGAGTCCGAGCGTCTCTCCCGCTTCGATCGCGAACGAGACGTCGTCGACCGCGGAAACGTATCCCGCCTGGCGCGAGAACACACCCTGGCGAACCGGGAAGTACTTCTTGAGGTGCTCGACTTGGAGGAGTTCCGCCATCAGGCGCTCACCCCCGCGCATTCGGCAATGCCCCGTTCGAATCCGGGCTGCCCCGCGAAGTGGCACGCAGCCAGATGGGTTCCATCGACGGACTTGAACTCAGGTATGTCCGACCGACACACCTCTTGCGCGTAGGGGCATCGGGGATGGAACGCGCAGCCCGAGGGCACGTAGATGAGGCTCGGGGGTTGACCCTTGATCGGACAGAGTTCGCTCTTCTCGGTCATGTCCGCCCGAGGAAGTGAGTCCATCAGCCCCCAGGTGTATGGGTGCAGCGGATGGTAGTAGACCTGGTCCACCGAGCCATACTCGGCGGGCCGGCCGGCGTACATGACGAGTACGTTGTCGGCAACGTCAGCCACGACACCAAGGTCATGGGTGATCATGATGAGACCGGCTCCGGTGCGAGACTGCAGCTCCTCCATAAGTTCGACTATCTGCGCTTGGATGGTCACGTCGAGCGCCGTCGTCGGCTCGTCCGCGATCAAGATGTCGGGATCGCACGACAGCGCCATCGCGATCATCGCGCGCTGGCGCATGCCACCCGAGAACTGGTGTGGGTAGTCCTTGACTCTCTTCTCGGGATTGGGGATGCCGACGAGGTCGAGCAGCTCGACAGCCCGATGCCAGGCGGCCTTCCTAGACAGCCCCCTGTGCAGGACGAGAGGCTCGGCGATCTGGCGTCCGATCCGGTAGACCGGGTTCAACGAGGTCATCGGGTCCTGAAAGATCATGGCGATCTTGGCGCCACGGATCTGCCGCATCTCGTCCTCGGTCTTGGTAAGGAGCGATTCGCCCTCGAACTTCGCGTCGCCGCCTTCGATCTTGCCTGGCGGCATGTCTATGAGGCCCATCATGGTCAGGGCGGTCACCGACTTACCCGAGCCCGACTCACCAACGACGCCGAGAGTCTCGCCACGGTCGAGCGTGTAGGACACGCCGTCGACGGCCTTCACGACACCGTCGCGCGTGTGGAAATACATCTTGAGGTCCCCGACGTCGAGGAGATGTCCGTTGTCGGCCATCGTCAGTCCTTCATCTTCACGTCGAGGGCGTCCCGTAGGCCGTCTCCCAGCAGGGTGAACGCCAGCACCGTTGAGAGGATCGCAAGTCCGGGCCAGAAGACGAGCCCCGGCTTGACCACGAGGTATTGCCGCCCGTCCTGGATCATGGCTCCCCAGGAGACGTTCGGGGGCAGGATACCCAGTCCCAGGAAGGACAGCGCTGCCTCGGTCAGGATCGCGCCACCGATCGACATGGTCGCGTAGACGATGATCGGTGCAACCGCGTTCGGCGTGATGTGCCGAATCATGAGGCGACTGTCCTTCGCTCCGAGCGCCCGGCCCGCCTGAACGTAGTCGTTCTCCTTCACCGAGAGGATCGAAGAACGGAAAACGCGAGCGATCGAGGGCCATCCAAGGATGCCGATGGTCATGATCACCGGCCAGAGACCTGTCCGCGCACGAGCGGGGAGCACGGACAGGAGCAGAAGGGCGAACATGATGTAGGGGAAGGCCAGAAAGATGTCGGCCAGCCGCATGATGCCGGTGTCGGCAAGGCCGCCGTAGTAGCCGGACATCGCCCCGAAGGCGAGTCCGATGAGGCACGACACCGCCACCGCGGTGAAACCAACGATCAGTGAGACCCGGGCGCCGTAGATCACTCGGCCGAAGACATCGCGACCCAACTGGTCCGTGCCCATGGGGTGTCCCATTGAGGGCCCCTTGAGCTGGTTCGCGAACGCGGTCGTGCTGTTGATGAGGCGAGGGTTGCCGAAGATCTGCGGAACCCATAGGTCGGCGGTGACGGCGGCGAGCGAGATCACGATCAGCCATATCAGCGCGGCGATGGCCAACTTGTTACGACGAAGCCGGTACCAGGCATCTCCCCACAACGTACGGCTGGGCTCGGACGAACTAGCCGCGGGCCCGCCGGGAGGCGTGGCGCCGGGAACCTCGGCGGCCGGCGTCACGAGCCCGTTCTCCGCGCCATCCGGCGCGGTGTCATTCGGATCGGTCACAGGGTGATCACTCCTGAGCCGCAGGCGTGTAGCGGATGCGTGGATCGAGGAAGGCGTACGAGATGTCTACGGCAAGGTTCATGAAGAGCACCACGAAGAGGACCAGGGTGACGCCGCCAAAGACCACGGGGTAGTCACGAGCGCCAATGGCACGATAGACCGTGAATCCGATGCCCGGCCAGTTGAAGACCGTCTCAGTGAGGATCGCGCCGGACAACATCGCTGCCAAGTCGAGTCCTATGTAGGTAACGACAGGAATAAGGGCGTTCTTCATCTGATGGCCCCACAGTACTTGGCGGTGCGAGAGGCCCTTCGCGTACGCCGTCCTCACATAGTCCTGCCCCTTCACCTCTAGGAGCTGGCTGCGCATGATCCGCGCCGCATAGGCGGTCGAAACGGCGGCTAGCGTTATGGCGGGCAAGATGAGATGGGCCCAGTAGGGGAAGCCTCCCCCACTCACCCCCGAGATCGGCAGGTAGAAGGCCCCGTTGGTCCACTGTTTCATCAAGATGCCGAAGAAATACTGCAGCATCATGCCCAGCCAGAACACCGGCAGCGCAACGGCGATCGACGTCGACAACGTCACCAGGACGTCCCAGAAGGAATACTGTTTGAGCGCGGATATGATGCCGGCGCCAATCCCGACGATGATCTCCAGCGTGATCGCCGCCAGCGCCAGCTTCACCGTGTTCGGGAACGCCTCCTTGAAGATCGTCGTGACCCGACGACCGTTACGGATCGATGTGCCCAGATCGCCCTTCGACATCTGCTTGAGGTAGTTGAAGTACTGCTCGTACCACGGTTTGTCGAAACCGTATGCATGCCGAAGCGTCTGGTAGACCTCCGGTGACATGGCCTTCTCCCCAGTCCGCAGCCGGACGGGGTCACCGGGAAGGATCGTCGTGATGAAGAAGAGGAGCAGCGTGACGCCGAAGAAGACCGGAATGAACTGGAGCAGGCGCCGGGCGATGTACTGGAGCATCTGTTGCCTTTCATTGCCTAGCACGATGAGGGGGTGACAGGCCCTCGCGGGTGCCCTGCCACCCCCTCACGATACGTGCTTGGTTCTCAAACGCGCATCACGCAGGTGCTACTTGCCGCCGCCCGTGATCCAGGTCTTGCCGAATTCCGGCAGCTGCGTGACCCCGAAGACGAAGCCGTGGACACGATCGGATCCGACGAAGTTGTTCCGGTAGAACACGACAGGCGCAACCGGACAATCGGCACCGATCTTCTTGTTGATCTCTTCCCATGCCTTCGACCGCGCAGCGGTATCCGCAATAGCGTTCGCCGCCGACATCATGTCGTCGATGGTCTTGTTGCTGTAACCCGAGTAGTTGTTGCCCCCACCCGTGATGAACATCGAGAGGAGGAAGTTGGCGGGCGTCGGGTAGTCGGCGACCCATCCCATGCGGCCGAACTGGACCGTGGACCCCGGCTGCTCGCAGGCCTTGAGGTACGAGGCGAAGTCCGCGTAGGGCTGGAGGTCAGCCGTCACGCCGATAGTGGCCAGGTCGGACTGGACGAGCTCCATGATCGGCTTGTGCGCGCCGTCAGCGTTGTACGCGAGCTTGAGCTTCGGCAGTCCCTTTCCGTCCGGGAAGCCGGCCTTCGAAAGGGCGGCCTTCGCTGCCTCAACGTCGTACTTGGCATCGGGCCACGCCTGCTGCAAATAGCCGCCGATTCCAGGCGGAACGAAGCCGTCAGCCGGAATGCGGGTTCCCTGGTAGACGACATCGACGATCGCCTGCCGGTTGATCGCCAGAGACACGGCACGCCGGACATCGATGTTCTTCATGACCGGATCGAGGTTGTTGATCTCAAGGTAGTAGATGCCGGGGAAGGCGCCCAAAAGGACCTGCTTGCCCGGATCGACGGTGTAGCCGTCCGACGACTCGCCATACGTCGTCTTGGCCGTGTCGATCTGACCATTACCGATAATCGAGAAGTCAAGGTTCCCAGCCGTGAACTCGAGGTACTCGGTCTCGGTGTCCTTGAAGATGATGTAGTCGACTCCGTCGAGGTACGGCTTTGTGCCGTAATAGTTCTCGTTCTTCACAGTCTTGAGGAACTGCTCATGCTTCCACGGCTCGGACAACTTGAACGGGCCGTTGCCGATGGGCATCTCGCCGAAGGGCACCTTCGTCCCGTTGTAGTCCACGCCACCCTCAACATACTTCTGGGGTACAGGAGCGAGGGCGGGGTGGGCAACCACGAACTCGAAGTCGGCGTACGGCTTGGAGAGCGTGACCTCCAAGGTGAGGTCGTCGACTGCCTTCAGGCCGGACATGGTCGTGGCCTTGCCGTCCACGACGTCCTGATAGCCCTTGACCGACTCGAGGTGGAACCCGAGGACGGAGGGATCGGCCTTCTTGGTGATCGTGTTGATTTCCTTAGGATTCGCGATGCGGTTCCACGCGTACACGAAGTCCTTGGCCGTCACCGGCGTGCCGTCGCTGAACTTGTCGTTGGGGTTCAGCTTGAACGTCCACACGTCCAAGGTACCGTTCGGTTCCCAGGACTCGGCCGCAGCCGCCACCAGCTTGGTCGCGTCGAGAGGGTCGATCGCCACAAGGCTGTCGAACAGGTTCGATTCAACGTTGACGCCGCTGGTCTCCTGCGCATTGTAGGGATCGATGTAGGCCGGCTCGGTCATGTCGCCAAACTGGAACGTGCCACCGGCGACCGGTGTCTCGCCTGTGGTCCCGCCCGGCGTTGTCGTTGTCGGCTTGCAACCGCTCATGGCGGCCAACGACAGAATCAAACCGAGCGCGAGCACCACTGCTAGGGTGTAGCGCCATCTTACGGACAATTCCTGACTCCTCTCATTCCGGGACGAAGCAGCATGTGCCACCGCTCTCAAGCGAGAGGCCTCAGAGATCGCCCCGCGCCATCCGCCCAGCGGTAACACGCCGTATCTGCCGCGCCCGCGAAGAGCAGGCCCGGCCGACCACAACGAAGTTTCCCGCACGTTGCATAGAATGGCAACCCTTGACGTATGGCGCGACGTGCATGGCGCCACCGGTTTCTGCCGAATGGCGACAGGGCGCCGACGGCGAGCGAGACACAGAAGAGGCGCCCGAAGGGGCGCCTCCACTCGAAGACCCGGGAATCAGGCCGCAGCGCTATGCCGAGATGACCATGAGCACGAGCAGACTCACGCCGAAGATGATCGCCGAAACGATGGTGATGCGGTCGAGGTTCTTCTCGATGATGCTGGTTCCGCTCGAAGTGACCGGCATCATGCCGCCGAACATCTCGGACAGACCGGCTCCCTTGCCCGAGTGGAGCAGCACGAACACGATGATCGACGTCGCGGAAAGCACCGTCGTTATGAGCGCGATGATCTCTATGGCCCTCACGTACATCTCCTCATTCCAAGCCGCCAGTCAAGGACGACTGGCGACCGCAAGCGAAACGGATAGCGTCGCGTTCGTAGCATAGTCGCCGTGGCAATCCACACGAAATCGACGGGTCAGTATAGCAGACGGCTCGTGCCCGTCCACTCACCAGGCGGCCTCAAGCCGAGAGCATCGAGCACCGTCGGCGCCACGTCGGCGAGGATGCCGCCGGCCTTGAGCGCGTTCGCGCCAGGCACGATCGCGATCAGCGGCACGTCGTCGTTCGTGTGCGCGGTGAACGGCGTGCGGCCGTTCGCGTCGATCATACGTTCGGCATTGCCGTGGTCGGCGGTCACGAGGGCCGCACCGCCCTTCGCGCGGACCGCTGAGACCACGGCGCCCACACTCGCGTCCACCGTCTCGACTGCCTTGACGGCGGCGGCGAGCACACCCGTGTGCCCCACCATGTCGCAGTTTGCGTAGTTGACGATGTAGACATCCGAGCGGTCCCGCTCGATCGCGGCGACGAGGGCCTCCGTTACCTCAGGCGCACTCATCTCAGGCTGAAGGTCGTACGTCGGGACCTTGGGACTCGGAATGAGGACGCGCTCCTCCCCTGGTTTCGGAGTCTCGACGCCCCCGTTCAGAAAGAACGTCACGTGTGCATACTTCTCGGTCTCGGCCGTATGCAGCTGCCTGAGGCCCGCCTCGGACAGCACGTCTGCCAGCACGCAGCGAGGCAGGTCCTTTGGAAACGCCACCGGCGCCGGAATGGTCGGATCGTATTCGGTGAGGCACACGAAATGCACGTCGGGCACGGTCGGTCGCGCGAAACCGGAGAAGGCGGGATCGACGAACGCTCGAGTGAGCTCGCGTGCACGATCTGGCCGGAAGTTGAAGAAGATGGCCGCGTCACCGTCCTTCACCCGCCCGATCGGCTCATGCGGCGCTCCATCGATGCTGGGGCGCGTGATGATCGCAGGCGCTACGAACTCGTCGGTGACGCCCTCCTCGTACGAGCGCAGGATCGCCGGTACCGCACCGTCGGCGACCTCTCCCTCGCCGAGCACCATCGCGCGCCAGGCACGCTCCACCCGCTCCCAGCGGTTGTCGCGATCCATCGCGTAGTAGCGACCCATCACCGTCGCAACGTTTCCGACACCGGCTGCAGCCATGACATCCTCGAGTTCGGCGACGTAGCCGGCACCGGATTCGGGAGGCACGTCCCGGCCGTCAAGGAAGCAGTGCACGTAGACGCGATCCGCTTCCCTCAAGGCAGCCATTCTCAAAAGTGAGTACAGGTGCTCCTGGTGGCTGTGGACGCCGCCGTCGGAGACGAGCCCCATGAAGTGCACGGCCTTGCCGGCCGCCACAGCAGTGTCGATCGCTGTGCGCAGTACCTCGTTCTCGAAGAGGGTTCCGTCCGCTATCGCGAGGTTGATGCGCGTGAGCTCTTGGAAGACCACCCGCCCCGCGCCCATGTTGAGGTGTCCCACTTCCGAGTTGCCCATCTGCCCCTCAGGCAGTCCGACGGCCAAGCCGGAGCAGCCCAGACGAGTCGTGGGCCACTCGGAGGTCAGGCGATCCAAGTTCGGGGTTCGTGCGAGCGTCACCGCGTTTCCGGGGCCAGGACTGGCATCGCCGTAGCCGTCCATGATGATCAGGCAGAACGGCAGGTTCCGCAGGTCGCGGTCAAGCTTGGAGAGGGCTTCCCGTTCTCCCAAGGGAGCGTGGTGCGCATCGCGCATGCTAGAGCTTCGCGCTCGCTGCGGCCTCGGCGATATCGGCGAACGAGTCGACCGCGAGGGAGGCTCCACCCACCAGAGCCCCGTCGATGTCGGGCTCGCCGAAGAACAGCCGGGCATTCTCGGGCTTGACCGACCCGCCGTAGAGGATCCGGGAGGTGATCGCAGCCGGCGGCCCGCAGAGCGCACCGATGGTGGCGCGGATCGACCGCGCGACGTCATTGGCCATCTCGGGTGTGGGCGTACGTCCCGTCCCGATCGCCCAGATCGGCTCGTAGGCGACGATGAGTCGATCGAGGTACTTGGCGGGCAATCCCTCGAGCGCAGCGCGCACTTGCGCGCGAACGAACGACTCGGTCTCGCCCGCCTCGCGAGTGGCGAGCGTCTCGCCACAGCACACGATCGGCACCATGCCCACCTCGAACACCGCGAGTGCCTTGCGGCGCACGTCCTCATCCGTCTCGCGGAAGTACTCCCGGCGCTCAGAGTGGCCGACGATGGCGTGATCGCAACGGAGTTCAACGAGCATGCGGGGCGCGATCGCCCCCGTGAACGCGCCTTCGACTTCCCAGTAGCAGTCCTGTGCGCCGAGCTTCAACCCCAGTTTGTCGAGCTCGATCACCGTCGACACGGACTTCAGCGCCGTGAAGGGCGGGCACACGACGACGTCCATCCGGTCCCACCAGCGCTCGAGCCGTTCCTCCATGTCCTGCACGAGCATGGCGGCCTCGCCCGCCGTCTTGTACATCTTCCAGTTGCCCGCAACCATTGGTCGACGGTCCATGTTGTCGGTGCTCCTTCCAGCTGGTCAGGTTCGGTCGAGCAATGCCTCCAGCCCCGGGAGTTCGGAGCCCTCGAGCAGCTTCATCGAAGCACCCCCGCCGGTCGACACGAACGTGACGCGTTCCTCGGCGTTGAACTTCCTCAGCGCGGCGACTGAGTCTCCCCCGCCGACGACGGACACCGCGCGTGAATTCCGCGCGACCGCAAGCGCGACCTCGCGCGTGCCGGATTCGAACGGCGAGAGCTCGAAGACGCCCATCGGCCCATTCCAAAAGATCGTGCCCGCCCGCGAGATCGCGTCCTTGAAGAGCTCGATGGTGGTCGGTCCGATGTCCAGCCCCATGAGGTCGGGAGGGATCTCCTCGCGGCCCACGATTGTGGTGTCAGCGTCCTCCACGATCGCGTCGGCGACGACGAAGTCCACCGGCAGCAAGAGTTCGACGCCGCGCTCCGAGGCCTTGGCGATCATCTGCTTGGCCGGCTCGACCCAATCGGTCTCGACGATGGAACGACCGACGTCGACGCCTTTTGCGACGAGCAGCGTGAAGCACATGCCGCCGCCGATGACGAGCGTGTCCACTGAATCGAGCAGACGGTCGATGACTCCGAACTTGTCGGAGACCTTCGACCCGCCGAGGATGGCAACGAACGGACGCGCTGGGTCGGTCAGCATCGACGTGAGCGTCTCGACCTCGCGCGCGAGGAGCATCCCCGCGTACGCGGGCAGGTACGCGGTCACACCCACCGTCGATGCGTGGGCACGATGTGCGGCGCCGAATGCGTCGTCGACATAGATGTCCGCCAGGGACGCCAGCTGCTTGGCGAAGACCAGGTCGTTCGCCTTCTCGCCAGGATTGAAGCGCACGTTCTCGAGCATCATGATCTCGCCGTCGACCATCCGCTCCACGGCCTCGGTGGCTTCCGACCCCACCGTCGTGTCGACGAAGTGCACGTTGCGACCCAGGAGCCGTGCGAGCACGCGCCCGACCGGGCGAAGACTGTATGCGGGGTCGGGCTCCCCCTTTGGGCGCCCGAGGTGACTCACGATGATGACGCGCGCCCCGTGATCGACGAGATAGCGCAGCGTCGGCAGCGCTGCCCGGATGCGGGTGTCGTCGGCAACCGTGCCCTCGCTGAGCGGCACGTTGAAGTCGACGCGCACCAGAACCCGCTTGCCGCTGACGTCGGCGTCACGAACGGTGAGCTTGTCGAACATCGCACGCTCCTGACTCGACCACTGGGGCGACGCGGAGCCAGGCAACGCTCTACGCGAACATGTACTTCGCGAGGTCCACGACTCGGTTCGAGTAGCCCCACTCGTTGTCATACCACGAGACGCACTTGGCGAACGTGCCGTCAGTCTCGGCGGCGTCCATCACCATCGTCTGCTTCGAGTCGAAGACCGACGAGGCCGGGTTGCCGACCACGTCGATGGAGACGATGGGGTCGGTCGTGTACTCGAGATAGCCCTTCATCGGGCCCTCAGCGGCGGCGGCCTTCATCGCAGCGTTGATGTCGTCGCGGGTGACCTTCGCCCCGAGCTCACACACGAGGTCGACGACGGAGCCGTCCGGGGTCGGAACACGCATCGACATGCCGTCGAGCTTGCCCTTCAGCTCGGGCATGACGAGCCCGATCGCCTTTGCGGCGCCAGTCGACGTCGGGATGATCGACATCGCGGCGGCCCGCGCGCGACGAAGGTCCTTGTGCGGGAAGTCGAGGATGACCTGGTCGTTCGTGTAGGAGTGGATCGTGTTCATGAACCCGTACTTGATGCCGAAGTTGTCGTGAAGCACCTTGGCGAACGGCGCGAGGCAGTTCGTGGTGCACGAGGCGTTGCTCACGATGTGGTGTTTCTCGGCGTCGTACGCAGTCTCGTTCACGCCGAGCACGATCGTGATGTCCTCGTTCTTCGCAGGCGCCGAGATGATGACCTTCTTCGCGCCGGCCTGGATGTGCGCAGCAGCCATGGTCGCGTCGGTGAATCGGCCCGTGGACTCGACGACGAGGTCGACGCCGAGAGCCCCCCACGGCAGGGCCGCCGGGTCGCGTTCTGCGATGACTTTCACGTGCGTGCCATCAACTGTGAAGCCCTCGGCGTCAGCGATGACTTCCCCGCCAAAACGCTTGTGGATCGAGTCGTACTTGAGTAGATGGGCCAACGTGGTCGCGTCGGTGAGGTCGTTGACGGCGACAACCTCGACATCGGGATTGCCGTACGCCGCGCGGTAGACAAGCCTCCCGATCCGCCCGAACCCGTTGATACCGACCTTGATCGTCAACGACATCGCCTCCCGTAGTGTCCCGCGCGACGCCTGTGCGCGCCTCGCTTCGGCCCCTTCACCCACCGCGTCATGAACGACGCGGGTACCTTCCTCTTCTTCCCCCACCGCCGACGCGGCCACTCCCCCGCTGCTCATGGGCAGCTTCGGCGGCCAATTCCTCGATGCGGCGAACCCTATGATACACAGCCGATTTCGTGAGCGGCGGGTCGGCCAGCTCACCCAGCTCTCGCAAACTCACGTCCGGATTCTCGAGCCTCAAGCGCGCGAGTTCCTGCAGGGCGGGAGGCAGGCTCTCGAGGCCGCGGGTGTCGACGAGCGTCTGGATCGCCTCGACCTGCTGCACCGCGGCCTCAGCCGTCTTCTGAAGGTTCGCGGTCTCAGCGTTGACGAGACGGTTCACGTCGTTGCGCATCGACTTGATGATGCGGACGTCCTCCGTGCGCAGCAGCGCCCGATGCGCGCCCACGAGCGCGAGGAACGTCACGATGGGCTCGGCGCCTTTCAGGTAGACGGCGAAGGTGCCGCGGCGTTGCGCGACACGAGCCTCGACCTCGAATCGAGCCATCAGGTCGACGAGTGCCTTGGCGATCTGTTCGTTCTCGGCCGTGAGCTCGAAGTGGAAATCACCGTGCGGATCGGCGACGAAACCACCGCCGAGGAATGCCCCCCGCAGATACGAGATCGCGCAGCAGTCCCGCTTCACCAGCCGGGGCGAGATCTCGTACGTGAGGCCGTGCTCCTCGTCCAGGATGCCGAGGTCAACCAGTGCGCTCTCTAGCGTGGGCTGGTTCGGCACGGTGATGAGGTAGTTGTTCGTCTTGTGCAGCACGCTCCGTCTGACGGTGAGCTCGGTCTTCAGCCCGTATACGCCGTGCAGGAGCTTGATCGCCTTGCGGGCGACGGGTGCGGTCTCGGTGGCCACCTCGAGCCGGAACCGTCCCGGACCGGTGATGTGGAGTGTGCCCTCGATGCGGATCAGCGCTGAGAGCTCCGCCTTAAGGCAACAGCCGCGCGGCGGCTCGATGCGCGAGAGCTCCTCCTTCACCTCTGCCGTGAAGGACACGATCACGCCGTCCGATCGCGAGGCGCGCTGAGCACGGAGGCCAGCGCCGCCTCGAGCTTCGCGGGATCGTGACGCGTGGGGCGGGCGGGATCGACGAGCTCGGCCGCGACGACTTCGGGCACAAGAGAGGCGATCGCAGAGCGTACTTCGGCGTTGCTCACGACGGATTCGACGTGCTTGTCCGACTCCGGACAAACGCCGGGCGCTGGCGGTGGGCCCGGCGAAGGCGGCTCGTGAACCAGCGCCACGTCGAGCGCACCCTCGAGGCCGTGCTCGACGAGCGCGCGAACGTGATCCGCTGCGTCGAGCCCGCATGTCTCGCCACGCTGATTCGCGACATTGCAGACGTACACGCGTCGGCCGTGAGACGCGCGAACGGCGTCAGCGACGTTTGCGACGAGGAAGTTCGGTATCACGCTCGTGAACAGGCTTCCTGGTCCTACGACGATGACGTCTGCCTGTCCGATCGCGTCGACCGCCGGCAGGTATGCAGCCGGGAACTCCGGCTCCAAGAGCACGTTCGCGACCGCCTCCTCGCTCGCAGCGATGTTCGCCTGCCCGGACACGGGCCTGCCGAGGCGGTCTTCGGCGTGTAGGATCACGTCCTCGAGCGTCGAGGGAAGCACGCGCCCGCGCGCATCGAGCAACCGTTCCGAGGCCTCGATCGCCTCGGGGAAGCCGCCCGTGAGATCGGCGAGGGCCGCGATCATGAGATTGCCGAGCGCGTGGCCGGCGAGCCCCTCACCGTGTGGGAATCGGTACTGGAAGAGGCGTGCCGTCAGACTGTTGGGGTCGCTCAGGGCGACGAGGCAGTTGCGCACATCGCCCGGCGGGAGTATGCCGAGTTCGCGGCGCAGCTGCCCGGAGGAGCCGCCATCATCGGCCATCGTCACGATCGCCGTCGTCTCGAAGCCAAGGTCGACCAGCACCCGGAGGACGATGGGCAGTCCGGTCCCTCCCCCGATCGCGACAGCTCGGCGGGCACTTCCAGGGGCGTCTTCGGCCATCAGCGGGACTCCACGTCTCGGCCCATGTCGCGGTGCCCTACGGTCACGTGCCAGCCCCCGCGCCGCAAGTGGTCGGCGGTGACCTCCGTCAGCACGACGCTTCGGTGCATGCCTCCCGTGCAGCCCATCGCGATGGTGAGGTGCTGCTTACCCTCCTCGATGTAGCCCGGCACGATCTGGTCCAAGAGCGAGAACCAACGGCTAAGGAATTCCTGTGTCTCGTCGCGTTCGAGCACGTAGTCCCTGACGGTGCGCTCCAGACCAGTGCGGTCCCGCAGCCTCACGATGTAGTAGGGATTCGGCAGGAAACGGACGTCCATCACGATGTCGGCATCGACCGGCATGCTGTGCTTGAAACCGAACGAGATCACCGAGATGCTCAGCGTGCTCGAGAGATTCTCGGCGTATCGATCGCGCAACACCCGCCGCAAGTCGGCAGGCTTGAGTTTGCTCGTGTCGATGATGATGTCCGCGCGCGCCTTGATGACCGAGAGAGCCTCCCGCTCGGCGTTTATCGCGTCGACGAGCGACTCCCCCTCCTTGGCCATCGGGTGCCGACGGCGCGTTTCTTTGAAGCGTCGGAGGAGCCGGTCGCTATCGGCCTCCAGGAAGATCAGCTGGAACGGGATCCCATCGTCCTCTAGGTCCTCCAGCTCCCCCACGAGCTCGTCGAAGAACTCCATCGCTCGCATGTCGGAGACGAGGGCGACCCGGCGAATCCTGCTCCCAGGCAGAGACGCGAGGTCCACGACCTGCCGCAGGAACGATGGCGGCAAGTTGTCTATGCAGAAGTAGCCTAGGTCCTCGAATGTATGGACGGCCTCGCTGCGACCAGCCCCGGACATGCCGGTTATGACAACGAGCTCGATGTCTGAGCCGCGCTCTCGTGACCCCTGGTCGGCATGTGCCTCGGCCATGCGATCCTCACATCTCGGGGGCTGACGTAATCAGTCTAGTCGACCGAGTCCTCACGAGCTGTCCGGGACCCGTTGGGGTCACCGGCGGGACTCGCAGCCAGCGTATCGACGACCTCCACTGCGACCGAATGGGGGATGCCGCGCACGGCAGCGATCTCGTCAACGGAGGTGGCGCGCAACCGCCTGACCGACCCGAAGGCCTTCAGCAGGGCCTTCTTGCGCTTTGGACCGAGACCGGGGATGTCGTCGAGCTCGCTCGCGGTCATCGCCTTGCCGCGCATGTCGCGGTGGTAGGTGATGGCGAAACGATGTGCCTCATCACGGATGCGCTTGACCAGGTAGAGAGACGCTGAACCATTTGGCAGCACAACTGACTCGTCCCAACCGGGAACGAAGAGCTCCTCTTCGCGCTTGGCCAGAGCAGCGACCGGGACAGCGTCGACCCCGCTCGCTTCGAGCGCGGCGACCGCAGCCGACAGTTGCGGCTTGCCGCCGTCGACGATCACCAATCCGGGCCTTGAGCCGAACCTTCCGTCCGCCATACGATCGTGGGCGAAGCGCCGGCGCAGGACCTCCCCCATCATCTCCACGTCGTTCGCCTCGCTCGCGGCGGCACGCACCCGAAAGCGCCGGTATGACTTCGGGTCTGCTCGGCCGTTGGTGAACACGACCATGGAACCCACCGAATGACGTCCGTGAAGCGTCGAGATGTCGAAGCACTCGATACGCAGCGGCGGGGCGGGTAGTGCAAGGGCGCTCTCGAGTTGAAGCAGTGCTGCGTTCAGTCGCTCCTCGTCGTAGCGGGTGCGCACCCTGAAGCGCATGAGCGTGTGCCGAGCGTTTTCCTCAGCGAGCGTAAGCAACGAGCGCTTCTCGCCGCGTTGTGGGACCATCACGTGAACCCGTACTCGGCGTAGCGATCCCAGCCACTGCTCGAGCGCCTCGGGTGACTCGGGCAGTTCCGGCACGAGGACCTCGCGACCTACGCTCGAGGCGTCGCCGTAGTAGCGCAGCAAGAACCCTTCGACGAGTTCGGCCATCGGAACGTCCAGCCCCTTGTCGAGCACGAACTCGTTGCCGATGAGCACGCGGCCTTCACGGACCACGAAGACGTGCACGCCGGCGATCGTCTCCTCGCGCGAGAATCCTATGACGTCAGCATCGAGCCGATGCGAAGAGACGACCTTCTGTTTCTGCAGGACGCTCTGCACCGCCTCGAGCCGATTGCGATAGCGCGCTGCGCGTTCGAAATCCAGGTCAGCAGCCGCTTCGCTCATGCAGCGCTCGAGCTCTCGCACGAAATCGGACTGCCTGCCTCCCAAGAACCGCGCGACTTTCTCCACGTTGGCCGCGTAGTCCGCAGGCGTGCATGCACCGACGCACGGCCCCGGCCCGAGGCCAACGTGGTAGTCGAAGCAGGCCTTCCCGGTGGGTTCGCCCCCCCGCGAGGTCACGCGCTTCCACTCCGCACAGGTCGCTCGGCATATCGGCACGATGCGGCGCACCACGTCGATCGTCTCGCGCGCGGCGCGAGCGTTCGTGTAGGGACCGAAGTAGAGGGTGCCTGCGCGGTGCTTCTCACGCGTGTACTTGATCGAAGGGAACGCGTCCGAGAGCGTGAGCGCGATGAACGGGTACGTCTTGTCGTCACGGTACGCGACGTTGAACGGCGGCTCAAACTGCTTGATGAGGTTGTTCTCGAGGATGAGGCTCTCGACTTCATTGTCGGTGACGACGTAGTCGAAGGAGGCCATCTGCTCCATCATCACGGGTACGGTCGCGCGCCCGTCGTGCCCGCTCGCGTACTGGCGCATCCGCTTGCGCAGCGACTTCGCCTTCCCCACGTAGAGCACTCGCTCCTCGGCGTTCTTCCACAGGTAGACGCCGGGCGAATCGGGCACCTGCGCGAGCTGCCTCCCGAGGTCGGTCGACTCCATTAGACGCTTCCCGCCGAGAAGGTCGCGACGACACGGCTGATGTCGGCGGCGTCGACGAGGCTTGCCGACGGGATCTGATAGCCCCAACCGCGCAGGGACGTGTCGGTGAGCGCCACGGCACCGCCCGCACCGGCAAGCCAGTAGGTGGCCCCGTCCGACCACCGATATGCGAGCCACACGTCCGGTGCCGCAACGGTCTCACCACCGGACGGTCCTTCGACGCGATACGCAAAGCCTCGGCGATCGCCGCGCGAGACACCGTACTTGATGAGAGCCTCCTCGCCGAAGCCCGTCGCCTGCACGCTACGCGTTGCGGTGACGTCCAGCGACGGGACGCGCTCGAGGGCGGTGATCGCACCTTGCGGCAGTGCCCCGACCGGTTTCGATTCTGCGACTTCCCGCGTTGCTCCGGCGGTGAGCTCCAGCACCGAAGCAAGAGGAACCTTCGACTCCACGGCCTCCACGGTGGCGGCCCACTGGCGGAGGGCCTCGACATCGGACGCGGCGACGAACTTGGCCATGACCTTCTCAAGCGCGCGATCGCCATCGATGGAGTGGAGCTTCAGTGCCGTCTTCACCCGGCCGGCCGCAAACCTGGCAGCTTCCTGCGCTCCGCCCTGCGGCGCAGGCACGCCGGGAGTCTTGGTGTACGCATCCTTCCATGCCGCCGCGAGAGCCTCTGCCTGCGTGACCGCAGGTCCGCCAGTCGTCTCAACGCCGGCCGCCCGATTGGCCGAGTCCAGCTCATTGGCCTGGCCCGTGGTTGTCACACTCTCCTCCGGGAGCAGTTTGGCGGGATCGGTGACGTTGGCGAGCACGGTGAACGTCGTGGCCTTCTTGAGTGAGAGAGGATCGTTCTGCGCGATCGCTTCCACGACGGCACTGCCGACGGCTTCGGCCGACAGCAGTGCCCTCTCCGGGGTGCGGATCACAACGCGGTAGAGCGGCGACGCAGAATAGGCCTCCGTGAGGATCGCCATGCCGGTCTGCCAGGCAAGTTCGATATCCGCCGCCGAGGAGACAGAAGGAAGCACCAGGCTGAGCGAGGCCCTCGCGCGATCGACCCCGACCTGCGCCGCAGGGTACCCGACGAGACGAGTGGTGCGCAGGGCCGTCTCGTTCGAGGACGGTTCCATGTGCTGACCTTTGTCGCATCCTGCAACCAGCAACCCGCTGACCAGCACCACGCCGCACATCGCAACGCCCGCGAGCACGCGGCCGGCGGGCCGCCCGGACCGCAGGCGCACCGGGCGCGGACTTCGCCACATCATGCGGGCTTTCTCCTGGAGGAGCCCGAAGCGCCAGCGCGAGAGCGTCGGCCTGGGGCGCTTGCAGCCGACACCGGCTTGGCGGCAAGGTGGCTCTCGGCGCCGGTGTTCGCGTCGGCCGCGTCGCCTCTGCATCCGGCCGCTGGCGCTACCGTCGCCGGTCCGCCCGCCAACACGGGCCGCAGGAACCTGCCCGTGTACGAGTGGGAGCACTCGGCGATCTCCTCAGGAGTCCCCGTCGCCACGATCTCGCCACCGCGGTCTCCACCCTCAGGGCCGAGGTCGATGACATGGTCGGCGGACTTGATGACGTCCAGATTGTGCTCGATGACGAGGACGGTGTTGCCGGCGTCTACGAGGCGCTGCAGAACGAGGAGTAGCTGCCGCACGTCGTCGAAATGCAGACCCGTCGTCGGCTCGTCCAGGATGTAGAAGGTGCGACCGGTCGAGCGGCGCTGCAGCTCCGAGGCCAGCTTCACGCGCTGCGCCTCGCCGCCCGACAGCGTCGTCGCTGGTTGACCCAGCCGCAGGTAGCCCAGGCCCACGTCGAACAGGGTCTGCAGTTTGCGCTTGATGGGCGGGATGTTCTCGAAGAAGTGGAGCGCCTCTTCGACGGTCATCTCGAGGATCTCGGCGACGTTCTTGCCCCGATAGGTCACCTGCAGCGTCTCCCTGTTGTACCGGGCGCCCTTGCAGACCTCACACGGCACGTACACATCGGGCAAGAAATGCATTTCGATCTTGATCTGACCGTCACCCTTGCACGCCTCGCACCGTCCGCCCTGCACGTTGAATGAGAAGCGGCCCGGAGAGTAGCCCCTCGCGCGCGAATCGGGCGTCGAAGCGAACAGAGAGCGCACGTCGTCCCACACGCCCGTGTACGTAGCGGGATTCGACCGCGGCGTCCTGCCGATCGGGCTCTGGTCGATGTCGATGACCTTGTCGACGAACCCGATCCCCTCGATGGTCTCGTACTTCCCGGTACGCCTCCGCGCCCGGTAGATCTTGTTCGTCAGTACCGGCGCCAACGTGTCCGTCACGAGCGACGATTTACCCGAGCCGGAGACACCAGTCACCACGATGAGCATGCCGAGCGGCAGCTCCACGTCCAGGTCCTTCAGGTTGTGCTCGGACACGCCACGCATCACGAGGGCACCGCGATCGGCTTGCCGCCGCGACTCCGGCATTGGGATTGAACGGCGCCCTTCAAGATACGCGCCGGTCAGCGACTCCTCGCACGCCAGAATGTCTGCCGGCGATCCGATGCAGACGATCTCACCGCCGTGTTCGCCGGCCCCGGGTCCCATGTCGACCACGAAGTCGGCCGATCGGATCGTTTCCTCGTCGTGTTCGACAACGATGACCGTGTTGCCCAGGTCGCGCAGCCGCTCGAGGGTCGCGATGAGCCGCGCGTTGTCGCGCTGGTGCAGACCGATCGAGGGCTCGTCCAGTATGTAGAGCACGCCCATGAGCCCGGAGCCGATCTGCGTCGCAAGTCGAATGCGCTGCGCCTCCCCGCCAGACAGCGATGCTGTCCCTCGCTCCAGCGTGAGGTAGTCGAGCCCGACGTCTACGAGGAAGCGCAACCTCTCGACGATCTCCTTGATGACCCTCTGAGCGATGTGCTCGTCGCGCTCCGAGAGTGAGACGTTCTCGAAGAAGGTGAGCGAGTCCTTCGCGGCCATCTGCGTGACCTCGTGTATGTTCTTGCCGCCGAAGGTCACCGCGAGGATCTCGGGCTTGAGTCGCGCGCCGCTGCACGACTTGCACGGGATGACCGCCATGTACTGCTCGAGTTTCTCCTTCGAACCCTCCGACTCGGTCTCTTCCCAGCGGCGCATGACGCTCGCCAACGCGCCCTCGAAGCGCGAGTACCAGTGGGTCTCGCGTCCATCACGGGTCTGGTAGTCAACGCGGATGCGCTCGTCGCCAAGCCCGCCGAGGAGCGCCGTCCGCGCCTCGCGTGGCAGCTCTCGCCAGGGCGTGGTTGTCGACGCGCCGAGGTGTTTGGCGGCGGCCGAGACCAATTGCGGATAGTAGTTCAAGCCCGACGCGAAAGGCGCGATCGCGCCCTCTTCCAGTGAAAGCGTCGGGTCCGGCACCACGAGGTCCGGGTCGGCTTCCAGCCTGGAACCGAGCCCGGCGCAATCAGGACAGGCGCCATATGGGGAGTTGAACGAGAAGTCGCGTGGCGCGAGTTCATCCATCGAGATACCGTGCACCGGACACGCAAGTGCCTGCGAGAACGTCAGCTCATCGCCGTCACCGGGGGCAACCACGATCGATCCACCAGCAAGCCGGAGTGCGGTCTCGACCGAGTCCGCCAGACGGGTGCGAAGGTCTTCCTTCATGACGAGGCGGTCGACCACGACCTCGATGTCGTGCTTGTACTTCTTGTCGAGCTTGATGTCCTCGTCGAGGGAGCGTACCTCTCTGTCCACACGCACGCGCGTGAATCCCTCGCGACGCAGGTCGTCGAGCAGCTTGCCGTACTCGCCCTTTCTCCCCTTTACGACAGGCGCAACGACCTGGAACTTGGTTCCCGCAGGCAGCTCAAGGATGCGGTCGACGATCTGATCGGCGGTCTGCCGCTCGATCGGACAGCCGCAGATGGGACAGTGCGGGATCCCGACCCGTGCGAAGAGCAAGCGCAGGTAGTCATAGATCTCGGTCACGGTGCCGACGGTCGACCGCGGGTTCTTCGACGTCGTCTTCTGGTCGATCGAGACAGCCGGCGACAAGCCCTCGATGTGATCCACGTCGGGCTTGTCCATCTGCCCCAAGAACTGCCGGGCGTACGCCGAGAGGGACTCGACGTAGCGCCGTTGTCCCTCGGCATAGATGGTGTCGAAAGCCAGCGACGATTTGCCCGACCCGGAAAGACCGGTGATGACGACGAGCTTGTCCCGTGGGATGTCGAGGTCGAATCCTTTGAGGTTGTGCTCGCGGGCGCCTCGTATGGAGATGCGATCCAAAGACACGGAGTGATTCTTCTCTCTCCTATCGGAGCCGGTTCCGGCAAACGCCGAACAGCAGGTCTCCTGCCGAACCTCAAGTGTACCGCTGATGTCAGGAGGAGCCGCCCGGCGTCTGTGTGACGCCCGAGCCTTCGGCGGCTGCCCTAGTCGTCCGCCGGCGTCTCGTGCCTCGGAAGCAGCCGCGCCATCATACGGACATCGATGGTCTCGCCGTCATGGAGGATCGCCCCGCGAGCGTATCCCTCCTGGACGAACCCCATGCGCCGGTAGAGGCGCGTGGCACCGGGGTTGTTCGACCACGACCGGACTTCGATGCGCGAGATGCCGTGTGGAAGGCGCCCACGCCAGCAGCGCCTCGATGAGTGCTGTACCGATGCCTCGGCCCCGGTAGCCCTCGGCGACAGAGAGACCGAACTCGCCTGCGTGACGCTCGTCGGGCAGATCATGCCCGAGGAAGCCGATGATCCCGACGATGCGACCATCCTCCTCGGCGACCATCAGCGTCGAGTTGGCGGGAGCAACATGGGAGCGGATGAACGCACGCTCGTCTTCGAGGCTCGGCGCCTCCCGGCGGTAGATGCCAGGCAGGTCCTCGGCGAAGAGCACCTCCGCGTACGCGCGCAGAGCCTCAGCATCGCTCTCTTCTGCAACGCGTATACGCATGAGCTCTACCCTTCCTTGGACGAACACGCCACGGCACGACTGTACTCCTCGCTCTCCATTGAGGTGGTGCCGGGCGCGGCTACTCGCCTACAAGGGAGCGTCACCCATTCGAGCAGGTGATACGCTGATGTTTCCGGAATAGAGCCCTTAAGAAAGCCGCCGCCCGACGATAACCCGGCAATGCGCGAGGTGGTCCAGATGGCGAAGCCGACAGTGCCGACCGATATCCGTGAACAAATGGCCGAGCTCGGGCTGGTCAGCCCAGGCGCCATTCACCGCAACCTCCCGCCGGCAGAGCTCATAGCCCGATCGCTTGCGCGCGGCGAAGGAATCCTCGCGGCCAACGGAGCGCTCGTGGTCAAGACCGGAGAGCCCTCCGGCCGGTCGCCTCAGGACCGTTTCATCGTCAAGGACGACGTCATCGCCGACAAGATCGACTGGGGGGACGTCAACAGGCCGTGTCAGCCGGCGTTGTTCGACCGGCTGCTCGACAAGGCACGCGGGTACCTACACGGCCGCGAGCTGTACGTGTTCGACGGCTTCTCCGGTGCCGAGCGCACGTATCGCACTCCGGTCCGTGTGGTAGCCGACGCGACGTGGCATGCCCTCTTCGCCAACACGCTCTTCGTGCGCCCCGCGCCGATCGAGCTGGAGGACTTCGAGCCGGGGTTCACGGTCGTGAACTGCGGCCCTCTGCGCGCCAGCGTCGACTTCGACGGCACGCGCAGTTCCGTCTTCATCGGCATCAATTTCGCGCGCAAACTCGTTCTGATCCTGGGCAGCATGTACGGCGGCGAGATGAAGAAGGCCATCTTCTCGGTCATGAACTTCCTGCTGCCACAGCGCGACGTGCTGCCCATGCACTGCAGCGCCAATGTCGGCGAGTTCGGCGATACGGCGCTCTTCTTCGGCCTCTCGGGAACCGGCAAGACGACGCTTTCGGCAGATCCGGACAGAAGGCTCATCGGCGACGACGAGCACGGCTGGAGTGACCACAGCATCTTCAACTTCGAGGGCGGATGCTACGCGAAGACGATTTGCCTCTCGCACGAGCACGAGCCGCAGATCTACGGTGCTATCAAGTTCGGATCCATCCTCGAGAACGTGGTGATCGACCCGCAGACACGCGCCATCGATTGGGCGTCCGACTTCCTCACCGAGAACACGCGCGCCACCTACCCCATCGAGCACATTCCGGGTGCGATACTCGGCGGTGTAGGCGACCACCCGCGCAACGTCTTCTTTCTCACCTGCGACACCTTCGGCGTGCTGCCACCCATCTCACGGCTCACGCCCGAGATGGCGAGCTACCACTTCCTCTCGGGCTTCACGAGCAAGGTCGCGGGCACTGAGGTGGGAGTCGACGAGCCGCGTCCGACGTTCTCCGCCTGTTTCGGCTCGCCCTTCATGCCTCTGCATCACACCCGATACGCGAGCATGCTGGCCGAGCGGCTCGCCACGCACGAGACGGACTGCTGGCTCGTGAACACAGGTTGGACGGGTGGGCCGTATGGGGTCGGGACCCGCATGAGTATCGAGCTCACGCGAGAACTGATCTCATCGGCGCTGGACGGGACGCTCGCCGCCTGCGAGTTCGACCCACATCCCATCTTCAAGGTCCTCGTGCCACGCGAGTGCCGCGGCTGTCCGCCGAACGTGCTCGACCCGCGCGCGACGTGGGCCGACGGCGCCGCGTACGACGATCTCGCGCGCAAACTCGCCGGCATGTTCGTCGAGAACTTCGAGCAGTACACGCAAGAAGTGACGTCGGAGGTCCTCGCGGCAGGACCGAACCCGAACGCGCTCACCTGACCGGAACACGCTCGCTGGGCCCACTGCGCCCCAGCACGCCCCGTGTCGACCCTCCTTGCGCGCCAGTCTTGTCGGCGTGCAACTCGTTGTGGCGATATCCTAGACACACGGCAGTTGCCATGCAGCTCACCCCGTATATGGAGCGCAGATGTCCAGACAGCGCATCGTTGTCGTCGACGACGAGGAATCGATCCTGAAGACCGTGCACTACGCGCTCGAGCAGGAGGGGTTCGAAGTGCACACGGCCAAGGACGCCGCGGGCGGCGCGTTCCTCACCGAAGAAGTGAAGCCCGACCTGCTCATCCTTGACATCATGTTGCCGGGCAAGTCGGGGCTCGATCTCGCGCGCGAGATCCGCGCGACCTCAGACGTCCCGATCGTCATGCTCTCGGCGCGAGGCGATGAGGTCGACCGGATCCTCGGGCTGGAGTTCGGCGCTGATGACTACGTGACGAAACCCTTCTCGCCTCGTGAGCTCGTCAGCCGGGTCAGGGCCATCCTGAGACGCGCCAGCCGGACTGCCGGCGAGCATTCGCGGATCGTGCTCGACAGGCTCGTCATCGACTCGGACTCTCATCAAGTGTTCATGCGCGATGAACCGGTGCATCTGACGACGTCGGAGTACGGTATCGTGCACCTGCTGGCCCTACATCCGGGCAAGGCGTTCTCGCGCGCCGGGATCCTGGCGGAGCTCTGGGACGAAGCACCTGTCGGCGACGAGCGCGCCATCGACGTCCACATCCACAACATGCGCGAGAAACTGGAGGCGGACCCGAAGAACCCCGAGTACCTCCTGACGGTCCGTGGTTTCGGCTATCGGCTGAAAGAGGCCTAGGCGGTGGCTTCGGTCAGGCGGCCTTCGGTCAGGCTCTGGCAGACCGAACTCTTCATCATCGTTATCGTTGTCGCAATCCTGATCCTCTCGGTATCTCTCTCCGAGGGACTCACCAGTACCCTCAAGCAGCTCGGCGAGCAGTCTCAACTGAGCAACGCCTCGGCGCTTGCTTCGCAACTCGGCGCAGAGTTCCCTCTCACCGTTGAGAGTCGCGCGCGCCTTCGCGATCACGTAGACCACTTCCGGCTGATCTATGGCTCCGACATCTGGGTCTATGACGTCGACGGCACGGTCATCGACGCCAAACACGACGGAGGTCCGCCGCCGACCACCCTTAATGAGGCGCGCATCCAGGGACTCGCCGATTCGCCACCGTACGCCTCGATGAATCTCAAACGCGGGGGCTACGTCGTCGCCGGCAAGGCCATCTACAACCCCGACACTCGCCGATCGGGAACGGTCGTCATCGCGAGTCCTGTCACGCAATCGCTCGCGGTTCTCGACGCCGTCAGGAACCGCCTGTGGACGACGTTCTGGATCGCACTCATCGTCGCGGGACTTCTGGGTCTGGGCTTCTCCGAGTTCATTGGACGGCGCGTACGCGGCATGACCAAGGCCGCAGCGGCCATCGCCGACGGTGACTTCAACCAGCGGCTCCCCACGGGTCTCATCCCCGACGAGATCTTCGAACTCGCGGAATCCTACAACCGCATGGCCGTGACGCTCGGAGACACCTTCTCCACCCTTCGGGAGCGCGAGCAGGAGATCGCCGCGGTCGTCGAGTCCATGGCCGAGGGTGTCGTCGCTTTCGATTCCGAGGGCGCCGTCCGCGTCATCAACCCCGAGGCCGTGACGCTCCTCCGGCTGCCCGACGATCGTGACGCAATCGTCGGGCACCGCCTGAGCGATCACACCGACAACAGACAGATCCTCGACGTCGTAGGCAGGAGCCTCGCGGGCGCGAGTGCGTCGGCCACAACAGCGCAAGGCGATAGGACAATCCTCCTCCATTGCACGCCCACGACGTCGAATGAGGGCGCAACGCTCGGGGCGGTCCTTCTCATGAGCGACATCACCGAACAGAAGCGGCTCGAGGACGCGCAGCGGCGATTCGTCGCCGACGCAAGCCACGAACTGCGCACTCCCATCTCGGCGCTCAAGGGGCTCCTCGAGCTCCTGATGGGTGGGGCCAAGGACGATCCGGAAGTGAGCGACGACTTCCTCCGCACGATGACACTCGAGGTCGACCGATTGGGACGGCTTGTGGCCGACCTGCTCACGCTCGCGCAGCTCGAGGGAGGTGGGCTCAAGCTGAAGCGCGACGCGGTGCCCATAGTCGAGCTGTTCGGCGAGGTCGCGTCGGTGATGCATCCGCTCGCCGAGAACTCCGGGGTCACCCTAGTCGTGGACGTCCCTGACGACACACTCGACGTGTCCTGCGACCGCGACCGCATCAAGCAGGTCCTTCTGGGATTCGTGGGGAATGCACTGACACACACGCAGAGCGGCGGCACGATCACGCTTCGAGCCGTGCCCTCGGACGGCGTCGTCGCGCTCGAGGTGCGAGACAACGGCCTCGGGATCGACCCTGACGCGCTCCCCCATCTCTTCGATCGGTTCTTCCGGGTCGACGAGTCGCGCTCAGTTGCGCGAGGCACGGGACTGGGGCTCTCGATCGCGAAGGAGATCGTGGAGGCGCACGGAAGCACGATCGACGTGGAGTCGCGGCCAGGCGAAGGGGCCTCGTTCCGCTTCGACCTGCCTCGCGCAAGCTGATGCCTTGCGCGTTTGCCGCGCCCGTGGGGACACCGTCTGAGCGCTGCTAGAGGGCGCGCCCCTCGGCCTCGGGGGTGGGGTAGATGCCTTGCCCGACCGCGCCAGGCGACGGGACAGGCAGTGTGCGCCGCTCCTCGGCATGTGCTGCAAGCAGGAACAACACGGCGGCGAGCATCATGGGTCCGATGAGCACGAGGACCATGACGATCCATACACCCGGTTCCCAGCCGTAGATAACGCCCCAGACGAGGACCGCGCCCGAAGCCGCGGTTAGAAGGACTGACGCCAGTTGCTCGTAGAACCAGCCGACGGCGAGGATCACGATCGTCGCCAGAAACGGCCAGGCCGCGGTCCGCACCGACTGAGCCAGGCTCGTGTTGTTGAACACGTACGGACCCGCAAAGGCGGCGATCATCCAGAACATGCCCCCCGCTCCCACGGACACGCGAGCGAGCAACCGCACGAGGTTCTCTGCGTCCTTCGGCTGTTCGGAGAGTCCCTGTCTCATGTCGCGTCCCCCTGATCGGGATTGGCTACGTGCGTGTCACCTACGGTGAAGAGGGCCGGCTGCGCCAGCCCTCCTTCTGCGGTGGTTCGACGAGTCGCGAAGCTGCGCAGATTCGGCCTGCAGCGACGCTTGGGGGCTACTCGGCCGAGATCACTGCGGTAGCCAACTCGCCGCGCGAAGCGAGCATCACTTCGAGCGCCTCCTGCTGGCGACGGGCCGTCCAGAACAGCGCAGCTGCCGTCATCATCGGGCCGATCAGCGCTATGGTGACGAGCATCCACACGCCGAGCTCGAACTGATATGCCACGCCCCAGACCACGACGCCTGCGGTCGCGAGCGTCAGCAGCACGGCCGTGATGCGCTCGTAGTACCAACCCAGGATCAGCGTGGCGAGGGTCGCAACGAACGGAACGAACGCGGCGAGCAGCGACCAAGCTATCCCGGACTGGCGGTACGAGTAGAGACCCGCGAATGCGGCGATGCCCCAGAACGCACCACCGAGGATCACGAACGATCTGGCCACGGTACGCTCGAGGGAGATCCGACCCTCGGCATCCTCTTTCGAGCGAAGCCAGGCGTGCTCTTCCTCGGGGACAGTCTGCACGACAGGCTCCTTCTTGTGGGAGGCCACGTCGTACGCCATCAGACCGAGCAGAGCCGGCACTCCGACGACGAACAGAGCCGCCGCGGCGAGCCCTCCGATCACCAGTACCGCTGCGATCATGAGTGTCATCTCTCTCACCCTCCGTGCTCGTCGAACACCGCACATACACCTTCCAAGGGTGAGTATCGCCCGTCAGCAACCCGGCAGGTTCGCAGGCGGTTTCCCTCTTGTTAGGGTTTGATGAACCGGATCCGGCCGACTACGGGGTCGGGCTCGAATCGACCGATCCAGACCCGCGAATGTGGCAGTAGGTGCAGGCAGACGCGCTGTGGCACTCGGCACAACTGCCGTCGCCCTTCTCTCGAACGAACCCCGCATGGTGCTGCAGCCAGCCGATCTCATGGTTGAGGTGGCACTTCTTGCAGTAGCTCACCTTGTGACACGAGTAGCAGACCCGCGTATCGGCTCGAGCGGCGGCCGCGTGCACGCTGCGCCAGTGCTCGGCCGGGAGGTGCGAAGGCGGCTTGCTCGCGTGACACGAGTCGCAGAACTTCAGACCGAAATCGTGGCACGTGTAGCACACGTCGGCACCGGACGCGAGCGCCTCAGCACCATGCGCCTGGATCCAATCGCTTTGCTCGTGCCGAAGCGTCGACGGCAGTACCCGTCCACCGTGGCAGCCTTTGCACTCGGCCGACGAGATCTGCTGTGAGAGGTACGGCTGCGCGTGCTTCGGCGCAGACTTCCCCCTGTGGCACGACGTACAGCGGGACTCGAAGTCAGGGGGCCGCATCTTCGAACCCGCTTGCAGGCCCGGGAATGGAGAGTGGCACTGCTTGCAGAAGCCGACGTCGACCCACGTGACGACGGCCTTGTTCCCGCGCTTTGTGAGATCGACCTTCTGGTGGCAATCGTGGCATTCGAGCGTTGAGAGCAGAGGACTCTGGAGATGGATGCGGTGAAGCACCAGCTTCGAGCCCGTCTTGTCCTCATGGCACGCGATACACTGCGCGCGTGACCCCCTGGCAGCGTTCTGATGCAATGCCGTCAGAGCTGTTTCGTCCCTCACGGGGAAGACCCAGTAATCGGCCTTCCAGAACCACGTGACCAGCGTGCGCACGGGATTCGATTGACCGCGAGCGCCTGCTCCCCCGCTTCCGGCGCTGACGGTGTTGCCCACGTTCGCGTTTCGGCTGCTGGCCAGCTCGTAGATGGCGAGCGCGCTCGCCACGACCAGGACGAGTGCGATCGTGAGCCAGACGCGCGACTTCGGCGTGATCCTGCGCATCGTCTATAGCCAACTCTAGGTGTACGCCACGAGGGCTCAGCCCTCTTTGAGCCGGTAGCCGTAACCACGGACCGTCAGCACGTACTCCGGGTTCTTTGGGTCGGGTTCGAGCTTGTCTCGGATGTTGTGCACGTGTACATCGATCGCCCGCTCGTCGCCGACGGGCGACTCCTCCCACAGCGCGGTCAGTATGGCCTCACGGGAGAACGCCGTTCCCGGATGCCGCGCGAGGTGTAGGAGGATCCGATACTCCGAGTTCGTGAGGTGAATGGGCGTCTCGCCGAGTCGCACCTGTCGCGCCAGTGTATCGATGCGCAGGTCACCGACCGTGACTAGGGCCTTCTCGTCGTCCGCCAGGCTCGCCCGCCGCAGTATCGCCTTGACCCGGCTCACGAGCTCACGCGGCGAGAACGGCTTTGTCACGTAGTCGTCCGCTCCGAACTCGAGACCGAGGATGCGGTCGACCTCTTCGCTTCGCGCCGACAGCATGATGATCGGTACGTTCGAATGGGCGCGGAGGTCGCGGGCAATCTCGAGACCGGACTTGCCAGGGAGCATCACGTCCAGAACGACGAGGTCGACCGGGACCTGCGAGAGCAAGAACTCAGCACCGTTCGCGTCGCCAGCTGTATGAACCTCATAGCCCTCCTGACGCAGGGCGTAATCGACGACCTTGAGGATCGATTGCTCATCATCGACAACGAGTACGCGTTGAACGGCCATGCCACTCACCTACTGCCGAACGAGCTTGAGGGTGGGATCGAAGTTCTCACTCGGCACCTCGCCGTGGCACCTCACGCAGAAGGCCGCTTCGTGACACGCCTCGCAGTTCCGATGGACCTCGACCCGGAGGGCGTGCGCGGTTCTCCAGTTGGCGCCGTGGGAGACCGGGCGTCTCGCGTGACATTCCGCACACCAGTGCTGATTCCACGCATGACACTTGGCGCAGTCGAGCTCGCTCTGTTTCAGTGGATGCACGACGAGCCAGTCCGGCGTACCGTGGTTGGCCGGCGCGGCTTTGGCCGTGTGACACGTCACACACGCGTTCTTCGCTGTCTTCCCATCATGGCAGGTCAGACATGTCGACATCCGAGGCAGGTTCTTGCCTTCGGGACTCTTCTCGTGAACCAGGTAGCGGTGGCACTCGACGCACCGCATCTTCAAGACCACGACGTGTGCCCGATGCGGGATGTTGAGGTCACCCGTCGGAGAGACGGTCCGATAGTCGGGATGACAGCTTCGGCACGCATCGTTCGTGGGCGTTGCGAGGAGCTTGGGCTGCCGAGCACGGAATACCGCCGAGATGTAGAACTCACCCAGCATCCTTGCGCTGTAGACGGCCTGTGAGCCGACTTTCGGTGAGACGTGGCACTTCTGACACGGGACCTTGGCGTGAACCGACGTCGACCAGGACTGGTACTGGGCGTCGTAGTTCGCGTAGCGCTTGAGGAACCCCGGCCGGGAGGCGATATAGCCGGGAACCAGGACGAACGCGGCGACGGCGAGTGAAGCAAGGCCCGCGATGATGAGGACGCGGCGCCTGCGTGCCACCGCATGCGACCGTGGACGACCCCAGCGGAAGACATCCCGCCAGCGCGCTCGCTCGCTTCTTTCTTGATCCTCAGCCAATGGTGCTCCTCAGCTGACCTACCAACAGGCCACGCATCTCAGTGGCACGTCTTGCAGAACGCTTCGTCGTGGCAGACCAGGCAGCCCCTCTCACCCCGCGCCTTCGCTGCGACCTTGTGGTCCGTCTTCCAGTTGCCGGCGTGAGACGCCGGACGCCTCTGGTGGCAGTCCTTGCAGTAGTTCGGCGTGAACGCGTGACACGAGCCGCAGTCCACGGTCGCGACCTTTGTCGAGTGGATCAGCAGCCAGTCCTTGCTGCGATGGCTGTCGGGCACGTTCTTACGCGTGTGGCACTTCGAGCAGACGTTCGTCGCCTTCGTGCCGTCGTGGCAGGTCTTCAGGCACGTCGACATCTCGGGTTTGTTGAAGCCCTGGCTGTTCGGCGAGTGCACGAGGTTCTTGTGGCACGTGGCGCATCTGATGTTCAGGACCACCACGTGCGCGCGATGCGGGATCAGCAAGTCGCCGTTGGCGGAGACCTGCCGGTAGGTCGTGTGGCACTTCTGACAGGCGGCCCGGCTCGGAACGCCGAGCAGGTTGGTTGGCTTCGGCCCGGAGATCAGCTGGGAGTAGAACGCCGGGACCGCTTTAACCGCGAAGCGTGCGAAGCCGGAAACGCCTGGATCCACATGGCAGCCCGAGCACGGCACGCGCGCGTGCGTGGAGACACGCCAGTTCTGCATGCGCGTGTGCAGACTGGGATAGCGCTTGTAGTAGGCGGGCTGCAGCGTCGAGACGATTGGCAGCGCGACCGCGACGATGACGACGAACGCGATCGCGGTCACGATCAGCGGCCAGCGTCGATGAGACTTCGCCGGTTCGGTAGCCGCGGACTCAGAGCGCTCAACCTCGGTGGCAGTCGTCTCGGCTGCGGTCGTGGAAGGCTCGCCGTCAGCATGGGCCGACTCGTCCCGTGGCGATGCGTCGTGCTCGGCCACTCAGCGCATCTCCTTGAACTGCTTGTGGCACTCGTCGCACCAGGCCTGCTTGTGACACGTCAGGCAGCGCTGAGGGTTCTTGGCCGGCGTCGCGAAGTCCTTGTGCCGCGCCAGCCACGTCGATGTCGAGCCGTGGAACGCGGGGCGCCTCGCGTGGCAGTCCTGGCACTCTGCCAACGAAACGTGGCACAGCAGACACTTGGACTGGTCCGCAAGCGCGAACGTGCCGTGTCTCGAAAGCCAGTCGGTCTTGACGTGCTCCCGCTCCAGGGTGCTCACAGCCGTCTGGACGCCGCCTGCCGAGAACACAGGGGTCTTGCCGGTCGTATGACACTCCCGGCACTGGGCCGCGGTGTGACAGGACTCGAGGCAACCGTTCGCTCCGCTGGCTCGGACAGTCTGCGGGTGGGCCTGCCTCCACTCGGCGGCGGTCCCCTGAAGCGAGTGATGGCAGCTCGCACATTCGGCAGGCTGCTTCCAACCGACGTGGCAGCCGAAGGATGCGCACACCGTGCTGAAGGGCATCGCCTTGTGCTTCTGCGTGTAGTCCTCTTCGTGCGCCGTCCACTTGTGACAACTGACGCAGTCGCGCGGCTCGGTCTTGACACGCAGATGGGCGGGATGCGGGACCTTCGCCGTCCGTGTCGCGTCCGCGCTCCAGTCGCCGAGGTGACATGAACGGCAGGCCGCAGACGTAGGTTTGGGCGTGATGACGAAAGCGGGTTGTGCCGGCTTGCCAAAAAGGCCGCGGTAGAAGTCGGCGACGAGCGAACTGCGATAGACGACTTCCCCACGTGGATCGACATGGCACTTGTTGCAGTCGATGCCCTTGTGAACCGAGGACTGCAGGGTCGTGTAGCTCCGCTGTAGGTTGTGGTAGCTGCCGAGGAACGCCGGTCGAGACGTAGCGCCCAGTGCAAAGCCCGCGGCGACGCCAACGAGGCCGATGGCGCCGGCGATCACCCAGACCACGCTATGGGGGTGTCGCCGCACGAACGCGGCGACCCTCGAGCTCAGGCGGCCCCTTTCGCTCCCGGATGGGCTCACGAGGCCACCTCCGGCTTCAAAGTCGCGGGTTCGGCGAGCGGCGTTTCGCTCGCCACCGGCTCGACCAGGTCCGGTGTCACGGTCGCACGCGCGGGAACATGTGCGTCTTGGTGCTCCTCTTCGGGCACCTTCAGGGGCAGGACCTTGGCCGCCGCGGTGACGAACAACAGACCCATGGCAAGGAGCCCGAGAGCTATGAATATCTCGACCAGGCTGGGGAAGTACGGCGGCGAATACTGGCCGAGCGGGTTGACCGCGAAGCCCATCGCCATCAGCGAGTAGCGCTTCAGGAAGATGGCAACGACGTACATGAGCGAGGCGGTGATCTGGACGGCCGGGATGTGCCTCGTCCGACGTGGCGCAAGCAACGCGAACGCGCCGAAGCCCAGCAGGAGCACAGGAATGAACGCGAACGCGTACTTGTCCGTGAAGAACAGCGCCAGCCTTCGGACGTGGCCGGTTGTGGCGGAAGTCGCCCAGAACGTCGTGACGATCTCCACGACGAGCAGGAACAGGTCGATGATGATGACGGTCGCCAGAAGGGTCGACAGACTTCGGAACATGCTCTGTTTGAGTTCAAGGATCCGGAATCGCTTCATGATGTAAGCGGCTATGAGCAGAAGCGCCACGCCTGAAGCGGTCGCCGAGGTGAGGAAGATGGGCACCATCACCGCCGAGTGCCAGAGCTCCCTGGACTTGTTCAGAGCGAGCACCCACGCCGTCGTCGTGTGCAGGTAGATGGCAAACGGAAGGGCGACAAGCGTCATCTTGTAGGCGAGCTTCTCGCCACCCTTGCCGCTCATCAGGATCCACAGATCGACGAAGCAGATGACCATGTAAATGTTCGCCGCGCTACCGGTGTACACGAATGGCGACTGCATGTTGGGTGTCAGAAGCATCCACACGGCGCGCCACGGGCGTTCCATGTCGGTGATGATGCCCAGGAGCGCCAGCATCACGAGGACACCGGCTAGCAACACCGCGAGGCGAGAGAGCGGACGGAATTGCTCCGCGCCGAACAAGTGCACGCTCGCGTACACCATGAGTCCGCCTGCCGACAGACCGACGTAGTACATGTAGTTGGTGAACCACAGACCCCAGGGGTAGTTGTCACGCATCGCCATGACCGAGCCGCCGTGGGTGAGCGCAACGCCCCATGCGGTGACTCCGAGCAGGAAGACCGTCGCGAGTAACGATACGAACGCCCAGTAGCGCGGACCCGCCGTCTTGAGCGCGCCGAAGTTGAAGTCAATCCCGATGATGCGCTTCACGCCGGGTCGAAGCGCATCATCCGCGTGTGCACTCGCTGCGTCTGTCCCGGCTGCGCGCCGTCTAAGGGGTGATGTGATGGAGGCCAATGCGATCACCCCACGTACCAGATGACAGGCTCGGACCCGAGTTCCTCTTTCAGGCGGAATGCCCGGCGCGTCTTGAGCAAGACGGAGACGTCACTATTGGGGTCGTTGAGGTCTCCGAACGTCCTCGCGCCGACGGGACATGCCTCGACACAGGCCGTCGTCATGCCATGCCGCGTCCGCTGGACGCAGAACGTGCACTTCTCGACGACGCCCTCCTTCTCCTCGAGCGGGACCTCCGGATTGACCTCGTTCTTGGGAACCTCGGGACTCACCCAGTTGAAGTGCCGCGCGAAGTACGGACACGTGATCATGCAGTTCCGGCACGCGATGCACTTGTGGTAGTCGATGACGACGATGCCGTCGGGCTCTCTCCACGTGGCGATGACCGGACAGCCATACACGCACGTCGGCTTCTCGCAGTGCATGCACTGCACCGGCAGATACCACTTGTCCGGCCTACCGCCCTCCTCGTAGTTCGCGTTCGACGTCTCGAGGTCGATCGCACCCTGCTCCATTTCGAGCACCTGAATGTAGGTGAACCCCGAGTTGCGCCCGATGTTGTTCTCCTTCACGCATGCGTAGACGCATTTGCGGCATCCGACGCACGCCTTCACGTCGATGACCATCGCCCACTTCTCTTTGCCAGCCGGGCCGGCATAGTAGACGGGCCTGCCAGGATAGTTGACGGCGTGGTCCTTCTCAATCACGCCCTCGAGCGGGTTCTCGGCTCCTGGAACTACCGCCGTTGCCGAAGACGCACTCGCCGTCCCTTCAGCAGAGGCCTGCGCCGCGGTTGCAAGCGCCGGTATCATGCCCGCCGCTGCCAGCCCCACGGTTGCTCCCACGCCCTCGAGGAAGCGTCGCCGCGAAAGCGTCAGCGTCACCTTCTCGTCGAGCGACTCTACTGGCGTCTTGGCGCTGGGATCGCCACTGGCGATACGCCCTTTGTTCTGGCTCATCGCTTCAACCTTCCGAAGACGAGCGAGCCGGTCAGTCCCCCCACGACCACGAGGCCGAGGCCGGCCGCGTACGTGAACCACGCAGGGGTGCTCACCGGAGGCGGGGGCGGAGGAGTCGCGAGCGGCATGAACGCGCTCCTTTGGGAGAGCACTTTGAATTGGAAGCCGTTCCCGACAAACGGGCGCAGAGCATCGGCGTAGATGAAACCCGGCGTGTGAGGGTCGTGGCAGCCCGCGGCCACGCATGAGGGCTTGTGCTTGCCGTGCGTGCCCGCCTTGAACGCCTTGTATTTGTCGGAGTGGCAGCTGAAGCACACCCGCGCGATGTCGCCCTGAATGCCCATCAGGCTGCCGTCGGCCAGCTTCAGTTGGCCGGGATCGCGGCTCGGATCGTCGTGGCACGCAAGGCACGCGCCCGTGCCGCGCCCCAGCTTGTCGTGTCCTACGAGGACTATCTCGTGGCCCTTGAACCCGTTGGGCAGCTTCTTTGCCGGGACGCCCTCGGCGGTCACCGTAACGGGATGACAGCTCGTGCACGGGAAGAAGAAGAGCTCGCCCGACGAGGCCTGTTCCGCCAGGGCCACACGGGGCCCGAAGAGCGCCAGACCCACCACGAGCAAAAGGAGTAGAGCGAGAACACGGACGCGCAGACGCGACGACCGCCCCGCGTGGGGGCCCGCCATGCGAAGCGACGAGGGCTCGATCATGCCTCTCCTGCCGATCTCGCGAAACGTGGTGACCCGGTAGGCCGAGACCCATGGCTGCGTCCGTGAGGACGGCCCGGGTTGTCGAAGCTAGCGTGAGTATCGCGACGGCAGAACGCCCTCCGATTGTGGGAGCATTGGCGTCTTGTTAGGGTTGTGTGAGCAAGCGCTCAAATGCCCCCGAAACGGCATCTCCGCTGCTTGACGGGCTGTCAGCCGGCTCTGTAGCGTCGCTTGGAGGGTCGCCCACAGCCGCGACCGTGGCGTCGTCGATCATGTCGCAGATCAGGACGTGAGGCGGCGAGATAGGTTGCCCATGAAGGACCGATCGAGCCGAGTCGTGCGTGTCATCTGGATCGTCGCTGCGTCGGTGGCAGGCGTCGTTGCTATCGGTCTCGTTCTTCTACGGGTCACCGGCCTGCCGAGCGTGTGCGGTATGTGTCACGAGATGTCTCCCGCAGTGACTTCCTGGAGAGTCTCGGGGCACACCAAGGTCGGCTGCCCTGCGTGTCACGAGAAGCCGCGTGCGTGGTATCGGTTCCCCCAGACGCTGTTCGTTCGCAGCGCAATGCTCACGCGCGATGTTAGTCTTCACCTGGCGAAGGACTCGACGCGGTCCGATGAGGCAACCCCGACGGTTGCCGACTCGACCTGCGAGTCGTGTCACGACCCCTCGCGCAAGGTGACGATGCGGTTCGGCACGCTCATCGATCACGCAGAGCACGCCAAACGCAACAAGTCGTGTCTGTCCTGCCACCTGTGGACGGCGCACCCCGACCCCACCGCCGAGAAGCCGATGCTCCTGATGGAGCGCTGTTTCACCTGCCACGGCCGCGCCAAAGGAGCGAAGGCACCCGGGACGTGCGACGTGTGCCATCCCTCGTCCTTCAGCCTGCGTCCCGTCTCACACAGGTCTGCGTCGTGGAGCACGACCCACGGGAAGGCAGCGCTGGCAAAGCGCCAACCGTGCGAGATGTGCCATGAACAGACGTTCTGTCGGCGATGTCACGGCCTCGAGATGCCGCACCCGGCGGGATGGGCAACCGGGCCGACCCCGACTCACGCTGCTGCTGGTGAGGGCGGCCGGCAGGTCTGTGCCCGATGTCACACGGCAAAGCCCGACCTTTGCGGCATGTGCCACCACCAGGGATGGGAACCCGCCAAGGGGACGTGGATCGAACAGCACCCGTTGATGGTGGACCAGCGAGGTGCGGACTTCTGCTTCCAATGCCACCACTCGACGTTCTGCTTCGACTGTCACGTCGGCCAGGGGCAGAAGAAGTCCAGCACGCAGTAGGCACGGCCCGACAGTGGGCACGGCCCGGTCGGCGGCATGTCGCCGCGGTGAGTGCTGCCAACCTCTCGGCTGGATTCTGGGAATCGACTACTAATGCGCGCGCACTTCACCTGCTAGAATCTCCCGGCTGGACTCTCGGAGGAGATCATCCTGACCGGACACGCTCGTTTCGCTTTCATCGCCGTGGCCGTGGTGCTCGTGATCGGCGGCGCACCCCGGCCAGCCTTGGCGTCCCCGAGATCCCGCGTTTCGGCGGCGCAAGCGGCCCTGAACAGGGCGATTCGGGACTACGACGCCGCACGAGCGCGTCTGACAGCGGTCGAAGCGTCAGCGAGCGCTGAGGCTGCCGAACTCGACTCCGTCGTGGCTCGGGAGGCTGAACTCCAGTCATCACTCGACGAACGCGCCAGCTACCTATATCGGTCCGGTCCGATGCGCTACGTAGAGGTCCTGCTTGACTCGACCACGTTCAGCGATTTCCTCATGCGTTGGGACGCGCTCGTCCGCCTCGGCCGCGAGGACGCCAAGACGATCAGCGAGATCCAGGCGACACGGACGCGGCTCTCGGGCGCCATCGCGCACCTTCTGGACCGACAGACCACCGCTTCACGGGAGCTGAGGGCCCTCGAGGCCGCCAAGTCGCAAGCGCGAGTAACGCTGTCGAACAGTGAGGCATCCTACGCCGCGTACCAGCGGCAGATCGCCGCACGCGAGGCAGCGGCCTCGGTGGATGCGGCGTCGCACGCTGCCCGCGCACCGGCGGCGCAGGCCGTCTTCAGGCCCGCCTCGTTGCGACCCAGCGGCAGTTCTGTTCCGTGGCAAGCGGCCGTTGCTTCGTGCTACGGATCCGGCGCGTACGGGATTCACCTCTCCTCGGGTTTCACCATCGGGCCGGACTCGATGATCGTTGCCCACAAGACGCTGCCCATCGGGACGCTCGTCGAGTTCTCGTACGGGGGGCGTACTGCGATCGCAACCGTCGCCGATCGCGGACCCTATGTTCCGGGCCGGGCGTGGGACCTCGGCCCCGGCACCGCCCGCGTGCTGGGCTTTGAGGGTGTCGCACGGGTGCGGTATCGGGTGATCCGCCGATAACCGAGAGTAACGCCCGCGCGTGCTCGAGCGCCAGGGTTTCGCTCTTCGGCAAACTACTGGAAACTCGCCCGAAACATCGGGTCCGTACGCTACTTCCCAAGCATGGAATCCCTGCAGAAGGAGGCTATCATGCCGGCGATCGATACCGGCTCCACGGCGTGGATGCTCATCGCGGCAGCCATGGTGTTGTTCATGACCCCTGGGTTAGCACTGTTCTACGCAGGCATGGTGAGGAAGAAGAACGTCCTGTCTTCGACCATGCACTCGTTCTTCGCCATGGGGCTCGTGTCCGTTGTCTGGGCGCTCGTCGGCTACACCCTCGCGTTCGGACCGGACAAGGGCGGGCTCGTCGGCGGTCTGGACTTCCTGGGACTCAGGAACGTGCTCGGCGCGGTGACTGGCACTGAGAGCGCAGCCATCCCAACAAGCGTGTTCTCGGCCTATCAAGGCATGTTCGCGATCATCACCGTCGGTCTCATCACTGGCGCCATCGCCGAACGCATGAAGTTCAAGGCGTACGTCATCTTCGCTGCGCTCTGGGCTGTACTCGTGTACTCGCCTCTCGCACACTGGGTCTGGGGCGGCGGCTGGCTGATGAGCCTGGGCGCTCTCGACTTCGCGGGAGGAACGGTCGTGCACATCGCGTCGGCCGCAGCCGCGCTGGCGTGCGCCCTCGTGCTCGGCAAGAGGCGCGGGTACGGGACCGATGAGCTCAGGCCGCACAACATCCCGATGTCGGTGCTCGGGGCGGGGATCCTATGGTTCGGCTGGTTCGGATTCAACGCCGGCAGCGCGCTCGCTTCGGGTCATCTCGCCGGCTCTGCGTTCCTCGCCACGCACCTTTCGGCAGCGGCAGGCCTGCTCGCGTGGAACGTCGCCGAGGTCTTCACCGAAGGAAAGCCGACGGTGCTAGGAGCCGCATCCGGCGCGGTCGCCGGGCTCGTGGGCATCACCCCGGCCGCCGGCTACGTGACGCCCATGGCAGCCATCGTGATCGGCCTCGTCGCAGGCGTCCTGTGTTACCTGGGCCTGCGGATCAAGGTGCGCTTCGGCTTCGACGATGCACTCGACGTCGTCGGCGTCCACGGCGTCGGCGGCACGACGGGTGCGATTCTGACCGGGGTGTTCGCAACGACCGCCGTGAACTCCGCCGGACGCAACGGACTGCTCGCGGGGAACCCCGCGCAGATGCTGCCGCAACTGGTGGGCGTTGTCGCGACCATCGCATTCTCGTTCGCCGTGAGCTGGGTCATCCTGAAGGTGCTCGATGCCACGATGGGCATCCGGGTCGACACCGATGCTGAAGAAGCAGGACTGGACGTCTCCGAGCACGCTGAGACGGGATACGTGCTCTAGCCGTCCGAGCCGACGGAGAACCGAACGAACCGTAACCACACACGGAGCGGAGGAACCCGTGAAGAAGATCGAGGCTATCATCAAGCCGCACAAGCTCGACGACGTGAAGGACGCCCTGCATGCCCTCGGCATTCAAGGCATGACCGCGTACGAGGTCAAGGGGTTCGGGCGCCAGAAGGGACACACGGAGGTCTACCGCGGCGCTGAGTACACGGTCGACTTCGTCCCGAAGCTCAAGATCGAGCTGGTGGTCAATGACGAGATTGCCGAGCAGGCGGAGCACGCCATCATCCTGGCCGCTCGTACCGAGAAGATCGGCGATGGAAAGGTCTTCACTTACGACTGCGAACGCGCCGTGCGCATCCGCACGGGCGAGCGCGGTCCCGAGGCGCTCTAGCTTCGGTTCACCGCTTCGCGCTCTCAAGAACAGACAGCGCGCGGAGCGAGACGACTCGTGGACCGATACGGCAAAGAGCGCGCAGCACTCCTCGCGACCGGCGCGCCCGGCCTCAGCTCGGCGCGCCTCCTGGCGTCGCTCACGGATGAGGCGCTCCGGCGGCTGACTGCGTCGTCTCCGCATCCGCCGCCACATCGCTGGGCGCTGATCGCCCTTGGGGGCTATGGAGCGGGCGTGCTGCTTCCGACCTCCGACATCGACATCCTGCTCGTGTCGGAAGGATCCCCCGATCTGCTCAAGCCGTTCGTCGAGTCGGTGCTGTACCCGCTCTGGGACGCTGGCCTCGACGTCGGCCACCAGGTGCGCTCGCCGAAGCAGCATCTGGTGGCGTCGCGCAACGAACTCACGGTCCTCGCGGCCACGCTCACTGGGCGGGTGGTCTGCGGAGACGCCGACTACGGACGTGCCGTTCTCGAGCGTTGCTGTTCGGATGCGCAGAGGCGGTCCCGCCGCGTGCTGCCGGCACTTGCCGGTCGCGGGCGTCCAGGATCGCCATACCTGCTGGAGCCAGACCTCAAGAACGGCGCGGGCGGTCGGAGAGACTACGACGAGCTCGTGTGGACAGCCGCGGTGCTTGCTGGACGGCCGCAGGCGACGCCATCACTGCTCGTCGAAGCGGGCCTCCTTTCCGACAGCGAGATGGGGCTCACCGATACGGCGTCGGCCGTGACGGCTGAGGCACGATGGGAGCTCGGTATCGCGGGCCACGGATCACGATTGACGCTCCAGGCGGTGGATTCGCTGACCACCGATGCTCAGTCAGTCCAAATCGCTGTCGCCGACACTGCGCACGTTCTGGACCGCGTGCGCCGAAGGACCGCAGGCGCGGACGTAGAGACAACCGTTGCCGCTGAGGGGTCGAGACCGCTCTCCGCAGAGGAGGTCTTCGCCATGCTTCGGCTGGGCGCAGAGTGCGTGGCGCCCCTCGAGGAGGCTGCTTGGCTGGGCCGCCTGGATCCTGTCGTTCCGGGCTTCAAAGCGCTTCTGCCGCTTCGTCGCCCAGCCCTCGCTCACAGCCTCACGGTCGGGGCGCACAGCATCACGTGCGCAGCCATCGCGGCGACACTCCCCGACGCGGGGCACACGCTTCTCGAACACTCCCGAGGCGCAATAGCGGACGATAGACCGCTCTTGGTGGCGGCCCTCGCGCACGACCGTGGCAAGACCGAAGCCGGGCCGGGGCACCCCGAGCGGGGAGCCGACGCGGCCGCAGACTGTGCGCGCCGCTTCGGACTGGGCGCGCAAGGGCAGACGGACGTGGCTGACCTCGTGCGGCTCCATCTGCTGCTGGCGGACAGCGCCGTCCACAGGGACCTTGATTCCGAGGACGTCGTCCTTTCGATCGCCGAGCGCATCGGCCGCCGCAGCCTCCTCCCCAGCCTTCACGTGCTCACAGTCGCGGATGCGCTCTCGACGGGGCCGGCGGCGTGGAGCTCATGGCAGGAGGCGCTCATCGGCACGCTTGTGTCGCGCGTCGATGCGGCTCTCTCCCCTGAGGTCGACGGCGCCGGGCTCGCCAAGCGGGGTGAGGAGATCCGTGCGGGCGCTCTCACGGCGCTAACTGACGGTACACCCAGCGAAGCAGGCGACTTCATCGAAGGCGCCCCGCTCCGCTACCTGGCCTCACGAGAGCCCGCGCAGGTCGTGAAACACGCTCGACTCGTAGCCGAGCTCGAAGCACAACAGGGCCCGCAGGTCGCTCGACTTTCAGTGGGCCCGTCTGCGTCCCCTGGAGCATTCGAAGTCGCCGTCGTGGCGCACGATCGACCTGAGCTCTTCGCTCGCATCGCCGGGGCATTCACGCTGGCCGGGCTCAATATCCTCGGCGTGGACGCCTACACCACGGCCGCGCGCATCGCACTAGATGTGTTCACGGTCCGTTCGGCGACGCTCGCCGCCGTGGAGCATGAGACCTGGCAGCGCGCGGAGCGCTACTTGCAGGCCTCTCTCGCCGACCGGCTCGAGCTCGAGGCCCGTCTGGCCGAACGTCGGCGCCACTACGCGAATCCGCGTGCACAGGTGAACACGCATGTGTCCATCGACGCCTCGGCAGGCTTCGACACCGCGGTAGTCGTCACGGCACCGGACCGCGTCGGCCTTCTGTACGATATAGCCCGTGCCATAGCTTCTGTGGGTCTTGAGATCCGCTGGGCGAAGGCCCTCACAGTCGATGGTGTCGCGAAAGACACCTTCCACGTTGTGGGACCTGACGGCGAGGCGCCCACGGATGCGGGGATCCTCGGGCACGTCGCGATGAGGATCCGCGAGCGCGCGTAGCGCCCGTTCGAGGCCGTGGCTCGAGCAAGAGGCCTCGGGCGGTACCATGTTTGACGGAACGCACCGTTCATGCGGACGCCGCAGTCGAGGCGCCCTGAGGAGCTCCCATGACGATCTACACGAAGACCGGCGATTTCGGCGAGACGTCCCTGGCCGGCGGGACGCGTGTCAGCAAGGCCGACTCACGCGTGGAGGCGTACGGGGCCCTTGATGAGGCGAACTGCCTCGTTGGCCTTGCTCTGGCAGTTGCGCGTCGTGGAGTCATTGCCGAGGTCCTCTGCTACGTCCAGCAACGGTTGTCCAACTGCGCAGCCCGCATCGCCACACCATCCCAAGCACGCGATGCGCACACTGTGGACGTGAGTGAGGAGGACGTCGTCTTCCTCGAACACGCAATCGACGTCTTCGAGGAGTCCTCGGCGCCACTTCGTGGCTTCGTTGTGCCGGGAGGAAGCGAACTTGCAGCACGCCTGCATGTGGCGCGAGCAGCGGTGAGGCGTGCCGAACGCCGCACTGTGTCGCTCGATTCCGGAGATCCAGGAGACCTACGCGTTCTGCGGTTCCTCAATCGGCTGTCCGACCTGCTCTTTTCGGCAGCGCGCGTCGCGCTCGCGGAAGAGGGCGTCGCGGAAGTGGCATGGGACCCCAGTATCGCACCGCCGGAGATGTGAGCTCCGTCTGAGCCTCAGGCGTCGCGCACGAGCGCAGAGATGGGACGCTCGGGCTTGCCTGCGACCCGCTATCTGTCGCCTAGTCCGCGCCGGATGTCGCGGTACTCCTCGGCCTCTTCGATGCCGGGCTCTCCGTGGCGCTCGCGGTCCAGCACCTTCGCGGCGTCTTCTATCGGCTCGTCGTGCGTCTTGGGATGGAGCTCGGTTGGCAGTCCGGCGCTTTCACCGGCGCGAGTGCGCCTGCCGACGAGCACGCCAAGGCCCCAAGCGGCCGCGATCAGCAGTATGACCAGGACGGTATCCATCGAATCCTCCTGTTAGCCCTTCATGCGTTCTCGCGCGTCTTCAGTCAGTGTACCCGCACGTCGCAGCGGCTGGCGCTCGCGTGCGCTCAACTACAGCTTCTCGTAGGTCTCCGCCCCGCCCATCAGACCCTTGACAGCTTTGGGGTCGGCGAGCGTGGAGAGGTCGCCGAACTCCTCGGTGTCGGTGGTTCCAGAGGCGGTCTTGCGCAGGATCCGCCGCATGATCTTGCCCGAACGCGTCTTGGGCAGGTCAGGCACAAACTGGATCCTGTCCGGCTTCGCAATGGGACCGATGAGTTTGCGCACGTGGCCAGCGAGTATCTTCGCGAGGTCCTCTGAAGCGAACTGCCCATCCCGAAGGACGACGTACGCGTGTATTCCCTCGCCCTTGACAGGGTGCGGGAATCCGACCACAGCGGCCTCGCTCACAGCTTCGTGACTCACGAGCGCGCTCTCGATCTCCGCGGTGCCGAGCCGATGTCCCGAGACGTTAATGACGTCATCAACTCTGCCGAGCAGCCAGTAGTAGCCGTCCTGGTCGACGCGCGCCCCGTCGCCGGTGAAGTAGCGGCCGGGGAAGCGCTCGAAGTACATCTCGCGAAGTCGAGCGTTGTCCTCATCTCCCCATACCCGGCGCAGCAGACCCGGCCAGGGACGGTCGATGCAGAGAAAGCCGCCCTCGTCGACGTCGGCGAGCGTGCCGTCCTCCCGCAGGACCGACGGCAACACGCCGAAGAACGGAACGGTCGCCGAGCCGGGTTTCAGCGGCACGGCACCAGGAAGCGGGGTGATGATGAAGCCTCCGGTCTCCGTCTGCCAGTAGGTGTCGATCACAGGTATCTCGTCGCGCCCGATGACGCGTCGGTACCACAACCACACATCCGGATTGATGGGCTCTCCTACGGTCCCCAGCAGGCGCAGGCTCGTGAGGTCGTATCTGCCTGGCCACCCGTCACCGTGCCGCATGAGCGAGCGCAGGACGGTCGGCGCGGTGTAGAAGGAGCTCACGTGGTTCCTCTCGACCACCGCCCAGAAACGCGCGGGGTCAGGCCACGTGGGGACGCCTTCGAACATGAGCGTGGTGGCACCTGCCGCGAGCGGACCGTAGACGATGTAGCTGTGTCCGGTAACCCACCCGATGTCCGCTGTGCACCAGAAGACGTCCTCGTCACGGTAGTCGAACACTGTCTTGAAGCTGTACGTCGCGAAGAGTAGGTACCCGGCAGTCGTGTGCAGCGCGCCTTTGGGTGTGCCCGTCGAGCCGGACGTGTAGAGGATGAACAGGGGGTCCTCCGCGCCCATTGGCTCGGGATCGCTTCTGCCTCTCACCTCAGGCGCACTCATCTCCTGGTGCCACCAAGTGTCTCGGCCAGGCTCCATGTCCACGTCGCCGGCCCCGCGCTTCACGACCACGCAAGCGTCGATCGTCGGACACTCGAAGAGTGCTTCGTCGGCGGCCGCCTTCAAGGGCACCTTGCGACCTCCGCGGATGCCCTCGTCGGCCGTGATGAGCAGGCGCGCGCTGCTGTCCTGGATCCGGCTTCTCAAAGCGCTCGCCGAGAATCCGCCGAAGACCACCGAGTGCACCGCCCCGATCCGCGCGCACGCCAGCATCGCGATGACCAGTTCGGGGACCATCGGAAGGTATATGGCGACGCGGTCTCCCTTGCCTACGCCCTTCTTCTTGAGTACGTTCGCGAACCGGCAGACTTCGTGATGGAGTTGCTGGTATGTGAAGGTTCGAGTCGTACCGTCGTCACCCTCCCAGATGAGAGCCGCCTTGGTCGCACGCCACGTCCCCAAGTGGCGGTCGAGGCAATTCGCCGACGCGTTCAAGACCCCGTCAGCAAACCAGGTGTAGTCCAGGTTCTCGAACCCGCCGCCGGAAACCTGGGTGAAAGGCCTTATCCACGTCAGGTGCTCGCGCGCGACATCGCTCCAGAACGCGTCCGGATCTTTGATCGAGCGATCGTAGCGTTCCTGGTAGTCGGCGAACCCCGAGACCACTGCTCGCTGCTCGAGTTCCGCGGGCGGCGAAATGACTATCTCGTTCTCGGACGGCTCACGTCTCGGCGGATCGTTCACCAGCTCCTCCTCAGCTCGAGCCTTACCCCTGCTTGTGATTCTTCCCAATGCGCCACACGCGACAGCGGCAGGCGTATACTCAGTATCCCTTCTGCATGGGGGTGGGGGATCCAAACTGGACGTCTCCGGCCGATACGAAGCGCTGCTCGCACGCCTGGCCGAACTGGAGAGCCTCCTCGTTGCGTACTCGGGGGGTGTGGACTCCACCTTGCTCGCGGTCGCCGCCCACGCGGTGCTCGGCAGGGGGTGCCTCGCGGTGCTCGCGGTGTCCGACGTCTGCTCGCAGAGCGAGACGGACAAAGCGCGCTCACTGGCCCAGAACCTGGGACTTGCCCTGCTCGAGGTCGAGACGCACGAACTCATCGATCCCGCATTTAGAGAGAACTCGACCGATCGCTGCTACTACTGCAAGTCGGAGCTCTTCGCACTGCTCGTCCGCGTAGCCGAGGTGGAGGGGCTCGCACACGTCGCTGACGGCAGCAATGCCGACGACGCCCGGGACTATCGTCCTGGCCGCCGGGCGGCCGTCGAGTTCGGTGTGGTCAGTCCTCTCATGGAAGCGGGGCTCACGAAGCCCGAGATACGCGAGCTCGCCCGCTCCCTCGGCCTGCCGAATTGGAGCAAGCCGTCCATGGCCTGCCTGGCCTCAAGGTTCCCCTACGGTGAGCCCATCACCGAGGAACGCCTCGCTATGGTCGGCACGGCAGAGAACGCCCTCCGGAAGATGGGCCTTCGGCAGTTCCGAGTGCGTGCACACGGAGACGTTGCTCGCCTCGAGGTCGACACGCCGGACATGGAGCGTGCCTGGTCCATGCGTGCGGCGATCAGCGACGCGATCAAGAGAGCGGGCTTCGCCTACGTCGCCCAAGACCTCGACGGCTACCGCGCTGGCAGCCTGAACGAGACCCTCGGGTCATCGCGAAACGACTGACGCCTACTTCTTCTTGATCGTCATCGCCATGTCGGGCCCGAATCCGGCGAACAGCTACGAAGACAGCTCTCGTAGACCGGCGCGCACGGCGTCGGGCAGCTTCTGCGACAAGCGCGCGGGACTCAGCATGCGTTGGGCGATCAGTCTCGTCGCGAAGGGTTTGGCCGCCTGGGTGATGTCGATCTCAGGATAGATGCGCCGTGCCACGCCCTCGACGGTCACGAGCGCCTTGATGAGCAGCCCGTAGCCGATCGGCACTTGGATCTTGTAGTCACTGAGCATCGACAGGAACCCAACGGCGAATCGCTTCACGTCGGCTGGCCTTCCCGAACCGCCCATGGTCTCGTGGAGCAACGTCGCCACGTGTCCTCGGACTTCTGACTGCACCTCCGGGGGCACAACGAGTCCCAGTTCGGCCGAGTACCTCAGCGCCCGATCGGCATCGCTGTAGACCGTCGCCGCCAAGACCTGTGCGATGGCGACGCGCTCCGTCGGCGTCGTCTTTCCGACGATGCCGAAATCGAGGTAGCAAACGCGACTGTCGGCAGTCACGAGTAGATTCGCAGGGTGCAGATCGGCGTGGAAGCGTCCGAGCACCAGCACCTGCCGCATGAATACGGATGCACCGTGGACAGCGAGATCATAGCCGGCCACGCCAGCGCGCTCGGCGTCACTCATCTCCGACAGACGCCACCCGTGTACGAACTCAGTCGTGAGAACGCGCCGAGTCGTCAGCATCCACGCCACTCGCGGGACGATCATGAGCGGGTCGTCCCGGAAATCGAACCTGAATCGATCGGCGACCCGTCCCTCGTTCCGCAGGTCGACCTCGCTCATGAGCGAGGCAGCGAACTCGTCGAGGAATCCGGGGAGGTTGAGCCGCCGCAGTCGCTTCAGCCGGCCCAAACGGCCCACGAGTCGCTTCGCCTCGGCGATGTCGGCGAGGATCGATTCCTCGGCGCCAGGCCTCACGACCTTGATCGCGATCTCGGTGCCGGCTGGCATGTCCTCGCCAAACACGGGGCGCACGGCCGCCGACAGCGTCGCCCGGTGGACCTGGGCGATGGAAGCCGAAGCGAGCGGCGCGTCGTCAAATGTCGCAAACAGGTCTTCGGGCACGCGACCGAACTCCTGCTCGATGACCTCTCGGATGAGCGCGACCGGCAGCGGCGGCACCGAGTCCTGGAGCTTCTCCATCTCGAAGACGATCTCGGATGAGAACAGGTCGGGCCGCACCGACATCAGCTGTCCCAGTTTGATGAAGGCCGGACCCAGTTGCTCGAACGCGAGACGCAACTCGCGCGCAAGCGCGTCACGGCGCCGGTGCGCGGGTGCGAACCCAAGACGCGAACTCCACGCAGTGCGAACGCCGGCACGTGCGAAGACCGCAGCGATGCGTCGCGAGCGAGAGGACATGCCGATCTCTCAGGACTCGCCGCGGCGTACGAGAGCGTCCAGCATCGCTTGAAGCGTCTCGATCCGTCCCCTGAGCTCCGAGACTTCGAACCGCAGCTCGTCGAGATGGGTGGACACGTCGGCCATACTGCCGGGCGGTTCGACATCTCCCGATGCCAGCGAACTCTTCAAGCGTTCCTTTTCCTCGGAGATCATGGCCGAGAGACCGTCCACGAATGCGTCAGGCCCCTCGCTCATGGCGCCCTGCGCCTGCGCGGCGCCTCGCTCGACGGCGGCCTTCCAGCCTTCGTCGGCAGTCTCGTGGACGAGAGCCCACGAAGCCAAGAACCGCATGAAGCTGTCGGTATCCGCCATGCTCTCCTCCTCGTGTCGCGCCCGCCGAATCGATTCCCCTTCGGACGCCGCTGCTCAAACGTTACCCCGAGACACTCCCCGTGGCGATGCCCGCCCGTCACGCCGAAGCAGGCGCATGCTATTCACGATCACCAGCAGAGCCACGCCCATGTCCGCGAACACAGCGAGCCACAGAGTCGCTATGCCGACGACGGCAAGCGTAAGCGTCACGACCTTGACTGCAACAGAGAAGACGACGTTCTGAGTGATGATGCGTACCGTCCTTCGCCCCAGTCGAATGAAGCCCGGAAGCGCCGTCAGATCGTCGGCCATGAGGGCGACATCGGCTGTCTCTAGTGCCGTGTCGCTTCCCGCCGCCCCCATGGCCACGCCAATGTCGGCCAGGGCGAGGGCGGGCGCGTCGTTCACACCGTCACCGGCCATACCCACGATGCCGTACCTGCCGCGAAGTTCGCGCACAGCCTCCGTCTTCTCCTGGGGCAACAGTCGCGCGCGCACCTCTCGCACCCCCGCCGCCCGGGCGATCGCTTCGGCCGTACGCTCGTTGTCTCCGGTGACCATGACGATGTGCTCGACGCCCGATTCGCGAAGTTGCTGCACCACAGCCGGCGTCTCTTGGCGAAGCTCGTCCGCCAGTCCGATCACGGCTACGGGAGTTCCGTCGCGGACGAGGACCAAGGCGGTCCTCCCCTCGGCCTCCTGAGCAGCGATGGCTTCACCTGCTGTGGAGGCCGCCCTCTCCGGAAGCAGGTCGAGCAGGCGTGTCCCGCCGATCTCGTAGGTCGTCCCATCGACAGTGCCTCGAACCCCCAGACCTGGAATGTCGGCGAAGCCCTCGACCCGCACGTCCTTCGACGGCCCACCGGCTGCTCGCACGAGTGCGCGCGCCAACGGGTGCGTCGAGTTCGCCTCGAGCGCTCCCGCTATCGCGAGCATCTCGGTTGCGTTCCGGCCCTCGAGGACGACCACGTCTGCAACTTCGGGCCGGCCGTGCGTCAACGTCCCGGTCTTGTCAAAGGCGAATGCGCGAACACGCCCGATGAGTTCGATGAACACGCCGCCCTTCACGAGCACACCGTCGCGGGCAGCTCGGCTGATCGCCGACACGATCGCGACGGGCGTCGATATCACGAGAGCGCAGGGACAGGACACGACCAGGACCACGAGCCCGCGATAGAACCATTCATCCAGGCTGCCGAAGTCGGCCCCTAGAGCACGTCCCAGAAGCGGGGGCACGACGACGACGGCCACTGACAGCCCCACGACAACGGGTGTGTACCAGCGTGTGAAGCGGTCGACCAGTCTCTGCGAGGGTGCGCGGCTCGCTTGAGCCTCTTCAACGAGGTAGACGATGCGCGCGAGCGTGGTGTCCTTGGCTGTGGCCGTCACGGCGATCTCGAGAAGTCCCGTCGTGTTGAGCGATCCTGCGAAGACCCCCTCCCCCACGCGCTTGTCCACGGGGACCGATTCGCCGGTGATCGGCGATTCGTCGACTGCCGAGAACCCCTCCGACACCATGCCGTCGAGCGCGATCCGCTCTCCCGGGCGTACCACGATGACTTCTCCCAGGGTGATGTCGGCAGGCGCGACCTCGACGAGGTCACCGCCGCGGCGCACGAGCGCCGTGGGCGGAGCCAGGTCGATCAGGTCGCGAATCGAACGCCTCGTCCGCGCGAGCGCCCGGGATTCAAGCAGTCCGCCCAGCGCGAACAACCAGATGACTGTCGCCGCCTCGCTCCAGTGCCCGATCGCGACGGCGCCAAGAACAGCAATCGACATGAGCACGTTCATGTCGACCGTGCGAGTCTGGAGCGATATCAGCGCCCTCCGCCAGGTCACGGTCCCACTCGCCAGGATCGCGAGGGCGTAGGTCGCAGTCGACGCCCACGTTGGCAGGGCCGTACGGCCCAGCAGCCACGCGACCACGATGAGGACTGCACCGAGACCGACGGCGATCTCCGTTCGCGACTCGCTCCACCACGGCCTCAGTGCCGGGGTTGCTCCCGCCGCTTGAACGACCGCATGCGCCGGCAGTCCCGCGCGACCCATGGCGTCGGTCAGAGTCGCGACGGAAACCGTCGACGGATCGAACGTCACGCGGAACCTGCGCGCTCCGGGCTCGAAGAGGACGGCGGCCACACCGTGGATGGCCTCCAGCACCTCGCGCACTTCCTTGGCGCAGTCCGCGCAATCCTTCTCAGCGAGTTCGAAGAGCGCAACCCCCGTTTCGGGGCGCGCCTCGAGTGGGGCGACACCGTGACCCGCGCGCCGTACGGTCGCGAGCGCGGCCTCGCGCGGATCGTCGTCGGGGTCGTACTCGAGCAGCAGCACCCCGGACGCGAAGTTGAGATCGGAAGAGACGACGCCGGGTATTTGCGAGACGGACTTCGCCACGGTCCGCGCGCAGTCGGGTCAATCGAGCCCCGTGACTCGATAGGCCGCGTGTTCGAGTCCTCTGGGGGCCTCGAAGCCGAGTCGGACGATCTGCGCTTCGAGTTGCGCTCTGGACACGGTCGTCGAATCGTGGACGACCGTGAGTGTGGACGTGCGCGGATCGCACTCCGCCGATGCGACGCCCTGCAGGTTCCTGACAGCCTCACACACGCGGCCGACGCATCGCTCGCAGCGCACAGGCGAGGGCACGCGCACGGGGAACTCCGAGGTCGTGTGGGCCTGAGGGCTCACGAGTCGACGCCCGCCACGCTGCGATCGGGTGGTAGCTCGGACCCCTCGGCAGCATGAGCGAGGCCCTGATCGAGCAGCAACCGGACGTGATCGTCGGCCAGCCGGTACACCGCCCGCTTGCCTTCGCGCCTGAACGCGACCAGGTCGCGGTCTCGCAGGAGCCGGAGCTGGTGGCTCACGGCTGACTGCGAAACCCCCGCGAGAGCCGCGATGTCGCACACGCAGAGCTCCTCTAGTGACAACGCATGGAGGATGCGAAGGCGCGTCGGATCTGCGAGAGCGGAGAACACGTCGGTCGTGCGCTTCGCCAGATCATCCCCGGCGAGTCGTGGGGCAACCCGTGCCACGGCCATCTCATCGATGATCGTGGCAGAACACGTGGCATCGGCCTCGTCGGCTTGCTCAGCGCAAGACTCATATGCATATCTGCTCATACGAACAGGTTAGCGGAGCGTCCCACGGAGCGTCAACATCTCGGTACGCCGCCGGCGCGCGGGGTACGTTGGACGAGGGAGAGGAGGGATGCCGCCATGTCAATCTCACCAAAAGCGAGAATGTGGCTGATCGTCGTCGGCGTCGCGGTCGCCTCGGCGATACTCGCGGGAGGCGCTGTCTGGCTTTCGCAGCAGTCCACGATCGACGAGCTGACACGCCAAGCAGCTGCAAACCGGAAGACGGTCGCCAGCCTAGCATCGCAAGTCCGTGATCTCGAAGCGCAACTTGCTACAAGCGAAGCGACCCCCACCGCGTCCGAGGAGCCGTCGGCCACACCCACGTCGAAGACGACGGTGGTGGTGCAGTTCACCTTCATCAGGCAAGTCATTCAGAGCCCGGGGACACCCCGCCTCCTTGCGGACTACGCCCAGATGTTGACCGGAGACGAAGCGGCCGCTGCCGCCACTGCCCACGGCAATGAATCACCGCCTCCTAATGACTACTACATCGTGAACGACAACCCGAGGCTGCGGCGGCTGGATGTCGATCCCGACGCCGAGGTGAGGCTCACCACGAAGACGAACGGCACGGTCGAGGTGGGCGGGTACGCGATCACCTTGAGCCAGTTCGCGGACATCTTCGCCAGCACCCAGGCGGTGCGGGACGCGCCATTCTGGTTGACGATCACCGCCGACGTCGTCACGGGCATAAAGGAGCAGTACCTGCCCTAGGAGCGGCGCCGCCTCTTCACGCCGTAGGCACTTCCCTTGCGCGCACCCTGTTTGAGCCGGGAGAGCACATCGTCGGCGCTGGACTGCTCGACTTCCGCGCGCAGGCGCACGACTTGGTCGCGCAGGCGTGCGGCCGTCTCGAAGTCGAGGGCCTCCGCCGCAGCGCCCATCTCTTCCTCGAGTGTCGAGAGGAGCCGCATGACCTCGCCCTTGGGCAGCTTCGCGAGCTCCGCGGCGGTCGCGGCGGCGGCCGTCGGCTGGCTCTCCCCTTCGCGCATGTACTGGACGATGTCAGCGATGGCCTTTCGGATCGTCTGGGGCTCGATGCCGTGTTCGGTGTTGAACGCGATCTGGATGTCGCGGCGGCGGTTGGTCTCATCGATCGCCGAGCGCATGGAGTCTGTGACGACGTCTGCGTACATGATGACCTGGCCCGAGACGTTGCGCGCCGCACGGCCGATCGTCTGGATAAGGCTTCGATTGTTGCGGAGGAAGCCCTCCTTGTCGGCGTCCAGGATCGTCACTAGCGAGACTTCCGGCAGGTCGAGCCCCTCACGCAGCAGGTTGATCCCGACGAGACAGTCGAACGTGCCCAGGCGGAGATCGCGGAGGATCTCGACCCTCTCGAGCGTGCCGATGTCGCTGTGCAGGTACCGGGCCTTCACGCCCTGCTCGACCAGGTAGTCGGTCAAGTCCTCGGCCATCTTCTTGGTGAGCGTCGTGACGAGCACGCGCTCGTCTGCGGCCACACGATCCTTCACCTCCGCGATCAAGTCATCGACTTGGCCCTTCACAGGGCGTACGACGACCTGTGGGTCGACGAGTCCCGTCGGCCGGATGATCTGCTCCACCACCTGCTGGGATATTCGCCCTTCGTAGTCCCCCGGCGTCGCCGAGACGTACACGAACTGGGGCACGCGGGTCTCAAATTCGTCGAAACGCAGCGGTCGGTTGTCGAGCGCGCTCGGCAGACGGAAGCCGTGCTCGACGAGCGTGATCTTGCGGCTCTTGTCGCCCTCGTGCATGCCGCGGATCTGAGGCACCGTGACGTGACTCTCGTCGATGATGCACAGGAAGTCTGCCGGGAAGTAGTCGATGAGCGTGTTGGGCGGCTCGCCTGGCGCGCGCCCGTCGAGATGGCGGGAGTAGTTCTCGATGCCCGAGCAGAACCCCATGGTCTCGAGCATCTCCAGGTCGTAGTTCGTCCTCATCTCGAGGCGCTGCGCCTCGAGCAACTTCCCCTCGGCGCGCAGTTCACCCAGCCGCACGACCAGCTCCGCGCGAATGGTCTCCAGGGCTCGCTCGAGCTTGGGCTTGGCGGTGACGTAGTGTGTGGCCGGCCAGATCGGCAGGGACTCGTAGACGTGAAGCACTTCGCCCGTGAGCTGGTCGACCTCGCTCACCGACTCGACCTCGTCGCCGAAGAACTCGACCCGGATCGGATGGTCCGCGTAGGGCGGGAAGACGTCGACGACATCGCCACGGACACGGAACGTGCCCCGCTGCATCTCAAAGTCGTTGCGATCGTATTGGATGTCGATCAGGTCGCGGATCATCTGGTCGCGATCACACGGCCCGCCGACAGCGAGGAACACGGCCATCCCCGCATAGTCCTCGGGCGAGCCGATGCCGTAGATGCACGAGACGCTCGCGACGACCACCACATCTCTGCGGGAAAGGAGCGCCGCCGTCGCAGCGTGCCTCAGCTTCTCGACCTCCGCGTTGATCGAGGCGTCCTTCTCGATGAACGTGTCGGTCGTCGCGACATAGGCCTCCGGCTGGTAGTAGTCGTAGTAGGACACGAAGTACACGACCGCGTTGTCGGGCATGAACTCGCGCAGCTCCGAGGCGAGCTGAGCGGCGAGCGTCTTGTTCGGCGCCATGACGAGGGTGGGTTTCTGCACGGCCTCGATGACTTTGGCCATCGTGAAGGTCTTTCCCGAGCCGGTCACGCCGAGCAGGGTCTGGTAGCGGAGCGGACGCTCGACGCCCTCCGTGAGCTCGATGATCGCCTTCGGCTGGTCACCGGCCGGCTCGAAGGGCGATTCCACTCTGAACGCCGTATCACTCACTGCTCTGCCACCCTGGGAATACGTTCGGGTACAGGCGCTCGTATCTCTCGCGTGCCCGCACGACCTTCAGCACGTGCTGTTTGGTCTCTGGAAACTCGATCGCATCTCGTATGTCCCCACCTTCGGCAGACCACTCATCCGCGTGGCGAAGACCCGCGTTGTAGGCTGCGAGCACGGTCTCGACCTCGTGGTAGCGGTCGACCAGATAGCGAAGGTAGGCGGCTCCGTACTCGATGTTGGCAGCAGGGTCGGTAAGCTCCTTGCCCTGCACGACGCTGTTCGCAACGAACTTCTTTCGGACCATGTCCTCGGCGGTAGCCGGCATCATTTGCATGAGGCCGACAGCTCCCGCGCTCGAGCGGCTCGCGGGGTCGAAGTCGGACTCGGCCTTGATGACCGCCGCGATCAGGTATGGGTTGACCTTGTGACGGTCAGCCGCGGAGAGGATCTCGCTTCGATACTCCAGCGGATAGTAGATCCGTTGGAACCATGCCGGACCGCGAGCGCCCAGAAACGTCGCAAGTCCCAGCGCGAACACGACCCCGGCGATCACCCAGCGATGCGCGGCGAGTGGATGGCTACGCCACACCTGGTGTCACGACCTCTTCCCAGAAGCGGTCGAGCGCCTCGATGAAGTCTTCCAGCGATCCTTCATTCACGATAGTCCAGTCTGCGAGTGCCTTTCGCTCGGCGTCGCTCGCCTGACAGGCCATCCTCGCCCGGGTGTCGTCCTCACTTCGTCCGAAGGCGATGCAGCGCTTCAGACGTAGCTCATCGTCGGCCGAAACCGCCACGACGGCGTCCACGGACTGTGCGAACGCCGGCGCCTCCACGAGCAGAGGCACCTCCAGCACGACGACCTTCGGGGGTTGGGCGAGGAGTCTGAGATCGACGAGGCTCGGGAGCACCTCTCGCATCACGGCAGGGTGCATGATGTGGTTCAGGCGCATGCACGATTCCCTCGAAGCGAACGCCTCACGGGCGAGCGCACGTCGATCGACATGGCCTTGTTCGTCCAGCACCGTGGGGCCGAATGCCTCAACGATCTGCGCGTACGGTTGGCTCCCGGGTTCGAGAAGGCGGCGTGCGATCTCATCCAGATCGATCACGACAGCGCCCTTCGAGTGGAAATGGCGAGTCGCGGTCGTCTTGCCCGACCCGATGCCCCCCGTGACTGCGATCACGAACATAGACTGATCCTCGCGTCCGAACGTCAACGCACGACCCGGCGTTTCCGGGCGAGTAGCCCCGAGGCGGAGCGGCTGCCTGAGCATACTCCGCGTCGATGAGCCGCGCACCTGAGGATAAGTCGGGGCCGCGGAGCAGATGCTCCCCGGCCCCGACGGGCGCTCAGTCTACGGAATGCCCGGCCTAGGCGCCTTCCTCGGCTTCTGCCTCGCCAGGTTCTGCGGCTGACTTCTTCTTCCTCGGCTTCTTCGCGGGAGCGGCCTTGGGTGCCGCCTCCTCAGGAGCGGGCTCAGCTACCGGGGCTTCTTCGGCTTGGGGCTCGGGCTCCGGCTCGGGCTCCGGCTCGGGCTCGGGCGCGGGTTCCGGCTCGGGCTCCGGCTCGGGCTCCGGCTCGGGCTCGGGCGCGGGTTCCGGCTCCGGCTCCGGCTCCGGCTCCGGCTCGGGCTCGGGCGCGGGCTCCGGCTCCGGCTCCGGCTCCGGCTCGGGCCTCGGGCTCGGGCTCGGGTTCCGGTTCGGGCTCCGGCTCGGGCTCCGGTTCGGGCTCCTCTGCCGCGGCCACTTCTTCGGCCTCCTCGAGAACCGCCTCTTCCGCCTCGTCGACAACGGCTTCGGCTTCCTCGGCGGCCTGAACGGCCTTCTCGGCTTCGGCCTCTTCGACCACGGCTTCTTCGATCGCGGCCTCGGCGATCTCTTCGGCTGCGTCAGCAGCTGCGCGAGCGTCCGCGGCTGCTGCGGCGGCGTCCTCGGCAACTGCCTCTGCGGCTTCCGCTTCGTATTCTGCGTCCGCAGCAATCACAATGGCGACTTCCGCGACTTCCTCGGCCTCTTCGGCCTCGATCGACTCCTCGAGGGCCACCTCTTCGGCCTCTTCGGCCAGCTCGGCCGCCTCTTCGAGGTTCTCGATCACCTCGAAGGCTTCCTCGGCTTCCTCTTCATCTTCGAGCTCCTCGCCACCTGCGATCTCGATAACGAGCCCCAGCGCCTCGGCGGCTGCCCGCATCGAAAGCGATATGCGGCGGCGGTCGAGGTCGACGTCCATGACCTTGACCATGACGGGCTCACCAACCGCAGTGACCTGGTCCGGCGTCTCGACGTGGCCCTTGGCCATCTCGGAGATGTGCACGAGGCCCTCTACTCCGTCACCCAGCTCGACAAAGGCACCGAAGGGCACGAGTTTGGTGACGTTTCCTTCGATGATCGAGCCGACCGGGAACTTCTTGACGAGTTCCTGCCACGGATCCGGCTGGGTCTGCTTGAGACCGAGCGAAATACGCTCGCGGTTCAGGTCGACGTCCAACACCTGCACCTCGACGGGATCGCCGACCTTCACGACCTCGGACGGGTGGTTCACGTGGCTCCAGGAGAGCTCGGAGATGTGTACCAGACCGTCGATGCCGCCGAGGTCCACGAACGCCCCGAAGTCCACGATGCTCGAGACCGTGCCGGGGAGGATCATGCCCTTGGTGAGCTTGCCGAGGATCTCGGCGCGCTCATGCTTGCGACCTTCTTCGAGTACGACGCGGCGCGAGAGGACGACGTTGTTGCGATTGCGGTCCATCTCGATGACCCGCGCCTCAAGACGCTCGCCAAGGAATGCGTGTAGGTCCTTTACGCGGCGCAGGTCAACAAGAGAAGCAGGCAGGAATCCACGCAGGCCGATGTCGAGGATCAGACCACCCTTGACGACCTCGATGACCTCGCCGTCGACGTTCTCGCCCTCGTTGAACTTGTCCTCGATCTTGGCCCAGGCACGCTCGTACTCCGCGCGCTTCTTGGACAGGATCAGACGACCGTCCTTGTCCTCCTTCTGGAGAACGAGGGCTTCGACCTCGTCGCCGACCTTGACGACCTCGGACGGGTCGACATCCTTGCGGATGGAAAGCTCACGGGCCGGAATGACCCCTTCAGACTTGTAGCCGATGTCGAGCAGCACCTCGTCCCGCTCGACGCGCACAATGGTCCCGGTTACCAGATCACCTTCATCGAAATCGGTGATGGTGCCGTCGATGAGGGCGTGCATCTCCTCATCGGTGTACTCGGTCTTCTCAATGACCTCGTCGTTGTCGACCACTAGTTCGGACCCCTTCCACATTCCCGGGGCCCCTTATGCCATGTACAAGCTGCTACAGGTGTCCGAATCGTCGCTTACAGTGCCGAGTCGTCCGTCTAAGGAGCTGTCCATACATGTCGCCGGGGGCCTACAGTTCGCGACTCTCGCGCGGCGCGCAGAGTCGGACAAGGATTGTACCCAGTTTGGCGTGTCGACGCCACCGCCAAGCGTTGTGTCACGGACGCTTGGCCGAAGCGCTACTTGGCCAGCGCCCAGTTCGGACCGGACGCGACCGAGACCTCTAAGGGCACTTTCATCTCGACGACGCCGGTCATCGCCTTGCACACCATGGCATCAAGCCGCTCGAGCTCGTCGGTCGGCGCCTCGAAGACGAGCTCGTCATGGACCTGCAGCACCATTCGGCTGGCGAATCCCTCCGTCGCCAGTCGCCGGTCGACCTCGATCATCGCGAGCTTCATGATATCGGCGGCCGAACCCTGCATCGGGTGGTTCATCGCCGTGCGCTCTCCGAACGCGCGAAGGTTGTAGTTCGACGAACGCAGTTCGGGAATGCGACGCTTGCGCCCGAACATCGTCACGGCAAACCCGTCGCGATGGGCGGCAGCGACCGTCTCGTCCAGGAATCCTCGGACCCGCGGATAGGCCGCGTAGTAGCGATCGATCATCCCCTGCGCCTCTGAGCGCTCGATGCCGAGCGAATCGGACAGTCCGTGGGCAGAGATGCCGTAGACGATGCCGAAGTTGACGGCCTTGGCGCGTCTCCGATGCTCTGGCGTCAGCTCCTCGAGCGGAACGCCAAAGACGCGCGACGCCGTCGCCGCGTGGAAGTCGGCGCCCGACGTGAAAGCCGCGATGAGGCCTTCGTCCTCCGACAAGTGCGCCAGGATGCGCAGCTCGATCTGCGAGTAGTCGGCCGATACCATGAGATCGCCTACCCGCGCGGGAACGAAGGCGGCACGGATGCGCCGCCCCAAGTCCGTCCGCACGGGGATGTTCTGCAGGTTCGGATTCGATGAGGACAGCCGTCCCGTTGCGGCGACCGTCTGGTTGAACGAGGTATGAAGCCTCCTGTCCTCACCGAGCAATCTCGGCAGCGCTTCGATGTAGGTGGACCTCAACTTCGTGAGTTCCCGGTAGGCAACGATCTTCTCGGCGATGGGGTGCGCAGGAGCAAGAGCGGCCAAGACGCTCGCGTCGGTCGAAAAGCCGGTCTTCGTCCGTTTCTGGGGCGGAAGACCGAGCTTCACGAACAGGACCTCGGCGAGCTGCTTGGGTGAATCGATCACGAATTCGCAGTCCGCCAGCTCGTAGATCTCCTCTCGGAGCGAGTCGGCCTGACAGGAGACCTCTGCGGAGAGTGCGTCGAGCACGGCAGCGTCCAGTCCCACGCCGACGCGCTCCATGCCCACGAGCACGGGCACGAGCTGCATCTCGATCCCGCGGAAGCACTCGGCCGATTCGTCTTCGGAGAGCCGCTTCTCGAGCTCGCGCGCAAGCTCGAGCGTCGCCCGCGCAAGGACTGCAGCCTCAGATTCCCCACCGCTGACCTCGGTCAGAGGTCGGCCGAGGTAGTCAGGGTAGAGGCTCCTCAGCTCGTACGAAGAACGCGCGCTCTCGAGAAGGTATGCCGCAAGCGAGATATCAAAGACCCTGGCCGGATCCACCTCGGCGAAGGCGGGGTCGCATGGGCGAGATTCGTCGGGCGGGCAGACTGCCTCGAGGAGCGCCTTCGAGTCGAGCGTAGCGAGTCGTGCGGTCCTCACGAATGAACCGAGTGCCTCGGACAGGTCTTCGGAAGCAACAACGGCGGTCGCTTCATCGTTTGCGACACCGAGCTCTCGTTCCTCGCCGAACAGCGAAACGCCGGCCTGCGCCAGCGACACGCCGAGTTGTCCTTCGCCCTCGGACCACTCAAGGACAGCCTTGAGCGCCGCATCGCCCGTCAGCACGCGTGTGGCTGCCGAGGGCACAGAGGCGGCAGCGGCGGCTCGCGGCCCGGCGTCTGCTTCCCCACGCGCGCCTGCGTCCACGCGAGCGCCCGACGCCTCCTCGACCGCGGCCGCTCCCCCCGCGACCGCGGGGGGTGTCCCCTTGAGCGCGAGGACGCGCTCGAACAGGGTCGTAAAGCGCAGGGCGCCGAATGCTTCGGCGACTCGCGTGGGATCGAACGTGCCGAATCGCACCGCGTCGAGATCGAGCGAGAGCGGGACGTCGCAGACGATCGTCGCCACGGTCCTGCTGGCTCGCGCAGCGCCCCGGTTGTCGCGGAGACTCTCCCCTACCCGGCCGCCGACTTCATCGGCGTGTTCCAGCAGCTCGTCCAGCGAGCCGTACTCCTGGAGGAGTTTCGCCGCCGTCTTCTCGCCGATGCCGGGCACGCCGGGGATGTTGTCCGACGTGTCGCCTTTCAATCCGAGGTAGTCGGGAACCTGCTTCGGCGTGACGCCGTAGCGCTCGCTCACTTCGGCAGGACCGTAGACGGCGATGTCCGTGAGCCCCTTCTTCGTCGTGACGACGCTCACGCTGTCGTTGACGAGCTGAAACGCGTCACGGTCTCCTGTCACGAGAAGAACCCGCTGGCCCTCCTTCGCCTCTCGCACAGCGATGGTTCCGAGAATGTCGTCACCCTCCCACCCCTCGACCTCGACAACGGGTACGTCGAGAGCGACGAGGAGCTCGCGGACCATGGGGAACTGGACCCTCAGCTCGTCGGCCGTCGGAGGACGATGCACCTTGTATTGCTCGAGCGCGTCGTGGCGGAACTTCGGCTTGCCGCAGTCGAACGCCACGACGACCGCATCCGGCTTGAGCTCCTGTACGAGCTTGATGAGCATCGAGATGAACCCGAACACGGCATTGGTCGGACGGCCGTCCGGCGCCGTCATCGTCGGAGGCAGCGCGTGGAAGGCGCGATGGATCAGGCTGTTCCCGTCGACCACTGCGATCGTCCGCCGCACGTCGCCCATTGCGAGCCCTTTCGGGTAGAGAGTCATCAAGAGAGCCGGCGAGCCCGTCAACCGCGAGGAGTGCAGGCAAGCCGGTAGGCGCCACCTTCAGGATTCTACTCGCGACGAGGTGCGTCGATGGCATTCTTCAATTGGGCCGCTCCGATGATCGACCGCTTCGGGCAGCGATGGACCCCCGAAGACATCGATGTAATGTCCGCCATGCTCAAACCCTACCTTCTCTGCGAAGACGCCACGCTCCTCGACGTGGGGGGTGGGAGTGGAGGCCTTGCCGTTCGACTCGCCGATGCACTGCACAGGAGGGTCACGGTGCTCGACCCCACACCCGAGCTCCTCGCTCGCCTGCCCGACCGACCAGATGTCGTGGGCGTACAGGGCGTGGCAGAGAAGATGCCATTCGAAGACGCATCGTTCGACGCGGCCGCGATCACCGACGCCTTCCACCACTTCGCCAACCAGGACGATGCAGCACGTGAGCTGCACCGCGTGCTGCGGCCCGGAGGCGGCGTGTTGGTGCACGAGCCCGACCCGCGAGGTTGGATGCGTGTCCTGATCTGGGGTGAGAAGCTCCTCGGCGAACCAGGGTCGTCCATGGAACGGGACGAGATGTGCCGCTTCATGAAGGCGCACGGCTTCGAAGGGACCTGCACCCCGCGGCGCGGACACGAGTACCGGTTCTCCGGAGTCCGCAGCGCCTGAACACAGCGGTTTCGAGCGCGGCGCGTTGGTTTGCCAGCGGGTCTACCCGTTCCAAAGGTAGCCCACGTTGCGGACGGTCTCGAGCCGACGGGAGAGTTCGTGTCCGATCTTGGCCCTGATGCGCCGCACGTGAACATCGACTGTTCTCGATCCGCCGAAGTAGTTTGTGCCCCACACTCGGCTGAGCAGGACCTCTCGCGAGTACGTCCTGCTTGGATGGGTCAGGAGGAAGGCGAAAAGAGCGTACTCAAGGTACGTGAAATCAATGGGCTCATTGCGCAAGTACGCCTGGTACGTCGCAAGATTGAGCGTCAGGTCGTCGACACGTATCAGCTCTTGGTGACCAACTTGTTCGCCGGGCCAGAGCAGCGTGCGCGCACGCGCAGCCAGCTCCTCGGACGTCCCGCCTCGAACGAAGAAGTCGCTCGGGAGCTGGAGAGGGAGCCGCAGTGTGGCAAGCCCGTCGGGCTCCAAGATGACGAGCAGCCCGACATCTCCCGCACCGGCTGCGGCCTGCTCGACGATACGTACCGGCGCTTCGGCGTTCCGCCCAGCGTCGAGGACCACGAGCTCCGCGACTCCCTCCACAAGCGTCGCGCGCACGTCGGCAATAGCGCTCAGGGCCACGGTCACGTCCAACTCGGAGACGGCGTGTCCCACCCACGCTCGCGTGTGCGCGTCATCAGAGACGACGAGTATGCGCTTCATGTGCACGATTCTACCGCTCCCATGAGGTCGAACAGGCGATTCCGGAATGCGCAGCGCCGGGTGAGGCTCCCCCACCCGGCGCCGGCTCTGGCCCGATGACCTTCTCGGACCTAGATGACGGAGAGGTACCGGTCGAGCTCCCACTGGCTGACCTGGAGGCGGTATGCGTCCCACTCGGCGCGCTTGTTGTCCACGTAGAACTCGTGGATGTGTGAGCCCATGACCTCCTCCATCAGCTTCGATTCCGCAAACTTCTCGATGGCCTGCCCGAGCGTGCCCGGTAGCGTTTCGATGCCGGCCGCCTCGAGTTCGGCCTCAGTCATATCGAAGATGTTGTTGCTGGCCTCGGGCATGAGCGGCAGCTCCTCTTCGATCCCCTTGAGGCCGGCGCCCAGCATGGCGGCGAAGGCGAGGTACGGGTTCGCCGAGGGGTCCGGCGAGCGGAACTCAACTCGCGTGGCGTTCTCCTTGCCAGGTTTGTACATGGGGACGCGCACCATCGCTGAGCGGTTCCTGCGAGCCCACGTCACGTACACGGGAGCCTCGTAGCCGGGGACGAGTCGCTTGTACGAATTCACGAGTGGGTTGGTGATCGCACAGAACTCCGGCGCGTACTTGAGCAGGCCGGCGATGTAGTGCTTGCCGACCTTCGAGAGGTCGAATCCCTCAGGATCGTTGGCGTCGAAGAACGCGTTACCGTCCTTCGAGAACAGCGACTGGTGGGTGTGCATGCCCGAGCCGTTCTGGCCGAAGATCGGCTTCGGCATGAACGTCGCGTACACACCGTTCGCCATGGCGATCTCCTTGACCACCAGGCGATAGGTCATGACGTTGTCCGCCATGGTCAGAGCGTCCGCATAGCGCAGGTCGATCTCGTGCTGCGACGGCGCGACCTCGTGATGGCTGTACTCGACCGGGATGCCCATCTTCTCGAGCGTGAGCACGGTCTCGCGACGCAGATCGGACGCGACGTCCAGCGGAGTGAGGTCGAAGTACCCGCCGTGGTCGATGATCTCAGTGCCCTGGTCGTCGGCGAAGTAGAAGAACTCCAGCTCGGGACCGACGTACATGGTGTAGCCCATGTCGGCAGCCCTTTTAAGTACGCGCTTGAGCGCGTAGCGCGGATCGCCCTCGAATGGCTCTCCGTCGGGCGTCATGATGTCGCAGAACATCCTGCCGACACCCTGTTCGCTCGGTCGCCAGGGCAGCACCTGGAACGTCTCAGGGTTCGGGAACGCGACCATGTCCGACTCCTGGATGCGTGTGAACCCATCGATCGAGGAACCGTCGAAGCCCATGCCTTCCTCGAAGGCGCCCTCGAGCTCGGTGTCCGTGACTGCGAACGACTTGAGCATTCCGAGCACGTCAGTGAACCAGAAGCGCACGAAATGGACGCCGCGCTCCTCTACCGTCTTGAGCACGTAGTCTTTGTCGAACGTTGGGGTCATACGGGCCTCCTCGTCTTGGTGCTTGAGTGGATCACGTCCACACTCCGTGAGCACTGTCGGGTGGTACTTCTATGACTCTACCAGCGCTTTGTTTCGACGACGTTTCGGATGAGAAGTCCCAGTGAATGACCTCCAGAAACGCAAAACGACCCGGCTGCCACTACCGGGTCGTTTTGCTCAAACAAGGAGGGAGAGTGAAGAGGCTCTCGTTTGACTAGAGTATGCCGCCCAAATGTGAAGTCGCTCTGCCCCGAATGTGGAGTGGTCGTGGAAATCCGTATTTGCCTGGCAGCGGACGGAGCGCCTCCTACGCATACGTGTAGAGCTTCCCGTACGGCCGGTGAGAGATGGGAACGAGTTTCGTGAACGGCACCGAAAGCACCTGTGCGAGCTCCACACCCAGCGATGTGCAGTAGTCCTCGAGCACCGGCCGCAGCGCGGCCAGGTCTTCCTCGGCCGCTTCGAACACTCCGACCTCCTTGCCGCACTGCCACGACTCGACTTCGCCCCGCACGTAGATCGTGCCTCCATGCATCCCGGTGCCGAGGTAGGCGCCGACGAGCGGCCCGTCCATACACGAGTCCATGCCGAGCAGCACGAGCAGGCCACCGGCCATGTACTCACCGAAGAAGTCCCGAGCCTTGCCACCGCACACCACGACCGGGACGTCGCTCTCGTAGGCCTTCATGTGTATGCCCACGCGATAGCCGACGTCGCCCCTGATGAAGATGCATCCGCCGCGCATCCCGTACCCGAGCACATCTCCCGCGTCCCCGTGCACGATGACCTTGCCCGCATTCATCGTGTTTCCGACGCCGTCCTGGGCGTTCCCGAAGACCTCGACGGTCGGGCCGTCCATGAGCATCGCTAGGTCGTTGCCCGGTGTGCCGTGCACCTCGATGCGTACGTCCGAGCTCCTCAGGCCCGTTCCGATGTACCGCTGCCCGTTCACGTTCTCGATGACAAGCGTCTTCGCACCATCGGCGATTGCGGTGCGCACGGTTTCATTCAGTTGCTTGTAGTAGACACTCGCCGAGTCGATCCGCGCGACGTCTCCGGATCGCTCGACATGTGGCTCGACCTGCAGGTAGCCTTCGACGGGCTCTGTGCGTACGCTGCTCGCTCTCACCATCATCCGACTTCCCCTCCCCTAGAGCCCGGCCGGCTTCACGCCCAGGATGTCGCACATCTGCGCGTCGAGGCCCACCGCACGCAGGCGCTCACGACTCCCGCGGAGCGACTCGACCGCGTTCACACCGAGCGCGCCGAGGATCTCCTGAAGTTCGTGGCTCCACGCGTGGACGAGGTTCGAGAGGCGCTCGGCGCCCCACTCGGGGTCGACGCGGCGTGTGAGCTCCGGCTTCTGCGTCGTCAGACCCCACGAGCAGCACCCGGTGTGACAGCCTTGGCAGAGGTGGCAACCCAGCGCCATGAGCGCCGCGGAACCGATCGCCACGACGTCAGCACCGAGCGCGATGGCCTTCGCCATGTCCGCCGAGGAGCGGATCGACCCGGCCGCGATGATGGAGGCCTGGTTGCGGATGCCCTCGTCGCGAAGCCGCTGGTCGACGACGGCAATCGCGATCTCGACCGGGATGCCGATGTGGTCGCGGATGATCTGCGGCGCTGCGCCGGTGCCACCTCTGAAACCATCGAGGTAGACGTAGTCTGCGCCGGCGCGCACGATGCCGGATGCGATCGCCGCGACATTGTGCACCGCCGCGATCTTTACGCCTACCGGCTTGTATCCGCTCGCTTCCTTGAGCGAGTAGATGAGCTGCCGAAGGTCCTCGATCGAGTAGATGTCGTGGTGCGGCGCCGGCGATATCGCGTCGGTGCCCTGCGGGATCATGCGGGTCGAAGAGACTTCTCTGTTGATCTTCTCTCCCGGCAGGTGCCCGCCGATGCCGGGCTTCGCTCCCTGACCGACCTTGATCTCGATCGCCGCGCCGCGCTGGAGATACTCCGGGCTCACGCCGAAGCGACCGGACGCCACTTGAACGATCACGTGGTCCTGATACGGGTAGAGGTCTGCGTGCAGGCCGCCTTCGCCCGTGTTCATGAGGATGCCGAGCCTCTCGGCAGCCATCGCCAGGGACTTGTGCACGTTGAGCGAGACGGACCCGTAGCTCATCGGCGAGAAGATGATCGGCGTCGCGAGTTCGATGTTGTTCGACATGCCCGCGCCGGACTTCAGGCGGAACCCGCCGTTGCCGTCCGACTCGACATCGACCCTGTCGGGTTTGCGCCCCAGGAAGGTACGAAGCTCCATCGGTTCACGCAGCGGATCGATGGATGGATTCGTGACCTGACACGCGTCCAGGAGCAGGTGGTTGAAGATGTTCAGGTAGGGCTTGTCGTTGCCCATGCCCGTGAGAAGGACGCCGCCAGTCTCGGCCTGGCGCCAGATGTTCTTCCTCAAGTCAGGCGACCAGTTCATGTTGTCGCGCATCGCCAGGTCGTTCTTCTGGATCGTGATGCAGTGCGCGGGACAGTACGTCACGCACCGGTGGCACGCGCGGCACTTGGAGTCGTCAGGGACCGGACGCTCGTTGAACGAGTAGACGCCCCAGCCGCATTGCTGCACACACCGGCCGCACTTGTGGCACTTGTCGTAGTCGATCTTGACCTTGAATTCGGGCTGGATGAGGGTCGTGGGCATGTCAGCTCACCTCTACGGTCTCGCACAATTCGTCGCGGACACCCGTGACAGCGCATGAGACCTCGCTCGGGGACAGATGCAGGTCGCCGTGGATCGGCCAGTCCAAGCCCCGGACGCGTCCGATCACGGGCTCGCCAGCCTTGGGAGCCCAGACATCGTCCGGGTCCTCGAGCACGGCGCGGATCGCGCTCTCCTCCGAGGCGACCATGAGCACATCGCCGCTTCGAGCGGCCACGAGGGGTCGCAACTTGATGCGGTCGTTGAGCGCGACCATGCCGCCGTTGAAGCCGAGGATGATCGCGAAGGGGCCGTTGAGCATGCCTGGACCGTATACCGCACGAAGTGACCGCATCAGGGCCTGCTCATCGGCGGGCATACGATCGATCTCGCTCCAGAGCGGCGAGGCGAGTGCCTTGCATGCAAGCGAGAGCGGCAGCTTGTGGCGACGGAGCATCAAGTCGAAGAGGTACGCCGCGACCTCAGTGTCGGTGCCGAGCGTGCACTTGTAGCCGTACTGCTCGAGATAGCGGCTGTTGATGCCGTAGCTGGAGATCTCGCCGTTGTGCACGATCGACCAGTCCAGCAGCGTGAACGGGTGTGCCCCACCCCACCACCCAGGCGTGTTGGTCGGGAAGCGGTTGTGGCCAACCCAGGTGTAGCCTTCGTATTCCTCGAGCCGGAAGAAATGCCCGATGTCTTCGGGATAGCCCACGCCCTTGAACGCGCCCATGTTCTTGCCCGATGACGAGACGAAGGCCCCATCGACGTTGCTGTTGATGAGCATGACTGCGTGAACCACGAAGTCCTCGGCGGTCATCTCGCTCGAGTCGAGCTTGTGAACGTCTGGCTTGAGGAAGTAGCGCCACAAGAGCGGCGCGTCGGTGACGCCCTTCACGGGCCGGGTCGGCATTGGCTCAGCGAGGTCGACCACGAAGAATCGATCAAGGACTTCCTCGGTCTCCTCCTTCGCCTGGACGTCGTGATACATCATGTGGAAGCAGAAGTGATCCGGGAACTCGGGGTAGATGCCGTAGCCCGCGAAGCCGCCACCAAGGCCGTTTCCGCGATCGTGCTGGATCGCGATGGCCTTGAGCGCGACCTCGCCGCTCATGAGCTGGCCGCTCTCGTCGCAGATCCCGATGAGCCCGCAACCGCCGTGGATCTTGAACGGCGACTCCTCGCGGTAGCGGGGCCGAGGCCCGACGGCGGCCAGACTCGACAGGCCGGTCATCGTCACTCAACTCCTTCGGCAGTCGTGTCGGCTGGAGCGCTGGGGGCAGTAGCGGGCGACACGGTCGTCGCAGCGCCTCGCGACCTTCGCAGCGACGGCATGCGTGTCGCGATCGGCGAGCAACCGCGCGACGGCGTCTCCGCCGCCTAGAGGAAGTGGTTCGAGCCCCAGTTTCTTGCGAGCGCCTTCCTTCGGCTTACCGAGCATCCCGGTCTCGAGGAAGATCGCGTACGAGTCGGTCACGCTCGTGGGTCCCGCGCCTTGTGCGATGGCGAGCTCCTTGAGCGTCCGGAAGGTCTCCGCCATCCCGATGTCGGAGTGACACAGTTCCTGACACGTGTAGCACTCGAGGCATTTCCACAGGTTGCCGTCAGCGAGCACGGCGTCGATGTTGCCTCGGACGAGCTCCCCGATGATCTCTGTCGGCTGGAATGCCGTGTCGATCTTGCAGACGGGGCAGTCGTCCTTGCATGCCTGGCACGAGTAACACTTGCCGAGGAGCGCCACATCGAAGTGCTCGGAGAGCCGGAGTTTGTCCTCGGCACGCACGCCCCACTTCTCCAGGAATGGCTCGACGGAGACCCGGTGCATGTCCAGGCCGATCTCCTCAGGTGCGTGTCCGTATGCGAGCGCGATGAGTTCCGAGAGGTAGAGGACGGGCACGTTCACGGGCTCGTTCGCGCGCTGGAGCGCCGCCTGGTTCAGGTCGAATTGCTGGAAGCACGACGGGCACGCAACGATCAGGGCATCGACTTCCTGCTCCTGCAGGTCGTAGAGCTTTCGACGTGCGAACGCCAGAGAGGATTCCCGCTCGCCGACCCGGTCGAGCGCCCCACCGCAGCACTGCATCTTGGTCGGGTAGTCGACCACGAACGCACCGAGCGCCGCGACAAGTTCCTCGACCTTCTTCGGCTGCAGCGGGTCGTCCCAACGCACCGCGGGCTGAGGTCTGAGCAGGTGACAGCCGTAGTGCACGGCCAGCCGCATGCCCCAGAACGGACGCGTAGCCTTGCTCGCGACGAGCCCGGCGCCCATATGATCGGACAGCCACTCGGCGAAGTGCAGCACCTGCAGATCGCCGTCGTAGTGGAGGCCCTCCCCCTCGAGGCGCTCGTTGACTTCGTCGCGCTCACGCCAGTTCGTCCTGAGGTGGCTCTGTGCCTCCTTGAAGGTCGAGTAGCAGCCGTTGCACGGTGTGACGACGTCGAGACCGGCGCGCTCGACGATGGCGAGATTGCGTGCAGCAGCGGTGAAGAAGGCCTCCGGGTCGTTGGCCTTGACGAGCGTGCCCTCGGGACAGCAGGTGTGCCCCTCGAGCTCGTGGACCGAAGCGCCAAGGTCGTCGAAGACGACGCGAGTCGATTTCTCGATGAACGGGAAGCGTGCGGGGATGGTGCATCCCCAGAAGACCGCGAAGTCCTTCATGCCCGCTACCTTCCTTGTCCTTGATGGTTCGTCGTCTTTGGCCGAGAGAACAGAAACGCCCGCTCAGGCCCAAGGACCTGGCGAGCGTCGTTGCTCGTCGTGCACTATTCCTGCACACCGTTGTGCAGGTCGTCGAATTATAGCATCGGCACGTCGAAGAGGGAACATATAGTCGTATCGCACTCGAAACATGCGAGACACGTGCCAGCGGCGCTTGGACCCGCACAGGAGCGAGGACGGTCAAGCGCCGCACCTGGATGCGGGCAGTTGAGCTTGAACGGCGCGCACTGTCGCACAATCGCGAACGTTCTGGAGGATGTCATGCCGAAGAGGAACGAACATTTCGTCATCGCGCAGTTCTCGGACATCCACTGCGGCGATCCCCGCTTCGACGAGCACCTGCTCGAGCGGGTAGTGCGAGACGTCAACCGGCTCAAGCCGGACCTGGTGGTCGTTCCGGGGGACCTCACGGCCAACGGTTACCCTGACGAACTCGATCAGGCGTACGCGCACATCAAGGAGCTGCAGTGCCCCGAAGTGGTCGTCATTCCGGGCAATCACGACAGCCGCAACGTGGGATACCTGCATTTCATCGAGCTCTTCGGCAAACGCTGGCGCAAGCACGAGATGGAGTTCGGCGTCGCATCCGAAGGCGTTTCGCGCAACCGCTTGCGCGTGATCTCGGTGGACTCGACCAAACCGGACCTCGACGACGGTGAGGTCGGACGACATCGCTACGACTGGCTCGAAGAGCAGCTCGGGCCGGACGAGGAGGACGTGTTCAAACTCGTCGCCATCCACCACCACCTGGTGGGCATACCGGGCACGGGGCGCGAACGGAACATCGTCCTCGATGCCGGCGACGTGCTTGAGATCTTCGCCCAGCACCATGTGGACATCGTTCTGGCCGGCCACAAGCACGTTCCGTATGTGTGGCCCGTGAGCGGCCTTCTTGTCATCACGAGCGGAACAGCGTCCACGTGGCGCACGAGGGGCGCGATCCCTCCGTCCTACAACGTCATCACCATCGACGGAGAGAACGTCGTCGTCGAGATGATCGACTCCGACGGCGAGGGCCGGACCCGTCTGGAATACGCCCTCAGGAGCCCCGAGCACCGCCGTGGCGCGGGCGCGACAAGCAGCTGCGACATCATCGCCCAGCATAAGGGGTGAAAGCCGGCGCGTCCGTTCGACCTAGGCGGTGGCGTCCTCGGCGAGGATGACGGCCTCGGCGACGTGCCGAAGCGTCGTGCGCTTGTCCATCGCGAGCTTCTGCAGCCGACCGAATGCATCCGGCTCAGAGAGACCGCGCGCCATCAGGATGCCCTTCGCCCGATCGACGACTTTCCGCGTGACCAACCGCTCCGAAAGGTCAGCGACTTCCTCGGCAAGTGCACGCGTCTCTGCAAAGCGTGAGGTCGCGATCTGCACCGCGGGGATGATGTCCTTGCGAGCGAACGGCTTGACGATGTAGGCCATGGCGCCGGCGTTCGCGGCCTCTTCCACATACGACGTCTGCGAAAAGGCCGTCACCATCACCACGGGAGACAGCGACTCATGCGCGATCTCGGTCGCTGCCTCGATCCCGCTCATCTCGGGCATGTTGATGTCCATGAAGATCACGTCGGGCCGCAGCCGGCGGGCCATGTCGAGCGCTTCACGTCCGTTGCGCGCTTCCCCGACGACCTCGTGCCCCTCTTCCTCGAGCATCTCTCGCAGGTCCATTCGGATGAGGGCCTCGTCCTCGGCGATGACCACGCGCATCGGCTCAGACCTCCTGCGGATCGGACGTCACGTCGGAAAGCGGGAACCGAACCGTCACGGTCGTACCTCGCGCTCCAGAGAAGCCGAGCGAGCCGCGAAGGTCGTCCTCGACGATCGTGCGCACGATCTCCAGTCCCAGATTGGTGTCTGCCACCGGGTCGAAGTCCGGCGGAAGCCCCGCACCATCATCTTTCACCGAGAGGACGAGTTCTGCCGGGAGACGGCGCATGGAGACGATGATGCTGCCGGAGTCCCTGTCCTTGAACCCGTGCTCGATGGCGTTATGAACGAGTTCGGCCAGCACGAGCGCCAGAGAGGTTGCGACGTTCGCGGGAACGAGCCCGGTCGACCCCTCGACGCTCACGCGCACCTCGGGACCGTCGCCGCTGAGGCCTCGGCGCACCATGTCCACTACGGTTCCAGCTGCCTGGGCGAAGTCGATGCGCTCCTCGTCAGAACCGGACAGCAACTCGTGGACGACCGCCATCGAACTCACGCGTTCCGTGGCCTCGCGAAGAGCGCGACTCGCATCGTCGGACTGCACGCGACGAGCCTGAATCCGCAACAGGCTCGCTATCGTCTGGAGGTTGTTCTTGACTCTGTGGTGGACCTCGCGGATCGTCGCCTCCTTGACCTTGAGCTCTTGCTCGCGTCGCCGAGCATCAGTGACGTCCTCCACGAGCACGAGTGCCCCGGCCGGCAGGGCGATCGATCGGTAGCGGAGCACGCGGTTCCCGATCTCGACCTCTGACGCAAGCGCGCTGTGGGTCCCGAGGACCGGGGCGATGGACACCGCGGCTCCCGGCAGCGCCGAAGCAGGGAGGTCCGTGAGCGAGCCCTCGACTCCCGCGAGGCGCATGATGTTCACCGCGTTGGGGCTTGCGTAGGTCACGTCTCCTGCGATGTCCACCCTGAGCACCCCGTCGCCCGCCAGACGCACCGTGGAGAACGGCACGCCCGTTCGAACGTCGAGCAGCGGCTGGTGGCGAATCGACTCGATCAGGTCCTCGGCGGCGCCCATGAACGCGGACTCCATCTTGCCCGGAGCCTCGGCCACCTGCTGCGCCACGTCCCGAATGATCACGGCGCGGGGCGGCTCGCCGACAGGGTAAGCCGCCGTCGCGAACGAGATGCCGCGGGTGATCCTGCGGCGTGAGCCTCGCACGGGCTGGCCGGACCGCAGAGCGTCGTACGCCTCGGTCTCATCCTCGGGATCGAGCACCCGACCGGCGCGGCTGGCGGCGAGAGCGGCGACCGCGGTCATGGGGCGCGCGTCTGCAAGGACCGTCAGGGTCCCGCCGTCGTTCGCGACCGCCACTGCGGCGTCGCTGTAGCCCATGTCAGCGATGAGCTGAAGGTTGTCGGCGATGTTGCGCACGTGCTCGTCGAGGGGCTTGCGCGCGACGCCGGCGCGTGTTTCTGCGGGTGCCATAGGTCGAGTATACGGCTACAATGTGCCGAGTCACGGCGCCCTTGCCCGGGTGGCGGAATGGCAGACGCGGAGGTCTCAAAAACCTTTGGCCGAGAGGCCGTGTGGGTTCGACTCCCACCCCGGGCACCAGTGCGCGAGGCTCCTCGCGTCCGCGCACCGAGCGCAACGCCCCTAGTCCGGAGTCCGAGTCGTGTCTGTCCCGTCTCCACCCCACCACGCGGCGACGTTCTCGGGAATCGGGCCCTTCGCGCGATTCTCGCCTCGCCTGAGTCCGGCGCGAAGGCCCACGAGGGCACCGACGCCGAGGCCGGCCACGAGCACGAGCCACGCGAGGGGATCGAGTTGGATCGGCGGCCGAATGCCGCTCACCTTCTCCGCGAGGCGGGCGTTCTCGTCTGTGAGCTGGTCGATCTGGCCGCTCTGCTGGACCCGCGCCTGGAGGAGCGAGGCGTTCTCACTCTTCAGCGCCTCGTTCTGTTCAGTGAGCGCCGAGACCTGCTCGCTGCTCACCGAGGACCGGGCCGCTTCGAGCTGGGCTGTGAGGCTCGAAATGCTCTTGTCGGCGGCGGTCTTCTGCTTCTTGACCGCGACGAGCTGCTTCCGGTACGCCGCGAGCTGGCTGTCGTAGCTCGCCTTCTGCTGCGCCAGACGCGCCTCGTAGTAGGAGCGAATCGTCGCCTGCGAGCTCCCCGTCGGAGGGGGCGGGCCGATGGTAAGGGCGGCCGCCGGGGCGGCTGAGGCGAGCGTTGCGAACAGAAGAGCTGCTGCGATGCAAGCTACAAGCCTCACTGTGGCACCCTCTTCGCGAAGTCCTGCGACGCCAATGCTGTCACACTCGGACGAGCGGGACAACGAGCGCGCGGCTGCGCCACGCGATGCGGACGGTCGGAGGCCCACTAGACGACGTCGTTCGATTGCCGTTCTGGCCCCGAGGTATTCTCGCGCCGGACCAGCTCCTGGGCGCCGAGTTCCTTCAGCAGCTGGTCGACCTTCCAGATCCGGTCGCTCATGCGCTCCAACATCATCCGCACGAGCGGATCGTCGACGAGTTGTTCGAACTGGGCCTTGTCGATCACGAGAACCTCAACGTCGCCCACAGCTCGAGCCGTAGCTGAACGCGGACGGCCCGTCAGAAGCGACATCTCTCCGAAGAACTCCGACTTGCAAAGGACGTCCAGCGTGATCTCACCCCCTTGTGACGTCGCGGATATCGTGACCGCGCCTTCTTGAATGACGTACATCTCCCGCCCGGGGTCACCTTCACTGAAGATCGTATAGCCGTCTGCGAAGGTACGGACCCGTCCATCGTCGACAAGCATGCGCTCCTCACCCCCCTCTATGGGCGGCGTGACTACAACCTGGCGTCAAAGGTCTACCCGTGCCTCGCCAGAAAGGACCGGGCGCTCGTTCACTCGCGTGCGGAGATGCTTTCGGCTGACAAGGCCTCTTCGCGGCTCGCTCGTGCGGCCTGATTGTAGAACGGAACGCTCAGCCCCACGAAGATCGAGCCGATGATCCAGCTCACAGGGAGGCTCGCCTGCTGCGCGATCCAGCCGAGCGTCGGCTGACCAGCCGCTGCACCAGCGTCGCCGAAGAACGAGTCCAGGGAGAGTACCGTGGCGCGCTGGGCGGAGGGTATCTGCTCGTTGAGATAGGCCTGCCGTATCGGCGTGACAACGCCGAACAGGAATCCCCACACCAGCCACAGTGTTGACGCGATCACGAACGGTACGACGCCGGGCTTGTCGAACACGATTCCGACCACGCCGATGCCTGCCGCCAGCAAAGCCATGCATGCCGTGCAGACTGCCAGGACAACGGCTGTTTCTCGGCGTGCCTCACCCGACTTCATGACGCGACGGACAAGGGAGTTGCCGATGATGCCTGCCAGCGAGAACCCCGCGACCAGCACGCCCACGATCCAGACGTAGTTGCGTCCCAACAGGTCTAGCGCGTAGCGCTGCCACGAGTAGAAGGCAAAGAACATGAAGATGCCGACCAGGAACGAAACCCAGAGCAAGGGTCGAACGACCTTGTGACGCCAGCCGTATCGGACTCCGGCATCGAAGATGGTGCGCGTCTCCCGGGTGAAGCTGGACGTCTTGAGCGGTCTTGGCTCGAATCCGATCTCGCGCATCATGAAGAGAGTGACTGCGAAGGTCAGCACCAGCAGCCCGGCACGCACCACGTACGGCAACGAGAGATTCAGCTGTCCAAGGAACCCGCCCGCCAACGTGCCGACGAGCATGGCGGAGCTGGACGCGGCATTGCCCCACGCAAAGACCCGCTCTTTTGGCTGGGCGAAGCCGGTCGAGTCGAGGGCGTCCACCAGCCAAGCGTCAACCGCTCCCGTTTGGCAGGCGAAGCCGAAGCCGAGCATTACCGACGCCACGATGAACCCCCAGATGCCGAGGGAGTAGTGCGCTGCCGCGACATACAACAGCGTCGATACGAAGAGTGCCGCACTCGCGATGAGGAAGGATGCCTTGCGACCGATCGTGTCCGCGATGACGCCCGTCGGTACCTCGAAGATGAGCTCACCGACGGTGAACGTGGAGTTCACGAGCATGACCTCGAACAAGGTCAAACCTGCGTCCATGAGGAAGAGTGTGTTCACGCCCCAGATGATCGACGTGGCCAGTGTGAAGAGCGTGTTGGTGGTGATGTAGGTTCCGACGACACGTCTGGGCGTGAAGGTCGAGGCAACCATCACCTAGGCCAGAGGCTCGACCTAAGCCGACCGAAGCAACCGTATGTCGTCACCTGGCGATACTCCACGTAGCGACCGCTTCCGGGGGCGTTGATCGTGATCCCATCTCCGATGTACATACCCACGTGGTGTATGTACGTGGGACCGTCAGTGAAGCAGAGATCGCCGGGCAGTAGCTCAGATGCCCGCTTCGGAACGCACAGACGCCACTGCGAGCCCGAGTAGTGCGGCAGGCTGATGCCCACTGCCTTGTAGGCATAGAGCATCAGGCCCGAGCAGTCGAACACGGTCGGGCCCACGCCCGCCCAGACGTAGCGCTTGCCCAGCTGGGCGATCGCCGTGTCTATGACCTTCGCGCGTGCCTTCTGCTCCGCCGTATAGGGAACGAGGCCTCCTCCGAAGACCTCGAAGCCATCGATCGCGACCTCGCTCCCGCTCGCCGAGGGGTTCCTTCGGCCAGTCACCAGCACCCGCACCGCGTGTACGCCGGCCGGAAGCTCTCCGGTGTCGAAGATCACCTGGTTGCCGACCGGCTGGGCCGAGTAGAGATCCGCGCCGGTATACCGGCCCCAATCGACACTGACCGAGGCAATACCGGACGCTGGCCCCACCGGCGCAACGACGCGCAAACGGGTGCCGGAGAACCGAAGGGTGACCGTACTCGATGTCTGTGCGGACGCACGCACGATGTCCGGGGTGATGGTGACAGCACGACTTGCCCATCTTCCCGTGTACGCGAGACGCCAATCGTCCTGCTCGAACGGAGCCGTCGTCGCAAGCGTTTTCCCCGCGACATCGAGTGACTGCACGCCGACGAAGAAGGACGAGCTGCGACCTCCCCTTCTGCCCGAAAGACGCAGGCTCAGGCGGTGCTGGCCGCCCGAGAGGCCGTGAGCGGACCACAGCACGCGGCCGGGATGAAGCGCGTAGTCGTACAGGTCGACCTGACCCAGCGCCTTCCCATCCAGAATGACTTGTGCAATCCCGTGGTCGGGACCACGCGACCCGATCCACGTAACCGACGTGCCCTGGAAGGACAGGTCATAGCGGCTACGAATGTCGCGCGTCTTGAGTACTGCCGGGGTACTCGTAGACACCGAACTGGAGGTCCACGTGCCGGTTCGCGCAGCGCGGCCATCTGTTGCGGCCATCCGCACGACGCCCGCAGGCCGCGATGCCTCAAGCAGCGTCCCACCGAGCACATGAAGCGCGTCCACCGCGATCGGCTTGCGGACTCCGTTGGCGTTTGCCGGGCTCGTCAGCCGTATCTGCACCGTGTGTTCGCCGAGCGGCAGACCGGCGACCGACCAGATCTCCTGCCGGTGGAGCGTCGAGGTCGCGGACTGGCTCTCAATCCCTTGCGAGACGCCGTCCACGATCAGCTCGGCCGACCCGTACATAGAACCCATGGGGCCGATCCACCGCAGGCCGGTGCCCTGGAGGCGCACAGTCAGCGACCCGTTGCCCTCAGCGCAGTACGCGTAGCGCCTCCCAGACATCGACGAACCCCACGCTCTGCTCCAGGTTCCCGACGCTGACAATCTGGCGTCGTCCTCTTCGATGGGCGCGAATGCGGAGGGGCGAGGGGCGGCAAGCACCGATCCCCACACGTCGAACGCATCGATGCCCACTCGCTCCCCGCGGCTGGCCGCAGCGGCCGACCCGAGCGCGCGTATCTCGACCGTGTGCGTGGTTTCCGAAAGACCCGACATCTGCCAAACGACCTGCTGGGACTTCGAGGAAGACGCGTACAAGCTGACGATGCCCTTCGGCTGCCCGTCGAGGAGGACCTCGGCCTCGCCCGAGGTCGTCGAACGTGGCGCGAGGATGCGTACACGCGATCCAGAGAATCTGAGAGAGGTCGCGGCGCCCCCGGCCACTGCGTATCGATACGTATCGCCTGACATGCCTCGCGATGCGGTTCTCACCCAAGGTCCGGCCGAGCCAAGCCGAGAGTCACTCTCTTCGATCCGCCTGGGCGCTACGGACAGCGACCCTTTGACGTAGACGGCGTCCAAGGCGAGCTTGTTCAGCGTCGTGGTGGTCGCCGCCTGCGGGAAGTACTCCAGCAGGTGCGTCGCATTCGCGAGCCCAACGCAGCTCCACAGCAGCTGCTGCGGGCGTGCAACGCTCGAGCGTTGATCGGTAGTCCCGGCGTACTTTCCGTCGAGGTAGACGTAGCCTCTGCCGAGCGAGGAGCCGACGGGCCCGACCAGCGACACAGCCGTCCCCTTGAAAGCGAGCAATGTCCCCGAGCCGTTCTTCGCCGAGCTCCTGTAGCGGCCCGATGAGGCCCGTGCGTCGGCGACAGAGGACCAGGAACCGAACAGAGTGAGACGTCCGTCCGTCTCCTCGGCGCGGACGAACCCTGACGGCGGAGCTGGCGCCACGACACTGCCGCGTACGTCCACGGCGTCGACGTTCGTCCGTGAGCCGGTGCCGCGGCTGCCGTGAACGCCCAGTGAGACGATCTCGAGCCGATGGGTGCCCGCACGCAGTGTCGCGGACGACCAGACCGTTCGCTTGTAGGCTACTCTCGCCGCCGATTGGTCGACGGTGCCAACCCGCACACCATCGATGTAGACGGCGGCCTTTCCGAGGGAGGGGCCGACTGCACCGCTCCATCGCGCTGCGGTGCCACTGAACTTCAGCCCGAACAGGGCGCCCTTCCCCGAGACCCAGCGAGCGGTCCCACCAGACAAGACAGCGTTCGTTGTCTGCTTCCACGGACCCACGAAGACGAAACGACCGCCGTTGTCCTGTGTGCGCGCGAAAGGTACGGCTGTCACAGCGGCGGACGAGACCGTCGAAGTACCCGTGCTCGCCGTGATCGTCGCATTCGCCGCGGATGAGGCAAGAGGCGTCCCGGCCGTGACGCCGGCCACCAGCGCCACAACCGATGCCGGGACCGCTACGGGGATAGCAACCGCGGCAGCCAGAAGGATCCTCAAGGAGAACGTGACTGCCCTCGTCCGAACTGACGTGCCTTGCCGGCGCGGCAAACGATGTCGTGCGTCACGTTTCGATGTCTTCGGCGTCATGGACTTTACATCGGCATGTTCCCGCACCGGATTCAGGGAGGGGCGAGCGAGAGAGACGAGATGCTCGGCCTGTGCGGTGATGGTCGTCACCGCCGGCCCGAGCCACGCATGGCTGTCCGCATGTACGTTCGTACGAACACATGTTCGACACACAACCTCCCTGCGTGCTACGCTCGAGCCCCGTCGCCGGAGGTCTCCCATGCATGCCGAAGATCCGCTCACACATCTCAATGAAGAGCAGCGGGTGGCGGCTTCGCACGACAACGCTCCTCTCCTGATCATTGCCGGCGCCGGCACGGGAAAGACCACGACCCTCGCTCACCGGGTCGCCTTCCTCATCGCCGGGGGAGCGGAGCCCGGGCGCATCCTTCTGCTCACTTTCACTCGGCGAGCAGCTGCCGAGATGGTCCGTCGGGTCGACGCACTGCTGCGGACCACCGCTGAGCAGGGCGGGATGGCGATGTCGGGAGCGAGGATCTGGGGCGGGACCTTCCACGCGGTCGCATCCAGGCTGCTGCGACTGCACGGCCGCGATCTGGGACTTGAGCCCGAGTTCACCATCCTGGACCGTGCCGACTCCGAGGACCTGATGCACGCGTGCCGAACCGAACTCGGACTCTCGGCGAAGTCGAGGAGGTTCCCGCAGAAGTCGACCTGTCTGGACATCTATTCGCGATGTGTGAACGCTCAAGCCAAGCTCGAGGAGGTCCTGGCCAAGGCATTCCCGTGGTGCAAGGACGACCTCGATGATCTCAAACGACTCTTCGACGCATACACGGACCGCAAGGAGAGCCAGCAGGTGCTCGACTATGACGACCTGCTGCTCTTCTGGCACGGGCTGCTCGACGATCCCGTTGCCGGCGAGCGCGTGCGCGAGCGGTTCGATTTCGTACTCGTGGACGAGTACCAGGACACGAATGCGATCCAGGCGCAGATCGTGGCGCTCCTGCGACCGGACGGCACGGGAGTAACCGTCGTCGGGGACGACGCGCAGGCGATCTACTCGTTCCGCTCGGCAACGGTGGAGAACATCCTGGGCTTCCCGAGCCAGTTCCCCGCAGCCGAAGTCATGACGCTCACGCGCAACTACCGCTCGACCACACCGATCCTGACCGCGACCAATCGGATCATCGCCGAGACGCCCGAGCGGTACGAGAAGGACCTCTGGACGACGCGCGACGGCGGCGGGCGGCCGACCGTTGCAGTCTGCCGTGACGAGACCGAGCAGTCGGACTGGCTCATCGAGCGCATCCTCGGCCACCGCGAACAGGGCACAGCCCTCAAGAAGCAGGCCGTGCTCTTCCGAGCGACCCACCACTCCCTCCCGCTGGAGGTCGAGCTCTCGAGACGCAACATCCCCTTCGTCAAATACGGGGGCCTTAAGTTCCTCGAGATGGCGCACGTGAAAGACCTGCTCGGGTTCTTGAGGCTGGCCGAGAACCCTCGCGATATCACGGCGGGAATGCGGGTCGTGGGCCTCGTCCCCGGAATCGGGCCCAAGACCGCCGAATCACTCATGCACCACCTGTCCGAAAGCGGAGGCGACTTCGAAACCTGGGTGAGCGCCGATGTGCCCGAGCAGGCGAAGACGCTCTGGCCCGAGTTCGTGTCGCTTGCGCGGGCACTCGCGAGCGCGCCTGGCTCCGACCTGCCGGCGCAGGTGCACGCGATCCGCGCGGTTCTCACGCCGCTCGTCGAGCGCCGCTACGACAACGTCGCTGCCCGGCTTCGTGATCTCGAGCAGCTCGAATCGGTCGCCTCACGGTTCTCCGACCGCACCCATTTCTTGTCGGAGCTGGCGCTCGACCCGCCGTCCTACACCCAGGACTTCGCCGGACCGCCGCTCCTCGACGAGGACTACCTCATCCTCTCGACCATGCACTCGGCGAAGGGGCTCGAATTCGACGTCGTCTACGTCATACACGCCGCCGACGGCAACATCCCCTCGGACATGTCCACGGGCACGCCTGAGGAGATCGAGGAGGAGCGCCGACTCTTCTACGTGGCGTGCACGCGCGCGCGGGATGCGCTCTACGTGACGTACCCACTTCGCTACTACGTTCACGGCAGTTCGTGGACCGACACGCACGGGTACGCGCAGCGCACGCGGTTCCTGACCGACGCCGTACTGCCGCTGTTCGTTGAGGTCCAGGCTCGACCGGCTCCTGCCGAAGGGGACAACGACATCCTTCCGGCGGCGACCAGCGTGTCGATCCGCGAAGGCGTCAAACGGCTCTGGTAGACCGCTCTGACCGCCTCAGGCGCCCGGTCCGGGGTATCAACCACCCAGGATGCTCTCGAGGCTGGAGACCGCATTGGACATCGCCGGCGGCGTTCTGCAGTTCGATGACGGACTCGTGCCGAACCTTGGGGAGGCTGCATGACGTCTTCAGATGTCGGCAAGCATGCCGCCGCGCTCGCTGCCGTCCGGTACGTAACGCCGGACATGGTCTTGGGCGTCGGCACGGGAACGACGGTGGCCCATTTCCTGGACGCGCTCGAGGAGGCGGCCGTTCGTCCGCTCAGCGCGGTCGCAACCTCCAGGGCCACGGAGATGCGTCTTCGCCTGCTCAGGATCCCGGTCCTTCCGCTTGGCGAGGTGGAGCAGCCTCTACCCCTCTACATTGACGGCGCGGACGAGATCGATCGGTACGGGCGCGCCATCAAAGGTGCGGGTGGGGCGCACTGCCGCGAGAAGCTCGTAGCGCAGGTGGCACTCATGTGGGTCTGCATCGTCGACGAGAGCAAGCTGGTCACCCAACTGGGAGTGCGTGCACCCGTGCCCATCGAGGTCGAACGGTCGGATCTCGAAGACGTGCAAGCGGGAGTACGCGGACTCGGTGGACGGCCGGTCCTCCGAACCGGTGTCGTGACTGACGCCGGGAATGCGATCATCGATGCGTACGGACTTGATCTCGCCGATCCGGCCGAAGTAGAACGCGAACTCGACGCGATACCGGGCGTCCTGGCCTGTGGGATCTTCGCGCATCGCAGGGCCAACGTGATCCTCGTGGGGAAGGCCGACGGCTCGACCTACACGATGGAGCCGGAAAGACCCTAAGGACGCTTGGGGGCACGCGTGCTATCCCACACGTCGCTGCCCAAGAGCCGCACCCCTTGGGCTGCTTACCCCCTGTAGCGCAGACAGCCGTAGGGGTGCTCTTTGATGTAGTGCACGGCGTCGTCGAACGAATCCGTGAAGTACAAGAGCTCCAGGTCCTCGGGGTCTATCGTCTTCTCGGGAACGAGCGCCCCGCCAAGGAAGTCCTGCAGCTCGCGCCAGAACTCCGTCACCATCCCAACGACCGGGAACGGCTCGATCTTGTGCGTCTGCATGAGCGTGAGCGTCTCGAATACCTCATCGAGCGTCCCGAAGCCGCCGGGCAGCACGATGAAGGCACACGAGTACTTCACCAGCATGACCTTGCGCACGAAGAAGTGTTCGAACTCGACGTATCGGTCGAGATAGGGGTTCGGCTTCTGCTCCAGCGGCAGGCGGATATTCGCCCCGACGGACAGGCCGCCGCCCTCCTTCGCGCCACGATTGACAGCCTCCATCAGGCCGGGGCCGGCGCCGGTCATCACCGCGAAGCCGTTCTCCGCCAACGTCCGGCCCAATTCGCGAGCGAATTCGTAGTACTTGTGCGCCGGTTCGAAGCGTGCCGAACCGAACACGGTGACAAGCGGCTGTTCGATGTCCATGAACTGGAACCCGCGAAGGAACTCGAGGAATATCCGCACGGCACTTTCGACGTCCTTGCTGTGCTCGCGCCCGCGCTCCAGGAACTGCTGCTCTGCGCCCTTCACCTCATCGAAGAGCGGCGGCGAGGGGACATTCGGCTTCCAGGGCCATCCAGGCGGCACGTGCGTCCTCTCGCCCTCGGGGCGCGGTGCGTCCTCAGACACCGTGCGCTCCTCTCCGCCAGCAGGCGGTCAGCCTCGCGCCGGCGGAGGTCCCTGAGGACCGTCCGCTGGCACGAGACGTTGATAGATGACGTACGAGTACACGACGGATATTCCCGCCGCGAGCAGCGTGGAGACGAGCAGGATCCAGACCGCGTAGTCGGGCACGAGCGCCCCGAGGATGGTCAATGCGCCAGCCGCGTAGAAGAGCTTCGAGCCCAGCGCATGGGTACGGGCCCAGACCTCGTCGCTCATGAGCGTCCAGGGCGTTCGGATCCCTATGAAGAAGTTCCGTTTAGCCCGGCCTATCATCCACCCGACGCACAGGAACAACAGCCCGCAGCCGATCGATACCGCCACGTTGATGCTGATCTCAGTCCCGAGCGCCCACATGATCGTCTGGATGTAGAGCGCCAGGAAGAACAGCTCGAAGACGGCCACAAAGACGTGGTACTCGGTCAGGAACTGCTCGATGTTCTTCTTGAGTGGGTCGATCCTCGGCAGGAAGAGGAGCAGCACGGTGAGTCCGAGCATGATGATGGGGAGCCCGAACGCCCCAAAGGCGCGGCCCGTGTAGCCGTCGACCTGACCTGCGGCATTCCAGTGTGAGGGCACTCTGGCCGGAAGACGCGGATAGGCCCAGATCGCCACGGCGAACGCGACGACGAGCGCGAGAACGATCACGATCCGCGCAATCCGCTCGAGCTTCATGTTCCGTGGCCCTCCCCTGCTCTGACGCTCATCTCTGTGGCGGCCTACGGTTCGACGATCACCTTCACCGACTCGGTCCCGTCACAGACGAGACCGAAGCCCTTGACGATGTCGTCCAGTGACAGCCTCTGTGTGACGAAGTCATCGACGTGCACTCGTCCCGTCGCGATGAGGTCGAGTGCCATTCGGAGGTCGGCGGGCGCAGCGCCGTAGGCCGTACGCACCGTCACCTCCCGACGCCAGAGCTCGGCCATCGGCATCTCGAGCGGTACGTCGGGCGGAGGCGGTGCGAAGAACACGAACGTCGCGCCGTCCTCGAGACATGCCAGCCCATCGGCAATGGCGGAGGGCGCACCCGTGCACAGCAGCACGAGGTCGGCCAGGCGACCTTCGTTCGCCTCGCGAACAAGATCGGGAAGCGTCTCTCCCGCCGCGATGGCATCGAACGCCGAGGTCGCACCCGCTCGGCGCGCCCACTCGAGGCGATAGTCGTTCACGTCCGTTGCGAAGATGCGACCGGCACCGAGCGCAGCGGCCAACCGTATGTGCAGCAGGCCGGAGATCCCGCTGCCGATGACGAGCACGGTCGACCCGGGACGGACTCCGGCTCGCGTTTGCGCGCGCACCACACAGCCGAGCGGCTCGACGAACGAACCTTCGTCATAGGTCACGCTATCAGGCAGGTGGAGCACGCCCCGCTCGGTCTGGAGCGCCGGTACCCTGACGTACTCGGCGAATCCGCCGGGGTCGAAGTTCGTGGCGTGCAGCGTGTGACACGCGGTCTCGTTGCCCGTGATACACATCGGACACGTGAAGCACGGTACGTGATGCGACACGACGACCCGCTCACCGATCTCGAGGTGCGAGACTGCCTCCCCGACCTCAACGATGTCGCCGGCGACCTCGTGACCGAGCACGATCGGCGCCTTGGGGACGCGGTACCACTCCATGACATCCGAACCGCAGATGCCCGATGCACGAATGTGCACCAAGATCTCTCCAGGACCGATCGAGGGGACGGGGCGCTCCTCGATGCGGATGTCGGCGTTGTTGTGGTAGACCGCGACGCGCATGATGTCGCGCTAGATCTTGCGCTCGTCCGCGAGGTCCACCGCAGCGCCGGCAGCCTTGCGCATCGGGCCGGTCATGCCGGTCGCGGCCTTCTCGGCAGCGTAGACCTCGTACGCCTCGTCAACGGATGCGCCATCGTGAACTACCGCGCGCACCGCCTTGATCATGCCGACGGGTGAGTCCGACTGGAAGATGTTGCGTCCCATGTCGACGCCCGCCGCACCGTGCGTGACACCGTTGTAGGTGAGCTCGAGTGCCTCGCGCTCCGGCAGCTTCTTTCCACCTGCGATGACGATTGGCGCAAGACAGGACCCTGCGATGCGATCGAAATCGTCGCAGTAGTAGGTCTTCACGATGCGCGCGCCCATCTCGGCCGCAATCCTGGATGCGAGGGCCAGATAGCGCGCATCCCGGACCATGTCCTTGCCGACCGCGGTGACGGCGATGACCGGGATCCCGTATCGCTCGCCTTCGTCGACCAGTTTCGCCAGGTTCCTGATGTTCTTGTGCTGGTGCGGCGAGCCGACGAAGATCGACAACGCCATTCCCACCGCGTTCAGTCGGAGGCACTCCTCCACAGACGTGATGATCGTCTCGTTCGAGAGGTCTTCGTCCAGAACGCTATTCGCGCCGGAGACCCGAAGCACGATCGGCACGTCCACATTGCTGTCGATCGAGGAGCGCAACATGCCTCGGGTCAGCATGAGCGTGTCGGCGTACGGCGCGAGCGGCATGACGCTGTCGTGCGGGCATTCGAGACCCGTCGTCGGGCCGAGGAAGTAACCGTGGTCGACGGCGAGCATGACCGTGCGTCCGTCCTGCGGACGAATGATGCGCGACATGCGGTTCTCAAGACCCCACGACATAGCGCGCGACCTCCCGTGATATGGCTGCGAAACGACGCTGCTAGCTGCCGATGCCCGACCTCAGACGCTGGTTGCGACTCTGCTGGCGACGGGCATTCATCGTAGCAGACGACCAGCGCGAGAGGACGTTGCACGCCCTGGACCAGACGCCGCTGCTGTCCACGCCACGCCTCGGGGAGCCGTACCCAACGAGACGGGCCGAGGGTTCTACTCGCACCCTATGTCGAGGAACGACGAACGCTGATACTCGAGCGCACGGGCGAGTCGGTAGAAGTCGCTTCGGGTGTCGATGTAGCGGATCCGCGTCCTCAGAGTTTGTGGGTCGATGAGTTCGTCGAAGGGCACGTAGCGCAAGGCAAGCTGATCTTCGACGCTCACCATGTGGCCTGATAGGCCTTGCTCTATCACCGCACGAAACGCCCCGAATCCCAGTTGTGAACCGAGCATGATGTCGAACGCGATGGGCTCCGCGCAGCGGGTCTCGTAACCGATCTGCTTCCAGCGCACCTTCATCGCCTCGCCCGTGCGGAGCTTGTACGCGTCCTCCATCCTCTCGGAGAGCAGTCGGCCCACCTCGGCGGACCCGAGCACGACGTTGCCGTGCTCGTCCTTCGCCGTCGGGCGTTGCTCGTCGGGGAGGTGATCGGCAAGACCTTCCGCGACACAGACGATGCCGTAGCAGCGGCCGTCCATGTTGCGCGCATCCATCAGCTCGGCCAGGTCTTCGGCGGCAGCCACGACATCGAACTCGCCCCCGCCCAAGTCCTCGACGGAGATCATCCGGGTGGCCTCTCCGGCGATCCCCGCCGCGTACGTCAGCCAGCCGGCCTTACGGCCCATCAGCTCCAGCACGTACCAGACCTTGGTCGACTTCGCGTCAGCGCTCAGGTTCCGGATCTCCTTGGCTGCAAAGTGCGCTGCAGACGTGAATCCGAACGTCCAGTCGATGCCGTAGTAGTCGTTATCGATGGTCTTCGGGAGGTGGATGATCCGAACGGGCCGGAGGCCCTCGACCATGTCCTGGATGCGGTACAGGTAGTTCGCGGTCTTGAGGGTGTCGTCGCCGCCGATCGTGACGAGCGCGTCTATCTTGTGCGCCTCCAACGCCATGAAGACCGACCTCAACTTGGCGTTCTTCACCGGATCCGCGAGGTCGTCGAGCGAGGCGATATCCTTGCCGGGATTCGCGCGCGAGGTGCGAAGGATGATCGCCTTCTCGTTGCGAATACCCGTGACGTCCGACCGGTTCAAACAGATCCAGTCGACGCCCTCGCGCAAGGGCCTGTCCGGAGAGTAGCGCTCCAGGTCCTCGTAGCCGTCGAGAAAGCCCACGACCGGAATCCCCGCGTTCAGGAACGCGAGCGTACACGCCGAGATCACCGCGTTCGCTGCCGGCGCAGGGCCGCCGGAGAACAGCATTCCGACTCGCTTGACGTCACCCATCTCGGTCGCAAGGCCGCTGTCCGCAGTCACGTTAGCTCCCTCCGTCGGGTAGGAGTCCGGGTGCACTGGCGGCTGGTACCAGAGACGTCACGTGGCCGCGCCAGAACTCTCGATCACATGACCTATGCCCCTGAGCCGCTGATATCGCCTGGAAACCAGCGTTTCCAGGTCGATAGGGGCAAGGTCATCCAGGGCACGATCGAGCGACGCGCGCACGAGCGGGAAGACGGCATCCGGATCGTACTGGGCCCCGCCCAGGGGCTCCGGCACGAGCTCATCGGCGATGCCCAACTCGACAAGATCCTCCGCGGTCATCCGAAGGCATGGCGCAACCGCCTCGGCTTGGCCCGCGTCCTTGTAGAGGATCGACGCACACGATTCGGGTGTGATGACCGAGTAGTACGCGTTCTCGAGCATGATGAGCCGGTCGCCGAAGCCTATCGCGAGGGCACCCCCGCTCCCGCCCTCTCCGATGCCCACCACGACGACCGGCACGCGCAGGCCCGAGAGCAGCGAGAGTGACTGGGCGATGGCCAGACCCTGACCGCGGTCCTCGTCCTCGACTCCCGGATACGCGCCGGCGGTGTCGAGGAAGCTCACGACGGGCAGGCCGAACTTCTCGGCCAGCCTCATGATCCGCATCGCCTTGCGATAACCCTCGGGGTGAGGGCTGCCGAAGTTGCGCTTGACGTTCGACTTCGTGTCTTTGCCCTTCCGGTGCCCGAGGACGACGACACGGCGTCCGCCCAAGGTCGCCAGACCAGTGAAGACCGCTTCGTCGTCATCGAACGCGCGATCGCCATGAAGCTCGATGACCTCGACAAAGAGCGTGTAGAGGTAGTCGTCCAGCCTAGGGCGGTCCGGGTGGCGGCTGATCTGCACGCGCGCCCAAGGCGTCAGGTGTTCGTAGATCTCGACGCGTAGCAGTTCGATGGTGCGCGCCAGCTCCTCGGTCTCGGACGCGAGTTCGGAGTCTACGGTGATATCGAGCTTCCTAAGCTCGGCAAGCTTCTCTTCCAGCTCGACGAGCGGCCGCTCGAATTCCATGACGTGGCGCGCCATCAGGCCGCGCCACCCTCAGCCGCACGATCGGCAGGGGAGGCCAGATAGTCCAGATAGCGACCCAGGCGTTCGGGCAGGTGTCTGCGCTGTACGACCTCGTCGAGGAGACCGTGCTGGAGGAGTGATTCGGCCGTTTGGAAGCCCTTCGGCAGCTTCTGGCGGATCGTGTGCTCGATGACGACCGGACCCGCGAAGCCGATCATCGCGCCCGGCTCCGCGATGAGCACGTCGCCCAGGGTGGCGAACGAAGCGGTCACGCCGCCGTACGTGGGATTCGTCAGCACGGCGACGTACGCGAGACCCGCCTCATCGTGCCTGCGCACCGCAGCGGCCGTCTTCGCCATCTGCATGAGTGAGAGCATGCCTTCCTGCATCCGCGCTCCACCCGAAGCGCACACGAGAACCACCGGCAAACGTTCCATGGTCGCGTGCTCGAACGCCCGGGTGACCTTCTCGCCCACGACCGAGCCCATCGACGCTCCGATGAACCGGAAATCCATGGCGCCGAGCACTACCGGGTGGCCGCCAATGCTCGCGACGCCCGTGATGATCGCCTCGGGCAGCCCGGATTTCTCGCGCGCACCCTCGAGGCTCTGAAGGTAGGTCTTGGCTGCCACGAACTCGAGCGGGTCGCCAGACTCCAAGCCAGCGTCCATCTCGACGAAGCTGTCCCCGTCGGAGAGCAGCAGGATGCGTTCCGGTGCGGTCAGCTCGAAGTGGTGGCCACAGTACTTGCACACCCGCACGTTCTCGACGAGTTCGTCCTCGTAGATGACGCGCTTGCACTCGTCGCACTTGATCCAGATGCCGTCAGATACGTCCGAGGTCCCGCGCGGGCCCATGCCGGGCTGGGTGTAGCGCTTCTCTTCGCGTGCCTTGAACCAGTCGGTGATCGACATCGGTCCCCTGTCGCTACGTGCTCGTTTGCTCAGCTGCCGCTGAGTTCGTCCCGCGTGATTGTGCCGTACACGCTATCACGGCACCACCGGGGTGTCCCGAGTGGTGCCGTGACTTATGCGAGCCAGGGGCCAACGTCAGACGCTGAAGTCCGCCTCGCCCTTGAAGACCTTCACGGCGTCGACCAGACCGTAGTCGCCGAGCGTCACCGCGGAGATCGCCTTCGTGAGCCTCACGGCCTCATCCAGCGAGCGCTGGTGGATGTTCCGCCCGGTCGCGTTCCCCATCGCACCGCCGATGTGGATCTGCTCCCAGAGCTGGTTCAGGAAGACCTCGGCGTCCACGGTCGAGCCGCCTGCGCACACAAGGCCTGTACGGCCGGCAGCTGCCGCGGCCTCCTTGATCTTGATCGCGGACGACACGTTCTCATCGCCCTTCGGCGGGTTCACCTTCACAAAGTCCGAGCCGAGGCAGCAGGCGACGCCGGCTGCTCCGGCGATGAGGTGTCCGTCCTTCTCGTTGGCGACAGCCTTGCCGCGCGGGTAGATCCAGAGCACCACGAGCAGGCCGTTCGCATGCGCGTCGGCGATGAGCTGGGCGGCCTCGGTCATCATGGTCGACTCGTACTCCGAGCCGAGGTAGATGGTGTAGCCGATGCCGACGACGTTCACGCCGTTGTCGCGCAGGTCCAGCACGGTCTGGATATCGTAGAGCTGCGGGCTGTATGGGTCGTCCTGCGACGTCTTGACGAGGTGGGTCTTGCTGTTCATCTTCACGAGGTAGTTGATCGCAGGGTAGTCGGCCGCATAGTGGGCGATCAGACCGCGTTGACCCGCCAGGATACCGACGACGCCTTGAGACCCGATGCGGAACAGGTGCTCCGGGTACGCGTCCTCCTCGGCGATGCTTTCTCCGTAGAAATCATCGTTCATGTGCTCGATCTTCTGGTCACACGCAAAGAGCATGAGGCGCCCGGTGCCGCGCGTGGCCTTGAGGTAGTTCTCGACGTAGGTCTCGCGCATCTCGACCGGCACGTCGGCCGGAACGTGGACATCTGCGTGCGTGATCTTCGGCATGAAGCCCCTCCTCGATCGTCGGTGAACGGACTACCAGCCGACGGCTCTCTGCCGTCGCGCCGGCAACTGGAGACGTCCCTCAGCGTAGGACAAGGGACACCCCAAGACTAGCGTACCCAGATGAGCGTTCGACCAACGAGCGTCAGCCCGTCCCGAGGTAGACCTTGCGCACGTAGGGCGATGTGAACAACGCGAGTGTCGCTGCATAGTTCGGAAGGAATACGACCGCTTCCCCCAGCTCAGGCGGCTTGGGCAAGTCGTGCACGTCGAGAATGAGATGGTCACTCGAAGCGCCGAGCACCAGCACACGCGGGTCGACGGGTCGCAGACCCTCGGCGGGCGCGTCCTGCCGTCCGAGGGCACAGACGGCACGACGACGAGGCCCGCGGTCCTCGAAGACCGGGTGGCCGCCGAAGGCGTCCTGTGCGATCTCGCCGATCGGGGCGGACGGCTTGACCCTTGACTCGATCACAGGCGCCGCTACCGTGATCGCGTCGACGTGCAGATCGAGGATTCGTTCCCGCGTCACGGTGCTCACCCCGAGGATAATGCTCTCGCCGATGCGCAGGTTGTCTACGGCGGCAGGCAACCGGCCAGCTGCGGCCAGTCCGATAGAGCTGGACATCCCCCCTGAGACGAGCAGCGGCCTGCCCAGCGTTTGCTCTGCCCATGCTGTGAGGGACGCTAGTTCGCCTAGGTTCTTCTCGGTTGGAACCACTCCGCCGTAGCAGGTGAGACTGGTACCCAGGCCGACGATATCGACGTTCGCAAACATGGCCGCACGCTCTATGAAGGAATGCAGCTCATCCGGCATCATGCCTTCGCGAAGGTCTCCCACGTCGACCATGACGACGATCGCGTGCCGACGACCGATGCGGCCGGCCGCCGCATCGAGCGCCTCGACCGTTTCGATCTCGCTCTCCAAGGAGACGTCCGCCAGGCGCACGGTCTCCTCGGCAAGGTCCGGAGTGGGCGCACGCAGGAGCCAGAAGGGCACGTCCAACCCATCGGCCCGCATTCGCTCGATGTTCTCCAGCCGGGAATCGCCCAGCGCGACCACGCCCCCCGCGAGCATCGCTCGCGCGACGTCGGTTGAGCCACACGTCACCTTCGTGACGCCGACGACGTCGATGCCGCGCATCATTGAGACGACCGTGCGCGCATTCTCAGCGATCTTGGCCAGATCCACGGTGACGGTCGGACGAGCTAGCATGCGCACGTCTCCCATTCGTGTCGTCATTCGGGCGATCAGACCCGTAGGCCGGTGCTTTGAAGCGCGAGCGCCACCACGGCGGCGGTCTCGAAGGAGCCGAGCAGAGCGCCACAGCACGCGAACACGTAGTCGTGGTCGATCACACAGCGGGCGTCGGGCGGAGGCAGAAGCCGCTCTCCTCCGCCGCTGCGACCCAGCGTGGCTTCGAGAATCGATTCGCCGCCCGGAAGTCGCGCAAGCGCCCCACCCGTGCCGACGACGATCCGGCATGCGGTCAGGTCTCGGCCCTTGGCAATGGTCTGGCGCCCCTGCGGCGTGAACAAGTGCACCAGCCGCCCCGCATGCCGTTCCATGGCGGTGACAGCCGCCATCCGCGCAAGTGCGACCGCAGAGCGCATCTCTTGCGGCGTGGCCGGAACCGCGGGCGGCAACTGTTCCGGCTGCTCGGATGCGGGCATCAGCTCCGCCACGTGCCGAGCGCTCACGAACGTCCCGAGATCGCCCTCGACAGTCCGCTTGGAGTGCGGCTCGGGGCCGGAGGCGATCGCCGCGAACTCGGTGCTACCGTCGGTCACAGAGTGGACGTCGGTCGTGGCGCCGCCGACGTCGACTACGACGAGATCGCCAACCGCCTCGGCGAGCTTCTCGGCTGTCAGGAGTACCGCTCCCGGGGTCGGCAGGATCGATCCGGTCACGTACTCGCCGATGCGCTCCATGCCCGGAGCGTGCACGATGTGCTCCTCGAACGCATCGTGGATGACCGCGCGCGCGGGCAGAATGTCGAGCTCGTCGACGCTCGGATAGACATTCGACGTGACCTTGACTTTGAAGCCGGCGTGCTCGAGCGTCTCTCGCGCTTCGTCACGCACGACCGAGTTGCCGCCGTAGATCAAGATAGGCCGAGCTTCGAGCTCGGTCAGCTGCCGTGCGTTGAAGAGCACGGTCTCGAAGTCTCCACCCTCGACACCACCGGCGAGCAGGATGAGGCCCGGCGTGACCTCATCGATACGACGCAGATCCATCTCGCGGAGCCGACCTGCCGTCTGGTACTCGACGACGCCGCCAGCGCCAAGTGCGGCCTCATGCGCGGCCATCGCCGTCATCTTCTGCGTAAGACCGTGGATGGTCATGCGCAATCCGCCCGCTGCCGACGAGGTCGCGAGCGTGATCGCGGGATCCAGTCGCCCTGCTGCGGCCTCCAGCTCGGCACGCGCCGCATCCACGCCGATGCCGACGTCACCCTGTGCCACGGACGTGGGGGCGAGTCCCTGGCCGATGAGCTTCGGCTCGGTAGCCGGCCAGTCGGCCAGTCCCTCGAATGCGCTCACGACGGTCGTTGTCGAGCCGATCTCGGCGACCAATGCGTCAACTGGATGTCCGTCTGGCTCCACGCAAGATCCCCCTGCCCGCTACGCTACGCTTCTCGCTCGCGCAGCGCCCTCACAATGAAGCTTGCGACGTCGATTCCCTTGGTCCTGCGTCCGAAGCCGGCGTCCATGCCCCACTCGCGCGCAAGCGCGTCGGTGACCTGCGTCCCGCCCGCGATGAGAAGCAGCTTGTCACGCACGCCCTTCTCGATAGCGAGGTCAGATAGCTTCTCCATGTTCTGGCGGTGAATGTCGTTGTGCGTGATGATCGTCGAGATGAGGACGGCCTGCGCCGCGTGCTCGATGGCGGCGTCCAGCACCTTCTCGATCAGGACCGACGTGCCGAGGTACTCGGCGGCGAAGCCCCACTTCTCGAGTCCACCGTGCTTGATGTCGATGATCTCGCGCATCCCCACAGAATGCTCGTCCTCGCCCACCGTGGCGGCCACAACCTTTAGGTGGCGTGACTGGACGAACTCACGTATCTCCTCATCAGTCAGGACCTCCGGCGGCTCGGGGATCGTCAGGGCGGCAGGATCGATCGCGACCTCGAGACGCCCCTTCAGCTCGATGAGCGTGCCCTCCGCGGGGTGCATGACCCGCTTGTGTATGACTTTGCATTTCGAGAGATTCATCATGCGGCCGATCTCGAGGGAGGCGGCTTCGGACACGCGCTCGGATGCGGGGAGGAACATCGTCACGACGACTACGCCGTCACCGGACCACTCGACCTCGGGCCGGATAAGGCCCCGCTTGCGGTCATCGGCGGTCTGCGCGAGGCGCACGTTGACGTTGTCCTCGGGGTCGAGCTCGTCAATGAACGGGATCTTCGAGTCGTCACACAGCGTGCACCCGTCGATCAGTGCACACGGCGTCTTCTCGCCGAGGTCCTCACCCCTAAAGCCTTCGGGCAGGTTGTTGCAGCCGAAGTGGTGGCACACTGGCGCGAGGTAGTCGGCGGCACGCTCGACGATGGTGCCCACGGCAACGCCACCGTTCGCATGGCGAACAATACCGTCGTCGTGCGTTTCGGGGTACTCGCCGGAGTCGACGAAGTAGGCGTTCTCGACACCTGCGAAGTACCCACCGTCGGCCAGCATCGCCTCGAGGAACAGGACGGCGCGCTCTTTGAGCTCGCGTACGCGCGCCTTGAGTTCGGGATTCTCGCGGTCGACCTTGACCATCTCGCGGAGACCGTCCATCCCCACCAGCGACTGCTTGGCCGTCTCCACGGCGGCGATGCTGTTGTAGTGCCACGGCACGTTGCGACCCTCGTCGGGTGTGATCGTCGACTGGATGTCCGCGCTTGTGAGGCGCGAGATCATGAGGTTCATGACGTGGCTCACGGTCGCCTCGCGTCCGTCTGATTCCATGTAGCGGGTGTTCTGCTGCGCCCGCATCTTGTACTCGCCGAAGAGGTCGCGCAGGGCGATTGCGTACGGCAGGTCCATGCGCATGCAGGGTGCAGGTGGTGCGTCTGGAGGCACTGTGGAGAGTGCAACGCTCTCCTTCGGCATGCCGACGGCCACCGAGTACGCGCAGTTGATGGCGTGCTGCACGAGAAGCTCGGGCATCACCTTCCACGCCTTGATCGCGGTGGCGTTGGCGTTGTGCGCGCCGTCGATCTGCAGCATGTCGGCGCTGGCCATGACGCGCTTGGCCTCGGCTGCATCGACGAAGCTGCGGTACATGTTGATGTTGCGGTACAGCACGTTGTACTGCGGGTCCTGGTGAGCGCCGTTCACGCCCTCCTCGGCGAACATGACCGCGATCTCCGGGCCGGCCACGCCGCTCACATAGCTGTGGAAGTCGATGGGCCTGCCGACCTCGTCTTCGATCAGATCGAGCGCACGGCGAGTGACTCGTACCTGCTTGCGCGTGACCGCGATGCCGCCGACTCCTTCAGGCGTGCCCTCGAGCAGGCCGTCTATGTGGCTCTGGCCTGCGGTGCGGATGACCATGAGGTGGTCGGCTCCGTGCCAAGCGGCCATTCTCATGCGACGGATGTCGTCCTCGAAGCGGCCCGAGGCGATCTCGGTCGTGACCACGCAGTCCGGCTGCGGGTCGATGTTGTCGAAGTAGTGCGCAGCGGGGAGCGGAACGCTTCGCTCGAGTGGCTTCGACGTCTCGTGGTAGGTGAACTCGTACGCGCGCTGGTCGGGGACCTGCTCGCGCCACGTCCAGCCCCGCCGGCGGGGCCGGTAGTGCTCGATGCCGTCCAGGAGGCGCTCGACGTCGAGCTTCTGGTCCGGATCGAGCGGCTCGTCGCGCGGCTGGAACGTCGTCACCGCGCGCCTCCCCACTTCGTCTCGGCGATCTCCCAACCGTCGCCCTCGGCAAGACGAGAGGCGGCCTCAGGCGCCGGGCAGCCCCACTGGCTCATGCACTCGAACAGTACGTGTCCGGCACCGTGGCGCAGAAGACCGCGCTTCTCGCACTCGGCGACGACTGCCTTGCAGTTGAGCGAATCCACGCCCATGCGCATAAGCACCGAGCGCTCGATCGACGGTGACGTGTGCGTGCGTGCCAGCTCGACCAGCGGCTCCACGACCTGGCCGGACAGCTGCCAGAAGCGTGCCTCCAGCTCTGCGTCGGACAGCTGGGCAAGATGCGCCCGCACCTCTTTGAAGGTGTCCGGACGAACCATCTCAGGCCTCCTTGAGCTCGGCGATCAGGCGCTCGACGGTCTCAGCATCGGTGTTGGTGTCCTTGGCAAGGAACTCGACGTCCGTGGCCGTCGGCACGTAGCCCTCCGGAGAGCGGTCGAGCGCGTTTCGAATGTAGCTGCGACGCATGCGCCCCAGATCGAAGTCCTTCGCGCGGATCTGCTCGGGGCGCTCGGGGATGACGATCGCCTTGCCGGGCACGCTCTCGGCAGGATCACCCGCTCGGACCTCGACCCCCATCGCCCGCGCGAAGTTGAGCTGCGCCCAGTGGTGCTTGCCTGCGCCGGTGTACTCCGTCTCCTGCACCACGACCGTCGCTTCTCGCGGCAGGTCGCGCGCCAGTGAGAGAGCGGCTGCCATAGCCGTGTTGCCCGACGGCCCGCGTTCGAGCCCCTCGACCTTGGACATGGCCTCGGTGACGTAGAAGACCTCGCCCTGCGTCACCGTGAGGTAGCGGTCCATGTAGCGAAGCGCTCTGGCTGCATTACGCGGCACGTCCGCGCGATCCGGCCAGCTGGCGAAGGGCACGCCGAAGCCGGTGTGGCCCGTGGTGAAGCTCTTTCGATTGAAGTCGGTATCGCTCGCCATGTGCAGGCCGGAGAGGTCGACCGACGCGCTCACGATCTGCGTCCCGGTCGCGCCGGCGCGCTTGAGCCCGCGCGCCGTGCCCGTGGTATTGCCTCCGCCCGCGTGAGTGATGACTACGTGCGTGGGCGGTGCGCCCGTGAGCTCCGTCACCTCCCGCGCGATCTCCGCGCCGAGAGTCTCGATGCCCGAGACGCCGAAGGTCGAATACAGCGATGCGGCGAAGTAGCCGGTCTGGTCCAGAAGGGCGAGCATGTGGCTGAAGAGCTCGGGGCCGACGGTCATTTGTATGACTTCTGCGCCGAACGCCTCGCAGATGCGGCTCTTCTCGATGATCTCGGGCTGCCCGATGTGGCGTGAGTCGAACGCCTCCTGGCAGACGATGCACTTCAGACTCGCGCGCGCGGCCTGGCTGGCGACCGCTGCACCGTAGTTGCCCGACGTCGCGGCTATGACGCCCTTGTAGCCTTTCTCGCGAGCCACGTGCGTGCTCATGCTCGCTCGGCGGTCCTTGAAGGAGCCGGCCATGTTCGCGGCTTCGTCCTTGACGAAGATCCGGGCCCCCATGCCGGGATCTGCGTACGAACGAACGAGGTCGGTAAGGTTCCTGAGTTCGAGCAGTGGCGTGTTACCCACGCCTGCCTCCGTCTGGATCCGCGTGATGTCGTCGAGTGTGTAGCCGTGCGCCGCCATCATCGCCTCGTAGTCGAACGCGATCGGCGTGCGTTCGAACTCGGCGTAGTCCATGCCGAGAGCACGCTTCATGATCTCGCCGCGACGGGCCATGATCGCGTCCGAGGAGTGGCCAGCCATCAGGCCTCACCACCCTGTGAGCGCCAAGCGGCGGGTCCCTCGCCCGCGCGATACTCCGCGAGGCGCTCGCGCAGGTCTCGCCCAACGTGCACGAGCTCGGGCGCCGGCTGACCGAAGGTGTGCGTGTAGCCCGGGTTGACCGCAGAGAGCTGCCCGGTCAGAACACGGCCGGTCACGGTCTCGATCTCCAGCTGCTCGCCCAGCGAGGCGCTTCGGCGAGCGTATCCCTTGATCCACATGACGAGGGGTTTCTCGGCGGTCTCGGGCGGAAGCCCGCTTGCGCGCTCCGAGGGTTCCAGGAGCACCGCCTCGACCTCTACCCAATCGTCGGCCCTGCAGCGAACCTCTTCCTTCACAGCAGACCCCCTAGAGACTCGGCGCCCAGAAGCGAGGCAGCGGCATGTCGACCATCGTGAGCATGCCGGCAGGCGCGGAACCGATGAGAGGGATGTAGTTGCCGGTGCTCGCATACGTGCCCTTGCCGCCCGGGATCTCGGGGCTTGTTGCGGCGTCTACGAAGGGATCGCCGAAGATGCGGATATAGTCGCCGGTGTCCACCCCCTCCATCTCGGGATGGATCTGCTGCGGGTGGACGAGCTCGATCTTGAGCTCATCGTTGACGTACCCGCGACCAATCTGCTTGCAGCCGGCCACGTCACCGGGAGCGACGCGCACGTGCGGAGTCGAGCGCTCCACGCTGGTCACGATCGGCTCACGAGTCTCCTCGATGCGGCCGATCGACCAACCGAGGGCACGTCCGATGAGGTGGATGGACTCCGGGAATCCGATGTGCCCCACGATGGTACCGTCGGCGACACCGCGCTCGAACTCCCCGACCGTCATGCCGACGCCCTGGGTCCTCATCACGGTGGGACCGAACGGCGAGAGGTCATTGACGCGCTGCGCCTCGATACGGTCTACGCGCAGACAAATCGACGTCAACGTGATAATGAGCGCGTCAAGAACGAAGCCAGGATTGATGCCCGTTCCGAGGATCGAGACGCCGTGCTCTCTCGCCAGAGCATCGAAGCGCTCGGCCCACTCCGGATCGCTCGCCCACGGGTACGCGAGCTTCTCGGCGATGCACAGCACGTTCGCGCCGGCCCTCACCGAAGGCTCGACCTGATCGGTGATCTCGTGCAGGAAGCTCTGAGTGCAGATGCACACGACGTCCGGACGTTTCGCGAGCACCGACTCGAAGTCGGTGGTCATCTGCACGTCGCAATCCCGATCCAGCAATTCGCCGACGGTGACGCCCTCCTTGGCGGGATTCGTGACAATGGCTCCGACCAGTTCTGCGCCCTCCGGCCGATCGAGGACGTAGCCCAGCAGTCCCTGGCCCATCATTCCCGTACCCCACACGGCGACCTTGATCATGACGGTTCCCTCGATTCGGCCTTCGATACACAATCAGAAAGAGTCTATGCAACCATAGCGCACGCGCGTCGGCGCTGCCGGGCCTGAGAAGGCGCGTCTTCACGGCAGTGCAGGCACGTGCTGGCGGCCACGCCGGTGCCTGCTCGCCGCAGCGCCGACTACTCCCCGAAGCCGCGGTACTCCATCCTCCTGTGCGGCAGACCTGTCTTCCCAGTCGTGAACACCTCGCTGACTGCGACGAAGCCGAGACGCCCGTAGAAGCCCAAGGCCGACGCGCGCGCGTTCAACCAGACCTCACGCGCACCCCGCTCGAGGGCATCGGCGACGACGGCCTGCATGAGCGCACTCCCCACCCCCGAACGCTGCCAGCCGAACGCGACGGCAACCTGCCGGATCTGCGCCTCATCATGCTCCAAGATCAGACGCGCATACCCGACGATCTGGCCATCTTCGGCGATTGCGACGAGGTGTTTGGACGCCGGGTCGTCATCGTTCCAGTCGTCGTCTCCCAGCACGCCGAAGGGCGCGTGCAGGACCTCGTAGCGGAGATCGCGAACCTCTCCGAAACGCTCCCACGTCCACGGAACGAACTCGAGCCTGAACCCGGGGCGGGTCATCCCGGGCTCAGCCGCGGTACCCGTTGGTGACTGGCATCCGCCGATCTTTGCCGAACGCCTTCGGCGTGATGCGGATGCCCATCGGGCCCTGTCGCCGCTTGTATTCGGCGACGTCCACCAAGCGGCAGATACGGGTCACCATCTCGGCGTCGAAACCCTCTCCTGCGATGGAGTCCTGTGAAGCGTCCTGCTCCACGTAGCGCTCGAGCACGACGTCGAGCACGCCGTATGGCGGCAGCGTGTCCTGGTCGGTCTGTCCGGGTCTGAGCTCCGCCGACGGTGGCTTGGTGAGGGTCGCCTCGGGGATGACTGCCGAGTCGGCGCCTCCGGTCCTGCACCCGTCCGCCGAGGAGTTGCGCCACCGGGCCAGTTCGTAGACTCGCGTCTTGAACACGTCCTTCAATGGGGCGAATCCGCCGACCATGTCGCCATAGAGCGTCGAGTAGCCCACCGACAGCTCGCTCTTGTTCCCCGTAGCGAGCACGATCCACCCGAACTTGTTCGACAGCGCCATCAGCAGGGTCCCGCGCACGCGAGCCTGCAGGTTCTCCTCGGTGATGTCGCTCTCTCGCCCGATGAAGGCCGTCGCGAGCGTGCTCTCAAAGGCTTGGAAGGCCGCCTCCACAGGAAGCTCGAAGGCTTCGATTCCCAGGTTCGCGGCGAGCGCTCGAGCGTCTGCCAGGCTGCCTCCCGACGAGTACCGGCTCGGCATCATGACGCCGTGCACGTGTTGGGCGCCGAGCGCGTCGACGGCGATCGCTGCGGTCAGAGCCGAGTCGATCCCGCCGGAGAGCCCAATGACCGCGTCGGCGAAGCCGTTCTTGCCCAGGTAGTCCCTCACGCCCAGTGTCAGCGCACCCCAGACCTCTTCGTTCGCGTCGAGGTGCCGGGCGACCTCGGCGGATGCACCGACCTGCGCATCCGGCTCCATGTCAGCGAACAGAAGGTCCTCGGCGAAGGCAGCCCCCCGCGCAATGACGTCCCCGGATGCTGAGATCACCACCGAACGTCCATCGAAGATGAGCTCGTCCTGGCCGCCGACAAGGTTGCAGTACGCGAGCCAAGTGCCCGTCTCTCGCGCGCGCTGTCGAAGCATGTCCTCCCGCGCCTGCGCCTTGCCAGCATGGAACGGCGACGCCGAGATGTTCAGCAGGGCCGAAGCGCCGCTGTCCACGTCGACTCGGACGAGGTCAGGCACCCAGATGTCCTCACAGATCGTTGTCGAGAACATCGTTCCGCCCAGCTCGACGAGGCCCTGGCTCTCGCCCGGCACGAAATACCGGCGCTCGTCGAACACGCTGTAGTTCGGAAGACGTCTCTTGTGATAGATCTGCAGCACGCGGCCGTTGCCACACAGCGCCGATGCGTTGTAGAGGGCGTCGCCGACGCGGTCGACGAATCCCACGATCGCCGAATGCCTGCACGATCCTGCGATCTGCTCGAGTCCTTCCATGTTCTCGTCGACGAAGTGCGCCTTCGCGAGAAGGTCCTCGGGGGGATAGCCGGTGACGGCGAGTTCGGGCAGGAGCGTGCACGTCGCACCCCGTGCTTCGGCATCCTGTATCGCCCGAACGGAGCGACTGACGTTGCCTGCGATGTCGCCCACCGTGACGTTGATCTGCGCGAGCGCGACTCGCATCCGACCTCCTCAGTCCCCCTGCGGACCCACTCGTGGGGTGTGCCCGAAGCGTAGCACCTACCTATTCGCGAACGTGATCGACAGCTGCAGCACCGTAGCGGTACTCACCCAGACGAAGTAAGGAACGAGCGCAAACGCTATCCATCGGGCGCTAGGCCACACCAGCACCATCGTCCACACGATGGTGACGAGCACGATGAGGATGTCGACGGCGGCAAGCGGAAGATTCCGAAGGCCGAACTGTATGGGCGTGAATGCCACGTTGCTGACGACGTTGATGGCGACGGGCACGAGCACCGCATTCGGAATCTCGCCTCGTATCACCTTCACCACGATAACGCCGAAGGCGACCGCAATGATCGGGTAGAGCACCGTCCAGATCGTGCCGATCGCCGACGGCGAAGGCGTCCACGACGGCTTCGCGAGGGCATCGTACCAGCCTGCCCAGCTGCTCACGGAACCTCCCCAATGTCCCCGCGGAACGGCGCTGCACCGCTGCACTGCAGCTCCGCCGGGCATACTTCCCGCCCAGGACACTTTACCCGTCATGCTTCCGCGCGCGCTCGGCTGTACGTTTCTCAGGAATGGCACCTGACTCGCTACTCTCCCCCTTCGGCCCAGCTTCTGGACGGCACTTCGAGGACTCCACGAACGAAGCGACGGGCACGCCCAAGACACCAGCCGCAGGAGCGGAAATGGCTCTCGGGCGTACTACAGCCGAACGAACGGCAACAGTGTGAAGGTAGCGGTGAGTACGTTCAGTCGCCCGGGTCTGAGGGCCCGGCATCCATCGTCTTGTCATACTCATTCATTCTTCTCTTCCGCGTCTTCACCGCGCCAGCCGGCATCATTGATCGGTCGAGGGTCCTACTCGCTTCACGGAAGGTCGCAGCGCCGAGCAGCGCCGCACGTCCGGTGCTCGTGGCATCCGCGCTCGAACTCTCTGGTGGCCGCGCTGCCCCCGGCAATGGTGGCAAGGCTTCAGCTCTAGTCCGATCCCTGCCTCTCGGGACTCCCGACCGGGTCCGACAGGCTAGCTCGCGCCTGGGCGCGAGCTAGCCCCATATGCACGCTACACAGAGACGTCGACGCCCGGTGCAAACGGGCGTCGACGTCTCGGGTTTCGCGGCGGGAAGGGCGTCGGTGGCCAGCTCGGACGCGGCCTGCGACGAGCAAGGGAGCCCGCGCCGGGAGTTCGTGGAGATTGCGGGCGAGTTGTCTTGCCAGCGCAGCTTTCTATGCCAGTGACACACGTGTCAAGAAAGGAAAGCGGCCACGAGCCCCCGGCAGGGCTCCGCACTCAGAGCATCAAATGCCGTGCCGAATGGATGACTCTGACTTCGAAGGCGGCAGTCGGCTGGAGTGTGGGCCTGCCTCGGTGAAGGCAGGCCCACACGTCTCGAGCCGCTAGAGAACTATTCCACTTCGCACAGCGTCGTGCCGGAAGCGTAGTCGTAGTCCTGAAGGGTGCCAGAGAGGTACGCCTCGTACGCCGCCAAGTCGAAGTGACCGTGGCCCGAGAGGTTGAAGAGCACGGTCTTGTCCTCGCCTGCTTCTCGCGCTGCGAGCGCCTCTTCGATCGCCACCAGGATTGCGTGGCTTGACTCTGGCGCGGGTAGGATGCCTTCGGCGCGAGCGAACTGGACCGCAGCGTCGAAGCACGCAATCTGGTGCACCGCAACGGCTTCCATCTCGCCGTCATGCACGAGCGAAGAGACGAGTGGCGAGTCACCGTGGTAGCGAAGGCCGCCGGCGTGGATTCCCGCCGGCACGAAGTCGTGGCCGAGCGTGTACATCATGACCTGCGGCGCCATGCCCGCCTCGTCACCGAGGTCGTAGCGATACTCGCCGGCAGTAAGCGTCGGGCAGGCCTTCGGCTCGACAGCCACAAGACGCGTCTTGGTGCCAAGGGTCTTCTTGCGCTGGTAGAACGGGAACGCGATACCGGCGAAATTCGAGCCGCCACCCACGCAGCCGATTACGACGTCGGGCTCGACGCCCGCCATCTCCATCTGCTTGATGGCCTCGAGTCCGATGACCGTCTGGTGCAGGCACACGTGGTTGAGGACGGACCCAAGAGAGTAGTGGCAGTTGGGGTCCTGGGCGGCAACTTCCACGGCCTCGGAGATCGCGATGCCGAGCGACCCGCCCGATTCCGGATCCATCACGAGCACGTGCTTGCCGGCGTTCGTGAGGGTTGACGGGGATGCATGCACCGTCGCGCCGTACGTCTCCATCAGAATCCGCCGGTACGGCTTCTGGTTGAAGGAGACCTTCACCATGAATACTTCGACCTCCAGGCCGAAGAAGGCCCCAGCGATAGAGAGCGCCGAGCCCCACTGGCCAGCACCGGTCTCAGTCGAGAGCTTGGTGATGCCCTCTTGCTTGTTGTAGTACGCCTGGGCAATGGCGGTGTTCGGTTTGTGCGAGCCGGCCGGGCTAACGCCCTCGTACTTGTAGAAGATCTTGACGCCTTCGGGCAGACCGAGGTTCTTCTCGAGCTGGCGGGCGCGTTGCAGGGGCGACGGCCGGTACGTCTTGAACACGTCGAGCACGGCGCCCGGAATGTCGATCCAGCGCTCCTGGCTCACCTCCTGCATGATGCACTCCATCGGGAAGAGCACCGCGAGCTGCTCCGGCCCGATGGGGCTACCGTCGGGCGCCAGCGGAGGTGGCAACGGTGTGACCAGGTCCGGCTGCACGTTGTACCACGCCGTCGGCATGTCCTTCTCGTCGAGCACGTAGCGTGTCCTGTCGCTCATCTCACTACCCCTTCCTGCGACATCCTTCCGACGTCGCTGGCCGTTTGGTGGTCCCCGCCTCCCAGAGGGCTTGCGCTCGAGTCCGGGAAACACAAAGACCCCTCATCCTCAAGGGACGAGAGGTCTTCTCGCGGTGCCACCCTTGTTGACCCGCCGACACTGCGGCAAGCCCACTTGTCCTGACGGTACGTGGAGCCCCGCGGCCACACGCTCTGGCCGCTTCCTCCGAATACCCGGCCCCTTGTATCGGTGGGAGTCCGCCGGAACTAGTCAGCCGCGAGGCCTTTGTTCCGGAACCTCAGGGGCCCATTCCCTCCGACCGCTCACGCCGGGATTCCACCATCCCCGACTCTCTAGGCTTTGCGGGCGGGGTACTCCTCCCCGTCACAGGCGTGCTATTCGGTTGCCGGCGAGTGTATACCCTGCGTCGAGCAGGGCGCAAGTCGCTGCGCTCCGGCCACCACATGGGACAACGCGCATGATTCACTCGCACCGCACGGCCTTCTGTGGCGACGGCCGGTACCTAGCTAGCTCGAACGGACCCTGGAAGAGCGCTATATTTGTCAGACTGCGTTTTGCCCTGAGCAATTGGAGCCCCACTCACATGAGCAGAATCCTCTTCGTCACGCCGCCTTACACCTGCTGGGGCGTCCAGACCATCGGCAACTGGCCTCCTCTGCAGCTCGCATATCTCGCCGGAGCAGCCATAAAGGCCGGACACGAGGCCAAGATCTTCGACGCCATGAACAAGAAGCGTTCGTTCGATGACATCCGAGCCGAGATCGAGAGCTACAAGCCCGACTTCGTCATGTCCCTGGACTACCTCCCTGTGACGGGAGCGATCAGTACCGCAACCGTGCCGGCGGCGCTCAGGGCCCTCGGTGTCGCCAAGCAGGTCGACCCGAGCATCGTCACCATGATCGGGGGGCCGCACCCCACGTTCATGTACGAGGAAATGCTCCTTGATCGGGAGAACACAGCGGACTACATCCTCCGCGGCGAATCCGAGGGCACGCTCGTCGAGCTTATGGCCACCCTTCCCACCGGTCCCGCCGACGAGGTCCAAGGCATCGCGTTTCTGAGGGACGGCGAGGTCGTCACGACGCCGATGCGGGCGCACATTGCCGACCTCGACTCGCTCGAGGTCGCGTGGCATCTTCTGGACTGGGAGGACTACCACTACAACGTCGAGCCCTATGGACGCATGGCATCGGTCCTGACCTCACGCGGATGCATGATGGGGTGCGCCTTCTGTAGCCAGCGCCTGTTCTGGCGCGGGGACTGGCGGGCGCGCGACCCACAGAAAGTCGTCGACGAGATGCGCCACCTGGTGGAGACGTACGCCGTGGAGTTCATCACGCTCATCGACGCGTACCCCACCAAGGACCGGGAACGCTGGGAGCAGATACTCGACCTGCTCGTCGAGGCCAAGCTGCCCGCGCATCTTCTTATCGAGACACGCGTCGAGGACATCATCCGTGACGAGGACATTCTCCCGAAGTACCACGACGCCGGCATCATCCACGTCTATCTGGGCGCCGAGACAAGCACGGATGAGATGCTCAGCAGCCTGAACAAGGGCACGACGGTAGACCAGAACAAGCAGGCGGTGGATCTGCTCAAGGCGCACGACATCATGGTCGAGGCTTCGTTCATGATCGGCTTCCCCGAGGAGACCTGGGACACCATCAAGGCCACAGCGGCCGAGGCCATCCGCCTCAATCCGGACATCGCCGTGTTCCCCGTCATCACGCCGATGCCGTTCACGCCTCTGTGGGACGAGATGCACGACCGAATCCGCGTGTTCGACTACTCGCACTACAATCTTGTCGACCCGATCATCGAACCGTACTCAATGTCGCTCGAGGACATCACCATTGCTCTCGGCCGCTGCTACATGTCCTTCTACGCCAACAAGATGACCGAGATCCTGTCGCTTCCCGACGGCTTCAAGCGCCGCTACATGCTGAGCGCGATGAAGCAGATGATGAAGGACTACGGCGAGCAGTTCGACTTTCTGGGCATCGGGATGGCCAAGATGTCTCAAATGACCAAGGGCAAGATGCCCAAGATGCCGAAGATGCCGGGACGGTCGGAGTCGTCGAAACAGGAAGAGGCGAGCTAGTCCGGACCGATCCGGCGGCTACGCAAGGCTGGCCGATCCTGAGACTAGGTGGGCAGGTCGCCGCCTTCAGCGATCTCGGCCCGCGCCAGTCTCCCCATGCGCATCCACATGAGCGCGCCGATGATGATCACGGTGACCATGAAGAGATGCTTGACGATCAGTGCCGGGACGATCCCGTTGATGACCGCTGGGTCCCACTCGTAGCGGGTGAAGAAGATCGTGCGCGGGATCCCGCCGAGGATGATCCACACGAACGCGCCTTGTGCGAAGCGGACGAGTGTCGGGTAGGCGCGCGCAAGCGCCCGGCGTTCCTCTGCGCCTCCCCCTTCCGCCCGGCGACCGAGCACCCACAAGATCACCGCACTAGAGAGCAACAGCCCCGTCGCCAGATCGTGGAAGTAGTTGTTGATGATGATAACGATGGCCGTCCAGTTGATGCTCATGATATAGGGCTCGCACTCCCTGGCTCACTTGGAACGAGTGGGCAGCGGCGGGAGGACTGAACGTCCGGCCTAGGCATCGAAGTCACCCGTCGACCCCGCCGATATAGCCACCATGGATGGAATTGAACACGATAGGAGTGCCCAGGAGTGCGAAGAGCGAGATCGGCATCGCAATGATCGCGAACCACGCGAGACGCTGCCCACGCCAGCCGAGCGTGAACCGAACGTGGAGGTACACCGCGTAGATGATCCACACGATGAGGCTCCACGTCTCGATTGGATCCCAGCCCCAGTAGCGGCCCCACGCCTGGTTGGCCCAGATCGCGCCTGAGACGATCATGATTGCCCAGAACAGGAACCCCGCGAGTACATACCGGGTCGTGAGATCGCTCATGACCTCTTGTACAGGCAGCTTCTCCAGCCGCTTCGCCCACGCCCCGCCTGCGGACCGCTCTCTGATGACGTAGGCGATGGCAAGACCGAACGAGATCACGAAGGCAGCGAACGCCAAGCTCGCGAAGACTACGTGTATGAAGAGCCAGTAGCTCGCGAGGTTCGGGCTGAGGGGCAGACCCCCCTTGGGCGTGAGCATGGCGCCACCGAGCAACAGCACGGCCACAGGCATGATGCCGATACCCGCAGCGCGAAGACGAGGATTCCGCCATGCCACGAATACAAAGAAGGCCACGACGAACACGGTGAACAGGTTCGCCACCTCGTAGTAACCGATGTACGGGCCGTGACCTATGCGCACCCAGCGCAGGCCGAGCGCCACGAGCTGGACAACGAGGCCGAGCGCCGACGCGAACACCGCACTTCGGACGAGCGTCTCCTTGCCGAGGGTCACGCCGAAGATGAACATCGCCGTGGCGGCAACGTAGAACGTGAGCGCGGCCCACATCAACAGGATCTCTGTCGTCACAGTGTGGTCTCCTTCTCGGCGGGCCCGAGTGTCTTGGTGAGCTCGCTCTCTATTTCCTCAAGGTTTGTGGGCACGTTCCGCCACAGACGAACCGTCGCAGCAATCTTCGCACCGCCCGGTCCCTCGTAGACATCCGCCACGACGATCTGTTGTCGAGTCACAAGGGTGAGGGTCAAGCCGACCATGGCGACGGCGAGCGCGGCGTAGAGGAAGACGGTCGTCTTGTCGTCGACCACGTTGAGACGGGCGTACCAGCCGACAGTATCGAGCCGCAGTCTGTCGCCTGTCGGCAGGACCGTCTCCTCTCCCTGACGGATGACCTGGTCCAAGACCGGCTTCCCCTCGGGATCGATGACGATCGCCCGTATCCTGGGGTCTTTGGGTATGGCGTTGACGTACGTAACGCCGCTGCGGTCGAGCGGTACCACCACGTAGATGTTCAGGAGCGCGTTGCCGGCCTCGTCCAACACGCTGACCGGCTCAACCGGAACGGTTCCGCCCGTGGTCTCCTGGGAGAAGTCGACCAGCCGCACAGACCGCCCGGTCTCGGTACCTGCTGCGTTCAGAAGGGTGATCATTGCAGACAGCCCATGGTCGGCGGGGTGGATCGTCAGCGACCCAGCCCTCAACGGCATGTTGGGGTAGACCAGCTGCGTCTTGACGACGCGACCAGATCCGTCCAGCACAGACACGGTCGGCGTAGGTCCGCGATCGATCTTCCCCGTGCGGTAGTCCGGGGTGAACGTGTCGACGCGAATACTGCGGTGTACGTCGCTCCAGTCGTGCAGGGGCCCCGCACGGAGCAGTTTGTAGGACGCGGGCGCATCGGCCTTCGTCTCTCCGACCGCCACTCCCATCAGACCGCTTGAGCGCTGGAGGCTGGCAACGAGGACCACCACGATGAGCGCGAGGAGCCCCCAGTGGAATACGGGGCTTCCCAACACCGCCCACGCAGGCGACACGGCCGTGATCCTCCCGCCGTCCCTCTTCGCTTTGATGCCCAGGTGCTCGAGGGCTTGCGTCGCCTTCGACACGGCGTCCGACGCGCTGAGTGCCAGATCACAGGTGATCTCGAGGTCGCGATGCGCGGACAGCCACTGTTGATCAGCCTCTGCCGCCTTGCGAAGCGTGCGCATTCTGATTATCGCGACCTTGGTCCGTCGCCAGGCACACAGCGCTGTCGACAGGGCCAGAGCGAGGACGAGAACCCTGAACACTGTTGACGTGAACGCGTGGTGAAGACCGAGCGCTCGCACCGCGGGCTCTATGAGCGGGCGCGCCGCGGCCCATGAGGCGACCTTCTCCGGAGCGTTGTCCTGCGGGACCAATGTGGCCACCATCGACCACACGCCCACGAGCACCAGGAGCCACGTCGCCACACCCGGCGACCCGAGGAACCTGACGGCCCTGCGCCAAGCCTTACGTATCACGTGACCTCGCCGAGGGCTCTGGCCTCCACCGAGTCAACCACGCAGTCGCCGTCCGTCGAGATCAAGAGGGTGTGGGCGGTGTCGCAGTTCGCTCTACGCGGACTTGGGAATACCGCGAGGAAGGGGTCCTGGGCGGCCCGAGGGAGTGGACGCTGTCCATGCCGGGGGTACTCCGTCGTACTCGCCTTCCTTGCAGTCGATGGTCGAGCGCGTTCCCGCAGGACGCGCTGTCCTGGTATGGGCAAGTTCTGCGCCAGACGCCGTCTCATCCAGCGTGCATGTCATCACGACTGCAGGATGCGAGCGAGGCCTGCTATCCCAGCGCAAGGGGCGGGCATCGCTGCCCGCCCCCTGTCGTGCGCTGACGCTGCGTGCTGACTCTTACGTTCGAGTCCTACTCGGTCGTGATGATCTTGGCAGGAGCATTTTCACCCTCGTGATCGCCGCAGGCCTGGCACTGGGACTCGTCCCAGTAGGCCACGCCGATGTGGGCGAAGTTGAGAGCCGTCGTGGGCGAACCGTCGCCCGAGCTGTACGGCTGGATGCCGCCTGCAAGCCCAAGCGTGTGGTTGTTGACGCCGGAAAGCGCCTGCATGCCCTGCCTGTTGAAGCCGGCACCGAACACTCCCGCAGGCAGGCGCGTGTCGCCAGTCTGCATGCCGGTGCTGGTGCTACGCGTGGTACCGACCGCCTGCGGATCGAAGTACGGAGCCGTATCGACGTCGGTGTTCACGAGTAGACGCGGAGCCCTCCAGCCGTGGGGGACCCCGACGTGACAGTTCACGCACTGAGCGGACCCGTCGAACTGGTCCTGGTGGTGGCTGTCATGAGCCGTATTGGAGCCCTCAACAGTGGGGACGGTCGCGGTGCCGGTGGTCCCGCCTGGGTACTCGTTCTCCAGGTCGTGGCACTTGGCGCAGATGACGGCCGTGGGGCCCTTGGTACCGTCGGTGCGGTTGGCCAGGGCACTCACGCCCGGGACCCAACCCGGAACCGTCGCCGTCGAGTTGACCGACGTGGTCGTGATGTCCGCGCCCGTGGCAGCACCGGGGAACATCGCGATGCCGGACACCGAGAGCGGCGTGGCATAGCGCACCGGATCCAGGATCATGTTCGGCTGGCCGAAGGGCATGGCGCTGGAGTACGCATTGTTGGTGCTCACGTACTTCGTGAGCTCAGCGTAGGAGTAGTCGCCCGGATAGTTCGGGTCCAGACCCCAGTTCTGAGCCGCGCCGTGCGGTCCCGAGGCGTTCAGACCGGTGTGGCAGTCCTGGCACGTGATGACCGAGTTCTTCGTCAGGCCCTTGATGGCCGTCGGAGGAGCGCTCGGGTCCGTGCTCGCCCAGAACACGTCACGCGTCGGGAAGTCCCACGTGGTCGTGACGGGCGCGACCTGGCCGACCGTGTACGTGCCGTTGTTGCCGGCGGCTTTGCCGGTGATCGTCGTGGTCTCCTCAGACTCCCACATGAGCAGGACGCCCTCAGAGCCGTCGAACTTCGTCTTGGCTCCGGGAGAACCGTAGGTGGTGGTGTTGTGGCCGGAAACCATCATGTCGAAGCCGTGAGCCGCATGTGCGCCCTCATGGCAGCTGACGCACTCAGTGGCGCCTCTGACATCGGCGTAGGCGTGGCACGAGCAACCCACGTGCTCGCCCGTCACCTCGAGGAGGGCCATGAGATTGGTGCCGTGGCACGCGACGCACGCCGTGCTCGTCTCCCCGCCGACCGTCAGCTGGAAGGCAGCATGCGCGGCGGCAGAATCGTGCGGCGTCACGGTGTCTGCGTGGCAGTTGCTGCAGTTGGTGGAAGGCGTGATGCCCGGACCGTGGCAGGCGCCGTAGCAACCCGGAGGAGGATCGCCGGTGCCACGGAAGTCGATCTGGTGCATCCGCGACACGTCAGGTCCGTGGCAGGTCGCGCCGGCGCACGTACCGGTGATCGTGTGCGACGTCCCTGCGTTGTGGAACGCGGCGGGATCGAAGGTGTGGCAGCTCTCGCAGGTCGCGTTCCCTGCCTCGACGACCTCCTGGACGTTGTTGTCCTGAGAGTCGTGGCAGGTCGCGCAGTCGAGGTGGATGGTCGTCACGTTGTCGCCGTGGCAGAGGGCCTGCGTGCAGGTCCACGTCCCCGTCGTCGAGCTGGGGATCGCCACGTGGGTCGTACCGTGTGGATTGGGGCCATGGCACTCAGAAAGAGTGCAGTCGCTCTTCGGTGTCACACCGGCACCGTGGCACATGTCGCAGCCGTCGACGTTGCGGAGGTGGATCGTCGCGAGGTTCTGCGTGTGGCACCCGGCCACCGTGCAACTGTTCGCCGGGGTCGCGTGGAAGTCGACCACGACGGTCGAGATCGTCTTGACGGCCTCGGTGTTGCCTGCCTTGTCTACGGAGTAGAAGGACAGGTGGTGGGACCCGAGGGTGAGCGGACCGGCCGCCAGGGTGCCCGTCTGCCAGGCCCCGTCGTCCCAGCTCCAGTGGGTGCTGGCCACGCCTGAGCCACTGTCGGTGGCCGAGAGCATGATCGCGAAGAACCCTGGATGCGTGGGAAGCGCGCTGCCGGCGGTGGTGACCGGAGCGGTCGCGTCGCCCTGGATCTTGAAGCTCCAGGACGTGCCGTACCGGCGGCCCTTGGTGTCTTTCACGCTGACGACAACCTTGTGGCTGCCGCTGGACAGGTTCGTGGTCGGGATGTAGGTCAGGGTGAACTTCTTGTAACCATAGCCTGTGTAGTACGTGATCTTCGGCCGAACGGAGATGCCGTCCAAAGACGCCGAGTACGCGGTCGAACCCTGAACGCCGTACCCGTCATAGCCGGTCACCGAGATCGTTGGCCTCAAGTTAGTCGTGGTCGATCCCGAGCCCGGCCTGTACGAGTAGAAGTTCGCTGGGTTCAAAGCGGCGGACGCGATGCCTGGCACGGCCAGCGCCAGGATCAAGCCCACCACAACCGCGCCCATCAGTATTGCCCGACGGGACGGCCCATGCCTACTGCCCATCTGGTACCCCCTTGACCTCGTGAAGATGCGTACAGGACAACACGGCGCGCCCGTTGCGCGCTACACACAATATACACGTAAAGCAGCCTGCTGAGACAAGGCATCTTAAGGAAATATCCTGCGGAAGCGCGCTGGTCGGCTGGCGGAAGTCCAGACGAGGTGTCCGAAGCAACCAACTGGCGTCCCACCGGTTACGGCCGGGTGCAGGAGAAGCCAACCCCTGACAGCGCAGGGGGCGGGCATCGCTGCCCGCCCCCTCTTCGCGCATTGACTCTCCAGGTGCAGAGTCTGGTAGATCGTGCCTACTTGATCTTTGCAGGCTCGCTGGTGATGCCATTGTGCTCTAGGCCGTAGGGGAATCTACCGCCGGCACAAGAGACGCATGCCGCCTCATCCCAGACCGGGAGCCCGAAGGCGTTGAGCGAGTGATCGTCCTTCGCATCGTTGGGTCCGTTGCCGGCCTTGTTGAAGCCGCCGCCCGCGAGGGGCTGCTCGGGAATGATAACTCCGCGGAAGACATTGTACGGAGCCGGGTCCGCCACGGACTGGGCGGCAGTGTAGCCGACCCACGCCGTGCCATTCCAGGAGCCGCCGAGCGGGTAGGGACCGGTGTAGGCGTTGACCAGCAGGCGCGGACGCTTCCAGCCGTGCGGCACACCGATGTGGCATGCGACGCAGTCGGAACGGCCATCCCACCGGCCGGAGTCGTTGGAGTTCCGAGCGGTACCACCTGCGTGGGCGCCGTGCAGGCCCTCGTAGGCGTCCGGACCGGCGTTGCTCCAACCGTTGTCCACGGTTGTGGTTGAGTTGACGCCGTAGCCCGGGGGCGGGTTGAACAGGTCGTGGCACTTCGCGCAGATGACCGCGTACGGTCCGCTGGTGCCGTCTTGGATCCCGGGGACGCCGATCGTTGCGTCTTCCGCGACCGGCGCATCGAGGTCAAGGGTGCCGCCCATGTCGGTGAGGAGCTTGATGCCGCTGGTGCTGGTTGCAGCCGTAGACTTCTTGGATGCACCGAGCACAGCGTACTTGTAGGGGCCAGGATAGTTCGGGTCGATACCCCAGTGCTGGGCCGCACCGTGCGGTCCGGAGGCGTTCAGACCCGTGTGGCAGTCCTGGCACGTGATGACCGAGGTCCAGTTCAGACCCTTGATCGCCGTCGCAGGAGCCTCGGGATCGCTGGCGCCCCAGAACACGTTCCTCTGCGGGAGGGACCAGTTGGTCGTGATGGTGTCCTCTTCAGTGTCCTTCAGTACGACGCCCTGCGAGCCGTCGTACTTCGACAGCGCACCGGAGTTCGGATAGGTCGTCGTGTTGTGGCCCAAGGGCCCATTGTCGAAGCCGTGAGCCGCATGTGCGCCCTCATGGCAGCTGACGCACTCAGTGGCGCCTCTGACATCGGCGTAGGCGTGGCACGAGCAACCCACGTGCTCGCCCGTCACCTCGAGGAGGGCCATGAGATTGGTGCCGTGGCACGCGACGCACGCCGTGCTCGTCTCCCCGCCGACCGTCAGCTGGAAGGCAGCATGCGCGGCGGCAGAATCGTGCGGCGTCACGGTGTCTGCGTGGCAGTTGCTGCAGTTGGTGGAAGGCGTGATGCCCGGACCGTGGCAGGCGCCGTAGCAACCCGGAGGAGGATCGCCGGTGCCACGGAAGTCGATCTGGTGCATCCGCGACACGTCAGGTCCGTGGCAGGTCGCGCCGGCGCACGTACCGGTGATCGTGTGCGACGTCCCTGCGTTGTGGAACGCGGCGGGATCGAAGGTGTGGCAGCTCTCGCAGGTCGCGTTCCCTGCCTCGACGACCTCCTGGACGTTGTTGTCCTGAGAGTCGTGGCAGGTCGCGCAGTCGAGGTGGATGGTCGTCACGTTGTCGCCGTGGCAGAGGGCCTGCGTGCAGGTCCACGTCCCCGTCGTCGAGCTGGGGATCGCCACGTGGGTCGTACCGTGTGGATTGGGGCCATGGCACTCAGAAAGAGTGCAGTCGCTCTTCGGTGTCACACCGGCACCGTGGCACATGTCGCAGCCGTCGACGTTGCGGAGGTGGATCGTCGCGAGGTTCTGCGTGTGGCACCCGGCCACCGTGCAACTGTTCGCCGGGGTCGCGTGGAAGTCGACCACGACGGTCGAGATCGTCTTGACGGCCTCGGTGTTGCCTGCCTTGTCTACGGAGTAGAAGGACAGGTGGTGGGACCCGAGGGTGAGCGGACCGGCCGCCAGGGTGCCCGTCTGCCAGGCCCCGTCGTCCCAGCTCCAGTGGGTGCTGGCCACGCCTGAGCCACTGTCGGTGGCCGAGAGCATGATCGCGAAGAACCCTGGATGCGTGGGAAGCGCGCTGCCGGCGGTGGTGACCGGAGCGGTCGCGTCGCCCTGGATCTTGAAGCTCCAGGACGTGCCGTACCGGCGGCCCTTGGTGTCTTTCACGCTGACGACAACCTTGTGGCTGCCGCTGGACAGGTTCGTGGTCGGGATGTAGGTCAGGGTGAACTTCTTGTAACCATAGCCTGTGTAGTACGTGATCTTCGGCCGAACGGAGATGCCGTCCAAAGACGCCGAGTACGCGGTCGAACCCTGAACGCCGTACCCGTCATAGCCGGTCACCGAGATCGTTGGCCTCAAGTTAGTCGTGGTCGATCCCGAGCCCGGCCTGTACGAGTAGAAGTTCGCTGGGTTCAAAGCGGCGGACGCGATGCCTGGCACGGCCAGCGCCAGGATCAAGCCCACCACAACCGCGCCCATCAGTATTGCCCGACGGGACGGCCCATGCCTACTGCCCATCTGGTACCCCCTTCGCGGAGACGCGGACATACGGACACACGTAACACGACGGTTACGTGCTACACACAATATACACATATTGCGCCCATCCCAGACAAGGGATTTCCAGGAAATTCATTGTCGACGTCAATGCCCAGCAGCGTCGAGGGCAGGCGAGAACGTGGCCTCGTGACGGCCAGCAGGATCTACCTCAGATCCCCAAGCAGCGCGATGTGCCCGCGGCAGTCGTCGCTCGAGCTAGCTTCCACCCGCGAAGCACGTTGGACGTGCTCGGCGAGCTTCGGAACGCCACGACTGGATTGGTCGCCAAGACGACAGTAGTCAGGGACGACAGAAGTCAGGACTATGCACGCGCACGTACGAGGCGTCCGCGTCGCCCGCACTCCGCCGCCTCGTGCTGCAGTGACGTGGTTCGTAGGCACGGGTCAGGCCCGACAGGCGACGAGCTGCTGAGTCTCAACCTCAGGTAGACCCTAGTGGACGCCGAGGATCCTCTGCTACGGTCAAGGGACGCACCCTTGTGGATCCGCCAGGTCGAGGTCGCGGCCATTCGCCGCCCTGGTTCCTAGGGTGTCGTCGGAGCGTCGAGGCCCAGCGACCCCAGGGTCTGCGCGGCGTATGCAGGCGCGACTTCGCGGGCAAGCCGCGCCGTAGCCTGCGCATCTTCGTGGCGACCAGCCGCCTCGTAGGCTGTGGCCAAGGCGACCAGAACGGCGGCGTTGCGAGGCGCCAGCTCGGCAGCATACAGCGCCGCCCCGACAGCGCGCCCGGCTGCATCTCCGCCAGGGTGACGCGCAGCGAAGCTGACGAGGATGTTGGCGAGTGCGACGTGCACGAGAGCGTCGCCTGGGTCGGCCGACGCAGCAACCTCGTACGCAGAAATGGCCCGCTGCATCGTATCGTCGACTGCTTGCCGGCTCTGCCCCGTGCTCTGCTGGGTCAGCGCCTCGCTCACTATCGCTTCGGCCACGAGCCAACGGTACTTGTTCACGAGCGGGTTCAGCCGCACGGCACTCTGCAGTTCTGACACTTGGGAGGGGCCTGCCGGCTGCCGCGCGGCCTGGCTCACAGCAACATCGGCGACCAGCCAGGAGGCAGCCCACAACGCGACCGCCACGCCAAGAGCCCCGACCACGACGACTATGCCCTTGGGAACCGTTCGCGCGACAGGACGCGACAGAGGGGCAAGGAGCAAACCGACCGCCAGCCAGAGCCATACGGACACCATGGGCGTGGTCAAGCCAACGATCAGCGACACCACAGTCCCGAGCAGCGCCGCCCACACCGCGGCCAGAAGCAGCCGGCCGGTTCCTTCCGCGACCCGAAGGCTTCGAAACGACTGGATCACCGTCTGCACGAGCGCCCATGTCGCCAGTACCAGGCCTGGGATCCCCAGTGTCACCAGGATCTGGATGATGAAGTTGTGAGCGTTGTCGGCCGCCCCGGCGAGTCCCGAGCCGAAGCCCACGCCGGCCGCTGCGTACCAGTCCGCCCCCACCGCTCTCTCGAACGCGCGCGCGAAGCCGTCCGGTCCCCAGCCTGTGATCGGGTGCGCCAGCCAACCGCGCAGTCCCGTGAGCCAGATAATCGTCCGCCCATTGCTGAGGCGCGCAAGTTGTGAGGACAACGCCGTGGAATTCGGGGCCCCTCGCCGCACCAGGGCGATGGCGACACCCGTCGCCGCAATGACGAAAACGACGAGCCCGCTGAAGGCCAGTCTCCAGCGCCGCGAGGTCCTCCAGACCCCATACCAGCCTGCGAAGACCAGACACAACAGCATGACTCCGGCCCCAAGCCACGCCCCTCTCGTCTCGCTCAGCCAGAGCGCCGAGGCAATGAGAGCGGCCGCGAGCCACCACCCGAGCCAACGCCAACCCTTGGGGGTCGAGAGCGCCAGTCCGAGCCCGAGTGCCAGCGGAAACAACAGGTACGTGCCAAGCGTGTCCGCGTTGCCGAACGTCGACCACACCCTGCCGGTGACGTTCGTCCACTCGATCGGGTCCAGGCCGAGGTACTGCACTACCGCATAGACAGAAACGAGCGATCCGGAGAGGACCGTCGCGACCATCAGGGTGCGCAGATTGCGCGTCGAACGAACGTACTGCACCGCAAGGAAGGCGACCAGGCCATAGCCGAGAAGCGAAACGAGCCCCTCGTTGCGCCCATACGCTCCCCACACCGACATGGCGGGGCTTGCCGAGACGGCGGTCGAGATCCCTGCCCAGCCGATGAGCGCGACGACGACCAGAAGGACCGGGTGCCAGCGCAGCTCGGATTCCCCTCGGACCGCGCTCACGCACAGCGCGCCGAGGGAAAGGCAGGACAGCACCAGGAACGCCACGGTCTTCGGCAGACTGACGGGATCGTTAGTCAGGTACCCGGAGAGCGACCCCCATCGAGGCGGCGAGGCAGCCATGAAGAGCGGCGTAAGAGCGACGAATGCAAGGAACAAGTACCACCCGAGCAGGTACGCTCGACCGTGATTCCGGAGATCGCTGTCTGTGTCGCTGCCGACGGCTGCAGCAGACCCACGGCGCAGTGCGATGACCGCTCCTCTAGGCGCAGACGGTGCGTATGCCCGCTCTCGTTCCTAGGGGTAAGGAAACGGGAAGTGGCACTGATTGCAGACGTACTCCGTGAAGTTGCCTGTGGTGTGGCACTCCAGACACACGTCTTGGATCGGATGCCCCGTGTGGTACCCGATTTCGGCGTGCGTGAATTCGCTGCTGAGATGGACCTCAGAGAAGGTACTCGTCGTGTGGCACAGATCGCATTGCGTCTGGTTGCCATGCATCACGCCGTGGCAGTTGCCACACGATGACGGGTCGCCGATCGCGTTTGCGTACTCGCTACCGGGATGACATTTCGTGCACGCAAGCGTCTGATGCGCTCCCGTGAGCGGCCACACAGAAGAGTGCTCGAACGTTGAAGGCTTGAACGTCGAGGTCGTGTGGCAGTCGAGGCAATCCGAGAGGCCCCCGTGCTGCACGCCGTGACAGGAGACGCACGAGTCCGCGTTCCCGATGTGCTCGGCGTACTGGCCGTCGGGATGACACTTCGTACACGCGACGTTCTTGTGCGCTCCCGTGTAGTACTGCCAGACGGAGAAGTGTTCGAACGTCGAAGGTTTGAACGTCGACGTCGTGTGGCAGTCGAGGCAATCCGAGAGGCCGCCGTGCTGCACGCCGTGACAGGAGACGCACGAGTCCGCGTTCCCGATGTGCTCGGCGTACTGGCCGTCGGGATGACACTTCGTGCACGCGACGTTCTTGTGCGCTCCCGTGTAGTACTGCCAGACGGAGAAGTGCTTGAACGTCGAAGGTTTGAACGTCGACGTCGTGTGGCAGTCGAGGCAATCCGAGAGGCCGCCGTGCTGCACGCCGTGACAGGAGACGCACGAGTCCGCGTTCCCGATGTGTTTGGCGTACTGGGCGGAGGGATGGCACTTCGTGCACGCGACGTTCTTGTGCGCTCCCGTGTAGTACTGCCAGACGGAAGAGTGTTCGAACGTCGAAGGTTTGAACGCCGACGTCGTGTGGCAGTCGGCGCACTTCGAGAGACCCCCGTGCTTAGTGCCGTGGCACGACACGCACGAGTTCTTGTTCCCGATGTGCTTGGCGTATTGGGCCGAGGGATGGCACTTCGTGCACGCGACGTTCTTGTGCGCTCCCGTGTAGTACTTCCAGACGGAGGAGTGCTTGAACGTCGAGGGCGTGAACCCCTCTGTCGTGTGGCATGCCGAGCAGTTCGTCAAACCACCGTGCTTCACTCCGTGGCACGTAGTGCACTGCGGATTCGCTGCGGCGAACTGATTGTTCGGGTGACATTGGGTGCACTCGACCTGCTTGTGCCGGCCCGAGAGCACGAAGTAGTCGTTGTGGTCGAAGCTCTTCTTGGGCTTCCATCCCAAGCTCGGGTCGTGGCAAGAAGCACAGTCGGTCAGTCCCCCGTGCTTGGATGGGCCATGGCAGGAAGCGGAAGCGCACCCATTCGGGAGTGAAAACGCGTTGTCACCCTTGTGGCAGTCGAAGCACTCCAAGTCCTTGTGCCCGCCCTTGAGCGAGACGTGCTCCTTGGGCAACGTGGGCAGACGCCACGCAACAGCTTGATGGCACTTGGCGCAGTCCAAGACCACCGGGTGTTGCGACGCATGGCAACCGCTGCAGTTCGCGGAGGGATAGGGGTTCTGCTCGGTGTGGCAATAGTCGCAGCCGACGGCGAGATGCATACCTTCATTGAACGCCACGTTCGCGTGTGAGTAGAACACCTGGTTCCAGGACTGAGTATCGTGGCAAAGCCTGCAGTCCCCTTTGTATGGATCGCGGTGCTCAAACTGGTGATCCTTGGCTTTGCAGGAGGTGCACGGTGTGTCCTTGGCGACGGTTGGATGACCGGCTGCGACAGCCTCCTCGGGCGTCACAGTTGCGCAACCGCTGAGGGCGAACACGATCGCCACTGCAAACACAACGAGAACGGAGAGGGTAAGGACTAGCCGAACCGGTCCGCCTGGTCTTGAGTGTCGCCCCATCGTGCCGATCGCTCCTGCCTCTCATCAGACGGGGACCGCGACGGTCACAAACCGACGCGATCCCCCTCAGGCTTCCTGAGTGAACCTTAGCGAATCCTGAGCCTACCTGACTGCAACCCAAGATCTTCTTGACAACCGTCTTATTGTAGCCCGAGTTCGAACGCTTCGCGAAGATGCTGTCTGTTCGGGTGTGCTTGGCCAGGCAGCGCCGCGTCTTCTTGGGTCGGGCTGATGTTGCCCCTCGAGTGACCGTTCCCCGCCCCTGGCCAATTCTCAGGGATGTGCGGCGGCGCGGCAACCATTCAGAACGAGACCCTGCCTGCGCTGACCGACGAGCCGGGCAGAGCATACCCTCGCCACCCGTCGGAAAGTCGCTTTGCACGTGTGATAGCGCCGGTGTTATGATTCGTTCAGATGCTTCAGTTTTCGTAAGGTTGGCTCAAGCGTTGCTCGTGTCGCATCGATGAAGCAGGAGCAGCACCCGGTCCCCGGCAGGATCGTGAGGGAGCAGGCCTGATGGTGGTCAAGGAGACATGCCCGCGCTGCAAAGGTGACCGCTGGGTTCGCCTGGAGGTTCCTGCTGGCAAGCCGGCAGTCCGCAAGTGCCCCGAGTGCGGCGGCCAGGGCTACAAGATCCGGATGATGCGCTAGTCTTTCAGCCTCGGTGCCGGCGGCGCCACCGCGATGAACGCCGGATCGAGCGCCTTCTCGGGAGTCATTCCCTCAACCCCCAGGACCTCGCGCAGGCGCATGACGCGCTCCCACTCCGGGTCTTCCTCATCGCTCGTCGCGTCCCCGGTCCAGCAGTAGAAGAGCTGAGCGAATGCCGGGCCCCCTGTGGGCACGTAGTTGTCCAAGCGGATGCAACTCTCGATAGCCGAAAGCATTGCCTTCGGATCCCTCAACAGGAGCATCCCCTCGGCGTCGGCCACCTCGGCCTGCTTCAGCTGCGATCGCCGCGCGCCGAACGCCGCGACCTCCGTGATCGCGACGAACGCGGCTGCGAGGAAGAACAGCCAGCCTAAAGCCATCGCGTCGTCTTGGCCCTCCCCGGTCTTGGTGGGCATTCCGAGCATCGCGGCTGAGTCCTCCTCGGCCGACTGGCGCAACTGGCGGTCGCGGGCTGCCCAGAGCGGGCGCGTGAGAGCGGTGACGCCGGTTGCGTAGATCGTGTCGCCGGAACGGAGTCGGGCGATGAGATTCGCAAACACCGCGCGCTGCTCGTCGACCCGCAAGCGGTCGATGAGCCCCCTCGTCACGCCGACGATGGGCCGATGTTGTGAGGCCGCAAACACGAACGCGTTCACGTTCGACGTCTCGAGCACGTACATTGCCGGGGCAGGCGTGATGCCCGCCGTGAGCGACATGTCCTTGAGCGCCATCTTCGACGGCAGCGCCTCGCCCTTCGGCAGGATCTCGGCCCCGAGACGTTTCACGAGCCACCGCTCGGACCGCGACAGAGCGACCGCGGTCCAGGCCACGGCCGCCCCTACCGCGACCAGGCTCGTCCATGCGAGCACGCTCACAAGCAGGCCGGTCGCTTCGACGCCTCCCGGCTGCAGGGACACGAAGAACACGAACGGCAGCGCCACAAGGACGGCGAGCGCATCGATGCCGAGAACGGTGCCGAGAACGAAGAGCCCAATGGCCGAAGCGAGCCGCAGTCGGTTCCGCTCGACCCGGTCCCACAACGGCTGCATTCGCTCGGAGCGGGGCCCGATCCGGACCTCGGGCGGGCGGATGTCTTCCGCAGGGCTCACGCCGCGTCAGTCGCCGGAACCGCTGACGTGCCCGCGCGCGAGCGACGCGGGCTCGGGATACAGCCGGCGGTAGAAGCACGAGCGCTCGTTCGTGTGACACGCGCCCGGCCCGTGCTGCGTGACCTTGACGAGCAGGCAGTCGGCATCGCAGTCGTAGAGCACCTCGTGCACGTCCTGGACGTGACCCGACGTGCCGCCCTTCATCCAGTACTTCTGGCGGGAGCGGCTCCAGAACCACGTCTTCTCCGTCTCGAGCGTCTTCGCTAGCGATTCGGCGTTCATGTACGCGACCATGAGCACGTCGCCGGTCCCACGGTCCTGGATGACGGCCGGAATGAGGCCGGCGTCGTCGTACTTCAGATCCGCTATGCCGAGCAGGTCACGTTCTGGATCGACCATCACGCTGCCCTCCTCCCCTGCGCATCTCGCGTCACGCGAAGGCCACCATCCTTCACAGCCGCACGGGAATCCCGTGCGACGCCATTGACTCCTTGACTTGGCGGATCGAGAACTCGCCGAAGTGGAACACGCTCGCGGCGAGTACGGCGTCGGCGTCCGACTCGATGACGACCTCGGCGAAGTGCTCAAGCTCGCCCGCTCCTCCGCTCGCGATGACCGGGATGTTGATCGCGCGCGTGACCCCATGCGTGAGCGGCAGGTCGAACCCGTCCTTCGTGCCGTCGCGGTCCATGCTCGTGAGCAGGATCTCCCCGGCTCCTCGGCGCTCGACTTCCTCGGCCCACACGACGGCGTCGATACCCGTCGGCGTGCGTCCGCCGGCAACGTAGACCTCCCACGAGTCGCCACGGCCCTTCACGCGCCGAGCATCGATGGCAACGACGATGCACTGCGAGCCGTAGATGCGGGCCATTTGCGTGATGAGTGACGGATCGGCGACTGCCGCCGAATTGATCGATACCTTGTCGCAGCCCGCCGCGAGCATCGCGCGTATATCGGCAGTCGTACGCATGCCGCCGCCGACCGTGTACGGGATGAAGACCTCTTCGGCGGCTCGGGCTGCCACCTCGATCATGTAGGGCCGGTCTTCGTGCGTCGCGGTGATGTCCAGGAACACTAGCTCGTCGGCGCCTTCGCGGTCGTAGACCGCGGCGAGCTCGACCGGGTCGCCAGCGTCCCGCAGATTCACGAAGTTGACGCCTTTGACAACGCGGCCTTCGTGCACGTCCAGGCACGGTATGACGCGCTTCATCAGCACAGCTCAGACCTCTTCTTCTGCCGCGCGGTCTGCGGCACCGGCCACGTCGAGCGCGTCACGCAAATCGACGGTTCCCTCGTAGAGCGCGCGACCGATGATCACGCCCTCGATGACGTCGTCTCCGAGCTCCGCGAGCGCGCGCACGTCGTCGAGGGCGGAGATGCCGCCGCTCGCGACGACCGGGAATCCCGCAACGCGGGCAACTTCGACGTACGTGCTCGTACTGATACCTGTTTGCATGCCGTCGCGCGAGATATCGGTGTAGACCAGATGCTGGATCCCGAGGTGAGCCAACTCGCCGATCAACTCGTCCTCGGGCACCCGCGTGCCTTCGCGCCAGCCCTCGACTTGCACCCAGCCGCCTCTCGCGTCGACGCCACCGACGATGTCGCCGCCGAAGCGCGCGACGGCGTCGCGCACGAAATCTGGGTCGTTCACCAGCTTCGTGCCGAGCACAGCACGCTCTATCCCAGCCTGGAAGAGGTGCTCGAGCGTGTCGAGAGTACGGATACCTCCGCCCATCTGCACGCTCGCGCCGGTCTCACGGACGATGCGCTCCACGGTCTCTATGTTGGCCGGCGCACCGTCGCGAGCGCCGTCCAGATCGACGACGTGGAGCCACTCGGCGCCGCACCGGAGCCACTCGAGCGCCTGGGCGACAGGGTCCTCGTCGTAGACGGTGACGCGCCCGTAGTCGCCCTGCTGGAGGCGCACCGCGCGGCCGTCGAGTATGTCGATCGCCGGGAAGACGATCATTTCGCTGCCTCCCCGACAATGCGTCCGAAGTTGCCGAGCAGCTTCAGCCCGAGCGTCGACGACTTCTCGGGGTGGAACTGCACCGCGAAGACGTTCTCGCCCTGCTGGATCGCCGAGGCGAAACGCACACCGTACTCGGTGTCTCCACTCACGACGTCCGAATCGGAGGGTAGCAGGCGATAGGAGTGCACGAAGTAGAACGCCGAGCCCGAGGGGACGCCGTCGAAAAGCGGTGACTCGCGGGAGTATTCGACCGTGTTCCAGCCGATGTGCGGCACCTTCACGTTCGCCGGCAACCGCTCGCACGTGCCGGAGATGATGCCGAGCCCTTCCGACTCCCCCTCCTCGTAGCCGATGTCGGCAAGCAGCTGCATGCCCAGACAGATGCCGAAGAACGGCGTTCCGTCGGCCACTCGCTCGATGATGACGTCGCGAAGCCCGGTCTCGCGAAGGTTGGCGGCCGCGTCGGCGAACGCGCCGACGCCCGGCAAGACGATGCCAGCCGCTCCCGCGACGTCGCCGTCGTCCGGGTCACGCGCACGCCTTCGACGCCGGCGTGCTCGAAACCCTTCTCGACGCTTCGGAGGTTGCCCATCCGGTAGTCAACGATCGCAATCCGAGGCGCAGTCACTAGAGCGCCCTTGGATGCGTGGGGCGTGGGTAGGGGTCACCGGCGCAGTTCCGCAGGCGGGGTAGGCGCGAGAACGCGCGGAGCGTTCGCAGCGCCGCGGGCCCCCGCCGAGGACTGTCTGAGCACGGGACCCCTGCCCACGCCCCGTTCACTTAGAGCGTCCCCTTGGTGGACGGCACGCCGACGACGCGCGCGTCGAACGCAACCGCTTCGGCGAGAGCCCGTGCCACTGCCTTGAATGACGCCTCGATGATGTGGTGCGCGTTCTCGCCGGCGAGCGAGCGCACGTGGAGCGTGATGCCGGCGTTCGTGGCGAGAGCGACCAGGAACTCCTTTGCGAGCGTGGTGTCGAATGTCCCGATGAATTCGATCGGCACGTCGACCGCGTAGTGCGGCTGTCCCCGTCCCGACACGTCCACAGCCGCCAAGGCGAGTGCTTCGTCCATGGGCACGATAGCTGACCCGAAGCGCGCGATGCCGGCCTTGTCGCCCAGCGCCTGCGCGATCGCTTGGCCGATGCAGATGCCCACGTCTTCCACGGTGTGGTGCGCGTCGATCTCGAGATCGCCCAAGGCGCTCACCGCAAGATCGAAGAGGCCGTGTCGCCCGAGCGCCTCGAGCATGTGGTCGAAGAACGGCACGCCCGTCTCGACATCGACAATGCCCGTTCCGTCGAGGTCGAGCACGACGCGGATCTTCGTTTCCCGCGTTTCGCGCTCTATCGTCGCCAAACGCTCCACGATCACTCCCCCCTTCGGCTGTTCGCGTGCTCGCGCGCCACACTACTGCCGATGATGTCCGCAGTCCGCCGGGCGGACAGGACCTCCGCGACACCGTCGAGGAAGCGTCGGATCTCCTCTTCGCTGCCGACGGTGACCCGAAGGCAGTCCTCCAGGCCGGGGGTCCGAGTCAGGTCCCGCACGAGGACCGAGTGACGGTGAAGCAAGTCACGCCACATCGCGGAGGCGTGCGCGACCCGGAACAAGACGAAGTTGGCCTCGGAGGGAAACACCTCCACGCCGTTCAGCATCTCGAGGCCGTGCATGATCTGGTCCCGTCCGCGCATGACGTCGCGGACGCCCTGCTCGAAGACCACTCGCTCGCGGAAGACGAGTGCCGCCACCATCTGGGAGAACGTGTTCACGGAGTACGGTTGGCGCACCTTCGTGAGCTCCGTGATGACGTCCTCCTGAGCCAGGCAGTAGCCGACCCTGAGCCCCGCGAGCGAGAACGCCTTCGAGAAGGTCCGTAGAAGCACGAGGTTCGGGTGACGCTCGAGGTGGGGGCGCATCGTGTGGCGGGAGAACTCGAAGTACGCCTCGTCGACCAGAATGAGCGCGTCGGTTGCGTTCAGGATGTCGATGAGCAGGGTCTCCGGCACGAGGGCGCCCGTCGGGTTGTTCGGGTTCGAGATCATCACGACGTCGATGTCGCCCTGGCCGAGCCTTGCAAGAACCGCGTCTCCGTCGACGCTGAAGTCGGAACGCCTCGAGATCCGGACGAGGTTCGTGCCCGTGAGCTGCGCGTCTATCGCGTACATCGAGAACGTCGGCGGCAGGTCGAGGAGCGTGCGACCGGGACCGCCCCATGCAAGGAGCAGGTCCAGGATCAGCGCGTCGGCACCGTTGCCGATGATCACGTTCGCCGGCTCGAGCCCGTTGGCCTCGGCGATGAGCTTCTTGAGTTCGCCCGCCGTCGGATCGGGATAGCGGTTGAACGGCACGTTCGAGATCCGGTTCGAGATCTTGTCCAGGATCTCGCTCGGCAGGTTGAACGCGTTCTCGTTGCTCGCCAGGACCACATCGGCGCGCACTTCTCTCGCGTCGTAGGGAACGAGCGAGACGAGCTCTGGGCGGGACTCTCTCAGGTGATCCATCTAGTTCTCGCCACCCTCGTTGCCGAGATCGTCCTCGCTGAGGCCGAGCTCCTCTTCGAGCAGCGCTTCGATGGCCAGATCTTGCTCCATCAACTCGAGCCTCAAGTCGACCGCGCGGCCGTGTGCGTACAGCCCCTCGGCCTTCGCGATCGCAAGTACCGTCGGCCCATCCATCTCGAGCGCCTCGTAGGAATACGAGAGCACCGAGGATTTCTTGACGAAATCGTCGACGGAGAGCGGGCTCGAGAAGCGTGCGGTGCCGCCCGTCGGCAGGACGTGATTGGGCCCGGCAACGTAGTCGCCGACGCTCTCGGGAGTCCATCGGCCGAGGAAGATCGCGCCCGCGTTGTTGATCGAGCCGAGGACGTCGAAGGGCTCGACCATCTGTACCTCGAGGTGCTCCGGCGCGATGAGGTCCACGGTGTCGAGGGCAGCGACGATGTCGGGACACACAACGATGAGGCCGTTGTCCGTGAGCGCGCGCTCGGTGATGTCCCCGCGGGGCGATTCGGCGAGCAGGCTGCGCAGCGCCACTTCGACCGCGTCGGGCAGCTCGGGATCGATCGTCACGAGGTAGGTCGAGGCGCGCGGGTCGTGCTCCGCTTGGGCCATCAGATCGATCGCGACGAACTCCGGCACGGCGGAGTCATCGGCCAGCACGCAGACCTCGCTCGGGCCGGCGAGCATGTCGATGCCGACGTCGCCCATGACGAGCTTCTTCGCGGCAGTCACGTACGCGTTACCCGGACCCGTGACCTTGTCGACGCGCGGTATCGTCTCCGTGCCGTACGCGAGCGCCGCCACGGCCTGGGCGCCGCCGACCTTGTAGATCTCGTCTACACCGACCTCGACGGCCGCAGCTAGCACATATGGACTGACGCTGCCGTCGGCAGCCGGTGGAACGACCATCGCAATCTCAGCGACCCCTGCGACCTGCGCGGGAATCGCATTCATGAGAACGCTCGACGGATAGGCTGCGCGACCACCCGGCACGTAGATGCCGACCCGCCGGATCGGGGTCACCTTCTGGCCGAGGAAGATGCCGCCCTCTTGCGTCGTGAACCACGACTGCGGCACGGTGCGTGCGTGGAAGTCCTCGATAGCACCAGCAGCGGCAGCGATCGCCTCGCTGAACTCATCACCCACAGTCGCGACGGCGGCATCGAGTTCCGCCTGGCTGACTCTCAATTCGTCCAGACGCGCCTTGTCCAGGTTCGCCGTGTACTCCCTGAGGGCGGCGTCGCCGCGCGCGCGCACGTCCTCGACTATCCGCGCCGCCACGCCCAATACCTCGGCGTCGACTCCCCCGCTGCGCGACAGGTCTTTCTCGGTGAGGCGCTCGCCGAGCGAAAGCTCGATCCGTCTCATCATGGTCCCGACCTTCCTTCACCAGCTACGTTCCGCGCGCCGTCTAGCCCGTGCACCGGCGCCGACACAACCTGCCCATTGTAGCGGCCCGCGCGAGAGCTCTCCGTGTTAGATCATCGGCGGCATCACTCTATCACAGTAGAGTGATAAAGCAAGGGAACGGACGCGCCGTTTCGGCGCCCTACAGCTCCCTCACAGCCCCGGCGCCGAACATCTCGATCAGCTCAGCGTGGAGGCCGGCCGACTCCTTGTCGACGCCCCCCGGCACTCGGAACATTGTCGTCTTGCCGATGGCGTCCACGTGGATCTCCAGGACGTCCTTGCCTGGGTAGTGCCGCAACACATCGTTCAGCCGCTCGATCGCGTCGGTGGCCAGAGCTGTCTGCTCGGCGTGCACGATCACGCGACCGACAAGCGGCTCGACGTCTTGCACCAGGAGCTTGACCCCGCGATCCGAGTTCTCCACCCGCGCCTTCAGACGCACGACCTGGTCTTCGGCCACGAGATCGCGGCTGCGCTCGTACACCACCGGGAAGAACATGGCTTCGACCGAACCATCGAGATCTTCGAAGGTGGCCGACGCCATGAGCTTGCCGCTCTTGGTCGGCCTGCGCTCCACGCCCGTGATCAACCCGGCGAACCAGCCAAGCGTACCGTCCCGCAGGTCGGCGAGCTCTGACGTCGACGCCGTGCTGGCCGCTCGCACGTCCTCGGCGATCTCGCGCAGCGGGTGGTCGGAGACGTAGATGCCGAGCATCTCCTTCTCGAAGGCGAGGCGCATCTTGCGGTCCCACTCGTCGCCGTTCGGTGGCTCGACCGACTCGGCGAACCCGTGCGACTCCGCAGCGTCATCGCCTGCGAAGAGCTCGAACATCGAGACTTGGCCGGTGTCGATGTCGCGCTGCTTCTTGCTGCCCGCCTCGACGCACGTGTCGATGAGCGACGTAAAGTGTTTGCGCGTGTAGCCGGTCGAATCGAACGCCCCCGCCTTGATGAGCGCCTCGAGTGTGCGCTTGTTGCACTGCTTCATGTCGACGCGATTGCAGAAGTCCGTGAGCGAGGTGAACGGACCGCCCTCCTCGCGTGCGGCGATGATCGTCTCAACGACCCCCTCGCCCACCCCCCGGATACCGGCGAGCCCGAACCTGATCGTGTCGCCGACCGCAGTGAAGTCCTTTCCTGAGGAGTTCACATCCGGCGGGAGGACCTCGATACCGGCACGATTGCAGGCCGCCACGTACTTGACGATCGTCTCAGTCTTGCCCAGGTAAGAGGTCAGGTTCGCCGCCATGTACTCGGTCGGGTAGTGAGCCTTCAAGTACGCGGTCTGGTAGGCCACGAGGCCGTAGGCCGCCGCGTGGCTCTTGTTGAACGCGTACTCGCCGAACTTCACGATGTCGGTCCACATGCCCTCGACCATGCGACGGTCGTAGCCGTTGGCCACGGCGCCTTCGACGAACTCCGGCTTGAGTGCCCTCATGATCTCGGCGACCTTCTTGCCCATGCCCTTGCGCAACTTGTCGGCTTTGGCTCCACTAAAGCCGCTCATCGCCATGGCGATGCGCATGACCTGCTCCTGGTAGACGAGCAGTCCGTACGTCTCCTCGAGGTAGGGCTTCAGACGCTCGTCGTAGTACGTGACGGGGCTTCGGCCGTGCTTCCTCGCCACGTACTCGGGGATCTTGTCCATTGGCCCGGGCCGAAAGAGCGCGACGACGGCGACGAGGTCGCCGAAAACGGTGGGCTTGAGCTGCCGCAATGCGTTCTTCATGCCCGGAGATTCGACCTGGAACACGCCGTCGGTGTCGCCCCTCTGGAGCAGCTCCCATGTCCCTTTGTCGTCCATCGGCAGGGCCTCGATGTCGACGTCCACACCGTGGTTCGCCTTGATCGCCTGACACGCCTTCGCAATGACCGTGAGCGTGCGCAGACCCAGGAAGTCCATCTTGAGCAGGCCGAGGTCGGCGATGACCGTTCCCTCGTACTGCGTGACGATAGCGCCGCCCTTCGTGTCGAGCTTGACCGGCGTGTGGTCCGACAGCGGGTCGCGACAGATCACCACGGCCGCGGCGTGAACGCCTTCGCCTCGAACCACGCCCTCGAGCGCGAGAGCGGCGTCGACGATGCGCTGCGTGTCGCCTCCCGCTTCGTACTCGGCGCGAAACTCGGGGTTGGCCCTCAGCGAGTCCTCGATGGTCGCGTTCGGACCTTCGACCACTTGCTTCGCAATCTTGTCGGGCACGCCGAACGGGTAGCCGAGCACGCGCCCGGCGTCCCGGATGGCTGCCCGTGCCTTCATGGTGTTGTACGTGACCACCTGGGCGACTCGGTCGTCGCCGTACTTGTCCCGCACGTAGTCGATGACCTCGCTGCGGCGTTCGTCGTCGAAGTCGATGTCGATGTCGGGCATCTCGGTGCGTTCGGGGTTGAGGAAGCGCTCGAAGAGCAGGCCGTGCTCGATCGGATCGAGTGCCGTGATACCCAGCGCGTAGCTGATGATGGAACCGGCCGCCGAGCCCCGGCCCGGACCCACCCCGATCTCGTGCTCCTTCGCCCAGTGAACGAAGTCGGCCACGATCAGGAAGTAGGGTGACAGACCCTTCTCGGTGATGACCGACAGCTCGTAGTCAAGACGCTCGAGCGGCTCCGCGGGTATCGGGTCACCGTAGCGCTCCTTCAGACCCGCCAGGCACTCCTCTCGGAGGTACTCGTCGGTCGACTCCCCTCTCGGAACCTCGAACGTCGGGAGGATGAGCCGGTCGAACTCGAGCTCGACCTCGCAACGATTCGCGATCTCGACCGTGTTCCCGCGCGCTTCCTCATACTCGGGAAGCGCTTCGGCCATCTCGGCCGATGACTTCAAGTAGAACTGGTCCGAGGAGAAGCGCATACGCTCCGAATCGTCGAGCGTGCGCCCCGTCTGGATGCACACGAGCATGTCTTGCGCAGCTGCGTGCCCGGCCTCGACGTAGTGGATGTCGTTCGTCGCGACGAGCGGGATGCCAAGCTCTCGCCCCAGCTCGGCGATCTGCTGGTTGAGCTGGGCCTGCGACACACCGTTGTCGGAGACGATGCCCTGCTGTTGCACTTCGAGGTAGAAGTTGTGCTCGCCGAAGACCGTGGCGTAGAACTCCGCCCATCGCCGCGCTTCTTCCGGCTGGCCGTGCTCGAACGACTTGCTCACGATGCCGCTCATGCACGCGGACGTGGCGATGAGGCCCTCGCTGTACGTCCTCAGCAGCTCCTCGTCGACGCGTGGCTTGTAGTAGTAGCCGCTCGTCCAGGCCTGGGAGACCATCGCCATGAGATTGCGGTACCCCGTCAAGTCCTTCGCGAGCAGGAGCAGATGGTAGAGGGAGGGCTTCCCCTCGCGCCTGGCCCGGGATTCGGGCGTGAAGTAGATCTCACAACCGATGATGGGCTTCATGGGCGGGCGAGCAACCTCGGTATCCTTCTCACCCTTCGGCTTGTGACCCTTCTTCGCGGCCCGGTAGAACTCGACCGCGCCGAACATCACGCCGTGGTCGGTCAGTGCGATAGAGTCCATGCCCACTTCGTGCGCCTTGTCGAGCAGCCGGCCGATCTTGGCATGGCCATCAAGGAGCGAGTACTCAGAATGGGTGTGCAGGTGAACGAAGGACACGGCTACTTGTCCGCCTCCGCGTCAGAGATCGCGGCGTCAGCGTATGGCTCGGCGGCCGGCCACAGCCGATCGAGCACCGTTCGGTAGCCATCGGCCCCGTAGTTCAGACATTTGCTCACTCGCGAGATCGTTGTCGCCGACGCCCCGGTGAGTTCCTGGATGCGCGCGTAGTGCTCGCCCGCAGCCAGAAGCCGTGCGACGTGCAGGCGCTGAGCCATGTCGTGGATCTCGCGGATGGTGCACAAGTCCAGCAGCAGCGCGTATGCCTCTTCACGCGACTGAATCGACGTGATCGCCGCGAGCAGGTCTTCGACCCCTGGCGTCTTCAAGCGGTCTTCAGGCATCGCTTCCCGTGTTCTTTGAGGCGCCCCGTTCGTCTCCGGTCGCCGGGCCGGAAACGCAAGATGTCGTGGCAAGGATAGCACCGAGGGGCGACATGTCGTGCCTGTGGATAGCCAAACGGCCGAGACTCGGCGATGGGCGGCACTCGCGTCGAACGGCGCACGGCGGCGCGCATTCGCCCGCCATCAGGGGTTCGGCGACTTGGGCTCATCAATCGGCGCGAACCCTTCGAATTCGATGGTCGGCCGAACCGGCTGCATCCTGTCGATGGCTGCCGCCTCCCTGAACGAGAGGAGTGCGAGGACAGTCAGCACGAGGCCGCTGCCGATCAGCACGGGCTGGACGCCGAACTGTGCCGCGAACCACGGCGCCACCGCTAGGGGCAGCAGTTCCCCCCCGTCCTGTGCAGCTGCGCCGTGCCCATGACGCGCCCGAGCGATTCCTCCGGCGTATCGAGGTGGATGAGCGTTCGCAGCAGCGGCTCGACCGCGCCGATCGCGACTCCCCACGCGAGCGCTCCGCCCGCGATGATGGGGAGCATGGTCGTGCCGACGTAGCCGATGGCCCCAAGGCCGATGATGGCTGCGCCGATGGCCAAGCCTCTCGCGGTCACCACGCGCGACGGGAGTCGAGGGAGAATGAGCGCGCCGACTGCAATACCCACACCGAAGAACGAGTTCATCCAGCCGATCGTTTGCACGCCCGTGTGCACTGCGTCGCGGTAGAAGAGCGGCTCGAGCGCACCGAAGGCGCCGAACCCCAGCCAGATGGCGCTCCCCAACAGCACGTAGTAGCGCAGGCTCCGCGAGCGGTACGTCGCCCGCAGTCCATCGAGAAGCTCGGCTGCGGGATGGCTCCGCTGTTCCGCGGCACGGGGAGGTGTCTTGACCGACACGACGACGAGCACCGCCACGATCGTGAGGGCGGCGTCCATGTAGAAGACCGCGTCGAGAGAGAGAACGCTCACGATGACAGCCCCGAGCGCCGGACCGAGGACGAAGGATGCCGATCCAGCAAGTTCGATCAACGAGTTCGCACGCTTGAGCTCGTCGCGCTTCTTCACCAGGTATGGGGCGAAGGAGGCGGTAGCGGTCATCATAGGCGCGCCCAGGAACCCGAAGATCCCCACGAGCGGTATGAGGGCGCCGAGGGAGTTCACGAGCGTCAGCGAGAGCGCGGCCGGCGCGTACGCGATCTCGGCACCGACGAGCACGCGCGTCGGCCCATACCGGTCGATGAGCACGCCGCCGATGGCGGCGCCGACCATCGATGAGAGTCCCAAGACGAGCATGAGCACGGCGAGTTGACTCGCCGTGGCCTGAAAGCGGTATGCGGCCAAACCCCACACGCCGACGAAGAATGCTGCCTCGCCGCCGAGGCGCCCAATGAACCGCGCCGCTGCGACGCGCTGGATGTCGGTTAGTCTTCTCACCATTCACAGCCTCGTCGCAGACGCACGCCGTGCACTCTGGGCGCGAATCGCATCAAGGGGCCGGGCGGCTGTATACGCTAGCACAGGGCGCGGACGTCGCCCGAAGGGACGTGCGAAGGCACCGTGGACACCCCTGGGCACTGCGGCCATCAAGCGCGGCTCCGCCCGCTGAGACCGCTAGCTGACCGGATTCTGAAGCGACCCGAGCCCCTCGATGCGCACCTCGACGACGTCGCCCTCACGGAGCTGTCCGATCCCTCCCGGCGTACCGGTCAGGATCACATCGCCTGGCACAAGCGTCATGACATTTGAAACGAAACTCACCAGGTCGTAGACGTCGAAGAGCATGTCCGAAGTGCGCGCCGATTGGCGGCGCTCGCCGTTGACGAAGCACTCGATGAGCAAGTCCGCCGGCTCCACGTCCGTGTCAACCCATGGGCCGATCGGGCAGAACGTGTCGAATCCCTTGGCGCGCGTCCACTGGCCGTCCTTGGCCTGCAGATCCCGCGCGGTGACATCGTTGCCGCACGTGTACCCGAGGATGTTCGCGCGCGCCAGCTCCCGGCTGACCCGGTGTGTGCGCCTGCCGATGACGACAGCGAGTTCGCCCTCGTGGTCGACCCGCCCCACCCCGGGCGGAATCTCGATGGGAGCACCCGGACCCACGATCGCGGTCGAAGGCTTCAGGAAGATGACCGGCTCCTCCGGCGTGGCGTGGCCCATCTCGGCGATGTGGCTGCGGTAGTTCAACCCGACACAGACGACCTTGGTGGGCACCACGGGAGCGATGAGCTCCGCTTCGCTCAGCGGGAGCAGGCCCTCTGGCTCCCACGCGGCGAACGGCTCATCCGAGATGAGCGTGATGGTGTCGTCGTCGGCCAGTCCGTACCGGCAATCGCCCTCGTGCAGTGTGCGAACGACCCGCATGAAACCCCCTCGCCAGGGACACCAAAGGCCGCCAACGCTCAGCCCTCACATTCATGTTCTCTAAGCGAGAGAGGAGTCCTGCCCAGACGCGACGGACGAGTCCTGGGGGACATGACGAGTGCGAGCCCTCAGGCCGGCTCGGTTCCACGAGGGTGGGCCAATCCGTAGTCGATGGAGTCGACGAGGGCCTCCCATGAGGCCTCGATGATGTTCTCGGAAACGCCTATCGTGCCCCAGCTCTTCTCGCCGTCGGCGCTCTCGATGAGTACGCGCGTGACAGCCGCCGTCCCCTTCTTCTCGTCGAGGACGCGCACCTTGAAGTCGGTGAGCTCCAGGTCGGCGAGATGCGGGTAGAAGCGCCCGATGGCGAGCCGCAGCGCCCCGTCGAGCGCGTTGACCGGGCCGTTTCCCTCGGCGGTCGCGATGACGCGCTCGTCTCCGATGTGGACCTTGATGGTCGCTTCGGTCATCACGCGGCCGTCTTCGCGCTTCTCCATGAGGCAGCGGAACGATTCGAGCTTGAAGAACGGCTGGTAGGTGCCCAGTTCCTTGCGCAGCATGATCTCGAGGGATGCGTCGGCGGCCTCGAAGCTGTAGCCGCGGAACTCGAGATCCTTGATGCCGTCGAGGACGGACGCGACCCGGGGGGCATCGCCCGACAGGTCGATGCCCATCTCCTTGGCTTTCATCGTGAGGCTGGCCTTGCCCGCCAGCTCGCTCACGACCACGCGCGCGAGGTTGCCCACACTCGCGGGCGAGACGTGTTCGTAGGCCTCGGGCAGGCGCGCGGCAGCGCTCGCGTGCACGCCACCCTTGTGCGCGAAGGCGCTCGTGCCTACGTAGGGCTGGTGCGGGTTCGGCGAGATGTTGGCCGTCTCGGCGACGAAGTGGCTGACCTCGGTCAGAAGTCGGAGCTGGTCGGGCGTGATGCAGTCGTCGCCCATCTTGAGAACGAGCGCAGGGATGATCGCGGTCAGATCGGCGTTTCCTGCTCGTTCGCCGTAGCCGTTCATCGTGCCCTGAACGTGGGTGCACCCAGCGTCGACAGCCAGCAGTGAATTCGCCACTCCGCAGCCGTTGTCGTTGTGCGCATGAATGCCGATGCGGCAGTCGATGGTGAGCGCGACGGATTGAGCAGCACGCATCACCTCGTGCGGGAGCGTCCCCCCGTTCGTGTCGCACAGAACGATCGCATCGGCGCCGGCGGCTGCGGCGGCCTGGCAGACCTCAAGGGCGTAGGTCGCGTCGTGCTTGTAGCCGTCGAAGAAGTGCTCGGCGTCGAAGAAGACCGTGCGACCCGCCGCTTTCAGGAACGCGACGGAGTCGCGCACCATGCGAACGTTCTCCTCGAGCGAGGTCTTGAGCGTTTCGGTCACGTGGACCGACCACGACTTGCCGAAGATGCAGAGCGCCTCGCAGCCGGTGTCGAGCAGGGCCTTCAGGCCCGGATCGTCGGCCGCGGGCAGGTCCCGTCGGCAGGTCGAGCCGAAGGCGGTGATGACCGCGGTCTCGAGCTTGAGGTTGCGGGCCCGCTCGAAGAACTCGGTGTCCTTGGGGTTCGAGCCCGGGAAGCCACCTTCGATGAAGTGAATGCCGAGCGCATCCAGCCGCTCGGCGATGCGCAGCTTGTCGTCGACCGAAAGCGACATGCCCTCACGCTGCGTGCCGTCACGCAGATGTGGTGTCGTAGAGGGTGATCATCTCGCGCCCTTCGGCGGGTGTCGCTGCCAGGCAGCTACACCCGGTCGAGCCACTCCTCGTAGGAGGGATCCTCGCCGCGGACAGCGCGGAAGTACGCCTGCTGCAGGTCGAGCGTGATGGGACCTGCCGGGCCGATCACATGGTGGTCGACCGAGCGCACCGGCACGACCTCCGCAGCGGTGCCCGTCATGAAGACCTCCTCGGCTGCGTACAGGTCGGTCCGAATGAGGGAGGCCTCACCAACCTCGTAGCCGAGGTCCTCGGCGATGACCATGATCGAGTCGCGCGTAATGCCCTCGAGCAGCCCGTCGGAGACCGGCGGCGTGCAGATGACTCCGCGACGCACGATGAAGATGTTCTCACCCGTCCCCTCGCACACCTTTCCGTCCTCGTTGAGCAGGACGGCCTCTTCGTAGCCGTGGTGGTTCGCCTCGATCTTGGCGAACGACGAGTTCAAGTAGTTGCCCGTGGCCTTGACGGCGGGGGGGGTGGAGTTGATGCCCCGCTGACGCCAGCTCGATACGCCGATGTCGACGCCCGCCTTCAGCGCAGCTTCGCCCAGGTAGGACTCCCAGGGCCAGCATGCGATGCTCACCTGGATGGGAGCCGGGATCGGATCGAGCCCCATGACGCCATAGCCGCGGAACGCTATCGGCCGGATGTAGCACGCCGGAAGGTTGTTCGCCCGGATGGTCTCCTTGACCGCGTCCATCATCTCGTCCACCGAGTAGGCGAGCTCCATGAAGAGCATCTTCGTCGAGCGCTCGAAGCGTTCCATGTGCTCGCGCAGCCGGAAGACGGCCGGACCGGAAGGCGTTTTGTAGCAGCGGATGCCCTCGAAGACGCCGGAACCGTAGTGGAGCGCGTGAGTGAGGACGTGGATCTGCGCCTTGTCCCAGTCGACAAGCGTTCCGTCCATCCAGATCTTGTCGACCTTCTGCAGCCCTGCCATGCAGCGCTCCCCCTTCGGCCCTCAGATGTGGTGTAACAGTCTACCCGATGTCGGCGTCGCGAAGCTCCGCCGCGAGCAACAGCGGGGTCACGAAGACCGCCAGGTAGGCGAAGTACAGGTAGCGGTAGTCGCTGGCAGGAGCGATCGCCATCACAAAGACAACGTTGAGCACGACGAAGGTGATGAAGACAACGCTCGCCCTCAGCCGCTTGCGTGCGGCGTAGACGAGCATCGCGATATCCGCCACCACGACCCCCCCGACCGCCCAGAGCAGCCCGCCGAGCAGCCAGTTCGCGCTGCTCAACTTGAGCACGTCCAGAAGGAACGCGCGCAGGCCGCTGAAGCGCGTCGAGGTCGTCACGCTCGCGACATCCGGGTAGCCCTGCTGCCGCAGAACACCGATGTTGGGCTTGAAGTCGGTGAGGTAGCTCGCGCCGTGGTAGTAGGAGCCCAGAAAGTGCCCTACCTGGAGCACCTTGTCCTCCAGGACCACGTCCGGATTGTGCAGAGCCGCCGCGTAGGCGGCGCGCGTCCACTCGGCGTAGAAGCGTGACTCCGAGATGTTCCGTGGCGTGAGCTGCTCGACCTGGGGCAACAACAGGAAGTGCTTGAAGTACAGGTCATTCGACCATCGCGGGGTGTACGCGCGACGCCACACGCTCGCCGGCATCATGCCCTCGAAGACCGCCCGCTCCTGAGCGCTGAGGCGCTTCGAGGGGTCGGAAAGGCGGTAGATCGCGCCGACCATCTTCAGCTTGAGCTGGTCTACCTGGAGGAACGCCGGCTGAACGTTGATCGCATTGAAGAGAACGACGCCGAAGAGTGCGTAGGTGACAAGTCCCGTGGCCGCCAGCACCGCAATGCGCTTCCGGTTCGCCGCGGAGAACAGCAGCAGGACCGCCGGTAGCACGAGGTTCACCGCACCGTTGACCCTGATCGTGACCGACGCGCCCGCAATGAGCCCAATCACCACGTAGGGCCACCAGGACTGCTCGGCTGCCGGGTCCTTCGCATTCGAGACGATGAGGTACAGGAGGAACGCTTCCGCGAGCAGGAGCGCGGAGAACAACACGTCCTTCCAGATGGTGACGCTCAAGCTGCCGAACTGCGGGTGAAGCGCGTATACGGCGACGGCGGCAATGACCCAAGACCCCTTCACGCCGCGCACGTACGCGTAGCGGACGATCGCCGAGACGACGAACGCGGTGAGCACGATCTGGAGCAGCCCCATGAGAGAAGGGCTGCGCACGAGGTGTGAAAGCCCGCTCATGATCAGCGTGTACAGGTACGGGTGCCAGTTGTTGAACTTGAACGTCAGTGCCTGTGCCCACTGGTCTAGAGAGTCTTGCGACAAGATCCCCGGGTAGAGGCCGATCCACCACACGAGCCAGACGACGCTGAGCGCGAGGAAGGACAGCACGAATACGCCATTAGCTGAGCGAAGGAACGGCTCGCGGGCGCCCTCCCCGCCGGACGCCGCAGACTGCATGCCGCTAGCCTTGGGCCCGGTTGTGACGGTCCTGCTCGGTGAACAGGGTCAGTTCGAGCTCGTAGGACTGCTTGGAGTGCGCGCGGATCGAGTCAAGGAGGACGCCGGATGTGAACGAGAGTATGGCGCCCAGCCCGAGTGCGATCGAGACGATAAGGGTGGGAAACCTGGTGACGAGCCCAGTGGTGAGGTACTCGTCGAGGGGCACCAGGAACATGATGATCGCCGGGACAAGCAAGATGAGCGCGACGACGCCGAAGAAGCGCATGGGCCGGTAGTCGCGGAACAGCCGCATGAGCATGCGAAGCACGCGCATGCCGTCCGAGACCGTGCTCAGCTTCGACTCGCTGCCTTCGACGCGATCGCGATAGGCGATCGGGACCTCCTTGATGAGGAAGTCCTTGTCGAGTGCATGGATCGTCATCTCGGTCTCGATCTCGAATCCCGGGCTCATGACCGGCATGGTCTTGACGAAGATGCGGCTCATGCAGCGGCAGCCCGTCATGATGTCGTGGATGTCGGCGTTGAAGAGCTGGTTGACCAGCGCACGCACCAGCTTGTTACCAACGCCGTGGAACCGACGCGTGTTCTCCTGGAAGTATGTGCTCGACAGCCGGTCACCGATCACCATGTCGGCGCTGCCTTCGGCCACGTACTTCCGCATGGCGAGCGCCTCGTCGGCCGGGTACGTGTCATCCCCGTCCACCATGACGTAGATGTCAGCGTCGACGTCGCGAAACATGCTCCTGACGACACGGCCCTTGCCCTGCCGGTACTCGTGAGTGACGACCGCGCCCGCTTCGGCGGCGACCCGCGCAGTGTCGTCGGTCGAGTTGTTGTCGTATACGTAGACGGTGACGTCGGGATCGATCGTCAGGAAGTCCCGGACGACCTTGCGCTACCGTAGCTACTTCGTTGTAGCAGGGAACGAGGATGGCGGTCTTCATCTGAAGCCTCTCGCTCACCGCGTCAGACGCGACGCGATCGCATCCCCCATAGCCACAGTCCCGATGATCTGCTCGGCGGGTGTGTCGGACGCCGGCGATGTCCTTCGTCCGCAGACCATCGTCAAGAACGCCTTCGATGGCGCGCTCGACGGCCGCGGCTTCCTCGACGAGCCCGAACGAGTACTGCAGCATCATCCCCGCCGAGAGGATCGTCGCGATCGGGTTGGCGACATCGAGCCCGGCGTATTTCGGCGCGCTGCCGTGGCTCGGCTCGTACAGACCGGGTCCGTCGCCGATCGACGCCGACCCGAGCATGCCGAGCGATCCCGAGAGCATCGAGGCCTCGTCGGAGAGGATGTCGCCGAACATGTTGGACATCACGAGCACGTCGAACTGCTTGGGGTTCTTCACGAGCTGCATGGCGCAGTTGTCGACGAGCAGGTCCCACATCTCGATGTCCGGATAGTCGGCGACCGTCTCGTGCGCCACCTCGCGCCACAAGCGCGACGCCTCGAGCACGTTGGCCTTGTCCACGGAGCAGAGATTCGAGGTCTTGCGCACGCGCGCGAGCTCGCACGCCTTGCGCACGATGCGTTCGACCTCGTAGGAGTGGTACTCCTCGGTGTCGTACGCCATGTCGCCGACGCGGTCTCGCTTGCCGAAGTAGATGCCGCCCGTGAGCTCACGCACGATCAGCATGTCGACGCCGCGGATGACCTCGGGCTTGATGGTGGACCCGTCGATCAGCGCGTCGAAGACCTTCACCGGCCGCAGGTTCGCGTACGCGCCGAGGGCCTTCCGCAGACCGAGCAGACCCTGCTCGGGCCGAACGCCCTTGGGATCGGTGGTGTCCCACTTCGGCCCGCCGATCGCGCCGAGGAGCACGGCATCGCTCGCCAAACAGAGGTCCAGCGTCTCCTTCGGGAGCGGTGAGCCCATCGCATCGATGGCCGCGCCACCGGTCAGGGCCTCCGAATACGCGAAGGAATGCCCGTAGACCTCGCCGACTGCGTCCACACCTTCTGCGCCTGGCGGGTGATCTCCGGACCGATGCCGTCGCCCGGCAAGACTGCGATGCGAAACTGCGACACGCTCTCTCCCTTCGGCGGGCGCTAGCGCCCGACTCGTGCTTTCACTGACTCGATGAGCCCGCCACTCTCGATGATCTCTTTGATGAACGGCGGGAAGGGCTGCGCCGAGAAGGCCGCGCCCGTTGTCTCGTTCACGATCGCGCCCGTATCGGCGTTGACCGTAACCGTGTCGCCGTCGCGGATGCCGTCGACCGCTTCCGGGGCTTCCATGATGGGCAGGCCGGTGTTGATCGCGTTGCGGTAGAAGATGCGAGCGAAGCTCTTGGCGATCACGACGGACACGCCTGCAGCCTTGATCGAGATCGGCGCGTGCTCCCGCGACGACCCGCAGCCGAAGTTCTCCTCGGCAACGAGGATATCGCCCGGTTGGACCTTGCCCACGAATCCGGCGTCCAAGTCCTCCATGCAGTGCCTCGCAAGCTCGTCAGGGTCGCTGGTGTTCAGGTAGCGCGCGGGAATGATGACGTCCGTGTCGACGTCCCGTCCGTACCTGTGCGCGGTGCCCGTGAACTGCATGAGTGACTCCTCGTGCCTAACGGTGTGTGGGTCGAGATTGTATCAGGCGCACAGCTGCCCTAGTGGGGGCGCTCGTCGTCGCCGGTCCTCTTCGCGACCTCACGGTATCGTCGACTGAGGCTCTCGAGCCGGACGTCCCGCTTCAAACCATGCTTGTGCAGCCAGTAGCGCGCGAGAACACCGAGGATAGCGAGCCCGTACACGGAGCTCTGCCAGAAGCTCGCCGAAGAGGCCTCGGGGAAGTAGCGGGTAGGAACCGGCACCTCGGCAATCCTGAACCCCGCATTGACGAACTGGGCCACGATCTCCTGGTCGAAGACGAACCCATCCGAGTTCATTCGGAAGTTGACCCCTTCGAGCGCCTCGCGCGAGTACGCTCGGTACCCGGTGTGGTACTCGGACAGGTGAAGGTCGAATACGGCGTTCTCGAGCCCCGTCAGCGCTCGGTTGGCCAGGTACTTCCACCACGGCATGCCCTGCTCGACGGGATTGGCGCCCAACACGCGCGAGCCGAAGACCACGTCTGCATCATGGCGCAGGATCGGGTCGATCAGCGTCGGAAGCAGAGTGGGGTCGTACTGGTAGTCGGGGTGCAACATCACGACGATGCCGTGCTGCGTCTTCAGCGCCTCGGTATAGCAGGTCTTCTGGTTCGCCCCGTACCCGAAGTTCCTCTCGTGGCGAAACGCCGTGATCTCGAGTTCATGCGCGACGTCAAGGGTGTCGTCGGCACTCGCGTCGTCCACGAGGATCACCTGGTGGACAGTTCCCGGAGGGATGTCCTTGTACGTGGCCGCCAACGTCTTGCCGGCATTGCGCGCCGGCATGACCACGACCACGCTGACGGACTCGCTCGGATGCTCTTCTACGGAACCCAACGCCGGAATCCCTTCATAGAGCGTGCCATGAGAGCGTGCCCTAGTAGTAGCGACGTAGCAAGACGACGACCGTCGAGCTGGCAAGGACGAGTTGCATGGCCGTCAGAGAGGCGGCGAACTGCCAGCTCCTCACCGGGACTATCAGGAACTTCCTGGTCGCAAGCCAAGGGATCAGGAGTATCGCGACGGCCAGGAAGTACCGGCCGAAGACCCCTTCCAGGACAGTCCCTCCTACTGGAGTCCATGACAGGTACTGGAGAACGTGGATAACCGCGAACACGCCGAGCGGAACGAGAGCTGCGATCCACTTGTACGCCGCTCTCAGATGTCTACACACCGCTTCTACGGTCAGCATGCCTACGGCGACGTTGACCAACGCCAAGATGCGCAGCCAATAGGGCATCTGCGTATCGGATTGCCCCAACAGGCCCACGAAGCTCCAGAGCACCTGTCGACCAGTGTATGCGTACAAGCGATACACAGCCCGTGCGAAGACCAACGGATGGTGCACGAGAAAATCGAGCTGCAGATACGGCGATACAAGGGCATCGAGTCGTGCCGGCGAGTAGAACCCCTGGGCCGTGAGGACCCAGGCTCCCATGAACCCAAGACACAGCAGCGAGGTGACAGCCCAGAATGCCGCGTAGCGTCTAGTGCTCCCGTACTTCGCAGCCGGTATCGCTAGAAGCACGAGGAACCCCAGGGAGTACGGCATCTTCGTTGCGGCAAGTACCACCGCGACAACGAAGATCAGCGCTAGATGTCTTGAGCTCAACCGGCCGGGTGTGCTGGCGAAGTTGACTGTTAGCGCGACCGTCAATGCGGTCAGCCCGAGGACGAAGGAGTCTGCCGATGTCGAAGCCGCGAGGAACAACAGCATCGGCGTGAAGGACATCGCCAAGAGCGCCCACTTGCCTCCCGGAATGATGCGAATGGCCCAGTAGCTCAAGGCCAACCAGACGAGCAGGCCGCCCAACCGGGCGAAATACAGCAAGTCCAGGGCGGACGAAGTGAGCAACCTTCCGAGGACGATGCCGGCTACTTGGGGCGCGTAGACGGCCGGGCGGCCATACGCCGTAGTGTTTGAGAATCCCGCGAAAGCGACCTCCTTTGGCCTTAGCTGTATTCGTCTTGCATCTATCGTGTGGCGGAACGTGGTGTGCACCTGGTGACGCCAGTCGCCCAATTCGAATAGTGCGGGAACCTCTTGGAAGGAGGCGGGGAGAAGCCCTCCGGTCATCTGGCCGCGCTTCTCGGGTACGAGATCGCCCTGCGAGATCTGGTAGGCGCGGAAGAAGTGCGAGGTCTCGTCAGGCACTTGGAATGGGGGCGTGATGAAGACGACGAGTAGACCGAAGATCAAACCAATCACGAGGAAGATGTTCTCGGTCCTGGTGGCCCATCGGCGGAAGGTCGCGTGACGTCGGCCATCCGCTGTTGGCACGTTGCGCATAGGCCTATCGCTCAATCTCGACAACGGGAGCCCGAGCTTCCCCCATTACTCTGGTGAGGAAGCCCGACTCGAGCATCAGTGAATCGGCCCACGCTAGAGCCAGCCAGAACGGGGCCATGAACTGCAGAGTATTGAAGAATGCCATCGCGCCATATGCAACCGATGCCACGAGCCCGACGACGGCGATACCCTCGATATCTTCACGGCGACGAAGGCCGAAGGCGGCGTAGAGAAGCGAGCCACCTATCAGAATCTCGGAGACCAGCCCGAGGATGCCAAGTTCGGCAGGGATCGAGAAGACCATCTGATGGCCTTCGATGACCGGCTGCACGACGACTCTAGGGTCTCGGACCTGAGGGTATGCCGCCCCGAATCCCGCGATTCCGACTCCAAACGCCGGGTGTTCCGCAAACATCTTGACCGAGACTTCGCTCAGGTAGATCCGGTCCATAGAGGACGGATCTGACTGGAAATCGAGTATTGAGGCTGCGCGCGTGACCGCGCCCGTGGCGGATGCTGCGACCAGCAGAGCGGCGATGGTTACCAACACCAGCACTGAGGCCTTCCTTGAGATGCCGCGCATGAAGATCAACACCAGGAACCCGGCGGCCACGCCGACGAAGGCACCGCGAGAGAGCGTGAGCGCCGCTCCGACCGCCGATGTGAAAGCGAGCACGCCCCATCCCAGCATTCGCCTCGTGGATGACGACTCAATGGCTTGCTGGAGGCAGATCAACGTGGAAAGCACCAGCGTGACTCCAAGGGTGTTGGGACTCGCAGAGAAACCGATGGCTCTGACAAGACCCGGGGCCTCCCATGTGTAGCGTCCAATCAACGGGACCACGAAATGGGGCACCGAACTCTGGCCGATGGCGACCAAGGCGCACCACGTGCCAGCGGCAGCGAAGGCGTAAGCAGTCAGCCTGCTCGTAGCGGGTTCACGCATGGCGCGCGACACGAAGAAGAAGGTAGCAGCGAGCGCCAGGATCCTGATGGTCGCGGGCAACGAAACGCTTCGGTCGACTGCGAACGGCAACGAAAGCACGGCGGCCAGGGCGAACGTGGCAATACCTACATCGAGCAAAGACATTGGGATTCCGCGAGCGGGCCGCTGCCGAGAGCGAACGAAAGCTCCTCCGATCGAGGCCAACGGCAGCAAGATCTGGTACCCCACGGCGTACAAGTCGAGAAGCGGTATGCAGGCGAGGAGGATCACAGCCGCTCGCGGGTCGAGAAAAGCGCAGGGCAGCGCGACGATCGCAAGAGCGCGGAATACGAGCAGATAGCCCGGGATGTGGTTGAAGAAGGTGGCGAGGACGTACATCGCGAACAGAAGCGCAAGCGCAAGCGAGAGGGCCCTGTTGTTGAGGGCTTCTGTAGCCAGCCTGCTGCCTATTGCGCGCAGTCCGCTTCTCTGGCCATCTATGCCGACGCCCGGCGCGCTCATCCGACCACCTGGCTGACTCGAGATCTCCTGAAACGGCTATTCGGCGCGCATAGCGAGGTAATCCGCCTGCCGCGGCATCAATCTAACTCACTCGGAGGTGCCGTGCCGTGCCGAACGGGCCAATACGACGGTCACACCTGCGATATCGCTGCGTGAGCGCGGTATACTTCGACCCCGGGCAACGAGTCCGGTGCAACGGGGCACCAGGTGGTACATCGCACCCGGTCCCCAGCCGCGGCCGCCGACCTGACTCCCCGCGTTGACCGATGTGCGGCCCCTCTGTACTGAACGCTCGTGACCGGCGGGCAGTGCGATAGAGACGACACATGATGTTGATTCTCCCTATGGCTGTCTTCGCGGTCGTCTCCCTTTCGCTCCTGAACGGGCGGCGCCCGGCGCGCGAGGCCGCCTTGGTAGCAGCGTCGGTCGTGGGCCTCGCGGTTCTGGTCTTCACCGTCGTGCTCTCGTCATTCCACGCGCTGGTGTTCGGCTGGCTGGTCGCGTCATGGGCAGTTCTCCTCGTCACGCTCATCGCGACGCTGCGAGGACGTATCGCCGAAGGCTTCCGTCGACTGCGATCCACCTTCTCGGACTCATGGGGTCCGTGGGAGTGGGTGACCGCTGTCATGGTGGCCGGGTTCGCTATCGGCACGCTGCTCTCCGCAGTTCTCTATCCCATCATCAACTCGGACAGCCTGACCTACCACATGCCCAGAGTGTTCTTCTGGTTCCAGAACCACTCGGTCGCTCGCTATCCCACCTCCGAAGGCCGCCAACTGTTCTCGAGCCCGTTCGCCGAGTACGGCATCCTACAGCTGAAGATCCTCGCCGGCGGCACCGACAGACTGAGCAACACGGTCCAGTGGTTCTCCTACATCTTCTCCGTCATGACCGTTTCGCTGATCGCGCTGCGCTTGGGCGCAGAACGGCGAGGGCAGCAGGTGGCCGCAATGGTCGCCGCTGCAACGCCTATGGCCATTCTGCAAGCCTCAACCACGCAGAACGATCTGGCGGCCGCGTTCTGGTGTCTGGCCGCGGTGTACTGGATCGTGAGCTACGTCGGTGAAAGACCCGCAAGTCGTGCCGCAACCGGTTGGTGGGCACTGTGGATCGCAACCGCAGTGGCACTTGCGATCCAGGCCAAACCAACCTCCTATCTGGTCTGCGCGCCCTTCCTGCTCTGGCTGGCCGTCGTCGCAGTCCGTCGGGATGGGCCGCGGCCAGCTCTTGCGCTGGCGAGCGTCGTGGTCGCGCTCATCCTTACGCTGAACGCGAGCTGGTACATCGACAATGCAAGGCTGCTCGGCGGCGACTTCCTGGGAATCAACGCACCCGGCGGCAATGCCGGCCTTCTCGTCCAGGACCGCGATCCTTCGAGCGTGTTCACGAACGCCTTGAAGAACTCCTCCATGGTGCTCGGAACGCCATCTGTGCCGGTGAATTCCGCGATTGCGGGAGGCGTGCGCGCGATTGCGGCGTCCTACGGCGGCAACACCGAGAACGCGGGCACGCTCGATCGGAACATGCCAAGCCCCTACCGGATCGATCAGAGGATCGCCTACCATGACGTGGGGCCGTCTCCCGCGATCGCGACACTGGTGCTCTTCTCGGCGATCGTGATCGTGGTGACCCGTCGTGTCCGTTCGATCGCGAAATGGTATCTGGTCGTCGCTGGCGCGGCAATGTTCCTGGTTGCAGGGTTGATCGGCTACAGCTACTACATCAATCGAGTGACTCTCGGAGGGTTATTCGCCCTCATGCCACTCGTCGGTGTCTCCGCAAACGTGCTCGTGCACGAGGGGCCGCGTTTGGCAAAATGGCTGATCTTCGGACTACTCGGCTTGGCGATCGCATGGGGCGCCGTCGTTATGCTGGCGAACTCTACAAACCGCCTGGTCCCCCCCTCGCTCGTCCCAGTCAAGATCGGCAACCGAGATCTCGGCTACTGGAATACGAGCTACGACCGCCTCCAGTTCCTTGAACACGTCCCGCAGTACGAGCAGCCGTACAGGACGATTGCGGCAATCGTGAGAGACCGCGGCGTCCGAAGAGTCGGGATCGACGACAAGGTTGCTAACGTGCCGATATACCCGCTCCTGAATCTGTTGAAGGACCGCGAGTTCGCGTACGTGGGTGGCACGCTTCTCTCCGACAAGATTCACGCGCGCCAGTTCTCGCCCCAGGTGGTGCTTGAAGTCACGTCGGCGGAGGAGTCGTCGGCGACCCCGGATGGAGCCGTGGGGCGCGACTCTGGCGCGCTACTGTACGGACCGGTCACAGCAGCGGATATGGTGCTTCGTCTCTATCGGGTGCCCTAGGTCGTTCCCGGCGGCTGGCTATGCGTGATCCGCTCGGCTCCTGGCTGTGCGCTCGAGTATCGCGCCCCACTCTCGATAGCGCATCTTCTCATCGCGAAGTTCTTCGACCCCAAGATCAGCGACGCGCGTGAAGCCGGCCTCGCCCAACTCAGCGTCGAGCCGCGCCTTTGAGAACACCCAGCACGGGTAGCTGGCGTCGTAGATCGCGGGGGGCACCGTTTGTACGCAGAGTCGGTCCCTCGGACCGTCCCAGACAGTCGTGCGATCGAGCACGAGGTGATCGCACTCGAGCCCGAGCAGCTCCGAAAGGACCTCGTGCGGCCGCTCCAGATATTGCAGGACACTGCTCAGCACAACGACGTCCGGTTGAGACTCCGCGGTCGCCTCGTCAATGGTGCCACAGAACCTCAGCCGTTCGTCGGCGAACTCGCGTTGCCCGACTCTGACATGACCGGGCTGCTCAACGACCACCCATCGGACCGAGTTCAGCCGCTCGAGGAACAAACGGTGCTGGAAGTAGCTGCTGCCGAGCGACCCCCCGAAGTCGAGCACGCTCAGCCGGCCGCCGTTCTTGGCCGCTATCCACATGAGCGCTGCCAGCAGCGACCACGCATATTCTGGCTGCGAGAAGGCCACCGAGTCGCGTTCGAAGGCCGCATCGCCACGTTTGGCGGCCAAGGCGGCCACGCGCGTCTTGTCCAGGATCATCTCGTCGTCGTAGCCGGTACTCGCCACCAAAGCGTCTGCCCACGATGCGTAGTCGCCGTCCAGGCCGAGTCCTGAGGCGCCCCTGCCGCCGTCAAGCGCACGAAGGCCGGACAAGATGCCGCCGATCACCAGTAGTGCTCCCGATAGCGGCGATAGAAGTCGATCGTGTGACGCAGGCCGTCGCGCAAAGACGTGCTCGGCGACCAGCCGACTATGCGGCGGATCTTGCTGATGTCGGAGTAGAAGTCACCGGGCTCGACTGCGGCGCGCTCTGCCGAGAATGGCGCCAACTCCCAGGCGCCCGAACCGGCCTCTTCGACGACGGTCCTCGCCAGCTCGAGGAAGCTCGAGGGGTGGTCGTCGCCCACATTCAGCACCTCGCCGTAGGCTTCTTCGGTGCACGCCGAGGAAAGAATCGCCTCAACGCAGTCGCCAACGTGCACGAAGTCCCGCAGGATGCTGCCGTCTCCGAACACCGGAATCGTCTGCCCATCAAGCGCGAGCCGGACAAACCAGTTGGCAACTCCAAAACGGTCGTGATGCATCTGTGCCCGCTCGCCATAGATGTTGGTCAGACGCAGCGTGACCGATTTGATGCCGTGATTGTCGTTGTAGATCTTGAAGACCTTCTGCGCGGTCAGGCTCGACAGCTCGTAGAGGCCCTTGGGGTTGATCGGCGTGTCCTCGCTGGCAGGCAGCTTGGCCACCGAGCCGTACTCCCCACGGGTGCCCGTGTACACCAACCGGACCCCGGGATTGTGCTTGCGGCACGCCTCGAGCAGCGACACTGATCCCTTTATGTTGATGTCGATGTCGGCGTAGGGGTCGGTGAGGCTCAGCATGTGATCGTTCTGTCCGGCCAGATGGAAGATGAACTCCTTGTCGCGCACGATGTAGTTCAGGCTGTGTTCGTCACGCACATCGGAGAAGTTGACGGCGACATCGCCCTCGATCGGGTTGATGCTGAAGACATTGCCGCCGTGCCCGGGGATCATCGCATCGAGCAAAGTAACCGCGGCCCCGCACTCGACGAGCCGGATGGCGAGATTGCTGCCGATGAAGCCCAGGCCGCCAGTTATGAGCACACGCCTGCCCGCAAGCGCCTCGCGCCAATCTGAGTGCATAGGACTCCTCCGAAGGGCGGACCAGCGGGCCCGGTGTGTTCGCCCGGCGATTGCGACCAGCCTCAACGTCAGAGTATATCCTCTGGCCAGCGTGAACGGCTCCGCTAGGACGACGTTGGACCCGTGGTATTCCACCAGTCCGTTCGCCACAATGGTTACAACCCGCAGGTCGTCGACGGCGCGGCGTCGATACCCGGCCCGCCTTCTCGAGGGAACCGAATGACCGAGGACCGCCTGAGCGTCTTAACGGTGAACGCGTCCGTCGTGGGTGGCGGCGCTGAGAGGGTCTCACTGTCGCTGCACGCCGAGTACCTTGCACGCGGCATCGACTCATGGCTCGCAGTGGGCTACGACAACTGGGGAGGTCCCCAGGCGATCCAGATTCCCAACGACGCACGCCGCAATCCTTGGGCACGTGCCCTTCTGCGACCAGCATGGGCAGTCGACCGGCGAAGCAGCCGACGCTCCGACATCGCGGGGGCCGTTTCCCGAACTCTGCGTATTCTCGCCGAACCCGACCGCTACCTGCGCGTGATGCGCGGCTTCGAGGACTTCGACTTTCCCGAGACTCCCTATATCGCCGATCTCCCTTCGGTCGCACCGGACGTGCTGCATCTGCACAGCCTCCACGGCTCCTACTTCGACGTGCGGCAGCTGCCGATGCTGAGCTCGGCGCGCCCCACGATCCTGACGATGCACGACTGCTGGTTGCTCACAGGACACTGTGCCTACCCGCTCGACTGCGAACACTGGAAGACGGCCTGCGGTCAATGCCCCTACCTCGACATCTACGTGCCGATACCCCGCGACCAGAGCGCAGCGAATTGCCGCATAAAGCGCGATGCGCTCGCCGCGAGTCACCTGGGGCTCGCCACCCCTTCCCGCTGGCTCATGCGCATGGCCGAAGACGCGGGCGTGATTGGCAAGAACCTCCAGGCGCGAGTGATTCCCAACGGCGTCGACACAACGGTGTTTCGGCCCGCGGAGAAGGCCGCTGTGCGCAAAGCGCTTCGCCTGCCGGCAGACCGTAGGATTGTCCTGTTCTCCGGACGCGCGCTGAGCGACAGCCCCTACAAGGGATTCGGGACTCTGGCGGACGCGGTTCGAATCGTGGCCGTGCGAAACGACACCGAGGACATCCTCTTCCTCGCACTCGGGTCCGATGGTTCGCCGACGCACGTCGGACGCGCCGAGCTTCGCCACATTCCCTACACCTCAGACATCGCCGAAGTGGCTCGCTACTACCAGGCATCCGACCTCTACGTACACCCGGCGCGCGCGGAGAACCTTCCGCTCGCGATCATCGAAGCGATGGCGTGCCGCACACCGGTTGTTGCGAGCAATGTCGGCGGCATCCCGGAGATCGTAGAGGAGGGTCGCTCAGGTCTGCTTGTCGAGCCCGGAAGCGCAAGTGCTCTTGCGGACGCCATCACGGCGCTACTCTCGGACCAGGCTCGTCGCAGGGCTTTCTCGGAAGCCGCCGCCCAGCGTGTGGCTGACCGCTTCACGCTCAAGCGACAGTCGGACGCGTACCTCGACTGGTATGGAGAGCTGCTGCAGCAGGAGCGCGGCGAATGGAGCTGACACGCAGATGATCAGGTTTGTTGGGCGCCGGCGCTAGACCGCCTTGGCGATCGCCGAGAAGTTCCAGTCGGCGACGGTGATGTGCCGGCTCAGGTCCATGAAGGGACCGAGCGCGACAAGCTCGAGACCTGCGAGCTGCAGTTGCAGCCTAATCTCCTGGGCGAACAGGAAGCGCATCTTGTGCGCCTCCGAAATCTGTTCCACGACCTTGCCGCCCGACTCCTTCGTCACCACATAGGCGACCTCGACCGTTTGTGCGACCACGTCGAGGGACGGTCGGGCGACACGCGTGATCACATCACCCGAACTGTCGGTGATGACCTTCGTCCTCATTTCCGGCCGCTCAGTCAACACGGCCGGACCGAACCAGCCGTCGAAAATAAAGAGTCCCCCGGCCTCAAGGTGTCGCCTCACGTTGGCGAACATGCGGGACAGGTCATCGTTTGTCAGCTGGTAACAGACCACGGCAAACATGGACACGACCGCATCGAAGGTCCGCCCGAGCCCAATGTCGCACACGTCGCCGAGCACGGAATCGACCGCAACTCCCGACTCTCGAGCTTTGTCTCGCGCACGTGCGACCATCTCTGCCGAGCGATCGACCCCGGTGACCTCGAATCCCCTGCGTGCGAGCAGGATGTCGTGACCCCCTGTGCCACTTCCGAGGTCGAGAACCTTCGCGCCGGTACCCAATCCGCGCTCGCCCAGCACAGCTGCGATGAAGTCACACTCAGCCTCGTAGTCCTTGTCGGCGTAGAGAGCGTCGTAGAAGCCCGCATAGCGGCCGAAGACCTCGGCGCTCACCTGGTGTAATTCGTCCGTCACGCGAGCTCCTCGCCATCGTGCTGCGCGCTCGGCGTTGCACCTGCGTCAACTGCCATCCGCAGCTTCGCCTTTCGTATCGCCGCCGACAAGCGAGCAAGGTAGTCCTCTCGCGTATACCTGGACAATCTCTCTCGGCCGCGACGCGCCAGCTCATCTCCGAGCGCCCGGTCGAGGGCGATGCGTCGTATCCCTCCGGCAATGGAATCAACCGACTCAGGGTTGACCAGTAGCGCGGCCTCACCCACTTGTTCGCGAATGCCCCGGATGTCGGAGGTAATAACCGGACAGTCGTGACTCCACGCCTCCAGCACCGGGATGTTCGTCGGCCCGAAGAACGTCGGCATGACCATCGCCACGGCTTCGGCAAAGAGAGCCGGCATCTCGGCGTCATCGACGTAGCCGAGATAGTGAACCCGGTCTTCGACACCGACGGAGCTGGCCGTTCGCATGACGTCGGCGAACGTTGCCTCTCTCAGCGCGCCGGAGTGTGTCCCAACGAGCACGAGATCGATCCTCACACCTTCGCCTGACAGGAGAGCAAGCGCCTCGACGATTCGACGATGGTTCTTGGACGGGGCGAACTGCGCCGGATAGAACAGGTAGCGCTCTGGGAGCTGATACTTCGCTCGCACGCGAACGCGCGTCTCATCGAGCACCGGAGCACCAAGGTAGTCAGCCGGCAGAAAGGGCAGGACAAAGACGGCGTCGAGCACCACCCCATCGGGCCCGTAGATGCGAACCATGTCCTCTTTGCCAACCTCCGAGTCGACAAGGATCAGGGTCGCCCAACGTACGCTTCCAGCTACTCGGTACTCTCGGCGCTCCGCCTCGCCCTCGCCAGATACTTCCTCGAACTCTGCGTTCAGGCGGTGCTGCAGGTCGTGGATGGCCACTATGTAGGGCACTCCGGTCAGGAAGGCTAGATCGTTCTCGTTGGTGAAGATCAGAAGGTCAATGTGGCGGTCGGCGAACCACTCGGACCAAAGCGGGTCCACGACCGTCTGGCCGGAACCGCTCACGCCATCCTTAGTAGCGGCGCCCTGTATCAGCACTCTCGCCAGCGATCTGCGGAGCCGGGCACGAAGCGCCGACGGGAGGAGTCGGGAGACCGTCGTCCACAGACGGCCCGCTACACCAGGCATGGTCCGGAGCGTCTCGGTCGGGAAGCGGATGTCCTCGAGCTGCGGCGGCAGGGACTCGCCAGCGTAGAGGAACACGAACGCGTCATCATCGAGTTCGAGATCCGCGATGGCCCGCACCATCGTCACCGCATATTGGAATGTACCGCCGGCCGCGCGATCCAGGTTCGGGACAATGCCGATCCTCATCGGCCGAGAACCTCCGAGACGGCGCCAATTGTCTCCCCGACCTGTTCGTCAGTGAGCGCCGTGCCCGATGGCAGATAGAGCCCTTTGCGCGCGAGACGCTCGGCGACCGGATAGCGTTCACCGACGAACAGTCCGCGGTCCCAAAGCGCCGGCTGTTCGTGCATCCCCAGGAAGAATGGCCGGGTCTGTACACCCTTCTCGGCCAGACGCGCGGCGAACGTGGTCGCGTCCATCCCGATGGAGTCTTTCAAGACGACGCCGTACATCCAGTACACACTGTTCGCCCACTCGCGCTCGACAGGGAGTTGCAGCGGGAGCCCCGCGAGCCCGTCGGTGTACTCACGTGCGACCTCTCGTTTGCGTGCCACAATCTCGTCCACGCGTTCGAGCTGTGCAACACCGATCGCAGCCTGCAGGTTCGTCAACCGGAAGTTGTAGCCAAGGTCGGTGTGATAGAAGCGGCGTTGGTTCTGGAAGCACAGGTTGCGTTTCGAGCGAGCGATCTCTGCGACAGCGGCGTCGTTCGTGAGCACCATCCCGCCCTCGCCTGTCGTGACGATCTTGTTCGCGTAGAAGCTGAAGCAGCTCACGTCGCCCAGGCCGCCGCAGCGGCGCCCCTTGTAGAGAGCTCCGTGCGCCTCGGCAGCGTCCTCGATGACGAGAAGGCCGTGGGCGTCTGCCAGGTCGCGCAGCGGGTCTATGTCGACGGGATGACCATATATGTGGACCGGCATGACTGCGCGGGTACGCGGGGTGATCCTGGCCTCGACCTGCGAGACGTCCATGCACCACGTATCCGGGTCGCTGTCGACCAGTACCGGCTTCGCGCTGTTGTAGATGGCGGCCTGTGCGCAGGAGATGATCGTGAAGGTCGGCATGATGATCTCGTCGCCGGCACCTATCCCTAGTGAGGCAACGGCGAGCTCAAGCGCCACGGTACCGTTGGCAACCGCAACGCCGTGCCTCATGCCGCAGTACGCCGCGAACTCGGCCTCGAACCGGTCGACGAACCGCCCCGCCGAGGAGATCCAACCCGTCTCGAGACACTCGCGGACGTAGGCCGATTCCTGCTCGCCGATGTGGGGCTCGTTGACGGGAATCATGTCGCCGCCTACCTCGGGTCGCGAATGGGCGGTCCGCCGCCACCTGACTGCATTGCGGCTGGTTCGGCGCGCCTTGCGGGCGTGGCGGGCACAAAGTACGGTGGCACAAGTCCCGTCGGCGAACAAGAACGGTGCCGAGCAGCGCCGCCGCTGCTGCACACGCGCGCCCGAGAGGATGCCCGAACGTGAACGTGCCCTTCGGCGACCTGAGACGCGAGCTCGAGGAGCAGGGCCCGTCGATCCGCGCCGTCATCGACAGCGTCCTAGACTCGGGCTGGTTCGTGCTCGGCTCACGCCTTGAAGCCTTCGAGCGCGAGTTTGCCGACTACCTTGGTGAGGACTCGCATGTTGTCGGCGTTGGGTCGGGCACAGAGGCCATCCACCTTGCTCTGGTCGCTGCTGGAGTGGAAACGGGCGACTTCGTGGTCACCGTGCCGAACACCGCCGTCCCGACCGTCTCGGCGATATCCGCGGCGGGTGCGGCGCCACTTCTGGTAGACGTCGATGAGTCGAGCTTCACGATGGACCCCGAGAGACTCCGCGAACTAATCTCTGCCGAGAAGCCGCGTCTCGGCGCGCACCTGAAAGCGATCGTGCCGGTGCACCTCTACGGCCAGTCGGCGGACATGGAACCGATCCTGGCCATCGCGCGCGAGTTCGACCTCGCGGTAGTCGAGGACGCGTGCCAGGCTCATGGGGCCGAGTACCGCGGACGCAAGGTGGGCACGCTCGGCGACTTCGCGGCGTTCAGCTTCTACCCGAGCAAGAACCTCGCCTGCTACGGCGACGGCGGAGCCGTGGTCGCTCGCACCGCCACAGCCGCCGCGCACCTCAAGATGCTGCGCAACTATGGCCAGTCCAGCCGGTATCACCACGACATTAAGGGCTTCAACAGCCGGCTCGACGAGGTGCAGGCGGCTGTACTGTCGGCCAAGCTCACCTCGCTGGACACACACAATGAGCGTCGCGCGGCTATCGCCGATACCTACCGAGGACTCATCAGGTCGAGCGCCGTCGAAACTCCAGTCGCTCAGCGTTGGGGCCGTCATGCCTGGCACCTCTACGTCGTGCTCCACCGCGATCGCGACCGACTCATGGCCGACCTCGACAAGGTCGGGGTTGGCGCCCTCATCCACTACCCAATTCCGATTCACCTGCAGAAGGCCTACATCGACCTCGGCATTTCCCGAGGTTCCCTGCCCATCGCCGAGCGACTGGCAAGCGAGGTCCTCTCACTGCCGATGTTCCCGCAGCTCACGGACGCTGAGGTGGAGTTCGTCGCGTCGTCCGTGAACTCGCTGGTCTGAGGCGCCCCGCGATGGGACACGCCTTCTGCACGCTCTTCGACCGCAGTTTCCTCTTCCGCGGGCTCGCGTTGTACGAGTCGCTCGAACAACACGCCGGGGACTTCAGGTTGTGGATCCTATGCATGGATGACACGGCCCACGACGTGCTCTCCCAGCTCGCGCTCCCTCATGCTGAGCCGATCCGCCTCTCTGACTTCGAAGACGACGCGCTTCGCGCGGCCAAGCAGTCGCGCAACCCTCTCGAGTACTGCTGGACGTGCACGCCGAGTGTCCCGCGCTGGGTCCTGCGCAACCACCCCGAGCTGGAATCCGTCACCTACGTCGACGCGGACCTCATGTTCTTCTCGGACCCCAAACCGCTCTTCGATGAGCTCGGGGACGGCTCCGTGTCGATCATCGAGCACCGCTACGCGCCGAGGTGGCAGCATCTCGTCACCCAATCCGGGATCTACAACGTCGAGTACCTGACCTTCCGAAACGACGAGCGCGGACTTGCCGTTCTCGAGTGGTGGAGGGAGCGGTGCATCGAGTGGTGCTACGACCGCGTCGAGGACGGCAAAGTCGCCGATCAGATGTACCTCGACGACTGGCCACGGCGCTTCCCGGGCGTCGTGGTGCTTCAGCATCCGGGTGCCGGCCTTGCGCCGTGGAACGCTGAGGCGTACCAGGTCGCCCATGGGCCGGAAGGAATCACGGTCGACGGAAGACCGCTGATCTTCTACCACTACAGCTCGTTTGCCATAACCGACGAAGGAGGCCTGGGCTTCATACCTGCGAGCCCCGACTACGTCATATCGGAGCACAACGAGCGGATTCTCTACGCGCCCTACGAGGCAGCGATCCGGCGAGCGATCAACAAGACGCGAGCCGTGGCCCCTGACTACTCGTACGGGATTCAGGCGATCTCCGACGAAGCGAAACGCTCCCGAAAGACGGTGCGGCGCAGCCGGATTGCGCGGTTTGTCAACGGGGTTCCGCCGCTGCGGTGGGCGTGGAATGCCCTGAGTCGGGTCGTCGGCAGGGCCTGAGACGCCCGGACCCGCGTCGCGCGCTGCCCGCGTCAGGATTCCGACGGATCGAATCGGGTCTTGTCGGCATCTCCCGCGTAGGGGCCCTGCTTCACCTCGATCATCGAGCACTCCTCGAGGACCTCGAATCCGTGACCGCCTGTGGCGAGCAGGATCACGTCGCCCGGCCCCAGGTCTCGCGATGTGAGCCACGTGTGATCGCTCCGGTACAGATCCGCGCGAACACGACCGCTCCTGATGAAAAGGGTCTCTAGCGTGTACATCACCTCACGCGAGACCGCATTGTGCATGTGCGGAAGGATGGAGTGCCCGGCAGGGTACTGGATAGACCCGAGCTGCTGCGAGAAGTTGCCCTGGGAGAAGAAGCGCACCCCCGGTTCGTCGAAGGACGCGCGGATGATCACGGCGACGATCGTGTCGCCGTCTCGAATCTCCTCGACCGGAGGTGTAACGGAGGTCACGTACCGCCCCTGTCTGCGCTGGTGCCCTCGGCTATCCTGCCGCTAGGCACTCCGATACTCTAGGTTCTGCCCGCGGGCGCGACAAGTGCGAACGCTCCGCACGGAAGCCGGTGGACTGCCATCAGCGAGAAGACGGTCATCGCCCGCAACACCCTGGCCAACGCTGGGGTGACGCTGCTGCAACTGGCAGCATCCTTCGTCTTCATGCCGCTGCTCATCCGCGATTTCGGCTTGCCGAACTACGGCGTCTTCCTGCTTGCAAGCTCAGTCTCGGTCTACTTGACCCTTTTCGACTTCGGCGTCAGTCCGACGGTCACCAAGTACGCGGCGGAACACAAGGCTCGCGGTGAGAGCGGCGAGCTCGGGCGACTTGTCTCCAACGCTGTCGCGTACTACACAGCGATGGGAATCGTGGTCGCCGCGCTGCTGCTGCTGTTCAGCCAGTACGGCATCTGGATCTTCAAACTCGGCCCAGTGGACGCGGCGCTTGCTCGCCTGTTGTTCGTCATATCTGCCGCTGTTGCGCTCCTCGCCTGGCCTCTGAGCGTCGGCACGTCGCTGCTAGCCGGGCTGCAACGCTACGATCTGTCGGCCCGGGTCGGGAGCTGGATGGTCCTCGGCAACGTCATCGTTACTGCCGCCGTGGTCTATGCCCGCGAGGGGCCAGCGGTGCTGCTCGCCGCACTCGGCGCGGTCAGCGTCGCCGGCGCGGCCGCGGCGTGCGCGCTCGCATACCGGGAGCTCGGCGCAGTCCGACTCTCGTCGAGACTCGTGAACCGCAAGACACTCGGTGTGATCTTCGGCTTCAGCTGGGTCCTCTTCGTTATCGGGATCGCCACGCTTGCCGGGGACCAACAGACCGATCGTCTCGTACTCGGCGTCTTCTCCGGTGCCGCAGCAGTCGGCATATACGAAGCGGTAGCCAAACTCAACGGTCTCGTCGCCCTTCTGGCCGGACTTCCTACAGCCGCGCTCATGCCCGCAGCATCTCAGCTGGACGCTGAAGCCAAACTCGACACACTCCGGGAGCTGTACCTGCGTGGCACGAAGTACACTGCGGCCTTTGTCCTTCCTATCACCGTCGGACTCATTGTTCTCGCGCGGCCCCTGTTGCTCAGCTGGCTCGGGCCCCGGTTCGCTGCCAACTCGATCTCGGCTCAGGTATTCCTCCTGGTGTGGCTCGTCTTCCCCAACCTGGCCGTCGCCTTCACGATCTTCGTCGGTACCGGCCGCCTTCGCTTCCTTCTCGCCTTCACGAGTGTTCACGCTGTGCTCAACCTGGTGCTCAGCGTGCTGCTGGTGCGTCCCCTCGGGGTCCTGGGCGTGGTCCTCGGCACGGTGATCACCGAGTTCGTGATGTTCCCGGTCGGCATGTGGTACACGCTCAAGGTCGTCGAGGTGGGGCCGGCCGAGTATGCTCGTCGCGTCGTGCTGCCCACCTACCCGTTGCTGCTCGTCACCGCCCTCTTCGCCTGGGGCTTCGTCGCCGCAGGTCTCGCGAACACGCTCGTGGGCGTCGCGGTAGCAGGGCTGGCATCGGTCGGGGCATACTGGCTGGTCGTCTTCTTCCTGGGCTTGACCGGCGCCGAGCGTGCCGACCTGCAGTCCCTCGCTACATCCGTCGGCCGCACACGCCGCCGCTGACGATCTCGCGCGCCTCCGGACTCGTTCCGGCGATGTGGCGTCGCCGCGTTGCTCTTGCTACCTTGAAGGTTGCCCGAGGCCCCCGGTCCGGCCGGCTGCTTTCCGCTAGAAGGAGCTCTCCGATCGTCGCGACAGTTGGAGCATCCACCGACGAGATGAGCGCGACGTCTCCATCTGTAGCAGGACGCTCGGGCGAGCCGCCTTTGGTCTCGATCCTCACCCCGTCGTACAAGCAGGCCGCGTGGCTCCATGACAACCTCTCCTCTGTTGCATGTCAGACCTACACCCGACTCGAACACATCGTCGTGGACGGCGGCTCGACGGACGGCAGCCTTGAGATCCTCGAGGCGGCCAGCGACTCCATCGTTTGGGCGAGCGAGCCGGACAAGGGGCAAGCCGACGCCGTCAACAAGGCGTTCGCGCGCTCGCATGGCGAGATCATCGGCTGGATCAACTCGGACGACGCCTACTTCGACAGTCGAGTGATAGCCGACGTCGTGGCATTCTTCTCGGCGCACCCCGAGGTCGACGTCGCCTACGGGCACTGCCTGCAGATCACCGCCGATGGCGCAATCATCCAGGTGTTGTGGGCACCTCGGTTCGACGTCGAGCTCTGGAAGGCGCTGAACCCTCAGATGCAGCCGGCGACCTTTGTTCGGCGGACTGCGTTATCCGAGCCGATGCTCGATGATTCGTTCCAGTTCGCCCTGGACTACGAGCTGTGGCTTCGGCTGGCGTCGCGGGGACACCGCTTCGGACGTATCGGCAGGATCCTCGCGATCGACCGTCACCAACCCGAACGCAAGTCCGCAACGCGCAAGGAGGTCAACTTCGCTGACCTCGAGCGACTCGGACCGATGTACGACCTTCACCTCGGCGGCGAGTACGAGCCGCAACGCGCGCGATTCTATCGCAAGCAGCGCCTCATGGGCGCCCTGCTGATACCGGGCATCCGTGCTGACAAGGTCGCGTTCACTGCGTCGCCCAACTTCAAGGCGGGACTCTGGAAGCGACAGGTAGGATCTCGTCGGAGGGACTGGTCGGAAGAGTTGAGGTGAGCGAGGCGCTGTCCACCGGACGCCCCCCGTTTCGCCTACCAGTAGCAGCCGCCCTCGACCAACGACGCTCCTTCGGGAGTCTCCTCTGAGGATGCGCGTACCCAGAACTGGTTGAACAGGGGGACGATATCGTCTTGAGATTCGACTTCCCACCGGCGGCCTCGGATGCCGAACAGCAACTGAGTCGCTCCACCTAGATGTACTGCCTGCCGCCCCTCGCTCTTGACGAACGCGGCGATCGGGAGGCCGTAGGCGCCGGCACCGATCAATGCGAGGTCGTACGATTCGCGGCCGATCCGCTCGCAGGTCCGAGCCAGAGCCTCGAACCAATTGCGGTGCCCGTCGTCGTTGCCGGCGATAGTCTGCGGGGGGATGAGCGTCTTGAGCTCGAACTCGGGCAGCACGGTCGGATCTGAGAACAACTGCGCCCGGCGCTCCGCGTATTGAGACTCGATCGTCTTCGCGAAGGGATGGACGACTAACACCCGCTTGCCTTCGAGTTGGGCAGTCCAGGGTTCGGAATAGAGCATGCTGTACAGCGCGCATGGTTCGATCAGCCGCGCTTGGCTGCAGTACTCGGAGATGATGCGCCGCTCGCCAGGGTAGAACCACACCCCCAGTACGTCCGCCTGCGGCAAGGCTTCGAGGTGGAGCCTCGAGAACTCGTCGAGCGATTCGTCATCGGCCGGGAAGAAGCCTGCGTTGACGAACATGAGGCGCTTGAGCGATGTCGGGTACGGGGGTCTCACGCCACGCCGCGCCCGCCACCTTGTGTAGTACGAAACCACGCCAAGCTCCGCCGACCCCAGCCGCGTGATCATGCAGGGAGCACCTGCCGAGAGGGTGTCGGCCACAAGGCGATTCCCAGCTTCGGCCCAGTACACCGGTCGGCCATACTCCGATTCTTCTGCTGTGGCACCGAATAGGAGCCGGACCAGCAGCGAACTCGCGACTGATTTCAGCTTCACGGGTCCCTCCGCGGGACATGTAGCCAGGCGCGTGTGAATCACGAGTGCGGCTGGCACGACGGCCCTTGTTGGCCCACACAGGGTCCGTGAAGCATAGCATCGCCCGACTCCAGACGAGGCGGTCCGATCCCGCAGGTCGTCTACCTGATCCAGCGGAATCACCGATACGGCCGTCCCATGTTCGCCCGGAGGCGAACGGGACGCGTCTTGCCCGTGCTGAGCGGGCTCCGGCAGCTCCAGTGGTTCCAGGGTGCCAATCTGAGCCGCCTCAAAGAGGCGTTCCTGTTACCCTTTCCGTACGCCTGACCTTGGGTTCGGCGATCCGGCGTATCGCTTAGGGAGTCAGAGATCAAAGGCCTCAGACAGAGCGTTCGTCCGCCCTCTCGACGCTGTTCGGTGAGGCGCACATGACCTCCTCCACTCCGCTCGTCTCCATCCTCACGCCTTCGTACAACCAGGCGGCCTGGCTGGCACACAACCTCCACTCGGTGGCCTGCCAGACCTACCCCAACGTCGAGCACATCGTGATGGACGGAGGCTCGACGGACGGCAGCGTTGAGATCCTTGCCGCGGCGGACGACTCGGTCACGTGGCGCAGCGAGCCCGACGGGGGCCAGTCGGACGCCGTGAACAAGGCATTTGCGCTGTCGAGCGGCGACATCATCGGATGGGTCAACTCCGACGACGCCTACATCGACTGTCGGGTCATAGAGGATGTGGTGCGGTTCTTCGGCCGTCGCCCCGACGCAGACGTCGTCTACGGCCACTGCGCGCAGGTCGACGAGGACGGTGCGATCATCTGGATGATCTGGGTGCCGTCCTTCATCCGCCGAGCGCTGCACGTGACCAACTTCATCGGGCAGCCTGTGGCCTTCATTCGGCGCCGGGCGCTGTCGGAGCCGATGCTCGACACTTCCTACCACTTCGCGATGGACTACGAGTTGTGGCTGCGCCTCGATGCACGGGGCTGCAGGTTCAAGCGACTCAACAGGATCATCGCGATCGATCGGCACCACGGCGCGCGCAAGTCAGAGACCGTCAAGGACCTCCATGGACGCGACCTGGAGCGCCTCACAGCCGCCGCGCGACGTGCTGATCCGCGTGCAAAACGAGTGCTCTCGTGGGTGTTCTACACGTGGCGTCGCGTCATGGGTGCCCTGCTCATCCCTAGAATCCCCGCCGAACTTGCCTTCACCGCAGTCACAACGAGTCGGTGGGCCATCTTCCGCCGCCAGGTACTGTCGTGGACCAAGTCCTGGCCCGCCGACTACGAGCCTCCGCGGTCCTGAGCCCGAAGGATCGCTGCCTCCATCGCGGCCTGCCGTTGCGCCGCACGCGCCCGCCACGAGCACTCGAGCTCGACCGCTCGGCGACCACGCAGACCCATCTCCCGCGCGTCATCTGGATGAGCCACGATTCTCGCCACGGCGTTCGCGAGTGCCTCCGCGTCTCCCGGAGGGACCACGACACCGCACTCGTAGTGCCTGATCACGTCGCCGACACCGGGATAGTCCGAGCCGATCACCGGCACCCCACACGACATCGACTCGTAGACCTTCAGCGCCGAGAACCCCTGGACACCGCGCTCGTGCGTGAACTGAGGTGAGGTCGAAGCCAGACAGTGAGCGATGACGCCGGGAAGTTCCTCGTAAGGCAGGCGGCCGACGTAGACAACCTCACCTCGAGACGACGCCACCGCGGCCTCGACGGCAGGCCGTCGGGCGCCGTCACCCACGAAGAGGAGCTTCACGCCCGAGGGCCACGTGCCGAACTGTCTTGCGGCGATAAGCACCTCGATCCCCTGCCAGGGAGCGAACTGTCCGAAGAACAGGACGTAGCTCTCAGGCAGACCTGGTCTCTTCGGTGTGTCGGGTCTGAAGAGCTCGCTGTTGGCGCCGTTGGGACTCACCTCGATGCGGTCATGCCCTGTCTCACGCTGCAGCCAGACCTTCTGTTGCTCAGTGCCGCAGAAGATGAAGGTGGCGTCCCGGAACTGTCGGCGCATCCGCCCTTCGAAGAGGGGTCGCGCCAGTCGGGTGACCGGCCAAGCCACGAAGAGGTCCTCGTAGGTGCCATTGCACTCCTGGAACACGGGCATGCCAACTTCGCGGGCAGCGACCGATGTCGGATAGGCCATCACATGAGCTCGTATGTACACGGCGTCGTAGTCACCCAGTCGGGTCTGCAGTCGCACCTGGATGCGTCTCATCTCGCGGATCCGTTCGGCCGCACTGGGCGTGGCCGACGGGTAGCTCACGAACCACGTGTCCACCTGCCAACCGGCGCCTCGCCAGCCCTCGACGATCTCGTTGACAGCCGCCCAGGTGTCCTGACCCTGCTCGACGGACTGTAGGCTCAGATACGCGATCCGCCTTGGCGCATCGTCGCCGCGTGGCCTCCGGCGCTCGGCCGTGTCGTTAGACGCGATCATCGATGAGTACTTCGATCATGTTCGTGTCGAACGTCGGCATGCCGAGAGCGCGGGCGACCGCCTTGCGCTCGCCGAATGAGTCGTCAATGAGGATGCCGTCGGCCGCGTCGATGGCATCCACCTTGGGGGTCTGCCTGTCCAGATGCACGACCTTGTCGGCCAGCTCGGCCAGCCGCAGGCCACGGAGGGTCTCCTCCGGATCGCCGGCGTGCCGGGTGATCACGACGATCCGCTTGCCCTGGTTGCGGGCCTGGTACAGGAACCGGACGACGTCCACGTTCACCCGGCCGTCGACCACGAGCGTGTCGTCGAGGTCCACGAATACCGTCCCGTACTCCAGATCCGTCTGGTAGCGGTTGACGAGCGCCCTATCCGTCCGCACCGAGACGTCGTTCAGGAGGACTTCGAACGGGGCCCGCTCCCATTCCAGGATCGAGAGCCACGGCAGGTTGGCGCCCTGGGCACGACTGACGGTCATGGTGCCCCCCACCCGCGCACCCACCTCGACCACGCACCATTCGCCGTCCAGAGCTTGCCGCACCTGGAAGAACCACGCACCCCACAGCTCCAGTCGAGACGCGATCGCCTCGGCCATCTCAACGACCTCCGGCGCTTCAACCGGATAGCTGTCCATCGAGATCCCAGCCCGGATGCGAGCGCGAAAGCGGGGCCCGCAGAACACGAGTCCACGCTCCCTGTCCGACAGGCAGTCGACTGTGAGCTCGTCGCCGGGCAGGTACTCCAGAACAAGCATCTCCTCGTCGGTCTCCAGAGCAGTTTGCAGCTGTCCGGCGGTCGTGATCGGGCTCGCCGCGCGTGACCCAGCGCCGCGATCCGGCTTCACGAAGACGGGAAACGCAAGCGTCGGATCGCCGGGGTCGAGCACTCGAGGCACGCGCACGACGTCATCAAGCGCCGCGTAGGTCAACGTCTTTGAACGCGCGATCTCCAGTGTCTGCGTGGGCGACGCGACAAGCACCGCGGGAAGCTCGTCACGCCGTCGAGCCAGTTCGAGCAGAACATCCTCGTGGGCAGCGAAGACGTAGTCGATCGAGCGGAGCCGCACCACGCGGGCGAGTTCGTCGAACCAGGCCGGGTCGGACACGTCCGGGATCACGTCGTGAACCCGGAACGCGAACGGCGCGTGACTCGACCCGCTTGCCCCAGCCGAGAACAGCGCCACTTCCTTGCGGTTGGCTAGCGCGTTGCGAACCTCGAGGCCGATCTCCGTGCCTCCGGGGAATACGAGCACGTTGCGTTTCTTGGTCTCCAAAGGATCCCTGCTGAACGTCGATGGCCATGCGCCCTGACAAGTGCGTGCCATGTACAATAGCAGGGAGAATGCCCCTGATGTCAGGGCGCCACCCCGGCCGCCCCGGCTCCGTCGGACTCCTGGACACAGTGACCCAACGCGCCGCACTCTTCGTCACGACAGTGGCCTCGACGTTGGAGGCTTTCCTACTGCCTCTCGCGGACGTGCTGAGGAGCGCCGGCTGGCGGGTCGATGGGCTCGCGCGCGGGGCTGAAGCGCGGACGGCCCTCCAACCACGTTTCGACCGCCTCCTCGACGCACCGTGGAGTCGTCGTCTTGCCGATCCGGGCAACTACGTCGGCGCTCCGGGGCGCGTCAGGGAGGTTGTGGTGGCCGGCGGCTACAACGTCGTCCACGTCCACACGCCCATCGCCGGATTCGTGAGCCGCTACGCACTACGCCGCGTGTCCGGCCCTTCGGCTCCCCGCATGATCTACACCGTTCATGGATTCCACTTCTTTGAGGGCGGATCCTCTATCGGCAACGCGGTGTTCCATCGTGCCGAACGAACCGCAGCGCGATGGACGGACTATCTTGTCGCCATGAACCGCGAGGACTACGAAGCTGCTCGATCGTTCGGGACCATTCCGCCGGACCGTGTCAGGCACATCCCGGGCATGGGAGTCGATCCGGCAACGTACCGTCCAAGCGAGCACGCGCGCGGCGCAGTTCGTGCAGAGCTCGGCATTGAGCCAGGCGCCTTCGTCATCACCATGATCGCCGAGATGAACGAGAACAAACGCCACGCTCTGGTCCTCGACGCCTTCAGCCGGATGCGAGCGTCGTGCGCGTGGCTCATCATGGTTGGCGAGGGCCCGCTTATGAACTCGTTGCAGGCCCGCGCGGCTTCGCTGAACGTTGACCAGCGGGTTCACTTCGTCGGACACCGGAGCGACGTTCCCGCCATCCTGGCTGCGACCGACGTCCTGACGCTCGCGTCGAAACGCGAAGGGATGCCTCGAACGGTCCTCGAGGCGATGGCCACGTGCGTGCCGGTGGTCGGCACGCGCACGCGCGGAGTGGTTGACGCCGTTGACGACGCCGCGGGGTGGCTGGTCGACCGACCGGACCCGGACACTCTGGCGGCAGCATTCGACTTCGTCGCTGAGCATCGAGATCGCGGGCGTGAGCGAGGGTCGGCCGGGCGTGAGCTGGTCATCGCACGCTACTCTGAAGCAGCGATCGTCGACGCCTACCTGGACTTGTATCGTGAAGCAATCGCACAGAGCCACCGATAGCGTAAAGCGAGTTCTTGATGTGTGCGCCGCAGGCGTACTGCTTGTTGTGCTGAGTCCGGCACTGGCCATCCTCGCCCTGCTCGTCCGCATCGACTTGGGCTCCCCCGTCTTCTTCCGTCAGCGTCGCGCCGGGCAGCGCGGACGGATCTTCACTCTCTACAAGTTCCGAACGATGCGCGAGGCATCCCCGGAGGTCTCCGTCGATCAGCGTGCCGCCTCGGACAGCGAGCGTACGTCGCGGCTGGGCAGGTTCCTACGCTCCTACTCCCTCGACGAGCTTCCTGAGCTGTGGAATGTGCTCATCGGTGACATGAGCGTGGTGGGCCCTCGGCCGCTGCTGCCGGAGTATCTCGACCGCTACAATGAGACGCAGGCCCGCCGGCACGAGATCCGACCGGGCATCACCGGATGGGCGCAGGTCAACGGTCGCAATACGACTTCGTGGGAGGAGCGATTCGACATGGACGTCTACTATGTCGACCACAGGTCGCTCCTGTTCGACGCCCGGATCCTCTTCAAGAGCGTGTCGACGGTGCTCAGCCGAGAGGGCGTGTCCTCGTCAGAGGGCGGCACGATGGAACCTTTCCACCCCACGTCGGACACAGACGAGCGGCACACGCGCGGATGACCAACGTGCCCCAGCGATCCTCGAGGTCCACCAGGCAGTGCGCCATTCGTAGCGTGATGATGGCGCCGAACCGATGAACGCCCGCGGACGACTCGTGGCCTCGGCGCAACAGGGCGGACGGCTATTCCGCCTTCTGCTCTACTCGCTCGACGCGGCCGCCATCCTGGTGTCGACGCTCGCCGCATACTACGCTCGTTTCGAGGGCATCGTGCCCGCCGCCTTCGCACAAGCGATCCCTTGGGCAGCTGTTGCCGCGATGATCGTCTACCTCTCGCTCTTCACGGCCATGGGGCTCTACCGGCTGGTCCTGCGCGCCGTGAGCGTCGATACGATGCTGCGCATCTCGGCGGCCGTCCTGGTGGGATTCGGGATCCTCTGCGTGGCCGATCTCGTCATCCCGATGCCGTCCGGCATGCGGGCAGTACCTTTCGGCGTGCTCTTCACCCAAGCCATCCTCGTGCTGCTCTTCGTTGCGGTCATCCGCGCGGCGGCTCGCGTCGCGACGCTCGTCCGCAGGTCTCAAACGCAAGAGGGGCACCGCGTGCTGATCGTCGGCGCGGGCAGCGCAGGCTCGCTGCTCCTCCGCGAGATCAGGAACCGAACAGACCTCGGACTGTCCGCGATCGGCTTCCTTGACGACGATGCCCGGCTCCTGGGTCGCACGATCGGCAGCGTGAAGGTGATCGGCCCGACCGCCGCCCTGGCTCAAGTGGTAGCGGACAAGAAGATCGAGCAGGTGCTGGTTGCCCTCCCGAGCGCCGCACCCGACACTGTTCGCCGCATCCTGAACGTCGCCGCAGAGGCGGGCGTGACCACGCGCGTCATGCCGTCCCTCGTCATCGAGAAGGGCAGCGTCAGTGTCCAGGACTTGCGCAAGGTCGAAGTCGAGGACCTGCTCGGCAGGGAGCAGACCCCCATCGATGTCGAGCAGGTACGCTCCACGATCGCCGGCAAGGTCGTAGCCGTCACCGGAGCCGCAGGGTCGATCGGCTCGGAGCTCTGCCGCCAGATCATGCAGCTCTCCCCTGCCAGCCTCGTGCTCATCGAGATCGACGAATCGCGCCTCTACGAACTGTGGCTCGAGTTGAGCCGGATCGACGCTGAGGTCCCCGTCATGTGCGTGTGCGACATCCGCGATGCCGAGAAGCTCGACCGGGTCTTCGAACAGTATCGCCCGCACGTCGTGCTGCATGCCGCGGCCTACAAGCACGTGCCACTCATGGAGCTGTCACCCGATGAAGCTGTCAAGACCAACGTGCTGGGCACGAGGAACGTCCTCGCCGCCTGCGAGGAACACGGCGCCGAGCGCTTCGTGCTCATCTCGACCGACAAGGCGGTCGCACCTGCGAACGTGATGGGTCTGACGAAAGCGCTTGCCGAGCAGGTCATGCTTGCCGGAGCAAGACACGGCGACGTTCTTGGGGTCGCGGTCAGATTCGGCAACGTGCTCGCGAGCCGCGGAAGCGTCGTGCCGATCTTCGAGAACCAGCTGCGGCAAGGCGGCCCGCTGACGGTCACCGACCCCGAGGTCACCCGTTACTTCATGACCATCCCCGAGGCGTCGCGTCTGGTACTGCAAGCGCAGGCGATCGGCCGGACCGGCGACATCTTTGTGCTGGAGATGGGCGAGCCCGTGAGGATCCTTGACCTTGCCCGCAAGATGATCGCGCTCTCCGGCGTTCCGGCCGACATCGTCTTCGTGGGACTACGTCCCGGAGAGAAGCTCCACGAGTCGCTCGTCCACGAGCACGAATCGCTGGAGCCCACCGGAGCCGAGAAGATCCAGCGCGTTGTCGGCGCACACCGAGAAGACCGGCCGTATCCTGAGTATGACGCCCTCATCGCCGCCGCGCTTGATGGATGTACGGAGGACATGACGAGACTGGTCCTCGAGTTCGATCCCGAGTTCGCGACCCGCCGAGGCCAAGCGTAGGTCAGCTCGCGCCGCGAGCGTCTGGCGGCTCGGCGCAGCGGCCTTAAGCTACTGGACCGTTACTGTGCCCTTCGCCGACGGATGGTATCGGCAGTAGTAGTCGTAGGTTCCCGCTTGCTCGAATGTGTGGGAGTACGTGTCGCGCTGAGCGATGCCACCACTGTCGACATCCCCCCACGTGACCGTGTGTAGGGTCGTGCCGTCGTTGGTCCACGTCATCATCTGTCCAACCTTGATCGACACGTCCGCAGGTGTGAATCCCGAGTCGGTGATGCGCACCTCGGTTGTGTTCGAGGGACCGCCGGAGCACCCCACCTGTCCAACGACTGCCAGCAGCGCGATCACCATGGCCGCAATCAAGAACGCTCGCCTCATCCTGTGTCTCCTTCACGCAAAAGAGCACCCGTATCCCAGGCGCCCTTGAACGACTCAAGACCTATTGTGACGGACTGCGAGAATCGCAGTCCAGCAGTCCTGAGACCTTCGCGGGATGTGGAGACTAGGACTTCTCGTCCCCGAGCTTCCCCTCGTCCTTGGGCTGCTCGACGTTCTGGTGGTCGAACTCCTCGACGAACCAATCGATCGGGCGGTCGGTCTGGTCCTTGAACGCGTCCAGTGCCTCGTCGCGCATCCGGGCGGCCTCCGCGTCGGCCTGCGACACGAGGATCTCGTCGACGACCTGTGGGCATGAGGCCACCGAACCAGGACGCGCCTCGATCTCCTCACGCGGGCTGGGCGCCTCGCCGGGATCCTTCGCGAAGCGTGTCTTCAGGTCGATCGAGAAGTTCACGTACGACTCGAGCATGCGGAAGACGGCTGAGTCGCCCATCGGAGTGATCGGACGCTCCTCGTCGGGAAGCACCGAGACCTTACCCTGCTCGACCTTGGCGCGGCCAACGATCTCGCAGAAGCGACCGTCGTCGCTGGCCCAGCCGAGGTTGTCAGTGATGACCGAGAGCACGGTGGGCACGTTCGCGAGGTCCCAGTGCGCGAGCAGGCCGATCTCCCCGTCCGGCAGAGGCGTCAGGTCGTCCACGCTCATGGCGAGGACGCGCGACCACGGCGGCACCGGACGCCTCAGAGGGGCGGGCTCCAAGCCCTTGACGTGACGGCGCAGAGCGTCATCGAACAGGTTCGTGGCGGTCTCCGCCTCGCCGAGGACGTTGACGCAGTACGTGGAGGGAATGCCCAGGATCTCCTCGACCATCGCGTAGTAGTCGTCGCGCGTAACGACGCCGAAACGACCGCGATAGCCGCCTCCGTCGCACACACGGCTGCCCGCGGGCAGGTGGAACGTCCGCTTGTCCCTGCGGCATGCCTGGAAGAAGTACACGAATGCCGACGTCGCGCCGATGAGAGCGACGGGGACGCCGCCTGCCTCGGACTCGCGCAGCGCGTTGATGAGTTTCTGGACATCGATCCCCGTGCGCTTGAGCAGGAACATGCTGTCGTCGGTGCCGAACGCCTGACGAGTCTGGTCGATGCCGATCGCCATGCCCATCGACGGAGCGAACTCGGGGCTCGGTGCAAGGATGAGGATGCGGCACTTGGTTCCCTCGTCGAAGTCTGGGAACAAGTAGGAGCCGGTCATCATCTTGTTTGCACCGAAGACTAGCTTCTTGCCGTCCTCATCTCGGAAGATGCGGCCGCGCTGCGTGAGGCTCGTGGTGCCACCGGTCAGGCAGCCCATTACCGACTGCTCCAGCGGGAAGGAGGCCACAAGGTGCGTCTTGAAGACATCGTTGTAGACCATCGGGACGTCTCGCCAATTGTCGACATCCCCAGGACGCACTCTCTTTGCATCGCAGAACTCGCGGAACAGCTGGTTGTTCGCGTACTGGAAAGCGAACTCGTCCATCGCGATGTCGTTGAACTCGGGGAGCTCGACGTCGACGCCAGCCTCGATGATAGGAAGGATGCGCTCGGTGAGCCCATGGCTCGTGAGGGTCTCGTTTGTTGCGGACTCGGCGGGCTGCGGCATTGTGTGACCTCCGGAACGACGGGCAGGACTCTCGAGCGGCACACGTGACGCAAATTGCGCGCCCGTTCTCAAAACAGACCCAAGGTAGACCCCAAATGTTTCAGACGTGTGAACGGGGCAGTCTGGCACGCCGCTCGCGCGGACCTCTCGCCGAGCCCGTACCCGGCTGTATACACTGAACGGACAACGCGGCGTCGGATCCGAAAGGGACCAACATATGACCTCAGAGATCGTGCTGTTGTGGATTGCACTCACGTTCTACGTCGTAGGAACGGCGATGTTCGTAGCCGGGGTGGTGTTCGGGCACGAGAAGTGGACGCGCGCCGCCGTTCTCTTCTCTGCGATCGGGCTCATTCCGCAGGCCGTTTCCATGGGGATGCGCTGGGTCAGGCTGGGACACGGCCCCTACCTCGGCTACTTCGAGCTGACGTCGACCTTGACGTTCTTCACGGTCCTGCTCTTCGTCGGAATGGCGTGGCGTTATCCGAAGACGAGCTCCGCCGGCATCGTGATCATGCCCGTGGCGTTGTTGCTCATGGGTGCTGCGATGACCGCCCCCAAGGGCGGCCTGGACGTCGGCCCGACGCTGGCCAGCTATTGGCTGTTCATCCACGTCGCGTTCTCGGATCTGGCGTTCGGAGCTTTCGTGGTCTCCTTCGGGTTGGCCGTGGCCTACGTCATACGCGCGCGGTCGTCGGGCGGCTCTTGGGCCCGCAGGCTGTCGCGGCTGCCCGACCAGGAGACGGTCGACCGCCTCTCGGGACGCTTCGTGATCGCCGGGTTCCTCTTCTGGGGCATCATGATCGCTTCCGGCGCCATCTGGGCGAACGAGGCGTGGGGACGCTACTGGGGGTGGGACCCGATCGAGACGTGGAGTCTCGTCGTATGGATCATCTACGCCGTGTACCTACACCTTCGACTCACGCTCGGTTGGCGAGGCGAGAGGATCGCCTGGTACGCCATCATCGCCATGCCGATATCGATGTTCTGTCTTGCGGGAATCCCATTTATATACAAAGCCTCGATACACACGGGTTACCTGGCCACTTGATACCGAACTGACAGGGGCGCGACAGCGCGTCTGAGCGGTGTGACAGGGGCGCAACGGAGTCGGTTCACCGACGCGGCTGGCGAGGTCCCCGGCGGCCGGCGCACCCTCTGGTCGACGGCACGGCACCCGGCGAGGACGAGCGGCTTCCGGCCTTCTTGGGCACCCACGCTTCGGTTAGACTTGTCAGGTCGTCTCTTTGGAAGCGAGAGTGAGAAGCCCAGTGCCAAAGGTACTCTTCATTGCGCCGCCCTATCACTGTTGGGGAGTCCAGGTCATCGGAACGTGGCCGCCCCTTCAGCTCGCCTACCTCGCGGGCGCAGCGCTCGAGGCCGGATACGACGTCAGGCTCACCGACGCGATGAACAACGGCTTCACCTTTGATGACGTTCGCACCGATATCGAACAGTACCGGCCCGACTACGTTGTGGCGCTCGACTATCTGCCGGTATCGGGCGCGATCAGCACCGCGACAGTCCCCGCGGCACTCAAGACATTGCGTATCGCCAAGGAAGTCGACCCGGCCATCGTGACCGTCATCGGCGGACCGCACCCGACCTTCATGTACGAGGAGATCCTTACGGACCCGGCTGGTCACCCCGATTTCGTCCTGCGCGGGGAGATGGAGGGCACATTGCCCGAGCTGCTTTCGGCTGTCCCGGACGGACGCGTGGGAGAGGTCGAAGGAATCGCCTACCGCAACGATGGTGGCATTGTCACGACCCCCCTACGCGCCCATATCGCCGACCTGGACACGCTGTCGCCAGCGTGGCACATGCTCGACTGGAGCCTATACCACTACAACATCGAGCCCTGGGGCAGGATGGCGTCGATACTCACGACCCGTGGCTGCATGATGGGATGCTCGTTCTGCTCGCACAGGAAGTTCTGGCGCGGCGACTGGCGCGCTCGGGACCCGCAGAACGTCATGGAGGAGATCCGGCATCTGGTCGAGGACTACGACGTCGAGTTCATCACGCTCATCGACCCCTATCCGACCAACGACCGCGACCGGTGGGAGAGGCAGCTCGACCTCCTCATCGAGGCGGACCTGCCTGTCCACTTGCTGATGGAGACACGAGTCGAAGACATCATCCGCGACGAGGACATCCTCCCCAAGTATCACGACGCCGGCATCATTCACATGTACCTCGGCGCCGAGAGCAGCTCCGACGACATGCTCGAAAGCCTGAACAAGGGCACCGACGTCGACATGAACAAACGCGCCATCGACCTTCTGCGCGAGCACGACATCATGACCGAAGCGTCGTTCATGGTCGGCTTTCCCAACGAGACGTGGGAGACCATCGCCAAGACGATCGACGAGGCGGTGCGACTTAACCCAGACATCGCGGTGTTCCCCGTGATAACTCCCATGCCCTTCACCCCTCTGTATGAGGAGATGAAGGAGCGCATTCGGGTCTTCGACTGGTCGAAGTACAACCTCATGACGCCGATCATCGAGCCCTACGAGATGTCACTGGACGACGTCTATCGTGCGCTCGCCAGATGCTACATGGGCTTCTACGGCCAGAAGATGCGGGAGGTAGCGGAGCTGCCCGACGGCTTCAAGCGACGCTACATGATGAGCGCGTTCTCTCAGATGATGAAGGACTACGGCGAGCAGTTCGACTTCCTGCGCGAGGAGATGCCGCCGGGCATGCCGGGGATGGCGGGCATGGGCGGGATGAAGGATGCCGTCTGACATAACGCCCGCTCCGGGCGCCACTGCAGCCGCGGGCCAGAAGTCCGCTCTTGGGCGAATCGTCAACAACTTCGTCCACGATATGAGTACCGGGACGTGGGCGGCCTGCATACTCGTCATTTGGGTGATCACGTCGCAATCACAGGGCGTTCCTGCCGAGGCGGCAGCCGTGCTCTCAGACGCGAACACAGTCGTCTTTTGGCTGCTGGTGGTCGCACTGGTGGGCCTGATAGCGACTGGCGCCATCCGGCTCTTCTACTGGCGCTCAGACACCCCGCCCGACCAGCTCAAGACAAAGCGCGGAGCGCTCATCTTCAAGCACGTCGCCTTCCTGCTGATCTATGGACTCGGGACACTATGGGCGGCCCTGACGGTGTTCGCGTAGGCCGGTTTGCCGGACCCGAGAGGCCCATCTCGAGCGAAGCCACGGGAAGGGCCAAGCGGCGTCCCGCAATCTCAGTTGCTACGACGACGTGCTCCTCTCCGCAACGTCGCCGAGCGCTTCAGTGAGCTTGCTCTCCAGCGTGCTCCGAGTGCTCAAGGCGTTGCGCCAGAGCCGTGCCGTCGCGGCGAGCTTCAGCCCGTCCGGCCCCTCGATGACCGTCGCTAGGATGATCTGCTGGCGCGCGACGAACGCGATCGTCAGACCGACCGTGGCCGCCACTAGGCACACGTACAGGGGTATGGTCGACCAGTCGTCGACAACTTGGAGCCGCGCATAGTAGCCGATATTGTCGACGCGCAGGCTGCCGCCTATCGGAAGCGCCACGTCCTCTCCGGGGCTCACCACGCGATCCACCAAGGGACTCCCATCGAGTGAGGTCACGACGACTCGAGCGGTGGGATCCTCGGGCAGCGATTGGTCGACTTGTCCATCAACACGCTCGAGTGGCACTGTGACGGCCGCCACGAGCTCGACGTTACCCGCGCTGTTGGAAATGCCGATGGATTGCGCGGGGACGGTCCCGTCTGCGGCCGTCTCGGAGAAATCCATGAGCTCTACGAAACGCCCGGTCTCGACTCCGCTCGTGTTGACCAGGGAGACGGCAGCGGACAGACCATATGTGCTGGGGTAGATGGCCAGCGATCCGGTCTTCAGCTGGTGGTTGGGGTACACGCGCTGGGTCTTGATGACTTGGCCGGTTTCGCCGAGGACTGAGACGGTCGGCGTCGGTCCGCGGTCGACGCCCCCAGTGCGGAACTGAAGGTCGAAGGCGTCGACGCGGATGCTTCGGTGGACGTTGTCCCAGTTGTGGAGTGGTCCCGTACGGAGTGACCCGTACGCCTCGGGCGCATCTGGCTTGGTCTGTCCGACAGCCACGCCGATCTTGCCCTCCGAGCGTTGCAGACTGCTCGCCAGGACCACGACGATAAGCGCCAGGAGAGCCCAGTGGAAGATCGGGCTTCCCAACACCGACCAGGCAGGGGAAACGGCCGTAAGCACATCGCCCCGACGCTTCGTTCTCACGCCGAGATCTCTGAGCGTCTCGGAGGCGATCGGCAGGACTTCCGACCCGCTCAGGACGGGGTCGCAAGAGATCTCAAAGTCGTGGCGTGCAGCCACGGACTGTTCGTCCGCGCGGCCGGCGTTGGCAAGCGCACGCCCCCTGTGTATGGCGACCTTGGTCCGCCGCCAGGCGCACAGCGCCGTGGAGACAGAGAGCGCGAAGACAGACACCGCGAACACCGGGGACGTGAACGCCTGGTGAAGGCCGACCATCCGCACGACCGGGTCGATGAACGGATGCGCGGACGCCCAGGCAGCGACCAGTGCATTCGATGGCTCACCCTGTGGAATGAACGTGGTCGCGAGCGACCACAGACCCACGAACGCCAGAAGCACCGTCGCAAAACCCGCCGAGCCGAGGAACCGGACAGAGCGGCGCCAGGCCCTTCCGATCACTTGACCTTGCCCGAAGCTGCGGCCTCCACGGAGTCAACCACCCAATTCTGGCCGGACCGCACCAGCGTGTAGGTCGTGTCATAGCTTGCAGAGAACGGACCCCCGACAATCTTGCCGGCCGTCTTGATCGACACGTAGCGGTAGTCCCACTTCTCCTTCGCTGGCACCAGGGCTTTGGTGGCCGTGATGCTCGCTTTGCCGAAGGTGATCGACTTGAGTGTCTGGTCGATGAGCTGGAGCTTCTGCAGGTTGTACTGGGTGTAGGAGTCGACGCGAACCTCCTCATAGGGGGTCATCGTTGGAGTCGCGACTGCGGAGGTGCCTATGCGGTAGGCGTACGAAACCCAATCAAGGTACGAGCGCACAGCGGACTCCGGTGTCGTCAGTACCGGGGGTTGCGGCTTCGACTCCACCGCCTCCCGCGTGACGTTGATATCAACGGCTGGCCCCGCCATGTGGGCGCCGACGGCTGAGCTCGCATCCTGGCTCCCGTCGCCGGAACTCGCGCCGTCTTTGCTACTCCCGGAGCAGCCCGCAATACCCAGCAGCGCCACGCCGACCAGACAGCAGCATGCCGCCCGCGTGACGATCCGTGCCGAGCGGGACAGCGGACGCCGTCCGTTCCCGGTGTGTTCCGTTGTTCTCACCTTCCTTGCAGTCGATAGTCGGGAGCGCGGTCGTACGTTTCAATACACCTTGCCGATAGTCGGTCAGGGAAGCAAGCGCGATGCCGCCATCCGCGCCGTTCCGAGCCCTATCTCGGGGTTCTTCAGCCACGGGGCTGAGTCGTTCGGGTGGCGTGCGCGAATGATAGCGTCGATATCGGTGTCTCGGCCGTAGCGACGCGGGGTCCCGGCGCACTTCATCGGTGCCCTCAGGCCAGATCGTCGGGAAGCGCGATGTGCCCAGCAACGGCGGTTGCGGCGGCGACGGCCGGTGAGGCCAGGTAAACCTCGCTCGTGGGGTCCCCCATGCGGCCGACGAAGTTGCGGTTGGTTGTGGCGACGGCGCGCTCCCCCGCCGCGAGGATGCCCATGTGGCCGCCCAGACACGGACCGCACGTAGGAGTGGAGACGGCGGCATTGGCGTCGAGGAAGATGTCGAACAGACCCTCGTGCATCGCCTGGCGGTAGATGTCCGGCGTCGCCGGAATGACGATGAGGCGCACGCCCTCGTGCACCTTCCGTCCCTTGAGGATGCTCGCGGCGGTGCGCAGGTCCTCGATGCGCCCGTTGGTACAGCTTCCGATGACGACCTGGTCGACCCAGATGTCGCGCGCCTCGCTAGCCGGGCGGGTGTTGCTCGGCAGGTGTGGGAAGGCGACAGTCGGTACGATGGCCGCTGCATCGATCTCGCGGATGGCGGCGTACTCGGCATCCGGGTCGGAGAAGTACTCGACCGGCGTGCGCTCGAAGCGTTCATCAACGTAGGCGCGTGTGGTGTCGTCGACGGCAATGATGCCGGACTTGCCTCCGGCCTCGATGACCATGTTGCAGATCGTCATGCGGTCGTCCATGCCGAGGCTCTCCACAGTGTCGCCGGTGAACTCCATCGCCTGATAGAGCGCCCCGTCGACTCCGATCAAGCCGATGATGTGAAGAATGACGTCCTTGCCGCTGACCCACGGACCGAGTCTCCCAGCCAGATTGAACTTGATGCTTGCGGGCACTTTGAACCACGACTCACCCGTCGCCATGCCAGCCGCGGCATCGGTCGAGCCGACGCCGGTCGCAAACGCGCCGAGGGCGCCGTATGTGCACGTGTGAGAGTCGGCGCCGATGATGACGTCACCGGGGCCCACAACACCCTGTTCCGGCAGGAGCGCGTGCTCAACGCCCATGCAGCCGATCTCGTAGTAGTGCGTGATGCCTTGTGCGCGCACGAACTCTCGCATCATCTTCGCCTGTTCGGCGGACTTGATGTCTTTGTTTGGCGTGTAGTGGTCGGGGACGAGCACGACCTTCGCCGGATCCCAGACCTTGCCGACGCCGATCTTCGCGAACTCCGTGATCGCGATCGGCGCAGTGACGTCGTTCGCGAGCACGATGTCGAGGCGACAGTTGATGAGCTGCCCAGGCTCAACCTCAGACAGGCCCGCGTGTTCGGCGAGGATCTTCTCGGTGATGGTCATCGGACGCGCCATGACGAATCCTTCGGGTCGTGGCGGATCTCAGCGGGGTCTAGGCTTGGATGGCTAGGGTGCGGGGGCGGCGTTCAGGCCGAGCGAGCCAAGGGTCTGCATAGAGTACGCTGGCGCAATCGAGCGGGCAAGCTGCGCGGTCTTCTCGGCTTCTTCGAGGCGACCAGCGGCCTGGTAGGCACGCGCGAGGATCACCAGAACCTCAGCGTTCTGAGGCGCGAGCCGTCTGGCATCCAGCGCAACGCTGACGGCCCTCTGGTCCGCGTCGCTATCTGGATGGACCTGTGCAGACCCGACGAGGAGGTTCGCGAGGCCGATGCGTGCGAACACGTCGCCACGGTCCGCCGCTGCAGCCGAATCGTATGCCGCGATGGCCCGACTCATCGTCTCGTCGACGACCTGAGGGCTCTGTCCCGCGCTCTGACGGGCGAACGCGTCGTTGACCAATGATCCGGCCACGAACAGGCGGTAGTTCTGCGAAAGCGGGTTGAGCCGCACCGCAGCCTCGAGTGCTGAGACCTGGCCCGGACCGACCTCCAACTTCATTGCCCGTCCCACCATCACGTCGGCGACCAACCACGAACTCGCCCACAGCGCGAGCGCAATGCCGATGGCCGCGACAGCCGCGGGCACCGCTCTGGGCACCGCACGAGCCAGGTGCGAAGTCGGGACGAGGAGCAGGCCGACCGTGAGCCACAACCACACCACCACGTCGGGCAGGCTCACGCCGAAGGCCAGGGCCGTCATCATGCCGAGAAGGCATCCCCAAAGCGCGACAGAAAGCAGTCGTCCGCGGCCCGTGGCGGCGGCCATTCCACGAAACGACTGGATCAGGGTTTGCACGAGCGCCCACATTGTCAGAACGAGTCCCGGAATGCCGAGCGTCACAAGCGCTTGGACGAGGAAGTTGTGCGCATCATCGGCCGTTCTGCCGATCAGAGTGCTCGTGTAGGAGGCCGCCCCCCTGGCGCTCTCGAACGCGCGCACGAACGCTCCCGGACCCCAGCCGGTGATCGGATGCGCAAGCCAGCCACGCAAGCCTGCGAGCCAGATCAGTGAGCGGCCGTTGGTCAGACTTTCGAGTCCGGCGGAGAAGGTCATCGAGCGCCCGGCGAAGTTGGGTCTGACGAGTACGGCGAGGGCGACCAGGGCCGCAATCGCGATGACGACAAGCCCGACGAACATGAGCCGCCGCTTGGAGGATTCCTGCCGCACGCCGCGCCAACCCGCGATGCCCAAGCACAGCAACACGACCAACGCGCCGAGCCATGCGCCCCTCGTGGACGTCGCAAGGAGTGCCGAAGCGATCACAACCGCAGCGGCCAGCCATCCGATCCAGGACCATCTCCGGGAACTCCAGAGCGTCAATCCGAGCGCGAGCGCGAACGGGAATACCAGGTAGTCGCCGAGCATGTTGGCGTTGCCGAAGGTGGAGAAGACTCGGCTCGTCTCGCCGCCGCCCCACGTGAACGGATCGAGCTCGAAGACCTGCATCAAGGCGTACACAGACACGAGTAGCCCGGACACGACCGCGGTGGCCGCCACGACGCGAAGCGCCCGCGTCGAGCGGACATACTGGATCGCGAGGAAGGCGACCAGGCCGTAGCCGAAGATCGCAACGAGCCCCGCGTAGACGTAGTAGCTTCCCCATACGGACAGCCACGGGCTCACGGAGAAGACGGTCGATACCACCGCCCAGCCAAAGAGCGCGACCAGAACCCACAAGACCGGGTGCCAGTACAGATCCGATTCCTTGCGGGCCACGCTCACGCAGAGCGCGGCGAGCGAGATGCCCGAGAGGACGAGGATCGCCACTGCCTTGGGCAGGTTGACGGAATCATACGCACTGAACTGGGCTAGCCAACCCGCTTTGGACGGCAGGCCACCGATGATCAAGGGCGTCAGGGCAACGAAAGCAAGGAAGAAGGTCCAGCCGAGCCTGTACGCCAACCTGCGACTATCGGCGCGGACTTCGGTCCCGTCCTGACCGGCTATCACACCCTCGTCATCCACGGCTCACCTTCCGCAAGAACAGTGCCTTTCCGTCGCGACAGTGCGGTGCAGCGGAATCAGTCCGAGAGAGCTGCGGAAAGTCCGCAACCAGCGACGGATGTCGCCGCTTCAGCCGACGTGCTCGCAAGTCAGGACCACGAACTACAGCAGCTCTTCTTCGACGCCGCGTTTTTCGGCGATCAGGGAGCGGTTCAGCGCGTTGGCATACGCCTTCGCCGCGGCCACGATAATGTCGGAGTGCGCACCGCGGCCGGTGAAGATCTGCCCGTCCGCCGAGCGGACGCGGATCGTCACCTCGCCCAAGGCATCAATGCCTCGAGTGACGGCTTTGACCGAGAACTCGATGAGGTCGTTGTCAACGCCGACGATGCGGTTGATGGCCCGGTAGACCGCATCGACGGGCCCCGTCCCGTGGCTGGAGTCGACGAGGTGATTGCCCTCGCGGTCGACCAGCTCCACAGTCGCGGTGGGGATGCCGGGCTCGCCGCAGACGACTTGCACGGCCTCGAGGTGGTACACGTCGTTGAGCGTACGTTCGCTCTCCCCCACCAGCGCTTCGAGATCCTCGTCGTAGACTTCCTTCTTCTTGTCGGCGAGCAGCAGGAAGGCCTCGTAGACGCGTTCGAACTCCTCATCGGGCATCTCGAAACCGAGCTCCTCGAGGTGATGCCTGAGTGCGTGGCGTCCGCTGCGCGCCGAGAGCACGATCGCACTGCCGCCAGCCCCCACCTCGGCCGGATCGATGATCTCGTAGGTGGTGCGCTCCTTGAGCACGCCGTCCTGGTGGATGCCGCTCGAGTGCGCGAACGCGTTGGCTCCGACGATCGCCTTGTTGGGCTGGACGTTGATGCCCGTGATGCTCGAGACCAGACGCGACGTGCGCGTGATCTCACGTGTCTTGATGCCGGTCTCGACGCGAAAGAGGTCTCGGCGCTGATGCAGCGCCATGACGACTTCTTCCATCGCTGTGTTGCCGGCGCGTTCCCCCAGTCCGTTCACGGTGCACTCGATCTGCCGCGCGCCCGCCTTCACGCCCGCGAGCGAGTTCGCCGTCGCCATGCCCAGATCGTTATGACAGTGCACGCTCACGACGACGTTCTCGATGCCCTCGACGTTCTCCATGAGCCCGCCGATGAGCGCGCCGAAAACCTCGGGATACGAGTAGCCAGTTGTGTCGGGGATGTTCACGACCGTTGCGCCCGCCCCAACAGCTGCCTCGATCATCTGGTACAGGAACTCAGGATCGGCGCGTCCGGCGTCTTCGGCGTAGAACTCGACGTCGTCCACGAAGGAGCGCGCCAACTTGACCGCCGCCACCGCGCGGTCCAGGGCCGTTTCGCGCGTGATGCGCAGTTTGTGCTTCAGGTGCGACTCCGACACGCCGATGCCCGTATGGATGCGTGGCCGCTTCGAAGTCTGGAGCGCGTCTGCTGCGACCTCGATGTCCTTCGGAATCGCGCGAGTCAGGCCGCACACGATGGCCGCATCGCCGACTTCTTTGCCGATGAGCCGCACGCTCTCGAAGTCCCCGGGACTGGATATCGGGAAACCCGCCTCGATGATGTCGACTCCGAGGCGCACCAGCTGCCTGGCGATCTCGAGCTTCTCCTCGCTGTTCATGCTCGCCCCGGGAGACTGCTCGCCATCCCGGAGCGTCGTGTCGAAGATGTAGACGCGCTCTGGCTTCACGCCACTGTTCGCTTTGACATTCATGTCGAGTGCCTCCATCCGTGCTGATGCGGGTCAGGCGGTGCACGAGCCGGCGAGCGCGCGCAGGGGCGCCGCCGGCTCGATAAGTCGTGCCCGCCTGCTCAGCACGTGCGTCGGAGTCACAGTCCTCATCACGTCCTACAACTCCACGCTCCACGCGTCGTGCATGCCGGCCTCGCGAACGAGCTTCTGCAGCACGTCACTCGGCACGGGCGTGTCGACGGTGACACCCATGAGCGCGTTGCCGCCCTTGGTGGTACGTCCGACCTGCATCTGACCGATGTTGATCTTGTGCGCGCCGAGTAGCGTGCCCACCTTGCCGATCATGCCCGGCTTGTCCTCGTAGATGAAGAACGACATGAACGGTGAAGGCGGCATGTCCAGGTCGTAACCATACAGCGACACGAGCCGCGGCTCGTTCTTCATCCCGACGAGGGTGGCGCCCGCCTCGAGCGGACCTGAGGGGGTCTCGGCCTTCACGTGAACGAGCGAGACGTAGTCGCGTGTCTCACTCTTGCGCGACTCGGTGACACGGATGCCGCGCTGTTCTGCGTAGTAGTCCGCGTTCACGAAGTTGATCGACTCGGCGCTCACGACCGTGAGCATGCCCTTCAAGACGGCCGTCTTGAGGATGCGCGTGTCGACGTCGGCCAGGCCGCCGACGAACAGGATGTCGAGTGCATCCACGCCTCCGCGCGCCATCTGCGCGATGAGCTTGCCGAGGTTCTCGGCGAGCGGCAGATACGGCCCGACTTTCTCGTAGACGTCCGGCGGGACGGGAGCGATATTGACAGCCGTCGGCACCATCTTGCCGAGGAGCCCCAGAGCCACGAACTCGGCGATCTGCTCGCCTGCACGGTCCTGCGCCTCTTCGGTCGACGCTCCGAGGTGCGGAGTGAGGATCGCGTTGTCGAACTCGATGAGCGGCGAATCGGTACATGGCTCGACCTCGAACACGTCGACAGCAGCCGAGGCGACCTTCCCGCTCCGAAGCGCATCGGCGAGGGCATCGACCTGATAGATGCCGCCGCGCGCCGTGTTCACGAGCCGCGCGCCGTCCTTCATCTTGGCGAACTGCGGGGCGCCGAACATCCCGATCGTCTCTTTGGTCTTGGGCAGGTGCACCGTGACGTAGTCGGCGACGGGCAATACCTCGTCGATGGACTGGTAGAGCTCGATGCCCATCGCCTGCGCACGCTCGACGGAGATGTAGGGGTCGTAGCCGATGAGTTTCATCCCGAAGCCGCGCGCACGCTCGGCGACCAGTGACCCGATCCGCCCCAGACCGATGATCGCCAGCGTCTTCTCGTAGAGCTCCGCGCCCGTGAACTTCGAGCGCTCCCACTTGCCCTGCTTCATGCTGGCATTCGCCTGCGGGATCTTACGCGAACTCGCGAGCATGAGCGCCATCGTATGCTCAGCAGCCGACACGACATTCGATGTCGGCGCGTTGCACACGATGATGCCGCGCTCGGTCGCAGCGGTCACGTCGACGTTGTCGACGCCTACTCCCGCGCGGCCGATGATCTTCAAGTTCGTGCCGGCCTCGATGACCTCGCGCGTGGCCTTCGTGGCCGACCGCACGATGAGCGCGTCGTAGGCGGGTATCTCGGCAACGAGCTGCTCGGGCGTGAGGTCGGTCTTGACCTCGACGTCGAACTGCCCCTTGAGCATCTCGATGCCCGAGGGTGCGATCTTCTCGGCAACCAGGACCTTCATTCGTGCTCCTCCCGTGTCAGGCACTGTCGCCCCTACTCCTCACCCATGAAGACGGCCTCGGCGGCCTTGAGGCCGGCGCCGCGTTCGAACTCATAGCCCAACTCGGCTAGCGTCATCTCGAGAGCGGCAAGCGTCGTGATGATGTCGAATTCGCCGAAGTAGCCGAGATGACCTACCCGGAAGATGCGACCCGTATAGTCGTCCTGACCACCCGCGATCGTCACTCCGTGCTTGTTCTTCATGATCTTGACGATTGCCTTGCCATCGATGCCTTCCGGTACCCACACCGGAGTGACCGCGCTCCCCCGACCTTCTGGCGGCGCGAAGAGCTTGAGTCCGAGCGCCTCACAGCCCTTGCGGGTCGCCTCGGCGAGCTTGGAGTGCCGCGCGATGGTGTTCTCAAGACCTTCCCCGCGCAGCATACCGATCGAGACATTCAGCCCCATCACCAGCGAGACGGCGGGAGTGAACGGGGTCGTCTCCTTTTCGATGTTCTTCTTGTACTTCATCCAGTCGAAGTAGTACTTGGGTAACGTCGAGCGCTCGTAGGCCTTCCACGCCTTCTCGGACACGCTCACCGCGGCCAGCCCGGGCGGCAGCATGAGGCCCTTCTGCGAGCCGGTCATGACGACGTCGAGCCCCCACTCGTCCGTCTTGCACTCGACCGCACCGATCCCGGTGATCGAATCCACGATGAGCACCGTCTCGGGGTATCCCCTCACAATCGCGCCGATGGCCTCGACGTCGTTCAGCACGCCGCTCGACGTCTCCGACTGCGTGGCGATGACGCCGCGCACGCCAGGGTTCTCCGCGAGCGCGGTGGCGACATCGGTGGGATCCACGACCTCCGTCCACTCGTAGCGGAGATCGATGACGTTCAGCCCGTAGACCTCCGAGATCTGCTTCATGCGGTCGCCGAACTTGCCGTTGCGGCACACGACGACGGTGTCGCCTGCCGAGAAGCAGTTGGCGATGGCTGATTCCATCGCGCCCGTGCCCGAGGATGCGAAGAGCAGCACGTCGTTCGTGGTCTGGAAGACGTACTTCAGGCCCTCGATCGACTGCATGAACGCGGCGCTGAAATCGGGCGTGCGGTGATGGATGATCGGAGCGGCCTGCGTGAGCAGGACCTCGGCCGGCACCGGAGTCGGTCCAGGCGTCATCAGGTACTTCTTCTGCATGCTTTGACTCCCCTCGTGGTTCGGTCTCTCGCGGTGGGTCGTTCTTAGCGCCAGGCGGTCAGGCAGCCGTCTGGCGCGGGTCGGTCGGTCGTTCGGCCATCGCTACTTCTTCTCAATCCAGCTGAACATGGCCCTGAGCTCGGCGCCCACGTCCTCGATGAGGTGCTCGGACTGGATGCGGCGCATCGCCTTGAAGTGCGGCGAGCCTGCCCGGTTCTCCAGGATCCAGTCGCGAGCGAACTCGCCGTTCTGGATCTCCCAGAGCACCTGGGCCATCGCTTCGCGCGTCTCGTCGGTGACGATTCTGGGTCCCGTGACGTAGTCGCCGTACTCGGCGGTGTTGCTGATGGAGTCGTGCATCTTGGCCATGCCACCCTCGTACATGAGATCGACGATGAGCTTGACCTCGTGCATGCACTCGAAGTACGCGATCTCCGGCTGATAGCCGGCTTCGACCAGCGTCTCGAACCCGGCCATCACGAGGTGGGTGAGCCCGCCGCAGAGCACGCACTGCTCGCCGAAGAGGTCCGTCTCGGTCTCCTCGGCGAACGTGGTCTCGATGATCGCGGCACGCGCGCCGCCGATGCCTGCCGCGTATGCGAGAGCGATATCCTTGGCCTTGCCGCTCGCGTCCTGCTGAACCGCGATGAGGTCTGGCACCCCTGAGCCCTCGGTGAACATGCGCCGGACCATGTGGCCCGGGCCCTTCGGTGCGATCATGACGACGTCACAATCCGCGGGCGCCTCCACCTGTCCGTAGTGGATGTTGAAGCCGTGCGCCCAGGCCAGGACCTTGTTCGTGGTCATCGACTCGTGGATCTCGCTGTAGTAGACGTGCGACGCGAGCTCGTCGGGGACGAGCATCATGATGATCTCGGCGTCCTGGGCGGCCTCGCGCGGGGTCATGACCTTGAGCCCCGCTTCCTTCGCGACGTCCCAGTGCTTCGAGCCCGGGCGGAGTCCCACCCGCACGTCACAGCCCGAATCGTGCAGGTTGAGCGCGTGCGCGTGACCCTGGCTTCCGTAGCCAATGACCGCGATCGGGCGGTTCTTGATCAGGTCGAGGTCGCAGTCCTTCTCGTAGTAGACGTTGGCCATGCCGTCTGAACCCTCCTCCATGTCGTGCCCTCGCGCGTCGGCGTGCGTTGCCGCCTCACCGCACCCGTCGGGCGTCCTCTAGGCTTCGCGCCCTCGCGAGAGGGCGATCTTGCCCGTGCGTGCCAGTTCCTTGATTCCGTACGCCCTGAACAGGTCCTCCATTGCCGATAGTTTGTCGGCAGAGCCGGTGGCCTCGATGGTCACGCTGTTCCTGCCGACGTCGATGATGTTCGAGCGGAAGACATCAGCGATCTCTATGACCTCGTGGCGCCTCTCGGCGGGCGCGTTCACCTTGAAGAGCACCAGCTCGCGCTGTACCGATTCGCGGGGGTCGAGATCCTGGATCTTGATCACGTTGATGAGCTTGTGCAGCTGCTTTGTGATCTGCTCCAGCGGGATATCGGCCGCGCTGCAGACAATGGTGATTCTCGAGAGCGTGGGGTCCTCAGTAACGCCCACCGCGAGCGAATCGATGTTGAATCCACGACGGGCGAACAGCGACGTCACTCGCGTGAGCACGCCGGGTCGGTTCTCAACGAGCACAGAAAGGGTGTGCTGCATTATTCCCACACCTCCTCGAGGAGTTCGTCGTCGAGCATCTCCGATACCGGGCATCCCGGCACGCCGCCGAGCATCTCGTCGATCGAGCCACCAGGGGCCACCATCGGGAACACGCACTCCTCGCGGACGACCCGACAGTCGACGACGGCCGGCCCGTCGAACGCGAACGCCTCCTCGAGCGCCGCATCGAGCTGGGCGGGCTTCGTCACGCGAAGACCGAGGCAGCCGTAAGCCTCGGCGACCTTCACGTAGTCGGGGATGTCCTGCGGAAGCACCGACGCCGAGTAGCGCTTGCCCCAGAAGAGCTCTTGCCATTGGCGCACCATGCCGAGGTATCCGTTGTTCAGGATGACGACCTTCACCGGCACGTTGTTGATCTTCGCGGTCGCGAGCTCTTGGATGGTCATCTGGAACGATCCGTCACCGGCGATATCGATCACGAGGGCGTCGGGCCGTCCGAGTTGGGCGCCTATCGAGGCCGGGAATCCAAAGCCCATGGTGCCGAGGCCGCCGGACGAGACCCAGGTTCGTGGCTTGTGCAGCGTATAGAACTGACAGGCCCACATCTGGTTCTGCCCGACCTCGGTGCAGATGACCGTTTCGCGGTCCTTCGTGAGCTCGCTGATGCGTTGCACGACATACTGGGGGAAGAGCGTGTCTGCGTCGCCACCACCGTAATGCAGGGGGAAGTGGGTGCGCCAGTCGTCGACCGCCCGCACCCACGCTTCGGTCCTGGGCTCGGCGCCCATCTTCCTGAGCTCGGAGACGAGCGTGGCGAGCACGCCTCTCGCATCTCCGACGATCGGCACGTCCGCCGCCTTGACCTTCCCGATCTCGGCAGGATCGATGTCGACGTGGATGACCTTGGCTTTCGTCGCGAAGGCCGAGAGCTTGCCCGTCACGCGGTCGTCGAATCGCACGCCTATCGCGATGAGCAGGTCTGTTTCGGTGATGGCGTAGTTGGTGTACTTGGCGCCGTGCATACCGGGCATGCCGATCCAGAGGTGATGGTCCTCCGGGAAGCAACTCTTGCCCATGAGTGTCGTCGTGACCGGGATCTGCATCAGCTCGGCGAGTTCCTTGAGGTCCTTGGCACCGCCCGAGGCGATGACGCCACCTCCCGCGTACAAAAGCGGCTTTCGTGCCTTCGAGATCAGGTTCGCCGCCTGCTTGATCTGCTTGCTGTGTCCCTTGTACGTGGGCTTGTATCCCGGCAGGTTCACCGATGCGGGATACTCGAAGTCGATCTCTGCCTTGGAGATGTCCACGGGCACATCGATGAGGACCGGACCGGGACGTCCTGTGCGGGCGATGTGGAACGCCTCCTTGATGACCTCGGGAAGCTCGCGGGCGTCCTTGACCAGGTAGTTGTGCTTCGTTATCGGCAGCGTGATCCCGGTGATATCGGACTCCTGGAACGCGTCCGTTCCAATGACGCTGGTTGCGACCTGAGCGGTGAACACGACAAGGGGGATGGAGTCCATGTAGGCGTTGGCGATGCCCGTCACGGTGTTGGTCGCGCCGGGCCCGCTCGTCACGAGCGCGACGCCGCAGCGACCTGTTGCCCGTGCGTAGCCGTCGGCCGCATGGATCGCACCCTGCTCGTGGCGCGGCAGGATGGTTCGGATCTTCGACGAGTCGTAGAGCGCGTTGAAGATCGCGAGAGCGACCCCACCCGGGTAGCCGAAGAGCACCTCGACGCCTTCGGCCTCGAGACTTCGAACGATCGCCTCCGCGCCCGATATCCGTTCCGTCATGAGAGCACCGCCCCCTTGTCCGCACTCGACACGAGATGCGCGTAGCGCACGAGGTATCCGGAAGTAACGTTCGGCGCGGGCGCCTGCCACTTCCGGCGCCTGTGGGCGAGCCGCTCGTCGGTGACCGCGAGTGTGATCGTCCCGGCGTCGATGTCGATCGTGATGTCGTCGTCTTCCTCCACCAGCGCGATCACGCCACCGGCCGCAGCCTCAGGAGAGACGTGCCCGACCGCCGGACCCTTGGTCGCTCCCGAGAAACGCCCGTCGGTGATGAGCGCCACGCTTGTCGAGAGCCCCATCCCGCTGATAGCTGAGGTCGGCGTGAGCATCTCGCGCATGCCCGGCCCGCCCTTCGGACCTTCGTAGCGGATGACGACGACATCGCCTTGGTGGATCTGCCCGCCGAAGATCGCCTCGACCGCCGCGTCCTCCGAGTCGAAGACCCGTGCCGGTCCCGTATGGCGCCGCATCTCTGCAGGCACCGCGGACTGCTTCACGACCGCACCGTCCGTCGCGAGATTGCCCCGCAGCACACGAAGGCCGCCCTCGGGATAGTAGGGGTTCTCGATCGACCGCACGACGGCGCCGTCGGCGTCCGTTGCCTCGTCGACGATCTCACCCATCGTCATGCCCGAGACCGTCAAGACATCGCGGTTGACGAGCCCCTTCTTGTCGAGTTCGCGCATGATCGTCGGGACTCCGCCCGCGAAGTACAGGTCCTCCATGTGGTACTCGCTCGCCGGAGATATCCGGACCAGGTTGGGCGTGGCCGCAGAGACAGCCGACCAGTCGTCGAGCGTGATGTCCGCGCCCGCCTCGTGCGCGATCGCCGTCAGGTGCAGGACCGTGTTCGAGGAGCCGCCGAAGGCCATGTCGAGCGCCATCGCGTTCCTGATCGACTCTGCCGAGAGGATCCGCCGCGCCGTCACACCGGCCTCGAGAAGGTCCATCACGCGCATGCCTGCGCGTTTTGCGAGCCGAATGCGCTCGGAGTAGACGGCAGGGATGGTGCCGTTGCCCGGAAGCCCCATGCCGATCGCCTCGGTCAAACAGTTCATCGAGTTGGCGGTGAAGAGCCCCGCACACGAGCCGCACGTCGGACAGGCGGCCTCCTCGAGCGTGCAAAGGTCCTCTTCGGTCACCAGGCCGGCTCTGACTCCTCCGACCGCGGTGAACACGCTATCGAGATCCACGGTCTTTCCGCCCACGCGTCCGGCAAGCATCGGCCCTCCGGATACGACGACCGTCGGCAGGTCGAGGCGCGCCGCGGCCATGAGCATGCCGGGGATGACTTTGTCGCAGTTCGGGATCATTACCATCGCGTCGAAAGCGTGTGCTCGAACCGCTATCTCGACGGAGTCCGCGATGACCTCGCGGCTCGCGAGCGAGTAGCGCATGCCCTCGTGGTTCATCGCGATGCCATCGCACACACCGATGGTCGAGAACTCGAGCGGGGTCCCTCCGGCCATGCGGACGCCGGCTTTCACGGCGTCGGCAACCTGGCCGAGCATCAGATGGCCCGGGATGACTTCGTTGGCCGAGTTGACGACGGCAACCAGCGGCCGCGCGATCTCCTCGTCGGTGAGCCCGTCAGCCTTGAGCAGGCTGCGGTGCGGGGCCTTGGTGAGGCCGCCCTTCATGCGGTCGCTCTTGAGGTCCATCCTCCACCCTTCCTCAGGCGGTGGATCCCCGTCAAACGGCCGCACGAGCTGTTGCGTGAGGGGCGCCTCGGCTAGGCGCAGGGGTCATGCCGGAGCCGTCGCCACCTCGGCATCGGTCCGAATGCGAAGGAACCGCGGCGAGCGCACGCCTCATCCCCACGCTGGGACGAGAGCCATCACTCCCGCGGTACCACCCTGCTTGGCGCTCAGGTGCCCGGACGTGTTCGCGGACCTCCGGGACGCATCGGCGCCCACTCGTGCGGCAGGTAACGGATGCCACCGACCCGGTCTACTTGCCTCGGCCTCTTGCGAAGATCGTTCGCCTGTTTGAAGATGCCGAGCGTTCTTCCGGGTGGCTCAGGGGCCAGATTCGAAGCGTCCTGCGTCGGGTTTCCAGCATCCCCGACTCTCTGTGGGCAGGATGAGCCTCTACTCGTCCCCGTCATAGCCGTCTACGTTGTTCAGTTGAGAGGCGAGTCTATCGCAAGCCCGCTGCCTGCGACAACCCAACAGCCGCCGACGACGCCCCTACCTTGCGGCAATGACCGCGCCGGCACGTCGGCTTCTCGTCGCGCGCACCTATCGGGGGCTGTTTGCGATGGCCGCCGCCGTGTGGCAGACGTCCTTGCAGAAATCACGTTGCGCCGAGTGCTTCATCGCCCCGTGGCAGGTGTCGCAGCTCGCGGACGTCGCCGTCTGGTGTCCGAGTGCCATCGAGGTCTCCCCCGTACCGTGCCCGCGACCCAGGAGTGCCCCGTGACATGTCTGGCACGGGCGCGTCGAAGCGGTATGGCAGCGACGGCACGTCTTCCCGCCGTTGTACCAGAAGTCCACGGCGCCGGCCCGCGCGTGCGCATACATCCTAAACTCGAGAGAATGCGGAAGGCGCACGCCGCCGTGGCACGAGTCGCATTCCTTCTTCTGGTTATGACAGCCGCCGCACGAGAGCTCGGGGATCTGGACGTCGGCGAAGGACGCAGTGCGTGCCCGGGCGGCCGCAGCGGCCTTCTCGTCATGGCACGTCACGCATTTGGCTGACGCCTGGTTCGCGTCGTGACAGCGAAGGCACGGCGTCATACCGGCATTATGCGCACCAACCACGCCGGCGCCCAGCTTGTGACAGTCGATGCACGTCGCAGAAGCCGCCAGCGGTTCCTTGTGCGAGATCTTGAGCCCTCTGGTGACGTTCATCGCCACGCCCGCAAGTGCCTCCTGGTGACATGAGGAGCAAGCCGCGACCGAGACTCGACCGTAGTCGTTCTGCTGAGGCACCCGTGACTGACTGCTGGCGAAGTGAAGCAGGCGCGCCGGGACCCCCGTGACGAGACGTCCAAGAGTTCCTCCGGACTCGTGACACGAGATGCACGACACGTTGGCGTGCGGGTCGGTCCCCGCAGCGGCCTTCGCGTGCTCGGACCCGGCCCCGTGGCAGTCTGTGCATACCGCTGGATTGGATGTCGTGTAGCCAGTGACCACCCACGCCGCGCCGAGGAGCAGGATGATGCCCCCAGCGACCGTGAGGCGTGCGCGCGAGCTCATGGGGCGCAGCTTGACCTTCGCGCGCGGAGATGGTCGCGCGCCCTGGCTTGCGACCCCCTCGCGACGTTCATCGTGTTCGAGCCCTTGGAACGTTTCGCCGACGGCAAGTTTCTCAAACTCGCGGTCGCGAACCCGCGTCTCCGGCTCGGAAACCCGGTCCTCCTCCGGAGACCGCATGATGAGCATGATCACGACAACCAGAACGATGATGATGACGAGAGCGATGATCCCGTATAGGAGGAAGGCAGCCTTCAGGTTGGACCTGGGATCGAGCAGGATGGTGGTCAGGGTCGTCTGCAGCTCCTGCAGGCGGGCGAGGACATCTCCCATCAGCCCCCACCCCCACTTGCCGGAGCGCTGCCGGTGGCTCCGCCAGGATGGACGTGTGTCACGTGGCAGTTCGTGCAGTCGGAGCCCACGTGACAGCGATTGCACAGGGCTGGCTGCGATGTAGCCGGCTTGGCGTGCGTACGCGTGAACAGGGCGCTGTGCGGCATGGGCGTGCCGTGGCAGGCGTCGCAGAAGGATGACGCGTGGCAGTTGGCGCATCTCTGGTCCGACAAGGCCGCATAGTCCGCGTGGATCTGAACGAACCCCGGGTCGTGCGGCAGACCCGCTCCGTGGCACTCCACGCAGTCAGCGGGCTGGTGACAGACCGTACAGGTCGCGGCATTGCCCATGCCATGTGTCGTGCGCCATTGCGAACCGTGGGTCACCGCGAAGGCGCCCGACTTGACCCGGTTCGCTGGGCGACGGCTCTCGTGGCACAGGTCGCATCCGGTCTTCCCAGTCGCCACGTGGCACGCCAGGCACGTATCCATATCGTAGACGCGCACCCAGGGCGTCGCCTTCCCGTGCGCCGTCGCCGAGTGGCAGTCCGTGCACGACGCACCGGCGGCGCAAGAGCGGTGGGCGATGCGGATCCCGTTGGACGAGACGACGGTGGTCAGTACCTCCGTGTGGCACTGCAGGCAGCGTGCGTCGGGGACCGCCGCAGCGTCTCGCCTAGCCCCGCCAGTGCTCGACGTGAAGACGTGGAACGGCTCACTCACAGCGTAGGCGAACCGTTCAACCAATCCCGTCGGCACATGACACGAGCGGCAGTCGACCTTTGTATGGGGTGCGGCCGCCGTCGCGGCTCGAAAGCCACCAGAGTCGTGGCACGACCGACACCCCGGCAGGGCGATGGCATTGAACACGCCGAGGGCCAAGACGGCGATGACGATCAGGGCGGCTATCGACCAGACGATCTTGGGGCGATGGCGCGGAGAGCTAGCGGTTTGCACGTTGGCGTTGCCTCGCGACAGGGGCCAAGGATCCGGTCACACAGTGGGCTCCAAGGATATCACGGCACCTCAGCGCCGCGTGTGCCTCAAGGCGGCCCGTTCGCGCGACACGCGCTGGGATCCCGCGCCCCAGAAGAAAGGAGCCGGCCCCTTTCGGAGCCGGCTCCCTACTCACCAGGTCGAAATGATCCTGGTCGTGCGAGCGGGTGCTAGTGGGTCAGGCCGATACCTATGTTCTCCTGACCATCAAACGTGCGGTGGCACTTCAGGCACTGGCCGTCGAAGGCCTTCTGCGGGGTGCCAGCGGTGTACACCAGCGGGTCGCCCAGCTTGCCTGCGTAACCCGACCAGATACGGGCACGCAGACCGGTGGCCGAAGTAACGCCATCTTCCTTGACCAGGTTCGTAGCACCGGTCGGCGTCTGGCCGTGCGGGAACGTGAAGTTGCCCTTGACGGTGTTGGCCGAGTCCGTCTGGTCGTGGCAGCTCGTGCAGCCGGCGATCGGCGCGTACGCTGTCACGCTCCGGTCAACACCGAAGGTGCCGGCGACGTGACCGGTCTTCGAGTCGCGGCGGTCGTTGCCGCCCCAACCCGGAAGCTCTTCCATGGTGTTGTCGGTGCGGTACGCACCCGGCGACGTGAAGTTGGTCGCGTGATTGCGGTTCTCCTTGATGTCCTTATCCACGATCGCGTACGAGGCCTCAGCGTGGCACTCGTCGTGGCCGCCCACGTTCGAGGGACGACCGCAGGTCAGACCTGCGACCAGCGCGTGGGTCTCAGCTTCGTCGGGAAGAGCGCCGTTGATCCTGATGTCGCGGGCACCCGCGGGGCCGGTGAGGGTGATGATACCCGGGTTCGCATCAGCGAACCGCTTGACGGCCGCATCGGTGGCGCCGAGGTCGTCATAGACCGCGTCGAGGCCGCCGTAGGTGTTCTCTTCCTCGGGCGTGCCGTATACCGCGGCGTCCTGGGCTGGCGTGTCGTTGAACAGCAGCTTAGCCGCGAAGATCTTGTACTCGGAGCCGCCCGCGCCGTGCGGGTTGGTGGCGTGGCAACGGCGTGTGAAGCAGCCGTAGCGCTGGCCGTAGGTGTAGCTCGGCGGCGGATAATTCGGGTCACCGGCGGGCATGTAGCCGTCGGCATACAGGTCGTTCGCGCTGTCGTTGTGCGGGCCACCGGCGCCGCCGGCGGCAGCTCCGTTGGTGACGTTGCCGCTTGCATCAAACGACGGCACCCAGGCCGAATTGATGGGCGTCACCGTGATGATCTTGTTCGTGACGGCGGTGCTGCCGGTGTGGCAGCCGGCGCACGTGGCGTCAGCCATCGGCAGCAGCTTAGTGCCGTTGCCGGCCGCGCGGTGGACGGAGTGGCATATGCCGCACTTGGCGGTCGTGGCCAGATAGTTGGCGTGCGCACCCGGGTTCGCGGGGTTGGCACCAACGCCCTTGAGCGCGGTCGGCCGACCAAAAGTGACCGGGGGCACAGCCGGCCCATTGGGAACATTGTTGTTGTCCAGTGTGGTGGTTTCCCAGGTGTAGTAGCTCTGCGAGTTCGTAAAGAACTTGCCTGTCGTCGCGAACGCACCCGTCGCAAAGGCGAAGGTCAGAACGAGCGCGAGTACGACAACGAGAGTCGTCCTTTTCATCAAGAATCCCCCTTGAGAGTAACGGATTTGCAGAATCTTGCTCTACTTGTTGCACCTCCCTCCCGCAAGATAGGATGCAGACGTGTCGACTCGTACCGGCATACGCTGGACGGCCGACCCCCCTGACTGTTGAAACCTCAACAGTTTACTGTTTCCACGGCCCTGATGGCAACGACTCACTGTGAGAAACTGGGGCCGTCTGCGGCAATCCACCGAACGCTCCGGTCTGTCGTGCTGGGCGGCGCCTACGACACCGCCGCCTCTCCGCGTGGCGATGGGGCTCGAGTGCCCCGTAGTGGGCTTCCTAGCTGCCGCCGTCAGACCCGACCGCAACGCCCGCTCCCGCTTCGATCTCCCGAACGGCACGGCGCTTGCGCGCGGCTCGCGCAATGAGCCACGCGACGAGTGCGGCCACAAGTAGTAGGAAGGGGAAGAATAGCGCGCGCACCGGTCCTGCGAGAGTCCGATTCACCGTCGCGGACGCGCCGGCGCCCACTACTGACGCCAGTCCGACAGCGCCCCCTGCTGAGCCCGGGATGCGGACGATCTCGACACGCCGGTTCATCGAATCGGCCACAGTGAACCAGTCACGACCTGGGTCGTAGCCGACGCTGACGGGGTAGAAGAACTGTCCGTCCTCCGAGCCCGCCTCGCCGTACTTGGCGATGAACTTGCCCGTGTCCGCCTCGAAGACCGCGAGCGTGCAGTCATACATGTCAGCGACCACGATTCGGCCTGCCCCGTCCACGGTGAGTCCTAGCGGGAGTTGCAGCGCATCCTGGCCGCTGAGCGCCGTTCCGCTCGTTTCGGCAGGTGTCAGGATGCCGCCGGGCTTCTGGACGGCGCTGTTCGCGGCAGCACCTGTGCGGATTATCCAGAGGCGCTTGCCGGTGCGGTCATACGCGCTCAAGCGATTGTTGTACGAATCCGCCACGTACACGTTCCCGTTCGGACCGAAAGCGATTCCGTGCACGTAGTCGAACTGGTCGTCTCCCTTGCCCCGGCTGCCAAGCACCTTGATGGGTTTACCTGACTTCTCCAGGATAGCGAAGCCCGCAAGAGAACCGACGGCGATGCGATCCTCGCTCACGGCGACCGAAAGGGGGGACGGGATGCCGAACGATCCTGCTTCAGTCCCATCCGTACGCAACACGCGGACCTGATCCAGAGTCGTCTCGCAGACGTAGAGCAGTCCGTCGGGACCGACAGCCAGGCGCGACGTCGCCTGAAGCGGCATGGACGCATCGGCGGAGTCCAGTGCCCCGCGATAGCGGCCGTCAGCCGTGAATTGCATGAGACCACGCGACGTCGAATCGATCACCCAGATGGACCCGCCGTTGCCGGGGACCGCTGCCGACGTCTGGCTGAACAGGTCAGCCGGTTGACCGGACGTGCCGTAGATCGAGCGCACCCACTCCACGCCGCCCGTGTCCGCCGTCGTCCCGCCTCCACCCGAGCCGCCCGGCACGACGAAGAGGCTGTACAACAGGTAGGACGCCAGCCCAAGCAGTACGACCAGCACTACGAGTACCAGCGCCAGGATTTGTCGTCCCCGACGGGACCGAGCGGACACGGACCCGTCGCTGTCGGGTTCGGCGCGGAGAGTATCGTTCATTGTGCGGCTCCGATCCTCGTGAGTCCGGCCTTGGCCTCTTTGTCATAGGGAACGAATCGAAGCGCCTCCCGGAAGTCCTTCTCGGCACCGGCGGTGTCCTTCATGCCAACCTTTGCATTGCCCCTGTCGACGAGAATGTCCGCGGCCGTGAGGTTCTTGGAGATGTAGATGTCGAACATCCCGACGGCGTCCTTCCACCGGCGCAGCTCGACGAATGCGTACGCTTTCACAAGCGCGGCATTGTAGTAGTTCTCACCGGGCTCAGTCTGTCCGGCTCCGCTGGTCGTCTCGCCACTGGCTGCGACGCGAGCAGCCTGCTCCGCCACGTAGCCCTCCATAGCCTTGTCGGCCGCTTCGGCCGCCTCAGCGTAGCGCTTCTGCGCACGCAGTAGTCTCGCCTCAGACAGGTCGAGATCGGGGACCCATGTCGAGACAACGCTCGCCCGCGCACGGTCAAGCACAGCCCGGGCTTCCCGCAGATCGCCGGTCGCCACCAAGGCGTCGACGTAGGAGGCCCACGCCTCTCCTCGTGCCCCTTGGGCATTCGCCCAGGCCGACGCGATCAGCAACTGTCGCTCCGCGGCGGTGCGCGGCCCATTCGAAGAGAGAACGCCGGTAAGTATGGCGCCCACGGCGGTCGCCAAGAATAGGACCACGAGGCCAATCGCAACGTAGGTCATCACTCGAACTACGGGATCCTGGAACATGCTGGCCCTGGCGGGCGCGGGTGCGGCCTGCGGGGTGCTACCTTCCGGCGCATCACTCGCAAGCGGTTCAACGTCGCTCATTCGGCGTCCTCCTGACCGATTTTGCAGGCTGGGCCCGGCACCGCACGAGCATGCAGGCCGTTCTGAAGTATAAGAGCGGGCTCGGCCTTCTCAAAGCAGGCGTGACCTTCTACACCAAATCCCCAGACAGGCTGCAGCCCCCGAACATCGCGCTCTGCACCATTTGTTTCCAGCGCCGCTGCAAATGCGGTGCCGATACCGGGCGGTGGAGCTCAGGCCGACGGGGTCTTCTTCGTGGCGGTCATCTCAGTGGACTTGGAACCGCCGCCAGCCGCATTAGCCGAGCGCAAGGGACCCGCAGTGAAACGGATCACGTCTTGACGCGCGAAACGACCTTTGCCGACGGCGTGAGGACCGTGACGACGCCTTGTTCGATCTCGGCGAACCCGCCGCCCAACTCCACGCGCACCTCGTCGCCACGATCGGTGACGTAGACGAGCAGCCCATCGCCGAGGTGCACAGTCTCAGAACCGTGCATGGGGAGAAAGGCGACCTGCCCGCCCCTGGAGAACCGTTCCTCGAAGCGGCGCACGATCACTTTCGCTACGCCGCTTTCGGCGAGCACACGCCCGTTGGGCGTCACGACGACGAGGTTCAGGCTCACGCCTCAGCCCCGCCTTCGACCTCGGCCGCGATCTCCTTGCCCACATCGCTGGCCACCTTCAAGCCGTTGTGTCCGTCGGACGAGCGCTGAGTTGCGGCCTCGAGCACCTCATCGATGGTCCCGACCATGTAGAACGCCTGCTCCGGCACCTCGTCGTGCTTGCCATCACAGATCTCCTCGAAGCCGCGTATCGTCTCCTTGAGCGGCACGTAGCGCCCCGGAATGCCGGTGTACTGCTCGGCGACGAAGAACGGCTGCGACAGGAACTTCTCGAGTCGGCGCGCACGCGTGACGATCAGCTTGTCCTCGTCCGATAGCTCCTCCACGCCAAGAATGGCGATGAGGTCCTTCAGCGCTCCGTAGCGCTGGATGTAGGCCTTGACGCGACTCGCAACGTTCACGTGCCGGTCGCCGACCACGGAGGGCTCCATGATCTGCGAGCTCGACTCGAGCGGATCCACTGCCGGATACAGGCCCTGCTCGGCGACGCGGCGCGACAGGACCACGGTCGCGTCGAGGTGAGCGAAGATCGACGCGGGGCCCGGGTCGGCAAGGTCGTCGGCAGGCACATAGACGGCCTGAACCGACGTGATCGCCCCGTCCTCCGTCGAAGCGATACGCTCCTCCAAGTCGCCGACCTCGGTGAACAGCGTGGGCTGATACCCGACCTCGGAAGGAATCCTCGCTCTCAGCAGGGAGACCTCGAGGCCTGCCTGGACGTAACGATAGATGTTGTCGAAGAACAGCAGCACGTCCTGGTGCTCGACGTCGCGGAAGTACTCCGCGGCGGTCAGTGCGCTGTATGCGACGCGGTAGCGCGCGCCCGGTGGCTCGTTCATCTGACCGAAGTAGAGTACGGCGCGCGGCAGGACGCCAGACTCGCGCATCGACAGCCACAGGTCGTTGCCTTCGCGGGTCCGCTCCCCCACGCCCCCGAACACGGACGTGCCCTTGTGCTCGATGCCGACGTTTCGGATGAGCTCCATGATCACGACGGTCTTGCCGACACCCGCGCCGCCGAACAGGGCGATCTTGCCGCCGCGCGGGAAGGGTGTGAGCAGATCGATCGCCTTGAGACCCGTCTCGAAGACCTCGGGGAATGTCCGCAACTTCGCGTAGGGCATCGGAGGCTTGCGGATCGAGTGATGCGCTACGGAGCTGACAGGACCTTCGTCGTCGATGGCCTCGCCCAGCACGTTGAACATGCGCCCGCGAATGCCTGCGCCCACCGGGATCGAGATCGGTCGTGTCAGGTCGAAGACCTGAGCGCCTCGTTTGAGTCCGTCGGTCGTGTCCAGGGCGATCGCGCGCATCACGCCGTCGCCCAGAAGCTCCACGGTCTCCAGCGGGAGGCCGGTCGTGCGGTCGCCGACGCGCATGAGGTTGCCGATCGACGGCAGTTCTCCACGGAATTCGACGTCGACGACCGGACCGAGCACCTGGACGATAGTGCCCGAGCTGCTCTCCCGTTCGATATCCGAGATGATCCACTGAAACGCATCGAGGAGCACCTGCTGTGACGGGGCCTCGGACTTCTGCCTATCGTCCGCCTTGTCGTTCACTGGCGCGCCTCCTCTCCTCGAGTTGGCGTGCCTCCGCGGACTCCCTCGCCTCGCATGCGGGACGCGAACAGCACGCCGAGCAGATCGCTCGTGATCGCCTCGCGCCGCATCCGGTTGTATTTCACCCGCAGCTCTTGCAGCATGCGCGACGCGCGCTCCGATGCCTCTTCCATGCTCACCATGCGCGAGGCCTGCTCGCTCGCAAATGACTCGAGCTGAACGTCTTCGACCTGCGTGCGCACCAATTCCTCGACCAGCGCCCGGAAGACGTCTTCGAACGAAGGCTCGTGCCAGCGGCGGGCGTGCGATTCGGCCTGTGCTTCGAATTCGACCTCCGACATCATGTCGTGTGCGCCGGGAGCCAATCGCGCCTCGAATGAAAGGGGCAGCAGGCGCACGAGGGCGGGGCCGTGCTGCAGCGTGTTCACGTATCGCGTGTAGCGACACCAGACTTCGTCGGCCTCACCTTGCAGGAACGCCGCGGAACAGCGCGCGAAGAGGGTGAATACGTCGTTGTCGGTCACGCCGTTTCGAGACCATTCCTCCGTGCCGAGGATAGGCACGTCCAACCGACGCGAGAGCCAGCGTTGTCCGTACCTGCCCTTGAGGTAGACGGAGACGTCGACGCCCGCGTCCTGGAAGCTCTTCACATCGGTGACCAGAGCGCGGTTCACGGTGACGTTGTAGTTGCCGCACATCCCGCGATCGCCGGCCAAGTGGATGATGAGCACGCGCTTGACTTCGGGCTTCGGCTGCAGGAACGGCGAGAACTGCCTGGGGTCGAGCCCGTGGCTTGCCGCAAACATGAACTCGCGTCCGAGCATCGCGCGCAGCCGCTCGACGTAGATGCGAAGTCCTGCGGCACGCGTTCTGGTGCGGGAGAGCTTCGCCGAGGAGACCGTCGAGAGCGTGCGGGCGATTCCCTCGATGCTCTCAACGGCCTGGATCCGGTTCCGGATGTCTACGAGCTTGAGCACCCTTCGGTCCGCCTACTCCGACGTCGGCGGAGATGGGCTGGGCGGTTCGGCCGTTTCAGGCGGCACCGGGGCAGCTGTCGCGGATTCCTCGCGTGGCGCTGAGCTAGGGGGCTCATCCGCGGCTGACGCCTCAGCGGGTTCGACGACCGCTTCCGCTGGCGGGACGGACGCCTCAGGCGGTGCGGCAGACGATTCTGCCGGGACGACGGACGCTTCGACGGGTGCCGCGACCGGCCCCGTTGGCGCCGCGGGCGCTACGATGGCCGCCCTCGCGGCAGCTGCCTGCGTCTCGAAGTCGCTGCGTCGTGCAGCCTCGCCCAGCCACGCCGTGATGTACGTCTCGAGCAGCCCGCGCAACGCCTCGGCATCGGTGTCGTCCAACTGCCCGCTCGCCTTTATGTGCTCCACGATCTCGCGTGCTTCCTTCGCCGCGTGCGAGATCAGGAGCCGCTCCAGTTCGGGCAGGCGCTCGAGAGCGACCTCGTCGAACAGGCCGTTAACGGCAGCGAACAGCAGGATGATCTGGTGCTCGACAGGAATGGGCGAGTGCGGCGGCTGGCGAAGCACCTCACGACAGCGAGCCCCTCGCGTGAGTTGCTGAAGCGTCGCCGAGTCGACTTCGGCGCCCAGCTTCACGAACTGCGCCATCTCCTGGTACTGCGCGATGTCCACGCGTAGCCGGCCTGCCACCTGCTTCATCGCCTTGGTCTGGGCCGCGCCGCCGACTCGCGACACCGACAGGCCGACATCCATACCGGGCCGGAACCCCTCGTTGAAGAGTCTGGAGTCGAGCACGATCTGCCCGTCGCAGATCGAGATCACGTTCGTCGGGATGAACGCCGAGATGTCCCCTGCGAGCGTCTCGACGATCGGCAGGGCGGAGAGAGATCCTCCGCCCCGCTCCTCGGAGAGCCTGGACGCGCGCTCCAAGAGCCGCGAATGAACGTAGAAGATGTCGCCGGGGAACGCCTCTCTCCCGATGGGTCGCTTGAGAAGCGCCGACATCTCCCGATACGTGACCGCATGTTTGGAGAGGTCGTCGTAGACGACCAGCGCGTCCTCGCCTCTTTCCATGTAGTACTCACCCATGGCACATCCGGCGTAGGGAGCCACGTAGCGGAATGCTGGCTGCTCGTTTGGAAGAGCCACTACGACCGTCGTGTAGGTCATTGCGCCGGCTTGGGTGAGTGTGCTGACGACGCGGGCGACCGACGAGGCCTTCTGCCCGATGGACACGTAGATGCAGCGCACCCCCGTACCGCGCTGGTTGATGATCGCGTCCACTCCGAGTGTGGTCTTGCCGATCTTCCTGTCGCCGATGATGAGTTCTCGCTGACCCCTCCCCAGGGGCACGAGCGAATCGAGGATCTTGATGCCAGTCTGCAGCGGCGTATCCACAGGCAGCCGCTCCACGACCCCCGGCGCCTTCCGTTCCATTGGCCGAAGCATGTGTTGAGGCAGCGGTTCCCTGCCGTCGATCGGCTCGCCAAGCGCATTGACGATCCTGCCGAGGAGGGCCTCGCCGACCGGCACGCGCAACAACTGACCGGTGCGGTGTACGGCGCCCCCTTCGCGAACACCCTCCTCGGGTCCCAGAAGAATGCAACCGACTTCGTCTCGCATCAGGCTGAACGCGAGACCGAGCACGCCGCCCTCGAACTCGACGACTTCCTGCGAACCAGCATTCTTGAGTCCGGAGACCCGTGCGACCCCGTCGCCCACTTCCAGGACGAAGCCGACATCGAGAAGTTCTTCTATCCGCGCGGCCGGGCTGGTCGACAGCAGCATCTGCTGGAGGAATTCGTACGTCGCATCGGGCGTCTCCAGCCCTCCTGCTTCTCGGCGCTCCCCGGCGGCCCGCTCGATGTCGGCCAGCCAGTTCCCTTGCGCGTCGAGCACAACCTGTTTGCCCGGACCGATCCGAAGCACCGCCCCCGCGTCCATGCGCGGATTTACGTAGACGTCGACAGCGACCTCGCGGCCCGCCGCCGAAGAGACCGCCTCCCGCACGGCCGCTAGAACAACGTCATCGAGGTACACGCGCGAGTACAGGGCGACGTGCGTTCCTTCGAAGTGCCGCAGAGCCTGGCCGAGGAGCGACGTACCCTGATCTGTGCCCTCGGTGTCCTTCACGCGGTCGCCTCCGCGCTCTGCTGCGCTGACGGCGTCTCGGTGCCTTCGATGGTCGTCATGATCGCGCGCTGGACGAGCGCGCGTTGTTCGGCGGGCGATATGCGTTCGCTCAGAATGTGACGGGTCGCCGAGCCGACGACCTCAAGCAGCCGCTCGCGAGCTTCGGCGAGCATCTCCTGATGCTCCATCGCCAGCAGCTGCTGAGCGTGATCCCGCAGCGCTTCGACTTCGCGGTCAGCCGCTGCTGCCCCCGCGGTTCGCTCGGTCTTGGCCTTGCGCCGCGCCTCTGTGAGCGTCTTCTTGGCCGAGGCCTGCGCTTCCGCAACATCTGCGACAGCCTTTTGCTTCGCCGCCTCGAGCGCGGACTCGGACCCATCCGCCATCTCGAGGTCGCTGGCGATATTCACCCGACGCTCCTTGAGCATGTTCTTCACGAACCCGCTCCGCTTGCCGACGCCGAATGCAACCACCCAAATGATCGTGATAAGGATCACGAACTGGACGACCTCGATGATGATGGTCGTCGGGTTAGCGGCGATTTCGAGCTTGATCTCGTGGAAGAGCTCGGAAACCATCTCAAGCATCTGAACCACCTCAGCCCAGCCGGTCGATGGCTCTGTCCACAGAAGACTCGACGATCAGCGGGTCCATCTCCCCGAAGAGCCGCGAACACGCGATGCCTACGCACGTGACGGCCTCTGACCGCACTCGGGCCGTCTCTTTCTCGCGATCCTTCGCAATCTCCGTCCGCCCCTTCGCGAGCAGCTTGTCAACGTCGCGAATAGCCTGGTCCATGGTCCGCTTCCGGTAGGCCTCTGCTTCTTCTACAGCGTCGTGCTCTATCTCAGTCGCTTTGGCCCGCGCCTCCGATTCGATCGAGGCAACGTCCCACATCCCCTGCTGCGTGATGGCATCTGCCTCGGCAAGCCGCTCGCGCCCGGCGTCGATGCGCGTCTGGCGCTCTTCCAGCACAGCTATGTAGGGCGTGAACAGCCAGCGTCTGAGCACCACGTACGTGAGTGCACAGATCGCTATCGTGATACCGATGACCGGGATGTTTAGCTGACCGATCGGGTCGAGCTGCATCTCAATTCACCTGCTTCCACCGATCCGGGTAGGGGCAGGCCGCTAGACGATGACCTTGCCCGCCATGATCAGCGACACCACGAGCGTGTAGATGCACAACGCCTCGATCAGTGCCATGCCGATGAGCATCGCCGTGAACAGTTGCGATGCGATCTCGGGCTGCCGGGTCATGCCCTCGATGGCCGATGTCGAGATGTAGCGCATCGCGAACGACGCTGCGAATGCTCCGATCGCGATCGGGACGATTGCGACTATCGCGATGTAGACGGCCTCCATCGCTCACCCCTCCTCTGGGACGGTGGTTGGAGCCTCTTCCGCAGCCTCCTGCGGTTGCAGTGCTGGCTCCGGCTTGCCGTGCGAACCCGACTCGTGCGAGATAACGCCGGCCACGAAGCTCGCTGTGAGCAACGTGAACACGAGCGCCTGCACGAATGCCGGGATGAAGCCGAGGATGTGCAGGATCAACGGAATCCCGATGGCGACCACGCTCGTGACCAGCAGGACTGTGAGGTACTCGCCCGCGATGTTGCCGAAGAGTCGCAGGGAGAGCGAGATGACGTCGGTGAACTCGGAAATGAGCTGCATCGGGTTCGGCCAAAACAGGTGCTTGATCGCACGGCCCGCACCGTTGTGCACCGTGCTGATAATGAGCGTGCCCAAGACGGATGCGAGAGCGAGACCGACCGTCACGCCGAAGAATGACGTCGGAGGACGATTGAGAGCGGGAATCGGGATCATCCCGAAGAGGTTTGACAGGAGGATGAGCAGGAAGAACGTTCCAAGGAAGGGCGCGACCAAGCGTACGACCTTCGTATCACCCATGTCGCGGGCCTTCCCGACGAAGAACGCGAGAATGAACTCCCCCACGTTCTGACGTCCCTCTGGCACCCCGCTCGTGAGCGGACGACTGGTCAGCACCCGCGCCATGATCATGAGCGCGATCGACACCAGCGCGAGGTTGATGACCACGATCAACGGCGCGAACACAGCGAGCTCCTCGTTCACGACTTCGCCCCCCCTCCAGTTCCTCCTCGTGCGCGGAACATGATCGCGGACGAGCGCACGATGCCGACGACGACGATCATGAACTCGACAACGAGTACGCCGAAGAACACTCCCCAGAAAGCCGCCGGCCACAGCCATACCGCCAGGAGCAGCAGCACGCCCTTCATCGCCAACCGGACCAGCAGCGCCCCGATGGGCCACGCGTTCGAGCCTTTACCTTCGATCGCCGCGGCACCCCGCTTCGCAAGCACCCTGAACGTGGCGATGTCAAGCGCCGCACCGATCCACAACCCCAAGGCGAACGCAACCTCGGCGGTGATGAGCCAGCCCACGACGCCGCCGAGGGCCGCAAGAACGATGCTCCAGCGCAGTACCTGGCGGACGTAGTCGGCGCCGAACATCCATTCAACCGTGGCCGGCCGTGCGGCTGTCTCGGGAATGGGAGGAAGGGCCGGCGCTTCGGGAGTCGGCGGAAGTGGGGGCGCATCGGGAGCTGGCGGCAGAGGATCCATTACTGGACTGGCCGTGGGCGCCAGAGGGGCCGCGTCAGAATCCGGCGTCGGCAGCAGAGCGGCTTCAGGATCGGGCGTCGGCGGGACCTGAGCGTCGGCAGGCATAGCCGTCACCTCACAGCGTCCCACGCAGGCGATACACGTCACGCACCGCGAGGACGAGGGCCCCGAGTAGCCCGACGGCCATCAGCCAGGGGGCTGTCCCCAGCCATTTGTCGAGGAAATAGCCGACCAGTCCTCCGGCTATGGCGTAGCTCGGTATAAGCGACCAAAGGGCGATGATACGCAGGTACTCCCGCGGAACGAGGTCGCGCGAGCGGTGCTCGGATGCGTTGGACGAGGCCTCGGGCCTGGGCCCGTCGCCCTCTGAGTCCCCGCGATCCATTCAGATCGCCTCCCCCGACGAGTATTCCCGTCGTGGGCGAGGCACGCCTGTTGGTCGATCCGTGTCGTCGCGCCCCGTCCGCGACTTACGGAATCGGACCCGCCCAGTCCTTCCGGCAAAGCGAGAGCGGTTCCAGTGGAGAGCTTCCAACTCCCACCAATGGTCTAGATTCCCAATTCTTGCGTGCGCATTCGAACTTCAAACAAACCTGAAGAAGCCTGTGTAGTGGTCAGTCCTAGCGGTCGGCCCCCTGAACGACGATCGACTCCCTGTGCCCATCCGGAGCGATGCGCACGAGCGCGGTGCGCTCTCCTTGCCACGAGTTGCCCTCGATGGCGAAGATCGCCGAGGAATCAGACGTCCACCACATCGGATAGACGTCCCTGCGCTGTGAGACCAGGACCGGGGCACCACCAGAGGTTTTCGTGATCGACATCCGCGAGTAGCCGTCGTCACCGGCTAGTTCATACGCGAGATACGCTCCGTTCGGCGACATCGCGAGCGAGCCGAGCACTCCGGAGCCGCCACCCGACGCGCGAGAAACCAGCCGATTCCGGCCGTCAAGTCCCAAGAACCAGACGCCCTGCGCGTTGGCGCTGCCCCCAGAAGTCGCGGTACAGACGAACGCTCCGTTGTCAGCGAGCGCAGCGTCCAAGATCGGGGCCGGCGCCTTCAGTTCCTTGAAGGGCCGCCCGCTCCGCAGCAGAACCAGGACGTCGTTCTTGTCAGTCGCAAGCCCTGGAACGAGGGCAACCACTGCGCCATCAGGTGAGATGGCTCCTCGAGAACCAGCGCCGAGCGCGTCAGCCCGGCCTGTCACCCTGTCGACGCGGAAGATCTCGGTCCCCGCTCCTCCGCTGGCATCCCGCACCGCCAGTAGCCATGACGAATCTGGCGACCATTCGGGAGTCACCTGCCGAGCCGGACCTACGGTGAGCGTCGTCTCCTTCGCTAGGTCGAGAACGACCAGGTTGCGCGTCGCGTTGTCCACGAACGCCAGCGACCGCGCGTCCGGTGAGAGCGAGTAGGCCCCGCCGGTCTTCACCAGCGGTATGGCCCGAATCCCGTTCTCGCGCGCCAGGTACAGCGTTCCGTTCAGCCTGAACACGATGTAGGGCGCCCTGGGATGGGTAGCAGGCGCGACACTGGAGGTGGTGTTAACGCCTGGTTCGGCAGTCTGCGTGGCTTCCCCTGGCTCGGGTGTGCTCGTGGCCGACGTCGTTGCCGTGGTGTCAGGAACCACGCTCGGCGTTGTCGGTTGTGCGGGCTCTATCGTCGGCGGAGTCACGGAGGCGACACGGTCAGCTGCGCGACGATGCGCAAGTCCCCAAGCACCCCCCGCAAGCAGCAGGACGAGGGCCACGGCGCCCGCCACGACGAGCCATCGCCTGCTGCGCCTATCGGGCGCTATGACGAAATCGTCCTCGCCCATCGCGTGCCTCTCGGACGTTATCCGATCTTCTCGATGATAGCGTCGGCGTAGGCCTGCGTCCCGACGCTGCCCTCGGTGCTTCCGGTGTTGGTCCGCTTGATGTCGTACGTCACGCGCGTACCCTCCGCCAGCACTGCCTTCACGGCCGCAAGCACCCTCTCACCCGCCTCGCGCTCGCCGAGGTGCCGAAGCATGAGCGCCGCCGAGAGGATCTCGGCAGTGGGATTAGCAACGTCCTGGCCGGTGTACTTCGGAGCGCTTCCGTGCACCGGTTCGAAGACGGCGTATTCGGCTCCGATGTTCGCGCCCGGGGCGATGCCGAGCCCTCCCACGAGCCCCGCGGCGAGGTCGGAGACGATGTCGCCGTAGAGATTGGGCAGGACGAGGACGTCGAACTGATCCGGACGCAGCACGAGGCCCATACAGGTGGCGTCGACGATCCGGTCCTCGAACTCGACCCGGCTCTCGTACTCGGCCGCCACCCCACGCGCGACGCGCAAGAACAACCCGTCGGAGTACTTCAAGATGTTCGCTTTGTGGACAGCGGTGACCTTGCGCCGACCGTTCGCCAGCGCGTACTCGAACGCCCAGCGAACAATGCGCTCCGAGCCAGTGATGCTGATGGGCTTCAAGGAGATACCGGAGTCGGAGCGAATGGTGCCCGCGCCCTTCTCGGTGACGAAGGCGATGAGCTCGGCGGCCTCGGGAGAGCCTTCCTCGAACTCGACACCGGCATAGAGATCTTCCGTGTTCTCCCGGACGATCACGATGTCGACGTCCTCGTATCGAGCTCCGGTGCCGGGAATCGAGAACGCGGGGCGGAGGTTCGTGTAGAGATCGAGCGCCTGGCGGAGTGCAACGTTCACGCTGCGAAACCCGGTGCCGATCGGCGTCGTCACAGGACCTTTGATCGCAACCTTGTTCTTCTTGATGGACTCGATCACGTGGTCAGGTAGCGGAGTCCCGTACTCGCCCATCACGTGCTCACCTGCGTCGGCGAGTTCCCATTCTATGTCGACGCCGGTCGCCTCCACGACCTGGCGCATCGCCGACGTGATCTCCGGACCGATGCCGTCTCCAGGAATGAGCGTCACCGTGTGCTTCGCCATGAAAGGGCCTCCTGGATTCGTGGGTGGGTCACAGCGCCTTACCCGCCGACTCGACCACTCGTGCCGAGTCAGTGTACTGGAAGCGCGCGACCCAAACCGAGCGGAGGGGCCCGCCAACGGCGCAACGGCCGCACCGAGAGCGGCGGCCCGCCTTTCCGAGACTAGGACTTGCGAGCCCGCTTCTTCGGTGCGCACTCGACGATGCGCTTGGCGCGCCTGCCAACGAGGCCCTTCGTGTGTTCGGCGTCGAACTCCATCCGCTCGGCAGCGGCCAGTTTCACCGAATCGGCGGCACCGCCGGACACGAGCCGCACCACGCCCGAGAGCATCGCGGGGAACTCAGCGTCACCGTGGTAGACGCGGATGGCCTCGTCGATGAGCGGCCACACGCGCTCTGAGCGCCGCGCCGTCGTCGAGCCGTACGCCGAGAGCACCCGAAACGCCGCCAGCCGCACGACGCCCGACTCCGAGTCGTGCAACGCTGTCGTGATCCCGGGCAGAGCGCGGTCGATCATACGGGCGTCTTCGGCGACGAGCTTCTCGAGAGCGCCGAGGATCTCCCAGCGCGTCTGCGACTCGGGTCGATCCAGAGCATCAGCGAGAGCGTCGGCGTAGGCTCTCAGCACGACCGGCCGGTGGATGGCGATCGCGTGCACCACGCGCGCGGCGTACTGACGATTGCGGCGGTCGGCGCCGGAGAGCGCGTCCATCACCGCAGCGAGCGTGGCTGGATTGTTCGCGGCCCGTTCGGCGTACTCGTCCTTGTCCACGCCGATGTCGAATCCGGCGGTCTTCTCGGAAGGCATCATGTTCTCCTCGGCGCGGTACACAGACGTTCCCGACGCACGTCCCCTCGTCGGTTCATTCGTCGGCTAGAGGTTGAATCCCCCATGCTTCTTGAAATGCTCGACCAGTCCACCGTCAGCGAGCAGCTGCTCCATGACTGCGGGCAGCGGAGCGAACGGTATGTCCTTACCCTTTGTGAGGTCGCGGACAACGCCCGCCTTGAGGTCGACTTCGAGTTCGTCGCCGTCGTCGATCGTGCTCGTGTCGGCTTCGACGACGGGCAGGCCTGTGTTGATCGCATTGCGGAAGAAGATGCGGGCGAAGGAGGTGGCGAGCACAGCTTTCGTGTTGCTGTGGATAAGCACCAACGGCGCTTGTTCGCGCGATGAGCCCATGCCGAAGTTGGTGCCGGCGACGAGGATGCCACCGTTGGGCTTGACCTTCGAGTAGTAGCGGGGGTCCACGTCCTCCATGGCGTGCGTGGCCATGTCGTCCATGTCCATGGACTTGAACTTGTACTTGCCACTGATGATGTAGTCGGTGTTGATGTCGTCGCCGTACTTGAACGCCCTGCCGCGGATCTGCATCTGCCTGCTCGCTCCCCTGCTGGTGCTGGTCGGTCGCCTGTTGTCTGCCTGTTGGCCCGGCAGCGCGGTCGTCGTGTCTACGCGAGGTACGCGCGAGGGTCGCTGATGACGCCTTCGACGACGCTCGCGGCCACGGTGGCCGGACTGCCCAGGTAGACGAAAGCTCTGCTGTTTCCCATGCGGCCCCGGAAGTTGCGGTTCGCGGTCGAGATCACGTTCTCCCCGTCGCTCGGAACGCCGTTGTGTGTGCCGACGCATGGACCGCACCCCGGGGTCACGACGGCGGCTCCCGCCTCGACCAGCGTCTGGATGTAGCCCTCCCGCATCGCATCGAGGTAGATCTGCTTGCTGGCCGGCGCGACGATGAAGCGCACCTTCGGGTGCACCGTCCGACCCGCGAGGACGCGCGCAGCGATGGCGAGGTCTTCGAGCCGCCCGTTGGTGCATGTGCCGAGGTAGCCCTGCTGGATGCGCGTGCCTGCGACGTCCTCTATCGGCGAGACGTTGTCGACCGCGTGCGGCTTGGCGATCTGCGGGCCGATGACTCCGACGTCGTAGCACAGCGAGCGCGCGTAGACTGCGTCCGGATCGGGATCGACGGGCTCAGGTGCGCGCTTCGAGCGACCCTCGTACCAGGCAAGGGTCTTCTCATCCGCCCGCATGAGCCCGGCCTTCGCACCCACCTCGATCGCCATGTTCGAGATCGTCAGGCGCGCGTCAACAGTGAGATCGTCGATGACGGGGCCGTCGAACTCGATGGCCTCGTACGTCGCGCCGTCGGCGCCGATCTGGCCCGCCAGATACAGGATGAGGTCCTTGCTGAAGACGCCCGGCTTGAGCTCGCCGTCGAAGGTCACGTGAAGCGTCTCGGGAACCCTGAACCAGAGCTTGCCGGACGCCATGGCTGCCGCGCCATCGGTGGATCCGACGCCGGTCGAGAACACGTTCAGCGCGCCATAGGTGCACGTGTGCGAGTCACACCCGACCATCAGATCCCCGGGCACCACGTGTCCGTTCTCGGGAATGAGCTGGTGGCAGACGCCGCATCCGATGTCGTAGACCTTGACGCCCGTCGTCTCGCCGAACTCGCGCATGAGAGTGTGCAGTGCGCTCACGCCCTCCAGCGGACTGGGCGACGAGTGGTCGATGACCAGTGCGACGCGGTCTGCGTCGAAGACGCGCTCCACGCCCATGCGCTCCAGCGCCCGTATCGCAAGAGGCGACGTGCCGTCCTGACCCATGACGAAGTCGACCTGGGCGACGACAATGTCGCCGGCGCGAGCGTCGGTGCCCGAGTGTGCCGAGAAGATCTTCTCTGCGATGGTCTTGCCGGGAATCGCGATCACCTTCCTGGAAGTCGAATCTAGTCCAACCGGGTCGAAGGGTCGTTTCGGGTGGCCAGGTAGTCCTGGTACATCTCTACCACTTCCTTGTCGAAGAGCGATCGGTCGAGCTCGACCGCCTGGGACCGGACGTCGGGCAAGAGCGCCGAAACGACGACGCAAAGGGACGGGTCGTCGCGAAGTGGTGCTCGGGGCGAATCGTGATTGTACGACACGAGTGTTCGCCGTGCAGGAGCAAGCGTCACGCCCGGTGAACGACCCAGCAAGTGTGCACCCAGGAGCGACCTTCGAAGTCCCTGGGGATGGTTCGCGCGGTGATGTCACGCGCCTTGAGCGCCTGGGCGTGGAGCCCGTCTTCATCCATCTTGAAGCGACGCCTGTTGGTCGAGAAGAGCAGTGTGCCGCTGTCGGCCAGCACTCTTGATGCAGCAGCGATGAGATCGACGTGGTCCCGTTGCACGTCGAACGTGCCCTCCATGCGCTTCGAATTCGAGAACGCAGGCGGATCCAGGAAGATGAGGTTGTAGCGCTCCTCGGCGGCAGATGGCGTGTCCAGCCACGCCAGGACGTCAGCGCGAATCCGCTCGTGCGTCGGCCCGGCGAATCCGTTGAGCTCCATGTTCCGGCCGGCCCAATCCAGATAGACCGCGGACATGTCGACGCTCGTCGTCGTCAGCGCACCACCTGCCGCTGCATAGACGCTTGCGCTCCCCGTGTAGGCGAACAGATTGAGGAACCGCGCGCCCTCGGCCATCTCGCGGAGCATGTGCCGGGTGATGCGATGGTCCAGGAACAGTCCCGTATCCAGGTAGTCCGAGAAGTTCACTTCGAGGAGCAGGCCGTCTTCCTCGACGATCCCGCGTGCTCCCGTGCGACCGAGCCGCTGGTACTGCTCTGTTCCGCGCTGTCGACGCCGTTGTTTCACGAACATGTCCTGCGGATCGACGCCGAGGACCTGTGGAACGATCGCCTTCACGTCTTCCATGCGCGCCTGCGCGCGAGCCGGGTCGATGTCTGACGGCGGTGCGTACTCGGCAACGTGGGCCCATCTGCTGCCCGCGTCCGGGCCTGCGCCGTTGTACACGTCGATCGCGACAGCGTAGTCGGGCAGATCGGCATCGTAGACGCGATAGCAGCTGATGTGAGACCTGCGCGCCCAGCGGTCGTGGTGCCGGAACATCTTCCGAAGCCGGTTCTCGAACGTCTCGGCCGCAAGCCCTCGCGGGAAGGAGACCGGACCGAGTTCGATGCCCGGTGCAGGGACAAGCTCGGCCAAGCCACCTTCGGCGGCACCTTCGCCTGCCCCGGACGGTCGCTCGGAGCGTGATCCCGTCGCATCCCGCTTCTGCGTCGTTACGTCCCCGCGTCCTCGCGGAGCACGTGCCGCAACCGCGCCCCGCGCCAACTCGCGCGGCTTGCGCACGCCGCCAGGCACTTCGAACACCGAGACCGTCACCGGAATGGCGCCGTTGAACGTGTCCACCGTGCGCGTCGGGACGAGGCTCAAGCCATCCGCGATAGCGGGATCACCGCTGATGACGGCGAGCGTCCACCCAGCGAATTGAGCATCGAGTCTCTCGCGTAGCCACACGTAGAGCTGCCTAAGGGAGTCGCGCTGACCGAGCCTGCCTCCGTAGGGCGGATTGGTGGCGACGAGTCCCTCTGAGGCACCTGCCGGAACCGTGAGGGCAACGAGATCACGGCGTTCGACGGTCACGACCTCGGCGAGCCCCGCCCGGGCGACGAACGCGCTCGCGATCTGGACGGCCCGCTCGTCCGTGTCCGAACACAAGATGGGCGGCAGGCCGCGGCGCATTCCCGCCTCCGAGCGCTGGTGTGCCTCGCGCACCATCGCGTTCCAGATGGTGTCGTCGCGCCCGAGCCAGCCGGAGAAGCCCCACGTCTGGCGAAGGAGCCCCGGCGCGGTGTCCGATGCGATCCATGCGGCTTCGATGGCCAGCGTCGCCGAGCCGCACAGAGGGTCGACGAACGCGCCGCCGCGCTCGGCGATGTCCTTCCATCCCGCCATGGCGAGCATGCCGGCGGCGAGGTTCTCCTTCATGGGCGCTTCGACTTGCACGCCCGGCTCCCGATAGCCGCGCTTGTGGAGCCCGATCCCCGAAAGGTCTATCGAGACGATCGCTGAGTTCCCAAGGAGCCGCACGCTCACGCGCACATCCGGCGTTGATGGATCGACGTTGGGGCGTGAGCCGTAGAGCTCCCGGAATCGATCCACGATCGCATCCTTCACGCGCAGCGCCGTGAATCCGGTGTGCCGAAGCGACTGCGAGGTGCCGACGACGCTTACCGCGAAAGTGCCTTCAAGCGCGAGATGCGCTTCCCACGGCAAACCGTGCACGCCGTTGTAGAGCTCGTCGGCGCTGCCGGCCGGGACGGTCGCGATCTTGAGGAGAATGCGAGAGGCGACACGCGACCAGAGACATGCCCGAAGACCCACCGAGAGGGGCCCCATGAACGCCACGCCGGCACGTGCGGGTCGTACCCCGCGCGCACCCAGGGCGCGCAGTTCATCGGCGAGCACGTCCTCGAGCCCACGGGGGCTCGACGCGAAGAAGTCGAGTGAGCGTGCCACTTTAGGACGCCATCGCTCAGCGCTCTGTGGCGAAACCCTCGACGACGTAGGTCCCGGACCGCTGGTCCTTGCGAAGCGTGATGTAGCCGAGCTTCTGCGCGTCCTCGAGGAGTTGGGTGAACGAGCGATAGCCGTAGGTCGCCTCGGCAAATGACGGCTGCTTGCGCTTGATTGTGTCCTTTATGAGCGAGGAGTGCATCGTGCCCACGTTCTCGCGCTGGAGCGCTTCCAGCGTCTCGAAAAGCAGCTTGAACGCCGGCCGCTTCTTCGGCGGAACAGCCTCGCCGAGGGCCGGCGCGCCGGCCGGGGCCCCAATGTCCTCGTAGTAGATGAACTCGTCGCAGTTGGCCGCGAGCAGCTCGCTCGTCGAGTCCTTCGTGCCCACACCAACGACGGTCTTTCCGTTCTCCTTCAGCCGCAGCACCAGGGGTGTGAAGTCAGAGTCGCCCGAGACGATGACGAACGTGTCGATGTGTTCCTTGGAATACGAGAGCTCCATTGCGTCGACCACCAGGCGGATATCCGCCGAGTTCTTGCCGGTCATGCCTCGCTCGGGTATCTCCGTGAGCTCGATGCCGAGCTCATGGAGTGGCGTCACGTACGTGTCGAAGCGTCCCCAGTCGGCGTAGGCACGCTTGGCGACGACCTTGCCCTTCTCGACAAGTCGTTCGAGGACTCGGCCCATGTCGAGCTTGGCCGGAGAGGTCCGAGTCTTCCCCCGGCGGGTCTGATCCACGCCAAGAGCGAGGTTCTCGAAGTCGATGAATACGGCGAGAGAGTGCGCCTCGTCAGGCATCCTGAATCCCTTCACCTGAGCGGAAGTGCTACGTTTGAACTGCGCGCTCGCCCCGACGACGCGGTGCCAGGGAACCTCAGCGCGCGAACCCTCCCACATGATGACACACCGTGCCCACGTGGGTATGTTCGCCTAGACAAGGAAAGAGAGACCGAGGAGGCACGAGCGACGTGAGCCAGCCCGATCTCGTCATGTACTGCCGCACGTGGTGCGGCGATTGCCGCCGCGCTCGAGCCTGGCTGGACGAGCGGGGGATTCCCTACGTCGAGGTCGACGTCGAGTCCGACGGCCAGGCGCGCGAGCGAGCGGCGGGTCACAACTACGGTCGTTTGCACACGCCGACATTCGAACTGGGCACGGAAAGCTGTGTCGACTTCCGACCCGAACGCCTCTGCGAGATGCTCGGGATCGAGCCGTAGGGCGCGTCGCGAGTCCCTGTCGAGCCATCGACACCGGAGGCGGGGCTGCTCCTAAGCGCCTGGTGTGAGCCCTGCAGCCGAGCGCTCCTCGGCGGACGCGTAGAGCAACCACAGCGCTTGCGTGCCCAGGTCCTCCCCGCCTTCCGCAGCGAGCCTGTCGTACAAGCGCTTCGCGCACGCGAGGCCGGGCAGCTCGACGCCTAGCTCTTCTGCGGACTCGAGGGCGAGCCGCATGTCCTTGATGAAGTGCTTCACAAAGAAACCGGGTGCGAAGTCGCCGTCCAAGATGCGAGGGGCCAAGTTCTGAAGTGACCAGCTGGCCGCCGATCCGGCCGAGATGGAATCAAGCACACGTCGCGGGTCGAGTCCAGCGGCGCGCGCGTACGCGAGTGACTCGACCATAGCCAGCATCGAGCCCGCGATCGCCACCTGGTTGGCAAGCTTGGTGTGCTGACCAGCGCCCGGACCGCCTTGCAGGACGACGTTGGCGCCCATTACCCGCAAGAGCGGCTCGACCGCCGAAAAGGCCGCGGCATCCCCACCGACCATGATCGTGAGCTTGGCGTTGCGAGCACCCACGTCACCACCGGAGACCGGTGCGTCGAGAGCCGTGCAACCGCGTTTGGCTGCGGCCACCGCGATACGCCGTGCTAGAGCGGGAGATGACGTCGACATGTCGACGAGAACCGAGCCGGGTGCCGCACGCTCGACGACGCCACCTGGTGTGAGGTAGACAGCCTCGACGTCTTCGGGGAAGCCGACCATGCTGATCGTCACCTGCGCGTCAGCGACCGCTGCACCTGCCGAGTCCGCCCACCGTGCGCCTTTCTCGATAAGCGGCTCGGCCTTCGCGCGCGTGCGGTTGAAGACGATGAGGCCCGCTCCCGCGTCCAAGAGATGTCCGGCCATGGAGGCGCCCATGACGCCGGTTCCGATGAAGGCCACGGTCGTGGAGTCAGGTTCGTAGCGCTTGGGCTGTTCGCTCATGTGCCCTCCGTATCGCCGCTCACAGAACCCGGTACCTCTGCCTGCCAAGGCGCGACGAGATCCACGCGTGTGTAGGCGATACGGAACCCGAGCCGCTCCATGTTGCGCTGCGATGGGCCGCCCGGCCTGGCCTCGGTGGCTGCAAGGTCGCACCCTGCGTCTCGCGCCCGCCGCAGCCGCTCGAGTTGCATCGAGCGCTGCACGCCCCGTTGCCGGTACGGCGGCAGGGTCGTGTCCGCCGACAACCACCCGATGCCGCCGTCGACGACCAGCTCACCCGTCCCGGCCGGCTCGCCATCGATCCAAGCGAGCAGCAGCACGGCCTCGTCGCGCGCCGAGATCAGGTGCGCGAGGTCGAGTTCCGCCTGCGTCGGGACGCAGGGAGCTGCGAATCCGACTGCGACGACTCGCGCCCAGAGGTCGCGTTCGCCGGCGCCGCACGCACGGATCTCCACGGCTGGCTCGGCGAGCTCAGTGTGCGGACCGAGGGGCGTGGTCAGCACGTTCTCGAACGTATCGGGCACCCACCCACGCTCGCCGAGAAGGCGCCACAGCGAGGGATCGGCGAACGGGCAGACAGCGACCTTGCCACGCGCCTGCCGCCACGAGTAGAAGCGCTCGAGCAGCGAAACGTCCTCGTCGGTCACCTCACCCGCGAAGCCAAGGCCGAACGCCTCGTTGATGGGAGAGCCCTCGCCGACGTATGCCGCCACTCCACCTGCTACTTCGATCGCCAGCGGGTCGCGCTCGGGGAAGAGTGCTCGGGCCGCACGCGCCATCCGCCACATCTCACGGGCGGCTAGACCTTCGAGGCGCCTCGCGAGGTCCTCGTCGGCGTACACGATCCTGTGCGACTCGCGGTGTGGCATTCCGCGCTACCGTAGCTCCACGTCAGGCGTGCAGCCTGTCGAGCACCCAGGCCATGTTCTCGCCGAGCCGACGCATCGTGGCCATCCCCTCTTCGTCGACCTCGACCTCGCCCTTCTCCCGGCCGATCCCGACGTTCCAGTAGCTCGACCCAACGATGAGCATCTCGCCGATCAGAAAGAAATGGTTGAGCGAGTCGAAGGCGTGTAGCGCTCCAGCTCGGCGCACAGCTACGACGGCGGCCCCTGGCTTGCGCGCCCAGACCCTGCCATTCTTCCGACCGACCTGACCAGCCCGCTCGATGATCGCCTTCATCGCAGCAGTCACGTCGCCGTAGTAGACGGGCGACCCGAGAAGTAACGCATCCGCGGAGATCATGGCGTCGATGACCGGGTTCCCGTCATCGGTGATGCCCGAGCACGTCCGATCGAGGATGAGGTCGCACTTACCGCAACCGTTGCAGCCGCTGATCTGCTTTCCCGCCAGCTCGATGAGCTCACACTCATGACCGGCGGTCACGAGCGGCACGAACACGGTGCGCAGCAGCATCGCAGTGTTGCCGTCTCGACGCGCCGAACCATTGACCGCTACGATCTTCACTGAGCCTCCCTCTGCTCCGTCGTCCTCGTGAGCGCACCGCTGACCGGCGGTAGCGCGGCGAACTAGCCGTGAATCGCGGCCAGCCAGTACTGGTGGTCACCGTACAGCAGTGCCGTCGCGACGGCCACGTACAGCACGCCCAGGAACGCGGGTGGAGCACCGGACCGCCTGAGCATGATGCCGCCGCCCATCATCACGACAATGAGCAGCCAGGACTTCCACGAGAAGAACCCGAAAAGACACCGCTCGCGTCCGCGGAGTCGGATCCTCTCCACGGCCTTCCGAGCCACCCCTTCGAGTATGAAGCGACCCTTGACGACACCGATGACGAGAGCCAGGGCGATAAGCCACGCCGCCCAGTGGCTGCGAGAGAGGTAGACGACGCCGCGCACCGCGAGGATCGCCGCGCCGACGAGCCACACGATCGACGCGAGCACCAGCTGCACCCTGGCAGGTGCCCTCGGCGTGAGGCGGTGCAGCAGGGAAGAAGACGCGCGTTCCAACGCAGCGCCTGAGGCGAGGCCCGAGGACGCTGAGGCGGTGTTGTCGCCTCTCAACGAGCCAGTTTGGCCGACCTGCGTCTCGGTCAGAGTCCTCTCCTCCATGCCTCGCGGGTGAGCAAAGTCTACGCCCACGCATCCGAGGCACGTCTGGCCGCACGGGATGCCCCGGGGAATATACAATGGGCCAGGCATCCGATGCGGTCCATGGCACCAGCTCCTTGCCAGCCACCGGCACGCGTCAACCGGCACGCTTTACCGAGAGGAATGACATGTCTGCATCGAACCCCCGTCGCATCGTGATCATGGGCGCCGCAGGGCGCGACTTCCACAACTTCCAGATGCGCTACCGCCAGGACCCCTCCACGCGCGTGGTTGCATTCACAGCCACGCAGATCCCCGGCATCGAGTGCCGGACCTACCCTGCGGATCTCGCGGGAGAGCTCTACCCGGAGGGCATTCCCATCTTTGCCGAAGAGGAGCTGCCCCGGCTCATCGCCGAGGAGAACGTGGACGCCGTCATCTTTGCCTACAGCGACATCGCACACGTCGACGTCATGCACAAGGCGTCCCTGGTACTCGCGCTGGGGCCGGACTTCGAGCTCCTGGGTTCCGACAGGACGATGCTCGCGGCGAACGTGCCGGTCATTTCCGTCACGGCGGTGCGGACCGGCGTTGGCAAGAGCGGCATCTCGAGCCGCATCTGGCAACGCCTGAGCGCGCGCGGCATCCGCGCCGTCGACATCCGCCATCCGATGCCCTATCGGGACCTCTCACGCATGCGCGTCGAGCGCTATGCCTCACTGGAGGACCTCGACAAGCTTGGAGCGACCATCGAGGAGCGCGAAGAGTACGAGCACCTCATCGAGCTGGGCGCGGTGATCTTCGCCGGCGTGGACTACGCCGACATCCTCGAGGCCGCCGAGAAGGAAGCGCAGGTCGTCATCTGGGACGGCGGCAACAACGACATGCCGTTCATCAGGCCTGACCTCGACATCGTCGCCCTCGACCCGCACCGGCCCGGCCACGAGCGGCTCTACCATCCCGGCGAGGCGAACTTCCTTCGCGGCGATGTGCTCGTGATCAACAAAGTCGACAGCGCGACTGCCGAGAATGTCACCGCTCTCGTGAAGACGGCCGAGCGCTTCAATCCCAACGCGCGGATCGTGCTCACGAAGTCGGCAACGCACGCATCCAACGGCGAGCTCATGCGTGGCAAGCGCGTGCTGGCGATCGAGGACGGGCCCACCGTGACCCACGGCGGCATGGCCTTTGGGGCGGCGGCACTCGCGGCGCGTGAGTTCGGAGCCGCCGAGCTCGTGGATCCGAGGCCGTGGGCGGTCGGTTCCATCCGCAAGGCGTTCGAGGACTACCCGCACCTCACAGAGGCGCTGCCGGCCGTCGGCTACTCCGAGGCGCAGCTTGGTGACCTCGAGGCGACGATCGCAGCCGCACCCGCGGACGTCGTCGCGGTGGGCACGCCCATCGACTTGGGTCGTCTCATCAAGATCGACAAGCCATCGGTCCGGGTGACCTACGGGGTGGAGGACGCCAGCGAGCCGGGGCTCGACGCGATCGTCGACGAGTTCCTCGAGCAGCACGGGCTCGTCTAGCCGAGGGGTTCCTCAGCCGCATCGGCTGCCTCGGCAGCACCTGGGGCGTCGTCGCCTGTGTCTGCGTCGCCGCCGTCTATGTCGGCCGCTGCGTCCGCACTCGCGGCATCGCCCATTTCGGCGACCACGTTGGTGCCGGCCGTGCCTGCCACGATGCCCCCGATCTCAGCGAGGCATCCGATCGCTGCCCGCTTCCCGGTCGCCCGTGCGAAGCGACACGCCGCGCCGACTTTAGGTCCCATCGAGCCAGCAGGGAATTCGTAGCCCTCTATCTCGTCGGCAGTCACCCACCCGAGCATGCGCTCGTCGAGCGTGCCCCAGTTGAGGTAGACGCCGTTCGTGTCGGTCGCCATGACGAAGACGTCGGCCTCCACTCCCTCGGCGAGGAGCTCGCTCGCAAGGTCCTTGTCGATGACCGCCTCGACTCCGGCGAGCGTGTTCTTCTTCCCCGGTTCGTATGCCGTGGGAATGCCTCCGCCTCCCGTGCAGATCACGACGACGCCCCGCTCGAGCAGCCACTTGATCGGATCGAGCTCGAAGATGCGCAAGGGCTCGGGCGAGGCGACGACACGTCGCCACGCCTTGCCGTCGCGACGAAAGACCCAGCCCTTCTCGTCGGCCATCTCCTTGGCGCGCTTCTCGTCGTAGGAGGGCCCGACGAACTTCGTCGGATCCTGGAACGCGGGATCTGCCGGATCGACCTCGACCATCGTGAGCACGGTCGCGATGCGCTTGTCATAGGGCAGCAGGTTGCCGAGTTCCTGCTCGAGGACGTAGCCGATCATGCCCTCCGTGGCAGCGCCGAGCACGTCGAGCGGGTAGGGCTCGGCGCCCTCGTACGCCGCCGCCTGCAGCGCGAGCAGCCCCACCTGGGGACCGTTGCCGTGGGCGAGCAACACTTCGTGTTCGACGGTCAGCGGCGCCAGCGCCTGAACGGCGACCCGCACGTTGGTGCGTTGCGCTTCGGCAGTCAGAGGGTCAGAGCGCCGAAGCAGCGCGTTGCCCCCGAGGGCGACGACCACTCTCATGACGTCCTTCCCGTCGACCGACTAGAGACGAAGCTGCGAGCTCCTGATGATATGGCAACCCGTCGCGCGCATGTCGTCGAAAGCCCGGGCATCATCCCCGGCAGTCAGGTTGACCGCTCGGCACCCGTCCTCGACAACACTCACCTCGTAGCCGAGCTGCCGGGCATCGAGGGCGGAGTACTTGACACAGTAGTCGGTCGCCAGCCCACAGATGACGATCGCGCTCACGTCGTGTTCGCGCAGGAGCGCATCGAGACCGGTGGGCTTTAGGTGATGGTTGTCGAAGAACCCGCTGTACGAATCGATGCCCGGGTCGGTGCCCTTGCGGACGACGTGGCTGAACCAAGCGACGTCCAGCCCGGAGTGGAACGAGGCTCCCGGCGTGTTCTGCACACAGTGCGGCGGCCACAGGACCTGTTCGACGCCGCCGAGCTCGATGAAGTCGCCGGGCACGTGACCGGGTTGGTTCACGGCGAAGCTGCCGTGGTCCGCCGGATGCCAGTCCTGTGTGGCCACGACCACCTCGAAGCGGGTCATGAGCTCGTTTGCGACTGGAACGACCTCGTCGCCTTGTGCGGTCGGCAGCGCGCCGAAAGGCATGAAGTCATTCTGAATGTCCACGACTAGCAGCGCGTGCATGCCGCTCACTCTCCCGTCTGGTCCGAAGACGGTGCGCTCGGCGCATCGACCGCGGGGCCTCTTGCCGAAGCATCATCCGCACCGACGCTCTCGTTATCGCCGCGTGCCTGGAGCACCAGCCTCATCCGCTCGTCGTGCACGCGCTCCTCAAGTCCCACCGCGTAGGTGTGTGGGTTCAGGAATCGTCTGGTGCTCGGGTCGAGTTCGGCGATGCCTGAAAGAGCCCGTTCACGGACGTCCGAGACGGGCGGCATCTCCATCACGAGTTTCCCGGCGCGAAAGACGGGCTCCAGGAGGTCCACGTATTCATCGCTCGGCTCGAAGGACTTCCTGCGCAGAGGATCAGCCGGGTCCACCATGCAGCACCCGGCCAATGGCGGCTTGCGGACGTCGTAGATCATGTCCCCTGCCAGCTTGCCGGCTCGGCGATACCGTCGAGCACCGAGAAGACCGGGTGTCGTCATCTTTGCGGTCTGTTCGGAGACCTTGATCCGCGGGATCCAGTCCTCGCCGGGTCGGCGGATAGCCGAGAGCTTGTATACCCCGCCGAGTGCCGGCTGGTCCCACGCAGTAGCGAGCTTCGTTCCGACGCCCCAGATGTCGATCGCTGCGCGCTGCTCCTTGAGCGACGTGATGAGGTGCTCGTCAAGTTCGTTGCTCGCGATGATTCGAACGTCCTCGAACCCGTTCTCGTCGAGGATCGCGCGCGCCCGGATGGAGAACCACGCGAGATCCCCCGAGTCGATGCGTATGGCCGCCAAGGTGTGACCGCGCTCGCGAAGCTGGCGCCCGACCTCGATGGCGTTGCGGACGCCCTGCACGGTGTCATAGGTGTCCACGAGCAGCGTGCAGTTGTTCGGCATCGCGTTGGCGTACGCCTCGAACGACTCGAGCTCGCTGTCAAAGGCCATCACCCAGCTGTGTGCGTGCGTCCCCGAGACGGGGATGCCGAAACGCTGGCCGGCGAGCACATTTGAGGTCGACGCGCAGCCGCCCACGTATGCGGCTCGGCTCGCCAGAACACCGCCGTTCGGCCCTTGCGCCCTGCGCAGCCCGAACTCCATCACCGGGTCGCCTGCCGCGGCGTAGCACACCCGCGCGGCCTTGGTGGCGACAAGCGTCTGGAAGTTGATCAGGTTCAGCAGCGCCGTCTCGGCGATCTGGCACTGCACGATCGGACCCGTGATCCGCAAGAGCGGCTCGCTGGGGAAGACAACGACACCCTCGGGGATCGCGTCGACGTCACAGGCGAATTCGAGCGCCTCGAGCCAGTGGAGGAATTCGCCGTTGAACAGCGGTCTCCCGTCGTTGCCGGTCCGCTCGGCGAGGTAGACGACGTCCTCCGCCGAGAAGTGCAGGGACTCCAGATACGCGGCAGCGGACTCCAAGCCGCACGCAAGGGCGAAGCCGCCGCCGAAGGGATTGGACCGAAACGACACGTGGAAGCACGCGTGCGTGTCGGTGATACCTGCGCTCCAGTAGGCCTGGGCCATGGTGAGCTGGTACAGGTCGGTGAGCATCGGACTCAACGAGGCGGAGACGGATGACGGCACTGTAACCCTCCTTGGGCCTCTGCCCGCAGTGTACCCTCGGAGCGCAGCGGTCAACTGCTCGCGGCCGCCATACCTGCAGTTTCAGGCTGGCACTCGCCTTGGACGCGGACTCACCCAGCCTTCTGCGCCTGGGGGGCGCCCGTTCGTCGGGCGCCGCATCTGACGAACGGCGATTCAAAGCCGGTTTTCCTGGGGTAGTATCTGCACGGCACGTTCCAGGGGTGTCGTGTCACGGCCTGGGAGGCTCACATGTCCGCTGTCGAGAGTGACCGCAGCGACGAGCACAAGCGCTCCATGGTCCCTGCCCGCGATCGCGAACAGACGCGCGGCGACATCGACGTCCCCGGCATCCTTGCGGGGCACATCGCCGAGTTGTACGCGGAAGCAGAACGCGAACGCCGCGACGTCGGCGTCGAGCGCGCCATCGCACGCGCAAGAGCGTCGGTCTAGGGTCTACCAGCGCGAGACCAGCACACCCCGGCAAGCAACCCCTCCCTGTGTGCGGCACTCAGCATTCCGGACTTCAGCGTGTTTCCTCCTCGTTGCATGGATACACTACTGATGACCGAACTCGGTTCAACCACCACGTAGCAGCCGATGCCAAGAGGACGCGATATGTGCCAGTTCTGCATCGAGCACGGCGACGGAAAGCGCTGGTACCTCGAGGCGTCCAACTACGCCGCAGATCTCACGAGCGACCTGGCGCGCCGGGACTACATCGTCGAGTTCCTGCGTGACTTTGACAAGAATCGCGCCATCGCTATCGGCGGGATGGAGATCCTCGGCAGGCTACCAGGACCGCTCGAGCGCACCGGGAAGAGTATGGTCAGCCGCCGCATGCAGAAGATCCACTACGGACAACCTGTGCCGATCGAGGAATGCGCCGAGATCTTCGACATCGCCACGAGTATCGTGAAGATCCCGTGCGTGTGCAGGACCTTCGCAGGTCACAAACCCGAGGCGGTATGCATCCTCGTCACGACACAGCCAGTCGAACCGCTCCTCGAAGAGGGGTTCAAGGACTACGTGGACGGGCCGGACGTGAGCCAGTTTCAGCGGCTTACCAAGCAGGAGGCCCTGACGCTGCTGCAGCGTTGCGAGGTCCGGGGGCTCATGCACTCGGTGTGGACCTTCCTGACGCCGTTCATCGGCGCGATCTGCAACTGCAACGTGGAGAGCGGTTGCATGGCGATGAAGCTCACCGTCGGCTATTCGATGCCGATGATGTGGCGCGGCGAATCCGTGGCACGGCTGGACGAGGACGCGTGCACCTCGTGCGGGCAGTGCGTGAGTCTCTGTCCGTTCGGTGCGCTGTCCGTGGGGGGCGGCAACGGCGACCGTCGCGTCTCGCTCGACGCCACCAAGTGCTGGGGCTGCGGCATCTGCCGCAGTGGGTGTACCTCGAACGCGCTCTCCCTCGCCGACCGGCACAGCGTCCCCGAGGTCGCCGCCATCTGGTAGCGCGCCAGCTGCTCGGCTACTTGCGCAGTTCGGCTAGCTGAGCCTCGCTGCGAGAGGCCACGTAGCCTAGGACGAGCTGTCCGATTCTCTGAACTCGGCGGGCTTGAACCTTCGAGGCCGTGTCCGCCGTCGTGTGGTAGCCCGGAATCGGCAGCGACTCGATCCAGGCGACGGGGATGCCGGCGAGCTCATACGCCTCGTGATCGCTCCACCCACTCTTGCCGGGGTCCTTCCTGAACGTTAGGGGCAGGCGGGTGCGCGCGTACGCGATGAGGTCGTAGCGCAGCGTCTGCGGTCCGCGCAGCATGTTCCGAGCGTAGAGCTCGCTGCCGTAGCCGATGACGTCCACGGACAGCATGCCCGCGGTCTTGGCCCTCTCAGCAGAAGTCATGTGCGCGACGCGGTAGCGCGAGCCAAGATGGTGCACATTCGAATCCGAGCTGATTATCTCCTCTGAGCCGAAGAAGACGAACTGCACCGTCGCCTGCGCCGGGTCGTTCGATAACGCCGAGGCCATCGCAAGCAGAGCGCCGACGCCGGATGCGTTGTCATTCGCACCGGGGGACGGTGACTTGGTGTCCAGATGCGCGCCGAGGACGAGCGTTCGCGCGGACGCGCCACGCTTCTCCGCGACGACGTTGCGCGACAGCTTGCCGTTCGGAAGCGGGAACGTCTCGGTCCGTGGCTCGTATCCAAGCGCTCTGAGCTGCGCGGCGACGTAGTCGGCAGCACGCTTCTCCGACGCACTTCCCGCCCGGCGGACGCCGATCTCGTCGGCCAGATAGCGTATGTGACGCATGGCGATAGCCGAGGAGAACACGGGCACCGCCGCCGCAGTAGCGGTCTGACTCGTCGGCGCGGCCACGGGAGCGCTGACCTTGGGTCGGCCCTGTGTCAGGAGACTCGCCGTCGCGTCGAGCGCACTGGTGGGGACTTTCGCCCCGCTCGGGACCCGCGAGGCTAGCCCCCCGGCTCCGCCGACCTGCCCGGCGCGCGGCGCGCATCCCCCAACCAGGAGGAGCGCCGACAGAGCGAGCGCGAGCCAGACGCGGAACATGAGACGGCGTTCGCCTCCCTTTCCTGTTCGGCGGGTTCTCATTCGGCGGGGTACTTCTCCCACGGCAGCGGGGCGTCGTCCGTGAAACCATCGTAGAGGTCGTCGGCAAGTTTGAGGAGGAGCGACGCGTCCTCGACTTCGCGCGCCCAATCCCCGGGAATCGAGTCGTAGCCGAGCATCGAGCCCAGCAGCGAGCCGGTGAGCCCTCCGGTCGTGTCGCTGTCCCCGGTGATGTTGACCGCTGCGAGCACTCCTTCGCCGAAATCCTCGGGGAAGGACAGCGCCGAGAAGAGCGCGACGCCAAGGGCCTCTTCGGCCACCCATCCTTCTCCCAGCAGTTCGTAGGCCGCGTCCAGGTCTGCATTGCTGATGAATAACCCAACAGCCATGTCGAGCTTCTCTATCGTCTCGTCGCTTTCTTCCCAGCCGAGAAGGAGCTCCCGTGCCTCCTCTATGGCGGACGGCAACGCCTGGTCACGCGCACAGCGCGAGATGATCTCGGCGAAGGCCCCGGCAGCGAGATAGCCGCTCGGGTGACCGTGGGTGAGCGCGGCAACACCGACTCCGACCTCGAAGGCGTGGCCCGGTCCGAAGGCCAGGCCGACGGGACCGACACGCATGATGCCCCCGGACCCCTTGCTGTCGTTCAAGGGTTCGTCCACACTCCCCGGTCTGCCACCGTTGAGCGCGGACAGACAGGTGTTGCCCGGAAAGCGACTCTGGTTCCCGATGTCCTGAAGGACCAGCCAACCCTGGTAGCGCTCGAACACGTCGGCAAGGAAGTCCTCGCAGTGCGTGAGGCGCAGACGCTGCAGCCCCCTGAGTAGACCAACGGCGGTCGCGATCGTCATCTGCGTGTCGTCACTGAAGCTGCCAGGCGGGAAGGAAACTCCCCTGCCGTTGGCCCATGCGCGAAGATCGCGCACCCCATCAGGACCATACAGGCTCAGGATCTCGGAGCGGCGCATGAACTCGACCGGCACTCCGAGCGCGTCGCCGACGGCACCGCCGATGAGGCATCCTCGGCAGCGAGCTCGCATCATGTCGCCCGAAGCTTCCACAGGGCCCCGCCTTCCAAGCGCTCCGCCTGAATCATTGCACGATGCGCACGACGTGCGCAGATTTGATGGCAACTCGGCCGCACGGGTTCCGGATAGGGTCGGACTTGGGTATACCTGACACTGAGCGACATCGCCTCAAACCGGCGATGACATTCCGGCCATGAACAGAGGGAGGTGCCTCATGGCAGAGGATCGCACCGACGTAGCTGGGCTGGTCGAACGTGCCTTCCTGATGGGTCTTGGGGTCATGGAGATGACACGTGACCGTGTGAACAACCTCAGCAAGGAGCTCGAAGAGCGCGGCAAGATGTCCGACTCGGAGGCGAAGAAGGTCGCCGACCGTATCAGCGAGATGGCTGCCGAGCAGCAGGAGAGCGTGCGCACCACGGTCGACAAAGAGAGCGACAAGCTCCTGCACGCGACCGGTGTCGCCACCAAGGAGGACGTCGAAGCACTCAGGGAAGAGATCGCCGAGCTCAAGGCGCTCATCGCGCAGCGGCCGGTGCCCGAGACCGACGACGAGTCCACGCCCTAGCGGGCGCGGCCTCCCCTGAGGACTGGGAGTGCCTTCCCGAAAACACGTCGAGCGATACCGCGAGATCGTCAGGATCCTCATCGATGAGGGCTTCGACAGCGCGCTCGACACCACAGGTCTGAGGCGCTTCGCGCCCGTACGCAGCAGGTTCCACCGCGAACGGGAGGAACCTGCGCCGCTGCTCGGCGTCCGGATCCGCCGGACGCTGGAGCGCTTGGGCCCGACGTTCGTAAAGGTCGGCCAGGCGGCGTCGACACGTGGTGACATCATCCCTGAACCCATCGTCGATGAGTTGCGCAAGCTGCAGGACGAGGTCGCCCCCTTCCCCTTCGAGCAGGTGCGCGGAATCGTCAAGGAGCAGCTCGGCGGCGAGCCGAACGAGGTATTCGCAACGTTCTCGGCCACGCCCCTCGCTGCCGCATCACTCGGACAGGTCCATGCGGCCACGCTGGAGGATGGGACCGAGGTCGTCGTCAAGGTGCAACGACCCGGCGTGCAGGATCAGGTCGAGACTGATGTAGACATCCTCCTCACGCAGGCGCGCTTCGTACGAGACCACACCGAGATCGGTGAGCACTACGATGTCGTGGACATCGCCGGCGGGTTTGCCGAAGCGATCCAGGGTGAGCTCGACTACATCGGCGAGGGGCAGCGGGCAGAGCGGCTCGGCAGGATGTTCGAATACGACGACTCGGTCCTCTTCCCAAAGGTCCACTGGGAGTACACGACGCAGCGTGTGCTGACCCTCGAGCGCCTGGATGGCATTCCGTTCAACAAGCCGAAGTTGCTCGACGAGGCTGGCCAAGACAGAGCCGAACTCGCCAAGCGCGGCATCTACTGCTACCTCGAGCAGATCTTCACTCACGGCTACTTCCACGCCGACCCGCATCCGGGCAACCTCTTCGCCCTTCCCGACGGCCGTGTCGGGTTCACTGATTTCGGACGCGTCGGCACGATCTCTCAGATGGGCCGCGACCAGCTCGCCGACCTCTTCCTCGCCATCGTCGACAATGACGTGCCGTTGGCAGTCGACACGCTCGTCGAAGCCGCCGGCACCCCGGGAGACCTCGACGTCGCGGCTCTTGAGCTCGAGGTCTCGCGCCTCATCGGCAAGTACTACAACCGGTCCTTGCGAGAGGTGCATATCGGACAACTGATCTCCGAGGTCCTGAATCTGATCCGGGTGCACCGCCTCATGATGTCCAGCGAGCTTGCGGTGCTTCTCACGACGCTGGCGGTGCTCGAGGGGCTGGGCACGCAGCTCGACCCCAACTTCGACTTCGTGGCTGTGACCGCGCCATTCGCCCGGAAGATGGCGGATGCCCGCATGGAGCCGCGGGCGCTCTTCCGTTCCCTCACGCGCACGTTGAGGCGCAACGCGAAGATGTTCTCCGACCTGCCTGAGTCGCTCGGGCGGTTCCTCAAGCGTGCGGGCCAGGGCGAGATCCCCATGACCGTCCGTCCGACCGGACTCGACCCCGCCCTGACGCGCTTGGAGGAGATGGTCAATCGGCTCGCCTTCGCGCTGGTGGTGGCCGCGTTCGTCGTCGGGCTCTCCATGCTGCTCCAGAACACGGAACTACCGACGGCCTTCATCTGGGTCGCCCGACTCGCCCTTCTCAGCGCGGTCGGCGTGGGCTCCTGGTTCTTCATCTCGGCGCTCATCGACCGCTACCGCCCCCGTCGCTAGGCGCGCAGGCAACCGCCTGTCGATGTATTCTTTCGGAGCACAGGCGTCCCGCGAGCTCGGGCGTGTCAACCGGCATTGATGCGATATCGACCGCCGAGCGCGTGACGCGAAGCATCGGCACAGAAAGCGTGGCGCTCGTCACAGGGTCAGGGCCGCGCGCGTATTGCGAAAGGGTAGGGGGACGAAAGCCATGTCGGCGAAACGCGCACTACTGTTCATCCTCGGAATCATCCTCGTTGCGGGCCTGGTCGCCGGGTGCGCCAGCCGGGCCGAGGAAGCGACGTTCATCGGCTACAAGCAGCGGCCCCCCGATGCGAACACCCCGGGTGTCGCGATCGTCCAACTCGAGTCGGGTCAGCCGACCGAAGCCACGTGCACGCACACCACGCTCGAGAATGGCGACCCCGTCAGGGTGGCGAAGAGCCGCAAGGGGTACCGAGTCGTGTCAGCCTCGCCCGGCTACTAACGCCGGGCCGCCAGGTCCCCACGAGGTGTCGGTCGGTCGTGCGGGAAAGCCATCCTATCCGGTCGTCCCGCGACCCGTACCCTTCGTGTAGTCGTACTCCGATCCGAATACGCTGTGCGGGATGAAGTAGACGAGCAGCGTCGCTGCTCCCGCCACGAACACGGGCCAGCGCGTGACGCGTTTGCCCCAGTTCAGCGCCAGCGCGACCACCCAGAAGACGAGTTCGAAGAGGACCTTGTTGTCGGTCCAGTCGAACCCGAACGGGACGCCCGACCACCACACGTTGAACGCGTAGTACTGCACGAGCGGTCCGAGCACGAACCCGCCGAGCAGCAGCGAGATGAGCGTCGCCCAGATCATCCACCGGAAGCGACCTTGGGGAAGCATCGCCTCGAAGACGGTGCGCAGCGCGAACGCCATCGAGGCGAAGATGACCAGGATGTGCACGATCAGCACGGGCGTCGGGACGGACCCCTTGTAGCGCGCGTAGACCGGTTTGACGCCGGTGACCGAGTACGGCGCTTCGGGGCCATCGTAGATGTAGACGAAGTACTCGTACTTGCCTGCGCGCTTGTCCAGCGAAGGTAGCTCAGCGCCGACGCCTTCGACCTTGGTCACGTTCCCGCGCCGCGAGAACTCGAACGAGCCAGGGCTCATCGGCATTTCGGACCAGGCATCGTTGGAGCGGTAGCGGCGGTACCTGACGTATCCCGACACCCCCGCCGGCACCGGGTCCAGAAGCATGACTTTGAGGTCTGTGCCGATCGTCTCGCTGCGGAGGAACTGGAACTTGACCGGCCCCTTGGCCGTCTCGACCGTACCTTCCAGCGGGTACGTCGGCCCGGTCTTGTCCTGGTAGAGGAAGCACGCTCCAGTGAGCAGCACCGCAAGTGTCCAAAGGAGAACGCTCGTCAACTTCCGGTGCTGGACGGTCCACTCTCCGAGCCTGCTCATCGACCCACCGTCCTCGCACGGTTGGCGGCCACGTCATCCCCTCTGCGGTTCTAGCACGTCGCCCAGATGTTAGAAAGACACACAAGACGGCCCGACATTCGCCATGCCGAGCCGCCTTGTTGCCGATCGCGGTGACCCCCTCGAGGACCACCTGGCCTCGCGGCCATCCCCGCAAAGAGTCTACGGGGCCGACCTTGGGCTGAACATACTCCGTAGGTAGGACTTTCCTGCAAACTTCTGCTACTGGGCCGTGTAGCCGCCGTCCACAGGAAGAGCGATGCCGGTCACGAAGGACGCCTGATCCGAGAGGAGCCACGTCACGGCATTCGCGATCTCTTCGGACGTGCCGAGCCGGTTCATCGCGTGCTTGCCGGCGATCATTGTGTGGATCTCGTCACCAGGCACGATGCCCGCGCTCGTGAGCAGAGGCGTCTCGATGAAGCCCGGATTAATGGAGTTCACTCGGATGCCCTGCTGCGCGTATTCGATAGCCGCGACCTGAGTCAGCCCCACAACGCCGTGCTTCGCCGACGTATACGCGCAGGCGGTCGGCCAGCCAACGAGGCCGAGGATCGAAGAGATGTTCACGATCGCTCCGCCGCCGGCCTTGACCATCTCGGGCAGCTCGTAGCGCATCGAGTAGAAGACGCCATCGAGGTTGATCGACATGACCTTGCGCCATCCCTCGATCGTGTACTCGCCGGTCAGCGCCGCCTCGCCGCCGATGCCCGCGTTGTTCACCGCGAGATCCAGCCTGCCGAACGCCTTGACCGCTGACTCGACCATCAACCGGCACTGCTCGGGATCAGACACGTCCGTCTGAACCAGGTGAGCCGTGCCGCCGGCCTCAGTGATCGCTTGCACCGTGCCCATCGCGCCGTCCAGCACGATGTCCGAGCAGACGACCTTCGCGCCTTTGGCCGCCATTCTGATCGCACAGTCGCGTCCAATGCCCGACCCTGCGCCGGTGACGACACCGACCTTGCCTTCGAGCATGCCTGACATCGTCGAACCCCTTTCCCGTAGAGAACACTGTGGTGGATTGATACCCGTTCAAGCCCGCCGCTCATGCTGAACGCGGCGAGGGTGCCCGGGATTGCGCGCCAGCGACGGTTCAGGTCACATCGCGCCGAGAGAACACGAACACGCTCGCGACGAGCGTGATGATGGCCACGCCGCCGAGCACGAACCACGCCTCCGTCGGCATCGTGCCCTTCTCGATGAGCTCGGCGGGCCGCCAGTACTTGAAGATGTTCACGACCTCGAGCTTCTCGGCCCACTTCGAGTTCGTCGCCATGAAGTGAAGGATCCACATCACGCCGAGCACACCGCCTACGATCGCCGCCGGCTTGCCCGACTCACGCGACGCCGATGAGAAGAGGAACGCCACTCCCGAGAGCGCAAGAGCCATCAGGAAGCCCCCGGCAGTGAGGATGGCCAGGTTCCCGGTATCGACCTTCACATCCACCACCCGAGCCGTGAGCCATATCGGCACGGTCGTCGCCAGGAGCTGCACCGCGAGAAAGACCGCCAGCGCTATTGCGCGCGTGCTCACGAGCTTCCGGCGCGAGATCGGCTGCGACATGAGCAACTCCATCGTGCCCGCGTCGATCTCGCTGGAGAGCGCCTTGGTGGCGAAGGTGATGCCCGCCGCGGCAATGATGAGCACCCAGATGAACCCCAGGTACTCGGTTGCTAGGTAGCCACCGACGGTAGTGAGCTCGGTCAGCGACCCCGCGAAGAACGCTACCAGCTCTTTCGGGAAGTTCGCCATGTACGCCGTGATGTCGATCTTCTGCATCGTTGGGTAGTACGCGACGATGAACACCGAGTAGGAGATCAGGCCGACCGCATACCAGAGCATCGCAGTGCGGCGTTGGTGAAGCGTTGCGCGGAAGAGCGTCCAGTTCACGACGCACCTCCCTCGCTCGCCGACGCGTCTTCTTCGGTGGTCTCCGGTGCCGGAGCTGGAGCCGGCGCTGGCTTCGTCTCCCCCGACTCGCCGTCCTCCTCGCGGTAGTACTCGACGAAGACGTCCTCCAGCGAGGCGCGCGTGATCTCCAGGTCGCGCACTTCGCGCTCGGCAAGGCGCGCCAGAAGCGGATTGAGTTCCTCACCCTTCACCGTGGCACGCAGCGAGTGCGGATTGCGCTGCTCGACCGCCGAGACCCCCGGCAGACCCTCCAGGAAGTCGGCCCCCGTGTGCTCCGCGAAGGTCACTTCGATGTCGCGCACGCGCTGCGCCAGGAGCACGGAGACGTCCTGCTCGACGACGAGCCGACCCTCCCGGATGATCGCGACACGTTCGCACATGCGCTCGACCTCGGTGAGGATGTGGCTCGACAGGAAGAGCGTCGTGCCCTCGCGAAGCCGCTCCTCGAGGATGCTGAAGACCGTCTGCTGGTTGAGCGGGTCGAGCCCACTCGACGGCTCGTCGAGTAGGAGCAGCTCAGGGTCGTGCATGAGTCCCAGGACGAGAGCGAGCTTCTGCTTGTTACCCTTCGAGAGCTCCTTGACCCGCTTTGAGGGATCGAAGTCGAGTTGCTCGATGAGCGCACTCTCGCTCTTGCCGCGCTTGCCGCGCAACCCGGAGATGTAGTCGATGTGCCACTGGCCGGTCTCGCGGTCGTAGAGGTGGACCTCGCCTGCGACGTAACCTATGCGCCGCCTCAGCTCCGCGCCGTCGAGTCGCACGACTTCGCCGAAGAGCCTGGAGCCTCCAGATGTGGGCTTGAGCATGCCGAGTAGGCAGCGAAGCGTCGTGGTCTTGCCGGCGCCGTTGGGGCCGAGGTAGCCATATGCGATGCCGGCCTCGACTGCCAACGAGAGATCGATGATGCCGCGGGACTTGCCGTAGTACTTGGTGAGACCCTCGCACTCGACGACTGCGGCCATGTGGTTCCCCTCTAGTCGGGACGCGCGGAGTAGGACGCCGGCTACCCCTCTGGTACGAACGCCACACCCCAGCCCGTTCCAGTGTGCGTGGCGATGGCCGAGCCCGTCTCATAGACGATGAGCTCGGTCACTTCCCATTGCGATTTGATGGAGTCCGCGAGCCGGTGCGCGCGGGCCTCTGAGAGTGCGTGCCCGACGGCGAACTTGCCGCGACGCGCCGTACCCATCTGTTCCTGGATCCAAGAAAGCGTCCGGGCGAGCGCGGCCTTCTCACCCCGCGCGCGTGCAAGCGGCGTGAACTCGCCTCCCGCGTCCACAAAGAGCAGCACCTTCAGATTGAGTACGGAGCCGAGGAAGGCCGACACCCTGCCGATGCGCCCGCCCTTGGCCAGGTTGTCCAGCGAGTCGAGACCGACGACGAGCCGGATCTTCTCGCGCACACGCTCCAGACGCTCGAGCGCCTCTCGCGGGCCGAGTCCCTGGTCGGCCGCGTCGACTGCGTCCAGCACCTGCCACCCGAGGCCCCACGAGAGATTGCGGGAGTCGAAAACGTGGACGAGACCGCCGAACTCCTGGGCGGCTTGGCGAGCCGATTCGACGGTGCCGGACAGTTTCTCGGAGATGTGAATCGAGATCAGCTCGGGTGACGTCTGGAGCAGCTGCTCATACACGGCGTGGAACGCTCCGACGCTCGGCTGAGAGGTGGTGGGTAGCTGCGGCGCCTTGGCCATTCGCGCGAAGAATTCCGCCTGAGTGAACTCCCCGTCGAGAAGCGTGTCCTGGCCGAAGGTGACGGAAAGGGGAATCACCGAGATACCCCGCTCCTTGGCCATCTGAGGTGTGATGTCCGCGGTGCTGTCGGTGACAATAGCGAACCGGCGGTTGGCGGATGCGTCGTCCATCACCAGTTACCCCCTCCGAGCGATGCCGTCCGTCAGAGTATCGCGCTCGCGCGAGGCGAGCGCGAGTGAAGAGGGCGGCCGTCGAGCCGCCCTCTTCACTCTCACGGCCGCTAGGCGGCCGTCCCTACTCCTAGTGCAGCTGCGTGATCCGACCCGTTCCTCCAGCCGGATACTGCGCAGCGGTAATCACGCCGCTCAGACCGGTTACGAGATAGTCGATGAGGGCTTGCTGATAGGACGCCCCGACGACCGTGAACGGCAGGGTGCCGAACTCGTAGCCATCACCACCCCGGGCACTGAAGTCGACCGTAGCCACGTTGATGCCGGGTCCAGGCACGACAGCGCCAGCCTCCACGATCTTCGTGCCGTCTGCGAGCTCCACGCTCACGACACGCGACTCCGGCGGCAGTGCGACGTCGAACGTGAACTTCATGCCTGCGACCTGCGTGAAGCCTCCCGACTGAGCGGGAGCGAGCGACACCCCGGTCTCGAGCACCTGCTTCAAGATGCTGCGCGGAACGTCCGGGATCACCGCAACGAAGTTCGCGAACGGCACCATGGAGAACGTGTCCAGCTCGGTGATCGGCCCGGCGGGGACGATGCTGGTGTTGTTGCGGATGCCGCCACCGTTTTGGATCGCGACGTCGGCCTGTGGGGCCCCGTAGAGCGGCGCCATCTGACGCGCCTTCCACAGGAGCGAGTCTGCGATCAGGTTGCCTTCGTTGGTCTCCTTGGTGCGTATGTTCGGCCGCGTGCCGTCGAGCGGCACCTCGCTCACCGCCACTTGGTGCGACGCGTACTGCGCGAGCGCGGCCGCCACCGGGTTCGTGACGAGCTTGGTCATGACCCGATCGGGCTTGACGGCGTCGGGCTGGGTGCCGCCCGCCACGCGCACGGGACCGCTGTCGTTTCCGAACGCCACGACCTTGCCGGCCTTGTTGAAGCCTACGACGAGCTTGCCGACGTAGGCGTAGCTGCCGGGCACCGTGACGATCGGCACCGTCACGCCGTCCATGTCCTTCGTGTCAGTCAGCGGGTACGGACCGACGGGGGCAGTCTCACCCGGAAGGAGCAGATCGCCCTCGTTGGCGAGCAGGCTGTCGCTCCCGCCCGCGACGACGACGTCCACGTCGTCGAGCTGCGCGAGGAGGGCCTTGTCATCCGCGAGAGCCTGCATATGGCTGATGAGGATGATCTTGTTGACGCCCTTCCGCATGAGCTTGTGGACCTCACCATTGATGGCTCCCGCCACGTCGGCCATCACCTGCACCCTGCGTGGGCTCGAGATGGTCGGAAGCAGCGGCGTGATCGCGCCGATGATGCCGATCTTGTCTCCGCGCTGCGTGACGATGGTGCTCTTGGCGATCCGGCCCCTCTTGACGAACGCCTGGAGCACGGGCTCCTGGCTGAAGTCGAGGTTGGCGCTCAAGAACGGTGGCTTCGTCCACTTGAAGCCCGAAATGAAGTCGGCCAGGATGTCGGGACCGAAATCGAAGTCGTGGTTGCCGATGGCTATGGCGTTGTAGCCGATGAGGTCCATCGCGATCGTGTCGTAGTACGGCACGCCCTTCGTCAGACTCGCCTGGAACTCGGGCCCCGCCAGGAAGTTGTCACCAGACGAGACCATGAGGACCGCGCGCTTGGCACCCTTCTGATTCATGTAGCGTGTGCCGTGCGTGGCCTTCGATTTGAGTTGGTCGACGAGAGTCTTGAAGCGTGCTGCTCCGCCGAAGTCGGTGAGCGTGCCACCGAGGTTCACCAGCTTGGACTCGGCGTCACTGTTGTGCAGGACGGTGAGCCACAGGTCCACCGACTTTGCCGGCGGCGGGCCTTTTGGACAGGCAGTAGCCTGCACTGGCGCCGCGAAGAGCAGCGTCGAGAACACCAGCGCGATGACGAGCGTGGAGAGACCGACCTTCCGTTTCATTGGCATCCACCCCTTCTGCTGATTGCGGGAAACCTGGGAGTCCTGCGCGCACCCGCGCGGACGCCCGTATCCGATATACCCCAACGCAGAATGGATTGGCGGCGAAGCCTCGAGGGGTCGTTCGTATGGACGACCCCGAGCGGCGGGGGGCTAGCGGCGCGCCTGGCCTACCCAGCCCAGCTCTCGACGCGCACGACGCCGTCCTCGATGACGCCATAGCGGTATGCGTGTTCGAGCCAGTACGGATCCGCCACTCCCCACTCGGCGTCGCGCATGTCCGGCGCGATCAGGTAGATGCCGAAGGCATCGAGGATCGCGAGCTGCTGCGGCGAGTAGAGCTCGGGCGCCGTGTGGCCAACGACCTGGACAAGTCCCTGGAGCGGCGGCTCCGGGCCAATGTAGAACGGGCGATACCACAGCGGACCGTCCGAGCCGAGAAGGCGCATCGCTGCCGGCTCGTCTTCGTCCCGAAGCTTGCCCAGCCCGGCCCGAGCGAGCACGACGCGAAACTCGCTGTTGAGGTGCTCCGCGAAGACCTTGAGGTCCCGACCGGATTTCTCGAACTCGGGAGCGAACGTCGCCGATAAGCAGGAGTGAGACACGATGCACGCCCTGTTCCTCGCAGACGAGCTCTCCAGCGTTCGCCGAACGAACCGTCGAGGTCGAGCATGCGTTCAGTCAGCCGGTCGGCGAATCCGAAGGAGTCCTCGTTCTGTGGATGGATCTCCATGCCGAGCATCGCCGCCATCTCGTGATTGCCCAGGAGCACGACGTCCGCGAGTTCTTCGATGATCTCGAACGCGCGTTCGGCGCCCGGCCCGCCATCCATGAAGTCCCCCGCGAAGATGAAACGATCCTCTCCGTGACGGAACTGGGCGTGCTCGAGCGCATGCTCGATGAGCTCGGGGTAGCCGTGTATGTCCGAAATGACGATCGTGCGCATACTCTTCCTCTCCCTCGCCGAAGCGAGCGGCAAACCGGCCTGGCTGGTCACCGCCTCGTGCTATACTCCTCGATGGCACTACCATATGGCACTACCAGGAGGCACCATGGGCAAGGTCAATGTCGCGCTGCCCGACGACCTACTTCGCCAAGTGGACGCACTCGCCGAGGAACTCCACCGCTCCAGGAGCGGTTTCGTCGCCGAGGCGACCGCACGCTACGTCACGCACGTCCGCCAGCAGCTCGCCGCCGAGGAACGGCGGCGAAGCATCCGTACTGCCATGGACAGCGCACGTGACATCGCCGAGCACGTGCCTGCTGGGCCCGACACGACCGAGATCATCCGCCGTGACCGCGACACCGATTACGGCGCTTCCCGCTCATGAACGAGCCCCCGCGCATGATCGTCATTGACGCTTCCGTCGCGGCGAAGTGGTTCCTCTCAGAACGCGAGGCGAACGCGGCCGAGGCCTGGGAGCTTCTCGATGCCCACCTAGCAGAAACCACCCTGCTTGCCGCGCCCGATCACATGCGACTCGAAGTGCTCAATGCCGTCCGGTCGCGCGGGCTCCCGGACGAGTACGTCCTGAAGACCGCGGAGGCGCTCGATGGCTTCCAACTTGTGTGGTATCCGCTGGATGGTCCTCTCGTTCGCGCAGCCGCCGAGATCGCGCTTGACTGCGACCTCACCCTCTACGACGCCGCCTTCGCCGCGCTTGCGGTCGACCTTGACACGGATCTGGTCACAGGCGACCGCAAGCTAGCAGCGTCGAACGCGTGCGCCATGAGACTCCTCGGCGAGTAGAGCAACGCTCGACCCAGGGCCCGAAGCGCACGCTCGCCAGATGCTCTCGGGCAACTGCTCACCCGCTTTCAGACAGTAGACTCGCCAGGTGCCTGGGCCGTGCGGCCGAGTTCCTTGCCGATGGAGTGGGCCTTCCCGATGAAGTTTCCGATCCCGTAGTAGCTCCCCGGATTCATCGCGAACATGATCGGGCGGAGCTTGACGACGTCTACTCGACCGTCGCCGCCGAGCAGGGCCTCGTCGATCTTCACGTCCAGGATCTCGCCGATGAACTGGGTGTGGCCGCCGATCTCGTGTACGTCGACGACCGAGCATTCCAGCACCAGTGGGAACTCTTCCACGTACGGCGCGTCGACGATATCGCTCCGCGCGGCTGTGAGTCCGATTTCAGCGAACTTGTCGTGGTCCCGACCCGATACGACGCCGAAGAAGTCCGCTTGGGCGACGTTGTCCTCGCCAGGCACGCTGATCGTGAACGCTTTGCGCTTCATGATGGCGCCATGGGACGCCGTCGCTGCGCGGAGTGAGACCGACACGCACGGCGGCCTGGAGGACGCGATACCACCCCACGCCGCGGTCATGGCGTTGGCGCGGCCGTCGTCGTCGTACGTTCCGACAACCAGCACCGGGGCCGGATACAGCAGGGTCTTGGCTCCGAGGGACTTCTTCATGTGATTCCTTTCGCCATGCGTCGTTGGCCAGCATAGACCTCAGTCTGCGGCCGGCCACGAGGCGTCAACGACTTTCATGTCCCCTCAGCGAGATGGCGCGAATCGTGCAATACTAGAGGTACTCTTCTGATTGCTCGCGCGTCGTCCGCGCCCCGATGGGCCCGCAAGCGAACTTCTGCGACGATGCCGATCCCTCTCTAGACTCTGGTGTCGTTCCCGAATGGGAGGTCTCTTCATGCGCAGGTCGTCGAGCACATTCAACAGGTCCGTGCTGGACGCCGAACCACACGTCGTCCTGACAGACGATGGCGGCAGCGGATTGCTCGCCGCATGCAAAGCCCGCTTCTCGTCGCCTGAATTCGAGGTCGAGTGCGACGCGCGGCGCACCGTGTGGGTCAAGCGCACCGATGGAACTCGCTCTTTCGGCTTGGCGCCGTGGCTCGTGCGTCAGCATTCGGTTGACGAGGTGCTAGAGCGCGCCGAGCGGAAACTCGGAGTGGCTGCCCGCGGCACCAGCAAGATCGCGGTCTAGCCAGCTGCCTTCCGGGTCTCCGGCCGCCAGAGCCCCATACTCGCAAGCAACGAGCTTGAACGGGCGGCCTCGTGCCGTCCGTCGGCCGTTCGCTCCGACTTCGCGATTCTCCACTGTTGCCTGAACTTGAGGTGGGCAGGAGAGACGTCTGTCAGCCGAACCGCGATTGCTGGCTCCTCGACGCGCTGAACGCTAAACTCCCAAATGTTGAGACTCGCTTGAGATTCTGCATGGAGTCCGCAGCGGTGGAAGGGAGGGCGAGGGCACAGAGCTTCCGGCGAACCAGCGGATCACGGCTTGTTCAGGCTCCCGAATCAGAGCAAGGGGAATCATATGAAGGGAACGAGAACTTCTGCAATCCTGGCGTTGGCGCTCGTGGTCGCACTCACTCTCACACTGACCGGATGCGGTTCAAAGGGCACGTCCAGTAGCGGCGGCAAGATCATCATCGGCGCAGCGCTGTGCCAGACCGGCATCCAGGCCCCGCTCGATGAGCCGTCCCTCCGCGGTGCTCAGCTCGCCGTGGACCAGCTCAATGCGAAGGGCGGCATTCTGGGGAAGCAGGTCGAGCTCCTGAACATGGACGGCAAGAGCGACCCTGTGACCGTAGGCAACGTCGCCAAGCAGATGATCGACAGGGGCGCCGTGGCCATGATCGCTCCGAGCGACTTCGACTTCGGCGGTCCGGCGAGCCGAGAGGCTCAGAAGGCTGGCATCGTCGGCATCTCACCGTGCGCTTCGTCGCCCCTCTACGGCTCGGCCGCGCTTGGCGACAAGCAGTTCACGATGTCGATGTGGAACACAACGATGGGTGCTGCGACAGCCGAGTACGCGTGGAACAAGAAGGGCTTGAAGTCTGTCTACGTCATCACCGACGACTTCATCGACTACACCAAGAGCCTGAGCCGTTACTTCATCGCTCGCTATGAGGAGCTGGGCGGCAAGGTTCTGTTCGAGGACACCTACACGCAGGGTCAGGGCGATGTTTCCGCGCAGCTTGCGCGCATCAAGGCCCAGAGTCCCCAGCCCGAGTTCATCTATGTCTCGTCCTACATGCCCGACCTCGCTCTGATCATCAGGACAATCCGCGAGAACGGGATCAAGGTGCCTGTCTTCGGCGGCGACTCCTACGACGACCCGGCTCTCTTCGAGGCGCTCGGCACGCAATACGGTAACGACATCTACTTCGACACGCACGGGTACCTTTCGCCGGAGGCGAATCCTCTGTACACCGACTTCGCGGATGCGTACGTCAAGAAGTTCGACAAGGACCCGGATGCAGTCTGGATCATGCCAGGCTACGACGTCGTGAACCTGCTCGCACAGGCTATGGAAAAGGCCGGCAGCACGGACGGTGCGAAGGTTGCCAAGGCGATGGAGGATACGACCTTCGACCTTCTCACGGGCAAGCTCGACTGGTCTGACGCTGCTTCGGGCCACGAGCCCAACAAGGCCGCCGCCCTTGTGCAGATCCAGGGTGGCAAGAACCAGTTCATCGAATGGGTGATTCCTGAGAAGATCCCTGCCCCGTAGCCACGACACTCGCAAGCTAGCGGCACGCGCGCAAGCACACGGGGCACGCAGAACCGCACTGGCGCCGGGAGAGAGTCCCGCATGAGGACTCTCTCCCGGCGTGTGCCGCACTGAACGCGCCGACGTCGGCTTCCGCTATGGCGGACACCGCCGAGGAGGGCCCAGGCGAGCATATGAGCACGCTCGAGATCCGTAGTCTGTCCAAGTCATTCGCAGGTCTCAAGGCCGTCGACGACGTCAGCTTCAGCCTGAGCACCGGCGATATCTTCGGCCTTATCGGCCCGAACGGCTCTGGGAAGACCACGCTCATCAACGTTGTGACGGGGCTCCTGCCCGCGACGAGCGGCACTGTCCTGGTGGACGGGGAGGAGACGACCAGACGCCCACCGCACCGGGTCGCGCGGGCGGGCATCGCCCGCACGTTCCAGACGATCCGCCTCTTCGACCAGCTGACGGTGCTGGAGAACGTCGCAGTCGCAGGCATGAGCGTGGGTCAGCCACGGCGCGAGGCGGTGCGCGCTGCCGAGGAGCTGCTCGCGGAGTTTGAGCTCGCGGAGTTCTCGGACCGGCTCGCGAGCGGGGTGCCCTTCGGCCATCAACGCAGGCTCGAGATCGCACGCGCTCTCGTGATGAAGCCCAAGTTCCTGTTGCTCGACGAGCCGGCGGCCGGGCTGAATGAGGACGAGAGCGACCACCTGCTCTGGCTCCTGCTCGCTATCCCGGAGCGCAGAGAGGTCGGGATGCTCATCGTCGACCACGACATGCGGCTGATGATGAAGCTGTGTGCGACTCTGCACGTTCTGAACTACGGCCGCACGATCGCCCACGGCACGCCGGAGGAAGTGCGTAGCAACCCCGACGTTGTGACCGCATATCTCGGCGGGGCCGCCTAGGCCGCGGCGAACGACATCCCGTCAGGAAGGAACCGATGCTCACCGTCAAAGACCTGCAAGCCGCCTACGGGGCCATCACCGCGCTGCACGGCATCTCGCTGGAGGTGAAGGAGGGCGAGCTCGTCGCGCTGCTCGGGTCGAACGGCGCGGGGAAGTCGACCACGCTGAAGTGCATCTGCGGCGTCGTGAAGCCGACGCACGGCACGGTGAGCTTCCTCGACGTGGAGATCACGAGCAAGACGCCCGAGTCGATCCTGAGGAGGGGCATCTCACTCGTACCGGAGGGACGCGACATCTTCTCGAGCCTCACCGTCGCCGAGAACCTGCGACTCGGGGCGTTCGCCTCGTACAAACGCGACCGCTACAACAAGGATCTTGAGGAGGTATTCGCGCTCTTCCCGATCTTGAAGGAGCGGTTCAACCAGGCGGGCGGACTGCTATCCGGCGGGGAGCAGCAGATGCTCGCCATCGCCCGGGCGCTCATGAGCCACCCCAAGCTCCTCATGCTCGACGAGCCATCGCTCGGCCTCTCGCCGACGCTGACCGACGTCATCTTCGACCTCATCGGCCAGCTGCGGGAGCGCGGCGTGACGATCCTGCTCGTGGAGCAGAACGCCGAGAGGGCCCTGAAGGTCGCCGATCGCGTGTACGTGCTTCAGACCGGCTACCTGCAGTTCGCCGGAACGCCCTATCAGCTCGAACACGAGCTCGACATAGCGTCGGTCTACTTCGGCGGCCGCGCCGCAGCACAAAGCGAGGTGACGTTGTAGATGAACCCCGAGTTCATCATCAACACGATCAGCCTCGGAAGCCTCTACGCACTGATGGCCTTGGGACTCGTCTTCGTGTACGGCATCCTGAAGCTCGTCAACTTCGCGTACGGCGAGTACATCATGGCAGCCGGGTACGCGCTCTACGTGTTCGGCACGTTCACGAAGATGCCGTTCTGGTTGATCATGCTCCTCGCCGTCGGACTCGCGGCGCTCACGAGCTACCTCACCGAGCTCGTCGCGTTTCGCCCGGTGCGCACCAAGTCGATGAACGCGCTGCTGGTCACCTCGTTCGCGGTGAGCGTCCTTCTGCAGAACGCGGCGCTCCTCTTCGTGTCCCCGCGCGCCCGTGCCGTGCGCCTCCCCAACGTCCTCAACGAGTCGGTCACGTTCCTCGGCGCGACGGTCCCCCAGCGCAACATCCTCGTCATCATCACCACCGCGGTACTGCTCGTCTCGCTTACGCTGCTCATGAAGTACACGGTGCTGGGCATCGCGATGCGCGCGGCCGCCGACAAGTTCACGACCACCCGGCTCATGGGCGTGCCTGCCAACCTGGTCATCTCCGTGGCGTTCATCATCAGCGGGGCGCTGGCGGGCGTCGTTTCGATCTTCTGGGTGAGCCGCTCGGCGTCGGTCGACCCGCTCATCGGGTTCGGGCCTCTGCTCATCGCGTTCATCGCGACGGTCATCGGCGGCATGAACTCGCTCGTGGGAGCCGTGGTCGGCGGCTTCGTCTACGGGCTGGTCTTCAACCTGCTGAGCATCATGCTCCCGGCCTCGATGATCCGATACCGCGACGCGTTCATGTTCGGCGCGGTCGTCTTGTTCTTGCTGCTGCGGCCTGAAGGCCTGATACGCGGCAGGCACTCCGAGGAGCGTGTCGGATGAAGACGGTCCGAGCGCTGTTCGCTGGCACGCCCGAGCGGGTCACCATGTGGGTGCTCGTGGTGCTCCTGCTGGTGGGCGCGGTGCTCGTCAACGCGTTCGCCCCGTTCGTGTACGTGGGGATCTACACCTACTTCTGCGTGACGCTGATGCTCGTCTTGGGCCTGCAGATGTTCATGGGCAACTCCGGCATCCTCAACTGGACCTACGTGGGCTTCGTGGGCATCGGCGCGTACGCGGCGTCGATCCTCTCGACAGCGCCGGCGGTCAAGCACATGGGCGTGCCCAACATGTATCCGGCGCTCGTCAAGCTGCAGATGCCAGTGCTGCCGGCGGTACTTGTGGGCGGCCTCATCGCGGCGACGATCGCCGCGATCGTCGCATGGCCGCTCATGCGCCTGTCCGACGCAGTCGGGGTCATCACGCTGTTCGCGTTGCTCATCGTGATCCACGTGATCCTGACCCAGTGGGACAACGTCACGAACGGTCCGCGCACCTTCTTCGGGGTGCAGCAGTACACCACCATCTGGATCGCCGCGGTCGCCGCGTGCGTGACGCTTCTCGTCGCGCACTTCTTCCGAGAATCGTCGCTCGGCCTGCGACTTCGTGCCACGCGTGACGACCGTAACGCGGCCAAGTCGGTGGGCGTCAGTATGGTCGCCGTGCGCTACCTCACGTTCGTCCTGAGCACGTTCATCGCCGGCGTCGGCGGAGGCCTCTGGGCCCACTACATCACGTCGTTCTCGCCCAAGTCTTTCTACGTGGGCGAGGCGTTCGTGCTGATCAGCATGCTCATCATCGGCGGGGCTGGCAGCGTGTCGGGGGCGACCGTCGGCGCGGCGCTCATCACCGTGCTGCGCGAGTCGCTCCGTCAGCTCGAGGGCTACCTCAACAACTCGGGCATCATCTCCTTTGAGGTCTACGGCCTTACCGAAGTGGTGCTCGCGATGCTGCTGATCGGGATCCTCGTCTGGCGTCCGAGCGGCATCGTCGGCGGCAGAGAGGTCGTTCTGCCGTGGTTCCGTAAGACGAAGGCCGCGCCTGCCGAGGTCGACGAGGCACTCGAGAGCGAACCGGATAGCGAATCGGCGTAGGGCGACAGACGAGAAGGGCCCCCGGCCGGGGCACGGTACAAGGAGGTCGACGGTGGCATCTGAACTGACCCGCGACAAGGCGTTCTTCGCGTTCTCTCCCGACCTGGCGCCGGTCATCCGCGTCCAGCAGGGCGAGGAGTTCGTGCTCCAGACGCACGACTGCTTCAGCGGACAGCTGAAGACCCCCGCCGACACGCTCGAGACGCTCGACTGGAGCATCACCAACCCGGCGACCGGCCCCGTCTACATCGAGGGCACGAAGCCCGGCGACCTGCTGCGCATCGACCTGCTCGAGGTCACGGCGACGGGGCCGTCGGTAATGGTCGCGGTACCCGAAGTGGGCACGATGGGCGACAGGATCACCGAGATGGAGACGACAATCCTCGACCACACCGGGAACGCAGTCGTCTTCAAAGGACGCGTGAAGGTGCCCCAGAAGCCGATGCTCGGCGTCATTGGCGTTGCTCCCGCCGAGGGCGAGATCCCCAACAGCACGCCCGGCGGCCACGGCGGCAACATGGACTGCAAGCTGGTGACCACGGGCGCGAGCCTCTACCTCACCGTAGGCGTGGAGGGCGCGCTCTTCGGCTGCGGCGACATGCACGCGGCCATGGGCGACGGCGAGGTCATCATCTGCGGCGCAGAGAGCCCGGGATACGCGCGTATCAAGGCCGAAGTCGTCGCAATGGACGGTCTGCCAACCCCGTTCATCGAGAACGAGGACCTCGTGGCTGCCATCGCCTCGGCCGAGACGGTCGACGAAGCGAAGGACGTGGCGATCCACCGGATGCTCGACTTCCTCACGGGTGTGGCTGGGATGCCGCTCAACGACGCCGCGATGCTCATGAGCCTCACGGGCGAACTCAAGTTCTGCCAGGTGGTCGACCCGCTCATGACCGTGCGTTTCGAGTTCCCGAAGTCGGTCCTGAAGGACTACGGCTTCGAGATCTCGAGATAGGTGCTGCTCGGGCTCGACCGACCCCCTATCGTCCGAGCACCACGTCGATCCCGTACAGGACAAGTTCGAGCTTGTTGCCAGGCACCTTGCCGACGCGCTCCGTCAGCATCGACCGGTCCAGCGTGACGATCTGGGAGACGTTGGCGACCGAGTCCTTGGGCAGGCCAGTTGTGGCCGAGTCGAGCGCAACGTTGCCGGGAGCATCCGCCCAGCGCAGGTTGCTGGTGAGCGGCACGCACACCACGGTCGATATGCGACTTCGGTTGAACGGATCACTCTGCACGACGACAACCGGCCGCTGGAACCCGGGCGCTGAGCCGACAGGCTCGCCGAGATCTGCCCACCAGATCTCTCCCTGAGAAATCACCAGTCGGAACGCTCCAAAGTGTGCCTAGCGGCCGTCGCCGCGAAGTCGCTCTCGGGCGACACTTCCGCGCAGACCGCGTCAAGCGCTTCGGTGACTGTCTCGGCGGAGTGGCGGGCAACATATTCGCGGACTGCTCGGCTGTAGAGCTGACTTCGCGACTGCTTGAGCCGGCGCGCAAGCTTCTCGGCATCCGAGAATACGTCGTCCGGTATCGAGATCGCGGTCTTCATACCGAAAGTATAACTCGGCCTGTGGGACCACGTCAGTTTAGTCATGACAAGGACTCTGAACGACGGGCTCCTACCAGGCTCTTGCAGAAACCTCACCCGTGTCGCCATCCGACCACGTTCTCGCCAGTCGCAGAGGCGCTAGAGCTCGATCTTGAACCTGCCGAGTTTCCGCACGAACCACGGTGGGCGTTTGAGGGCGAGTAGTGGTTCTGCTGCTTGGGACGCGGAGGCGACGTTGCCACTCGCTTCGCTACACAGGCGCCAGGTCCTTGGGCCACAAGAAGTACGGCCCGTGCCTCTTCGAGAACCTGAATTCTCCCCCAGCATGCCTGCCTGCTGCCGTAAGTCTAAGCTGCTCCCCGTCGCGCTCCAGCAGGCCGTTCTGGATCAACCGCTCAGTGAGCTCCACGGTAGAAGCCCCATGTGACTTCGCGAGTTTCGACGTCGTGAACTTCTCGTATTCGCCCGTCGGCGTTTGTGCAGACGCTTCAACTACCTTCTCCGCAGACAGACGGACGGGCTCGCTGACCCGAATGAGGCGCTGAGCCTCGTCTAGTGTTTCCCGATAGAGATCGGGTTCGACATCGCGAACGATGAAGACACCCATCTCGTTGTTGTTGATCTGGCTGAACTCATACAGATTCATCGACGTGATGATCGCCGAGTGCTCGTTCGCGTAGCATTTCGCGTGCAGGTGTTGGCAGAAGCTGGTCCGCACGTACTCCAGCGAGCGAAGCCAGTTGATCTCCTGCGGCGCAAGCTCGTTCTTGCCGTAGACAATGCGGATATCGATCTTCATCCGATCCTTGTCGGTCAGCAACTCCTTGATGCGGTCATTGAACTTGAGATATGGGCTGATGATGATCAGATGCTCGCGCGCATCCTTGATGAGTTCCTCGAGGTAGTAGTTGGTTGCGCTCGTGTTGAGAAATCTCGCCATGACAGTCCCCTCTGAGCTCGATGCGATGCCTGCTGCGCGCCACGCAAGTCACTGATGGACGCCTGCCAACTCCCGGAATAGACATCGACATCAGGGCCAGGGCACTGAAGGCCGAAGGCGGAGAAGGCGCTCTTGACGCACGGCAACCGGTCAACGCTTCCGCGGCACCGGACCGCTGTGTCTCACTGAGGCTGAGCCGTGTGCGGACAAGCTCACCTTCGGGTTCGGAACCCGAAGAGGACGATTGTCACAACGACCTTGGGATTAAGAGTGGTAGGAAACCACGAGGTCAACCGCAAGTCCACGCGAGTCTTGTACCGTATTTGCACCGCGAATCGAGCCTAGGCCCGAGCTCGGCAACTGTCTGCACTTCCACTGCGTTCGGGGTGGCACGCTGCGAGTCGACGGCACGATGTCTGCGGCCATCACGTGTCTGTGCGATCCGGGGGACCTGCCCGGCCGGCGGCGTCATAGCCCCTTCGGTCATATCCGTTCGCGTCGAATCCCTCTCGGTCGAAACCTTGCCGATCGAGACCTTCCCGATTGCGACCATCTCGATCGAAACCATCGTGGCTAAACCCATATCGGTCGAATCCTTCGACCGTGTAGCCCTCGACATCGAAGCCATTAGGGTCCCGCTCCATGCCGGTGGCGCGGCTGATCCCCCAACGGCTGAAGCCGTACTCTCGAGGGCGCCGAACGGCAAGCCGGACGCCGCAAAGACCGCGCTGGTGATTCCCACTTGCCTAGGCGCTCGGCCGGATGGGTATCCTTCGACTAGGATCAGACCGCCAACCGGATGCACCAGGAGGCGTCTCATGAACAGCATCGATATCGGCAGAGCCTTCAAAGCCCCGTTCACCGACAAGGACTGGATCAAGAAGACGCTGCTCGGCTACCTGTGGATGATTCTCGTTGTGACGATCCCGGCGGTGCTCGGCGCGCAGATCGAGTACATCAAGCGGGCCGCCGAGGGGCGCGACGAACTCCCCGAGTGGACCGACTTCGGCGAGAAATGGGTGAAGGGCTTCATGTCCGGGCTCGCCGGCTTCATCTACTTCCTGCCGGTGATCCTGGGTGGGATCCTCGCGGCCATTCCCGTGGCTACCGCTGCCTCGTCGGGCAACAGCCAGAATGCCGTGGGCGTGGGGGTCCTGGTTCTGTACGGCCTCTTGGCGCTCGCCTACGGGCTTGTCGTGACGCTCTTCTTCTACGCGGCGCTCACCCACTACGCAATGACCGACCGCTTCGGGGCGTTCTTCGAGTTCGGCGAGATCTACAAGCGCCTTCGCACCGGCGGCTACTTCACGGCATGGCTGTATACGTGGGTGGTCTCCATTGCGGGGAGTATCGTCACCAGCGTATTCACGACGGCTTTCCGGGGTCTGGGTGCGGTCGTTTCCCCCGCCGTCTCCTTCCTTGCGCTGATGATAACCGGCAACTTGTTGGGGCAATACGCGGCGAGAGCCTATGGAGTCGCGCGTGCTCCGGCGCCGACGACAGTCCGGCAGGCCTACCCGCCGACGACAGCCCCGCCGGCCTACGTGCCCCCGACCGCGCCGACGCAGCCGCCCGCGTACGTGCCCCCGGCGGCTCCCCCACAGCAGCCCGTCTACACACCCCCCGCAACACCGGCGCCTCCCGCGGAGTACACACCGCCGCCGACTTCCCCGCCGCCCGCGTACACACCGCCGCCGACTTCCCCGCCGCCCGCGTACACGCCGCCGGCTGCGCCCACGTACACCCCTCCGGCAGAGCCCGAATACACGCCGCCGTCAGTAGCTCCGCCCGCGTACACCCCTCCAGCAGAGCCTCCCGCACCACCGCCCGCCGAGCCGGCCCCACCGGCTCCCCCGGCGACGCCTCCCGAGTACTAGCGCACACGCGGGTGCGCGTGGTCGATGCGGCCCCAGACGTGCAAGAGGGCCTCACTGCATAAGCTGTCGGACGTTGGCGCAGATGCGCTCCTTGTTTGGGAGCGCTTGCTCCTCCAACTGACGCGCATAAGGAACAGTCGTCTGGGTGCAGACCCGGGCGTACGTGAACGGTATGCCGGCCTCCAACACCACAGCCGACAACTCACCTGACAGACCGAAGCCCTCGTAGTCCTCGTCTACCACGACCAGACGCCCGGTCTTCGCGACCGCTTCGCAGACCGCCTTCGTGTCGAGCGGAGAGACGGTCCGCAAGTCCAGCACGGCCGTTGAGATCCCCTCGGCATCAAGGACGTGCGCTGCTTCCAGAGCGCGGTGTACCCCTACGCCGACACTGGCGATCACGACGTCTTCACCGGTACGCCGAAGGACCGCTCTGCCGATTGGAAGTGGTTCCCAATGCTTGGGCACTGCGCCTTTCGCCCCGTCGGCAGGAACATCGAACTCCACCGTGGAGCGGGCTCCGGAACCGAGGAACTCGAGCCAGCTTTCCGACAGGAGCTTGTGCTCGAGGAAGACGACGGGCCCATCGTGCCGCAGCGCGGCGAGCATCAGACCGCCCGCGTCGGCAGGTGTTGACGGAACCAGGATTGTCAGTCCCGGAATGTGTCCGAGCCAGCCCCACAGGCTCTGTTCGTGCTGCCCGCCGTCGCCGTAGCCACCGCCACAGGGGACACGGACCACGACGGGAGCAGTCCATTTCCCGCCTGAGAACGTCTCGAGTTTGGCGGCATTGTTGAGCAGGGCATCCATGCACACGCCGAGGAAGTCGACCATGTAGACCTCGACGACGGGACGCAGTCCGGTCATTGCGGCAGCGACGCCGGCGCCCAGAAACGCGCTTTCGCTGATGGGAGCGCCCCGCACGCGTCCGGGTCCGAAACGCACGAGCACGTCGCGTCGGAGCGTGGGCGCGTCTTCGCCGAACACGATGATCGTTGGGTCATCTGCCATCGCTTGGGCAAGGGCATCGTCGACGGCCTGGGTGAAGAACATGCTCCTCATGCCGACACCCCCGCCAAAGCAGACGCGCACGCGTCGCCTACCTCCCGGCCGACCTGATCTTCTAGTTCTTGCAGGCGTACCGGGGCAGACTGCAAGGCCATGCGCGCGCGCCCGACGGGATCGTTGGCCGAATCCCGTCGCGGATCGCGCAGGGTTGCGAGCACCGCTCCGAGGACTGTTCTGAGCCCTTCCACGCGTTCGGCCAGTGCGCCCCCCGCCGGGCGCAGGAATGACCGCGTGAGCGGAACAGCCACCTTCGGCATTTCCCTGAGTGGATCGCGCGTGGCCCTTGTCAGCTGGAAGCCCAAGAAGTGGGCTTCGAGATGCACGCAGCGAGCGTGGATGAAGCTTGGTCCCAGACCGGAACGAGCGCACTCGATCGCTGCCTCGGACACCTCCCACACCGCGGATACGTCGAGGCCGTCGACGTCGACGGCGGGCACGCCCAAGCCGCGCGCCCGTTCGTTCAGATCGCCGCCGGTCGTCCGTTCGGACTGGGTGGCGATGGCCCAGCCGTCGTCCTTGCAGACGAACAGGACGGGCAGACTCCAGGCCGAGGCCAGGTTCATCGATTCCATGAGCATGCCTTGGTTCATGGCCCCCTCGCCGAAGAACGCCACGCTGATCGCGCGCGGGCGCAGGTACTGGGCTGACAGTGCGAAGCCGGCCGCCGTTGGCCCCGCCGCGCCGACGATCCCTGAGGAAGCGGCCAGGTACTCCCGTGAGAACAGGTGCATGTGCCCGCCCATACCGCCGCACAGCCCGTCTGGGAGGCCCAGCAACTCGCGCAAGATGGGGACAGGTTCTACCCCGCGCATGAGCAGTGCGGCAGTGCCGCGATGATCCAAAGCCATGGCGTCGCCATCACGCAACTGGGCGACGACGCCCGCGATGATTGCCTCTTCGCCCGTTCCAAGGTGCATCTCGCCCGAGATGAAGCCGTCGTGCCAGAGTCCGGCAATGGCTTCTTCGAACAAGCGGCTCCTGAGCATGAGCTCATACAGCGACCATGGTTCAGGCGGCATCGGCGCCCCCACCCTCGTTGGCCTAGCCAAAGCAGGGCCCCTCCAGTGTGTGTATCACACTCGACGCGCGCTAAACGTGCCGCAGGCGAATGCGACTGTCGCTACGTTCCGAGTGCCAGCACGCGGAGGGGATACGTCCGGGGCTCGGGCGACGAGTCTGCAGGGGTAGGTTGGAGGCTGGCAAGGAGTGCGTGGCAGGATGAACCGGGGCTGCTCAAGCCGCCCACCAGCGGCGGGCCAGCAAGCGCGGACGGATGCTCACTCACCGCCACTCGACTTGGTTCGCCGCCTGAAAAGGTATATATTCTATACTGTAAAGGAACCCGCGTGGCGACACAGTTCGTCTTCGTGTTCGATGAGGCCAAGAGCCGTGCTAACAAGGCAAAACACGGTATCGATTTCGTCGAGGCGCAGGCCCTGTGGCTCGACGAGAACCTGCTGCGGGTCCTTGCTCGGACCGCAACTGAGGAGCGCTTCCTGGTCATCGGCAAGATAGGCGACAAGCACTGGTCGGCGGTGGTCACCTATCGCGGCGAGACGATCCGGCTCATTTCGGTTCGCAGATCACGCGGCAGGGAGGAGCAGGCGTATGAAGGCAAGTGAGTTCGACAGGAAGTTCGACGAGGGAGTCGAGGACATCGTCGACGATCTCGACATGTCGACCGCGACCCGCCCTCTCAAAGACGTGCGGCGCGTAAACGTGGACTTCCCTACCTGGATGGTCGAGTCACTCGACCGCGAAGCGAGCCGGCTTGGTGTCACGCGGCAGTCGATCATCAAGATCTGGATCGCTGACAGGCTGGAGAAGGCCGGCTAGGACTCGTCACCGGCCCAGCGCCTCGACAGCCGGCAACCCAATCAGGGATGCGAACAGCAAACCGCGAGAGCGAAGCGAACCCCATCGAGCCTGACGCACGCGACCATCCCGTACACGTGTGCGACGAGGACACGAGCGCGCCTGTGGACGCCTCGGGGCGGTTGCCTGGCGGCGAGGAATCGCGTCTCGCGACCGCCCGAACGGGCATTATCAGATCAGTGCGTTCTCGAAGCGACCTGCCTCCGAGGGAGGAGAGCCGACTCATGGACGAAGCCAAGCAAACCAAGCGAAGCTTCTGGCGCAGCAAATGGTTCTACATCCCGGTCCTAGTCCTTGTGGTCGTCGGTGTCACCTTCGTCGCAGGGATGTGGCTCTCTGGGAGCCGCGCGCGCTCGGTCGCAGCAGTGGTCGACTCGTACACCGCGGTATACGCAGGAAGTGACAGCCCCAAAGACGTCCCCTCCCTCGTCGCGCTCTACGCCGACAATGCCGTGTTGCAGGACGTCGCAGCGGACAGGACGTATCAGGGGATCACCGAGATCAAGGCCGCTCTCGAGTCACTGTTCGCCACGCCCAAGTTCGATCTCGTCGTCGAGGGAACGATGATCGGCAGCGATTGGGCTGCTGTGAGGTGGACTGCCAACGGCACGAGGGTCGACACCGGTCGCCTCGCTCAAGTGAGCGGGGTCACGTTGCTCGAGATCTCGAAGGGCAAGATCGTGCGCGAGACGTGGTACTACAACCCCGCTGCGGCGCCTTTCTGATCCGAGAGGCCGACCAGGACGCTGCCTAGCTACGGACTGGGTCGGGCTTGTCGTGCTCTCGGTCGCTATGCCGCAATCGAGATAACGCGTCCAAGCTCGTCTCGAGATGCACCAAGCGCGAGCAGAGACTTCAGAAGCAGATCCACGGTCACTGACGCGTCGGCAGCCTCCATCTTCGCGACTCGCGACTGGCTCGAACCGAGCTTCCGCGCTACCTGCAGCTGTGTCCGATCACGCGCAACGCGGACGTCCCGCAGATGTCGGGCAAGCGCCAGCTTCAGCTCGATGAACGCTGTCTCTTCGGGCGTGAGTTCAAGGAACTCGGCGGCATCACCAACGCGCCAGCCTGCTGCCTCGAGTCGCTTGCTCTTCGCACTTTGCATGGCTCTCCCCTACCCGCGAGTGATCGCGTCGTACGCGGCGAGACGACGCCTGCACGCGTGGCCTCTGCGTCTCTGACACGCAGACTCATGACACCGCCTGCCAATGACGGGCATCGGACGCGACGCTGGCAAACCAATCGACTCACCGGCCTGTAGTCTGCGCAGGAGGACCCCCGCCTCGACCCGAGCTGGGCCCGACAACGGAGGACTCTTCGACCTCGCCGTGCAGCCAAACCAGAGGTTTCAATGGGCGCGCTTCCGCCTCGGGGGATATGTCGAATCTGACATCTCGTCAATGGGTACGCAGCACCGGACCGGCGCTTTCCACCCGTGCGTCAACCTAGAGCAGGCCCACTAGCGGATTCGATACGGGCTCCAACCGAGTTCGACGCTGAAGGGCGGGACGCGGGGGTCGGCGGCGAGTTCCGCAGGCGGGGAAGGCGCGAGGAGGCGCCCTGTGGCGCGTCCGAGCGCCGAGGGCCCCCGCCGAGGACTGTCTGAGTCCGCCGACCTCTGCGCCCGCCCCTAGCGGGGCGGCTTGTCGTCGGCGGCTTGCGGTAGTCTCTTCGGCACCGCTCTCACCGGCGGAGACGCGTGCGTATCGCCCTTCGGACTGGCCAGTCGGCGCTCGAGTTGTGTGCGAACGCGTCGATGATCTCGGTGG